>CAWDKC010000020.1:0-290997 GCA_963802615.1 uncultured Alphaproteobacteria bacterium
CGCTGGCGCGCGAAGAGGGCGCCGAGGCGCTGACGCGAAGGCTGTGGGCGGAGGGACAGGCGGTGATGGCGGGGTTGGGCGGGCGCGGGTTGGATTGAAGCAGAGAGCTGCCCGATATCGCCAAGGACGCTCACTCAGTCAGCGGCGGCCATCTGTCGAGCGCCGCCGAGGTTCGAGTTTACGCTTGAGGGTTTTGTCGACGTTTTGAGCCTACGCTGGAAATTCCAAATGGCATTGTCAAGAAGGCGCGGTGTCAAGCTTTTCGGAAAAGGTGCCTAAGTTTGTTGCACGCTTCTACAATCAGCCCACGAGCCATGTCTGACGGAACCGAAATCCACTCCGAGCGCATGGGCCACGAAGCGGCATATCATCCGATCGGGTTTTACGGTTTCGTCTGAGCCGGAGAGCATAAGAAAATAATCAAACGACAATCCAGATCGCTGCCCAGGTATCTGCAGAATTTCGTCCTTCGCAGCCTGAACGCGCTGTTCGTCATTCAAGTCGCTGAATGTTTCGATGCCGTGCGAGAGCAAAATACTGGCGAACTGACGGACTGCCTCAGCCTTCAAGATCGACCTTCCGCGGGCGGAGGTACGTTGTCGGTTCTTATTAAAGAGAAAAATCCGCCAATACGTCCGCACTTTTGCCCTTGCTACGTGGAGGAAATCGCTGATTGTGCGACCGTGCCTTGCTCTCTCTGGGCTCCTTGAATTGTCAATCCTCGTCCAATGCGGAGTTTGCGCGTCGCACCAATTGCTAACCACTCGCCGCGTCCCCTCGTAACGAACGCCGATCGAAAATACGGCGTCAATCACGCAGAGTGGCAAGGAGGCGTAATAGTCCTCGTCCGATAAAGTGGCGTTGCCCAGCGCCGGCAGAGATATTCGAATATGCTGCAATAGCTTTGCAACCTGCTCATCATACTCCTTGGGCATCGCCACCGACCCTCATTGGGCAGCTGCCGCCGCGGTGCTCCCGCTTCGGCGCGCCATGGGTATCGGGAATCTTGTCGGCGTAGCCGGCGACGAAATCGTGCTCGTGGTCGACCTCGGTCGCGGGCTTGAGCGCCTCGTCCACGTAAGCCGCGCCGTCCTTGTCGGCGACGACGCGACGCAGGATCGCGCGGTAGCGCAAGGCGAGCGCGGCCCATTTTCCGGCAACCGAAACAAAGTCCCAGGCGCGCCACGGATAGAAGACGAGCGGGTTCACGACCGGGAGCCCGTGCCGGCGCTGCGTCCTGATCTTGCGGCGCACGTAGCCGAACTGCAGCGGGTGAACGCGCTCGATCCGCGACGAGCCCGAGAACACCGTCATCGCATCGGTGATCTTGCGCGGAGCGATGCCGCTCGCGACCGCGCGGCGCAGCACGGTCTCGACATGCGCGTCCGAATAATAGCGCTTCCAGGCGTCGCGATAGACGCCGCGCCACGCATCGGCGGACATGATCGCGTGGTTGGCGCAGACATGCTCGAGATCGTAATTGTTCATGTCCGTCTCCATCCACGCGCCCTTGAGATGCAGGACTTTATGGTCCTCCGAGCCGGGCAAGGGCGTGAGGAAGAAGAATTCGAAAATGTCGATCGGCAGTTCGCGCTTGATCGTGTCGATGTCGCGGGCGATCGATTCTGGCGTGTCGGTGGGAAAGCCGAGGATATAGCCGGCCCAGGTCATGACCTTGGCGCGTCGCCACGGCTGCAGCATCTCGCGATATTCCCAGATCTTGTTCTGGCGCTTCTTCGCGCCCATGAGCGATTCGGGATTGATGTTCTCAAGGCCGATGAAGACCGCGTTGCAGCCGGCCCGCGCCGCCTTCTCGATGAAGCCCGGGATCCTGTGGCAGAGGGTGTCGACCTGCAGCAGGAGCCTGATCCGAAAACCCTGGTTCTCGCGCAAGTCGATCAGGCGATCGAGGATCGGCTCCCAGTTGCGGTTGCGGGCGAAATTGTCATCCGTAACGAAGAAGCGGGTGACGCCCTGCGCGGCGTTGGCGCGCACGATCGCCTCGACGTCGTCGGGCGTCCGATAGCGCGACTTGCGCCCCTGGACGTTGATGATGGTGCAGAAGCAGCACTGGAACGGGCAGCCGCGTCCGGCGTCGAAGCTGGTGTAGTGCCCGGCCACCTTGGTCACGACCGGGCGCGGCAGCACGGGAATGGCCGCCGCCGCCATGTCCGGCATGTCGTTCAGGTAATTGTAGACGGGCTTGGGCTGCCCGAATTGACGTCCTTCAGGAACTCCGCGAGCCGGCCTTCGCCCTCGCCTGCGTATAGGATCATGCCGAGCGCCTGGGCTTCTTTCAGGTCGGGCGGCAGTTCGGGCAGCATGGCGATGCAGCCCGAAACGTGGAACCCGCCGACGGCGACGGTCACGCCCTGCTTGCGGAACTGGCGGCCGATGTCGAGCGCGCGCGGAAACTGATTTGATCTGGACGCCGACCAGAGCGACCATTCCGCTGTCGGCGAGAATGCGCTTCGAAATGGCGGGAAAATCGACGATGGTGTTGCACTCGTCGTAGATCTCGAACTCGATATCGACGTCGGGCCCGAGAACACGCGCCTCCGCGCATTCGCGAAGCAAGCCATAGACGCTCGCCAGGCTGTTCGAGGGGATGCGTCGAGCGGCGCCACTGGATGACATAGCCGTCGTCGTCGTAGTGCGACGGCTTGATCAGAACGATCGTGAACCTGCGCTTGGCCATCAAGCCCTCATGAGAGGTTTACGCCCTCGTCATTCGTCGTCTAAAGCAGCTACCGCCTTGGAGGGGCGCGGGCAACTCCAAATCGGCGGTGGCCGGCTCGCCCGCCTGTCTGGGCCCGTCCGAGGGCGCCCGCACACGGAGGAAAAATGAACACCATAGTCGCACCGTCTGAAGCGGCCGGAATGAACGCCCGACGCCTGGAGCGCATCCGTCCAGCGATGCAGGCCTACATCGATAGCGGTGTTTATGCCGGGATCAATACGCTCATCGCCCGCCGCGGCAAAGTCGTGCATGTCGGCGAATTCGGCTGGCGCGACAAGGAGGCGCGGCGCGGCGATGACCGCCGATACGATCTTCCGCCTCTACTCGATGACCAAGCCGATCATCTGCGTGGGCCTCATGACCTTGCTCGAGGAAGGGCGCTTCCGGCTGATCGACCCGCTGGCGAAATATGTTCCGGCCTTCGGGGCGGTGAAGGTCAGGGAGGCTGACGGCAGTCTGGTCGCTCCGGTTCGCCCGATCATGATCCGCGACTTGATGACCCATATGAGCGGCCTTTCCTACCATTTCGTCGAGGAGTTCCCGCTCCGTATGACGTACGGCGAAGCCAAGCTGCTGAGCGCTCACCACACGCTTGAGGCCGCCATTGACGATCTGGCGCGCTTTCCGCTCGCCTTTCAGCCCGGTTCGCGCTGGCGCTACAGCGTCGGCATCGACGTCGCCGCCCGGGTGATCGAGGTCATCTCCGGCCGTCCGCTCGGCGCTTTCTTGCGCGAACGCCTGTTCGAGCCGCTAGGGATGGGCGACACGGCGTTCGGCGTCGCGGCCGAAAAACGCGACCGCTTGGCCGCCATGTACGGCCGCCCGGACGTGCTCGACGCCGGCGTGACCATGGGCAGCGAATTCGCCGCGTGGATGAGCGGCGTCAACGCCCGCCTCGACGTGTCGAAGTCCTATCCGGTCGATTCGCCGGACGTGTTCGTGCGCGGAGGGCATGGCCTGTTCACCACCATCGGCGATTATTTCCGCTTCGCCCAGATGCTGGCGAACGGCGGAGAGCTTGACGGCGAGCGCGTCATCGGACGCAAGACGCTCGAACTCATGCACGCGAATTTCGTGCCGCCGGCGCTCCTGCCCCTCGAGATCAGCGGCCTGCCCCTGCCCGGCTACGGCTTCGGTCTCGGCTCGCGGGTGCTCATGGATGTGGCGCAATCCGCTGCGCCCGGCTCGGTCGGCGAGTTCGGCTGGTCCGGCGCGGCGAAGACCCATTATTGGGTCGATCCGAAGGAAGAGGTCGTCGGCCTCTTCATGACCCAGTCGATGATGAGCTTCGACCTGCCGGAGTTCGACCTGCGCGCGCTGGCCTATCAGGCGATCGAGGATTAGGGGCCGCGTCTCAATTGCGCCGCATGGCCGTCCGCCTTCTCGTCCACCATTGGGCGGCCTGGGCCGTCAGTCGACGTCATTAGGGTCGAGACAGTTGAAGGCTCCCATTTGACCTGAATTCCGAGGCGCAAAGCGCCTTGCCTACCTGGCTTACGCAGTCGTCGCGAGCGGCCTTACGAGCCTTCGCTGAGCGCGGCGGTGGTGAGTCCAATTGATGGCGAGACCTACGCTGACCGCTGCACCCAGCATGGTCAGGGTTGAAGGCTCGGGGACAGCGGGAGATGGGACGGTGAGCACCGACGAGATCCCGTAAAGCTGTCTGAGGTCGCGTATGTTGCTGCGACCCGAGGATATCCAGGCGTCGTCGGTGTCGGTGGTGGAGCCTACCTGCGGTGTCGGGGCGGACCCGAGCGGCCCGCCGAACCCGGTGCCGAAGGGATTAGTGCCGGTCCAAACGAAAAAGACAGGGCGACGGGGTTGCCCGCGAGGTCGAGGTTGATCGCGTGGACGAGTGCCCCGGACCAGAGTCCCGCGGGGGTCGTGGAGGTGGTTACCAGCGTCCCGTCGGACAAGTACACGGGAGCGGTCGCCTGACCGACGTGATCGATCGCGTCTACCGAATCCGTCGAACCGATGGCGAGCCAGTTGACCACCACGCCATTGTACGTGGCTCCTCCCGCCTGGGCATTCACAAAACTGTCGTAGTCAGCGATGTTCGTGGAGGTCGCGTCACGGATGCCGTCGGTGACGAAGACGAAACGGAAATGGTCGCCGGGTTGAGCCCCGCCGGGGTTTGGAGAATGATGCCGGCCTCGGCCCGGCCTCCCACCTCGACCCCAACCAGAGCAGGGCCGCGACGCAGGCCGCGAGCCCCTCGTTCTTAAGCATGATCAACCCACCCTCCCGCTAGCAACGCATCCGGGCCGAACATGTGCGTGTCGGTATTCTTCGGAATTCCTTTTGGCAGCGCTGACGGCGGCGGGTTTGTTCCGTAGACAACCTCCCAACTGACTGGCGCCCACGCCGGGTGGTGATTGCCGTTTCTTACAATATCGTTATATCTGGACAACTCAAACATGGCTTTTGGCCGGTCAGGCACACCCAGAACGATGATCAAAATAATACGGCGCAGGGCTTCTGGTTTGTTCAACGCCAGATATTCAAGAATATGCCTCAAGTTGTACGCCCCGCCGGAAAATCCATAGAACGCTGAAATCTCTTCATCGTTAAAAAATTCCTTGAGAGCGGCTTTAGCCTGCGGGCTGCCCTGACCCTGCGGCTGCCCCGGCACGTCCAGGACTATTGGCTCAAACGCCATGCTGCTGGCGTATTCGCTGGCGGCGCGTACGTGCAAGGCCCCGTCGGGCCACGCGATCTTGTGTCCTTCCTCGTCCGGAAACGTTCCTGCGCCTGCAGAATTGCCCCGTAAGATCAGCATCTTTTTTGGCATCGAGTTATCCTACGACAAAGGCCATGCCACGGCGCACCGCGCGAGCGTAAGGAGACCAGGAGGCCCTTTCGCCGCCGCGCCGCCCATTCAATCCCACACTTGCGTCATGTCATGTCGGCCTCTGGCCGGATTTGGCTTGAGCGATCGTGAGGCCAACCGGTTCGATATGTGTCGGGTCCCAGCCGATTTTGACTTGGGCGTCCCAGTCTCGCGCTGCGACCGCGGCGTCAATTGCCTGGATCAGCTTCTTGGGCACACCCCAGCGGATGCCTGTCACAACCCCAGCTTTTTCCGCGGCAGCGGCCAAATGCAGCAAGTAATTTCTGGTCGGCGTCAGAGGATGGTCGTCGTCGAGCATGTCGACGGCCAGCGCCTCCGGACTGTCGTCTTTTGCCGTGACGTTATGAAATCCAAACCTCACTTTTGCGCGGTGATGCTCGAAGGCTATCAACTGGTCCGCGGGCGATCGCCACGCATCCTGGATGCGCGGACGAATCCCGCTTGATTTCAAGGTCGACGATCACCTTTTGGACGCGCGCGCGAAAGGCCGGGTAGAGTTCCGCGAGACGATCCTTATTCCTCTTTTGCCGATCCGCTTCTTTCATACTTTCCCCCTGTACCGCAGATTTCCTCAGATGCTCGCGTAGCGCCCCGCCATTCCGAGAACGCCTCGCCCGGCGCCGAATGCGCCGGCATTACCGATTTTCCCACGTCGGTCTCCGGTCGGAGCGCGGATCGACTTATCGCTTCGGATTTTGGCGATCCCTTGAGAGCGTTCCATCGGATCACTGAATGAAGCGCGCCGGACGCAAGTCGGCAATTGGGAAAACTACCTAGCGCCCTCCCCTTGCCTGACGAAGCGTGGCAGATTGGCGCTCTCTCTCAGACTCAAAGGAGCCTTCGCGCTTGCGCATCGCCACCTGGAACGTCAATTCCGTCCGTCAGCGGCTGCCGCACCTCCTCGCTTACCTCAAGGAGGTGCAGCCCGACGTTCTTTGCCTGCAGGAAATCAAGTGCCTCGACGAGCAGTTCCCGCGGATGGAGATCGAGGAGCTTGGCTATAATATCGAGACGCACGGGCAGAAGACGTTCAACGGCGTCGCCATCCTCTCCAAGCGGCCGTTCGAGGTCGCGCGCGGCCTCCCCGGCGACGAGAACGACTCGCAGTCACGCTATATCGAGGCGGTCGTGCCCGCGGGCGACGGCGTGGTGCGGGTGGCGAGCGTCTATCTGCCGAACGGCAATCCCGTCGGCTCGGAGAAATACCCTTACAAGCTCGCCTTCCTGGAGCGGCTTATCCTCCACACCCGCCAGCTCCTCGAATATGAAGAGCCGCTGGTGCTGGCCGGCGATTTCAATGTCATTCCCGACGGCCGCGACGCCACGCGTCCCGAGGATTGGGTCAACGACGCTCTCTTCTTGCCACAGACCCGGTTCAAGTTCCGCGAGCTCCTTTCGCTCGGCCTGATCGACGCGCTGCGCGCGACGACTGACGCCGCGGGCCTCTACACCTTCTGGGACTACCAGGCGGGCGCCTGGCAGAAGAACAACGGCATCCGCATCGACCATCTGCTCTTGTCGCCTGAGGCCGCCGACAAGCTGCAATCGGTCATGATCGACAAAGAGATGCGCGGGCGCGACAAGGCCTCTGACCACACGCCCGTCCGGATCGATCTGGCTGCGTGAGGCGACGTCGCGGGGGAGTCCCATGAATTTGTCCAGCTTGTTCGACCTGAGCGGCAAGACCGCGCTCATCACCGGCTCCTCGGAGGGGCTTGGGCTCGCAATGGCGCGAGGCCTCGCGGCGGCGGGCGCCGCGATCATTCTCAACGGCCGCGACGAGCAGAAGCTGGCGAGCGCCGCCAAGTCGTTTGCGGATGCCGGGCATAAGGTCGAAACACGCGCGTTCGACGTCGCCGACGAGACGGCGGTCCTCGCCGCGTTCGAGCATTTCGACGCCGAGGGCGTCGAGATCGACATCCTCGTCAACAACGCCGGCATTCAGCTCCGCAAGCCGATGGTGGATCTCAAGACCGACGAATGGCGCCGCGTGGTCGATATCCATCTCACCGGCTCGTTCCAGGTCGGCCGCGAGGCCGCCAGGCGCATGATCGCGCGCGGGCGCGGGGGCAAGATCATCAACATCGCCTCGCTCGCCAGCGAAGTCGCGCGCGCGACCATTTCCCCCTACGTCGCCGCGAAGGGCGGGGTCAGAATGCTCACCCGCTCCATGGCGGCGGAATGGGCGAAGCACGACATCCAGGCCAATGCGATTGGCCCGGGCTATATTGCGACCGAAATGAACCGGGCGCTGCTCGACGACCCCAAGTTCGACGCCTGGGTCAAAGGCCGGACGCCGTCGGGCCGATGGGGCAAGCCGGATGACCTCATCGGCGTCACCGTGTTCCTCGCCTCGCGGGCCTCGGACTACGTGAACGGCCAGATCATCTATGTCGATGGCGGGCTGCTCGCCGTGATATGATCCGGGCCCATGAGCGCGGTCAGCTCCACGATCGGCAAGTCCGGGGACGCTTCGCTCGCGGAGCGGTTCCGAACCGCCACGCCCGCGCTGCTCTTTGGCCTGAGATTGTGGGCTTCCGTCTGCCTTGCGCTCTATGTCGCCTTTGTGCTGGAGCTGAGCGAGCCCTCCTGGGCTGGGACGACAGCCGCGCTCGTTTGTCAGCCCGTGCTCGGAGCCTCGCTGCGCAAGTCGATGTTCCGAATGATCGGGACCGTGATCGGCGCCATCGCAATCGTGGTCCTTGCCGCCTTCTTCCGCCAGGATCGGGTGAGCTTCCTCGTCGGGCTTACGCTCTGGTGCGCCGCCTCCGCCTTCGTCGCGACGCTCTTGCGCAATTTCGCCGCTTACGCTGCGGCGCTCGCCGGTTATACGGCGGCGATCATCGCCATCGACATTCTCGGGCCGGTTGGGAGCACGAACGGAATCGTCTTCATCTTCGCCGTCGACCGCGCGCTCGAGATCTGCATCGGCATCGTTTCCGCGGGGGTCGTGCTTGCGCTGACCGACCTTGGGCATGCGCGACGAAAGCTCGCAACGGAATGCGCCGCGCTGTCGGGCGAGATTCTTGATGGCTTTGGCCGCGCTCTCGCGGACGCCAGCGTCGACCTCGACCAGTTTCGCTCATTTCGACGGGGTCTCCTGCGGCGCGTCATTGCGCTCGATCCGATGATCGATGCGGCGATCGGCGAAGCGTCCGATTTGCGCTATCGCTCGTCAGCGCTTCAGCGGGCGGTGGCAGGCCTGATGGAGACGCTCTCCGCGTGGCGCAAGATTACGTTCGCCATCGCCTTGAAGGGCGACTCGACGACCGCCCGCGAGGCCAAGGCCGTCTACGACCTCCTCCCGAGGACGCGGCTTTCTCCGGACGCCACGCGTTCGACCGAGGAGCCGGCGGCCTTGCGCGACGCGTGCTGCTCGGCGGTGCGGCCGCTGACGCGCCTCGACGCCGAAACACCGATGCAGAGGCTGCTCGCGGACAACGCCGCGCTCGGCATGCTTGGCATGGCGCGCGCTCTCAATGGCCTGACGGGAGTGATCGACCCGCGCGACATCATCCGGGTGCGGGGACGGGCGCATGTGCATGTCGCCGACTGGCTGCCCGCGTTCGTCAACGCGGTGCGCGTCCTGTTGGCGGTCGGGGCGGTCTCGCTGTTCTGGATCGTGAGCGCCTGGCCGAATGGCGTGGCGGCGATCACCTTCTGCGCCGTCATTGTCATTCTCTTGCCGCTGCAGGGAGACCTCGCCTATTCCGCCTCGATGACGTTTCTCAGGGGAACCACAATCAGCGCCGCCGCCGCGGCCGTGCTGGTTTTCGTGGTTCTCCCGAGGGCGACGACCTTCCCCAGTCTGTGTCTCGCGCTCGGGCTCGGGCTCGTGCCGTTCGGATTTCTGATCGCTCTGCCCTGGCGCCATTCGTTCCTGTTCACGGCCGCCTCGTTTAATTTCGTGCCGATGCTCAATATCACAAACGGCATGAACTTCGACGGGTCGCAGTTCTGGAATGGCGCGATCGCGATTCTCGCCGGCATCGCGGTGGGCGCGGTCGCCATGCGCATCATCCCTCCAGTCTCGCCGGAAATCCGCACCCAACGGCTTCTCTCGTTGACGCTTAAGAACTTTCGGCGACTCATGAGACGGGCTTCGCCTGGAAGGTCGAAAGATTGGGAGGCCAAGGGCGTCGCCTGCTTGCTGGCGATGCCGGACCAGGCCGGAGGGCAAGAGCGCGCCGAACTCGCCGCGATGGTCGCGGTCGGCAAGGAGATGACGCGCCTTCGTCATATCGCGCCGCGCTTTGTCCCGAGCGCGATGGTCGACGCAGCGCTCGTTTCGCTGGCCGAAGGACGGAGCAGCGAAGCGATCGCGCGTCTTGGCGACATCGACGGCCGGGTCGCCGCCCTGCCCCATGCGAGATCGCGGATCCCGTTGAGCCTTCGAGCCGGCGTCCTGGCGATTTCCGGTCAGCTCTCCGAATTCGCCGCTTGTTTCGATCGGCCGCTGCGATGAGATTCAACGAAATCAACCTGTTCGGGCTCTATGTGGCGCCGATCGCGGTGATCCTGGGCCTTGCCTGGGTGATCTATCTCCTGCTCCGGCGAGCGGGCGACCGCATCGGCCTGACCGAACGGGTCTGGCATCCGGCGCTGTTTGAACTGGCGCTCTATGTTATGATCGTCTCCTCGATCGTCCTTGTCATGGCGCGCTGGGGGCGCTGATGTCGCGCGTTGAATTGAAAGCCGGCTCTATCGGGGCCGCGCCCGCGATCAGGCGCCAGTCTTTCCTGTCATCGGTGCACGCCCTGCCTTTTCTGGCGACTCTGGCCGCTGTCGCGCTTGCGGCGCTGCTCGGCTGGGGGGCGTGGCAATATTACATGGGCGCGCCCTGGACGCGCGATGGCGCGGTGCGCGCCTATGTCGTGAAGGTCGCGCCGCAGGTGGCCGGCGAGATTGTCAGCCTGCCGGTCGTCGACAACCAGTTCGTCCACAAGGGCGATCTCCTGATGCTGATCGACCCACGCAACTATGCGATCGCCGTCCGTCAGGCGCAGGCGTCGGTTCAGCAAGCCCAGGCGGTGGCGGACAACGCGCGCGCCGAAATGATCCGGCGCGAGAAGCTCAACGACCTCGCGGTCACCATGGAGGAGAGGCAGACCTATATCAGCCAGGCGACCACCGCCGAGGCCACTTACCAGACCGCGCTCGCGAACCTCGAGCAGGCGCGCATCAATTTCGAGCGCACCAAGGTCCGCTCGCCGGTCAACGGCTATGTCACCAATCTTTCCGCCCAGCTTGGGAATTACGCCAACGTGGGAAGCCTCCAGCTTTCGGTCGTCAACTCCGATTCGTACTGGGTCGACGCCTATTTCGAGGAGACCGCGCTGAGCCGCATCCAGGAAGGCGATGCGGCGACGATCAAGCTGATGGGATACACGCCCTTGCTGCGCGGCAGGGTTCAGGGGCTCGCTCGCGGCATCAACGTTCCCAATGCGGCGCCGGACGCTTCCGGGCTTGCCTCCGTCAATCCGATCTTCACCTTCGTGCGCCTCGCCCAGCGCGTGCCGGTCCGCATTCACATCGATGCGGTTCCAGAGGACATCAAACTTGTCGCCGGCATGACCGCGACGGTGCAGATCGAGCCCTTCAAGGCGCAGCCGATCCCAGATTTAAAACCCGCCTCCGGGCAAGTCAGCCGGGCGGACGGGCAGAGAGCCTCGCTCCCGACTCTCACTCAGGCGCCGGCGCCGCAGACCGCCCCTCCGAAAGCGGTCAAACAGGCGACGATAGCGTCGTCTCCGCCGGCCCAACCCGTCCATGAGCCCGCGACGCAAGCCGCTCCCCCGTCAATCGCTGCGCAATCGGAGACGTCCGGTTCAGGCTCGAGCGAACTGCCGGTGTCGCTTCCGGCCTCGCCGCAGGCCGCCGCCGCGGCGGATGCGGCGGCCGCCGATCTCAAGGCGCTCCAGCAGCAGATCTCCGCCTTCCCGCCCGCCGGGGCCGGCTCCGCCAAAAGCGACGGCGGAATGGCGCCGAGCGAGTATCTGGGGCAGACCTATGACCTTTTCGGCGGTCACAGCGCCACGCCTTCGCCAAGACCACGATCTCCCGAATCGATCCAGCGGCGCGCCCGCTCCCGGTGGCGCCACTTGCCGCCAGGCCCATCCCGCTAGCTGCGAATAATATATGAGAGCTCACGCCTGCCAAAACGCGACGGCGCCATTCCCGTTGGCCAGACCAGCCTATTGCTGCGAGCCGCCCGGTTCCTCGGGGCTTGCATGAGCCGGGGCGGCGGCCTTGAAGACGCCGAACGGCAGGCGCTGAAACAATTGCCCCAGATCTTCGGCCGCCAGCGCCGCCGTCCGAACCACCCATCCGTGCTCTTGCGGCGCGGCGGTCTTATCCGGCGCAACGGCGTTCGCGGGCACGGCTGCGGTCACCAGGACATTGGCGATCGGCATTGGCGGCAGGGGCGCGGTGAGCGCGGCAGCCCGGGCCAGAAGCTCGGTGTCGTCATAGATCTGCGACGATGGCCCTTCCGCCAGCGCGAGCGCGCCAGTTGGCGCGCGGTCCACCCCGGACAGAATGACCGGCGGCAGCAGCCCGCGCTGCGCAGCCGGGCCGAATCCCTTGTTCGACGGCGCAGAAAAGCGCCGCCGGTTTGATCGGTCGTTGAAGCCAGGATCAGATCCGCCGGACGAACCGGAGGCATGGGCGCGCTGGCGAATGCGAGAGCCGCGAGATCGGCTGGCTTGCGCGGCGGCAGCGGCGCGATCAGCTTCGGCGCGGGATTGCTGCGCGGCTCGTCCGGCGAAGCGTCCCTGGCCAGGTTTGGCTGCTCCAGCGCGGCGACAGTCTGTGACTTGACCGGCGGCGTCGGCGCCGAATCGGCGGCGCTGGCGTAAGCCGGACCGGTCGGCAAGCTGCGCTCGGCCTTCGCCACCGCCTCCGGCCCCGAATCGGGCGCCTGCGGCTTGGCGGCCCGCGCCGGCTCGGCGGGCGCTGGCGTAAGCCTGACCGGTCGGCAGATCGCGCTTCGCCTTGGCGACCGCTTCCGGCCCAGCATCGGCGACCTCGACCTGCGGCTGCGGACCGCCGCTTCGACCGCCCCGGGCGTTGCCGGTCGTCGCCATGGTGGTCGTGGCTTCCCCGCCGCCCGATTCCTCCGCGTCGTCGGCGCCGCCCCCGCCAAACAGCCAGGAGAAGAGGCCGCCGATTCCGCCGCCACGGGCCACTTGCACATTTCCGCCGCGCGCTTCGATCTCGGCGCGCGCGAGCTCATAGCCGGGCATCGGCTTCCCGTCGGCGGGGATGAACACCGTCTTTCCGTCCGGGAACAGCCGGGTCAGCGCATCACGGCTCATTTTCGGCCAGTATCGGACCGAGCCGCTGTCGATATGCACCCAAGGGGTCATGCCGGTCGGATAGAAGCCGACGCCGCCCGCCTGCATGCGCATGGCGATATCGCGGATACGCCCGGTGCTGACGTCGAGGAAATGGGCGTCGATCGCCTTTCCTTGCATGTGCTGCGAATGCTCGGCCACCAGTCGCGACCGCCTGCGCAGCATGGCGTTGGTATGCGGCGACCGGTAGCCGGACAGGACGTCGACCGGCTGCGTCGACCCGGACTCGCGATAGACCTCCCAGATGATGTCGAACAGATGCGGGTCCATCTTGGTCGGCTCGTTGAGCCGCCAATCCCGGCAGAACCAATTCAGCTTGTCGAGCACCGCCTGGTCGTAGACGCCATTGACCATGAAGGTGAACGAGCCGGATTCGTTGGTGTGCTGGTCCGAGAGGATGACGGTCCGCGTGTCGCCGTTGGCGACCGCCGACTTTGTCGAGTTCGGAACCAGCCAGGCCGCCGTGAACGCCGCCGCCACCGCCAATTGCGCCGCCGCTCCGCCGCGGCCAGCGCAAATGTTCAGGTTAAAACCCGCCAATAACCCATCCTTCCCCAACACGTCACGACCGGCGGCGAAGCCGGCGGACTGTGCCTAACGATGTCCCACTCTTACGCTTTTGCCGGCCTCTCCCGCCGACCTACCGCGACCTCCCGAGCGCCTGTCCCCGGCGCTCCTTGTTCGCATTGTGACGCTCGCGTCACAGTTAAGGCAAAAAGCGATCTATTCGGCCTATAGCTCGATATGGGCTCCCGTTCAATCTTGACTTGCCCGAGCGAGTATGAGCTCGACCTTGCGAATCAGCCCATAGACGTCCGACCGCTCCTTCAACTCACCGAATTCGTCAACGAAATCAGTGAAGTACTCGATGTGAATTGGCAGCGGACGGGCCAGGAACACCGTGCGTTCTTTTCCCCCGATCGCGGCCTCGATGCGCTCAGCGCTCCATCCCTTCGCCCCGCCGAGAACGAGTTCGGCCAGGCTCTCAGGGTCTTCGACTTGGATGCAGCCGTGGCTGAAGGCGCGGGTTTCCTCGTCGAACAGTTCGCGCGCCGGCGTGTCGTGCAGATAGATCGCGTGGTCGTTCGGGAACATGAAAGCGAACCGTCCGAGCGCATTGTTCTCGCCGGGCAATTGCCGCACTGTCAGCCGGCCGCCGACCGTCTTCACCTCGTAGCCGCGCCGGCTCAGCGAGCCGAGCCTCGACATCATTTCCTTCTTGATGATCGAATTGGGCACCTGCCAGGACGGGTTGATCAGCACGTAGCGCATGACGTCGGAGAAGATCGGCGTCGGCGTCTCCGGCTTGCCGACGACGACGCGCGCCTGATGAATGACCCGATCGCCCTCGAACATGGCGAGCGAGAAGTCGGCGACATTCACTTCGATCCGCCGTTCGCCCATGTCGCGCGGCTCCCAGCGCCACATTTCCATGTTCGCAAGGATCGCCGCCCGTTGGCGCGCGGAGACGCCGACGGCGAACGTGGCGCTGGCCGAGGCGGTATGAACGCGGGGGTTGACGGTCCGGCTCGTTCGCCGGGGAGCCCGCTCGGCTTGAAGATCAAGCAGCGGATCGGGATCAAGATCGGCGCTGAGAACGCGCGGGCGCCGTTCGGCGACGCCGGGATTCTCGAGGCCCTTCAATTGGTCGCGCAGCTCGCGGTAGCCCTTCTGCGGCGGGTTGAAATCGGCGAGCCGCCGGGCTGGGTCCGCCGCTGCGGCCGTTTCAGCCAGGGCGACGCCGGGATCGACGATGCTCGGCGTTGCGAAGATGAGCGCCGAGACCTGCGACGGTCGGACGCGCGATCCGGTCGCCTGTTCGGCATAGGCGACCAAAGCCGAGGCGATGGTCGTTTCGGCTTCGGCGATCGCGTCCGGGTCGAGGCCGGAATGGAGATCGCGGGGGAGAGCGAAAGCGGACAGGTTGAGGCCGTCGTCCGGGGCGCGCTCGAGCTGCGTGAGCGCCGCCCGCCCCGCCTCGGTCAATCCATCCTCGCCGACCCATACGGGCGTGTAAGCGCGCGCGGCATAGAAGGCCGCGATCGCTGCGCGAGCGGCGCGCCAGTCGCCGGCGCCAAGCGGGTTGCGGTGATCGTCGCGTGCGACGAGGCGTCCCATCGCCGCGTGCAGCGCGCTTTGTATCGGCGAGAGCGCCGGCCCGACGGTCGGGTCGTAGACGACCGACGGCGGGTTGTCCGACGGGGCCTGTCCCAGAGCCTCCGCCGATTCGGTCAAACCATCGCCGTCATCGCGACCCCCGGGTCTGAGCCCGGGGGAAGGCGATCCAGGGATGAAGGGCCAAAGCCGCGGCTCTGGATCGCCGCGTCGCTTCGCTCCTCGCGATGACGATTCCAGCGGAACTCGCTCACCTCGAGAGCCGAGCCCCGCGCCATGCGCCCGGCGGTGAACACAGCGAGCAACGGGTTCGGTTCGCCAATGTCACCGAAGTGCGGCTCCTGAGGCGACAGAGTTCGCTGTCCTTCCAGGAACCGATGGCGTTCGCGCACCCGCCCACTCTTGTGGCGGGCGCGGCGGGCGGGAGGTCGCGCAAACCGTCGTCGCAGGCGTCGCTGCCTCTCCCCGCGTACAACTCAGGAGCAACAGGAGCGATAGATTTGGCATCCCGACGCCGAGGTCAGCGCGGACGGTTCCGGCAGGCTGAGGATCGGCAAAGGCGAGAGCTCGCGACGCACAGGATCGTGACGGCGCTTAACCGAACAGCAGAAGCGCGCGCACGTTCTCGCGCCCGAACAGCACTCGCGGCGCGTCCGCGACATCATTCCGAGGAGACGCGCGAACGCAAGGCGTCTCGACGAAAGACCCAGTTGTAGCGCCGTTCGCATTCGTCGAGCGTCCTTCGAGACGCGTCGCCCAAGGCTCCGCTCCTCAGGACGAGCGTTGAGCGAGAAATGTATCGCCACTGCAAGCCGTCGCCGCTTCGCCTGCATTATGCCGCAGCGTCGCCGAGCATGTCATCATCGGCGATCCCGATGTCTTTCATCTTGCGGTAGAGGGTCGAGCGCCCGATCCCGAGCTTGCGCGCCATTTGCGACATTTGGCCGCGATAGTGGGCGAGCGCAAAGCGAATGACCTCGGTTTCGATCTCCTCCAGCATGCGCACGTCGCCGCTGTCGCTGATCATGCGCAGCGAATGGGGATCGCGGTGATCGTGAGCGGCCGGCCGGAAACCGATGGAAGCCGCCGGATCGGCGGCGATCGGCGGCGGCGCCGGGGGAATGCGCACGTCGTAGCCCTCGACCTGCGCCGCGATCTGCGGAAACTCGGCGACCGTCAGTTCATCGCCATCGGCCAGCACCACGGCGCGAAACATGGCGTTCTCGAGCTGGCGGACGTTGCCTGGCCAGTCATATGCGGTGAGCAGCGCGAGCGCGTCATTGGCCAGCCCACGGATGCGCTTGCCCTCTTCGACACAGAAGCGGGCAAGAAAGCGGACGGCGAGATCCTGCACGTCGCAGAGCCGAGCCCTGAGCGGGGGAATGGAGATCGGGAACACGTTGAGGCGATAGAAAAGATCCTCGCGGAAACGGCCCGCCTTGACGAGTTCGATCAGGTTCTTGTTGGTCGCCGACACGAGGCGGAAATCGACCTTGACCGGGCGGCGCGAGCCGACCGGATCGATCTCGCCCTCCTGCAGCGCGCGCAACAGTTTGACCTGCGCTTCAGGCGGCAGTTCGCCGACCTCGTCCAGAAACAGCGTGCCGCCATTGGCCTCGGCGAACTTGCCCGCGTGCTTGTCGGTCGCCCCGGTGAAGGCGCCTTTCTCATGCCCGAACAGGATGGATTCGACCAGCGTCTCGGGCAACGCGCCGCAATTGACGATGATGAACGGCTTGCCCCGCCGGTCGGAGCCGCCCTGGATGGCGCGCGCCATCAGTTCCTTGCCGACGCCGGATTCGCCTTCGATCAGGACGGGTATGTTCGACTTGGCGGCCCGCTCGGCGAGCCGGACGGTGCGCGCCATCGATTCCGCGCGGGTCACGATGTCGCGGAAACTGAGTTCGCCGGCGTGGCGCCGCGTGGCGCGCCGGAGTTCGTCCTCCAGCGCATCGACGCGCAGCGCATTGCGGATCGACACCTGCAGGCGCTCGGCGCCGACCGGCTTGACGACGAAGTCCGTCGCGCCCGCGCGCATGGCGGAGATGACGACCTCGATCGAGCCATGCGCGGTCTGGACGATCGCCGGCGCCGCGATATCGCGCTGGCGCATCCGCGCCAGCACCCCCATGCCATCCAGATCGGGCATGACGAGATCGAGGATCAGGAGATTGATCGGCGGCCGATCGCTCGCCTCGAGACGCTTGAGCGCGGCTTCGCCCGAGTCCACACACTCGGCGTCGTAGCCAAATCGTCTGGCCATCGCCTCGAGCAGGCGTCGCTGGATAGGGTCGTCATCGACAATGAGTATGAGAGCGGTCATCGTCCCCCGTCGGCGGCCCTGGGAAGCCGCGCATTGCGCCACATTGTGGCATCACGGTAAATGCGATGTTAATGGCGTCCCGTTCCGACCCATTGTCGCGGCAAAAAGCGCCGCTTTCTCGGCGCAGAACCCCGTGCAGCGTTAGCGGCAGGCTAATGCAGAGGCTTGATTGATGAACGCGAAGGTCCATTCCCCCCAAGTCGCTTTTTCCCCCGATGCCGCTTTGTCGCCCTCCCCTGCCCCGGCGGACCTTGGCGCGCTGCCGGAATGGCGCCTTCAGGATTTGTACGAGGGCATGGACTCCCCGCGCTTCGCCGCGGATCTCGAACGCGCCGAACAGGAAGCCAAGCTGTTCGCCGAGGCTTATCGCGGCAAGATCGTGGATCTTGCGGGCCAGCCTGATGCGGGGGCGACACTGGCCGTCGCGGTCAAGGCTTACGAGTTGCTTCAAGACCTGACTGGCCGCATCATGGCCTATGCGTCGCTGCTCTACGCTTCAGACACGAGCAATCCGAGAATTGCGAAATTTTATGGCGACGCGCAGGAGCGCGTGACTGCGCTCGCCGGCGATCTTCTGTTTTTCGAGCTCGAGCTCAATCGCCTCGACGATTCCAGGTTGAACGCCGCCATGGCGGCGCCGGCGCTTGGCCATTATCGCCCCTGGCTCGAGGACATCCGCAAGGAGAAGCCGCATCAGCTTGCCGATGACCTCGAGCGATTGTTCTTGGACAAGTCGGTCAGCGCCGCCGCCGCGTGGAACCGCCTGTTCGACGACACGATGGCGGCGCTCAGGTTCGACTTTGAAGGCGAGAGCCTGACGCTCGAGCCGCTGCTCGGCAAACTGATGGATCCGGACGCGAAGGTCAGGGAAACGGCGGCCAACGCGCTCGCCGCGACGCTGGGCGCCAACCTGCGCCTCTTCGCCCTCATCACCAACACGCTGGCCAAGGACAAGGAGACCTCCGACCGCTGGCGCAAGTTCAAGGACGTCGCCGATTCGCGTCACCTCGCCAATCGGGTCGAACCCGAAATTGTCGAGGCGCTGGTCGCCGCGGTCACCGACGGCTATCCGCGCCTGTCGCATCGCTATTACGCGCTGAAGGCGCGCTGGTTCGGCAAGGCGCAGCTCGACCATTGGGATCGCAACGCGCCGCTGCCGAACGCGCCCCGGCGCGTCTACAAGTGGGAGACCGCGCGCGACATGGTGCTCGACGCCTATGGCGCGTTTTCGCCGCGCATGGGCGATATCGCGCGACGTTTCTTCGACGAAGGGCTGGATCGATGCGCCGGTGAGGCCCGGCAAAGCGCCGGGCGCCTTCGCGCATCCGACGACGCCGTCCGCCCATCCCTACATCCTGGTCAATTTCCTCGGCAAGGCGCGTGACGTGACGACGCTCGCGCACGAGCTCGGCCACGGCGTCCATCAGGTGCTGGCCGGCGTCAACGGTCCGCTGATGGCGCCGACGCCGCTGACGCTCGCCGAAACGGCCTCGGTGTTCGGCGAGATGCTCACCTTCCGCTCGATGCTGGCGACGATTACGGATTCCGCCGAGCGCAAGGCGATGCTCGCGGCCAAGGTCGAGGACATGCTCAACACCGTGGTGCGCCAGATCGCGTTCTACAAGTTCGAGCGGGCCGTCCATCTCGAGCGCCGCAACGGCGAACTGACGACAGAACAGATCAGCCAATTGTGGATGAGCACGCAATCCGAAAGCCTCGGGCCGGCGATTGCGCTGCGACCCGGCTATGAGACCTATTGGGCCTATATCGGCCATTTCATTCATTCGCCGTTCTACGTCTACGCCTATGCGTTCGGCGATTGCCTGGTGAACTCGCTGTACGGCGTTTACCAGCGCTCAAGCGATGGCTTCGCCGAGCGCTATCTCTCGATGCTCGCGGCCGGCGGATCGAAATCCTATTCCGAGCTGCTCGCGCCGTTCGGCCTCGATGCGAGGGATCCGGGTTTTTGGACAATCGGCCTTTCGGTGATCGAGCGCATGATCGACGAACTGGAGGCGATGGAATAGGGGGGGTCGCTATGCCCGGCATTCAAAGCCCGGAACTCCGTGAGGGATAAACCGCCGCCTCCAATCCCGCCTGAGGTGGCGTCGGCTTTCGCCGCCTTCCCCGAGCGCGTTCGGGCGCGGCTTTTGGAGGCGCGGGGTCTCATCTTTGAGACGGCCGCCAAAATTGAGGGCATAGGTCCTCTGACCGAAACATTGAAGTGGGGCGAGCCCGCCTATCTGACGGAGGCCACTCGCAGCGGAAGCACCATTCGGCTGGGCCGGTTTCGGTCCTCGGAGCGAGAATGCGCGGTGCTCTTCAACTGCCGCACGACGCTGGTGGACGATTTCCGCGACCGGTTTCCCGACGCGTTCGTCTACGAAAAGAACAGAGCGATCCTTCTCGACGCCAGCAAGCCGCTGCCTGAAACTCCGCTTTCGGCTTGTCTTGGCATGGCGCTCACTTACCACCAGCGGCGTTAGCGTTTCCCGTCTTGCGTGACGCGCTGCTCGTAATGCGTCGCCTTCTCGTCGAAGCGGGACAGCACCGCGCGGGCGGCAGGCGGCACGACCGACACTTCGCAGTTCGGACCAGCGAAGGCCTTGACGGCGTCCCGTGACGTGAAGCGCATGAGCGTCATGAACTCGACCTCGGCCTCGAGCGGCTGACGGAACAGCTCGAGTCCTTCAAGTCCCGCAATCGACCTCGCCACAATGCCAGGAAAGATCGTGGTCCGGATCAACTCCTCGTAGCGATCGGCGTTCTCCGGATTCGTCCAGCCGCGCCACAAACGCAAGATCATCTTGTCCTCCATATCCCACCGCTCACGCTTTTCAGAGCATAGCGGAGCGATGCACGCGGCTCTTGGGAAAAATTGCTATTTATAATTCGCTGCGACTTGCGTCGCACCGCTGAAATTGATCGATGCGTCACCTATATTTCCTTTTCGCTGACGTCTCTTTTGGGAATTCGCATTTGAATGACGACAACGAAGCCAATCGACTGAGCGCGCGGGCTTCTCGCTACGCGCGCCTCGGCGTCAACGCTGGCGCACTCGCAGCCCGGGTCGGCGTCAATCGGCTGCGCGGAGGCGGGCGCGAGACGGACGCCAAGGCGCTCGCTTCCGCCTTGGGCTCGATGAAGGGCCCGCTGATGAAGGTCGCGCAGATGCTGACCACCATCCCTGATGCGGTCCCTGCTGATTTCGCCGCCGAATTGACGAAACTCCAGTCGCAGGCGCCGCCGATGGGCGCCTCGTTCGTGCGCCGGCGCATGCAGGCCGAGCTTGGGCCGAACTGGCGCGACCGTTTCGCCGAATTCGATTTGAAGCCGGCGGCCGCCGCGTCGCTCGGCCAGGTGCACCGAGCGCTCAGCCTCACCGGCGAGCGGCTCGCCTGCAAGCTGCAATATCCGGACATGGCTTCGGCGGTGGAGACGGATCTCTCCAATCTCGACCTCCTGTTCACGCTGCATCGGCGCGCGAGCGCCGCGATCGACACACGCGAGATGGCGCGCGAGATCCGCGAGCGGGTGCGTGAAGAGCTCGACTACCAGCGCGAGGCGAAGATCGCCCGGCTCTATCGCGTGATGCTCGCCGACCGGCCGTTCGTCCGTGTGCCGCGGGTCGACGAGAGCCTGTCGACACGGCGACTGCTCACGATGCAATGGCTCGACGGCGAGCCGCTCGTCGCCTTCGAGACCGCGCCGCAGGAGGCGCGCGACGCCATCGCTGTCGGCCTGTTCGACGCGTGGTGGCGCCCGTTCCTGCGCTACGGCGTCATTCATGGCGATCCGCATCTCGGCAATTACACGGTCGCCGCGTCCGGCGACCGCGAGAACCGCAGCATCGACGGCGTCAATCTGTTCGACTATGGCTGCGTGCGCATCTTCCCGCCGCGCTTCGTGCTTGGCGTGGTCGAGCTTTATCGCGCGCTCAGGGCGGACGACATGGCCCGGGTCGCGCAGGCTTATGAGATGTGGGGTTTCCGCAAGCTCACTCCCGGGACGACGGAAGCGATGACGCTCTGGGCGCGGTTCATGTGCGGTCCCATTCTCGACGACCGGGTGCGCACCGCCGCCGATGGCGTCAAGCCATCGGAATACGGCCGACGCGAGATCGGCCAGGTGATGCGCGCGCTTCGAGCCGAGGGCGGGGGCCTGCCGGTGCCGCGCGAATTCGTGTTTCTCGAGCGGGCGACGATCGGCCTCGGCAGCGCGTTCCTGCGCCTTGGCGCGCGGCTCAATTTTCATCGCCTGTACGAGGACGCGATCGC
Organism: uncultured Alphaproteobacteria bacterium; assembly: GCA_963802615.1. GTDB lineage: Bacteria > Pseudomonadota > Alphaproteobacteria > Rhizobiales > Beijerinckiaceae > Roseiarcus. Next base: position 21,665 of record CAWDKC010000020.1, read on the forward strand.
CGCCTTCGACGAAGACGCGGTCGCCCGCCGCCAGGCCGGGGCGCTCGAGGCGGTGGGGCTTCTTGCAGCAGACGCGCCCGTGGAACGACGCGCGGCGGCCGGGTCGTAGGCGCGGGGTCGCAGACCGGCGATCGACTGGCCGCGCTCACCGAGCGCGGCTACAGTGCGTCTGGCCGGGTTTAGTCGGCGGGAGGACAAGCATGCGCCGCACTCAGGTCGCGATCATCGGCGGCGGCCCGGCCGGCCTGCTCCTGTCGCATTTGCTGCACGGACATGGAATCGACAGCGTCGTGCTCGAACGGCAGAGCAAGGCGCATGTGCTCAAGCGCATCCGCGCGGGCGTGCTCGAATTCGGCACGGTCCAGGTGCTGCGCAATTCGGGCGCCGGCGAGCGGATGGACCGCGAAGGCCATTCCCATGATGGAAGCTTCATCGTCTGGCAGGACCGCGATCGCCGTTTCTCATCGACACCAAGACCCATGCCGGCCGGCCGATGTGGTCGCACGGCCAGACCGCGATCACCGAGGAACTCTACCGGATCCGGGAGCGCGACGGCGGACGCATCGTCGAAGAAGCGGGGAATGTCCAACTCCACGACCTGACCACGGCCGCGCCAAAGGTGACTTACGAGAAGGGCGGCGCGGCTGAGACGCTCGAATGCGACTTCATCGCCGGCTGCGACGGGTTCCACGGCGTGTCGCGCCAGAGCATTCCGAAGTCCGTACTGAAGATCTTCGAGCGCGGCTATCCGTTCGGCTGGCTCGGGATCATGTCGGAGACGCAACCCGTCGGGGAAGTGATCTACGCTCGGCACGATCGCGGCTTCGCGCTCGCCTCGCTGCGCAATCCCGTGCTGAGCCGCTATTACATCCAGTGCGGCCTCGATACGCGGATCGAGGACTGGCCGGACGAGAAGTTCTGGGACGAGTTGAAACGACGGTTTCCGGACGACATCGCCGGCAAGATCGTGACCGGACCGTCGATCGAAAAATCGATCGCGCCGCTGCGCAGCTTCGTCGCCGAGCCGATGCGCTACGGCCGGCTGTTTCTCGCCGGCGACGCCGCGCATATCGTGCCTCCGACCGGGGCGAAAGGCCTCAACCTCGCGATCTCCGACGTGTTCTATCTCCAGCGCGCCTTCGCGGCGCATTTCTCGAAAGGCGATGACCGCTATCTCGAAAACTATTCCGATATGGCGCTGAGGCGCGTCTGGGCGTCCGAGCGTTTCTCCTGGTGGCTGACCAAATTGCTGCACGTCTTTCCCGACGACGACGCGTTCGAGACCCGGGTCAAGCGCAGCGAATTCGATCACCTGCTCCGATCAAAGAACGCCGCCGCCGCGGTCGCCGAACAATATGCGGGATTGCCGTTCGAGGATTGAGCGCCGTCAAAGGCGTGACAGAAGCGGCAGCCTCGGCCCGATGGCGTAATTGAGCTGGATAAGGAGGATCAGCGTGATGCCGAGCGTCACGTTAAGCAGGCCCGCAAGCGCGCCGATCGCGTAGAGCGACTGCGCCACCACGATGCGCCGCTTGACGGCGCGCGAGACATCGCCGTGCGCTTCCTCACGGATAAGTTTCGCGTGATCGGCATACGACCATGTGGCGTAGAGGCACGCACCGAGGAGGCCGATATTGACCCAATAGGCGAGAAATGCCGCGCGGATACGTCAGGAAATCGGCGAGCAGCCTGGTCGAGAACGGCAGCACGGTGACGACGGCGAGGAAAAGGAAATGCAGCCAGGTGAGATCGCGGTTCGAACGTTCGAGCTGGTTGAGCTGCGTTTGCTGGCCGAGCCAGAAGATGCCCAGCGTAATGAGGCTCAAGAGCCATGGCAGGAGCCTCGGCGCCGAGGCGGCGAGCGCATGGAGGAGTTCAGCCTCGGAGTGGATGTCGGCTGGCTCGGGCGTGTGAAAGTCGAGCACCAGAATGGTCGCCGCGATGGCGAACAGGCCGTCGCTGAGCGCCGCGATGCGGCCTACCTCGCCGCCGGCTAGAGTGTTGTAGTGGGTCCGCATGGCGCGACCATCGCCTTCAGGCCGAAGCGGGTCAATCCGCCCGGGAAGCCTCAAGGCGCGCCGCAACAGACGGGTGCAGGAGCAGCCGATGCCGCAGCCATTCACATTGCGCGTTCCCGATAGCGATATTGCGGACTTGCGCGAGCGTCTCGCGCGCACCCGTTTCCCTGATTCGGCGCCGGGCGAGCCTTGGCTTACGGGACGGACGTCGACTATCTTCGCAGCCTCGTCGACATATTGGCGTGGGTCCTTCGACTGGCGCGCGCAGGAGGCGCGTCTCAACGCCTTCCCGCAATTCAAGATGACGCGACCGGACTACGGACCTGCACTTTCTGCATGTCCCGGGAAAGGGACCCAATCCGACGCCGCTCCTGTTGATGCACGGCTGGCCGGGCTCCGTGTTCGAGTTCATCGACTTCATTCCCCGCCTCACCGATCCGGCGAGCTTCGGCGGCGATCCGGCAGACGCCTTCACGGTCGTCGCGCCGTCGCTGCCCGGCTATGGGCTCTCGTTCCGGCCCGGGCAGAAGCGCTTCGGCGTCGAGGAGATGGCGGATAGTCTCGCCGAGCTGATGACCGAGACGCTCGGCTACACGCGCTTCGCCGTGCAGGGCGGGGACTGGGGCGCATCACCGCCGCGCGGATGGGCTACGCGCATGCGGACAAGCTGATCGGCATTCACGTCAACTTGCTCGCCGTCCGCCGCGACCCGGACATGGTGAAGAATCCGACGCCCGAGGAGCGCGTCTTTCTCGATCAGCTCAATCATTGGCTCAAAGAGGAGACCGGCTATCAGTGGATTCAGGGCACGCGCCCGCAAACGCTGAGCTTCGGGCTGACCGATTCGCCGGCCGGCCTCGCGGCGTGGATCGTCGAGAAATTCCGCGCCTGGTCCGATTGCGGCGGCGATGTCGAGAGCGTCTTCACCCGCGACCAGATGCTCGCCGACATCAGCTTCTATTGGTTCACTGGCGCGATCGGATCGTCGTTCTACCCCTATTACTTCCGCCTTCACCGGCCCTCGATGATCCCGGAGGGCGCCGCCGTCACGGCGCCGACGGGTTACGCCGAATTCCCGCGCGAGATCCTGAGGCCCCCGCGCTCGCTGGCCGAAAAGATGTTCACCGACATTCGCCGCTGGACGGTCATGAAGAAGGGCGGCCATTTCGCCGCGATGGAGCAGCCCGAGGCGCTCGCGCGAGGACGTGCGCGCCTTCTATCGCTCGCTCAGGGAGCGCCTGTAGACGCGATCGATGATCGCGTCCGCCGCGGTCAACGACCACGGCTACAGAGCCGAGCCGCCGCCCAGCGTCAAGACGATTCGGCGGCCGGACGAGCGCCGCGCTCGGCCAGGAGCCTTGCGATATGCGCGCGCAATTCCGCGACGCCGTCGCCGGTGCGGGCCGAGGTGAGCAGAACCTCCGGATAGGCGGCGACATGCTTGCGCAAGCCTTCGAGCGTCGCGTCGATCCGGGCGCTTCGTTCGGCCGCCTTCACTTCGTCGCCCTTGGTCAGCACGACCGCGTATGAGACAGCGGCCGCGTCGAGCCCGCGCATCGTCTCGTGATCGCTCTCTTTGAGGCCATGCCGGCCATCGACAAGCACGAACACGCGCACGAGCGACGGTCGGCCGCGCAGATAGTCGCGCGCCAGTTCGCCCCACGATTCTGACTTCGCCTTTGCGACCGCCGCGTAGCCGTAGCCGGGCATGTCGACCAGACGCGCCTTGCCGTTGAGATCGAAGAAAATGAGCTCCTGCGTGCGGCCGGGCGTGCGCGACGTGCGCGCGAGCGAGGAGCGGCCGGTCAGCGCATTGACGAGCGAGGACTTGCCGACGTTCGATCGCCCCGCAAAGGCGATCTCAGGCGGTCCGACTGGCGGCAGGCCGTCGGAACGCGCGGCGGCGAAAATGAATTCGCATTCGCCCGCGAACAGTTTGCGCCCGGCCTCGGTCCAGTCGGGCGCGACCGTCGCCGCGCTCATACGCTCGGCGTCTTCACCGGGCTGGTCTTCTTGGGAAACAGCTTGGCCAGGTTGCCCCAGAGCTCGACCTTCACCCCGGCCTTGGTCATGATGTAATATTGCTGGAGCACCGTCAGCGTGTTGTTCCAGGTCCAGTAGATGACCAGGCCCGCCGGAAACGTGCCGAGCATGAAGGTGAAGATCACCGGCATCCAGGAGAACATCGTGCTTCTGAACCGGATCGGCCGGCTCGGGGTTCATCTTCATCTGGAAGAACATCGACACGCCCATGATGAGCGGCCAGATGCCCAAGTGGAGGAAATGGCCGAACGCGGGCAGCGCCGTCGGGTCCCAGGGAATGAGGCCAAACAGGGTGAACACGTTGGTCGGATCGGGCGCGCTGAGGTCCCGGATCCAGCCGAAGAACGGCGCGTGCCGCATCTCGAGGGTGATGAAGATGACCTTGTAGAGCGCGAAGAACACCGGGATCTGGATCACCATCGGCAGGCAGCCGGCGACCGGATTGACGCCCTCGCGCTTGAACAGCGCCATCTGCTCCTGCTGCTGCTTGACCTTGTCGTCGGGATAGAGGTCCTTCAGCGCGGCGATCTGGGGCTGGATCTTCTTCATCTTCGCCATCGAGCTGTACGAGCGGTTGGCGAGCGGGAAGAACGCGAGCTTGACGAGCACCGTGACAATCAGGATGGCGACGCCGAAATTGCCGACGAATTTGTAGATCGTGTCGATCAGCCAGTACATCGGCTGGGTGATGAAATAGAACCAGCCCCAGTCGATCATCAGGTTGAATTTCTTGATGCCGAGCTTGGACGCGTAATCGTCGATCGTCGAGACTTCCTTGGCGCCGGCGAAGACGCGGGTCGTGGTCTCGACCGTGGCGCCTGGCGCGACGGTCTGCTCCTTGCCGAGGAAATCGGCCTGGTAGTCGACCAGTTCGCCGGTCCCACTGGCCGAGTAGCGGGCCTCGATCGGGGCGGTCTGCTCGGGGATGATCGCCGAGCCCCAATATTTGTCGGTGAAGCCGAGCCAGCCGCCGACGCCCTTGTTCGCCTCGAGCTTGCCGGTGGCCTTGTCGATTGCCGCGTAGGTCGGCGCGTGCTCCTTGTCGCCGATCACGCCTTCAAATCCTTCGTGCAGCACCGAATAGCCGGCGACATTCGGCCTGCCGTGGCGCAGGATGAGCCCGTAGGGCTGCACCGTCGCCGGCGCGGCGCCGGAGTTCACGACCGAATCGGTGATCGTGAACATGTATTTGTCATCGACCGCGATCACCCGCTTGAAAAGGAGGCCGGCGCCATTGTCCCAGGTCAGCGTCACCGGCTGGGCGGGCGTCAGCGTTTTGCCGTCGGCGGTCCAGACGGTGTCGAGATTGGGAGTTTTGGCTCCGGCGGAACTCACGAATCCCGTCTCGGCCCAATAGGCGTCAGGCGCGCCGGGCGGCGAGAACAGCCGGATGTTCGGGCTCTTCGGGTCGATCGTCTCGCGATAATCCTTGAGGATAAGATCGTCGATCTTGCCGCCCTTGAGGTTGATCGAGCCGGCGACGCTCGGCGTGTCGATCACCACTCTCGGGCTCGCCGCCAGGGCTGCGCTGACCGTCGCCGGCGTTGTCGCGCCCGGCGCGCCGGGCGGCGTGGCGGCGGCCGGCGCGCCAGGCGGCGTGGCGACGGCCGGCGCGCCGGGCGGCGAAGCCGTCGCTGTCGCGCTCGGCTGCGTCTCGCTTGCGGGGGCCGCGGCGCTGTTGGCCTGCATCTGCGCCTCATGCTGGCGCTGATACAGGGGGCCGGCATAGAAATATTGCCAGGCGGCCATCACCATGACCGACAGCGCGATCGCGAGAAGGAGGTTTCGCGTGTCCTCGGATTTCATGCTCGCGCGTCTCTGTCTTTCGCCGTCCGTTTGGCCGGTCCGCGTCGGCGACCGTCCGCGTCGCCGCGCCGGGCGGCGCGAAAGGCGGTGCGGACATCATCGACGAGCGCGGTGAAACGGCGGCCCAGCGCCTCGCGCCGGGCCATCAGCACGTAGTCGTGATCGCCCTCAGCCTCAAGGGGCGCAGCGGCCCGCAAGGCCTCTTTTAGCCGCCTGCGGACGCGATTGCGCACGACCGCGCCGCCGACGGCTTTGGTCACTGTCAGCCCCACGCGCGCGCCCGTGGCGGCCTCTTTTCCCGTTTCCTCGCGGCGGCGGGACTGCAAGGTGAAAGTGGCGACCGACAGGCGTCGTCCGCGCGAGACGCGCTGGTATTCGGCCCGTCTGGTCAGGCGGCCAGGACGTTCGCCGGCAGGCTCAGGGATGCCGTCCTCATGCAAGGCGTCAAGGCTCCCTTCCGCGGCGTCTTCGCCGACACGCGAACGGCCGGACGGCGACCGAAGCCGCGGCGAACCAATCAGGCGGAGAGCTTTTTACGTCCGCGCGCCCGGCGCGCGGCAAGCACTTTGCGGCCGCCGACCGTCGCCGAGCGGGCGCGAAAGCCGTGGCGGCGCTTGCGCACGAGCTTGCTGGGTTGATAGGTCCGCTTCACGGGTAGGTCTCCGAATTCCGATCGTCGGCGAAAAGATCGGGCGTCGCCCGACCCTAAACGCGCAAACGCCGACTCGGCCGCTACGGTCGATGCAACCAAGCGGCGAGCCGGAAAAATGAACGCGGCGCTTGACGCGCCGCTGCAAGGCCCGGGCTTATGCCGCGCCGGCGCGAGCAAGTCAATCGCCGGGGTTCTCACCGCACCCAATGCGCGCAGTCGCGTCGCCCTGAATCGAGGCAGTTCTGCATCTTGCGCTGCTGGTCGATGGAATGGAAAGCCCAGTAACCGAGCGCGGCGATGACGACGACAGCGATGATGGCGGCGATATTGCCGCGTCCGCTCGAGCGCCGCTCCTCGTCCTCGTCTCCGGAGGAGGACTGGCTCACGCAGAGCGGCTCGAGGCGAGATGCTCGACATCCCCGAGCGCCGCGATCGCCTTGGCGACAATGCCCTTGGCGTCGAGCCCGGCGGCGGCGTACATGCGCTCGGGCTTGTCGTGATCCTGGAACTTGTCCGGCAGCGTCATGGTGCGCACCTTAAGCCCGCTGTCGAGCGCGCCGGCTTCGGCGAGCAAGGTGAGCACATGCGCGCCGAAACCGCCGGCTGCGCCTTCTTCGATCGTGATCAGAAGCTTGTGCGTCGCGGCCAGCCTGAGAATGAGTTCGCGGTCGAGGGGCTTGGCGAAGCGCGCGTCGGCGACCGTGGTCGACAAGCCCCGCGCCGCGAGTTCGTCCGCCGCCTTCAAGGCTTCGCTGAGCCGCGCGCCAAGCGACAGGATCGCAACCCGCGAGCCTTCGCGCACCACACGGCCCTTGCCGATCGGCAAAACCTCCCCCTGCTTCGGCAGGTCGACGCCGACGCCCTCGCCACGCGGATAGCGCAGGGCGATCGGGCCCGAATCGTGGGCTGCGGCGGTCGCGACCATGTGAACGAGTTCGGCTTCGTCCGAAGCCGCCATGACCGTCATATTCGGCAGGCAGGCGAGATAGGCGATGTCGAAGGCGCCCGCGTGCGTTGCGCCATCCGCGCCGACCAGTCCGGCGCGGTCGAGCGCGAAGCGGACCGGCAGGTTCTGAATCGCCACGTCGTGCACGAGCTGGTCGTAGCCGCGCTGCAGGAAGGTCGAATAGATGGCGCAGAAAGGCCGGTAGCCTTCCGTCGCCAGGCCGGCGGCGAACGTCACCGCATGCTGCTCGGCGATGCCGACGTCGAACACCCGCTCGGGAAAGACCGCCTTCATCCGGTCCAGTCCGGTCCCGTCCGGCATGGCGGCGGTAATGCCGACGATCCTGGCGTCGCGACGCGCCTCCTCGACCAACGCGTTGGCGAACACGCCGGTATAGGAGGGCGCGTTGGTCTTGGGCTTCGCCTGGGCGCCGGTGATCACGTCAAACGCCGAAACGCCGTGGTACTTGTCGTCGGCCGCCTCGGCCGGTGGATAGCCCTTGCCCTTCTTGGTCACCACGTGGACGAGCACGGGTCCGTCCTGCACGTCGCGAACATTCTTCAGGATCGGCAAAAGATGGTCGAGATTGTGGCCGTCGATTGGCCCGACGTAGTAGAAGCCGAGCTCCTCGAACAAGGTCCCGCCGGTCCAAAAATTGCGGCTGTATTCTTCCGTGAGACGGGCCTTGTCGTAGAAGAACCTCGGGCAGGCGGCGCGCGAGTTGCTTGGCGACGCCGCGCAGCGAGCGATAGGCGCGGCCTGAGACAAGGCGCGCCAGATAAGCCGACATCGCCCCAGTCGGGGGCGCGATCGACATGTCGTTGTCGTTGAGGACGACGATCAGCCGCGAGCCCATGGCGCCGGCGTTGTTCATCGCCTCATAGGCCATTCCCGCCGACATCGCGCCGTCGCCGATCACCGCGACAACGTGGTTGTCGCCGTGCGACAGATCGCGCGCCACCGCCATGCCGAGACTGGCCGAAATCGACGTCGATGAATGGGCCGCTCCGAACGGGTCGTATTGGCTTTCCGAGCGCCTGGTGAAACCGCTCAAGCCTCCGCCCTGCCGCAAAGTTCGGATCCGCTCGCGCCGACCGGTCAGGATCTTGTGCGGGTAGGCCTGATGGCCGACGTCCCAGACAATGCGATCGTTCGGCGTGTCGAACACGTAGTGCAGCGCGACCGTCAGCTCCACCACGCCGAGGCCGGCGCCGAGATGACCGCCGGTCACCGAGACCGCGCTGATCGTTTCGGCGCGCAATTCGTCGGCGAGCTGAGTGAGGTCGCTCTCTTTCAGCTTGCGCAGACTGGCAGGTGAGTCGATTTGATCGAGAAGCGGCGTTGAAGGCTTGGTCAATCTTTTCCCCAGGCGGCGCTTACTGGTCGCCGCGTAACGAAGACCCACACGTACACCAAGTCTCGCGTTCACCGCAATTACGCGCTTTCGCCATTATGACGCCGTAAAGTAAGCCCGATTTCGACTTTGGTTAACGCGAGCGTGTAACGCGCAATGGCTTCGAAGCGTTCCGACGCGACGGAGTTTGCTATCGCCGCCTATCTGGCGCAAATTTGGGCAATGAACCAAGTTTCGAGCTTGCCCCAGTCGGCGGACCGATACTCGCCCGACGGCGCCTACGCCTTCGCCCGGCTTGCCATGTCGGTGTTGATGGCGACCCTGATCGGCGCGGGCATGTGGGCGGTGATCGTGGTCCTTCCCGCCGCGCAGCTCGATTTCGGCGTCGACCGCGCCTCCGCCTCGCTTCCCTACACGCTGATGATGTGTTCGCTCGCCTTGTCGACGATCGCGCTCGGACGGATGACCGACCGCTTCGGCATTGTCCCGCCTCTGGTCATCTCCGCTGTGACTTTGGGCGTAGGCTTTGTTCTCGCCGGCTATGCGCCGAACCTGGCCGTGTTCACCGGCGCCCATGTGCTGATCGGAATCGGCGCGGGAACCGGCTTCGGGCCGATGATGGCGGATATTTCGCATTGGTTCGTCAGGCGGCGCGGGCTCGCGGTCGTCATTGTCGCCTCCGGCAATTACTTCGCCGGAACGATCTGGCCGCTTCTGATGAGCCTCACGATTCCGCTGATCGGCTGGCGCATGACCTATGCGGGCATAGGACTCATCGTCGCCGCCACTGTCATGCCGCTCGCTCTGGCGATGCGCCGCCGGCCCTCCGCCGCGGTCTATGAGCAGGCGGAGGCTGCGACCGAGGCCTCGCGCGCGGACCTCGGCATATCGCCGCGGCTTTTGTTGGCTCTGTTGATCGCCGCCGGCTTTTCCTGCTGCGTGGCGATGTCGATGCCGCAGGTCCATCTGGTCGCCTATTGCGGCGACCTTGGCTATGGGGTCGCGCGCGGCGCCGAGATGCTGTCGCTGATGATGTTGCTAGGCATCGTCTCGCGCATCGGCTCGGGCTTCGTCGCCGACGCCATCGGCGGAACGGCGACGCTGATGCTCGGCTCCTTCATGCAAGGCGTCGCGCTTCTGCTCTATCTTTATTTCAACGGGCTCGAGTTCCTGTTCATCGTCTCCGGAATCTTCGGCCTGTTTCAAGGCGGCATCGTGCCGATGTATGCGGTCATCTGCCGTGAGCTCTTGCCGCCTCGTCGCGCAGGCGCGGCGATCGGCCTCGCGGTCTCGGCGACCATCCTCGGCATGGCCTTCGGCGGCTATTTCTCCGGGGTCATTTTCGACCTCACCAGCTCGTACCGGATGGCGTTCTTGAACGGGGTCTTGTGGAACGCGTTCAATTTCGCCATCGTTTCCTGGCTGTTCTGGCGCCGCCGGCGCCGCCAGCCGGTCGGCGCGCTGGCGGCCGCCTAGCGCCGCCGTCTGTTCTTGGATTTGGGCATATCCGGTCGGGACGTGAAACCCGGCCGCAAACGAACGAACCCCGCCGGAGGCCGGCGGGGTTCGTCGAGACGACTGGTCCTTCGCGTTCGCCTCACTCCGCCGGCGCGCGCGCCTTGGCGCGCGTGGCCGAAGCCGGCGGCTCCATTTCGGGAGCGGCCAGCGGCAGGGCGGGAGCGGTGGCGGCGGCCTCCGCCTTTTGCGCCAGGATCAAGGTGTCGCGCAGCGCCGCGATCGAGCGCAGCTTCGCCACCGCGGCGCCCGTTCCCGCCGGGATCAGCCGGCCGACGATGACGTTCTCCTTGAGGCCTTCGAGCGTGTCGACCTTGCCGTTGACCGCAGCCTCGGTCAAAACGCGCGTCGTCTCCTGGAACGAGGCCGCCGAAATGAACGAGCGCGTCTGCAGGCTCGCCTTGGTGATGCCGAGCAGCACCGGGGTTCCGATCGCCGGCTTCTTGCCTTCCGCGGTCACCGCTTCGTTGGCAGCCTCGAGATCGGATGCGTCGACCTGCTCGCCGATCAGGAAGTCGGTTTCGCCCGGGTCGACGATGTCGACCTTCTGCAGCATTTGGCGCACGATCACCTCGATGTGCTTGTCGTTGATGCTGACGCCCTGCAGCCGGTAGACCTCCTGAATCTCGTTGACGAGATAGGCCGCCAGCTCCTCGACGCCCTTGATGGCGAGAATGTCGTGCGGGGCGGGATTGCCGTCGACGATATATTCGCCCTTCTCGATCACGTCGCCGTCCTGAAGGTGAATGTGCTTCGACTTCGGGATCAGGTACTCGACCGGCTCGCCGCCTTCCTCGCTCGGCACGATGCTGAGGCGCTGCTTGTTCTTGAAGTCCTTTCCGAACTGCACCGTGCCGGAGATTTCGGCGATGATCGCGTGATCCTTCGGCCGGCGCGCCTCGAACAGCTCCGCCACGCGCGGCAAGCCGCCCGTGATGTCGCGGGTTTTCGCGCTGTTGATCGAGATACGCGCAATCACGTCGCCCGCGCGCACCGTCGCTCCCGGCTCGAACGAAAGGATCAATTCGACCGACAGCAGATAGCGCGCGTCGCCGCCACGCGGCAGCTTGGCGATCTTGCCGTCCTTGCCCTTGATCACCATCGCGGGCTTCAGGCCTGCGGTGCGAGGCGTCGAACGCCAATCCATGACGATGCGCTTGGCGATGCCGGTCGCCTCGTCGACCTGTTCCGACATCGACACGCCATCGACCAGGTCCTCGAACCCGATCACGCCGTCGATTTCGGTCAGGATCGGTCGGGTGAACGGATCCCACTCGGCGATCCTTTGGCCGCGCTTGATCTTGTCGCCCTCGTCGACCTTGAGCCGTGCGCCATACTGGACGCGGTGCACGGCGCGCTCGGCTCCGCTGCGATCGGTGATGACAACCGCGACGTTGCGCGCCATCGCCATGAGATCGCCGTTGGCGTTGCGCGCCAGGTTGCGGTTGCGGATCTTCACTTCGCCGTCGAAGTTCGACTCGATGAACGACTGATCCGCGAGCTGAGCCGCGCCGCCGATGTGGAAGGTGCGCATCGTCAGCTGAGTGCCCGGCTCGCCGATCGACTGGGCGGCGATGACGCCCACCGCCTCACCCATGTTGACCGGGGTGCCGCGCGCCAGATCGCGGCCGTAGCATGCGCCGCAGACGCCGTTCTTCGCTTCGCAGGTCAAGACCGAACGGATCTTCACCTCCTGGATTCCAGCCGCATTGATCGCCGGCATGTCCTCCTCGACGATCATGCGGCCGGCTTCGACGATCACCTTGCCGTCGGCGTCGCGCAGCGCGTCCGCGGACGTGCGGCCGAGAATGCGCGTGGCGAGCGACGCCACGACCGTGCCCGCGTCGATGATCGCGCGCATGCTGATGCCGTTCGTCGAGCCGCAATCGGGTATGGTGATGATCGAAATCCTGCGCGACGTCAACCAGACGACGGGTCAGATAGCCCGAGTTCGCGGTCTTCAGCGCGGTGTCCGCCAGGCCCTTGCGAGCGCCGTGGGTCGAGTTGAAGTACTCGAGAACCGATAGGCCCTCCTTGAAGTTGGAGATGATCGGGCTCTCGATGATTTCGCCCGACGGCTTGGCCATCAACCCGCGCATGGCGGCGAGCTGGCGCATCTGCGTCGGCGAACCTCGCGCGCCGGAATGCGACATCATGTAGATCGAGTTGATCGGCTTGTCGCGGCCGTCCTCGTCCTTGCGCACGGCCGAGATGCCGGCCATCATTTCCTCGGCCAGCCGGTCAGAGCATTTCGCCCAGGCGTCGACGACCTTGTTGTACTTCTCGCCCTGAGTGATGAGGCCGTCGTTGTATTGCTGCTCATACTCTTTGGCCAGGGCCGACGTCTCAGCGATGAACCTGGGCTTCGAGTCCGGCACCACCATGTCGTCCTTGCCGAACGAGATGCCCGCCTTGAACGCCTCGCGGAAGCCGAGCGACATGATGCGGTCGCAGAAAATGACCGTCTCCTTCTGACCGCAGTTGCGGTAGACGATGTCGATCATGTTGGAGATTTCCTTCTTCGTCATCAGCTTGTTGACGACATCGAAAGGAATCTTGACGCTCTCGGGCAGAAGCTGACCAAGGAACATGCGCCCGGGCGTGGTGTCGAAGATCTTCGCCACGCGCTCGCCTTTTTCGTTGTAGGTCCAGGCGCGGCCTTTCGACTCTGGTGTGCAACGTGACCGTGCCGGCGGCGATCGCGTGCTCGATCTCGCCAATGTCGCTATAGACGCCGCGAATCGGGCGCTTGGTCTTCGGATCCTCCTCGTACTGGCCGACGTCTCCGTCGCGCATCAGCGAGACGTAGTACAGACCAAGCACGATGTCCTGGCTCGGCACGATGATCGGCTGGCCGTTGGCGGGATGCAGGATGTTGTTGGTCGACATCATCAAGACGCGCGCCTCGAGCTGGGCTTCGAGCGACAGCGGCACGTGCACAGCCATCTGGTCGCCGTCGAAGTCGGCGTTGAACGCCGAGCAGACGAGCGGATGCAGCTGGATCGCCTTGCCTTCGATCAACACCGGCTCGAAGGCCTGAAATCCCCAGTCGGTGCAGGGTTGGCGCGCGATTGAGCATGACCGGATGCTCGCGGATCACCTCATCGAGGATGTCCCAAACTTCCGGCTTCTCTTTTTCGACCAGTTTCTTGGCCTGCTTGACCGTGGCCGACAGGCCCTTGGCGTCGAGGCGCGAATAGATGAACGGCTTGAACAATTCGAGCGCCATCTTCTTCGGCAGCCCGCATTGTTGCAGCTTGAGTTCGGGGCCGACCACGATCACCGAGCGGCCGGAATAGTCGACGCGCTTGCCGAGCAGGTTCTGGCGGAAGCGGCCCTGCTTGCCCTTGAGCATGTCGGCGAGCGACTTGAGCGGACGCTTGTTGGCGCCGGTGATGACGCGCCCGCGCCTGCCATTGTCGAACAGCGCGTCGACCAACTCCTGCAACATGCGCTTTTCATTGCGGATGATGATGTCGGGCGCGCGCAATTCCATCAGCCGCTTCAAGCGATTGTTGCGGTTGATGACGCGACGGTAGAGGTCGTTGAGATCGGAGGTGGCGAAACGCCCGCCGTCGAGCGGCACCAGGGGCCTGAGGTCCGGCGGAATGACCGGCACCTCGGTCAGGATCATCCACTCCGGCTTGTTGCCCGAGTGCATGAAGGCCTCGATGATCTTCAGCCGCTTGGCGAGACGCTTGGGCTTGAGCTCGCTCTTCGACTGGGCGATCTCGACCTTGAGGTCCTCGGCGATCTTCTGCAGGTTCATGCCCTTCAGAATCTCGCGGATCGCCTCCGCGCCGATCATCGCGGTGAAGCTGTCCTGCCCGTATTCGTCCATCGCGCGGAGATAATCGTCCTCGCTCAGAAGCTGGCGATCCTTGAGCGGCGTCAAACCGGGATCGAGCACGATGTAGGATTCGAAGTAGAGGATGCGCTCGAGATCCTTCAGCGTCATGTCGAGCAGAAGCCCGATGCGCGACGGCAGCGACTTCAGGAACCAGATGTGCGCGACGGGCGCTGCGAGCGAGATGTGGCCCATGCGCTCGCGGCGCACGCGCGACAGCGTCACCTCGACGCCGCACTTCTCGCAGATGACGCCCTTGTACTTCATCCGCTTATATTTGCCGCACAGGCACTCGTAGTCCTTGATCGGCCCGAAGATGCGGGCGCAGAACAGGCCGTCACGCTCGGGCTTGAACGTGCGGTAGTTGATCGTCTCGGGCTTCTTGATCTCGCCGAACGACCACGACAAAATCTTTTCCGGGCTCGCGATCGCGATCTGGATCTGATCGAACGCCTGGGGAGCGGCGACGGGGGCGAAGGGATTGGTGATTTCCTGGTTCATTCTGGTCTCCCGCGAGTTCGGCGCTCAAAAACGCCGCAACCCGCATTCATGGAAACTAAAGGCGTGACGCCGCCCGCGAGCGGCAATCGCTCGAAAGCGGCGAAAGGCCAAGCCCGTTACTCGGCGGCCTCCGCGGGCGGCAGCGGCAGTTCCTCGGGCGCGCGCTTGATCGACGCGAGTTCGACATTCAGGCCGAGCGAGCGCATCTCTTTCACCAGCACGTTGAAGCTCTCCGGAATGCCCGATTCGAACGTGTCGTCGCCGCGCACGATCAATTCGTAGACCTTGGTCCGGCCGGCGACGTCGTCCGACTTGACGGTCAGCATCTCCTGCAGCGTGTAGGCGGCGCCGTAAGCCTCCAGCGCCCAGACCTCCATTTCGCCGAAGCGCTGGCCGCCGAACTGCGCCTTGCCGCCCAGCGGCTGCTGGGTGACGAGGCTGTAGGGACCGATCGAGCGCGCGTGGATCTTGTCGTCGACCAGATGGTGGAGCTTCAGCATGTAGATGTAGCCCACCGTCACCTTGCGGTCGAAAGAATCGCCCGTGCGCCCATCGAACAGCGTCACCTGTCCGGATGAATCGAGACCCGCCTTGTCGAGCATCTCGACGATGTCCTTTTCGCGCGCGCCGTCGAACACCGGCGTCGCAATCGGCACGCCGCGACGGAGATTCTCGCCAAGTTCAGCGAGGCCCTTGTCGTCGAGCGCCTTGATCGTCTCGTGTTCGCCGTAGATCTCCTTCAGCTTGCCGCGCAGCGGCTTCACGTCGTTCGAGCGCAGATAGGCGTCGACAGCCTCGCCCACTTGCCGGCCGAGACCGGCGCAGGCCCAGCCGAGATGGGTCTCGAGGATCTGTCCGACGTTCATCCGGCTCGGCACGCCGAGCGGATTGAGCACGATGTCGACCGGCGTGCCATCGGCGAGGAACGGCATGTCCTCCTGCGGCACGATGCGCGACACGACGCCCTTGTTGCCATGGCGCCCCGCCATCTTGTCGCCGGGCTGGATCTTGCGCTTCACCGCAATGAAGACCTTGGCCATCTTCATCACGCCGGGCGGCAATTCGTCGCCGCGCTGGAGCTTCTCGACCTTGTCGAGGAAGCGGCTTTCCAGCGACTTCTTCGATTCGTCGTATTGCTTGCGCATCGCCTCGATCTCCGACATCGTCTGGTCGGACTCGAGCGCGAAGCTCCACCATTGCGAGCGCGGCTGCTCCTCGAGCAGCGTCTTGTTCAGAACCTGATCCTTCTTGAAGCCCTTAGGCCCTGACAAAGCCCGCTTGCCCTCGAGGATCTGGGCCAGACGCGCATAGACGTTGCGATCCAGGATCGCCTGCTCGTCGTCGCGGTCCTTGGCCAGACGCTCGATTTCCTCGCGCTCGATCGCCTGCGCGCGCTCGTCCTTGTCGACCCCGTGGCGGTTGAAGACCCTGACCTCGACGATCGTGCCCTGCACGCCCGGAGGAACGCGCAACGACGTGTCGCGCACGTCGGAGGCCTTCTCGCCGAAGATGGCGCGCAGAAGCTTCTCTTCCGGCGTCATCGGGCTTTCGCCCTTGGGCGTGATCTTGCCGACCAGGATGTCGCCAGCCACGACCTCGGCCCCGATGTAGACGATGCCGGCTTCGTCGAGATTCTTCAGCGCCTCTTCCGAAACGTTCGGAATGTCGCGGGTGATCTCCTCAGGCCCGAGCTTGGTGTCGCGGGCCATCGCCTCGAATTCCTCGATATGGATCGAGGTGAAGACGTCGTCCTTGACGATGCGCTCGGAGAGCAGGATCGAATCCTCGAAATTATAGCCGTTCCACGGCATGAAGGCGACGAGGACGTTGCGGCCGAGCGCCAGATCGCCGAGATCCGTCGACGGCCCGTCGGCGATGATGTCGCCCTTCTCCACCCGGTCCCCCACCCTCACGAGCGGCTTCTGGTTGATGCAGGTCGACTGGTTCGAACGCTGGAACTTCATCAGCCGATAGATGTCGACGCCAGGCTTGGCGGCGTCGGTCTCTTCGGTCGCGCGCACGACGATGCGGGTGGCGTCGATCTGGTCGACGACACCGGCCCGGCGCGCCGCGATCGCCGCGCCCGAATCGCGCGCCACAATCGCTTCCATCCCGGTGCCGACCAGGGGCGCGTCGGAGCGCACCAGCGGCACAGCCTGGCGCTGCATGTTCGAGCCCATCAGCGCGCGATTGGCGTCGTCGTTCTCGAGAAACGGAATCAGCGCCGCGGCGACCGAGACCAGCTGCTTGGGCGACACGTCCATGTAATCGACGCGGTCGCCGGGCAAGAACACCACGTCGCCGGCGTGACGGCAGACAATGAGATCGCCTACGAGCATGCCCTTCGCGTCAATCGGCGTATCGGCCTGGGCGACCGAGTACTTCTGCTCCTCCATCGCCGACAGATAGGCGACGTCCTCCGTCACCTTGCCGTCGCGGACCCGGCGGTAGGGCGACTCGATGAAGCCGTATTTGTTGACGCGCGCGAAGGTCGCGAGCGAGTTGATCAGCCCGATGTTCGGGCCTTCCGGCGTCTCGATCGGGCAGATGCGGCCATAATGCGTCGGATGCACGTCGCGCACCTCGAAGCCGGCGCGCTCGCGCGTGAGGCCGCCCGGCCCCAGCGCCGAGAGCCGGCGCTTGTGGGTGATCTCCGAGAGCGGGTTGGTCTGATCCATGAACTGCGAAAGCTGCGACGAGCCGAAGAACTCGCGCACCGCAGCGGCCGCCGGCTTCGCGTTGATGAGGTCCTGCGGCATGATGGTGTCGATCTCGACCGACGACATGCGCTCCTTGATCGCCCGCTCCATGCGCAGGAGGCCAATGCGATATTGGTTCTCCATCAATTCGCCGACCGAGCGCACGCGCCGGTTGCCGAGATGGTCGATGTCGTCGATCTCGCCGCGGCCGTCGCGCAGGTTCACCAGCGCCTTGACCACCGCGAGAATGTCGTCCTTGCGCAGGGTGCGCTGGGTGTCGGGCGCGTCGAGGTCGAGGCGCATGTTCATCTTCACCCGGCCGACCGCAGACAGGTCATAGCGCTCGGAGTCGAAGAACAGCGACTGGAACATCGCCTCGGCGCTGTCGAGCGTCGGCGGCTCGCCCGGGCGCATGACGCGATAGATGTCGAACAGAGCGTCCTCACGCGAGGAATTCTTGTCGACCTTGAGCGTATTGCGGATATAGCCGCCGATATTGACGTGATCGATGTCGAGCACCGGCAGTTCCTTGAAGCCGGTCTCCAAGAGCGCCGCGAGCGACTTCTCGGTAATCTCCTCGCCGGCCTCGGCGTAGATTTCTCCGGTCTCCGGATTGTAGAGGTCGTCGGCGATATATTGGCCATAGAGATCGGCGTCGCTCGCGCGTAGCGCCTTGAGGCCCTTCTCGGCCAATTGCCGGGCGGCTCGCACCGTCAACTTGCGGCCGGCCTCGATCGCGACCTCGCCGGTGTCGGCGTCGACCAGGTCGACAGTGGCTTTGACGCCTCGCATGCGCTCGGCGTCGAAAGGCACGCGCCAGCCGCCGCCCTTGAGATGGGTGTAGACGATCTTCTTATAGAAGGTCGACAGGATCCCCTCGCCATCGAGACCAAGCGCGAACAAGAGCGAGGTCACAGGGATCTTGCGGCGCCGATCGATGCGCGCATAGACGATGTCCTTGGCGTCGAACTCGATGTCGAGCCACGAGCCGCGATAGGGGATGATGCGGGCGGCGAACAGAAGCTTGCCCGATGAGTGGCTCTTGCCCTTGTCGTGATCGAAGAACACGCCGGGGCTGCGATGCATCTGCGAGACGATGACCCGTTCGGTGCCGTTGACGATGAAGGTGCCGTTGATCGTCATGAGCGGCATGTCGCCCATGTACACGTCCTGCTCCTTGATGTCCTTGACCGACTTCGCCTGGGTCTCTGGATCGACGTCGAACACGATAAGGCGCAGCGTCACCTTGAGCGGCGCCGAATAGGTCATGCCGCGCTGGCGGCACTCGTCGACATCGTATTTCGGCGCTTCATACTCGTACTTGACGAATTCGAGATGAGCGGTGTCGGCGAAGTCCTTGATCGGGAACACCGACTTGAACACCGCCTGCAGGCCCTCGGTTGGACGCCCGCCCTTCGGCGAGTCCATCAGCAGGAACTGATCGTACGAGGCCTTCTGGACTTCGATCAGGTTCGGCATCTCGCCGACTTCCTTGACGTGCCCGAACACCTTGCGAACGCGCTTGCGGCCAGTGAATGTCTGCGCCATGTGGCTCCTCTAAAGCTCGCTTGCCCGCCGCTCGGGGTCCCCTACGCGCCAGCGATGCGCGCCGGACCTTCGGTCGGTCATGTTGGGACGCGTCGTCGCCGACGCCCCCTCTCACTCAAACCTGTACGGCCGCCTCAAGGATCTTGGTCAAACTCTCTTGGCGGCCGGTTGACGACGCTCACACCCGTAAACGTCTTTGAAACACCGGAACGGCCCCTGGCCAATGGCCGGGACCGTCCCGCTTTGATTGACCGAGCCCCGCGATGCGGGGCGCGTCATTACTTGACCTCGACCTTGGCCCCGGCCTTTTCCAAAGCCGCCTTGATCTTCTCGGCCTCTTCCTTGGTCACGCCTTCCTTGATCGGCTTCGGCGCAGCTTCGACCAGGTCTTTTGCTTCCTTCAGGCCGAGAGCCGTGATGGCGCGCACTTCCTTGATCACTTCGATCTTCTTGTCGCCGATCGCAGCGAGGATGACGTTGAACTCGGTCTGCTCCTCGACCGGAGCGGCGGCTGCGCCGGCGGCCGGAGCGGCGGCGACGGCCACTGCGGCGGCGGCCGAGACGCCCCACTTGCCTTCAAGCAGTTTGGCGAGCTCGGCGGCCTCCAGGACCGTGAGGCTCGAGAGTTCGTCGACTATTTTTTCGAGATTGGCCATTGATGGACCTCCTGTATGTAGTGCGGTTCGGTTGATTGTGAAGAGCCTAGACTCAGGCAGCGTCTTTGGCGGCATAGGCCCCGACCACGCGGGCGAGCTTGGCGGCTGGCGCGGTGGCGAGCTGAGCGAGCTTGGTCGCGGGGGCCACGAGGATCCCCAGCAATTTCGCCCGCAGCTCGTCGAGGGACGGCAAGGTCGCAAGCGCCTTGACTCCATCGACGTCGAGGGCCGTCTTGCCCATGGCGCCGCCCAGAAGCACGAATTTCTCGTGATCCTTGGCGAAAGCCACGGCGGCCTTAGCCGCCGCCACCGGATCGATCGAATGAGCGATCAGGGTCGGCCCCTTGAGCAGGGGACCGATCGAGGCGACGTCCGTGTCTTTGACAGCAATCTGAGCGAGGCTGTTCTTGGCGACCTGAACCGTCGCGCCCGCCTGCCGCATCTGCTTGCGCAGCCGCTGCATCTGGGCGACCGTCAGGCCGGAATAATGCGCCACGACCACGACCGACGTTTTCGCAAAAACGTCATGCAGGGCCGCGACCGCTTCCTTCTTTTCCGTTCTATCCACGGTGCTCATCTCCGGTCGGCGGGCTTCGATCGCTCAAAACCCACCTGTTGCACACGCCGCAACATCCAATCCGGTCTCCCGAACGAACGCCGCGACCACTTGCGCCTGTCCCCGGAGGCGGGCAAAAAGCCCGGCGCCGGACAGAAGGTTCGAACCGCTTTCATTCGTCCGGAAAGCGCCGGACGGATGCAGAAACTCGGTCTTCCCCGTCTATGCTGGCTCCCCGCCCTGGATGGGCCATGGGAATTAAGCGTTAGCCCCGAAAGGGCTTACGCACCGGCAGTCTCGGACAGGACATGGCCGGACGGACGCAAAGGTTACCCTTCCCGTCTTCCGGCCTTTCCGCCGCTCCCGCTCCGATCACCCGTCACCGGTTTCATCTTTGCAGGGCGGTAGCCCATGTTTGATTCGGGGTCTTCGCGCCGTCGACCCCAAACGATGCCCTTAACGGGTTCGCGGGCCAGATGCAAGAGGGTCACGGAAAGTTTGTGCGCCCTACCCTGGCGGCAATAAACAGGTCTCACCCAACTTTGCAAAGTTGAGCGGAGCATCGGCCGGGAACGGCGCCCCTCGGGCAGGCAGCGCCATTTCAGTCAACGCGTGGGCGCGACTTTAAACCGCGACCGTCGCCGCTGTTGTCTTCCGGGCGCCTCGATATCCGGCATAGCCGAGGCCGACGAAGCCGGCGAGCATCATGGCCCAGGTCGAGGACTCGGGGACCGGTGTAAGAAGAAACCCATATCGCCCACCGTCGTAGTCGCCATAGCCGATGATGTCGCCCCGATCGTTCAGGCCCACAGCGACCGTATTGGTCCAGTCCGGCCCCAGGACGGCGCCGAGATCCGTTCCCGCCCCCGATGGCGACCACAGAACGGCGACGGCGTCTGTCGGGCAGAAAGAACTCGGAAAAGTGCAGGAGTATCCGACGCTCCACCCGAAATCATTGACCGCGACCGCGGCGCTTTCGCCGAAACCACTAACATCCTGGAGCACAGTCGCATTCCCGGAGGGGGACCATAGAACTCCCTCAAAGGTCCCGAGCCCGTATGGGCCCGGCCCGGCGTACGAAGACCCGACGCTTTGCCCGGAAGCGTTGATGGCGACGGGTTGGCTCCACCCATGGCTGCCTGCGTCCTGGAGGATAGTCCCTTCTCCCGACGGCGACCACAGCACCGCCTCCTGGCAGTGCTCGAAACAGCCTGGCGAGGTATACGAAAATCCAACGCTCTGCCCGGAATCGTTGATGGCGTAGGATTGGCTGACCCCGTTGCCGCCCACATCCTGCAGCACGGTCGCGTTTCCGGACGGTGACCATAGCACGGCGTAGTTCCATTGATACCGAGTCGAATATCCCACGCTCTGCCCGGAGGCATTGATCGCGTAAGCCGTGCTGTAGCCCCTGCCGCCCGCATCTTCGAGCACTGTCGCGTTTCCGGACGGCGACCATAGGACCGCATTGACGATATTGCCTGGCCCACTGCTGGTGGCCCATCCAACACTTTGCCCAACGGCGTTTACGGCAAAGGCTTGGCCGATAGACTGGCCGGGCGGGGCCTGGAGAGTCGTCGCCGTCCCCGATTGCGACCACAGCGTAGCATCAGCGCCGGAAAAGCCGACGCTTTGCCCCGAGGCATTCAGAGCGGCCGCCTGGCTCTTGCTCTGCCCGCCTAGATTCTGAAGCACTGTCGCTATCCCGGACGGCGACCATAACACCGCCTCCGAGGCCATGCCGTTGCTCGCGGTCCAGGAATAGCCGACGCTCTGGCCGGACGCGTTAATCGCCTGCGGCGCGCTGTTGGCAATCCCTCCCGGGTCTTGCAGCACGGTTACACTGTACTCGGCGGCGTGGACCGCAGGGCCGAAGCAAAGCGTGAGGCCCAATCCAAGCGAGGGGCCGATCCGCTGCGTGGGCATTAACAAGATTCTTCCCTTAACGATCGAGCCGATGCCCTAAGTCGGACCCGCTCTACAGCGTCTGACTGTCTTATTCAAACGCTAAACCGACCCCTCTGAAGCCAAGCGCGGCTCCCTCAGGTCCCGCGCCGCACGCGCCCCCCGCAAAAATTATTGCCTCCCGCCGCAAGACTGCGCTTGCACTCCCGCTGCGCCCGGGATTGAACCGCCTCAGGTCTTCGCCGTTCCGCCAGGTCTCCCTCTGCCTATGAAAACCAAAGCCGCCGTCTGCCGCGCGTTCGGCAAGCCGCTAACCGTCGAGACGGTCGAACTCGCCGAACCCGGCGCCGGGCGAAGTGCTG
The DNA here is from genome assembly GCA_963802615.1 of uncultured Alphaproteobacteria bacterium. Lineage (GTDB taxonomy): Bacteria > Pseudomonadota > Alphaproteobacteria > Rhizobiales > Beijerinckiaceae > Roseiarcus. The sequence continues at coordinate 44,073 of CAWDKC010000020.1, forward strand.
ATCAGGACGGCCGCATGCGCGATCTGCCACAGCGACATCTTCTACGTCGACGGCGCCTGGGGCGGTGAACTGCCGGCGGTCTACGGCCACGAGGCGGCGGGCGTGGTCGAGGCGGTCGGAGAGGGCGTGACGCGCCTGAAAGTCGGCGACCATGTCGTGGCGACGCTCATCCGCAATTGCGGCTTCTGCCCCGCCTGCACGGAAGGCGCGCCCGTCTTCTGCGAGGAAGTGTTCCCGCTCGACCGCGCAACCCCTCTGCACGACAGCGCTGGCGCTCGAATCGTCCACGGCCTGCGCATGGGCGCCTTCGCCGAGCGCATGGTCGTCGACCAGTCGCAGGCGATTGCGATCCCGAAGGACATCGCCCTCGACAGCGCGGCGCTGATCGCCTGCGGCGTGCTGACGGGGCTAGGCGCGGTCGTCAACACGGCCGGGGTGAAAGCGGGCTCGAGCGTCGTCGTCATCGGCTGCGGCGGCGTCGGCCTCAATTCCATCCAGGGCGCGCGGATCGCGGGCGCTTCCCCGATCATCGCCGTCGACGTCGAGCCCTCGAAGCTCGCGGCGGCGCGCGACTTCGGCGCGACCGAGACCATCAACGCCAAAAGCGAAGATGTCGCCGAGCGGGTGACGGCGCTGACCGGGGGACGCAAGGCGGACTGGGTGTTCGTCACCGTCGGGGTCAAAGGCGCCGCCGAACAGGGCGTTTCGTTGATGAAGCGCAACGGCGCGACGGTGCTGGTCGGCATGCCGGCGTCGGGGGTCACCGCGACCATCGATCCCGGCTGGCTCGCCGCCGACGGGCAAAGGATTCTCGGCTCCAAGATGGGCTCGGCAAGGCCTCAGATCGACGTGCCGAGGATCGTCCAGCTCTATCGCGAGGGGCGCCTCAAGCTCGACGAATTGATCAGCGGCCGCTACCGGCTGGAATCGATCAACGAGGCCCTCGCCTCCTCGCGCTCCGGCGCCGCGGTGCGCAACGTCATCGTGTTTTGAGCGGCTTGCTTAGATTCGTTTGATTTCGCAGGATTTTGAGCCGAAAACCGGCATCCACTTTTCGGCAATCCTGCTTAGGAGATCCGAGGCGCGGCCTGCGAACGCCGCACGATTGCGAGGAGAAGGATCGCGAGCAGTGGGAAGACGATATCGCTGTAGAAGGGAACGCCGGCGTTGCCGGGCGCGAAATTGCCGGCGACGAGCATCTGTTTCACATGGCCGATTGCGTCGCCGATGAGGAAGATCGAACTTGCCAGGACCGCCGCCGCCTTGAACTCCAGGCTGCGCCAGAAGCTCACGCAGGCGGTCGCGCCAATCGCGAGATCCGCCAGGCCCACTTCGAACTGGAACGGGCTGACCTCCCAGCCAATGTCCGCTGCTGCGATTTGAGGGAAGAAGAGATGAAAGGCCGCCGCCCAGAGGCCTGTCACTCCGATTGGCAAGAACAGGATCCATCCGAGCAAACGATCGGCGACAGGCGCGCCGGTTCGCCTCGCCGCCGCCAGCGCCAGCGCCGCTGCGAACAGAAACACCGGCAGATTGCGCAGAACGAAGGCGATCGTTTCGGCCATCATCGGCTCCTGAGGCGCATGCGCGGCTTGGACAGAGGCCGCGCAGCGCGTTAGCACATTGAGACGCAAGCGCGAACGCCAAAGCGCGGGTCCATCCCTCACTCCGGCCGACTGAACGCCCATGAAAATCGCCGAGCTGAAAACCTTCGTCGTCGGCAATCCGCCGCCCGCTTTCGGCGGCCGCTACTTTCCTGTTCCTCAAGCTCAAGACCGCCTGCGGGATCGAGGGCGTGGGCGAAGTCTACGCCGCGAGCTTCGCGCCCCAGGCGATCGTGGCGATGATCGAGGACGTGTTCGCGCGTCACGTCGAGGGCGCCGATCCGTTCCGCATCGAAGCGCTCTGGCGCAATGTCTATGGCCGCGGCTATTCGGGCCGGCCCGATATTTCGCTGATGGGAATCCTCTCGGCCATCGAGATGGCGCTGTGGGACATCGTCGGCAAGGCGGTCGGCAAGCCGGTTTACGCCTTGCTCGGCGGCAAGGTTCACGAGCGGCTGCGCTCCTACACCTACCTCTATCCCGACGAGCCCGGCTCGCACGCCTATTCGGACAGCCCGGTCTATTCGAATCCGGACGCCGCCGCGGAACGCGCGCTCAAATACATGCGCCAAGGCTTCACGGCGGTGAAGTTCGATCCCGCCGGACCGTACTCGACCTTCGATCCGCGCCAGCCGAGCCTCGAACGGCTCGAGCTTTGCGAAGCGTTCCTGAAGACTTTGCGACAAGCCGTGGGGACGAAATGCGATCTCCTGTTCGGGACGCACGGCCAGTTCACCGTCTCCGGCGCGCTGCGCCTGGCGCGGCGGATCGAGGCTTACGAGCCTCTATGGTTCGAGGAGCCGACGCCGCCCGAGGCGCCGGAGGAGATGGCCAAGGTCGCCGCGCAATGCCGCATGCCGATCGCGACCGGCGAGCGGCTCACGACAAAGTATGAATTCGCCCGCGTGCTCGAAACCGGCGCCGCCTCGATCCTGCAGATGAATCTGGGCCGCGTCGGCGGCATTCTGGAAGCGAAGAAGATCGCCGGGATGGCGGAAGCGCATTACGCGCAGATCGCGCCCCATCTCTATTGCGGGCCGATCGTCGGCGCGGCCAACATCCAGCTCGCGACCTGCAGCCCGAACTTTCTCATCCTCGAGAGCATCGAGCGCTGGGACGGCTTCCATGCCCAGATCCTCAAGAAGCCGATCCGCTGGGAGGACGGCTTTGTCGTGCCGCCGGACGAGCCGGGCCTCGGCGTCGAGCTCAACGAGGATGTGGCCCTCGCCCATCCCTGGACGGGCAAGGATCTGCATCTCATGCCAAGATCGCGCCGGTCTTGCCGCCGGAGTGAACGGCTGCCAGCACGCAGGCGCGCGTGGCCTAGCCGCCATTTTACCGGCAGGCCCTAATGTTTTCAGTCTGTTACGACCCCGTTTAGTTCCGCGCTTAAAAAACCGGCGCATTTTGAGCCGCATAACAACATATAATATATGTGAATTACTCAGCGAGATTTGGTCTGGCGCCTGGAGGACCCCACAACCTTTAGCAAGCCTTCGTTCCCGCCAGCTTGAGAAAGCCTTCGCCGGGCCTGGGCGGCGGCGTTTGTCGGCTGCTGAGCGCTTCTTCATCGAGGGGCTGGGCTTGGCTTAGGCAGAGCATCCGCCGCCGTGCATTGGCTTCGGCCGGAAACCACTCGTAGGCCCGCTCTCCGCCCTCTTTGATCTTTCTGCGCAAAGCTTTGAGATCGAGCGAGGCTTCGCGGACTTCAGGACTGAGACAGAGGATCATGGCGTTCACTGAGCTAAGGCGTTCACACCCCAAGACCAATTTGTGACACATCTGGATAATCGTCACATTTTCGTTAACGAACTGTTGCAAGGCGCGCGCCAGCGCACGTCTCATCATCTTGTAGGCTTCGTCGTAGCGCGATTTTCGCCGGCGCGCTGTGCTCCAGCTCACTTCCCGAAAACTCGCCTCTCCGCTAGTGTCGCCCGAGACGATTGGGAGGGGAGCTGTGAACAGCGCCGACGCTGCCTGGCGACTGGCAAAGCTGTCGCGCTCGACAAGAAGGACGTAGAGGCGGTCCGAAGTTTCCTGCCCGGCAAAGTTCTTGGCAGGACGGCGGCGCTGCTCGCGCTGGTCGTGCTTGTCCTTGGTACTACGCCGGCTCGCTCGATGTCGCGTGGAGAAATTCGTTCGGCTTCCCGCTCGAGCCGCCATGGCTTCGGAACATTTGCGGTCTTGATCGGACTCCCGGTCCTGATCGCGGTCGCGCAGATCACGGCCGAATGGCAGGCCGAGCGGAAGCGCAAACAGGCGCAAGCGCTGGCGGTGAAGGTCGACGCGGTTCCCGAGGGCTATTTCCGCATCGGGCCCTATCTCGATACGGCGGAGGACCGCGCCAAGTTCGATCGCGCGGACCGCATCCACGAGAAGGTCCTCGCCTGGATCAAACGGGCCGATGCGACGCCGCTGTATCTCACCGGCGACTTCAGGCTCGGGCAAAAGCTCGGTCCTCAGCGCCTTTGCATTGCCCGAGTTGCGCGAAGCGGGTTGGACGGTCGTCGAGGCGCGCGCCTGGCAGGACCCGGAGGCGGCGCTTGGCGAAGCGATCAAGAAGCTGGCCGAGGCGAAAAAATGGAGGCTGGGCGAGGCGAAGACCCTGCGCGGCCTGCTCGAAGCCTTGGCGAAGCGCGCGGACGAGAAGGTTCTGCTTGTCCTCGACCAGTTCGAGGAGTTCTTCATCCTCGCGGGCTCAGAGCGCCAGAAAGCCTTCACAGCGTTCCTCGACGATCTGCGCGCGAAGCCGATCAAGGGCCTCAAGCTGCTGCTCGTGCTGCGCAGCGACTATAAGACAGCGATCGACGAGCTTGGCCTGCCGCTCCTTCGCCAAGGTGAGAATTGGCAGGAGGTCGGGCGCTTCACCATCGCGGCTGGCGCGAAATTCATGACCCGCTCTGGCCTTGCGCTGCAGCCGGACGCGCTCGACCGCATCGCGACCAGCGCCTCCGAATTGGACGACAGCCCCGGCATGATCCGGCCGATCACGCTGAACGTCGTCGGCCATGTCCTGTCACAGGGCCGTGCGAGCGCCCCGGCGCTGGACGCCGGCGTTCTGGTGCGCCGCTACATCGAGCAATCGGTCGAGCAGCCGGCGATCCGCGAAATCGCGCCGCGGGTCTTGAAGGAGCTGGTCACCGAGCAGGGCACCAAAAGGCCGCGCTCCGAGCAGGACCTCGTCGAGGAAACCCGCCTTCGGCCCGGCGAGGTGCGGGCGGTGATGAACGGACTTTCCGCCGCCGCGCTCGCCCGGCCGCTCGATGCGGCGCAAGGGGTGTGGGAGCTGTCGCACGATTTCGTCGCCCGCGCGGTCGCGCGCTATCTCGGACGGCGGCGGGTCGATTGGCCGACCCTGGCGCGCGCGTTCGCGGCCCCCGCCTTGTTCGGGCTGATGGCGGCGGCGGTCGCCGGCGCGATCGTCTGGAACGCCAGCGCCGCGGAGCGGCTGCGCGCGCAACTGGCCGATTTCGGCATTGACGTCTCGCAAGACGAGCATGAAGCGGCGGCCAAGTCAGCGCTTCAGAAGCCGAGAACTGGACCAAAGCCGGTGCCAGCTTCTCGGGAGACTGACCGCGCTCCAGTCGCTCAATCTATCGTGTACGCAGGTCGCGGACCTCGCGCCCCTCAAGGGCCTGACCGCGCTCCAGTCGCTCAATCTATCGGGTACGCAGGTCGCGGACCTCGCGCCGCTCAAGGGCCTGACCGCGCTCCAGTCGCTCAACTCTATCGCGAGTACGCAGGTCGCGGACCTCGCGCCCCTCAAGGGCCTGACCGCGCTCCAGTCGCTCGATCTCATCGAACACGCAGGTCGCGGACCTCGCGCCCCTCAAGGGCCTGACCGCGCTCCAGTCGCTCGATCTATCGGGTACGCAGGTCGCGGACCTCGCGCCCCTCAAGGGCCTGACCGCGCTCCAGACGCTCGATCTATCGAATACGCAGGTCGCGGACCTCGCGCCGCTCAAGGGCCTGACCGCGCTCCAGTCGCTCAACCTATCGGGACGCAGGTCGCGGACCTCGCGCCCCTCAAGGGCCTGACCGCGCTCCAGTCGCTCGATCTATCAGGGTACGCAGGTCGCGGACCTCGCGCCCCTCAAGGGCCTGACCGCGCTCCAGTCGCTCAATCTTGGGTACGCAGCGTCGCGGACCTCGCGCCGCTCAAGGCCTGACCGCGCTCCAGACGCTCGATCTATCGGATACGCAGGTCGCGGACCTCGCGCCGCTCAAGGACCTGACCGCGCTCCAGTCGCTCGATCTATCGCACACGCAGGTCGCGGACCTCGCGCCGCTCAAGGGCCTGACCGCGCTCCAGTCGCTCGACCTATCGCATACGCAGGTCGCGGACCTCGCGCCGCTCAAGGGCCTGAGCGCTCCAGTCGCTCAACCTCTCCGACACGCACGTCACGACCTCGCGCCGCTCAGGACTTGCCTCATCTTAAAGCGCATCGGCGCCCCTGAAGCATCGCAAAGCTCAACGCCTACCGGTCGCAGAAGGGCCTTCCGGTTATCAACGGATTAAGCACGGCTCCGCCTCACCCGAACCGAAACGCCGAGATCATCTTGCCGCCGATCTTGTCGTTGAAGTCGCGCGTGCCCTTGCTCTCGCCGGCGGCGCCGGCGACCACCATCAGCGGCAACAGGTGCTCCTCGCGCGGATGGCACGCGCGCGCCGAGGGCGCCTTGTCCCATTGCGCGAGCCGCGCCTCGCGCTCCGGTCCCGGCGCTTTCGCCGTCTCGTCGAGCCAGGCGTCGAAGGCGGCCGAGGCCGTCGTGTCGCCGTCGCGGAAATGGCGGAGGTCATGGAAGCTCATGCCGCTGCCGACGATCGCGACTCCCTGATCGCGCAAGGGCTGCAAGCGCCTTGCCGAGCTTGATGTGGAAGGCGGGATCGAGGTCCTTGCGCAGCGACAGCATGACGACCGGGATCTCGGCCTTCGGATCGACGATGAGGAAGGGCACGAACACGCCGTGATCGAAGCCGCGCTCGCCGTCGGTCGCGACCGGCAGGCCCGCCGCCTCGATGAGCCGCTTGACCTCCGCCGCCAGCGCCGGATCGCCGGGCGCGGGATAGCTCAGCTTATAGGTGTGCGGGGGAAAGCCGTTATAGTCGTAGAGCATGCCCGGCTTCGGGTTGACGCTGACGGTCGGCTTGTCCGTCTCCCAATGCGCGGTGACGACCAGGAACGCCTTCGGCCGCTCCGGCAGCGATTTGAGAACGCCGGCCAGGTAGTCGCGCAGATTGTCCCAGGCATGCGGGCCGAAGGGCGGCGGAAACTCGATCCAGAAGCACGGGCCGCCGCCATGCGGCACGAAGATCACGGGCTGGCGGACGGGCATGGGAGGCGGCCTTGGCTCAATGAGAGGCTTGCGTAGTTAAGTCGCTTGCGCGCAAACCGCAACGCCCTCGCCTCCAGCGCAGGCGCCACGAGGATTATCGGCATGCTTGCTGACGCTGCCCCGATGGGTTTTCTGGCTGTTCGCGATTTCGCGCGGGCGCGGGCGTTCTACGAGGGCGTCCTCGGTCTCGCATTTGTCGCCCAGGATGAATTCGCGCTCGTGCTGCGAAGCGGGCCGGTCGTCATCCGGTTTGCAATTCCGCCTGAACTCGTGATCGCGCCCTATACGGTCTTCGGCTGGCAGGTCGCGGATATCGACGGCGCGGTCGCTCGCTCACGGCCAAAGGCGTGTGTTTGGAACATTACGCCTATCTCGGCGACAGCCAGCGCGCCGACGGCGTTTGGTCGGCGCCCAGCGGAGCCAGGGTCGCATGGTTCAAGGACCCCGACGGCAATCTGCTGTCGCTGTCGCAACACGCAAGTTGAAACGCGCAAGCGCGCGTCACTTCGCGTCGTGAAAGATCACGCCAAGGGTGAAGCGCTCGCCGCTTCTGATCCGGCTGACCCCATGGCGCAGGTTGACGCGATAGGTCCCCCGCGTCCCCTGAACAGGGCGCGCGCACGTAGACGAAAGGTGAAAAGTGATGTAGAAAGGTAGATAAAGGCTGCAACTGGTAGAAGGCGTCGCAGGGGATGAGCCTTAACATCAAGGATCCTGAGGCCCACCGACTCGCGCAGCAGATCGCGCGCGCCACCGGCGAGACGATGACCCGCGTCGTCACCGAGGCCCTGCGGGAGCGGCTGTCCCGGCTCGAACGGCGGAGCGCCCGTGCGAGCGTCGAGGAGCTCCTGGCGATCGCCGAGCGGGCCGCCTCGCATGTCAAACGCCCCCACCTCGACCATGCCGAACTCCTGTACGACGAGCATGGCCTGCCGAGATGATCGTCGACACGTCCGCCCTCGTCGCCATCCTCTATGGGGAGCCGCAGGCGCGAGACTTCGTTGAACGCATCCGCGCGGCCGACGTCTGCCGCATCAGTGTGGCGAACCATGTCGAACTCTCGATGGTGGTCGAGAGCCAGCTCGGTTCTAACGGCGCGCGCCAGGCCGACGCTTTCCTCCGCCGCGCGGGCTTCGTCGTCGAGCCCGTCACGATCGAGCAGGGCGAGTTGGCTCGGCAGGCTTTTCTCGACTTCGGCAAAGGCCGGCACAAGGCGGGCCTGAACTTTGGCGACTGTTTCGCCTACGCGCTTAGCCGAGCGACGGGCGAACCCCTCCTGTTCAAGGGAGACGATTTCGCCCTGACCGACATTCGCCGCGCCTGAGCGATCCCTTCGGTCTCTCTCAGGCGATGGCCGCCGCTCGACCCTCGTCTTGCTCCCCAATCGCAAAGCGCGCGTCACTTCGCGTCGTGAAAAATGACTCCAAGCGTGAAGCGCTCGCCGCTTCTGATCCGGCTGACCCCATGGCGCAGGTTGACGCGATAGGTCCCCCGCGTCCCCTGAACGGGGCGCTCGCGCACGGCGAAGATCACGCCGTCGCCCTGGGTGAGCGGCGCGACCTCGGCGCGCGACTGCATGCGCGGCCGCTGCTCGGTCAGCACGAATTCGCCGCCGGTGAAGTCATGGCCAGGTTCGGAGAGCAGGATCGCGACCTGCAGCGGAAAGAGATGCTCGCCGTACACGTCCTGGTGCAGGCAATTGTAGTCGCCTTCGCCATAGCGCAGCAGGAGCGGCGTCGGCCGCGTCTGGCCCGCCGCATGGCAGCGCTCGAGGAACGCTTCGTGCTCGGCCGGATAGCGGACGGAGACGCCCATCGCCTCGTTCCACCGATCCGCGATCGGCGCGAGCCGCGAATAGAAGCCGCGGCGAAGCGCGACGATCAGCTCGGGCAGCGGGTCGGCGAAATATTTGTACTCGCCGCGGCCGAAGCCATGGGCCGCCATCACGATGCGCGAACGGAAGCGCGCGTCGTCGCCATAGAGCGCCGCAAGCTCGCGGCACGTTTCGCGGGAGAGGAGCTTCGGCGCGATCGCGCAGCCATAGGCGTCGAGCTCGCGCTCGATTGCCGGCCAGTCGAGGGTGGCAAGACCCTCATCCGGCCGACTGCGTCGGCCACCTTCTCCCGGGGGGAGAAGGGGAGCGGAGGCGCCGCTCGCCCCTCTCCCTCATAGGGCGTCGATAGACGCCCGTCTTTCGACGGGCTTTGGAGAGGGGTAGGGGTGAGGGCTCGAAGGGGCGCGTATATAGGCCGGCTCAAAGAGAGGCGTCGGGGCTCGCGCCTTCATCACGCCGCCTCCCGCGCGATCAGCTTGCGCTTGCGCTCGACGCCCCAGCGATAGCCGGAGAGGTCGCCGTCAGACCGCACCACGCGATGGCAGGGGATCGCGACCGCCAGCGGATTGGCGCCGCACGCCTGGGCGACCGCGCGCACCGCTTTCGGCTGGCCGATCGCTCGAGCGATCTCCGTGTAGGTCGCCGTCTTGCCGCAAGGTATGGCGCACAAAGCCGCCCACACCCGCTGCTGGAACGCGGTGCCGCGGATGTCGAGCGGCAGATCCAGGCGCTGACCGGGCGCTTCGACCAGGCCGACGACTTCAGCGACCATGCGCTCGAATTCGGCGTCGCCGCCCTGAAGCTCCGCGCGCGGGAAGCGGTCCTGCAAGTCGCGCACGAGCGCTTGCGGGTCGTCGCCGAGCAGGATCGCGCACACGCCCTTGTTCGTCGCGGCGACCAGCACGGCGCCGAGCGAGGCCTCGCCAACCGCGAAGCGAATATGACCGTCCCCGCCCCGCCGCGCCGGAACGCGCCCGGGGTCATGCCGAGCCGGGCCGCGGCGCTCTCGTAGAAGCGGCTCGAAGAATTGAACCCGGCGTCATAGATCGCTTCGGTGACCGTCTCCGCAATGCGCAGCCCGTCGGCGGCGCGCGCCGCCCTTCTCTCGGCCGCATAAGCCTTCGGCGTCACGCCGGTGATGCTCTTGAAGACGCGATGGAAATGGTATGGGCTCAAGCCCACGCTCGCCGCGAGATCGGCGAGCTTGGGCGCCTCCTCGGCCTGCTCGATCCGCGCGCACGCTTGGCTGACCGCTTCCACTTGCGGATCGGGCGCGCCGAGCTTGTCCGGCCGGCAGCGCTTGCAGGCGCGATAGCCCGCCATCTCCGCCTCCGCGACGGTTGGAAAGAACGCGACGTTCTCACGCTTGGCTGGCCGCGAGGCGCAGCTCGGCCGGCAATAAATTCCGGTGGTGCGGACGGCGAACAGGAACTTGCCATCGAAGGCCGGGTCGCGGCGCTGGACCGCCTGCCAGCGCTCTTCGTCGCGAGCCGGCGCCCGTGACGTGTCGGCCTGGCGCGTTTCGGTCATGGAGATAGACATAAGGATGACTCCGGGGTTTGTCTTGGCTCCCGTCTAGGCCGATCCGTAGCCGCGCGAACTCCGGACCTTGCTGTCTAATTTTTCCGGGGCCCGCGCGACTGCCGATCCTTCGAGTGTCGACGAATTCGATTTCAGGCGCGTTGCATTAGAACTTGAGCATCGGCTGGCCCGACGTCTTAGGTAGTTCCGCCCATTGCCAAGTTGACTTCACTGTGTAAAGCTGGTGTCGCAAGAACTAACCTTCGTAAGTCACGTCGACCTAAGGGACGCGCAGTGCAAGCTCGTCTCAGTGCTTAATAGTCTGCACTCAGTTTCCGAAAATCTATTTTAAAAGGAGGAATTTCGAGATGGCTAAGAAAGAAAGCGTCCAAAAAGACACCCTCGCGACCGAAACTGAAACCCTTGCAAGCCCCGCGACCGTCGAATGCTGCCCGCAGCTCGAACCTTGCGAGGTCTGCGATGTGCTCAACTTTACCTACCGGCTTCCGTTTCGCCCTGTTGTGGGGGACCAACGGCAGGTCGTGCCCGTTGAGGTGACGCTTCACTACCGGCTCACGCGCTGCCAAGGTCCGCTTTCGTTAGGCGACCTCATGTATAGCACAACGCTCTTGCCGGGTGAGAAAGTACGGCTCGCTTCAAGCGACCGGCACACCCGGTTCAGCTTCGATAGCGAATCCAAGCTGTCGTATCTCAATGAGACGACTTCAGAGGAATCGTACTATGCCGCGGGCATGGCGTACGGAATGAGCAATCTCAGCCTGCTCGACACAACAAACGCCAGCTCTTCTTTTAGCTCTTCGTCTGTGAGCGGCGGCGGGGGGGCAGGAATTGACCTCGGCTTTTTCAGCATCGGCGGCGGAGCCTCGGCCAGCTCTTACGATGCGAATTCCGCGAGCTCGCTGGCCCATTCGTTGAGCCAGCATGCGGAGTTGGTCCAACAGCACATGGAGGTGAGTACCCGGGCTGCGGCCTCGACCTCTATCGGGGAGGTGTCTACGCGTAATCATCAACAGGGCGAATCCGACGACCAGTATGAGTCGGCCTCACGCACTTTCTCGAACCCAAACCACTGTCACGCCGTGACGTTCCTCTTCTACCGCATCAACAAGTGTCAAACGGTGAAGTTTGAAATCGTGCGCATCGACCGCCGGGTGGACGATCCTTTGGCGCCCACGGGGGTCGTGCTGAACCCTCCCAAGCCGGTAACGGGAGTTGCCGTGCGCTCGAATGCGGTGCTTGCGACGGGTTCGAACCGCCTCGACGTGGCGCAGCGAGCGCTCGCAAGCGCCTTTGTCGAACAGGGGGCTACATCCGCCGCGGGAACCCTGTCTCCGAGGTCGGCTGCGACTTTCGGGCAGGGGCCGATCCTTGCGGCCTTCGGGCAGCAGGGGCCGATCCCGGTGAACCTCCGGCACGCCGCCCTTCAGCAAGTGGATCAGGACCTCGTCAAGGAAGGTCTGTTGGATAAGGTAGGCGGTCAGGTCTCCCAAGCCGCAAAGCAAGCGCTCGGTTTTGAGAAAACCATGGCGCTGCCGACCCCCGGGTTGCTTGTCAAGGGATGCCTCGACGATTGTGACATTTGCGAGCCGGAGCTGCAGAGGCTGATGGACCTCGAGGCTGTGCGCAAAGACTTGGAGAATCAACTTCTCAAAAAGCAGATCGATCTCTTGGAGAAGTCGCAGCAGTATCGCTGCTGCCCGGCGGGCGAAGTGGAAGAGCCGTAGTTTCAACGGAGCGGCGGAGGCCCTTCTCCTGCCCCTGCGCCGCTCCATGACGGAAGCGCTCCGCTGGCGCCCGTGATCCGGACGAACCGGACCGGCGCGCTGACGCCGCGCAGCATCGCTGTTTCTTCGGTCTGCGTCCGATCCATGAGCGCCGCCGCGGTTTCGGCGTCTCGCGCCACGTCCGCCGACACGATCGCCTCGCCGCCGCGGCACTCGTGTTCGAGACGCGCGGCGACATTCACGGTCGCGCCGAAATAGTCGAGCACGTCGCCCGTCGTCACTGCAATGCAAGGGCCGGCATGGAGGCCGAGCTTCAGCACGATGGGGGTCGCGCCTTCGCCTCGGGCGGCGTTGAAGCTTGCGACATCGTCCTGGATCGCCAGCGCCGCGCGGACGGCGTCATCGGGGCGCGAGAAGGCGGCCATGACCGCATCGCCCACCGTCTTGACGACGAAGCCGTGATGGCGCTCCACCCGCTCCGCAAGGAACGAAAAATGGTCGCGAACGAGGTTATAGGCGGGCGCGTCGCCGAGCGCATCATAGAGTTCGGTCGAGCCTTTGAGGTCGGTGAACATGATGGCGATCCAGCCGATCTCCGCATTGTCGCCGGGGCGCAGCAATTGCTCGGGCGAGAGCCGGCGAAAGGCGGGCATGGCGATCACCCGCTCTCCCGTCAGCGCGTCGCTCGCCCAATTGCGGTCCTCGACGACGAAGGCGAGCGGCTTGTCGCTCTCGTTGCGGATCGCAAGCTGATTCGCGCCGCTCGCCTGTTCGAGCAAGATCTCCCCGCCGCGCGCCACAAGGGTTGGGATGAATCCATCGGCGCCGACGTCGCGATCCGCCTCGCCGCCGGCCTCGACGGTGCGAAAGCGGTAAGGTCCCGGCGCCAACGCCAGGTCGAAGCTCTTGGCGGAATGCGCCGCAACCTCGCCCTGAAACTTGATGTGCCGCGCAGAGCCCGGGCCGAGCATGCACATCTCCCCATCCGACAGCGGGCGAATCCAGGGCGCCGGGTGAAACGTCAGCTCGACATTGGCGCTGAAATTGCGTCCGTAGTCGATGTTGCAGGAGGAGCAATGCGCGCCTTTCGGAAGGTCCTGAAGCCGGCTCACGCGCGACTTCGCGCCGCGGCAGCGCGGGCAGAGCAGCTCCCATCCCATCGCTACGACGCCCTTCCGCGCCGCCGCGAGAAACAATTCCACCGCCTCATCGGGCGGCGCAGACCAGAGTTTCGCCAGCGCCACGGGCCGAATGCTGCGCAGATCGATGGTCGGCGCATGACGCAGAAAATCGAGAAGGTTCGGCGCAAGCGCATGCGAAGCTGGATCGCGCGCGAGTTCCGCGCCAAGCGCATCGAGTCGCTCGCGGGCGGCGGGCTCCACCAGATCCTCAGCGCTCCAGCCCGGGACAAGCGCTGAACCGTCGCTCTCGCGAATGATCCGCTCGATTCCCGCTGCAGCCTTGCCGAAGGCGGCGTCAAAAATGCCCGCATGCTTTCCCACGAAGCCCAGGAGGCCGGCGGGCTCCGCCATGCCGGTGAAGATCAGCCGGCAACCTTCGCCTTCGGCAATGAGCTCGCAAGCCCACTCCCACCTTCGCATCGGGCCGTTCTGGTACTCTCGGACTTGGAAAAGGCGGTGGTTCTCCTGCCATTCGCCAAAATCCTCCTCCCATCGCGCAGGGAAAAACCCGAGTTTGCCGTTCACGAAGCGGCGGACACGGCCCTGACCGTCGACCCGCTCTTCAAACTGAACGGGGGCATAGCCATTCAAGTCCCACAGCCGAGCGGTGTCGGAAACAAACGGCCAGATCGCCGCCGGCGGCTTGGCGAAACTATGCTCGCGGCGATAGCGGTAGATGGCGCTGCTCTTCCCCTTCACGCCGCCCTCCCCCATCGCGCCGCTGTGGCGTCGACTGTCGAGCGGGCGCAGAACAAGACGAAGGTGAGCAACACGGGCGCCGTCACGCCGGTATCATCGTTCAGGTACTTTCCGTCTGCCGATCGTAAGCGATCTTCATGGCTGTCCTCCCGGGACAGGGTGAGCTTTGCCTTTCGTAGCACCGATTGTGGCTCTGTTAGCAGCGGATGGCCGATCATAGAAAGACAGCGGCTGCGTCTGTGTCGTGGCGAGTGACTCCGGGCCTGTCCTGGTCGCTCTCGGCCACGGCGACGTCCTCTTTCAGAACGATGCTCAAGGAATCCGCCCGCCGGTCATAGGCCTTCTCCGGCGCCCGTCGATTGTGCTCGTGAGGTCGGCGGTAAGGCAAGTGCGGCTCCGGTCGGCTTTCGTGCTATTCTGCGCGTCGCCTGAGGGCGCGCCATGGCGGAAACGCGGAAGATTGCGGCGATCCTGGTTGCGGACATCGTCGGCTACGGCAGGCTCGCCGGCGCCGATGAGGAACGCACGCTGGCGCGACTTAGGGCGCTGCGCAGCGACCTGATTGATCCAACCATCGCCGTGTACAACGGGCGTAGCGTCAAGCGCACCGGCGATGGCAGCCTAATCGAGTTCCGCAGCGTGGTCGACGCGGTGCGCTGCGCCATCGAAGTGCAGAACGGCATGCTGGAACGCAATGCCGGCCTACCGCCCGAGCGCCGCATCGAGTTCCGCGTCGGCATTCATCTGGGCGATGTGGTCGAAGAGGCCGACGGCGATTTGATGGGCGACGGCGTCAACATCGCCGCGCGGTTGGAAAGCATCGCCGATCCCGGCGGCGTCTGCATCTCCGCCTCGGCGTACGAGCACCTGGGCGGCCGCATCGAGGCGCAATTCGTTGATCTCGGCGAGAAGGACCTGAAGAACGTAGCGCGGCCGGTGCGGGTTTACGCGGCCCGAACCGGACCGTCGGGCCATTCACCCATGGAGCGCAGCGGCGTCTCCAATTCGGGGAGCGGAAGGAGCCAAACTCCACGGCTCACCCGAATTGCCGCAGTGGGCGCCGCGATGCTCCTCTGCCTCGGCGCCGTTGCCGGATATCTCAACTGGCGGCGCCCCGCGCTCTCGCAGTGCGCCCATGCCTCGATTGCCGTGCTGCCCTTTGCAAATTTGAGCGGCGATCCGGCCCAGGACTACTTTAGCGAAGGAACGACCGAAGACATTATCGCCGCGCTTGGGCGTTTCTCCGACCTGTCAGTCATCGCTCACGCCGCGGTCCAGAAATACAAAGGACAACCGATTCAGCTCGACGAAATGAGCCACAAGCTCGGGGTCTGCTATGTGCTCGAAGGCAGCGTGCGCAAGAACGGCGATCAGGCGCTGGTGACCGCGCAACTCATCGATGCATCGAGCGGACGGCTGCTGTGGTCCGAAAGCCATGACGGAGAGATAAAAGACCTCTTCGCGGTGAGAAATCAAATCACGCAAAATGTCGTCGGACAACTGGCTATCAAGCTGCAAGATATAGAAACGCGACGTGCATTGAAAAAGCCGACCGAGAGCCTCGACGCTTACGATTACGTGCTCCGCGGCCGCCAGTCCTATGCCCGGAATACCCGTTCGGCGAATCTCGACGCACGTCGAATGT
The DNA here is from genome assembly GCA_963802615.1 of uncultured Alphaproteobacteria bacterium. Lineage (GTDB taxonomy): Bacteria > Pseudomonadota > Alphaproteobacteria > Rhizobiales > Beijerinckiaceae > Roseiarcus. The sequence goes on from CAWDKC010000020.1 coordinate 59,639, forward strand.
TCGAACGGGCAATTCAACTCGACCCGGCCTATGCCTCGGCTTACGCTGCGTTGGGCTCGACCCGACTCAACGCTGCTACCTCCGGCTGGACCGAGTTTCGCGACGACGCGCTGCGAGACGCCGAAAAGATGGGGCAGAAGGCCATTGAGTTGGACGCCGACAACGCCGAGGCCCACCGATTGCTGGGAAGAATTATCTCAATAGGGTCCAGTTCGATCTCGCGAACTCTGAGCACGATCGAGCAATCGCCCTCAATCCCAACGACGCGGAAAGCTACGACGCGCGCGGCGAGATCCTTGTCTTCACCGGCCGCCCCAAGGAAGCCCTTGCGGCTTTCGACGTCGCGCAGCGTCTTAATCCAGGCGTCGGCTACCGTCTCGAGCTCATCGGATGGGCCTACTATCTTCAGCGCCGGTATCAGGACGCCATCACGGCGTTTGCAGCGAGCGCCAGCGTCGGCCCGGATGACTATTACAACGATTGTGGACTTGCCGCTGCTTATGCCCAACTCGACCGGAAGGACGAGGCGGCCCGTGCGGCGGATGACCTCAGGCGTGTTTGGCCGTTCTTTGAACTCAAGAAATTCGTCGAGCAGTTCGAGGGCGAGGCGAATCGCGAACTGATCGGCGAGGGTCTGCGCAAGGCCGGACTGAAATAGCCCTGGATCTCGCCATCAGCAGCGGAGCCGAGGCTCCCTACACTACTTCGGGACCTTGAGGCTCTGCATCGCGGGCCAATTCTGATTGGCCTTCTCAATGTTCAAAGCGGCGTCCACTTTCCACTCGTCGACATCCTTCGTATCGCCAGCAATCATGTACAGTTTGCCACCGACTATGGCCCAGGCGTTGGGGTTCGCGGGCACTCGAAGTCCATCCATCATTGCGCCCGCGCAAAAACCGCCGAACCGCGGCATGTAGCGCTCGGGATCCGCGATGAACATTTCACGATGAGCCGCGCTGACAAAATGCCATTTGGCGTCGTCCCACGCATATTCGTAGGTCTCGCTGCCTTTGATAGGCTTGCCGTCAGTGAAATAAGCGACCGTGTCGTAACCCTGGATCGCCACGTGATTCGTGTCGGTCGCCAGCAGCTCATGGCCGCCAGCGCTGGCGTCCGCGAAGAGTAGGAGGGAAGCCAAAAGAGCTGATCCGAGCCAGGGTGCAATTCCTGATGCGCATGCCGGTTCCTCCCGACGAGGTGAACTGTGATCTTACACAAATGGCGCGCCGCGAGCTATGAGAAGGCGACGGATCGCAGGCGTTTGCGCGATTTCCCCGAGCTGACCATCGAGGATGTCAGGGGACCGTGGATCGCATTTCTGAAAACTATATAACGACATTTTCTTTACGAAAACCAGAATCCATGCTAGCGTCTCCAAGTCGCCGAAACCGGGCCCGTGCGCGTTCCCGTGGCCCCGGCGAGCGCGGACAGGAAACAGGGGAGAAATTTTTTACTCCAAATCGGCCATAACCCATTGAAAAGTCTCGATTCGAAAAAATAAACGCAAGTAAACGCTAGCACTTTTACTAGCGTTTATGCTCGTTTACTGACGTTTATTGGCGTTTACAGACGGTCGTGCCGGGGGGCGCCTGCTCACGCCATGCGCCGCATCGCCCCGCCGGCCGCATCCGCGATCGACTTCGCGCCGAACAGGACGAAGATGACGCCGACGATCCGCGTCACCGCGACGCCGTGGGTGAGGAAGAACCGCCGCACCGCCGGCAAGCCGGCGGCGAAGATCAAGGTCACGTCCGCGAGCAGGAAGCCCGCGAACGCCGCGACGAACATCTGGGGCGCGTCGGCCAGTTTCAGCGCCCCGATGTAGGGGGCGACGATCGCCGAGAACATCGCCAGCGCCACCGGATAGGATTTTGGATTGGTGAGCCCGAAGGCCATGCCGGTCGCGAGCGGTCTTTTGGCGCCGATGGTGCGCGGCGGCGCATCCTTCCTGGTCATGATCGCCCGGGCGCCGAGATAGAGGAGATAGAGCCCGCAGACGAAGCCGAGCAGTTCGAACAGAGCGGGACCGATGCGGTTCGCCCCGACGATCGCCGCCACCGCAAGCGCGCCCCAGGTCACGTCGCCGACCAGATGGCCGCAGATGAACCAGGCGCCGGACGCGCGCCCGCGCGAGGCCGCAAGCGTGAACAGCGCGAGGAACGCCGGCCCCGGCGTGACGACATAGAGATAGGCCGCGGCGAGCGAAGCCAGGAGAATTTTCGGATCGGTCATCTTGCCCCGGTATAGACCATGGTATATATCATCTGTCAAAGGCAGAGCAGAATGAGTCAAACCGCAAGACTATTCAAGAACGGCCGCAGTCAAGCCGTGCGCCTGCCGGCCGCCTTTCGCTTCGATAGCGAGGAAGTGTACATCCGCCGCGATCCGACGACCGGCGACGTGATTTTATCCGCCAAGCCGCGATCGTTCGATCGCTTCTTCGCCGCCCTGGCAAAGACCGAAACCCCGGATGATTTTCTTTCGCCCGGCGAGCGTCGGCAGGAGGAGACGGAGCGCGATCCTTTCGAAGGCTGGGAGGAATGACACGCTTCATGCTCGACACCAACGCGGCGAGCGGATTGGTGAAGGGTCAGCCGACAATCACCGCGCGATTCAAAGCCGAGGCGCCGGACCGCGTCTGCCTTTCGGCGGTGACGGAAGGCGAGATGCTGTACGGCGTCGCCAGGAGACCCGAAGCGCGAAGGCTGCACGCCGCAGTGAACGCGCTTCTGGCGGCGATCGATGTCCTGCCCTGGACGAGCGCAACGGCGCGCCGCTATGCGACCCTTCGGGCCGGCCTTGAACGCCATGGACGGCCGCTCAGCGCGCTCGACTTGCTCATCGCGGCCCATGCGGTCGAGCACGACGCGGTGCTCGTAACCAATGATCGCGCCTTCAGCGCGGTTCCCGGACTGCGCGTCGAGGATTGGACGCAAGCTTGAGGCTTCACGTGTCTCCATTGATCAGCCGCTTCAACGTGTAGAGAGCCTCGAGCGCGTCGCGCGGGCTCATCGCGTCGGGTTCGAGCGCCATGAGCGCCGCGCGCAACGCGTCAGGCGCGGGCGGCGGAGGCGGCTCGCGCGGCTCGTAGGAGAAGAGCGGCAGCGCATCGAGCGACCCGTCGACGCGCGTCGCCTCGAGGCCGGCAAGCACCTGGCGCGCCCGCTTGACCACGGAAGCGGGAAGCCCCGCGAGCTTCGCCACCTGGATGCCATAGGAGCGGTCGGCGGCGCCATGGACGACCTCATGCAGGAAGGCCAGCGCCCCCTTGAACTCGGTGACCCGCATGGTGAGGTTGACGAGCCGGGGCAGCGTCTCGGCAAGCGCGGTCAGCTCGTGGAAATGGGTGGCGAACAAAGCCCGCGAGCGGTTCACGGCGCTCAAATGCTCGACGCAGGCGTAGGCGATCGAGAGCCCGTCGAACGTCGCCGTGCCGCGGCCGATCTCGTCAAGGATCACCAGCGAGCGCGCGCGTCGCCTGGTTGAGGATGGCCGCGGTCTCGACCATCTCGACCATGAAGGTCGAGCGGCCGCGCGCGAGATCATCCGCCGCGCCGACGCGCGAGAACAGCCGGTCGACGATCCCGATATGGGCGCGGGTCGCCGGCACATAAGCGCCCATCTGCGCGATCAGCGCGATCAACGCGTTCTGCCTGAGATAGGTCGACTTGCCCGCCATGTTGGGGCCGGTGACGATGGCGATGCGCCCGCCCTCCCCTGCCTCTCCCGTGAGATCGCAATCGTTGGCGACGAACGGCTCGCCCGCTTGCCTCAGCGCCGCCTCGACCACCGGATGGCGCCCGCCCTCGATCCTGAAGCTCAGCGAGGCGTCGACCAGCGGCCGCGTCCAAACGCGCTTGACCGCGAGTTCGGCGAGCGCGGCGGCGACGTCGATCTCGGCCAACGCCGCGCCGAAGCCGCGCAGGCGCTCGCCCTCCGCGACGCAGGCCTGACGCAGGCGCTCGAACGCCTCGAGTTCGAGCGCGAGCGCCTGGTCGGCCGCGGAGGCGATGCGCGACGCGAGATCGGCGAGCGCGTTGGTGGTGAAGCGCATCGCGCCGGCCATCGTCTGGCGATGGATGAAGGTCGCGCTATGCGGAGCCTTGAGCAGCGTCTCGCCGGCCGCCTGCGGGGTCTCGATGTAATAGCCGAGAAAGTTGTTGTGCTTGATCTTGAGCTGTCTGACGCCGGCTTCGTCGGCGTAGGACGCCTGCAGTCCCGCGATCACGCGGCGGCTCTCGTCGCGCAGGCTGCGCGCTTCGTCGAGCGCGGACATCGGCGCCGGGGCGGACGAACCCGCCGTCGCGCTTGAGAAGCGGCAAATCGTCGGCGAGCGTGGCTTCGAGATCGCGCGTGAGCTCCGCGCAATCGGCGCGCAGCCGCGCGTAGGCGCTCAAGCAGCTCGGGCGGGAGATCCTGAGCGGCCTCGAGAATGCTGGCCAGAGTCGCCGCCGCGGCGAGGCCGTCGCGGACGGCGGCAAGGTCGCGCGGACCGCCGCGATCGAGGCTCAGGCGCGCGAGAGCCCGCAGAAAGTCTGGCGCGTGCACAAGCGCCCGACGCAAGGCGTCGCGCATCGGCGCCGCTTCGACCAGGAAATCGAGCGAATCGAGCCGCCGGTTGACGGCCTCCGGATCGGTCAGCGGGCTCGCCAGCCGCTCGGCGAGCAGGCGCGCGCCGGCGGGGGTCACGGTCAGGTCGATCGTCGCCAGGAGCGAGCCATCGCGCGCGCCGCTCAGGGTTCGGGTGAGCTCGAGGTTCGCGCGGGTCGCGGGATCGATTTCGAGGCTCGTCCCGCGCCCTCGCCGGGTCGGGGCTGAGAGGGCTGGCCGGGCTTCGAACTGGGTGCGCTTGACGTAAGCCAGCGCAAGAGCGGCGGCGGCGATCTCGGCGCGGGCTGAAGGCGCCGAAGCCGTCGAGGGTTTCGACGCCGTAGAATTCGCACACCCGCCGCTCAGCCGCCGCGCCGTCGCCGCCGTCGCGCGCGAGCGGCGTCGCCGGAACGCGCATCTCGCGGACAATCTGGGAAAACAAGGGTTCGTCGTACACGGCCTGCGAAGCGACGACCTCGCTCGGCTCGAGGCGCGCAATCTCGGCGGCGAGGCCTGTTTCGTCGGTTTCGCTGAGCGCGACCGCCCCCGTCGACAGATCGAGCGCGGCGAGCCCGTAAACTGGCCGTCCCTCGCTCGAACGCAACCTTTGGACCGCCAACAAAGGACGCGCGCGGCCGGGCTCGAGCAGTCGCTCCTCGGTGATCGTGCCCGGCGTGACCAGCCGTACGACATCGCGCTTGACGACCGACTTCGGTCCCCGCTTTTTCGCCGCCGCCGGGTCTTCCAGCTGCTCGCAGACGGCGACGCGATGGCCGAGCGCGATCAGCCGGTTGAGGTAGTCGTCGGCGCGCTCGACCGGCACGCCGCACATGCGGATGTCCTCGCCTTCGTGCTTGCCGCGCTTGGTGAGGACGATGCCGAGCGCCCGGCTCGCGATTTCCGCGTCGTCGAAGAACAGCTCGTAGAAATCGCCCATCCGGTAGAACAACAGGCAACCCGGATTGACCGCCTTGATTTCGAGATACTGCGCCATCATCGGCGTGAGGCGCGCGGCGGTCTCGGAATTGGGGCTGTCGCTGGAGGCGTCCATCGCCTCAAGCCTAGCAAATCAGCGCCGAGCGCGCAGGACGGCGCGGGAGATATCCACGGGCGCCGCGATCAGGCCGGTATCGCCGCCGCCAAGGCGTTGCGGCGCGCCTTCATCGCCTTGGCGGCCATCGTATAGCCTCCGCCCGCGCCGTCGACGAAATGGACGTGGCCGCGTTCGGTCGCCGAGGGAACAAAGCACGTCACCTGCGCCGCCTCCTGCCGGAAGACGCCCCAATGGACAAACGCCTCCGCCGCGGCAAGTCGCGCCTCGAGCGCGTCGGCGAACTCAGGAGAGCAGTCGAGCGTCATGCGCAGACCGTCGTCGAACTTGCGAAAATCGGCGTTGGCGACAAGCTCGCTCGCATAGGCCGCCGCGTCGAACCGACCCACCTTGAGCTTGAAAATATGGAGGACAATCGCGATGCAGTAGCCGCGAATCGCCGCGATACGCGCCTTCGCCTGGCGCAGCCCCGAGGCCTTATTGACCTGCGTCTCAAGCGCAATCGCCCTGCCCGGATTCCCCGGCCGCAGGCTCGTCAAGGTCACCGGCCGCTCGCTCGACGGGACGGCGAGCGACGATTTGACGATCTCGTTGATGAGCGTCGCAAATCGCGCATCGTTTCCGCGCGGCGCAACGATCAGCGACAGAACCAGCCCGTGCTTCGCCGGCGCCACGCCCCAGCGGCAGGAGAGGCCGGAAAGATCCGGCCGCGCGCCAGGCTCCGCCGGCGGCAGAGCATAAGCGCCGCGCTTGGCCGCAGCGTCGAACCACGTCAGGCCGCCGCCGGCGAACATCGCATAGACGCAAGGCGGGGCCGCGGCGAAGCGCGCGACCCTGACGTCGTATCCCGCCGCCCGGATTTCGCCGACCGGCGCCATCGCGACGCGCAAGTCCAAATGAAACTCCTCACGCGCGAACGCCGCCATCGCCTGAAGCGCCCTGGCGGCGGCGGCCGCATCGGACGACGACACGGCGAAGCTCGCGCCGTCGCCGCCAAAGACGAAAGGAAATGGCCGCCGGTTGAGCGCGTTGGCGACGGCCGCGATCGCGCCGGCGCCGACCATGTTGACGGCCTTGTATCGACCATCGGCGACGGCTTTGGTCGAGCCGGTCACGTCAGCGAAACCGACGACCCAGTCGTCCGGCAGCGGCCGATAGTTCTCGGCCCTCACCGCGTCGGCAAAATCGTCGAGAACCGGAATGGTCTCATAGAAGTCGTCGGCCATATCCGCCCAACCTAGCGCGCGAGAAGCCCCAGACTAACGTGAATACGGACCGAGCGCTTCAGAGTTTCGAATGCAACTCGGTCTGGATCAGCGGGCCGGCTCCCGCGCCCAGCGCTATATCTCGGCCTCGCTCGATCGACTGTCGAACGAACGCCTTGGCCGACGCCACAGCCTCGGGCGAGTGAAGCCCCGAGAACGACGTTGGCGGCGATGGCGCTCGAGAGCGTGCAGCCTGTGCCGTGCAGGTTCTTGGAAGCGAGCCTCGGCGCCGCGAAGCGGCGAACCGCGTCCCCTGTCACCAGAAGGTCCACCGCTTCCTCGCCTTCAAGGTGACCGCCCTTCATCAGAACGGCGCGCGGGCCGAGCTTCAACAACGCCTCGCCCTGGCGCATCATGTCCGCTTCGCTTTGCGCGATCGGCTCCGCCGAGCAGCATCGCGGCCTCGGCGAGGTTGGGAGTGAGGCAGTCGACGAGCGGCAGCAGATCGCGGGCGATCGCCTCGACGAAGCCGGCCCCGCTCAGCGCGTCGCCGGAGGAAGCGATCATGACGGGATCGTAGACGATGAACGCGCCGCCGCCGTCCGCTGCAAGACGGCGCTCAAGAGCAATCTGAGCCGAGAGCCTCTCCGCCACGACACAGGCAATCTCCGCGCTGCCCAGCATGCCGATCTTGATCGCCGCGACCGCGAAGTCCTCGAGGACCGCGTCGATCTGCGCGCCAACGATGCCGGGCGGGGGATAGTGGATCGCCCGCACGCCGCGCGTATTCTGGGCGGTGAGCGCAGTGACCACGCTCGCGGCGTAGACGCCGAACGCCGCGAAGGTCCTGAGATCGGCTTGAATCCCGGCGCCGCCGCCCGAATCGGAGCCGGCGATGGTCAGCGCGATCGGCAGCCTTTGAGTCACGCCGGCCGCGTCGCCGCTAGCCATTCGCGCGCCCGCGCCTCAGGATCCGCGTTGAGCGTAATGTCGGTGACGACGGACACGATGTCGGCCCCAGCCGCGAGGCACAGCTTCGCCCGCTCAACGTCGAGTCCGCCGATCGCGACCAGGGGAACGCCGGCGATGCGCCGCTTCCACACGCCGATCTTCTCAAGCCCCTGCGGCGCGACCGCCATCGCCTTGAGCTTGGTCGGATAGATCGGCCCGAGCGCGACATAATCGGGCGCGAAGGTCAGCGCCCGCACCAGCTCCGCGTCGTCGTGGGTGCTGATTCCGAGCTTGATTCCCGCCTTGCGCACGGCGAGCACGTCCGCGTCGTCGAGATCGCCCTGGCCGAGATGGAGCCAGGGCGCGCCCTCATCGATCGCGACACGCCAATAGTCATTGACGACAAGGCTCGCGCCCATAGCCTTGCATGCGGCGAGCGCGATGCGAGTCTCGCGCGCGACCGCAGCTTCATCCTTGTCCTTGATGCGAAGCTGGATGAACTTGGCCCCCACGCGGACGAGTCGGGCGACCCATTCGGCGCTGTCGACGATTGGGTAGAAGGGGTCGAGACCGGACTCCGATCTCTTTCGGAGGAGGCGGCGCTTTCCGGAGCCTCGCCGCTCACGTCAGCACAGCTCTTCCGACGACCGGCGTCGAGGGCGCGGCCATGTCGCGCGTCTCCATGGGGCCTGCCAGGAAGGCGGCGCGACCGGCCTCGATCGCCTGGCCGAAGGCGCGCGCCATCGCGACGGGATCGCCCGCCTTGGCGACAGCCGTGTTGAGCAGCACGCCGTCGTAGCCAAGCTCCATCGCCGCGGCGGCATGCGACGGCAGGCCGACGCCAGCGTCGACGATCAGCGGAACCTCGGGGAAATGCGCGCGCAGCGCGCGGAGACCGAATACATTGTTCAGTCCCTTGCCAGAGCCGATCGGCGCGCCCCAAGGCATCAGCACCTTGCACCCTGCCTCGATCAGCCGCTCGGCGACGACGAGGTCCTCGGTCGTGTATGGGAACACCTCAAAACCGTCGGCTGAAAGAATCCGCGCCGCTTCGACGAGGCCGAACACGTCGGGCTGCAACGTATCGGCTTCGCCAATCACCTCGAGCTTGACCCAGGCCGTGCCGAACACTTCGCGCGCCATCTGCGCCGTCGTCACCGCCTCTTTCACGCTGTGGCAGCCGGCGGTGTTGGGCAGCACGCGGGCGCCGATGTCGCGTATCAATCGCCAGAAATCCTGCCCCTCCTTGATGCGCGCCGATTCGCGCCGCAGCGATACGGTGAGGATCTCGGCGCCCGACGCGCGCGCGGCCTCAGCGAGGATCGCAGGCGAGGGATATTGCGACGTGCCGAGCATGAGCCGCGAGCGGAGCTTGGCGCCGTAGAGGGTGAGGTCGGAGGTGCGGGTCATCGGCTTCGCTCAGCATCTCCTGCCGGCCGTGTCGGCGACGAACGGCGCCCATCTCAGCCTCCCTGCCGCGGCGCGACGATCTCGATCCGGTCGCCGTCCTTGACAGGCGTCGCCGCGCGCGCGCGCGCCGGCACGAACTCGCCGTTGAGCGCGGTCGCGACCTTGGCCTCGGCGAGGTCGAGCGATTGCAGGGCTTCCGCGAGCGTGGCGGCAGGAACGTCCTGCGCTTCCCCGTTGACGACGAGCCTCACACGAGCGCTCCCGACGCGCTCGAACGCGAGCGTCGCCGCGCGCTCGGCGAAAGCCGGCGCGAGCAGAAAGCCGTGGCGATAAAAGCCGTTGACGAAAATGCGGTTCGCCGCGCGCCTCGATGCGCGGCTCGTTGTCGGGATAGGCGGGCCTGACGTCAGCGCTCATCTCGAGGATCTCAGCCTCCCCGAAGGCCGGATGAAGCGCGTAGGCTGCGCTCAGAAGCTCGATCGCCGAACGCACGCTGACGGCGCCCTTTTCGGCGCTTTCGATCATTGTCGCGCCGATCATGAACTCGTTGTTCGCGCGCGGAACGATGTAGAGCGGAATGCGAGGATGCAGAAAACGCACCGCGCGCGTCAGCGTCACCTCGCGCGAGCGGATGCGCATCATTTCGCCGCGCACGCCGCGCAATTGAGGAAGCGCTTCGCGGGCCGCCCAGCCGCGGCAATCGATAACGACGTCCGCGTCGCCAGGCGCTTCGCCATCGACGCCAAAACGGATCTCGCCGCCTTTTGCGCGCAAGCGGTCGGCCAGCGCCGACAAGGCGACGCGCGGATCGAGATGGCCTTCGTCGGCGAAGAACAAGCCCTTGCGGAAACGCCCCGCGAGATCCGGCTCCAGCTCCGCAATGCGCGCTTCGTCCACCCGCACATGCGCCTTCGTCCGCGCCGCGAAGCGGTCGATCTCACTGATGTCGCGCGGCGGCGCGACAACCAGCGTGCCCTTGCGCGCATCACGCCGGGAACGCGCGCTTCCCACCAGTCGATCGCGCCCTGGCCAAGCTCGACCACGCTCTTGGGGCGCGCTCTCGCCCTCGCAGAACGGAGCGAGCATGCCGCCCGCGAGCCACGACGCGTTGCCGCCGAGCTCGCGCGAGCGCTCAACCAGCGTGACTTTGGCGCCCCGCTCGGCGAGCGTAACCGCGGTCGTCAGGCCGACGACGCCAGCGCCAACGACAGTCGCGCGCATCGCCTCATTCCGCCGCATCGACGTAGAGCGCTCCGCCCTTGTCCAGGAATTCGCGGGACTTCTCCGCCATGCCGGCCATCGCCTCGGCTTCTTTGCGAAGATCCTGGGTGATCTGCATCGAGCAGAATTTCGGCCCGCACATCGAGCAGAAATGCGCCACCTTGTGGCCGTCCTTCGGCAGGGTCTCGTCGTGGAACTTGCGCGCGGTGTCGGGATCAAGCGACAGGTTGAACTGGTCCTCCCAGCGAAAGTCGAAGCGCGCCTGGCTCACCGCGTCGTCGCGAACTTGAGCGGCGGGGTGGCCCTTGGCGAGGTCGGCCGCATGCGCGGCGATGCGGTAGGTGATGACGCCGGTCTTGACGTCCTCGCGGTCGGGCAGACCGAGATGCTCCTTCGGCGTCACATAGCAGAGCATGGCGGTGCCGAACCAGCCGATCATCGCGGCGCCAATCCCCGAGGTGATGTGGTCGTAGCCAGGCGCGATGTCGGTCGTCAGCGGTCCCAGCGTATAGAACGGCGCCTCGCCGCATTCGCGAAGCTGCTTTTCCATGTTGACCTTGATCTTGTGCATCGGCACATGGCCCGGCCCTTCGATCATCACCTGGCAGCCCTTGTCCCAGGCGACCTTGGTCAGTTCGCCAAGCGTCTCCAGCTCGGCGAATTGCGCGCGGTCGTTGGCGTCGGCGATCGAGCCTGGACGCAGGCCGTCGCCGAGCGAGAACGACACGTCATACTTGCGCATGATGTCGCAGATCTCGTCGAACTTCTCGTAGAGGAAGCTCTCCCGGTGACCCGCGAGGCACCAGCGCGCCATGATCGAGCCGCCGCGCGAGACAATGCCGGTGACGCGCTTCGCGGTCAGCGGCACGTAGGCCAAACGCACGCCGGCGTGGATGGTGAAATAATCGACGCCCTGCTCGGCCTGCTCGATCAGCGTGTCCTTGAACACTTCCCAGTCGAGCTTGAGCGGATCGCCGCCGACCTTCTCCAGCGCCTGGTAGATCGGCACGGTTCCGATCGGGACCGGCGCGTTGCGCAGGATCCAGGAGCGGATGTTGTGGATGTTGCGCCCGGTCGAGAGGTCCATGACCGTGTCGGCGCCCCAGCGGATCGCCCACGCCATCTTCTCGACTTCCTCGGCGACGCCCGAGCTCACCGCCGAATTGCCGATGTTGGCGTTGACCTTGACCAGAAAATTGCGGCCGATCGCCATCGGCTCAAGTTCGAGATGATTGATGTTGGCGGGAATGATCGCGCGCCCGCGCGCCACCTCTTCGCGCACGAATTCGGGCGTGATGAATTCGGGGATGGCGGCGCCGAAGCTCTCGCCGTCGGCGAGGCGCTCGGCGGCGCGCTCCACCGCCGCCTCGCGCGCCAGATTCTCGCGATGAGCGACATAGATCATCTCTTCGGTGACGATCCCGGCGCGAGCGAATTCGAACTGGGTGACGAGCTGGCCGGGCTTGCCTGCGCGGAGCGTCCGCTCAGCGGGACAGAGCGGCGCAAGGCGGTCCGCTGACACATTGCCGTTGTCCTCGGGCTTGATCGCGCGAGGCTGCGCACCGGCGAAGTTGCGCGCTTCGATCCAAGCCTCGCGCACCGGCTTCAGGCCGTTGGCAAGATCGATCGCTACGTTGCTTTCGGTATAGGGCCCCGATGGATCGTAGACCCGCACCGGCGCCGCGTTCGGATCAGAGAGCGTGATCTCGCGGAAGGGAACGCGAATATCGGCGCGGCCGCTGGGGGCGGCATAGACTTTGCGCGAGCCTGCGATCGGCCCAGTGGTCACGGTCTGTGGCGCAGCGAATTTGGGAATCTCATTCATGGCCGTCTCCTCGCGCATCAGGTCCGGAGACGGGAATCGGGCGGACCAAATGGAGGATCGAGGCCGCCACGTCCCTTCGCCGGCATGACCCGGATCAGGTTCAAAGGGTTCGGCTCGTCGCCGTCTCAGCCCCGTTCGGGACGCCCCTCGAGCAAGATGAATGTGGTCCTAGCGGCTCGGAGTGTCAACTCCAGCCAAGAGTGTGGATGTTCCGCCCGCTCCCGCGCCTTCGGCGACGAAGAGTTCGGCTCCCGTTGCGACAATTCGCGGAGAGCCGGAAATTGTCTCACGGCCCATACGGGCCGATCCGATAGGCGCCAGCGTGCACTGGTTGCGCAGCTACAAAACCGGAGTTGGACGCGGGCGTGAGTTGACGCGACCTTAGCCGTCAACTGGACAACCGCCACCTGCGGACAGCTTGCGGCGTCGCTGCGCTCTGTTGCTGAGGCGACTGGCGAGACAGGTCGCTTGACGCGACGGTGGCGGAAGTCCTGACTTCGACCTCATGCGGGGGCGGGATCGGCGCGGCGGTGACCGGCGCTGGCGTGGTCTCGGTGCGAGGCGGCGACGCGACGGCGCGCGGCGGCGGCCTTGAGGCTGAGGCGGAACTCAATGCGGATCGCTTGCTACCGCAGCACATCGTCATTTCCCTCCATGGGTTGCTTCTCGTGCGCTCCGGCGGCGGCGCCGCCAAGCCGTTCCAGCAGGCACGCCCCTCCCGACAGCGCCAGCCAGCTCACAAACCAGACTACAGGGTTCGCCGAGACAAACAACGCCAATGGCGCCGCGACCCAGATGCTCATGCAGTTGAAACAGTCCATCAGACTGCCGATGAAGCCGTCGCCCAGGCGGCGGCGCACCCGGAAGATGATGTCCGCCGGGCCGTCCTCGTTCGCCAGCAGGTGGGTGACCCGCCAGGTCGCGAGGACGGCCAGGACGAAGGCACCAGGAATTCGCGCGACGCCGTTCCGCGTCGCAGCACTCCATTTTCGATCGGTGCTTATGCCGAAATGCAGAACGTCACAATTACAGAACGCGATCTGGTCGTAGAACGGACCAGGGTTATGCCCATCTCCATCTGTCAGCAGGGGCACACCTGCATCGGGACGATGTATGCGCACGGTATGAGGCTCGACGAGCGTCCGAGCCCGTTCGGTGTCGCGACGCCGTACTGGTCGCCTGTACCCGGACAGCCGGCGACGTCGGCAGCGTGAACAGGATATGGACCGCCGGGACCGATGAGATCTCATGCGCACCGGGCCCAGATTCGGGTGCGACGCGGTGAACAGCACCGTCAACGAGTTCGTGATGCCGTGCAGCACCCGGCCGACCTGCGAGTTCCTTGATGTCCACGATCACGACGGTTGTGACTCAGGATCGTTCGGCGGATGCCGGCCAGTCCCACGCTGGGTGGTGCGTTGACGTTCTCATAGAGCGTGTTGTCGATCGCGACGACTGAGGCACGTGCCGCCGTCGTGTTCCTGCACAGTGCTTTGCTGGCGCACGCGCATGCGAGACCGAACATGATCGGTCGGGAGTTGCGTGGCCGTCCTGCGCCAGCGATAGTGCCAGTCTCGTCGGCGGGCAGGAACGACGGCAACATCGTAGAGTCCAGATTGATCATGATGTTGTTGAGGCGAGACGTTCAGCCGCTGCGGCACCTGGATCCACCCACCCACGATGTTCACTGGGATAACGACTGGGGGGGAGGTGGCGGACTGGGCGGATTGATCCAGATTGGGGGAAGGGGGGGGAACCGACTTCGAGTGTTCCGATTTGCGTCGGGGCGATCAAGTTTGCGGCACCGGAGTCCAGACGCTGGCAGCAGCGGCTCCGGTGGTGATCGTGGCGCTGGCAGCCGCCGCCAACGGCGCGTGCCATTCTGGCGCGCAGCACCGTCCAGGTGGTCCCAGGAGGGCCGCTCGTCACGGTCACGATCTCATAACCGCGTTCGCCCGCCGATGACAGCATTAAACGGTGCGGCTGGGAAGCCGCCGCTGCCGCTGACCGAAATAGAGGTGTCGGCGGCTGTGATCGCGGCCGTGAGGCTCGTCGTGACAACCGTGATGGGTTGGTATTCGAACCATATTCCATCGGCTGCCCGCCGAATAACTGGGTAGCACGCCGTTCAGGCGCAAAGCGTCCAGAAGGCGTACTGTCGCCGTGTGAAGCCCGGTCGCCACGGCAGCGATCGCTGGTCGATCTGCGCCGGATGAGTCAGCCGCATACTCGATAGCTGACCTACATCTGACGAGATAGAGCCGCTGATCGGCGGGCAGACGCAAACGCAGTACCAATAGCAGATCTCCGAGGTGACCCAACCGCACACCTGCCAGCAATAGGGGCCGAGACGGTAGCGATCGACGATGGCTCGATAAGCTTCGGCGTTGTTGCTGATGACCGCAGCGGTGAGATCGGAGAGCGCGCGCGGCTGGCCCGCCAACTGACGGGCGGCGAGCGCGAAATTCCGCGCCTCCTCGACCGCATAGGTTCCTCTGAATATCACTGGGGGCTCTAAGCACAGGCGCCCTGCACACCCAAACGGAGCGCCAGACGCAGGACACGCGGCAGATGATTTCGCAATGGTCGAGGAATCCGGCCCGTTCGATCTCCTTCCGGAACAGATCGCAATCGAACGCGATCACCGCCTTACCGATCACGCTGGTCAGTTTCTCGTTCGCGAAGACCTTCGACAGGATCTCGGCGTCCGCCCGAATGTCGAGGACGGGGTCCGACACCGGAACAAGCAGGCCCGTGCACACGACCTCGCAGATTCGACGATAGTAAAGCGAGCAGACGTAGCGGCATATGAGCTGGCAGAATCTTTGCAGCTTCACTTCCGCGATTGCCGCCTGGTAGCTGTCGGCGTCGCCGCAGGAAACGGCGTCGACGACGCGGCGCAGCACCTTTTCGTTAGACGCCAGCTGGCTCAGAGCGCGCGCGAACTCGGGCAGCTCGGGCAGCTCGACCTTGGGATCCAGGGGCCCGCACACTTCAAAACAACGCAACCCGCACAGCTTGACCCGGATCCATTCGCAGATCAGTTCACAGCGCGGGAGCAATTCAAGACGCTGGAGAACCCAGCGAAACGCATCCGGATCGTTGGACTCGAACGCCGCGAACGTGGCGGCAAAGGCGCCTGTGTCTCCGGCGAGCTTGCCGACGGCGTCAGCCTGCGCGGCGAGTTGGCTGATGGCGCTCTGTTGCAGAGTGAGGTTGCTCACGACGGATTTCCTCCCTTGGTGATCAAGACGCTTTTTCAAAGCGTCTCTCGAATAGTCCAGAGATCTTGATTTGAAGGCCAGCTACGCTGGTTTTAACAGTACGGATTTAGGAATACAGACTGGAATTACTACAATCAGAATTAGAGATACGTCGAAACTGAGTTGGTGACAATAGGGTGCTTAACACAGGTTACACTTCTCCGCAAGTGATCTGGCGTGGGTTTTTGCGGCAGTAGCGGAAGTTCGCAAAAATCCTTCCGCTATAGAGTAAAGTTGTGGGCGAATACGAATTGATTTCTTTGCGCTTTTACTTCGTTCGGGCTGGCATGACAATCGTCATTGCAACCAATAGGTTGCGTTAGTTGAAAAGGTAGGGCAGAGCGCGCTTGTCCGCGACGCCTCGCCAAATAACCTAACTTCTCTCAGCTACCGGCGGCCGGCCGTTCGCGCGCTTGCGCGCAGCGAAGCGCGCCGCGAGATGGGCGAGGCCGGGAACGCGTCTTGTGACCGTGGCGGCGCGCATACGCCATTGGCGGAGCGCCGCGGCGGCGGCGTGTTTGTACGGGGCGACGATCTGGTCGGCGTAGTGATGAAACGCCATCACCTTTTCGTACGCCCGAACGAACCACGGCATGGCCATCAGCCTGTGCTTCGTCAGATCGAAGATCGCCGGGATGAGGCCGATCGCAAGGAGCTTCAGCACGATCCAGGCGATCGCTCCGGAGAGAACGTAGCCCATTGCGATGGCGACGGTGGCCACGACCAGGAGCGGCTCGACAATCAGGAACGGCACAAGGAAAATCAAGAGAACAAGCGGCGCAGGAAGACGATCGACCAGCGACGCGAAGGCCTGCTTGAATCGCGCCCAGGGGACAAATCCAGCGAGCGCCCGGCCGATCGCGATCAGGCCGTCCCACATCCACGCGACGACCAAAAAGACCATCGCGAGCGCGAGCAGAGCTGTGCGTCTCACTCGAAAGCGCTTCATCGTCCTAAAGAATCCCGTGAGGCCCCGGGGCAACTCGCCTTCACGCCCGCGTGAATGATGCTGATTAAACAAGGCGCGCGCAAGGCATTGTGCGCCGCAATATGGCCATTAATCCGCTGTTAACGCTGCCGGCGGGTTACGACGGTTTGGTAATCGTACCGCAAGGAGTCGGTAAGCTTATCGAAACCTTGCATGAACTCGTAGGGCGGCAGTTCACGAGCGGCAGGTCGTCGGGAGTGGCAGGATGTTGGCGAATATGACCCGGAGCTCGATCGCGCTTGTCGCGGCGCTCGCGCTCAGCTTGGCCTTGAGCGCCTGCGCGCATAACAACCCTAACACCCTCGCCGCAGGCTCGGGCTACGGCGCGACCGGACCGGGCAGCGTGCAGGACTTCAATCAGACGGTCGGCGACCGCGTGTTCTTCGACACCGACCAGACCGATCTCTCGCCGAGAGCCCAGGCGACGCTCGACAAGCAGGCGACCTGGCTCAATCAGTACAACAAATATAGCTTCACCATCGAGGGTCACGCCGACGAGCGGGGCACGCGCGAATACAATTTCGCGCTTGGCGAGCGGCGCGCCCAGGCGGTTCACGACTATCTCGCCGCCAAGGGCGTCTCCGCCTCGCGCATGAGAACGATCAGCTATGGCAAGGAGCGGCCGGTCGCGGTCTGTGACGACATTTCCTGCTGGTCGCAGAATCGTCGCGCCGTCACCGTCCTCAATGGCGCCCCAGGCAGCAGTTGAGCTCCCCTGCAGACGGGGGGCGCGCGGGCTGCGGCGCACCTTGAAATCGACCGATGCGGGGCGTATGGGCCACTCGAAACGAACCCCACCAGGAAGACGCCCGTGACGTCATTGTTTCGCTTGCGTCTGATCGCGGCGTTGGCCAGCTGTCTTGCTCTGGCGGCGCCGGCTCAAGCGCAGTTCGATATCTTCCACCGTCAGGCGGCCCCGCCTGCGAACATCCCGAACGGCGCGCCAGACGATCCAAACGACGCCGCCGGCCTCGTCGTCCGTATCAACCGGCTCGAGGAAGACCTGCGCCGGGCCAACGGCCGGATCGAGGAATTGGAGAACGCCCAGCATCGGCTCGAGGCGCAGCTGCAGAAATTCCGCCAGGATGTTGAATTCCGGTTCGGCGATCGCTCCGGCGGCGCGCCGCAGGACTCCGACGTCGCCGAGGCGCCTTTGGCCCCGGATCAGCCGGGCGCCCCTCCAAGGCCTCGGAGGTCGGACGCGTTTGATCCCAACGCCGATCCGAACGCGCCGGGCGCGCCGCGCCCGCTGGGGACGACGCCGCCGAGCGCGCCGCTGGTGCGCGAATCTCCGGCGCCCATGGGGCGCGAGCAGCCTGCCCCCGGCGCTCCTCTTGAACTCGGCAGAGCGCCGCCGCCCGCCCCGCCCGCAAGCGGGCCGACCATTGTCGGCTCCGGAGTGGCGATGCTCGATCAGCCGCGCGAGCAGTTCAACGCCGCGCTGCAGGCTTTTCAGGCGGGCCAGTATCCCGAGGCCGAGGTCGGGTTCAAGGCGTTTATCGCCGCCAATCCGGCGCATCGCCTCACTCCGGACGCGATGTTCTACATCGGCGAAACCTATCTCCAGCGCTCCCGTCCGCGCGAGGCGGCCGAACAATATCTCAAGGTCACGACCGACTATTCCAAATCGTCGCGGGCCCCAGAGAGCATGGTGCGGCTCGGGCAGACCCTCGCCGCGCTTGGCAATTCGGGCGCAGGCCTGCGCGACGCTTGGCGAATTCGGCAAGCGCTATCCGACCGCGACGGCCTCGGTGAAGAAGCTCGCCGAGCGTGAGAGCGCCAAGGATCATTGTTGAGCGGCCGACGCTCGCAGGCTCTTCTCGTCGGCCGACATCGACGCGCTGTTCGCTCCCTTTGGTCGGGCGAAGGCGCTCCTGATCGCCGTCTCCGGCGGCCCCGACTCGACGGCGCTGCTTGTGATGGCGGCGGAATGGGCGAAACGGCGCGGCAAGACGCGGATCGAGGCGGCGACTGTCGACCACGGGCTTCGACCCGAAAGCGCCAGCGAGGCGAGGGCCGTCGGCGAGATCTGCGCCCGGCTAAAGGTCAGCCATCGCGTTCTTCAATGGAAAGGCGTGAAGCCTACGAGCCGCCTGCAGGAGCGTGCGCGCGAGGCGCGCTACCGCTTGCTCGTCGACCACGCCAAGGCGATTGGCGCCGACGCGATCATGACCGCTCATCACGCCGACGATCAGGCGGAGACCGTGCTCTTTCGCCTGTTGCGCGGATCCGGCGTCGCCGGACTGCGCGGCATGGACGTCATGACCGCGCGCGACGGCATGACGATCGCCCGGCCGCTCATCGGCTTGAAGAAGCGCGACCTCATCGCCTTCGCCCATGCGCGCGGAGCGCCGTTCATCGACGACCCGTCCAACGCCGACCCGCGCTTCGCCCGCACCCGCCTGCGGACGCTTCTTGTTCGCCTCGGCGAGGAAGGCCTCGACGCCGACGCGCTCGATCGGCTGGCGCGCCGCGCGCGCGAGACCGAAGAGGCGCTCAAGCATCTGACGGCCGAAGTCGAGGCTAGGCTCGGCTCGGAAGGCGCGATCGACGCGCGCGCGCTGTTCGCCGCGCCGGTCGCGATTGGGCGCCGGATTCTGGCGCGGCGCATCGCCGAGGCGGGGGGGCGCGACGCGACCCGCATCGGGCTCGAGAAGATCGAGACGCTGACGGCGGACCTTGCCGACGCGCTCAAGGAGCGGCGCGCCTACGGCGCCAATGTCGGGGGCGTCGTCGTTCGGCTCACCGTGAAAGGCAGGCTCAGTTTCGCGCCTGAGCCGCCAAGGAAAAGCGGCAGGCGATAGGCGCGGGCCGCAATCCAGCGGTCCGCGCTCTTGAGTCCATTTTGAGTGATTTCGGGCGCGTACGGCGCCATTTCCGGATCGCAGCTTCCAGCCTGCCGCGCCGAACCTCGCCACCGCCGGTTTCGTCGACGCCGCTCGATGTCTGAAAAAGCTGGGCCCAGTTGATCGCGAGAAGGCCCGCTAGTCCCAGCCGTTGACGACGTGGCAATAATCCGTGCCGCCTGGCGTGCCGCCGGCATTCTCACCAATGGCCTGCAACGACGATGAATTGCCTGCGATCGTGATCACCAGATAGCGGTTTTGATCACGCCGGATGGCGACGACGCGCGCGACACTGGGGCCGACCTGCTCGGCTCGTGCGGCATAGGTGTATGGCCTGCCGCGAGGCGTCTTGATTTGAACCGTGTGATCGCCGCTGTCATAGCCGACGAAGTAGGGGGCGCCGTTCGCCGGATCGCATTCCAGCGACCACACCCGATGGTTGACGGCACGCGGGGCCGGCGCGGCGAACATGTCCCCCGTGTTATCGCTATAGGCGCCAGCATAGGCTGGTCCGGCGAGGGGGCAAACGAAGAGCGCGGCGGCCAGGAGATTGCGCATGGGTCCTTCACCTCAGGCGTAAAAAAGCGGAGGCTGTAGGACAAGAACGCAGCGCCAATCGGCTTGCGGGGCGATCGCGTCCCACTCTTATTACCTAGATAAAAATGTAACTTAAACAGCGCCGATTTGCAACGTCGGTTTCCGCATATGGTTTATCGAATTCCGGGGGTCGCCAGGAACTCGCTTAAAGGTGTTGATTTGAATTTGGTAGCGGGACCCAGACTTGAACTGGGGACCTACGGATTATGATTCCGCCGCTCTAACCAGCTGAGCTATCCCGCCGAAACTCGACGCCTCAAAACGCCGAGGCGCCGGCGAAATGCGAGCAGCCCTATAAGGAGGGGCGGACGAGGCTGTCAAGGCGTGAGCGTCTGTAGACGCGGTCGCGACCAGATCTGGCGCGCTCAACGAGCGCGCCTACAATGTCGCAGCCTACAATGCGGGCGTCTCGGGAAAGACGCGCGTCACGTGGCCCATCTTGCGCCCCGGGCGGATTTCGAGCTTGCCATAGAGATGCAGAGCGAGGTCCGGCTGGGCGAGGATGTCGCGCCAGTCCTCGGCGTCCTCGCCGATCAGATTGTGCATTTCGATCCGGCCGCGACGCGTCGTCGCGCCGAGCGGCCAGCCGGCGATGGCGCGGATATGCTGCTCGAATTGCGAGGTCTGCGCGCCCTCGAGCGTCCAATGGCCGGAATTGTGGACGCGCGGCGCGATCTCGTTGACGACGAGCGCCTCGTGGCCGTGATGATCGCGGGTGACGAACATCTCGACCGCCAGCACGCCGACATAGTCGAGCGCGCCAAGCACGGACGCGGCAATGCGCTTGGCCTCGGCCGCCGTCTCGGCGCTCACGCGCGCGGGCGCGCGGGTGCGGGCGAGGATGTGGCGCTCATGCTCGTTCTCGCAGAGGTCGTAAGCCGCGATCTCGCCTTCGAGGCTGCGCGCCGCGACCACCGACACTTCGCGCTCGAAAGCGACGAAGCCTTCGAGGATCATCGCCTCCGCCCCCAGCGTGCGGTGAACCGCGGCGACATTGGAGCCTTCGCGGATCAGCGACTGGCCCTTGCCGTCGTAACCGAACCGCCGGGTCTTGAGGATCGAGGGGCGGCCGAGCTCGGCGACCGCGCGCACCAGCGCGCCTGCATCCTCGACGCCGACAAAGGGCGCGACCTTGTGGCCAAGACCGCGCAGAAATGTCTTTTCCGTCAGCCGGTCCTGAGTCAGCGCCAGCGCGCGCGCTCCCGGACGGACCGGCACGCGCTCTGCGAGAAATTCGACCGTGGACGTCGGCACGTTCTCCCACTCGAAGGTGACGACGTCGACGCCTTGAGCGAAACGGACAAGCGCCGCCTCGTCGTCGAAGGCCGCGACCGTCCGCGCCGCGGCTGCGTCATAGGCTGGGGCCTCGGCCTCAGGAGCGAAAATGTGGGTGCGAAGCCCAACCTTCAGCGCCGCAATGGCGAGCATGCGTCCGAGCTGGCCGGCGCCGAGAATGCCGATCGTCGCGCCGGGGCTCAGGATCATCGCCCAGTCGTCTCAGACTTTGGGTCATCATCGTGTGGGCGCTCGGCGACCTCGGCGGTGCGCTGCGCCCGCCACGCCTCGAGTCGCGCCGCGAGCTTTTCATCGCTCAGCGCCAGCACGGCTGCGGCGAGCAGCGCGGCGTTGACCGCGCCGGCTTCGCCGATCGCGAGCGTTCCAACCGGAACGCCGGCCGGCATCTGGACAATCGACAAGAGGCTGTCCAGGCCCGACAGCGTCTTCGAAGAGACCGGCACGCCGAACACCGGAAGCGTGGTCATGGCCGCAGTCATGCCCGGCAGATGCGCGGCGCCGCCCGCGCCAGCGATGACGACCTTGAAGCCTGCGGCCTTCGCGCCCTTGGCGAAGGCGATGAGCCGGTCGGGGGTGCGATGGGCGGAGACGATCCGCGCCTCGTAGCCGACGCCGAGCGCCTCCAGCGTCTCGGCGGCGCGGCGCATCACCGCCCAATCGGACTGGCTGCCCATGATGATGGCGACAGGCTTCGCCCCGCTCATGAGGCTCCGCTCACCGGCCCGAGTTGAGGCGATCAATTGGGCTTGTCATGGGGCTCGCGCTTAAAGGAAGGCTTGAACGGGCGCAAGGTGACGCAAATGAGCTTTGCGCAATTGCCGTCGCGCGCTAGGCGTTTGGCTAGGCGCGTCGTGGACCGGCGCGCCCATGCGGAGGCGCGCATTGGACAGAGGATCAAAGTCCGCCGCCTTCGGCGCCGCCGAACCGGCGGCGACGCGAAGGTTCCCGCGACGTTGCGCGACCCTGGCGCGATCCGCTTCTGGACCGCCGTCGTTCTGACCGGGTTATGCGCCGGCCTTGGCGCGGCCCTTCTGACGCTCCTGTTCGACGCGGCTCAGGAACTCGCCTGGGGCGCGGCTGAGCCTTCGGCGCTGCTTGAAGCGGCGCGACAGGCCAGCCCCCAGCGCCACCTCGGTTTGCTGCTCGCCGCCGGGCTTGCCGTCAGCGCGACCCAATGGCTGTTGACCCGCCTCACCAGCGGCAACAGCATCGACGTCACGGCGGCGATCTGGTTTCAGGCCGGCCGCATGCCGCCTGGGAGAACGCTCGGCAGCGCGGTGCTGTCGATCGTGATTGTCGCGATGGGCGTTCCGCTCGGCCGCGAAGGCGCCCCCAAGCAGTTCGGGGTGGTGTTCGGCAACCTGTTCTCGAGCCTTCAGAAGCTGTCGGACGAACAGCGGCGTCTGATCGTCGCGATCGGCGCCGGCGCCGGCATGGCCGCGGTCTATAGCGTGCCGCTCGGCGGCGCCCTGTTCGCGCTCGAAGTGCTGCGCGGGGCGCTGGCTTTGCGGCTGGTCGTTCCCGCGCTTGCCTGCGCTCTGATCGCGACGACGACGGCGAGTTTCGTCGTGCCCAACGCGCCGCTCTATGATGTTCCGCTCTACCCGATCTCGCCCGACGTCTATCTCTGGACGGTCATCGCCTCGCCGTTCATCGGCCTGTGGTCGGTCGTCTTCGTCCGCGCGATCGCCTGGGCCTATCGGGTGCGCCCCTCGGGCTGGCGCCGGTTCATCGCGCCGCCGCTGGTTCTCGCTGGCGTTGGACTCCTGTCGATCGTTTTCCCCGAGCTGCTCGGCAACGGACAGGGCGTCGCGCAACTCCTGTTCCTGCATCCGCTCGCGCCGGTCGCGCTGGCGGCGCTGGTGCTGGTTCGGCCGATGGCGACGATCGCCTCGGTCGCGAGCGGCGCGCCCGGAGGCCTGTTCACGCCCTCGCTCGCCGCCGGCGCGCTCGCCGGCGCTGCGTTGGGCCAGCTCTGGCTCTTCGTTCATCCGGGAGGCGACATCGGCCTTTACGCGCTCCTCGGCGCGGGCGCGATGCTGGCGGCCTCGACCCAGGGGCCGATCTCGTCGCTGGTCTTGATGATGGAATTGACCGGCCAGGCGCGCGCCTTCGCCCTGCCGATGCTGACCGCGATCGTCATCGCCACCGCGACCGCGCGCCTGATCGAGTGGCGTTCGGTCTATGAAGCGCGGCTGACCGACGAGGAAGTGACGGAGCGCTTGCTGGCGCGCGAGCCGAGGGGCGGATGACGCGGCGGCTCACCTCTTCTCGACCCATTCCTCGCCGACCTTTTCGTAAGACTTTTTCACCGCCGCCCAGGCGATGCGGAAAGCCGCCTCCTCCTGGCGCGGGTCGT
Organism: uncultured Alphaproteobacteria bacterium; assembly: GCA_963802615.1. Lineage (GTDB taxonomy): Bacteria > Pseudomonadota > Alphaproteobacteria > Rhizobiales > Beijerinckiaceae > Roseiarcus. The sequence goes on from CAWDKC010000020.1 coordinate 83,241, forward strand.
GCGCGTGGGCGGCGTGGGCGTGATTGAAGGCCTCGCGAAAAATGTCCTGGGCGTGCTCGGGCAGATGCGAGCGGACGGACGGCGGCAGATCGGCGTTCACGTCATAGGGCATGGGCCGCCTCCGTTGGATTGAGCGCATGCGCTGGCTTCACGAGCCCTTAAACACGCTTGAACGGAACGGGTTGCGGCGAAGGGCAAAAATCGGCCAATGGAACGGGTTTACGACCGCCGTTCGGCGCCTCAGGCGATGATGTCCGGCGTGAGCTGATCTTCGAGCCGCGCCACCTTGTCGCGCAACAGGAGCTTTCGCTTCTTCAGCCGCTGCAATTGCAACTGGTCAGGCTGGCCGGCGTCTCGCAGCGCCTCGATCGCCGCGTCGAGGTCGCGATGCTCCTCGCGCAGCCGCTCGATCTGGGCGACGAGCGCGGCGTGTTCCTCCGGCGTAAGCCCCTTCTCGTCCATTCTGGCGCCACTCTACGTCAGGCGTTCGGCGGCCTCAACGCCGCCCGCGCGCCACGACGTCCACCGCTTTCCGTCGTCGCGCCGTTCTCTCGCCCAAATTTAACCATTTGCCTCAGTTATTGTGTGCGAGATGCCTGAAAAGACCGGACCTTCCCCCAAAATGTCGGGGCCTCGCTCCCATAAATTCACAGGGTCGCTACATTTTGTCGCTTGCGCCGTTCGCAGGATATGTCACAATTTGGTCGTTAAAAACATGAGGGAGCTGTCCCATGTCGATTGATTCGCATCTCAGCGAACTGGTGCGTCGTCACCAGGCCATTGAAGAAGCGATCCTAGCCGAAACCAACCACCCAGCGGCAGACGACATCAAGGTTCACGAGCTCAAACGAAAGAAACTCCACCTGAAGGACGAAATCGAGCGGCTTAAGCAGCAAGCGGAACCTGCGCCCGCCCACTGAGGCGGCGACAGTAACGATTACCGTCCGAGCGGCGCGGCCAGAGCGTCGCGCCACTCCTCGATAACCGCTACGTCCGTCTCCCTTCGCAAGCGTTCTGTTGCGAAGGCTGAGAGCTCCTCTCGAGAGGTCAGTCGCGCCAGCGCCCAGACGGCTGCTCCGCGGATGAGCGCGCTGTCGTCGTCCAATCGTTCCTCCGCGACCTTGGCGAGCGACACGATCCTTCGAGTTCCCGATCGCAATCATGCACATTGCGCACGAAGCGCGCCCTGCCGACCCGCTTGATCGGGCCGCCTGCGAACAGGGACCGGAACGACGCGTCGTCGAGGCGGGCAAGCTCCCTTAAGGGCGGCGCGTCGAGGTCGGCGCGCGCCGCAAGTTTGGCTTCCCGCCCTTGGCTCGCGAACTTGTTCCACGGGCAGACGGCGAGGCAGTCGTCGCAGCCGTAGATGCGATTGCCGATCGCGGACCGAAACTCTCGCGGAATTGGGCCCTTATGCTCGATCGTGAGATAGGAAATGCAGCGCCGCGCGTCGAGCCGGTAGGGCGCCGGAAACGCGGCCGTCGGACACGCGTCGAGACAGGCGCGGCAGTGTCCGCAATGGTCCGATTCCGGCGGGTCGGGCGGCAAGTTCGAGGTTGGTGAGGATCGCGCCCAGGAACAGCCACGAGCCGAATTCGCGCGACACCAGATTGGTGTGCTTGCCTTGCCAGCCGAGCCCGGCGCGCGCGGCCAGCGGCTTCTCCATGAGCGGCGCCGTGTCGACGAAGACCTTGACGTCCGCCTTTTCCGGCCGCGCTTCAGCGACCAGGAAGGCGGCGAGTTGCTTGAGCTTGCCCTTGAGAACATCGTGATAGTCGCGATGGCGGGCGTAGACGGAAATGGCCCCGATCGCGGGCTGAGAGAGCGCCGCCAGCGGGTCCGCCGCGGGCCCGTAATTGAGGCCCAGCATGACGATGCTCTTAGCGTCCGCCATGAGCTTGCGGGGATCGACCCGCCGCTCGAAGGTCTCGGCCATCCAGCTCATGTCGCCCTGCGCGCCCTCGGCGAGCCAGGCGGCAAGACGCTCGCGCGCGCTGCGCGGGCGGGTCGGCGGACGTGACCCGGCAGGCGTCGAAGCCGAGCGCGCGCGCTTTTTCGCGCAAGCACGCTAGAAGTCGAGATCGGCGTAAACCACGCTCGGAATCATCCCGGCAGCCGCTCGGCCAGCAGCGGGCGGAACGACGGGCGCGACTTCATGCGCGCGTACCAGGTCTTGGCGGTTTCGCTCTCGTCCCACGGCGCGTCGCCTAAATAATCAATGCACGACAGGTGCGCCGCCGCCGCGAGGTCGGCATAGGACATCCGGTCGCCGGCCAGCCAGTTGCGGCCGCCGATCAGGTGGCCGATGTAGCGCAGATGATAGCGCAGATTGGAGCGCGCGGCGCGCACAGCCTCCATGTCCGGAGCGCCGCCGCCCTGGGCTATATTCATAAACCGCTTATAGACCTTCTCTCGCACAAGCCATTGACTTGCCTCGTTAAAAAGCTTGACGTTAAACCAATGCACGAGCCGGCGCGTTTCCGCCCGCGCCAACGGATCTTCTGGCATCAGACGGCGATCGCCGAGGCCCAGGCCTCGGGTCTCGTCCAGATATTCGGCGATCACCTCCGCTCCCGACAGGGCTGGCGTCTCATCGTCGAGCATGACCGGCGTCGCGCCTTCGGGCGCCATCAGGAGGAATTCCCTGCGCCGGTCCCACGCCTTTTCCTCGACCAGACGCGGCTCGATCCCCATCTCGCCAAGCACGAGGCGGATGAAGCGGGAATGGGGGCAGAAGGGATGATGGTAAAGCGTGATCATTCAGGCCCGGTTTCGCTCGGCAAGACGGGAGGCGTGGCGGCGCCGTTGGGTTTCATCGTCGGACGCCATCAAATGCGGCGCTGGCGGTTAACCGATGGTTAATCGCGGCGCCAGCGCTTGATCTGGCGGGGACCGCGTCCAGCGCCGCGCGCAGCGGCGACTCGATGCTACCCGCGCCCCATAGTGCGCAGGTTCGATTCGCTCGCAGGCCGCGACGCGCTGCTGATTCCGGGCGACGCTTGAGCGGAATCATGCTCCCAACTGACGTCGGAATCGCCCAGGCCTCGCCAGGCCCTCACGGCAAGCGCTCGCAGCACTCCGTCGCGCAGGACCGCGGGATCGCATTCGCCGCGGCGCGCAAGCGCGATGATGCGCCTCGCGAGACCTTCTCTTTCGTCTTGCTTATCGTTGGTCAGGTCGAACTTGCGGCAGACTTCATCAAGAGCAATCGACATCGCTTTGAGATCGTCCGGTTCGAAGACTTCCAACCCGAAAAAAGGCCCGACGTTCATTGGTTCTCTTTCGAGAGCACGGGAGCGTTGGCTAACGTCTCTTTCTCATTCGCCAACGCTTCGTGCAGCAGAGCGCTGCAGCTGACGTCGATGTTCCTACCGGCTCGCCCTAGTGTCCAGCCTGAAGTCTGTCCGAATCCGTACAAACCGAGATTTGTAATGCTCTCGACTTCACGCCGCAGCGTTTTCGTCGCAGACTAACCTGAACCATGTGGTGAACGTCGTGCACAATCGGAATTGATCACGTGGCCACGCGGATTACGGCTGACTCGGCCAGTGCGCCAGAAGCTTGCGGCAGGTCGCGGTAAGCTCTGAAGCGCCGACCGGCTTACTGAGAAAGACGCTCCGCGCGACTCGGCGATGATCGTTTGCAGGGTTTCCGGATGCATAGATCACCGGCGCCTCTGGGTGCGAGGTTCGAAACGCTTCCGCGACATCCCAGCCTGTCAGGGCGTCGGCCAGTCCAATATCTGTGATCAGAAGATCGACTGTCTCGGCTTCACGGAGCGCCTGCAGGGCGCCGGCGCCCGTAGCCGCCTCCACGACCGCCCATCCCTCCTGCTGGAGGTCCGCCACGATATCCTCGCGGATCAGCCAATCATCCTCGACCACGAGAACGGTGACGACTTCACGGGCAGTTTGCATTGCGCGCTCCAACCAGCCCCGGGGTCGCCGATAGCACCGAAACGTAAGAAGCGGCGCGAGCGTTCCCGATTGAGCGTACGAAATCGTACAGTCGCGGATTTCGCGGAAATTCGCCAGCGGAAGCAGCCGGGCGAGGTGGTCCGGGCCGATCGTGACCGTATGACCGATTGCCCGGCGGCGCGTCTCGTCCGCATGCAGGCGGTTCGAACACGTCCAAACCTCGCGTAGCAATTGCGCTTCCGAAAGCGTATACAGCGTTCATCACCGGCTGAGGCCCCAAGCCGCAGGCGTCGGTGGCTGAGAGACTGGTGCTCCCGCCTGAGCGAGGAGCGCCTGTGTCCAGCCGCAATAGCTTGCTTTCCTCCCTTTCGACCAGCGACTTCGATCTGCTCGCGCCGCACCTCGAGGCTGTCACCCTCGGACTGCGGAAGATGCTCGAAAGGCCTAACAAGAAGATCGAAGCCGTCTATTTTCCCGAGACGGGCTTCGCATCGGTCGTCGCCGTTCAGCGCAACGGCAAGCAGGTCGAAGTTGGCTTGATTGGCCGCGAAGGGATGACCGGGCTGCCGATCGTGCTCGGCAACCATCGCTCGCCCCACGCCACCTATATTCAGGCGCCTGGAATGGGCCAGTGCATATCGGCGGCGAAATTGCGCGGGGCGATGCAGGCCAGCGTGTCCCTGCGCGACTTCCTGTTGAAGTTCGTTCAGGCCTTCGGCGTGCAAACGACCCACACCGCCGTCTGCAACGCGCAATCCAAAATTGACGAGCGACTTGCCCGCTGGCTCCTCATGGCGCAAGACCGAATCCAGGCCGACGAGCTGCCGCTCACGCACGAATTTCTATCGCTCATGCTCGGCGTGCGCCGATCGGGGGTGACGGTGGCGTTGAAGGCGCTGCAGCAACGCGGACTGATTTCGTATCGGCGAGGGGAAATCACGATCAACGACCGCAAGGGAATGGCGCGCGTCGCCGGCGAAACTTACGGCACTCCCGAGTCCGAATATCGGCGACTGATCGGGTAAGGCGCCGCCTGTGCGTCGGGGCGCTTTGTCCGACCCTTCTTCGTGCGTGGCGAGGTCCAGCGCGACACGAGCGGAAGCGCACGAGGGGTCCCGGTTCAGTTTCAGCGCTCGCAGCCACCCTTGCGCCGGCTGGAACGTCCCTCGAGGCCCCTTCGGGGCGCCGGGGACGGGGCGGAATTTTTTATTTGAATTCGGCTGTAACCAATTGAAAAGTCCCGATTCGGAAAAATAAACGCCAGTAAACGCTAGCAAATTTACTAACGTTTACTAGCGCTTACTCGCGTTTATGAGCGCTTGTCCGGACGGATTTTCGCCGCCCGTCTCCAGGTCGCGCGGCTGACCGGCGTTGCGCTGCATGGCAACGCGCGCTCACGCATTCGCCTGGCATCGCGGCGCAAAAATCGTTCGAGGACGAAAAGAGTTGCACGAAAGCGCAGCTAAGCTTCTGAAATCATTTGCCGGCGTAAACTTGTGCGCAAGGCGCAAAAGGTCCTGACCCGGTCGCGCGCCGGGTCGGCGACGTTGCGGAAGGCCTGAGCTATTTCGACGCTAGAGACGCGACTTCGCTCGCGGGCGCCGGTCGCGCCGGCATTGACGGCGCGCGCATAATAATCACGCGCTTTGGCTTCATCGCCTTTGAGCCCGACGACGCCGAGACGGGTGAGAGTCGCCGGATCGAACGTGTCGCCGAGCCCAACCAGCGCGCGCGCGTCGCCGGCGGAGGCGGCGCTGACGAAGAAGGCGCGCGCGGTTGCGATGTCGCCCTTGGAGAAAGCGACGAGGCCTTCGGCGAACAGTTTGCGACCCTCATTGATCGGGATCGCCAGCGTCGCGCCAAGGCTGCCGACAGCCTCCCGGTCAACGGGTTGCTCGCGCAGCGCGGTCGCGAGCTTGTTGATCGCAACCTTGTCGATCGGCTGAGCCGTTATCGCCGTCGCCGTCCGCTTGACGATGGCGGCAAGGGGCTTGACGAAAATGGGCTGCTCGACCGCAGCCTTGACGTGCATGGCCGACGGCTCAAGCCGAGGCCAAGCCGCCAGCACCAGCATTCCGGCGATGACGGCGGCGAGGACGCTCGAAAGCGCTTTCCAGGAAATGGCCAGCGTTCGTCTCCCTACTGCAGCCCGCGCCAGCGGGTCAGGCCTTCATAAAGGCGATCCGAATCAGCCGCGCTTGGCCAACTGGCCGACGCGGCGGCCGACTTGGCCGAGGCCTTGAACGTCTCAAGCGATCCATCCGCGGGCGATTTCTTCGCGTCCAGCCAGCTTTGCGCAGCGCCAAGCCGGGGCCAGGATTGGGTCGGCCACGAGGCGTCGGCCGCGAGATTGACTTCGCGCCAATGTGGGTCGTGCTCGTCGCCCAGGAAACCGTCATAATTGTCAAAGAAAACGCGCGCGACTTGCCCGAGCGCATCCGCCCGCGGCGATCCGGGGGCCGCATCGAGCGCGATAAGCGCCATCGGCTCGGCGACCGTTTCGACGGGATCGGCCGCGCTCACAAGGTTCGGCCGGTCGGCGGCGGTGACGTGAGCCGGAGCGTAGACCGGCTCCAGAGTTGGCGACCACGGAATGGGCACGATGTGAAAGCGACCGTCCGCGCCGAAGTCGCTGAGCGCGGGCGATTCGTCCCCGCCGAGCACGACCACCGCGTCGATCTTGCCCGCCGAGAGGCGATCGAGCGCCTCCGTCAACGGCTCGTTGGCCTGAGTTGCAGTCACGCCGAGGCGGGAGAACAACATTCTGCCGCCGGTCGATGTCGCGCTGTCGAGATCACCGAAGCTCACAGTTTTTCCCTGGAGGTCGCTGATCGACTTGACTTCGCGCGGCGCGATCACGGCCAGGGTTTCGGGAGCAAGGCGCGCGACGAAGGGGACCCGCTTGATCCATTCGGGGTCGCCCTTGGCGCTCGACAGAAGACTGTCAAGCGAGACGATGGCGAAGTCCGCCATGTCGGTCTTGAGGACCTTGCCGAGACCATTCGGGGACGTGGAGCCCACGATCGCGCGACCCGGCGCGCCGCTGGCGCTCATGACGGTCGCGAAATCCTTGGCCATTCGGCTGGCCCTGGCGTCGCCGGGATCCGCGAGGACCGCAAACTCCTTCGCAACGACAGGTTGCGGCTCCGGAGCGAGCGCGAGGACCGGTTTGGCCGCGCTCGGCGCGGCGTACCGATGCGCGTATCTGCGCAAGCTGCCGCCTCGCCAGGCGCCATGCCATAATATTCGTTTGCCATTCTTATAGACAGGGCGGCCGTAAGGCACCATGCCGTAGGGGATTTTCTGGGCCTGGGCAGGCAAGTCCCCTCCCGCCAGCAGCATTGCGAGACTCAATCCGGCAGCCGCGCAGACAGCGCCCCGCCTCGGCCTCTGCCCAAGCTTCCCCAGACCAAAATACAAAAATATCGGGCGCCCGCCCTGACGCGTTCCGCTCGTCATCGTGCGCGACCTTGGCCAGCAAATGCGACCTCATCAAGGCAACCAAGACATCGCTCCCCCGCGGAATTGCGACCAAAAGCTGGGATTCGGGGGACCAAGATGGCGTATCTCATGAGGCGGCGGCGATGGCGTTGAGAGCGGCGTCGAGGTCCTCTCCGCTGATCTGCATGAGCGTCGGCCCGTCGAGATAGACAAGCGCCGCTCGGATCGTCGCCCCGCCGTAGAGCGGCTGCAAAGCGGCGCGATAGAGCGCAAGTTGGGCGACATGGGCCGCGGCCGGACGATCGGGCTGTTCGCCCAGCTTGAAGTCCACGAGCAATACACCCTGCTCGGTTGCGACAAGCCGATCAAGGCGGCCGCTATAGGCCAGATCGGGGCGGCCCGGCCGAGGCAGAAATCCCGCCAACGCGACTTCGCTACGGGAGCCAGGGCCAAAAATAGGGCTCAGCTCCGGCGCGCCGATCGCCGCCAGGACCTTGAAGGCGATGGCCAGGCGTGCTGATTTGGGAAGCGCGCCGCCCCACGCATCGAGGTAGGCTGTCGCCGCGCCCGGGCGTCGTTGCGGCGGGAGGTCGGGCAGCCTCTCGAGCAGAGCATGCGCAAGCCGTCCCTCGAGGGCCCGTTCGCGGTCGCCCCGGCCGACGCCGCCGGCGCGCGAAGGGTTGAGCGGAGGGGCCGCAGTCTCGGGCGCCGCGTTGGCGATGAGCCAGGCGGGCAGGGAGTCGAGGACGCGGGCGGGCGCCGTCTGGCCCACATCCTCAGCGCTGAGGCCCCCGCCAAATCGCAGGATCGTCCCGCCCCCGCGAAACGGCGCGGGCGCTTCGACGAGCGCATCGGCGAGGCCCGCATGGACGAGGTCGTACCAGCAGTCGGGCGGCCGGGCTCGCGAGGTCTCATGGCCGGTGACGATGAGGCGCTGGGCCGCACGGGTCATGGCGACATAGAGCAGGCGGCGATGTTCGCCCGCCTGAGCGTCTCGCGCCTCGACCCGCGCTGCGGCGACCGCGTCGGCGTCCTCGGCCGACTTCCTGGCCCAGGCCAAGACCGGCGGATCGCCTGGCCTCGGCGGCGAAAGCGACATGAGCTTGGGTTCGTGCCGCGAATCGGGACCGCCGCATGAGTTGGGCAGAAAGACGATGGGCGCCTCGAGTTCCTTTGCTCGCGTGGACGGTCAACACGCGCACGCCCTCCGTCTCGACCTCCATGTCGCGCTTGATCTCGACCTCGGCCGATTCGACTTCAGCAAGAAAACTGTGCAGCGACGGCGCTTCTTGCTGCTCATGCGCGAGCGCCAGGGTCAAGAATTCATCGATCGGGTCGGCGGCTTCCGGCCCGAGCCGGCCGATCAGCGCCCGCCGGCCGCCGTCCTGGCCGAGCAACAGCGCATAAAAGGCAAAAGGCGAAAGCGCCTTGGCCCGCGCCTGCCAGTCGACGAGCCGGCGCCTGGCTTCGACGGCGACGTCTTCGTCCGCGGCTGCGAGGGCCTCGATGAGCGAACCGCTCCGTCGCGCCGCAATTTTCATGAGCGCGTCGTCGTCAAAGCCCATGAGCGGCGACTTGAGCGCGGAGGCCAGCGTCAGATCATCGTCCGGCAGCAGAGCCGCGCGGCCCACCGCGATCAGATCCATCACCGCGATATGGTCTTTGAGCTTGAGCCGGTCGGCGCCTGCGGCCTTCACATCCGCGGCCTTGAGCGCCCGGATCATCGCCTCGAAAAAGGCGTTGCGGGTGCGAACCAGGATCATCACATCGCTTTCGCGAATGCGCCTGATTTCGCCGGACTTCGGGTCGATCACCCGCTCAGGCGAGGTCGCTTTCAGCCAGCCCCTGATCACTTCAGCGATCCGCTTGGCGAGGACCACCGGGGGGTCGTCCTGCGCCGGCTGCTCGAGCACGCTCCAGTCTTCCGGGTCGGGCGGGGGGCTTGGGGCGATCGGCGGCCACAGCTCGACCACGCCCTTCAAGTCGCGGCGAATCGCGTCGTGTTTGGGGGCGGCTCCCCCGCGGCGGCGACGCCGCGCCAGGCCAGTTCGGTCCGGAAAGTCATGTCGACGGCGTCGAGAATCGTTTGCGACGACCGGAACGAGAAGGTCAGGGGCACATCGGCGAATGGCCGCTCGGCGTGGCGATGGCGCTCGGCGAATGCCCGTTTCATTTCCGCAAACATCTGCGGCGCCGCGCCCTGGAAGGCGAAGATGGACTGCTTCTCGTCGCCGACCGCGAAGACGGTGCGGTTCTTCGCCCGTGCGCCGGCGCCGGCGAAAAACTCGGCGCTCAGCGTCGCAAGAATGCCCCATTGCGGCAAAGACGCATCCTGGGCTTCGTCAAGCAGCAGGTGATCGAGCCCATAGTCCAGCTTGTGCAACACCCACGCGGCGCTCGACCGGGTCACCAGGGTGAGCGCACGGGCGATCTGGTCGTTGAAATCGAGCGCGCCGCGCTCGGCCTTCGTTCGCGCGAAGGCGGCCAGAATTGACCTTACGACCACGAACAAGGCGGCGCTGCGCTCCAGCGTCAACGCCGCGCGCCTGCGCTGGCGCAAGGGGAGCAGGCGATCCTGCTCGCGACGCAAGTCGTCCTCGAGGCCCGGGAACTCTTCGCGCAGGTCTTTGGTCGTCAGTTGGCCGTTTTCGCCTCCGTGGGGCCCGCCCTCGCCATCCTCCTTGAACAACGCCTTGAGCAGCGCCTGGACGCGAGCTTGGCGCGCGCCGTCTTCGTTTGCCGCACGAAGGTTGTCGGCAATTTTCTGGTCTTGTTTCTTGCCGGCCTCAAGAGCCTGCGCCCATCGCTCGCGTCGCATGCGGCCAACGTCGCCGCCCAGCATCTCGGCTTCGACGCTCGCGATGGTCGCGTCTGGCGCAAGACCGAGCGGAGCGCGAAGCGCGGCGGCATAGGTGAGCGCGTCGTCGTGGGCGCCGAAGATCTCGGCGCGGCTGAGCGCCTCCGTGAGGAGCTCGTCAAATCTGGCCGCGCCGGACTCGCGCGCGACCAGGTCGAGCGCGCCCGCGCTCTCGCTCGAGGCGCCGAGCTCGACGAGCGCTGCGTCGCGCGCCTCGATGAGCAGCCGCCTCGATTTCGCGCGTTCGTCGAGAACCTTGAAATGGGCCGGAACGTTGGCCTCGAAAGGAAAGAGCCGCAGCAGCCTCTCGGCAAAGGCGTGCAGCGTCTGAATCTCGAGCCCGCCGGGGGTCTCGATGGTGCGCGCGAACAATTGCCGCGCGAAGACGAGGTCACGCGGGCCCGGCGCCGCGGCGCCGCTCTCGACGATCGCCTTGGCGAGGGCGTTGTCGCCGAGGCTCGTCCAGAGCGCGAGTTTGCTGAACACGCGCTCGGCCATGTTGGCCGCCGCCGCCTTGGTGTAGGCGAGGCACAGGATCTGCGCCGGCGGCGTTCCGGCGAGCAGGAGCCGCAGCACGCGTTGTGTGAGGACATGCGTCTTGCCGCTGCCGGCGTTGGCGGAGACCCAGGCCGATGTTTTCGGATCCGAGGCCTGGGTCTGCCGCTGCCTTAAGCGTTCGGGAATGGCGAGAGCGCGGCTCATGGCGCGTCCCCCGCATCGCTCTCGCCTCCGGTCGCCGACCATTCCTTGATCCGCGCGAGATGGTCGTAGTCCGAGAAACGGGGCGCGAATTTGGGGAACGGGCGCGACAAATAGGGCGTGTCCTCGCAGGCGAAGGCTTCGAGCAGCGTCTGAAGTCCGGCGAAATGCTGCTCGGCCAGCTTTCCGATATTTTCGCCCTTCCCGCCGGCGTGCTTTTCTTCTCCGCCCGCTGCGCCTCCAAGCTTGAGATAGATCGCCTCCTCAGCTTCGAGTCGCGGCAGCCCCTCGAATCCTTCCCGGCGCAGCATCGCCGCTTCCAGGGTCAATTGCGGCGAAAAGCCTGCTTTGACGTCCTTGGCGGTCGGCGGCGCGCCGCTCTTGTAGTCGATGAGTCGCGCGCCGCCCGATCGCAGAACGTCGATCCGGTCCGCCCGCGCGCTGAGCTTGAACGACGTTCCGCTTGCGAGGGGAACCGGAAGCGCCCCCTGCCGCTCGACCCAGGTTTGGGCAATAGCGCCGCGCGCTTCGCGCTCGAAGGCGAGAAAGAAATCGAGGCCCTTTTCGATGTTGGGCCAGTGGAGCGCGAAAGCCGGATCGTCGCGGAGCAGCGCGAAGCATTCTCGCGCAATGGACAAAAGACGGTCGCGCGCCTCGGGCGGGAGGGCGCCGGAGGGATAGGCTTCAACAAACTCTTGCAGCGCGGCGTGCCAGGCAATGCCTGTTTCGCGCGGTCCGATGTGGCGCTCGACCGCCTCGAGCGCCTTCAATCGGAGAATATATTCGGCGTAGATCGCGTAAGGATCGCGGCGCAGAGTCTCGATTCGCGTGACGCTCAGGGCTTTCGGGCGGAGTTCAACCGGAGGACGCGGCGCCGGTCTTCGCTGCGGCTGGAAATCGGCCGGCCGATCGAGCGCGCGCGCGAGCGCGAGATAAAGCGCGCCGCGCTCTTCCGGCTCCTTCATCGCGAGGGGGCCCGCCGCAGCCCCCATGCGCTGCAGAAACCGGGAGGCGACGGTCGGCTGGCCGCCGCGCTTCTTCGCCCGGCTCAGAATTGCTTCGCGCGCGCCGAGGGCGGCGACGAAATCATGCGCCGTCTGGCCGATCCGCCGCTCCGGCGCGGAAAGGCCGAGCGCGGCGCGCATCGGCCGGTTGAGAAAGGCGTCGGTCTCGACCGCGGGCGGCCAAACCGTTTCGTCGAGGCCCGCCAGAAGCACGCGATCGAAGCTCAGGAGACGCGCTTCGAGGAGGCCGAGGATCATGAGGCGCGGGTGTCCGCCGCTCCCCGGCGGAGCGCGCGCCGCCGCCAGCGCGTCGTCGAACAAGGCGGCGTATTCGTTGAGCGCAGTGGGGAAGCCCTCGACCGCCGCCTCGCTCCATTCGTCCATGAGCTGCGTCAGTTGCTCGAATCCGTGCGGGTCCGCCGTTGAGACCTGCGCGCTCGCAACTGTGGCGGCGATCGCAGCCCGATGCTGCGTGAGGCAGTCGCGCAAGGAAGAGGCGGGGCCAAGCGCGCGCAAGGGAGCAAGCGCGCTTGCGACGTCGCGCGCGAGCCGCCTCCGCCGCGCGCCGGTCGGCCTCGCCGATGCGGCGGATGGCCGGATGGGCGTGCCTGTCATCGGCCGCCGCGCGCGCCGCCGTGAACGCCCGTTCGAGATCGTCGAGGGACGCAAGCGGGACAGCGCGAAAGACCGCGAGCTCCAGCGCCCGCGCCGCGGCTTCGACCTGGGCGAGCGAGCGGCCGAAGCGGACCGACGGGTGCGCAAGGAGGGCGAGACACGAGCGCGGCGTGAACGCGATCGCCGCCTCCAGGATGAGCCTGGCCAGCACGCCCGCCGGGCTCTGTCCCAAGGTCCGTCCGGCCGAATCTTCGACCTCCACTCCCCATCGGGCAAGCTCGGCTGAGACCCGGCGCGCGATCGAGGGGTCGGGCGTGATGAGGGCGGCGGTCTTGCCCGGCGTCTCGAGCGTTTCGCGCATCGCGATGGCCAGCGCCAGCGCCTCTTCGTTCTCGTTGTCGGCGACGACGATCGTGACGCCCTGGAGCGCCGCGGCGAGCGCCAGCGGCGACAAAGTCCACCCCCGTTCGCGCCAGAGATCGGTCGACTCGGCGGGACGGAGCGCCTCGCTTAAGAAAGCCGAGCGCGCCGCAAGCTGAGGCGTGGGCGCGCCAAGCGTCGCGACATCCTCGCGGCTGACGCCGATCGCGCCGATCAGCTGGCGCAGGAGCGCCTGGGAATGGCCGGCGAGCCCCTGAGAACCGTCGTCGCCGCGGCCGATCATCGCCCAGGTTCGATCGTCGAGATTGAGGTCGAGATCGGGCAGCACGACCGCGCCCTGAGGCGCGCGGGCGATGGCCGCGATGAGGCGGGCGGTTGCGCGATTGGCGCCGGTCGAGCCGGCGATGATGGTCGGACCGCGCCGCGGGCTATCGAGAGCTTTGATTTCTTCGTCGATGAGTAGCGCGATCCGCTTCGCCCGGTCGATGAGGCCGCGCTCGGCCAGCCAGTCGGGCCAATGGGCGAAGGCGATCTTGAGGAAATCGAGGGTGATGCGCCAATAGGGATCGTAAAGATCAGGCGCGAGCGTTTCGAGCCGCGTCCAGGCCACGCCCTCGATGATCATGTCGTCGATCAGCGCGGCCAGATCGCCGGCGAGCGCGTAAGCCTGCGCGGGCGTCGCCGCGACCAGTGCGGGCTCGGCCGGATCGACGATGAGCGCCCCGTCGGCGTCGACCTCGCGAATGGCGCCTTTGAGCGCCTTCCCCCAGGCGCGGGTGAGGGTCGCGAGCGCATGGCGCCGGGTCAGCGCGCCAACCGCGGCAGGCACGGCCGCGCGGGGGATTTCTACCCCCTCGGGGTCGAAGACCGCCGCCGTCTCGTCAGGCTCGAAGGCGCCGAGGGGCGCGATGCGCGGCAACATGAGGCTCTGCCCGCCGCTCGCCGCGAGCAGCGCCCTGGCCAGCGCTTGAGCCGCGCGTTGCGTCGGCACGTAGATCGTGGCGTCGGTGAGCGCCATCGGCGCCGCCCGCGCCGGGAAACCCGTCGATCAGCACGCCGTCCAGGAGGGCGCGGCTCAGTGTCGGCAGAAACGGCGCCCCGGAGGGAATCGTGAAGACTCGCGGCGCGCGATGGGCCATGCGCGCCTTTTATGCAGCGCGCATGGGAAGGCAAGCTGGCCAAGTTGGGGAGCGATTCGGCTCACCGTCGAAGCGCCGCGGCGAGCCGTTCCCATGCGGTCTCGTCGCCCGGAATCCCGAATCGCAGCCAGTCGGGGGCGTCGGCAAAAGGGCGGGTCAGGATTCCGGCGGCCAGGAGCCGGTCAAAAGCGGCGCGCGCATCCGTCTGCGCGGCCAGTCGAAACAGGCGCGTTCCGCCGACGATCCGCCAGCCGGCGCCGCGCAGGAGGGCGTCGAGGCGCAGGGCGTCGTCGCCAAGGCGCGCGCGCATGGCTTCGAGCCAATCCAAATCGGCAAGCGCGCGAATCCCGATCGCGATCGCCGGGCCGCTGACCGGCCAGGGCCCAAGGGCGTCCCGCAAGGACGGGACGAGGTCCGGCGAAGCGAGCGCGAAACCGAGCCGCAGCCCGGCCAGCCCGTAAGTCTTGCCGAACGAGCGCAGGACGACCGCGCGGCTCGCGGGCAGCGATGGCGCAAGGCTCTCCCCGGCGTCAAAATCGGCGAAAGCCTCGTCGACGATCAGCACGCCTCCGCGCCGCGCCAGGCGCTGATGCAGGTCGAGGAGATCGGCGCGTGGCGTGATTCGCCCGTCCGGATTGTTGGGATTGACCACAATCGCGACGTCGAGGTCGCCCAGGTCGCGAAGCCGCTTCGCTTCGATGACGCGACCGCCGAGCGCGGCGAAGGCCGATGCAAAACCACTGTAGGTCGGCCCCATCGCGCCGACCGCTCCATGCGGCAATATGCGCGCGAGCGCCTGGATCAGCGCCTGCGAGCCGGGGCCTGCGACGACGTTTGTGGCGGGCGCGCCGTAACGCTGCGCCGCGGCGGCCTCGAGCCTCGCAAGCGCGCCGCTTTCGGGCAACCGCGACCATGCGTCGAGCTCAAGGTCCGGCAGCGGATAGGCGTGCGGATTGACGCCGGTGGAGAGGTCGATCCAGGGTTCGGGCGCCCCGGGCGCGAGCTTGCGCGCGACTTCAAGCGCGCCGCCGTGATAGGTGAGCGTCCGGTCGTCCACCCAATCCAACCCCGCCGTCATGTCGCTCCCGCTTTCGCTGCCGCTCGCGCTCGCCGCCGCTGTCCTGGAAGCGGCGTTCGGCTATCCGGCGCCTCTCTATCGCGCGATTGGCCATCCCGTCACTTGGATGGGCCGCTGGCTCGGCTTGGCTGGAGGCGAGCCTCAATCGCGCCGAGGCGAGCTTCGCGGCGCGGCGGGCGGCGGGCGTCCTCGCGCTTGGCCTCTATCTCGCGCCAGTCGCGCTCGTCGCCTGGGCGGCGACCCGCGTGTGCGGCTCCGGCGGCGCGCTCGGCTTCGGCGTGCTTGCCGTTCTCGCAGCGAGCCTGCCGGCGCAACGCAGCCTCGGCGCCCATGTGAGAGCGGTCGCCGATGGACTCGACGTAAGTCTGGACCAGGGGCGGCGCGCCGTGGCGAAGATCGTCGGCCGCAATCCGGAGGCGCTGGACGAAGCGGGCGTCGCGCGCGCGGCGATCGAGAGCCTGGCGGAGAATTTCTCCGACGGCGTCGTCGCGCCGATCCTGTGGATCGCGCTGGGCGGCCTCGTCGGCGGCGCGCTCTTGAAGGCGATCAACACCGCCGACAGCATGATCGGGCACAAGGACGAGCGCTACCGCGCCTTCGGCTGGGCTGCGGCGCGGCTTGACGATCTGGTCAATCTGCCGGCGTCGCGTCTCGCCGCGCTGTGGCTCATTCTGGCCGCCGCGGTGACGCCGGGGGCCTCGGCGCGCCATGCGGCGAGAGCAGCCTGGCGCGACGCTTCGCATCATCGCTCACCCAACGCCGGCTGGCCCGAGGCGGCGATGGCCGGCGCGCTCGGCCTCACCCTCGCCGGACCGCGCGTCTATGGCGCGACGCTGGTCGACGACGCGTTCATGGGGGAGGGACGGCGCGAGGCCGGCGCAGCCGACATCCGCCGCGCGCTTAGGCTCTATCGCCGGGCCTGCGCGATCGAGGTCTGCGCACTGGCGGCTCTGGCCCTGCTGGCGGCGGGAAGCGGAGGCGCCGGATGGGGGTGAAAAGCCGGGCGCGGACAAGACTTCGCCAAATTCCAGTGCTTCGATCCGCCCGCTCGTTTCAGCGCCAGAGGCGATTCCGATGCTTCGACTTGCAGCCCTCTTGTCAGGTCTCATCGCAATCAGCAGCGCCGCGATGGCGGAGGACGCTCAGGAGCCGAAGGCGGACACGGTCGAGGTCCACGGCAAGGCGCTCGCGCTCAGTTGTGCGGAGTGGAAGCGCAATCCCGACCGGTCGTGGACGAGCACCGCACCGCTTCTGGTCGGGACCGAGACAATGACCCCGACTTTGCGAGGCGCGAAGGAAACGAAGGCCCTGGAGACGAAGTGCGGAGGCGACCAGGAGCCGATCGCTGCGCCGGCGAAAAGCGAGCCAACGCGCCACGCGCGGCATGACCATCACCATGCCGATCAGGCCGACGGAACATGAGCGGTCCGAGCGCCTCTGTCTGTCAGTCTCTTGCCCCGCCATAAGCGCGGCAAATAGGCTCTTATGGCGTTGACTGTTGGTTGGCTTTTTTTCCGGCTGCGCTTGTGACCTCTCCGTCCTGGCCGGGCTTGTCCCGGCCATCTACGCGGCGCCACCCCAAAGGCGCGGCAGCCATCGGCGCGGTCGACGGCAAAGGCGAATAAAGACAAAGCGTTCTAGCCTTCATGCGCGCCTGCGGACGTTCGATGCGCCGAACCCCGTGTGGTGGCCGGGACAATCCCCGGATCAAGTCCGGGGACGGCCATGACGCCTAGAGAACCGCCTGCTGGTCAGCCATATCCCGATTGCCTGATGATCAGCTGCCACGCTATAAGACCGGCAAATATCTTGACAAAACCAGAAATACTGTGCTATGGTTCTTGGACAACGGAATCAACGCGGTCGCCTGGGCAAGCGGGCCGAGGAGAGGCCGTGGTGACCTGAGAAGCGGGCTCAAGCCGATTGCCTTGGATGAACCTGAAATCGTCATTGGGACCCCCCGTGTCAAAAGCCCGCGGGAAGCCAGAGGTCGTCGCGCGGCGGCCGCTGGATCGCCGCGTCGCGCGGGCCAGGCGGTCCTTGCGATGACGCTTCCGTCCGGACGCGCGCTGCAACTTCCGCGCGAGTTGAGAGGCGGAGCGCGGATTTTTTTATTTGAATCGCTCGTAACCCATTGAAAAGTCCCGAATTCGAAAAAATAAACGCAAGTAAACGCTAGCAATTTTACTAGCGCTTACTAGCGTTTGCTGGCGTTTAATGGCGGTTATTTGCCGCGGCTTGCGGCGGGCCTCGCGCTCAGGTTGCAGAGCGTCCTAGCGCGCAGCCGCGAGCAGCCCGTCGCAATCGAGATGCGCCTCGCAATGGTCGGCGAGCGCGTCGAGCGTCCGCTCGATCGTGGGCTCGAAGCTGATTCCGCTCGTCGTTCCAAGCAACGCGAGCCAGGCCGCGCGCTGGCGATCGTCGGCGAACAGTCCATGCACATAGGCCCCGGCGATCTGGCCGCTCTCAGACACTGCGCCGTCGAGCCGCCCGTCGGCGAAGCGAAGGAGCGGCCGCGCGCAGTCCGGACCGCTCGTCTCGCCGACATGCATCTCGTAGCCCTGGAACGGCGCGCCATTGCGTGAGGCACGCGCCATCGACTTCAGCGAGCGTCTTCTCAGCCGTCAGCACGGTCGCGACGTCGAGCAGCTTGAGGCCCTCGATCTCGCCCGGCGGCCCCTCCATGCCGTGCGGGTCTGACACGGCTTTGCCCAGCATCTGGTAGCCGCCGCAGACGCCCAGAATCCGGCCGCCGCGCCGCGCATGGGCGAGAAGGTCGATGTCCCAGCCTTGCTCACGAAAGAATTCGAGATCGGCGATCGTCGCCTTGCTGCCGGGCAGGATGATGAGGTCGGCGATCGGCAGCGGCTCGCCGGGCTTGACGAAGACGAGCCGCACCGAGGGCTCCATGCGCAACGGGTCGAAGTCGTCGAAATTGGCGATGCGCGCCAGCATCGGCACGGCGATGGTCGCCGCGCCGTCGGCTCGCGGCTTCTTGTCGCCGAGGCCGAACGCGTCTTCCGCCGGCAGCCGCGCCGCGTCGGCAAAGAACGGCAGGAGGCCGAAGGCGCGCCAGTGCGTATGCGCTTCGAGCGCCATCATGCCGCTGAGGAACAGGCTCGCGTCGCCGCGGAACTTGTTGACGATGAAGCCGACGATGGTCGCGGCGTCGTCGGGCGCAAGCGCCGCCTTGACGCCGAGAATCTGGGCGAAAATGCCGCCGCGATCGATGTCGCCGACCAGCGCGACCGGGCAGTTCGCAGCGCGCGCGAAGCCCATATTGGCGATGTCGCCCTCGCGCAGGTTGATCTCGGCTGCGCTGCCCGCGCCTTCGACGAGCACGAGGTCGGCGTCTGCGCCTATGCGCGCGTAGCTGTCGAGCACGGCGCTCATCAGTTTGGGTTTGAGGGCCTGATATTCGCGCGCCGGCGCATTGCCGATGACCTTGCCCTGGACGACGACCTGCGCGCCGATCTCGCTCTGCGGCTTGAGCAGAACCGGGTTCATGTGCACGCTCGGCGAAACGCCGCAGGCGCGCGCCTGCAGCGATTGCGCCCGGCCGATCTCGCCGCCGTCGTCCGTCACCGCAGCGTTGTTCGACATGTTCTGCGGCTTGAACGGGCGGACGCGAAGCCCGCGCTTCGTGAAGGCGCGGCAAAGCCCCGCGACGAGGAGCGACTTGCCGACGTCCGATCCGGTCCCCTGGAACATGAGCGCCCGAGCGGTCAAAATTCGATCGCCTCCTGCGCCCGCACGCCAGCGGCGAAGTGATGCTTGACGAGCGCGAACTCGGTGACGCAATCGGCGGCCTCGATCAACTCGGGCTTGGCGTTGCGGCCGGTCACGACGACATGCAGGCCGGGGCGCCGCGAAACGAGCGCCGCGACGACTTCGGCGAGCGGCAGATAATCGTAGCGAAGCGCGATGTTGAGCTCGTCGAGCACGAGGAGACGAATCGTGGGATCGGCCATCATGCGCTTGGCCTCCGCCCACGCGGCGCTTGCCGCGGCAACGTCGCGCGCGCGGTCCTGCGTCTCCCAGGTGAAGCCTTCGCCCATGGTGCGCCACTCGATTTGATCGCCGAACCGCTCGATCGCCATACGCTCGCCCGTCGACCATGCGCCCTTGATGAACTGCACCACGCCGACGCGAAGGCCGCGGCCAAGGGCGCGCAACGCGAGTCCGAACGCCGCTGTCGACTTGCCTTTGCCCGGACCGGTGTGGACGATCAGGAGACCCTTTTCGAGAATTGGCTTGGCGGCGACCTCGGCGTCCTGCACGGCCTTGCGCTTGGCCATTTTCGTTTTGTGCCGGTCGTCTTGCGCATGGTTCATGGGGCATGTTCCGGCGGCGCCAGGCGCGGCTCGCGCCCGGAGCTAGATCGGACGCAGCATAGCCGCCTCATTGCGATGCGACCAGCGGCGGCTCGGGGTCGCGCCGCACCGCTCGAGCACCATCGGCGACCTCTCCGGTTCGGAGCCCCTGGCGACCCGGAGCAGTCCGTTGTCCAGATCGGTCAGGCTGTGCAGGGCGATCGGAGCGCCTTGAAAGACCCGGAAGCGGACGCTGACGACGCGCGGATTGCAAGGGGACAAGGGGATGGTGTGCAGCATGATCAAGCGGCCGAAGGCGAGGACTTCGCCGAATTCGTAGACGCGCTCGATCCGCAATCCTTTCACGGTGCGATCGCGGTTCGGGGGGTCGACCGAATAAAATCCGGTCACCATCGAGGGATCGAAGGCGTAGACGCGCCGGATGCGTGAATCCGAATAGGCCGCAAGCTGCGCCAGACCGCCGCCGAGCGAGTGGCCGACGGCGATGATCTCGGTCGACCCCGCGCGGTAGCACTTGTCGCGTTCGATATGGCCGATGAAGTCGTCGACGTGGTCGCGGACCTGCTCGTACTGATCGTAGATGGGAAAAGCGCGCAGGATCCAGTGGAAGTTCGAATTCCCAGTCTCCCTTGTCGCCGCCGACGGTTCCGCGAAAGGCGATGACCGCTTCGGGACATCGGACGCCCTTGCGCGCCCAGATTTGGACCCCCAAGCCGTCCGAAACCCGCTCGCTCTGCGTAGCGGTCAGCACTCCGCATTCGTCCGCGCCATTGCAGCTCCAGACATAGCGCCAATCGTCGAGCCAGCGGGCTGCGCGTTCGGCCGTCGGCGCGTGCGTCGCAATCCTTGGGGTCGTCGTCGGCGCATGCGGTGGCGCGCGGCGCGATCCTGTGAGTCGCGTAGACGGTGGGATCGTACGATTGTTCCGCGAGCAGGGCGTAAGGCAGGACGCGCGCGGCGACGGGCCCGGCCTTCTGCCTCTGCGCGTAGTTGTCTTCGCCCTCGGTCCGTTGGATGACCTGGTCCGGCTGCTGGTCGAGGTGAAGGCCTGCGCAGGCCGAAAGCAGAGGCAGCGCAATCGCCGCGGCGATCGCCTTGACAGCTCGAGCGCATGCGATCGCTTCCATGTCAAGCCCGCCAGCCCACGCGAGATTCGCGCCTCAAGGGATGCTCGGCGCTGAAGGCGCCGCCCGTCAAGGCGTCAGCGCGATCCCGCCGCCTTGCGGTCCGATTGAACCCGCGCAAATCAGGGCAAGGCGCCCTAAACGAAACCGCAGGTTGCGTGCAGGTCAGCGCCGCTGTTCCGAACTCCCCCGATTTGGGATGTCCACGAAGCCCGACAATGCTGCTAGAATCGGGGACGAGCGACAGAAGACGATCGAGCTCCGGCCCGTCGCTGCTGGCGTCGGCGGAACGCAACGACTGGCCGCGTGTATTCATCGGCAAGCGCCGGGGATTACGAGGATGGGTTCTCTTATCGTCCCGCGGCGTCAATTCCTCCAAGGCCTCGCCTCGCTCGCCGTTTGCGCGCCAGCGGTCGTGCGCGCTTCGAACCTCATGGGGGTCAGCGCCAGATTTTGCGGTTCTTCCCACGCAACCCCGCTATGGGCGGTCACTCAGGACGCGCTCGCCCTGCTGCAGCACGAAATGGAGCGTCGATTTGCCGAAACGTTGTTTGGCGCGGAGAGCCTTCCAGAGGAGGCTGAGAACGCCGTCCTGACCTGGAACCCGCTCGTCGCGGAAGCCAAGATCACAGCCTTGTGGGAGCTGCGAACGTTGTTTGGGCCTCGAGGTTCGCCCCCCAGACCGTTCGAAGAGTTGCCCCCCGAAGCGCGGGCCGGACTTGCTTCGATATTTGGAGCCTCGCGCCGTCGCAAGCTCTGAGCATCGCGTCGCGGTTTCAGGCTCCGCAGGGCGCGCGAGCGTTGGGGTCCTTCATTTGACAACCCCTGCCGAAGCTGGAACATGACCGGCGCACGGTCCCTCGATTTCAAACGAGGGTGAAAAGGGAACACGGTAGGTTTTCGCCGATCCGTGGCCGCCCCCGCGACTGTGAGCGGCGTGCCGACGCTTTCTCGCCACTGGGCCTTTGCAGGTCCGGGAAGGCGGCGTCGGCGATACGCCGCGAGCCAGGAGACCTGCCGTGCGCCGAATGGATTCCGCAAGGCCGCCGGAGGGGCGGCCAAGGAGCGTTGATGATTGCCCGACAGACTTCCGGTTTTACGCCGTTCCCATTGCTCAGCCACTGGGATTGACGAAGCCCATGAACGCCCATAGCGGCCCGTCCGCCGCCGCGACGCTGCTCGTCTGCGTCACCTGCAAGTCCGAGGCTGGCCCAATGGGCCCCGGCCTGTTCGAAGCGCTTGGCGAGCGTCTTGCGTCTGAGCCCGGTATTGCGCTCAAGGCCGTCGAATGCCTCTCCGTTTGCAAGCGTCCGTGCACGGTCGCGCTCGCCGCGCCTGGCAAATGGACTTACGTCGTCGGCGATCTCACCCGCGACTCGCATCTCGAGGACATCGTCGTCGCCGCTCGGCGCTACGCGGCCTCGCCCGAGGGCATCGTTCCCTGGCGCGAGCGGCCTCTCTCATTTCGCAAGGGCGTCGTGTCGCGGACGCCGCCGCTTGCGTCCGCCGGAATGGCGTCGGCTTAAGGATCAGCTCCGCATGCTCG
The DNA here is from genome assembly GCA_963802615.1 of uncultured Alphaproteobacteria bacterium. Taxonomy (GTDB): domain Bacteria; phylum Pseudomonadota; class Alphaproteobacteria; order Rhizobiales; family Beijerinckiaceae; genus Roseiarcus. Next base: position 105,376 of record CAWDKC010000020.1, read on the forward strand.
CCAAAACGCCCGTCACCATCGTCACCGGCTTTCTCGGCGCCGGCAAGACGACGCTGATCCGCCATCTCATGGCCAATGCCGGCGGGCGGCGGCTCGCGCTCATCATCAACGAGTTCGGCGACGTCGGGGTCGACGGCGATCTCGTCAGGAGCTGCTCGGACGCGGCCTGCCCGGAAGACTGCGATCATCGAACTTGCCAACGGCTGCATCTGCTGCACGGTGGCCGATGATTTCGTTCCGGCGATCACGGCGCTGCTCGCTCGCGAGCCGAAGCCGGATCATATCATCGTCGAAACCTCAGGCCTCGCCTTGCCCAAGCCGCTCATCAAGGCCTTCGACTGGCCGGACCTGCGCACGAGGCTCACGGTCGATGGCGTCGTCGCGGTGGTCGACGCCGCCGCTGTCGCCGAGGGTCGCTTCGCCGACGATCCCGCGCGCGTCGCTGAGCAGCGATCGGCGGACCCGTCGCTCGACCACGACAACCCGCTCGAAGAAGTCTACGAGGATCAGCTTATGAGCGCCGATCTCGTCGTGCTCAACAAGGCTGATCTCGTCGATAAAGGCCAGCTCGAAGCCCTCAAGGCGCAGATCGCCAAGCCGTGCCGCGCGCGGTCAAGATTGCGCCGGCGCGCGAGGGCGCAATCGGCGCCGATGTCTTGCTCGGGATCAGCGCGGCGGCGGAGGACGATCTCGCCGCGCGCCCTTCGCATCATGACGCCGAAGGCGAGCACGATCACGATGATTTCGATACGTTCGTCGTCACCATTCCCGCAGTCAGCAATCCTGACACGCTGATCGATCGACTCGTCGCTGCGACGCGCGCGCACGACATCCTGCGCGTCAAAGGCTTCATCGAAGTCGCCGGCAAGCCGCTGCGGATGCTGGTGCAGGGCGTGGGGCAGCGCTTCCGTCGCGACTTCGACCGGCCTTGGGGCGTGGGAGAGCCGCGGCTGAGCCGCCTCGTCGTGATCGCCGAGCGAGGAATCGACCGCGAGGCTGTCGCCTCGGCGCTCGGCGCCTGACGAGCCTTTCCGGCGATGCACGTCCCCCGGATCGAAACAAGGACGCTCGACGAGACCGTCGAAGCGCTCGATCTGGGTCAGACGCCGGCGGACATCGTGTTCCTGTCCTTCTCAGACAGCGACCTCAATGCGCTGGCCAGCGCCTACGACGCCTTTCCCGAGCCGAAGCCCAGCTTAAGGATCGCTTCGCTCGCGGCGTTGCGCCATCCGTTCTCGGTCGACCTCTATCTCGAGAGGGTGTGCGCGCGCGCCAAGCTCGTGGTCGTGCGCGTGCTTGGCGGGGCGGATTATTGGCGCTACGGCGTCGACGAGCTCACGGCTCTGGCCAGCCGGAGCGACCTTAAGTTGGCGCTGCTGCCGGGGGACAGGCGCCGCGACACGCGCCTCGATGAGGCCTCGACGCTTGACCCCGAAGCGGTCCTGCAGATCTGGCGCTATTTTGACGAGGGCGGCCCTGAGAATATGGCGGCGTGCCTTGCCTTTCTCGCCTCCGAAATCGGCGGCGCGGCGGCCGCTCCGCGGCCGGCTCCGGTCAGCGCCTTCGGTTGTTTCGACGCCGCCTGCTTCGAGGCCGGGCACGGGCGCAGCGCAGCGCGCTCATCGTCTTCTATCGCTCCATCTATCTCGCCAACGACCTCGCCCCGATCGAAGCGTTGGCGCGGTCGCTCCGTGACAAGGGGTTCGCAGTTACAAGCGTCTTCGTGACCAGCCTCAAAGACGAGGCGGCGCTTTCGCCGCTGCGCGCTTTTCTCGCCGGGCGACCGTTTGACGTCGTTCTCAACGCCACCGCCTTTTCCGCGCGCCTGGACGCCGAGGAGGGAACGGCGCTCGACGCGCTCGACGCGCCGATCATGCAGGTCGTGCTTGCGGGTGTGGGCCTGGACGCCTGGCGCGCCTCTCAGCGCGGACTTGGCCCTTCGGATCTCGCGATGCATGTCGCACTGCCGGAAATCGACGGACGAATTCTCAGCCGCGCCATTTCCTTCAAGGCTGCCAGCGCGCGCGATCCACGGACCGAGTTCGCGGCTGTCGCGCATCGACCGCTCGCCGACCGTGTCGAGTTCACCGCCGAACTCGCTCGCCGTTGGGCGAGCCTCCGCCGCAAACCTCCGTCGGACAAACGTCTCGCTTGCGTGCTGCCGGACTATCCGGCGCGCGGCGGGCGCACCGGCTATGCGGTCGGCCTCGACACGCCGGCGAGCGCCGTCGTTGTCAGCGAAAGTCTGCGGGCCGCGGGCTATGATGTGGCCTGCGGTCTGGACGCGCCGTCACTCATCGCCGCCCTCGCCGAAGGGCCGCTCGAGGCGGCGCTGACGCTGGCCGAATACGAGGCCGAGCTGGCTTCGACGCCGCCAGATTTCCAAGGATCCCTGCTTGCCGCGTGGGGCGATCCTGCCGATGATCGCGACGCGGTCGACGGCGCGTTCCAGTTTCGCTTCGTGCGGCTTGGCAAGCTCATCGTCGCGGTTCAGCCCGACCGAGGCGACACGCCCTCGCGCAAGGGCGACTATCACAACCTCAATCTGCCGCCGCGCCACGCCTATGCCGCCTTCCACTTCTGGCTCACCCGCAAGGAGACAGTCGACGCGATCATTCACCTCGGCGCGCATGGCACGCTCGAATGGCTGCCGGGCAAGGCGGTGGCGCTCAGCCAGACTTGCGCGCCCGAAGTTCTCATGGGGCCGACGCCGGTCATCTACCCGTTCATCGTCAACAATCCCGGCGAAGCGGCGCAGGCCAAGCGCCGCATCAGCGCGGTCACGATCGGCCATCTCACACCGCCGTTGATCGCCGCCGGGTCGTATGGCGCAACGCTCGAGCTCGAAGGGCTGTTCGATGAATTCGCCGAAGCGCAGGCGCTCGATCCTCGGCGCGCCCGCGCCATTGCAGCGCTCATTCTCGAGCGGGGCCGGGAGAGCGGGCTCCTCAAGGAATGCGCCGCTGACGGCAAGCCGCCCGACGAGGCGTTGCTCGCTCTTGACGCCTGGCTCTGCGACATGAAGGAGATGCGCATCGGCGATGGCCTGCATGTGTTCGGCCGCTCGCCCGAGAGCGCCGCGGGCTTTGCCGCCGGGCTCGACATCGACGCGGCGGCGCGCGATACGCTGAGCGAACGCGTGTCCGCTTCAGGCGCCGCCGAGTCGCTCGGCCTGCTGCGCGCGCTTGGCGGCCGGTTCGTGCCGCCAGGGCCGGCTGGCGCGCCGGCGCGCGGCCGCCTCGACGTGCTGCCGACCGGCCGCAATCTTTACACCATCGATCCGCGCGCGGCGCCGACCCGCAACGCCTGGGAGATCGGCCGGCGTGCGGCCGAAGAGATACTCAAGCGTTACGCGCAGGACCATGGCGAATGGCCGAAGCGCATCGTGCTTGACCTGTGGGGCTCGGCCACCATGCGCACCGGCGGCGACGATCTCGCCCAAGCGTTTGCGCTGATCGGCTGCCGTCCCACCTGGGACGCGGCCTCGTCCCGTGTCAGCGGCTTCGAAGTGCTGCCGCTGGCCATGTTTGGCCGGCCTCGGGTCGACGTGACATTGCGCATTTCCGGCCTGTTCCGCGACGTCTTTCCGAGCCAGATCGCCCTCTTTGCCGCCGCCGTTCGCGCCGTCGCCGCGCTTGAGGAGAGCGCCGAGGACAATCCGCTCGCCAATCTTCAGGGCGAAACTCTGGCGCGCATATTCGGAGCGGCGCCAGGCAGCTACGGCGTCGGGCTCGGCTCGCGTATCGCCCGGGGCGAATGGACGGAGCGGTCCGAGCTGGCGGAGGCCTATCTCGCCGCGACCAGCCACGCCTATGAGGGCGAGGGCGAAGCGCGGGAAGCGGCGGCCGAGTTTCGAACCAAGGTCGCCCGCGCCGAGGCTTTTGTGCACGCACAGGACTTGCCGGGCCAGGACGCGCTCGACGCGGACGCTCTTGCCGAGCATGAAGGCGGGTTCGCCGCCGCTGCGGCGGAAACGGGAGCGAATCCGGCGCTCTATCATCTCGACTCGACCGTCCCCGGCGCGCCGAAGATCCGAACCCTGGGCCAGGAGATCGCGCGCTCTCTCCGTGGACGCGCCGCCAATCCGCGCTGGCTACAAGGCCAGATGCGGCACGGCCATCGCGGCGCGGCGGAAATCGCCCAGTCGCTCGACAATCTCTATTGCTTCGCCGCGCTGACCGACGCGGTCGCCAGCGCGCAATTCGATCTCATGTTCGACGCCACGCTCGGCGACGATTCCGTGCGCGCCTTTCTGGTCGACGCCAATCGTCAAGCCGCGTGTCACATGGCGGGCGTGTTCGAGGAGGCGGCGAGGCGCGGATTTTGGCTCTCGCGCCGCAATTCAGCCATGCGCATTCTGGCCTCGGTGCTTGAGGAGGCGGCATGAGCGCGATCGCGTCGCGCCCAAAGGGCTCGAGCGTCCCGCCGCCCCATCGGAAGGGGTGGTGTCCGGGCGCTCTCAAGCCGATGGAGACCGGCGACGGATTGCTGGCGCGCGTGCGGGCGCCAAGAGGGCGGTTGTCGCTCGATCAGGCCGCTGCGCTCGCGGACGCCGCGATTGCCTGCGGCAATGGCGCGATCGGTCTTTCTTCCCGCGCCAATCTGCACCTGCGGGGCTTGAGCGAGGGAACGCTTCCCGACCTGCATGCGCGGCTCGAGGACGCAGGGCTCATCGACGCGGATCCCGGGATCGAGCGCCTGCGCAACATCGTCGCAAGTCCGCTCGACGACCTCGATCCTGAAGCCTTGCTCGACCTCGACGTGAGCGTCGCGGCGCTGGAGACGCGGCTCGTGGACGACGAGCGCCTTCGACGGCTGCCTCCGAAATTTAGCTTCGTCCTTGATGCGCAAGGGCGCCTGCCGCTTGGTGACGTCGAGGCGGATATCCGCTTCGAGGCGTCGCGCGACGGGACGCTCGCGGTGTTTCTCGCCGGCGACGATGCGCTGGCTGCGCAATGCGCGCCCAGCGAGGCTGGCGATGTCGCGGCTCGGCTCGGCCGGGCGTTCCTCGCCCTTGCAGGCGCCGGCGAAGCGGCGCCGCGGCGGATGCGCGCGCTGGTCGAGCGGACAGGAGCGGCGGCCGTATTTGCAGAGGCGGACTGCGAGACGAAGCCGGACCGTACGCTCGCCACGACGCGCTGCGTTGCGTGACATCCTCGGCGCGCGCGAATTCGGCGCAGCGGTCGTCGTGGGCGCGGCGGCGCCCTTCGGCGAAATGGACGGGGTTCGATTCCGAGCGCTGATCGAGCGCGCGCGGGCGCTTGGCGCCGGCAGCCTCAGGCTTACGCCCTGGCGGGCGTTCCTGATCGTCGGCCTCGACCCGCGCGGCGCTGAGTCGCTGGTTCATTCGATGAGCGAGCTCGGATTGATCGTCGACGCGGACGACCCGCGTCTGCGCGTCGCCGCTTGCCCGGGCGCTCCTGCCTGCATGCATGGCCACCGACGCGTGCGCGACGACGCGAGCCGGTGGGCTGCGTTGCTGCCCAAGGGCGACGGCGTCATTCTCCATGTCAGCGGCTGCGCCAAGGGATGCGCGAGACCTTCTGCGACGGCGGCGACTTTGACCGCGACCGCGACCGGCTACGATCTCATTCTGGCTGGTCAGGCCGGCGATCCGCCGGCGCGCCGCGGCCTGTCGAACGCGGAGGTCGTGCAGGTCCTCGCCAACCAGGGCCCGGGGATGTTCGCGGCCGAGAAGCTGCCGTGAAGCCGGAACACGCCTACGAAAAGGACGCTGCGGCGATCTATCGCCGGTCCTTCGCCATCATTCGCGGCGAGGCCGAGCTTGCGCGTTTCTCGCCGATCGAAGAACGAGTCGCGGTGCGGGTCATCCATGCCTGCGGCATGGTGGAGGCGGCCCGCGATCTCGTCTTCTCGCCCGGCGCCGCGGAGGCGGCGCGGGAGGCGCTTCGCGCCGGCGCGCCGATCTTCTGCGACGCGCGCATGGTCGCCGAAGGGGTCACGCGGACGCGCTTGCCTGCGAACAATGACGTGATTTGCACGCTGAGCGATCCTGCCACGCCAGAACTCGCGGCCAAGCTCGGCACGACGCGCACCGCGGCGGCGGTTGAGCTCTGGTTGCCACGACTTGGCGGCGCCGTGGTCGCCATCGGCAACGCGCCGACCGCTCTGTTTCGGCTGCTCGAAGTGATCGCTGCCGGCGCGCCGCGGCCTGCCGCGATCATCGGCATGCCGGTCGGCTTCGTCGGCGCGGCGGAATCGAAAGAGGCGCTGATCGAGAGCGGGCTCAACGCCATCGTCGTGCGCGGGCGCAAAGGCGGCAGCGCGATGGCGGCGGCCGCCGTCAATGCGCTGGCGAGCGACATCGAATGAGTGCGTTTGGCCGTCTCTATGGCGTCGGCATCGGACCCGGGGATCCCGATCTGCTCACGGTCAAGGCGACCAAGGTCATCGCGGCGTCGCCCGTCGTCGCCTTCTTCGCCAAGGCTGGACGGCGCGGCAACGCGCGCGCGATCGTCGACTGCTGGCTGAAGCCATCGCATGTCGAGCTGCCGCTCTATTATCCGATGACCCAGGAATCGCATTTCGACGATCCGCCCTATCGTGAGGCGCTGGCGCGTTTCTATAAGGAATGCACCGTCGCGATTGCGTCGCATCTTGAAGCTGGCCGCGATGTCGCGCTGCTCAGCGAGGGCGATCCGCTGCTCTACGGCTCGTTCATGCATCTGTTCGTTCGGCTGCGCGACAATTTCGATGTCAGCATCGTGCCGGGCGTGTCGAGCATATGCGGCGCGTGGGGCGTGGCCGCCGCGCCGATGACCTGGGGAGACGATACGCTCGTCGTGTTGCCCGCGACGCTGCCGCTGGACGAGCTCAAGCGCCGGCTCGCCCTCGCCGACGCGGCGGTGATCATGAAAATCGGCCGCAATTTTGCGCGCGCGAAGGAGGCGCTCGTCGCGACTGGCATGGCGGAGCGCGCCATCTATGTCGAGCGCGCGACGATGGCTGGCGAGGTCGTGACGCCTCTGTCGCAGAAGCAGGACGATTCCGCACCCTATTTCTCGATCATTCTCGCGCCGGGGAGGGGCCGCCGGCCGTGAGCGGGCGCGTCATGATTGTGGGGTTGGGTCCGGGTCCGGCCGAATGGATGACGCCGCAGGCGAGCGCGGCGGTCGCGGCGGCGAGCGATGTCGTCGGCTACGGCCCGTATGTGGAACGGCTCGCCTTGCGGCCGGACCAACGCGCCCATTCCAGCGACAATCGGGTCGAAATGGACCGGGCCCGGCTCGCCTTGAAGCTTGCGGCGGAAGGCCGCGAGGTCGCCGTCGTCTCTGGCGGCGATCCGGGCGTGTTCGCTATGGCGGCGGCTGTGTTCGAGGCGGTCGAAGACGATCCGCGATGGCTCAAGCTCGATATTCAGGTCGCGCCGGGCGTGACGGCGATGCAGGCCGCCGCCGCCCGACTCGGCGCGCCGCTCGGCCACGACTTCTGCGCCATCTCGCTCTCCGACAATTTGAAGCCCTGGGCCATCGTCGAACGCCGCCTGCGGGCGGCCGCCGAGGGCGATTTCGTCATCGCGCTTTACAATCCGGCTTCGAAGGCGAGACCGAACCGCATCACGCAAGCGTTCGACCTGCTGCGAGACCGCGAAAGCGCCGACGACGCCGGTCGCCTTCGCTCGCGCGGTCGGGCGCGCCGACGAGACATTGACTCTGACGACGCTCGGCGAAGCCGACACAAGCGTCGTCGACATGGCGACGCTGGTCGTCATCGGCTCGAGCGAAACGCGCTTCATCGCGCGCGACGGCGCATGCGGCCTGGATGTTGACGCCACGCGCCTATGGGGCTCGGCCGATGAGCGGCGATCCAAGCCATGACAGCGTCGAGATCATGCAGCGTTTCGGCTTCAGGCGCGGGCGGCCGGCGCACGATGACGACCTCGATCTGAAGCGCGCGCGCCGCCTCGATCTTGGCGTAGTTCGCGCCCCCGCCGCTGTTCTTGGTCACCAGAGCTTCGATCCGCTCGCGCTTCATGAGCGCGAGTTCGTCGGCGAACGAGAAGGGCCCGCGCGCAAGGATCAGCTTGCAGTCGGGCAGGGCGTCGATCTCCGCCGGCCGGTCGATCGTCCGCACGACGTAGCGATGCTGCGGCGCTCGCGCAAAGGCGGCGAGCTGCAGCCGTCCTTGAGTGAGGAACACCGTCCTCGGCTGAACCCCAAGAGCAGTCACGGCGTCGTCGATGGTTGCGACCTCGGTCCAACGGTCGTCGGCCTCGCGCGTCCAGGGCGGGCGGGTGAAGACGACGAGCGGCGTATTGGTCGCGCGGCAAGCGTCCAGCGCATTGGCCGACATGCGAGAAGCGAAGGGATGGGTCGCGTCGACAACGGCGTCGATGCGCTCGCGGGCGAGAAACGCCGCCAGGCCTTCGGCGCCGCCGAAGCCGCCGATCCGTCGAGGGATCGGCGTTGGAGCGGGATTGGCGGTCGCGCCCGCCAGCGACAGGATGGCCGCAACATCGGGCTCGTCGGCGATTCGTCGCGCGAGCGCGCTCGCCTCCGACGTGCCGCCGAGAATGAGCAGACGAAGGCGCTTCAGTGGGCGGCTCCATGAGCAGGGAACGCTGGCTTGGCCTCGTCGGCATCGGCGAGGACGGGCTCGACGGCCTCACTCCTGCCGCGCGACGGCTCGTCGCGCAAGCGGCCTTCGTCGTCGGCGGCAAGCGCCATCTCGCTCTCGCGGGACCGTTGAAAGCCGAGACGATGATCTGGCCGTCGCCGATCGAGAACGCGCTCGACGCCATCGAAGCCGCATCGCGGCCGTTCCGTCTGCGTGCTCGCCAGCGGCGATCCGTTCTTCTTCGGCGTCGGCGCGATGCTGATGCGCCGCTTCACCGCGGACGAGATGATCTCGATCCCGGCGCCGTCGGCCTTTGCGCTCGCCGCGTCGCGGCTCGGCTGGAGCGAACAGGATTGCGCGTTGCTCACGCTTCACGGGCGCCCGCTCGAGGCGATCATTCCGCATCTGCAGCGATGGCGCGCGCATTCTCGCGCTGTCGTGGGACGATGCGACCCCGGCCAAGCTGGCGGCGCTGCTGACAGCGCGCGGCATGGGACGATCGAAGCTCACAATCTGCGAGGCGATGGGCGGCCCAGGCGAGCGCATTCGCACGACGGAGGCGCAAGACTTCGCGCTCGACAACGTCGCCGCCCTGAACACGATCGCGCTCGAGGTCGTCGCAGACCGCGGCGCGCTCATTCTGCCGCGCGCCGCGGGGCTGCCCGACGACTGGTTCGAGCACGACGGGCAGATCACCAAGCGCGACATCCGCGCCATGACATTGTCTCACCTCGCGCCGACGACGCGGCGAATTGCTTGTGGGACGTCGGCTCAGGCTCAGGCTCGGTCGCCATCGAATGGATGCTCGCCGATCCCGCCAACAAGGCGGTCGCGATCGAGGTCCGCCACGATCGCGCCGAGCGCATTGCGCGCAATGCGCTGAGCTTCGGCGTGCCCGGCCTCTCGGTCGTCACCGGCGAGGCGCCGCAAGTCTTCGCCGACCTGGCCGCGCCGGACGCGATCTTCATCGGCGGCGGGGCCAGGACGCCGGGTATGATCGAACGCGCTTGCGATGCGCTGGCGGAAGGCGGACGGCTGGTCGTCAATGCGGTGACGCTCGAGACGCAGGCCGCCTGCGTCGACTGGCGCGCGCGCTGGGGCGGCGAGCTTACGCAGATCGCGATCGCGCATGCCGAGCCGGTCGGGCGCTATTCCGGCTGGCGCGCGGCGATGCCGATCGTGCAATGGCGGTTCGTCAAGCCATGAGCCGGAGGGGATCGTCGCCATCGGCGTCGGTTGCCGCGCCGGCGTTGCAGGCGAGACGATCGCCGCGCTTGCGCGCCGCGCGCTTAAGGAGGCCGGCGCGCCCGAGGGCGAGCGAAGAATGTTCACCCTTGCCGCCAAGGCCGACGAGCCTGGGCTCATCGAGGCCGCGCGCATCATCGGGATCGCACTCACGCCGCTGCCGCTCGCGGCGCTCGACGCGCAGGCCGAACGCATTCTTACGCCTTCCGCGGCCGCGCAATCACGCTTCGGCGCGCCCAACATCGCCGAGGCGGCGGCGCTCGCAGGCGCCGGCGAAGGCGGACGGCTGCTTGGGCCACGGCTCGCGGCTGACGGCGCGACCTGCGCCATCGCCCTATCCCCGGAGCGGCCGTGCGACGGCGCGACCTGCGCCATCGCGCCAACCCCGGAACAACGATGACCGTGCACTTCATCGGCGCCGGGCCGGGCGCCCCCGATCTCATCACAATGCGCGGGCGCGATCTCATCGCGCGCTCACCCGTCTGCCTCTATGCCGGATCGCTGATCCCGCGCGCCTTGCTCGACCATTGCCCTGAAGGCGCGCGGATCGTCGACACCGCGCCGCTCGATCTCGACGCGATCGTTAAGCTTTGCGTCGAAGCGACTGCGAGCGGCGAGGACGTCGCGCGGCTCCATTCGGGCGACCTCTCGATCTTCAGCGCGATGGGCGAGCAATTGCGCCGCCTGAAGCGGGCAGGGGTGGCGACCACGGTCACGCCCGGCGTGCCCGCTTTCGCCGCCGCCGCCGCAGCGCTCAAGCGCGAACTGACGCTGCCCGGCCTCGCGCAATCGCTGGTGCTGACGCGCACGTCGGGCCGCGCATCGCCGATGCCCGAGCGCGAGACGCTCGCCAATTTCGCCGCGACTGGCGCGACGCTCGCGATCCATCTCTCGATCCATGCGCTTGCGGATGTGGTCGCCGAGCTCACGCCGTTCTATGGGCCCGATTGCCCGGCGGCGGTCGTCGCCCGGGCGTCCTGGCCGGACGAGCGCATCGTGCGCGCGACGCTCGGCGAAATCGTCGGCGCGCTGCTCGAGACGCCGATCGAGCGCACCGCGCTGATCCTTGTCGGCCCGGCGCTTGGGGCCGAGGACTTTCGCGAGAGCGAGCTTTACAACGCGACTTATGTGCGCCGGTTTCGGGGCGCGCCCGGCGAGGGCGACGGCGAATGAGCGAGGGCGACCAAGCTGCGCTCACTGCCGATCCACACCCTCATCCTGAGGAGCCCGCGGAGCAGGCGTCTCGAAGGATGGTCCAGCGGGCGCCAGCGTTCTTGCGAACTCGCGCGTCCTTCGAGGCCGCTTCGCGGCGCCTCAGGACGAGGTCGGAGAAGCGACTCTGCGAAATCCGCTGCTCGCGAGCACACGCCCGTCGCGGCCGACGACGACGGTTTCAAGCTCGCCCGGCTGGCCGGCGAGCACCCGCGCGGCGGTCGCCCATGCGCCGTCGGCGACGAGCGCCGGCAAGTCGAAGCCGGCGGCTTGAGCCAGTTCGAACGCGTGCAGGCCGCTGTTGGCGCTCCGAATCGCGTCGACCAACACGGCGCGCCGCCGGCAACCGCGATGCGCTCGGCAAGCGCCGCGAGGTCGACCGCGCCGCGCTTCGAATGCAGGTCGAGCTTGCCTTCCGCGAGCTTGGTCATCTTCGCCGGGCCGCCGGCGATGGTGAGGCGCGGCGCCGGATGCTCGCGCAAATATTTCAAGAGGCCGCCGACAAAATCGCCCATCTCGATCAGCGCATGATCGGGCAGGCCGTACAGCGCCTGGATCGCAGCCTCGGACGTCTCGCCGGTCGCGGCGCCAATGTGGAGACAGCCGCTGGCGCGCGCGACATCCACGCCACGATGGATCGAATGGATCCAGGCCGCGCACGAATAGGGTATGACGATTCCGGTCGTGCCAAGGATCGACAGGCCGCCGAGGATGCCGAGGCGCCCATTGGCGGTGCGCTCGGCGATCCTCTCGCCGCCGGGAACCGAGATTTCGACGATCGCGTCGGCGCCGGCGCCGAGCCTTGCGGCGACCTCTTCGAGATTGGCGCGGATCATCGCGCGCGGGGCCGGGTTGATCGCCGGTTCGCCCGGCGGAAGCGGCAGGCCGGGCCGGGTCACCGTGCCCACGCCTTCGCCGGCCTTGAAGCTCACGCCCGAGCCTCGCGGCGTGAGGCGGACAGTCGCCACGATGAGCGCGCCATGGGTGACGTCGGGATCGTCGCCCGCGTCCTTGACGATGCCGGCGCGGGCGAAATCGGCGCCGAGCTCATGGGTGGCGAGGGCGAATTCCGGCCTCAGGCCTTTTGGCAGCGCGACCGGAACCGGATCGGGAAAGCTTCCGGTCAGCAGCGCTTCGAAGGCCGCCCGCGCCGCGCCGCTGGCGCAGGCGCCGGTCGTCCAGCCGCGCCTGAGCGGCGTCGTGCTTTGCGGCTCGCTCATGCGCGTTGGCCTAGCGCGGGTCACACGCTCTGCCTAGGGGCCTGGCCTTGACCCGCGGCCTCATGATCGCCGCGCCCCGCTCCGGCAGCGGCAAGACGACGGTGACGCTCGGCCTTTTGCGCGCGTTCAGGCGCCGCGGCGTCGACGTGGTCGGCCTCAAGTCCGGCCCCGACTATATCGATCCCGGCCTTTCACGCGGCCGCGTCGGGGCGCGAGGGCGTCAATCTCAATTCCTGGGCCATGGCGCCCAAGCTTCTGGCCGCGCTCGCCGCCAAGGCGGCAGGACAAGGCGCGCTTGCCTTGTGCGAAGCCTCGATGGGTCTGTTCGACGGCGTTCCGGCCGAGAGCGGGCGCACCGGCGCCTCGGCTGACGTCGCGGCGGCGCTTGGCATGCCAATCCTGCTGGTGATCGACGTATCGGGCCAGGCGCAGTCGGCGGCCGCGATCGTCAAGGGCTGCGCGGACTATGACCCGCGGCTCAAAGTCGCGGGCGTCATCGTCAATCGTGTCGGCAGCGAGCGTCATCGGCGCCTTGTCATCGAGGCGATCGAGGCGATCGGTGTTCCGATCGTGGGCGCGCTGCCGCGCAACGAAAAGATCGCGCTGCCCGAGCGTCATCTGGGTCTCGTGCAGGCGGGCGAGACGGAGGCGCTCGAAGCGCGCCTCGAGGCGATCGCCGATTTCATCGAGGCGCATGTCGATTGCGCCGGCGTTCTCGCATTGGCCGGCGAGCTCGACCTCCCTTCGCCCACGCTGGCGCCTGCCGCAGTCCGGCCGCCGGGACAGCGCATCGCGCTCGCACGCGATGCGGCGTTCTCGTTCATCTACCCGCATCTGGTCGAAGGATGGCGGGCGGCCGGGGCCGAGATCGTCTCCTTCTCGCCGCTCGCCGACGAGCCGCCGCCTTCCGATTGCGATCTGTGCTGGCTTCCGGGCGGCTATCCGGAATTGCACGCGGGGCGGTTGGCGGGGGCGGGGCGCTTTCGCGACGGTCTCAGGCGCTTCGCCGAGACGCGTCCGGTTCATGGCGAATGCGGGGGCTATATGGCGCTCGGCCAAAGCCTTGTTGACGCCTCGGGCGTGGCCCATCCGATGGCGGGCCTGCTCGGCGTCGAGACCAGTTTCGAAAAGCGCCGGATGACGCTCGGCTATCGCGAGGCCCGCATCGCGTCAGATTGCGCGCTTGGGAGCGCGGGCTTGGTCCTGCGTGGCCACGAGTTCCATTATGCGACCATCGTCGCGACCGGCGCCGACGATCCTTTCGCTTTTGTTCGTGACGTGTACGGCTCGCCGGAAGCGCCCGCCGGCTCTCGACGAGGCCATGTCACGGGCTCGTTCTTCCATGTGATCGCCGAGGCGTGAGACCGTGACGCTTGACCCGTGACGCTTGGCGCCCTTTACGGGGCGTTCAAAACCCGAATGGGTTCGCCATCCAAAAAGGCCAGGGCGTTCTCAACGCTCTGAGGGTAGAACTGGCGCCACGTCTCATCCACCCCGTAGCCGAGATGGGGCGTAAGCACCGTATGGTCTGAAGCTCGAAATGGATGGTCCGGCGGCAGCGGCTCCTTGTCGTAGACGTCGAGCGCGGCAATGATTTTGCCAGCCTGGACCGCGGCAATGAGCGGGGCTTCGTCGATGAGGGGGCCCCGAGAGGTGTTGATCAGAATGGCCCCCTGTTTCATGCGCGCAATGTCCTCGGCGCCAATGATTCCACGGCTGCGAGGCGACAGGACCATGTGCACGGAGATGACGTCGGAACTGCCCATGAGATCTGATTTGCCAACCAGACGGGCGCCGGCCGCCTCAGCCTTCGCTTCGGTCAGGTTCGGACTCCAGGCTATGACCTGCATATCGAGCGCAAGGGCGTAGCGAGCCAGACGAGCCCCGAGACGGCCGAGACCGATGACGCCCAGCGTCTTGCCGGCGAGGCCTGCGCCGACAGGCACGCCGCGTTGGAAACCGCCGGCCCGCATGGTCCGATCGGCGGCCGGGATGGCGCGAGCGGCGGCGATCATCAGGCCGAGCGCGAGTTCCGCCGTAGCGTAGGGGGCGCGTGGGCCCGCGTTCGTTGTGTTGCAGACCGTAACGCCGAGGCGGGTGCAAGCCGCGACGTCCAGCGAAGCGTTCATAGCCCCCGTGATGCCGATCATGCGCAGCTTGGGAAGACGGCGGAGCAGGGTTTCGGGGAAGGCGGTCCGCTCACGCATTGTCAGAAGCATGTCGAAATCCGCGAGGGCGACGGCGGCCTCGTCCTCCGAGCCAAAAGCGTCAGCAAAAAACACCAGCTCCGCGCGAGCAGCGAGCCCTGACCAGTCGGCGCTGCTCCGCGCCACGTCCTGCCAATCATCAAGGATGGCGATCTTCACGGGGTCGATCCCGGGTTGTGGGTCAGGCGTGAGCGACGCAAGTCCTTAAAGGACCTTCGTGATGACTGGCAAATCGCTCGCGGGGGAGCACGGTGCGGCCGCCATCCTCGCTATGGCGCGCGGCGACGAGGTCATCTGAGTTTCGGCCAGGCGATCAGAAATTTACGAATTTTATTGAAAAAATCAGAACGTCATGCTATAAGCTTACCACCGAGGAGATCGAACCTCGGTCCTCGTTGGGGGCGTGTTGATGAGAGTGAGAGGCGAAAGGGCATGGAGACGTTTCACGCCGAGAGTGAGACCCGACCGAAAATTTTTGTTTGAATCGGCCGTACCGCATTGAAAAGTCTCGATTCGAAAAAATAAACGTTAGTAAACGCTAGCAATTTTACTAGCGTTTATTAGCGTTTACTGGCGTTTACTATCGGATATTTGCGTTCTGCCTTGGCCGATGAGCTGAGGACGCGGGCGCGCGCGCCCTAATCGAGGGGCGCGTACTCGCCGCGCCGGCGCGCCAGGACCGGTTCATCGACGCCCTCCTTGAGGCTCACGACGGCGCCGAGGACGATCGCATGGGAGTGGCGTTCGATCACCTCCTCAACCAGGCAGTCGAAGGCCGCGAGCGCGTCGGCGAGGACGGGGGCGCCGGTCGAGAGCGCGACCCATTGGGCCGTGTCGAAACGGCCGGGTCCATGCACGCCGCTGTGTCCGCTGAAACGATGGGCGAGCGCCTGATGGCGCGCGGCGAGCAGGTTGATCGAGAAGGCGCCCGCCTCGCGCAATCCGGCGAGCGTCGTCGACGTGCGCGCGAGGCAGACGATGAGGGTGGGCGGAGCCAGCGACAGGGACGTGAGCGATGTGGCCGTGCAGCCGGCGCGCGCTTCGCCCTCGCCGCACGCGATGATCGCGACCCCCGAGGAGAGCGCTCGCATCGCCTGTCGAAAGGCGTCGGCGTCGGCGTGGCGCAGTCGCCGGTTGCTCACGCCCGCGCCTCGACGAGCCGGTTCGCCAAGGCCTGAGCGAACATGCGGGATCCCTTCAGGGCGCGTTTCCACCGGGCGCCAATCGTTACAAAACGGGTTCGGCATTAATTGGTGGCGTGTGGACGGCGTGTCAAGCAACCTGGAATTCGCATCCAGCGGCTCAATTCATGACAATGACCGACAGCAGCCGGCCATAGTCCGGCTCCTTGCGATGGGTGGCGCGGCGATAGCTGAAGAAGCGGCGCTCGTCGGCGTAGGTGTCGAGGCGAAGATCCTCGAAGCGGCCGACTCCTGCGCGCGCGGCGCGTTCGGCGATATAGGCGTTGAGGTTGAACATCGAGTGGCCTGCCCTGCGGCTCGGGGCGAAATAGCGCGCCGCGTCGTCACCGGCGCCTTGGAAGGCGGCGACGAACTCTGGACCAACCTCATAGGAGCTGGGACCGATGCAGGGGCCGAGCGCGGCCACGATATCGCTGCGTTTGGCGCCAAGCCGCTCCATCGCGGTAACGGTCGCTTCGACAACTCCAGTCAGCGCCCCTTTCCAGCCGGCATGCGCAGCTCCGATGACGCGCGCGCGCTGGTCGGCAAACAGGATCATGCCGCAATCAGCGCCCGTCACGCCCAACGCCAGGCCTGGGGTCGCTGTGACCAGCGCATCGCACCGGGGGCGCGCGCTCGGCGGCCAAAGCTCGGTGATGGCGACCGCGTCGGGCGAGTGAATCTGGAACGGCACGGCGAGACGCTCCGGCGCCGCCCCGAGCGCAGCCGCAATCCGGGCGCGGTTTTCGGTGACAGCTGCCGGCGCATCCCGCGAGCCGACGCCCCCGTTCAGCGACGCGTAGACGCCTTGCGAGACCCCGCCCAGGCGGGTGAAAAAACCATGCGCAACACCGGGAATCTGCAACGATTCCGCGGTCAGGAATTGAGCGGCGCTCACGCGGACTTGGCGCTGGCGGATTGGAAACCGGGCGGCGGGCGCAGCCTGCGGTCAGCGACCGACATTGCCTTGAAAAGAGCGCCCATTTCGCCCTGAGCCTTGCCCACCAGCCGCGCTCTCGCCCGTTCGAATTCCTCCGCGTGATCGAGAGTGGCGCGCTCGGCAAGCGCCTTTGTCCTCAAGTCGACGCCGATAGCGCGCAGAAAATCGCCTTGATCGATCGGCCCATACACGGCGGCGCCGGCTGCGCTCGCGCTGCGCGCCATGGCGGCAAAATCGACGTGCGCAGTGAGGTCGCACTCGCCTGGCGCAAGGAGCGGATCGATATAGCGGTGAGCGCGCACGGCCTGCAGCGTATCGCCAAATCGGGTGACCACATGGCCATAATCGATCAGCAGCGCCGCACCGCCCTGCTTCGCTACCCGAGCGGCGAGTTCGAACATCACCCGATGCGCGGACGGGTTGACTTCGAGGACCTCGCCGTTCGCTGCATTGGCTCTGATATAGGGCTCGGGCTTGTCGGCGACGTCGAAGACAAGCACGCCGTCGCCGTCCACGCCCACCATGCGCTCGCGCCACTGCCCCTTCACGCGCACGAACTGGCGCACAGGCAGGGCGTCGAGGAACTCGTTGCCGATCACGATCGCCGGCCCGTCCGGAACTTCCCGTAAGGTCTGGGCCCAGGAGACCGCAACACCGGAATCGACAAGCAGTTCGTGCTGCATCGCCGCCAGCGCCGGACTGGTTTCGACGAGTCCGGACGTCGAGGGCGCTGCGAAAGGCGGGAACGATGCGAGCGGCGCGTAGCGCATCGCTCATCAGCGTGCCCCGCCCGGGCCCGAGTTCGATGAGGCGCACCGGATCGGGCGAGCCCATGCTCGACCACACTTCAGCCGCCCAAAGCCCGATCAGTTCGCCGAACATCTGCGATATCTCCGGCGCGGTGGTGAAGTCTCCCGTTGCGCCGAATGGATCACGGTTCATGTAATAGCCGAGATCGGGATGGGCGAGAGCCAGCTGCATGTATTGCTCGACCGTGATCGGTCCGCGCTCGGCGATCATTGTTCTGATTTCGTCGAGGAGCTGCGTCATGGCGAGACGCCCCGCCGACAGCTCCACGCCAGTATTCCGATGCCGGCGATGATGAGCGGAAGCGAAAGGACCATCCCCATCGTCAGCCCCCGGCCCAAGTCTTCGAGACGCGGATCGGGCTCGCGAAAGAATTCGCTGAAAATGCGCGCCGCGCCGTAGACGATCGCAAACACGCCGGCGAGGACGCCCGGACGGCGCAACGCGCCGATCTGCGCGAGGACATAAAGGATGACGAAAGCCAGCACGCCTTCGAGCAGCGCCTCGTAAATCTGGCTGGGGTGGCGCGGCTGGCCATCCGTCCCCGGAAAAACAACGGCCCAAGGGACATCGGTCGGGCGGCCCCAGAGCTCAGGACGAATGAAGTTGGCGATTCGACCAAGGAAGATGCCAATCGGCGCGACGAGGCAGCACAGGTCAAGTACAGTCCACGCCGGCGCTTTGTAGCGGCGGCTGAACAGGAGGACGCCGATCAGCGCGCCAATCAGGCCGCCGTGAAAGGCCATCCCGCCTTCCCAGACTTTGAAAATCTCGATCGGATGGGAGAAGTAATAGTGCGGATCGTAGAACAGCACATTGCCGAGCCGGCCCGCCGATGATGACGCCGAAGGCGCAATAGACCAGGAGATCGTCGATGCTGTCGGCGCTCGGGCGCTTTTTCCCATTCCAATACCGGTCGTCGGAGACGATCCGGCGAATGAGCAGCCAACCAAGCACAAGGCCGCCGATATAGGCGAGGGCGTACCAGCGGATGGCAAACGGACCCCATTGCACGAGAACGGGATTGATCGCAGGAAATGGCAGAACGAGTGTTGGCATCGGAGCCATGCAGATGCGCTGGGGCCGGTACGGCGTCAAGTCGGCGAGCGGGATCGTGCGCTCGGAGCGAGCGTAGCCCTGACGCCGGTAATGACGGTGCGATTGCGGGAATCGGCGAGGTCCTCCTGCGTGTCGGCCAAGCGGCAGACGCAAGGTCAGGCATGATTCGGTTCTCGCTGTAAAGTTTGCGCATGGGGACCGCGAGCGCACGGGTGTTCCGTGGCCTCGCTCGGGCAGGCGCGGCAGGCTATGATGTTCGCGCGGCACCGTCGTTCTGGACTTTGGCCAGGGCCCGAAGCGCTGACAGGAGTTGATCCCGATGGCCTCGGCAATCTCCATCAATGATGAGGACGTCCTTCTCGCGATCGACCTGCAGGCCGACTTCATGCCTGGCGGGGCGCTGGCGGTCGAGCAGGGCGACGAGATTGTCCCGCTCGTCAACCGATTGGCGAGACGGTTCGAGAATGTCGTCGTGACCCAGGATTGGCATCCCCCGACCCATGCCTCTTTCGCCGCGAGCCATGAAGGCGCGAAGCCCTTCGACACGAAACGGCTCCATTACGGCGACCAGACCCTGTGGCCCGAGCATTGCGTGCAGGGAACTCCGGGCGCGGCGCTGCATCCCGACCTCGCGGTCGATCGCGCCTTGCTGATCCTGCGCAAGGGCATGCATACGGGGGTCGACTCCTATTCCGCCTTTGTCGAGGCGGACGGCAAGACGACGACCGGCCTCGCGGCGCTGCTCAAGGCGCGGGGGATCAAGCGGGTGTTCGCCTGCGGCCTGGCGACCGACTTTTGCGTCGCCCATTCGGCGCTGGACGCGCGGCGCGAGGGCTTTCAAACGTTCGTGATCGAGGACGCCTGCCGGGCGATCGACGCCAACGCTTCGCTCGAGCAAGCCTGGGCGCGCATGAACGCGGCCGAAGTCCGGCGCATCCAGTCGGCGGAGATCCTGGGCTAGCGTCGTCCAATAAACGCGCTTAAACGCCAGTAAAGAATAAACGCTAGTAAATTTGCTAGCGTTTACTAGCGTTTATTTTTTCGAATCGGGTCTTTTCAATGGGTTACGGCCGTTTGGAGTAAAAAAATCCGCCTCGCTTGATTTCGCCTCTGGTTCTGTGCGCGGCGCCTGGCGCGCGCGCTCTGCCTTCTCCTCCCGGCGCGAGATTTGGGAAGTTCCGGATCTCCATCAGGAAACTATACCAAGGGATTGCCCACCAGCCAAGGATTTGTTGCCTGCAACCGGGCTATGGCAGCAAAAAAGCTAGTCTGGTCAATGGTTTGGAGGCGGCGAGTGCAAATATGGCGGCTAACGGAGCGATTGGGTTGTAGAATCGGATCTTGGAGGCGCCCCTTGACGCCTTCTACAACATATTGTGTATGTGTAGTCTGGTTTACCCCTCTTGGACCCTCGCCCGCTCGAGATTGAGCGCGAGAAGGCGGGCGAGGGCGTCCTCGGTCGCGATGTCATCGGGCCAGCCATAGGCGGCGGCGACGGCGTGGTCGAGCGCCTCATGAGCGTCGGCGAGCCAGCGCGGGCGCTCGTTGTAGAGGTTGGTGAGCGTGCGCTCCTTGAGCTTGACCGCCGCCTCGGCGGTCTTCGGCAGGATGCGGTCGGGATAGCGGCGCGGCGCCTCGCCGGGCGCCGCTGTCGGTGTGATCTCCGGAACGATGTCGACGAGGTCGGGCGGGTTGAGCCAGGCGCGCCGCAGTTCGTCGAGCCTTTTCGCCGCCGCCGCGATGCGCTGGGCGCGCGGTCGTCGGCGTAGTCCGCCGCCGGGATGTTCGGCGTCAGGCCCTCCGGGAAGGGGAAGGTCTCGAAGGTGGTGGTCGGGGTGTAGCGCGGATCGTTGCCCACGCCGAGCCATGTGCCGAGCCGCAGCGACCAGGCTTCGTGGAAGCGGGAATGAAGGATGCCGAACGTCGTGTCGTCGTCGCGGGCGATGACGATGATCTGACTGTCCGGGCAGACGGTTGTCGGCAGCCACGCGAATAGGCGATGTTTTGCGACTCTGGAGTCCCGATATAGCGCCGTAATTCAATTCCTGCGTCGTGCCCGGCCTTGAGCCGGGCATCCACGGGTCGCCTCCTCCGGCATCGCGTAGATGGCCGGGACGAGCCCGGCCAGGACGGTTCCCTTCGCCGCGCAGCGCCGCCCACATCGCTGGGCGTGGCTCGACGTGCCTCCACCAATTGATGCGATAGGCCGCTCGGCGATTGTCATCGCGCTCTGGCTTTACCTCCTCGGACATGTCTGAACGGCTCCCCGTAGAGCGCGCACTCGGCTCTTGGTCTTCGTCCAGCCAAAATCGATGATCCACATGTCGCGCGGGCGGCGCGTCACATCGAGTCCGTTGACCCACGGCGAGAGCACGTCGCTGTTGGGACGGCCGTTCGGATTGAGCGGCCCGACGAGCCATGCGCGCGCCAAGTCGTCCGTCGATGTCGAAGGCGCCGCCCTTCGTGTCGCCCATGAAAGCGACGCCGAGATTGTCGGGCTGCGGCAAAGCGGCTCACGGCAGGTTCGACCTCTCGGCGGAGAGGTCCGCATGGATCACCGGAACGACGCCGCCATTCAGGCTCGCCGTCTCGCTGCTCCCAGCGAAGCAGACCAACGACACCCGCACGGCAGCGCCTTCGACGGTCCAAGGCTCATCGCTCCACGCTTCGAAGATCGCGCCCGCCTCGGCGATCGGCTCCAACACTTTGCGATTTGCGCCGCTGCGAATGGAGTTGGTCGCGACGAGGCCGACGCGCTTCGCGCGGCCCGCCTCGATCGCCTCCCACGCCTTGGCGAACCAGTAGCAGACGAGATCGGCCTCGGCGGGAACGCGGCCATCATAGACCTTGAACAGCGTCTCGACTGTCGCGTCGCCGAGCCCGCGCCGCATCAGCTTGCCGCCCAGAAACGGCGGGTTGCCGACGATGAAATCCGCCTCCGGCCACTCGGCCTCCTCGAACCCGCCCTTGCCGTCCGGCGTCAGCAGCGCGTCGCGGCATTCGATCGAGTCGAGCTTGCGCAGCACCGGGCGCGGGTGGTGGTGGATGGCGTTCTTCACCCGCCACTGGATGTCGCCGATCCAGATGGTGGTGCGCGCGAGTTCGGCGGCGAACGGGTTGATCTCGATGCCGTGCAGGATTTCCGGGCCGACGCGCGGCACGGCCATGCCGAGGCCGAGCGTCTCGCAATCGAGAATGGCGCGCCATTCGATGTCCTTGACGCCCTGCAAGCGCGAGATAGAGGAAGTTGCCCGAGCCGCAGGCCGGGTCGAGGATGCGCAAGCGCGCAGAGCCGGTCGATGAAAGCGTCGCGCTCGGCTTCCGCCTTCGCGCGCGCGGCCTCGAAGCGCTTGCCGAGCTCGCGCTCGCGCCCTTGCCGCCGCCGCCGGCCGCTTCGAGCACGGGCGCCATGATCGCCTCGATCCTCGCCTTCGCCGCCTCCCACTCGGCGCGCAGCGGGCGCAGCACGACCGGCTCGACGATCATCATGATCTTGTCGGGGTCGGTGTAGTGCGCGCCGATCTGCGCCCGCTTGTCGGGATCGAGAAAGCGCTCGAACAGCGTGCCGAAGATCGTCGGGTCGATCAGGCTCCAGTCGAGGCTCGCGGCGGCGAACAGGAGGCCGATTTCGTCGTGCTCAAGCGCCAGCGGCGGCCGGCCGTCGAACAGGCCGCCGTTGAATTCGAGAATGTTCTCGAGATCGAAGTCGCCGCCCTTCGCCATGTCGTCGAACAGGCGGGTCGAGATACGCCTTCGACCTGTTCGGGCTTGCGCTCGGCGGCTTGCAGCAGCTTCTTCCACAGGCCGTTCGGGCAGCAGCTTCACGCTGTCGGCGAAGAAGCAGAAGACGAGCTGGTTGACGAAATGCGCGACCGCCTCTCGGTCGGGATTACGGTGTTGCAGCCTGTCGGAGATCGTCTGGAACTTGTCGGCCGCCTCCTTGGTCAGCTTGTCGCGCGTGCGGCCCGAGCGCAGCTCTTCCGGATTGTGAAAGACAGCGCGAAGGTGGGCGAAGTTGACCGGGTCGGCGAGGTCCTCGAGTTCGAACTCGTACATCGCCGGCGACTTCATTGGTCCAGCGCGTCTCGATGCGGAAGATATGCGTGTCGCAGGCGACATGCAGCGGCGGGTTTTCCAGCGCGGCGGCATAGCGGGTCAGCTGTTCGAGCGCCTTGCCGAGATCGCGCTTCTTCTTCTTGTATTCCCAGGCGCACAGGCGCCTCCTACCCGATCAGTCGCCGATATTCGGACTCGGATTACGCGGATTACGGGATTACGACGGGATTACGGAGATTACGGTGCATGGATTACGGTGGATTACGGTGACAGGCATGGATTACGGTGTGGATTACGGTGGATTACGGTGACAGGGATTACGGGGACGGGATTACGGTGACAGCTTACTCAATCCCCAATTGATGCCAATACGTGACTGTCCGGACTCCCTGTCATCCGAAAAGGGAAAGTTTTTCCGCGGATTTCTATTCATAAGCAACCCCCCGCCGCTCTTGCCACCGCACCGGCATAAGCCTCTTTCGCCGATGCCGAGGCGTCCCTCACGCCAACGCGATGCGCGGCGTCGGGCCGGCGGCGCGGACGCGTTCGTCGGCGTGAGTCTCGAAGCGCTTGAAATTGTCGCGGAACATCTGCACCAGGCGCCCCGCGACTTCGGCGAATTCGGCCTTGTTGCGCCAGGTCTTGACCGGCTCGAGAATATGCGGCTCGACGCCCGGGACCTGCCCGGGCACGGCGAGGCCAAAGAACGGATCGGTGCGGAAATCGGCGCGATGCAAGCGAGCCGTCGAGCGCAGCCGCCACGCAGGCGGCGCGTCACCCGGATCGGCATGCGCCGTCCCGCGCCGAACTTGCCCCCCGTCCAGCCGGTGTTGACGAGCCAGCAATCGACATGGTGGCGCGCGATCTTTTCGCGCAGGAGCTCGCCATAGACCGTGGGATGGAGCGGCATGAACGGCGCGCCGAAACAGGTCGAAAACGTCGCCTGCGGCTCGGTCACGCCCTTCTCCGTGCCCGCCACCTTGGCGGTGTAGCCGGAGAGAAAATGATACATCGCCTGGGCGGCGTCGAGTTTGGCGATCGGCGGCAACACCCCGAACGCGTCGCAGGTCAGCATGATGATGGCCTTGGGATGACCGGCGCGCCCGCTCGCCGACGCATTGGCGATGAAATCGAGCGGATAGGCGATGCGCGTGTTCTCGGTCTTGGATGCGTCGTCGAAGTCGGGAATCGCGGCTAACGGAATCGAGCGACACGTTCTCCATCACGGTGCCGAAGCGTTCGGTCGTGGCGTAGATCTCGGGCTCGGCCTCGCGCGACAGCTTGATCGCCTTGGCGTAGCAGCCGCCCTCGAAATTGAAGATGCCGTTGCCGGCCCCACCCATGCTCGTCGTCGCCGATCAGGGTGCGGTGCGGGTCGGCGGAGAGGGTGGTCTTGCCGGTGCCGGAGAGGCCGAAGAAGATCGCGAAGTCGCCGCCCGCGCCGATGTTGGCCGAGCAGTGCATCGGCATCACCTGTCTTCGCCGGCAGGAGGTAGTTGAGTACGGTGAACACGGATTTCTTCATCTCGCCCGCATAGCTCGTGCCGCCGATGAGCACGATCTTGCGCGAGAAATCGCAGGCGATGATCGTCTCGCTGCGCGCGCCATGCCGCTTGGGGTCGGCGCGGAACGACGGCAGATCGACGATCGTCAGCTCCGGAACAAAGTGCGCCAGATCCTCAACCGGCGGACGGATCAGGAGATTGCGGATGAACAGCGAATGCCAGGCGTATTCGGTGAAGACGCGCGCGCGCAGGCGCAAGCTGAGGATCCGCGCCTCCGTAAAGATCCTGGGCGAACAGCGCCTTGCCCTTGGCGTGCGCGATGAAGTCGGCGAGAAGCGCGTCGAAATGCTCGACCGTCATCGCATTGTTGTTGTCCCACCAGACGACGCCTTCGGTGTTTGCGTCGCGCACCACGAACTTGTCCTTGGGGCTGCGTCCGGTATGCGCTCCAGTGTCGGCGACAAGGGCGCCATGCTCGGCGATCTGCGCCTCGTTGCGTTGCAGGGCATGCTCGTAGAGCTGCGGCGCGCCGAGGTTCCAGTGGATCGCGGCCAGATCGCGGAAGCCGAACCGATCCTCGCCGAAGTCGAAATTATGCGCCCCGTTCTCGATCATCTTGAGCGTCCCCCTGAAAGCGCGCGCCTCAACGCACACGCGTAAATCCAAGCAATTTCGTCCCGTACGGTCAACCCGGCGGGGCCCGGCCTAACGAGCGGCGCGACCGGCGCGGCGCCGCGCGCATTGGGGAGTGTGCTCACTGCATGTGGCGATGAATTGGCGCGGATCGGGCGAGATTGTTGAATTGGCCTTCGGCGAAGCGCATCCCGCTCCTCGCCACATGGCTATGGAGGCGACCCCTTTCGTGTGCAATGTTTCAAGGACGGCTCATCTCGCGGTAGCGACGGATAGATCAAGGCCCTCGCGCAGCAAAATAGCCGGACAACCGCGAAATGAGCCAATTGCGGAGCCCCGCGCGAGCCAGCGAAGCCTGGTTCCGCCCGATCGGGAAGATCAAGGTCGGCCATCAAGTTCGGCTGCGACGACATCGACGCCGACGATTTCCTGGACAGCGTCGGCCACGATGTGGCGGCCTCGACCGCCATTCTCAACGGCGCGCGCTTTCCCTGGGTCAGTCGGGCGGGACCTTCTCCGCAGTCGCTGCGGAACCAACGTCAAGCAGACCGACCACATCCTCGACGGCGGCGCTTCGACGGGGCCGGCGCCGAAACCCGGCGGGAGATGGTGCGCTCCGTTCGCGCGATCCGCGCGCGGGCGGGCGAGACCGATCCGCTCGACATCATGTTCGTCCTGATCGGCTATCGTGACCCCGACGCATCGAAACCGACGCGGCCGCTCGCCGTCACCGACATTTCGCGCCGCTGTTTGGCCTATTCGCCAGCATGTCGGATGAGCGGCGGCCAGGCACAGATCATGCCGCGCTCGTGGCCTGCAAAGGTCCGATCGTAGCCGGCGGGCGCCTCGGCCGCCTCGCTGGCGGGCCAATTCACGCACCAGTCAGTCTAGCTTTAGAGGTGAGCCGTGCGAGGTTAGATCAGCCAGAGGCCACGCGTGGATTAAGAGCGCCGCTCTTCGGCGTTGAAGAATTGATCAATAAGTGTGACGGGGATCACAGCCAGGTTTGACCGTCTCTGTTACGCGCGGGGTGTTTATTGGATAAGACGGATCTGGAGGAAACAAGCTCATGAAAACCAGCGCACTTGGCGTCCAGTCGATCGCCCAGCGAGAGGGCAGAGTCCTCCACGCCTACCGCGATACGCGCAACATCCTCACAATCGGCGTCGGGCACACTTCGGCGGCCGGTCCGCCAGGCGTCGCCGTAGGTATGGTGATCACGGCTGCGGAATGCGACGCCATCCTATCGCGCGACCTGGCGCAGTTTGAGGACGCGGTCAACGCGGCGCTCAGGACGCCAATCGGCCAGAATAAACTTTCGCAGAACGCGTTTGACGCCTGCGTATCGCTGGCGTTCAATATCGGCGCTCCTGGTTTCACGGGCTCCACCGTCGTGCGTGACATCAACGACGATGACATGCAGGGGGCTGCGGACGCCTTCCTGATGTGGGAGCATCCGCCGGAACTCAGAGGGCGAAGAGAGGGCGAACGGGCGCAGTTCCTGCGCCCGGATTCGGGCGCGCCCGAAGGCGCCGCGAACCCCGAAGCGCCGCGCGGCTCGATCGCCTGGGTTCAGACGAGACTGAACGCGGCCGGCGCGAACCCGCAACTGGACCTGGACGGCGACCTGGGCCCAGCCACTTCCGCTGCGATCAAGGCCTTCCAAACAAGTCATGGCCTCGTCGCAGACGGCATTGCGGGCCCTCAGACATTGGCCGCGCTCGGTTGAACAAGGTTTTAGCAAAAGCGCGCCACCGCTCGGGAGATTCAATGCGTATCCTTGCCGCTCTCTTGCTTTGCATTGCGACGTCGGCGACCGCCGCTTTTGCGGCGGACGCGGAGGGCAATACTGCGGAAGAGACTGCTCATTGAGTGCAAACCTGAAACGCAGCAAGGCCTGAATCAATGCTATCGGGAGGCGTTTGATCGTTCCGAGGAAGCCTTGGACGACGCCTACAACACTGTCATGGACAAATTTCAGGGAGAACGCGACGTACTCGAGCTTGCGAAGGAAGCTTGGAAAGTCAATCGCAACGGGGAATGCTTGTTCTCAGCGTCTACATCCGCCACTGGCAGCGTATATCCTACGGTTCTCTACCAATGTAAGATCAAATATAACCGCGCACAGCAGCGCAGACTCGAGAAGAATTTTCTGAATTGCAAGGAGGGCGACGCTCCTCCTTGCACAAAGTAGCACGCGTGACATTTACTAGTAAGCGCTTACGGCGGGCGTTTGAATGAGTTCGATGACCGTGAGCGGCGCCTGCGTCGCGGAGGCGAACCCCTTGGGGATCGATGGTGTCACTTATGGCTCCAAACAACCGTTCCGCATTGCTGTGCGCTATTCTTTGCCGGTCGCCATCACTGACCGGCCGCCCGAGAAAACCGCGGCTTTCGCCTGGCAACCCCAAGCCGCGTTTCACGATTGCGCTAGCTGTGGATAACCTAATTATCCCGTTGCGTCAGTTCAAACCAAAATATGTTCATACTAGGACTTGATTTGTTTTGTGTTTTGTCTCTTAATTGTGTCCTGCCAGCTAACTTGGCGGATGCAGTGTATTTATGTTAATTTTGCTGTGTAGTTGTTGGTAGATTGCTAGGCAAGAGTAAGTAATATTAAATTATGCCAGGTCACGCTCAGCGATTCAGAATACCATTGGCCGTGATCGGCCAAGCCTTCGCTGTGGTTACTGTGGTCAGCAGTCTTTCCGGGTGCGCGATCATCGAAAATATTCATCCTGACGGAACTCATGAACGGTCGATCGCCCTCGCCGCGCCACTCATTATTGCTCCTGCTCCAACAGGCCAAAGCAGCTTCGTGCGAATCACGGGCTTGGGAGTTGGGGGAGCGAACAATTGCCGCCGCTCGGACGGTTCGACGAGACGGTCGCCAGCCTCGGTCCCGATTGCCGCGTCGTGCTGATCGGAAACACAGAACAGCAGCTTGAGAGGTTTGCGACTCTACTCCCAAAGAACGAAGCAATCTGCAGCGATTTGAAGCTTAGTGGAGGGCAAAAATGAAGATAGCTTGGCGAAAGCTGGCTCCTTGCACATTCGCGATAGGGCTTGCGGGATCGCTACTCGACTCAAAACCCGCCGTTGGTTTTTTTGCAGGCGACGACGGTCGGAATCTCCGCCTCATCGACTGCAGCCGGAGCCGAGAGCTGGCTCTTGGATATCGCGACATCGACGTCGCGCTTGTCCCTTGACGGACGAAGCAGGACGACCGAATAGCGAAGACCGAATCCGAACGCCGGTGGGAAAGGAAAATTTGAGGACGCGTTGTCTGTGTTTGGACAATTCCAGGTCAATACCAGCGCAGGCGCCGGACGAGCGCCGGTCTTGGGAAGTTCTTCGCTACCGGCCTTGCTGCGGAGCACTAGCTATCGGCTTCAAATACAAAGAAGGGGGAACACCCATCTCCTATACCTAAGGCTGGCGCAGCGCCTGGCTCCTAGGCAGCCTGATTCAGCAGCGCAAACCACTCCCGCCGATTCGTCTTAACCTCTCCAACGCACTATGTGTGAGCGAACCTAAAGATTGCGCTCCTTATCCCTCAAGCAACCCTAGGGCGGGTCAAGTAAGGTCATCCAGATCCGGCAGATCCGGCAGATCCGGGTGGACCGGGCGGACCACCGAATACGATCCCCCCACCCGCCTGCGCGGAGGATCCTGGAGGCTCTGGGGGATCCGAGGAACCTGTGGCCCCCGACACGGATGACTCTTCCCGACGGCGGCGTCGAGCGCGGCCAATGTCTGAGGGCCCGCAATGCCGTCTGCGACGAGGCCATGACTTGTTCTGGAAGGCCTTGATCGCAGCGGAAGTGGCTGGGCCCAGGTCGCCGTCCAGGTCGAGTTGCGGGTTCGCGCCGGCCGCGTTCAGTCTCGTCTGAACCCAGGCGATCGAGCCGCGCGGCGCTTCGGGTCTTCGCGGCGCCTCTCGGGCGACCCGATCGGGCGGAGGAACTGCGCCCGTTCGCCCTCTCTTCGCCCTCTGAGTTCCGGCGGATGCTCCGACATCAGGAAGGCGTCCGCAGCCCCTGCATGTCATCGTCGTTGATGTCACGCACGACGGTGGAGCCCGTGAAACCGAGGAGCGCCGATGTTGAACGCCAGCGATACGCAGGCGTCGAACGCGTTCCTGCGAAGCTGATTCTGGCCGATTGGCGTCCTGAGCGCCGCGTTGACCGCGTCCTCAAACTGCGCCAGGTCGCGCGATAGGACGGCGTCGCATTCCGCAGCCGTGATCACCATACCTACGGCGACGCCTGGCCGGACCGGCCGCCGAAGTGTGCCCGACGCCGATTGTGAGGATGTTGCGCGTATCGCGGTAGGCGTGGAGGGACGCTGCCCTCTCGCTGGGCGATCGACTGGATGCCGAAGCGCGCTGGTTTTCATGAGCTTGTTCCCTCCTAGCCCGTCTTATCAAACGAACCCCTGCTTTTAACAAGACGCTCAAATCCCGCTGTGATCGCAGTCACACACTCCGCGCGGCGAAACGCGACAGCGCATAATTCCGTTGAGCTGACCTATTTTCTCTACTTTCAGCATTTGCAGTGGTGTTCGAATGTTCTCCTCGCTCGCAGGGGAACGTCCGCTTTCATCTCGCCGGCAACCCATCGCGTCGATGCGTCGAGGTCGTCATCGGAATCGCTCTCGCCTGGAATGAGCAGCGTCGCGGGCTGCCGAACCTCGAGAACTTTCCCGAGGAGTTCGGCGGCTCGGGGCGAAATGATCGCGGAGCAGCATCCCTCCGTCAGCAGCGCTACTCCAAGCAATCCAGAGACCGTCCACCGCCGCAGGTCGCGGGCGATGTTCTATCCGGCGGACCCAGACGCGCTCAACGCCTTGATCGCGGACGTGCGCCAACACGCCCGGCCTGATGGCGGCGTGGCGCGGAAGGTCGTCGTCGCGCGCACGCCGGCGCGCGGTCACTCGGGTTCGCTGTCGCAACAGCGTTCAGCCCAGTGCGCCGCGCGAAACCGCCGCGCCGCATCGTCATCGTTGGCCCACCGATCCTGTCGCGTTTGCGGGCGTTGCAATTCATCCGGCGTCGAAATGGCGAAGGCGGGCTTCGAGTCGAATCCCTGGCCGCCGGCTGGAGGCGCGACGCTTTCGCGTCGAGTTGTTCGGCGCGAACATGGCGGCGGACGTGATTCGAAGGACGTGATCGAGGCGACGAGCGAAGCAAGGGCGGTCCAACATTGAGGCATGTTGCAACAGTCTTCAGCGTTCGGCGCCAAAGGTTGCGACGTCGGAGCCTACAAAAATCGCTTCCCACAAAAAAGTTCGCAAGGAATTCATCTGGTGTGTGAAAGTCCTTGCCCTCAATAATGCCCTAATGACAAGCTATGTTCCGCTACCATAGAAACGATAAGGACGTTGTATCTCGCGATAGGAACTGGGGGGCCTCAGCAAGCGCAGGAGCCTGTCATGTGCGACTACTCGTTGGAGATGTATGGATCGCGTCCCGCCCGTGAGGGCGAGATCTATGTAACGACGCGATTTCCGAGCGGTTCGATCGGTTTCGCCTCAGCGGGCGACCCACGCACCGCGGTTTGCATGCAATGCGACACGAAGGTGATGCTGACGGACATTCCGCCGGCGTTGCAGACGGCGTTGCGCGTCGGCGCGGACGTTGAGACGACCTTCGCCCAGCGCGAGGCCGGGCTCTATCGCGATGGTCTGCGTTTGGCGGATGGGCGTTTTGTCTCGCTGCAAGACCTGCAGCCTGGCATTCACGCCTATGTGCCGGCGCTGCTCGAGCGTGACGGGCTGAAGGGCCTCGCGAGAACGCCAGAGGCCGTCGACTAAGACGACCGATCGTCCGTAGTCATCGACCCAGGCTTGCGTTCGCTCCGAAGAGCGTGACGCAAGTCTGTGGTTCGTGCGTTGGGCCGGCTTTCTGGCGCGAGCGCTACCCGCCGCCTCGTCCCGCAGCGCTGGAGCATGCTTCGAGACGCTGCGCTTCCACGCGGCTCCTTGAGCCATGAGGTCGGGTGCATAAAGGGGCCGCTACCCGCCGATGCGGGAGAAGATGTCGCGTAACGGCGCGCCGCCCCAGGCGGAGGTGACGAAGTCGTTGTGATCGACCGAGCCCGCGTCAACGAATGCGACGACGCCGGGGCCGAGATGGGCTGGCAGGCTGCTCATCGTCGACACGCCGGCGGCCTCGAGTTCGCTCCGAACCGCATCGTTGCCGGCGCGCGAGGAGGTCGAATAGGCGCTGACGAAAAAGGCGCTGCGGCCCGGCGCCCTCCGCCCAGCTCACGAATTTGTCGCGCTCGCCGTAGAGCGCATCGAGCAGGACCAGCCCGCGCACCCGACCCTGATCGCCGCCGACGGCGAGCGAATAGGCGGCCGGCAGATAGCCGCCGCTATAGGCGACGATGACGATCGGCATCCGCCGGAAGGCGCCGCGCGCGTTGGGATAAAGGTCGCCGAGCTTCGACTGCGCCTCGCCAAGGAAAGAGGCGAACCCGCCTGACGACCAGAATCGGCCGGCGCTCGAAATCTTGCGCGTCCACAGCGAGTTGGGGCGCGACCAGAACGGCGTTGAGGCCCGAATCCGAGAGCTGCCGCACGATCTGCTGCCGGGCGATGACGTCGCGCGACAGCGTGGCGTTATTGCCGTGGAAGAAGACGATGATCACCCCGGGCCTGGCCGGATCGAACGACTTGCGGCGCGGCGAGCAGCACGCTGCGATCGCTGTAGGTCTGGTCCTCCCAATGGATGCCGCCACGAGGGCTCGAATGGCCGAGCCGGCCGTTTTCATCGACGTCCATGAAGGGCCGGGTCTTGCCGGTCTCCTGATAATTCGGGATGAGGCCGTGGTAGGGGAACGCCGAGTTCTGGAACGCGGCCAGCTCAACGTTGGCGCCGTCGACCGAGGCAAGGCCAGCCTTCGAAGGCTGGCCTGTCTGGACCGCGGGACCCGCGCAACCGGCCATGAGGAGAGCCGCTCCCAGCACAAGGCCCGTCGATGGCGTCCGCCCCAGAATTCGCCCCTGCATGGCCCGATCCTTAACAATCCATTGACGGCGGCAAAAGACCTTTTCAAAGCCCGCTTACAAAATCGTGAACATTCCTGACCGTTGGTGAGGTTAGCCTCAGGCGCCATACTCTCGCAGCCGCCGCTGAGTCGCTGCCCGGTCACGATCGGAGACCAATGTCCAGACGACAACTCATACCGATCAGCATCGTGCTGGCGGGCGTGCTCGCCGCCGCGCTGCCCGCTCATGCCCAGGACAAGGGGACGCTGAACCCCAAACCGCTGCCCCCGCTCGCCGATCCCGCCAACCCGAGGCTGCCGGCCAAGGAAGTGTTCGGGCGGGCGCTGACGCCGGTCGAAGCCCAGGCGCGCTCGATCGGCTTCTACTCGCGCGGCTGTCTTGCGGGAGCGAAAGCGCTGCCGGTCGACGGCGCATCCTGGCAGGTCGTGCGCCTGTCGCGCAATCGCATGTGGGGGAATCCGGCGATGATCGCCTTCCTCGAGCGCTTCTCGCGCAAGGCCAAGGCCGAAGGCGCCTGGAACGGGCTCCTGGTCGGCGACATTTCCCAGCCGCGCGGCGGTCCGATGCTGACCGGCCACGCCTCCCATCAGGTCGGCCTCGACGCCGACGTCTGGCTCACCCCGATGCCGGACCATACGCTCTCCAGAGAAGAACGTGAGACCATGTCGGCGGTCGACATGGTGAGCGAGGACGGCCTCTCGGTCGACCGGGCGCATTGGACGCCCGCGCAGGCCGCAATCATCAAGGCCGCGGCTGAGGAGCCGGAAGTCGAACGCATCTTCGTCAACGCCGCGATCAAGAAGGCCCTCTGCGAGACGGCGAAGGGCCAGCCATGGATGAACAAGGTGCGCGCCTATTGGGGGCACAATTACCATTTCCACATCCGCATCAAATGTCCGGCGGGCGAATCGACCTGCGAGCCGCAGGACCCGGTTCCGCCCGGCGACGGCTGCGACAAGTCGCTCGCCTGGTGGTTCACCGACGAGGCGCTGCATCCGCGCCCGGGCAAGCCCAAGCCGCCGCTGCCCATGTCGGCGCTGCCGCCCGAGTGCCGGAAGGTCGTTCTGGAGAAATAGGTCAGGCGCCCCTGCCGTCGTTCTCCGCGGCCCCTTGCGCGTGACTGCTGAACCATGCGGAGATCGCCAGAATCAGCGTCGAAACGACGAACGTCAAGTGAATGCCAACCAGCCAATAAAGATCACGATCGGGTTCATGCTCGATGTTCATGAAACCCTCGAGCAGCTTGATCGCCGAGATCGCGACGATCGAGGCCATCAATTTGAGTTTCAGTTCGCTGAAGTCGATCTCGGCGATCCAGTGCGGCCGTGGATCGTCTTTGCCCATGACGACAGGCGCGACAAAGTTGGTGTAGCCGGAGAGAAACACGATCACCACCAACGACCCGGTAAGCGTAAGGTCGACGATCGCCAGTTCGGATAGGAGGACCTGTTCGTCGTTGAGAGTCGGCAATTGCCTCAACAATTCGTAGAGGTGAAAGCCGCTCTTGAACAGAATCGCGACGAGGCTGACGGCGAGCGCCAGATAGATGGGCGCGAGAAGAAATCGGGCCGCGAACAGGAGCCGTTCAAACGCATTTCTGATCATCGATTCCTTTGGCCCCATGTCGAGCCGGGCCGCCCGCGCTGGCGCCAAGCGCGTCCATTGTGTTTGAACGCTGGAAGCGGCGCAAGGCGCTGGCCCTGCCGGCGGATGGCCTGAGCGACGCGCAGCCGGCGCTTGACACTAGCTTCCGCGCAAAACCCGTCCGGCGATCGCGTCAAGCTTTTTGACGAGGTCGGGGTCGCGTTGGGCCGGATGGGTGATGAGCGCGTAATCGAGCGAACGGTCCGATCCGATCGGACAGGCTTCGTGTTCGGAGGGAAACTCGCGCAGCACGCGGGCGACGACGGCGCTCGCCTTGCTGGCGTTCTCGCCCATCACCTTGATCACCGCGGCGACATCGACGGCGCCGTGCTCCTCGTGCCAGCAGTCGTAGTCGGTGACCATGGCGATCGTCGCGTAGGAAATCTCGGCTTCGCGCGCGAGTTTCGCTTCCGTCGCGCCGGTCATGCCGATGACGTCGGCGCCGCGCGCCTGGAAGCCGAGCGATTCCGCCAGCGATGAGAACTGCGGCCCTTCGATGCACACGTAAGTCCCCCCGTCGCGACAAGCGATCTTTTCGGCTTCAGCCGCCGCGACGAGGCGGCGGCGCAACAGCGGCGCGATCGGGTGCGCCATCGAGACATGCGCGACGCAGCCATCGCCGAAGAAGGTCGTCTGGCGCCGATAGGTGCGGTCTTCGAACTGATCGATCATGACGAACATGCCGGGATAGAGCTCGCGATGGAACGAGCCGCAGGCCGAGAGCGCAATGATGTCGGTGACGCCGACCCGCTTCAGAGCGTCGATGTTGGCGCGATAGTTGATGGTCGAGGGAGAGAAGCGATGGCCCCGGCCGTGGCGGGCGAGGAACACCGCTTGCGTATTCCCCACCCGCCCGAAGCGCAGGGAGTCAGACGGATCGCCCCAGGGGGTGGCTACCCGCTCCTCGCGCAGGTCTGTCAGGCCGGGGAGATCATAAACGCCCGAGCCGCCGATAACCCCAATGATTGCTTTGGACATGCTCACCGCCCTCCATCGAGAGCGGCGCCGTTCCTAACGGTCGCGGCGCAATCAATCACGCCGCCCTCGATGTCGGCCGCTTTCAGTGCGCGGACTCCCAGATCCGCTTCTTGACGAGGTAGAGCAGGACCGCGAACACGAGGAGAAAGATCATGACCCTGAAGCCAATTCTCTTGCGTTCAGGAAGGTTCGGTTCTGCCGCCCAGCTCAGAAAGGCTGCAACGTCTTTGGAATAATTTTCCAAAGTCGGCTTCGTGCCGTCCTTGTAATCGACCGCGCCATCGGTGAGCGGCTGCGGCATCGCGATCTTGTGGCCGGGATAGTACAAGTTCCACTGCGGGTCATCGGGCTTCGTGTAACCGTTCAGGATCGCGTGGATGTAATCGGCGCCCATCTCCTGATATTCGAAGCCCGGCAGCGCGTCGATGACGAACCAGGGGAAGCCGCGCTCGAACTTCAGCGCTTTGGCGAGCAAGTCCATGTTCGGCGGCGCTTTGCCGAAGACCGCGGCGGCGGCCTGGTCGTTCGGATAGGCCTCAGGGCGAGGGATGAGGTCGGCTGGCGTTCCGGGGCGTTTGAAGATTTCGCCCTTGTCGTTGGGCTCGGCGTTGGTGACTTGATAGGTGGCGGCGAGCGTCCGGACCTGGTCCTCGCTGAAGCCCGGCCCGTCGGGATCGGTGAGCGTGCGGAACGGAATGCTCAGCGCATGACAGGTGCTGCAGACCTCCTTGTACACCTGGAATCCGCGCTGGAGCTGAGCCTTGTCGTAGATGCCGAACATCCCCGAGAAGCTCCAGCTCTGAAGAGGAGGGCTCGGTTGCCCCTCGTCAGCCTGCGCGAACGCCATTCCGCTCCAAAGGACGAGCGTCGCGGCCGCAAGGGCGAGCGCGGAAATCTTGATACGGATCATCGTTGAACGTCCTTGGGAGCCGGTCCGCATCATTCGGCCGCCGCGATCGCGGTTTTGTTCCTCGTCAACACCGCATCGGCGATCGAGGTCGGGACCGGCTTGGTCTTCTCCGTAAAGCTGAGAACAGGCATGATGATGAGAAAAAACGCGAAATAGCCAAACGTTAAGATGCGGGCGATGATCGCCAGCCCCGCGGTCGGCTCTTGTGAGCCGAGGTAGCCGAGGCCAATGCAGATCGCGATAAAAACCCAGAAGAAAAAGCGATAGGACGGGCGGTACTTCGCCGACTTGACCGGCGAGCGGTCGAGCCAAGGAATGAACGCCAGCACGACGATCGCCGCCAACAAGATGATCACGCCCCAGAGCTTGTTCGGGATGGCGCGCAGCATGGCGTAGAACGGCAGCAGATACCATTCCGGAACGACATGGGCGGGCGTCGCCAGCGGATTGGCGGGAACCGAATTGTCCGCGTCGAGCAGATAATTGGGAATGTAGAACACGAGCCAGGCATAGAGGATGAGGAACACCGACAGACCGACGGCGTCCTTGATGGTGGCGTAGGGGGTGAAGGCGACGGTGTCGCGCTGAGGGTCTTTCACCGCGATGCCGTCAGGGTTGTTCTGCCCGGCGACGTGCAGCGCCCAGATGTGAAGCCCGACGAACGCCGCAATGATGAACGGCACGAGGTAGTGCAGCGCGAAGAAACGGGTCAAAGTCGGGCCGCCGACGGCAAATCCCCCCCAGAGCCAGTGGGCGATCGTGTTGCCGACAAACGGGATTGCCGAAGTGAGGTTGGTGATGACGGTCGCCCCAGCAAAGCTCATCCCGCCCCAGGGCAAAACATAACCGAAGAAAGCCGTCGCCATCATCAGCACGTAGATGATGACGCCGATGATCCAAAGAAGTTCGCGCGGCGGCTTGAAGGAGCCGTAATAGAGGGCGCGAGCCATGTGGATGTAGCAGGCGAAGAAGAAGAGCGAGGCGCCGTTGCTGTGCAGATAGCGGATCAGCCAGCCGTAATTGACGTTGCGCATGATGTTATCGACAGAGGCGAAAGCCTGGGTCGACGACGGGATATAATGCATGGCGAGAACGACGCCGGTGACGATCTGCGCCACCAGCATGAACGACAGAATCGCGCCAAACGTCCACATGTAGTTGAGATTGCGCGGCACCGGATAGGCGATGAACGAGGAATGGACCAAGCCGCCCAACGGCAGACGCGATTCAAACCAGCGCCCAATCGCGCTTTTGGGAACGTAGGTCGAAGGACCGCTCATGTCGTGGATCTCTGATGGACGTGGAGTCGAAGAATTGCGAGGAAAGCCGATGCGTCGCCCGTCGGCAAGATTTTACTCTAGCGTCGGTGGGGCAAGCATTTTACGCGGCGCGGACAAAAGAGCCGCCTCGAAGATCCCCCCGCCAGGGCGTAGCCGGGAGGAACATCGTCGACTCTGTCCATTGATGGTCAATTCAACCCCCAACCTGCGTGCCGCCCCGGCGCCCGCGGGGTCACGACCCTGTATTGGTTCGATGGGCTTTTCGCATCGATCGAATTCATTGTCCATAGCCGGGCGGCGCCGCGCTTCTCGCCGGTTTGGGGCATTGTCGGAAATGACATTTTCCGCCGTCAACCTTTTGCTTTTGCGCGGAATATGACCAAGTCGGCCGCGCCCCTGCTGCTCGCGTTGTTCGAGCCTGACATCGCACAAAACACCGGCGCCATGATGCGCACCTGCGCATGCCTCGGCGTCGACGCAGCGATCATCGAACCGGCGGGGTTTCGGATCAACGACAGCCGCTTCCGCCGCGCCGCGATGGACTATATCGACGCGCTCACAATCGAGAGCCACACATCATGGGCGAGCTTCGCCGCGTGGCGCGCCGCCAATCAACGCCGGCTGGTGCTGTTGACGACAAAGGGCGAAACGTGTTTGTGGGATTTCGCTTTTCATGAAAATGATATTATCCTTGTCGGGCGGGAATCGTCTGGCGTTCCCGAGGCCGTGCGGGTTTCGGCCGACGTTCGGGTGTATATCCCGATTCAACCTCACCTGCGTTCCTTGAACGTAGGGGTCGCCGCGACCATCGCGGTGACGGAAGGATTGCGACAGCTTGGACGCTTGCCGTCCTCACAGAAAGGCGAAGGGTGAGTAACGCTCAAGGCGGAAAGCGCGGACGCGACAACGAGCGGCGGATCAGCGATTCTCGTTCCGCGGCGCCGTCGGCGATCGCACGGGAGGCGACGACGGGCGAAGAGAGCGCTTTTCGCGTGCTCATCGCCGATGACCATCCCCTTATGGTCGGCGGTTTGCGCCAGGCTGTGCTCGCGGCGGCGCCGGACGCTGAAATCGCAGTCGCGCACGATTTCGACAGCATGGTCGCAGCGCTGGACGCTTCGCCCGACACCGATCTCGTGCTGCTCGACCTGACCATGCCGGGCGTGCGCGGATTTTCTGGACTCCTGTTCCTGCGCTCGGAGCGTCCGTCCACCCCGATCATCGTTGTTTCGGGCAACGAAGACCGCGCGGTCATCCGCCATTGCATGGAATTCGGCGCCGCCGGCTTTATTCCAAAAACCAATTCCCTCGACACGATGCGAGAGGCGATCGCCCAGGTTCTGGACGGCGGCCGATGGACCCCTCCCGACTTCGATCCGAGCTCGGCTCCCAACGGCGAATCGAGCGCGATGGCGCGCCGGCTTGCTTCGCTGACCCCCCAGCAGATCCGGGTGCTGATGATGCTGTCGCAAGGCCTGCTCAATAAACAGATCGCCTACGAGCTCAGCGTCTCCGAGGCGACTGTCAAAGCGCATGTGTCGGCGATCTTCCAAAAGCTCGGCGTCGAGAGCCGAACTCAGGCCGTCATTCTCGCGACCAAGATCGAGACGGCGCAGGAATTACTCATCACGTCGTAGAGCGGGACGAATTCAGGTCGGTCCACGGCCGTTGTGGGCGGCCCGGCGCCAGGGCTCGTTCAATCGAAGGCAAGCCGCGGTTGGCCGCGCGCCACGAGGCTCGTCACGGCGGCAGCGAACAACAGGAAAACGCAGCCGCTGACCGAGGCGCCGTAAGGCGAGACAAGCCAGAGCATCCCGCCGCCGAAGACGACAAGCATCTGAGCCGCGATCGCCTTGGCGTCGATTGGTTCTCCGCCGGAGCGCATCAGCACGAACAGGCCGAACAGCGCCGCCGTCAGGACGGCGAGGATCGTGCGGCCAACAGGGCCGGAAAACCAGTCGATCGAGGCGTCGGCGGGCGCGCCAACGAGGGTTCCAACGAGAACGCCGGCGATGGCCAGGAGCGAGCCCGCGCCGAAGGCGAGCAGCGGCGGCCACGGGTCGAGCCCGCGCCAGAAGCCGTCGCCGCGGGCAGCTAGGCCCGTGAGCGCGCAGGCGCAGGCGACCGCGCCGATCCACATCCATGGCGCCGACGGTTCGAGCCGCCCGACATGGGCCCTAGCGAACAGCAGGGTCACTGTCCGCACGAAGGCGGCGAGCGTCTGGCCCGCGAACAACAGCAAAAGACCGTCGCCGACGCCACGCCGATCGACGAGATCCGCCAGCCACAGCAGGATAGCCGTCGCGCCGACCATCGCGGCCATGACTTCGGCGCGAAACGCCCAGCCCGGATCGTCGACGAGGCCGGGGATGTCCTGAGCTGCGGCGCCGACGCCCGAAGCTTGCACGCCTGCCAACACAAGGGCGAGCGCGCGCGCGGCGAGGGTCACGCGGCCCGGCCTGGCGCGGCCGAGCGTGGGGATCAGGGCCCGCACGAGTTCGACGATGAACAAGGACGTCAGGATCGGCGTCACGCCGAGCGAGAAGACCATCAGCGAACCCGCTCTGCCCCTCGCCGCCGCCTCCGTCATCGCCTCCGGCGAGAGGCCAGGAAGCGGCAAATGACCTCCGGCCCAGAAGAGGAGCAGGGCGCCCGCCGTTACTGTCCAGCGCAATGCGCTCACCTGCTGCGTGGCGTTCTTGAGGGTTTCAGTCACCTGCCGCTCCCCGTGGCGAAACTAGTCTTCGCGTGTTCGCTCACTCGAACGCCACGTGCCGTCTGCGGTCGGCCCCGCCCGCAGATTGCTGGCGCGGCTCCTGACCCCAGCGACCGTCCGCGAGGGCCCAGCCAGACGACCGGCGCGGGATCAGCTCTTGCCCGCGGTTCTGCCTGTTGCCGATCAGATCGGTCACGACCGCAGGATCGGCCAGAGTTCGAGGTGTCGCCGAGCGAGCCATACTCGTTCTCCGCGATCTTGCGCAGGATTCGGCGCATGATTTTGCCGGAGCGCGTCTTTGGCAACATCGGCGCGAATTGGACAAGATCGGGCGAGGCGAACGGGCCGATTTCCTTGCGCACCCAGGCGACCAGC
Source organism: uncultured Alphaproteobacteria bacterium (assembly GCA_963802615.1). Lineage (GTDB taxonomy): Bacteria > Pseudomonadota > Alphaproteobacteria > Rhizobiales > Beijerinckiaceae > Roseiarcus. Next base: position 144,935 of record CAWDKC010000020.1, read on the forward strand.
TCCTTGCGCAAATCCTCGCTCGGCTCGAGGCCGCTCATCAAGGTCACGTAGGCGTAAATGCCCTGGCCCTTGATGTCGTGCGGATAGCCGACGACGGCTGCTTCCGACACTTTCGGGTGGGCGACAAGCGCGCTCTCGACTTCGGCCGTGCCCATCCGGTGACCGGACACGTTGATGACGTCGTCGACACGGCCGGTAATCCAGTAGTCGCCGTCCGCGTCGCGGCGCGCGCCGTCGCCGGTGAAATACTTGCCGGGATAGGCGGCGAAATAGGTGTTCACGAAGCGCGCGTGATCGCCGAACACGGTGCGCGACTGACCCGGCCACGAGTCGGCGATGACCAGGTTCCCCTCGCACGCGCCTTGCTGAACTTTGCCCGCGGCGTCGACAATCTCGGGAATGACGCCAAAGAAGGGGCGGGTCGCGGACCCGGGTTTGAGCTTGATGGCGCCGGGCAGCGGCGAAATGAGAATGCCGCCGGTCTCTGTCTGCCACCAGGTGTCGACGACCGGGCAGCGGCTGTCGCCGACGACGCGGTGATACCATTCCCAAGCCTCGGGATTGATCGGCTCGCCCACTGAACCCAAGAGACGAAGCGAAGCGCGGCTGGTTTTCTTCACCGGCTCCTCGCCCGCGCCCATGAGCGAGCGGATTGCGGTCGGCGCGGTGTAGAAAATGTTGACCTTGTGCTTGTCGATGACCTCCCAGAACCGGCTCATCGACGGATAATTGGGAACGCCCTCGAACATGAGCGTCGTCGCGCCGTTGGCCAGAGGCCCGTAGAGGATGTAGCTGTGGCCGGTCACCCAGCCGACGTCGGCGGTGCACCAATAGATGTCGCCCTCGTGATAATCGAAGACATAGTGATGGGTCATCGAGGCGTAGACGAGATAGCCTGCGGTGGTGTGCAGAACGCCCTTCGGCGCGCCCGTCGAACCTGACGTGTAAAGGATGAACAGCGGGTCCTCCGCGTTCATGGGCTCCGGCGGGCAGTCCGCGGTCACCTGCTGTTCGGCTTCATCGCAGCCAAACGTCGCGCCCGTGTCGCCAGCCGACGTGGTCGCCCGTGTGCCTGACAACGATCACGGTCCTGACGCCGCCCACTTTCTCGATCGCCGCGTCGACATTGGCCTTGAGCGGAACCTTCCGGCCGCCGCGAAGACCCTCGTCCGCGGTGATGACGACGTCGGATTTGGCGTCCGCGATCCGGCCGGCGATCGCTTCGGGCGAGAAGCCGCCGAACACGACCGAATGGATCGCGCCAATGCGCGCGCACGCGAGCATCGCGTAAGCCGCCTCGGGAATCATGGGCAGGTAGATCGTGACCCGATCGCCCTTCTTGACGCCGTGGCTCTTCAGCACATTGGCGAAAAGGCCGACGCGATGCGCAAGCTGCGCATAGGTGATGTGGGCGGACTTCGAGGGATCGTCGCCTTCCCAGATGATCGCCGTCTGGTTGGCGCGCTTGGGGAGATGGCGGTCGATGCAATTGTAAGCGACGTTGGTGATTCCGTCTTCGAACCATTTGATCGAGACGTTCTTCGCGTCGAACGACGTGTTCTTGACCTTGGAGAAGGGCGTGAACCAGTCGATGCGCTTGCCGTGCTCGGCCCAGAAGCCTTCTGGATCGCTCACCGAAAGCTTGTACATCTCCTCGTACTTGGCCGCGTTCACCCAGGCGCGCTTCGCCCATTCGGCCGGAACGTCATAAGCCTTGTCGGACATGGGGCTCCTCCCGAGCAATTGGTCGCGCGGAGTTCCGCTCTCGCGCAAAAGGCTAAGACGCAACTATGCCCTAACGAGGGAAAAAGCGACAAGCGTACCCGGGCGGCTCCCGTGCGCACTCCAGAGGGAGCCTCACGAGTTAAAGCGGAACCGGCCGGGGAGGACTTGCATGTTTATATCAAAAATGATATATTGAGATGACCTGGACGGTTGAATTTTTGGATGGAGCCATAAGGGACCAGTTGGCGGCTCAGCCCGCGGACATCCGCGCGAGCTTCCGACGTATTGTGGAGCTTATCGGCGCGGTCGGGCTGGAAAAGGTTAGGGAGCCTTACATCAAACATCTGGAAGGCCCGCTTTGGGAGATGCGGATGAAGGGCAAAGACGGCATTGCACGCGCCGCTTACGTTACAGCCAAAGGCCGACGCGTTGTCGTCGTCCACGTCTTCACGAAGAAGACGGCGAAAACGCCGCGCCGCGAGATTGAAACGGCCCTGCGAAGGGCGAAGGAGGTAGAATGAGCCGCCGCAAAAACATCCCTGTGCAGGAGGTGTTCAAGGAGTGGGAGAACGACCCGGCTTTCCGGGCCGAATATGATTCGCTTGAAGACGAGTTCACCCTGGCGACAGCGCTCATCAAGGCCCGCGACGCCGCGCACATGACTCAGGAAGACGTTGCGAAAGCCATGGGAACCTCGCAGGAGGCGATTGCCCGCCTTGAAAGCGGAAAGTCCCAGCCCTCAACGCGGACTCTGCGACGCTTCGCCACGGCGACCGGTATGCGCCTCCGGATAAGCTTCGAGCCTGAAAATCAGCGCACGTCGGCATAACGCTGCCGCCACAGACACCTGGGTCCGAAGTTCCCTCGCCGCCGCCATCTGGCCAATTGAAGAATGACGTTAAAGGCCGCCGAGCTTGCAAACGACCGCCCATTCGGCGTCGGTCACAGGCTGGACGGAGAGGCGGGACTGCGTCACCAACGCCATCTTGGCCAGACGCTTGTCGCTCTTCGCCTCTTCCAGCGTCACCGCTCGCGGCAGCGGCCGCAACGCGCGGATGTCCACCATCCCGAACTTGCCCGTCGCGTCGGTCGGATCGGGCCGATAGGCCTTGCAGACCTCGACGATCCCGACGATCTCTTTTCCCTCGTTCGAGTGGTAGAAAAAGGCCTGCTCGCCGACCTTCATCGCCTGCATGTTGAGCTTGGCGGTATGATTGCGCACGCCGCTCCAGTCGGTGCCGGCAGCGCCGAGTCCGGCCACTTTCTCATAGGACCAGGCCGAGGGCTCGCTTTTGAACAGCCAGTGCGCCATCGCCAACTCACGCTAGAATTTCGCGAACGCCGCGAACGCGCGAAGGCTTAAGCGAGGCGAGGTCAAATTGCAAAACGCTCGGGCCTCATTCCTCCCCCTTGGGCGGCCGCGCGAGCAGCGCGCTCACCGCGGCCTCAACGTCGAGCGAGCCTTCGATCAGCCCCTGGACGCAATCGGCGATCGGCATGTCGACGCCGCGCTGGCGCGCCAGTTCGGTGAGCGCGAGCGCGGTGAACCGGCCCTCGACGAGGCCGCCAGCTTCCGCTTGCGTCTCGCTCTCGCCGCGTCCGAGCGCCTGGCCGAAGGCGAAGTTGCGCGATTGCGCCGAGGAGCAGGTCAGAACGAGATCGCCGAGCCCCGAGAGGCCCATCAGCGTCGATCCCCGCGCCCCGAAAGCCTCGCCGAACCGGCGAAGCTCGGCGAAGCCGCGGGCGGTTAGCGCGGCGACCGCGCTCGCGCCAAGGCCGCGGCCGGCGGCGACGCCGCAGGCGATCGCCAGCACGTTCTTCGCCGCGCCGCCGATCTCGACGCCGCGAACATCGGTCGAATGATAGAGCCGCAAGGTCGGCCCGCGCAGCGCCTCGCAAAGCGCCCGCGCCAGGTCTTCATCGGCGAGGCGAGCGTCACCGCGGTCGGCAGGCCAGCCGCAACGTCGGCGGCGAAGGAGGGTCCGGAGAGAATGGCCGTGCGTCGCCCGGGCGCGGCTTCGGCCAGGACCTCGGTCATGAACGCGTGCGTGCCGCGCTCGATGCCCTTGGCGCAGGTGACGAGCGGCGCCGATCCCGGCGCCCTCGCCAGCCGCAGCGTCATCTCGCGGCTCGCCTGAGCCGGCGCCGCCACCAGGATCGCGTCGCATCGCCCAAGCTCCTCAAGATCGGATGTCGCCTCGACGGCCTGCGCCAAATCGACGCCAGGCAGCCGGTCGCTCCGACGTGTCTTTGCGATGGCCCGCATCCGGGCGTCATCGCGGCCCCAGAGGACGACCGTGCGCCCAGCGGCCGCGGCCGCGTTGGCCAACGCCACGCCCCAGGCCCCGGCGCCGGCGACGCCGATGACATTTGCAGGCCTCACGTCGCTTCGCGCTGCATTTGGGGCCTCGGAATCAAGGGAATGGCTGCGATCACTGGGCGGCGCCATCTTTAGACCCCAGCAAGGCTGCTAATCCATGCTCCTAGCCAAAACGCTCGGCCGCGCCTAGTTATGGCGTTGAGCGGGCCAAGTGACTTTTGCTTAGGCAAGCGAGGAGCTTAACGACGATGCCGGAGATCGATCTGCCGACCGTCATATTCGCGCTTGTGGCGCTGTTTGTCGCCTGGAAGCTGCGCTCAGTGCTTGGCATGCGCCAGGATTCGGACCGGCCCGGTGAGCTTGCGGCGCCGCTGCGCCGCGCTCCGGGCTCCGCCGCGCCCCCTGTCGCCCAGCCGGACGCTGCGCCCTCGACGGCTGTTTCACTGGCCCCGGCGGATCGCTGGAAAGGCGTCGCCGAGCCCGATCCTGCGGTCTGGAACGGTCTCGACGCCATCGCCGCGGCGGATCGCAGCTTTTCGCCGCAAGCCTTTCTGGCCGGCGCCCGGGGCGCTTACGACATGGTCGTCCATGCTTTCGCCGCTGGCAATTCCGACGCCCTCAAAAGCCTGATGTCGCCCGAGGCCTTCGCCAATTTCGAGAGCGCGATCCACGCCCGCGCCGACGCCGGACATACGATGTCGACCACGGTCGTCTCGATCGACAACGCGACGATCGCCGACGCTGCGCTTGGCGGCCAGACAGCGCGCATCAGCGTGCGGTTCGCGGCCAAGCTCGCTTCCGTAACGCGCGACGCGCAAGGCGAAGTCGTCGACGGATCGGCAAACACGGTCGTCGATCATGTCGACTTATGGACGTTCGCGCGTGATGTTCGCTCTCGCGATCCCAACTGGCAGCTGACGGCGACCGAGTTCGGAAAGCTAAGCCGCGCCACAAGGCTGGCAAGCTCCGTGCGGCCCCGCCTCGAGCCTTCGGATTTCAAAAGCCTCACGGGCTGGAATGATGACGACCATCAGGCGGCGTTTTGCGCTTTCGAGCGCTCGGCGCGGGCGATCGCGGCCGATCAGACCAGCCCCCGTCCGGCGCAGTCCGCGGCGGAGGAATTGCTTGTGAACGCGCGCGCGGCGCTTTGCGGAGCGGCTGCGGCCGACGCGCGCACATTTTTCGAGACGCGATTTCGACCATTCCGCGTGGTTCCCGAGAGCGGCCGGGGATTCCTGACCGGGTACTACGAGCCCTGCGTGCCGGCTTCGCGGGTTCAAACCGAGGCGTTTGCCTGGCCGATCCTCGCACGGCCGACTGATCTCGTGACTTTTGGCGCCGACCCTCCGCCGGTCGCGTTTCCCAAGGACGTCAGCGGCGCCAGGCGCCTGAGCGACGGCTCGCTTGTCCCTTACCCCGATCGAGCCCAGATCGAGGCTGAGCGCCGCGACCCGATCGTGTGGGTTCGCGATGCGGTCGAGGCCTTTCTCATTCAGGTGCAGGGCTCCGCGCAGGTTGAGTTTCCCGATCGCTCCCGCGCGCGCCTCGCCTATGCCGGACGCAACGGCCTGCCATACACATCCATTGGAAAGATCTTGATCGAGGCCGGAGAGATGGCTGAAAGCGACATGTCGCTCGCCAGCCTGAAAGCATGGCTGCGCCACGACAGCGCCCGCGGCCTGGCGACGATGCGACGAAATCGCTCGTTCGTGTTCTTCCAGCTCGTCGACGATTTCGATCCCGACCTCGGTCCGATCGCCGGCGCTGGCGTGTCCCTGACCCCGCTGCGCTCGATCGCGGTCGACCGGACGATGTGGGCCTACGGCCTGCCGTTCTGGATCGACGCGAAATTGCCTTGGGCGGACGAGACGCCCCGGCCGTTCCGCCGGCTCATGATCGCCCAGGACACCGGCTCGGCGATTGTGGGAGCGGCGCGCGCCGACCTCTTCTTCGGCAGCGGCGATAAGGCAGGCGCGCGCGCCGGCGCCATTCGCCATCCGGCCGAGTTCATCGTCCTTCTGCCGCGAGGGGACGACCCTTGAAGGACACGCCGCCCCGCCCGCATCGTTTGCGGCGCCTGAGCGACGAGGAGATCGCGCTCTGGACCGAGGTCGCGCGCTCTGTCGCGCGGCGGCGCGGCGCGACCCTGCCCGCGCCATCGAATTCCGTCAGGCCCGCCCGACCCCCCGCCCCGCCCTCCGGCCGCCGCCGAACCTCCGGCCGCCCGACCGGCGAAGCCCTCCGCGCCGCCGCTCGCGCCGATCGAACGGCGGCTCAAGCGTGAGCTTTCGCGCGGACGCGCCGCGATCGACGGAGCGCTCGATCTGCATGGGCTGACCCAGGCCGAGGCGCATCAGGCTTTGCGCGGATTCTTGCGCCATTCGCAGGCGCGCGGCGCGAGACTCGTGATCGTCGTAACCGGCAAAGGCGCTCCGCTGGACGAGGTCGGCCATTGGCCCAACGAACGCGGCGTGCTGAGGCGCCTCACCCCTCAATGGCTGCGCGAGTCCGACCTGCGCTCGGTGGTGCTCGGCTTCGAGGAAGCGGGACGCGCGCATGGCGGGTCCGGCGCGCTCTATGTGCGGCTGAGGCGCCTCCCGGTTCCTCGCGCTTTGTAGACGCGGTCGCCGACCGCGTCGCCGCGCTCCAAAGGGTGTTCGACAGAACGCCCGTCTGATGACAGGCTATGGAGCGCGACTACGATGGCTCCCGGCTGTCACTTCGTCTTGGCGCCGCACTCCCGGTCGAGCTTATGCGCCGCGGCGTCGCCCTTGACCCCGACATTGTCCATGGTCTCCGAGCCGAGCTTGACCGATCCGCCTGTCAGGACCCAAGTCCCGTCGCCGGCCTTGCTCCATGCGCTGCACGGGATCAGATCAATGTCGCCAGGCCAGCTCTGTATAACCCAGACCCGCCCGTCGGCGCGAACGGAAGTGATCGCCGCAATGAATGCGACAGCCGTGAGAATCCCGAAGTCTTGACATGTTCGCTTGGCCTCCGCGCCTCGTTTGTCAGAAATGAGCGGCGGGCGCGCAGGTCCGCTCGCTCGGACTTGCGCGCGCCTTGCCTGCCCGCCGGGCCGCCGGTATAAGCCGCAGCGCTTTCCGCAACAACCCGACCAGAGACAACGACGCCATGGCCGTCCAACGCACCTTCTCGATCCTCAAGCCCGACGTCACTCGCCGCAACCTGACGGGCGCGGTCAATCAGCGGATCGAGGCGGCAGGGCTTCGCATCGTGGCGCAGAAGCGCGTGCATATGACCCGCGCGCAGGCGGAGACGTTCTATGGCGTCCATCGCGAGCGCCCGTTCTTCGGCGAGCTGGTCGAGATGATGACCGCGGCGCCGGTCGTCGTCCAGGTGCTCGAAGGCGAGGACGCGATCCAGCTTTATCGTGACGTGATGGGCGCGACCAATCCCGAAAAGGCGGCAGCCGGGACGATCCGCAAGGACTTCGCGCTGTCGATGGGCGAAAACTCCGCCCACGGCTCCGACGCGGCGGAGACGGCGGCGCAAGAGATCGCGCAGTTCTTTTCCGGCAATGAGATCGTTGGCTAGCCAAAAAGCTTTTACGCGGCTGTCGTACCCACTCAAACGGATTGCTTTTGACGCAGCATCTGGCGCAGGATCCGATGCCCAGGTCCCCGGAACCGCGCTTGCTGACTGCCCAAAACGGGTGCAAGGCTGCGCTTCGCTTTGAGGAGACGCGCCATGCATGATGCGGAAGTTGGTTGGATCGCGGCCATTATCATCGGCGGGATTGCTGGCTGGCTGGCTGAGCAATTCATGAAGAGTGATATGGGATTGCTGACGAATATCCTGCTCGGGGTCGTTGGCGCGGCGATCGCCAGCGCCATTCTCAGTATTTTCGGGATCGTGCTCGGCGGATGGATCGGCTACCTGATCCTCGGGTTTATCGGGGCCTGCATATTGATCTGGATCGTCCGCATGGTTCGGGGTCGCACAGCCTGAGGACTTGCGCCTCCCTGACGCGGCAGGAAAAGGCGTCCTAACGTACGCTCGAGAAGGACGTCGGCTGCAGGATCGCGTTTGAGAAGGTGGCGACAATAGGCCCATCCTTCTCGCTCTCGTCTCGCGCCGCCAGCCATTCCGGATCGCCGACGAAAGCGGCCCATTTTTTCTCGCGCTCGGCCAGCGACTCCCAGGCCAGGAGATAGGTGAGCTCCTGATTGGATTCGCCGATCATCGTCGTCCAGAAGCCAGCCTGCCGGATGCCGTGTTTCTCCCAGATCCGCAGCGTCGTCTTTTCGAACCGCTTCAATAGAGCCGGCATCCGGTTAGGAAGGCAGCGATAGATGCGAAGCTCATAAATCATTGCAGGACCCCCTCGTCGTCGGCCGGTGTCGACGCGCGCTTTCCGCGCCATGTTGACCCGCCCCGACCATTGCATGCCGACGCCTCGGCCCACAACCTCCGCGCTCGGGCCAGGCGCGTTACGAGGACGGCTTGCGAAGCTGAGCGCCGGCGGCGCGGCGCGGTCTCTTCACCGGCTTCGGCTTGGCGCATACGAGGGGACCAAGCGTGCGCCCCAGGCCGTTGTATTCGACCCGCCAACGATCGTATTCGGCTTGCCCCAGTCCAACCGAGCGAAGCGCTTCGGCGACTGGAAGACCTTCCGCCGTCAGCGTCTCGATCACCTGAAGCCTCTGGACGATCTCCCGCGGGCTAAGCCTCGATCTCATCATCGCCACCCCTCCGCGAACGGCGATCGCCGTCAGCGTGCGACCGCCCTCTGCGGTCAATGAGGCGACACTACGCTTCGCCGGCTATCCGGGCATTCGCCGGCGGATTAAGCTTTCTCAATGATCGCTTCGGATGCGTACGCGCGCATTCCGATTGCGGCGAAACATGCATTTTTGTTGGGCCTCCCGGCGATTGAACTCCGCCAACCGCCGACCCGGCTCGAGCGCGCCTGACCTCGATGAACGAAATTTAATCTCGCAGCCAGCACGACGTGATGTGAAGCGTGCTTGCCTTCGTGTCGAGGCGTGAGTGCGCCGTCAAGATCATGCGTTCGGGCGCAGTCAGGCTTCTGCTCACAAACGGAGAAGCACGATGCGAATGTTGTTAGGCGCCGTCCTGGCGACGGCGTTGCTCGGCGCGGCGTCCGCCGCCTATGCAGCCAACGCCACGGGCAAGATCAAGAGCATGGATACGACCAAGGATATGGTCACCTTGGACAATGGCGCGAGCTACATGGCGCCCAAGAGCGTGAAGCTGTCCGATTTCAAGGTCGGCGAGAAGGTGACGGTGAGTTACACCAAAGCCGGCGACAAGATGGACCTCACGGCGATCAAACCCACGACGTAACGACCGGCGCCCGTGATTTGAATGGCCAGGCTGCCGGACACGACCGGCGGCCTGGCGCGATCGCGTTTCAGCGTCCGGCCGGGGCTTGAGCTTAGTGAAAACCCGATGAGTGACCGCGCCGCGGGCCGAATCGAACCCGGCCGTTCGCTGCTGCAGGAGCATCGGATGAGAGGGGCGCTGGATCTCATGCGCCGAATTCCCGATTCTGCGCCGCGCCGCATTGCCGATGTTTACAAGGGACGAGGCTCGATGAGCGAGCTGCTCGCTCGCCGGTTCCCCACGGCCGAGATCGAGGCCTTCGACCTTTCGCATTTGACCGATCCTGGTCCAAACCTGGGCGGCCGCTGGCTGAGCGCGGAACGCAAGTTCGACCTGATCTGCTCGAACGGCTCGCTGGAAATGGTGTCCTCGCTGCGGCGGCTGTTGCCCATGCTGGTCGGCATGGTCGCGGCGGGCGGGCGCCTCGCAGTTGAATTTCCCAACGATCTGTATGAGCCAAGCCGGGCGCTGATGCGCATGATCGCCGCCGACGGGCCCTGGGCGAAGACACTTCTGCCGATCGCCAAGACGCGGCCATTCAACGAAACGATGGAAGGCCTCTACGCTCTTCTCAGTCCGATCTGCGGCGCCGTCGAGATTTGGGAAGCGACGTATCTCCACGCCATGCCGGACATCGCGGCGGTCGTCGAATGGATGGAGACGACGCGCCTCGCGCCCTTTCTGGCGGCGCTGGACGCAGCCGATCGTCGCGCGTTTCTCGATCGCTATGCTGCGGAATTGAGTGAAGCCTATCCGCCTCAGCCCGACGGCGGTGTCTTGTTGCGCTCGCCGCGCCTCTTCATTCTGGCGCAGCCGTGAGCAGGATTGCCGAAAAGTGGATGCCGGTTTTCGGCTCAAAATCCTGCGAAATCAAAGGAATCTAAGGGCCGCCGGGAGCGGTTCATTGCCGCGGCTTGGCCTTCATCGTGCGCGCCCACAGAGCCTCCTCCATGAGCTCCGCGATCTTGCGCAAATAGGGATTGCGCGCCTCCCGGCCGGCGCGGCCGGAATCGAGGTCGGCCTGGAAGCCGTCGCGCTGCGGCCAATGTTCGCTGAGGAGCTCGAAGCCGGCGTCCTCGATCGCCTCGACCGCCTTCGAGAATTGCGTCTCCGACCGGCCGACCTTCGACAGGACGAGCACCAGGCGCCCCTCCGCGCCGCGCCGCGCAAGCTTGCGCGCCAGCGCAAGCGTCGGCCTCAGATCGTCGCTCGATACGCCGGTCGGCAGAAAGACGACGTCGCTGACCTCGGCGATCTCGGTCGACAGGTCGTCGGCGAGACCGCGGGTGTCGGCGACGATGAAATCGGCGACGCCATCCTCGCGGCGCAGCTTCTTCAGGCTCTTGAAGGCGCGCGTGTCCACCTCGGGCTCGAGGTTGGCGCGCAGACGCAACGCGCTCCACTCGACGCAGGTCAACTGATCGAGATCGAAGTCCGCGAGCAGGGTCTTGCGCCCGCGGTGGATCGCACCCACGGCGAGCAGGCGCGCCAGCGTGCTTTTGCCGACGCCCCCCTTCTGGCTGACGAATGCCGCGGTGGTCGGCGTTTTTGCTTTTGCCATGGCTCGCCGTTTTTAACGCTTACGCCGATCAGGGGCTGAACGGCATGCGTTTTGAGCCGCCCATGCTATGCGTCGGCGCGGCGATGACAAGAGACGAAGCGAATTTTTCAACGACTGATCGCGGCGCCGTTCCCGTCGGCATGGCGAATTGAGCTGCGGCGCACGCTCCTACTTCGACCGGTCGAAGTCTTCCATCTCGAAGAGCTCGCGGATTTCGATAAGGGACGGGCCGGGCATGGGATTGGGGCAGCGTTTGACCCACTCGATCGCCTCGTTGAGATCGTGGACCTTCCAGATCCAGTAGCCGGCGACGAGGTCGTGGACATTGGGAAACGGGCCTTTGGTCACCGAGCGGTCCGGACCGGAAAAAGCGACACGGGCGCCTTTGGCGGTTGGCTTCAGGCCGGCCGCATCGACGAAAATCCCAGCGTCCATCAACTGCTGGTTGAAAGCTCCCATTTGTTCGAGCAGTTCAGGGGGCGGCAGCTTGCCGTCCTCGCTGTCGTTCGTCGCCTTGACGATCACCATGACGCGCATCGTTTCCTCCCAGGAGCTTTCGGAACCTCACACGTAAACGACCTTCGGATACCCGTCAGCGCCGACGGCCCGCGCCCTACCGGCCGCCGAACGCGTTTGCAGTTCCAATGCCGTACTTGCGCCTGGCGGCCGCTTGAACAAGGCGCGGGCCGATCGGCGCTATTTCTTCGGCGCGACCAGCGCGAACATCGCCCCCTGCGGATCGAGGCCGTTGATGACCCAGCTGCCGCCCGGAACCTGCATCGGTCCGTTGAGCACCTGCCCGCCCGCCGACTTGACCCGATCCTGGGCCGCATCGATCGCATCGACGGTGATGTAATAGAGCCAGTGCGGAGCAGGCTCCTGAGCCATCTTCTTCATCATGCCGCCGGACTGCTGACCCTTGGTCGTGAAGATCTGGTAGGTTCCCACGGCGCCCATATCCAGCGCCTCGCCCTTGGTCCAGCCGAACAGGCCCGAGTAGAAGGCGAAGGACTTCTCCGGGTCGCCGCCGTGCAGCTCGTGCCAGCCGATATAGCCGGGCTTCATGGGATCCTGCATCGGCGCCTGGTCGCCGTCGCCTTTGAACAGCATGAAGCCCGCGCCGCTCGGATCGCCGGCGACGGCGAAGGTCCCGACATTGGGAATTGCGGTCGGCGGCCGATGGATCGCCCCGCCCGCCGCTTTCACCTTGTCGGCGTAGGCCTTGACGTCGTCGACCGCGATATAGCCCATCCAGGCCGGACGCACGCCCATTTTCGCAGCGTCCTCGGGAATCGGCATCAGCCCGCCGACCATGGTTTCGCCAGCCTTGAGCAGCGTGTATTTCTGCGCGTTCATCGTGTTGGGCGCGAGGCTCCAGCCGACGACCTTCGCGTAGAATTTTTCGGCGCCGGGAAGATCGTTCGACATCTGATCGTACCAGACGAATTTGCCGAGCACGTCCGATTGAGTTGCGTTGGCCATGATTTCCTCCTTCAGTTTGGCGCGAACGCCTGCTGCAGTTCGGCGACGTCGAGCTTCTTCATGGTCATGACCGCCCGCATGACGCGGTCGGTTTGCTGAGCGTCGCCGCCCAGGAGTTCAGGCAGCGAATGGGGCACGATTTGCCAGGAGACGCCGAATTTGTCGGTCAGCCAGCCGCACTGGACATGCTCGCCGCCCTCCGCGAGCTTCTCCCACAGCGCGTCGATCTCAGCCTGGTCGTCGCAATTCACCATGAGCGACAAAGCCGGCGTGAATTTGTAATGAGGTCCCGCCGTTCAGCGCCAAAAAGCGCTGGCCTTCAATCTCGAACAGGATCGTCATCACGGCGCCGTTCCGGCCAGGCGCGAACTCGCCATAGCGCGCCGTCGACAGCGATGCGGCTGTTGGTGAAGATCGAGAGGTAATGGGCGACCGCCTCTTCGGCGTTGAAATCGAACCAGAGGCAGGGCGTGATTTTCTGCTCGGTCATTGTCGTCTCCTCTTTTGGGTAATGTTTTCAGCGCGCCTTTAGGCAACGGATCAGCGCGCCGGGTGTTCCGCTCCGCCAGTCGGCAGGAGCGTCTCGAAATAGCGCTTGAGATGGTCGAGGCAGTCGGCGGCGACTTTAGGGCCGTGCCTGGCCTTGGCGAGAATGAACGCGCCTTGCAGGACCGCCTGCGAATAAAGGGCGGCGCTGTCCGGCGTCCATGCGGCGTTCGGCGCATAACGCGCCTTGGCCTCGGCGATGTCGGCTTCAAGCCGCTCGGCATGCGCGCTGATGTATCGGTCGCAGGCCGCGCGAATGGCGGGGTGCGAATCGTAAGCCTCCTGCACCATCGTGCCGAGGAGGCAGGTGAACTGCGGCAAGTCGCCCTGAAGGATGGCCTTGCGGAAATCGACATAGCCAAGAACGCGCGCTCTTGCGTCGGGCAAATGGCTGTAAGGCGCGGCGTCAAAGATCGCATCCGCATTGGCGGCGAAATGCGCCGCCGCAGCGATGGCGCAGGCTTCCTTGCTGGCGAAGTGATGGAAGAACGCGCCTTTGGTCAGACCCGCTTCGGCGCAGATGTCCTCGACCCGCGCCGCCGAATAGCCCTTGGCGCGGATCACATGGACGGCGGCGTCGAGCAGCTTTCGGCCTGACGCTTCGGCCATCGCCGCCTTGGTCGACTTGGCTGAGACGCTCGCTGTTCGCTCGTCCGTGTTCATGCCGCAATGCATACCAATCAGTCGGTATGGATGTCAAGCGATAAAGCTTCCCTTCGAAGCCGGCTCCCTCGCGCCACAACGAAGTCGGTGAAGCCCGCCCGCCTCTAACCGCGTTCGGCTCCGCAGATGGTGGTCACTGCGTCGTCTATGATCGGCAGGATTTCAGCGCGCGGAATCCGGGCGCGCGCCCGGATCGACATCGTGTGGATCGTCGCCGTCGCCACGCGGGCCAGCCGGCGCGGATCGGCGCCCTCCGGCAATTCGCCCGTGGCGCGCGCATCGGCGAACAGGCGCCCGAACGCCCGATCTGTGCCTTCGATCGCTTCGCTAACAAGGCTATGCAGCTCCGGATCGGCGATCGCGTCCGACGCGACGCTGAGCACCGTGAAGCAGCCGCGCGGGCCGTCCGGGCCGCTGAGATAGAGATCGAGCGCTGCGGTGAGGATGCGCGTGAGCTTCGTCCGAAGCGGCTCATGGGCCGCAAACAAAGGCGCGAACAACTCGTCCATGCGCTTCCGATACTGGCCGTAAGCCTGCAGGTAGAGCGCGCGCTTGTCGCCGAAGGCGCCATACAGGCTCGGCCGGTTCAGGCCCGTCGCCGCGCTGATGTCGTCGAGCGAGGTGGCGGCGAACCCGTCGCTCCAGAACGCCTCCATCGCTTGCGCAAGCGCCGTGTCGGCCTCAAAGGCGCGCGGCCGGCCACGCCCTCGTGAGGCGGACTTCTGGACCGGGGCGCAGTTTTTTGTACCATGTTGAACAAAACTCTTGACGGCCCGCATTATATGCGCAACAGTACAAAAATTGCAACGGAGGAACCCATGGAGCTCTATTTCGCCCCGCTCGCCTGCTCGATGTCGGCTCGCATCGCGCTCGCCGAAGCCGGCGCCGCGATCGATCTCGTCGAGGTCGACACCCAGGCCGGACGCATACTCAAGACCGGCGGCGACTATCGCGCCATCAATCCGCTGGGCTACGTGCCGGCGCTGAAACTCGACGACGGCACCGTGCTGACCGAGAACGCGGCCATCCTGCAATATATCGCCGACCACTATCCGGAGGCCCAGCTCGCGCCGCCGGCTTCCGACCGCGTCGGGCGAGCGAAGCTTCGGCAATGGCTGAGCTTCATCGGCGCCGAACTGCATAAAGGTCTCATGACGCCGCTGCTCGGCGACAAGACGCCGGCCGAAGTGAAGGCCTGGACCCTCAACAAATACGGCCCCCGCCTCGCCTATCTCGACGCCAGCTTGAAGGACCGCGAATTCCTGCTCGACCGCTTCAGCGTCGCGGACGGCTATCTGACGACGGTGCTCAACTGGACGCGGGCGACGCCTCAGATCGACCTCTCGGCCTATCCGAACGTGAAAGCCTATCTCGAGCGCATGCGCGCGAGGCCCAGCGTCGCCGCGGCTTTGGCGACGGAGATTCCGCTGTTCCAGGCGGAAGTCACGCGGCGCAAGGCGGCTTGAAAAGGGAGCGCTCCAAGCTAAGGATCGGGGCTCCATCCCCAGTCCTCGCACTGTAAGCCGGGCGCCCGGTCGAACTCGCCGCGATTGCCGGTGATCACGGTCAGCGCGCGGCTGCGCGCGTGGCCAGCTATCAGAATATCGTAGCCCCCGATCGTTCGACCCTGCCGCTCGAGGGTCGCACGAATATCGGCCGCGTGATGCGCAGCTGCGATGTCAAAAGGCAGGACCTCGAGCCGAGCGGCGAAGCTCTCGACCTCCCGGCGGTTGACGTCCCGACGCGCTGATTTAAGCGCCGTGTAACAGCTCCGTCAGCACGATCGCTGAGATCGCCAGCGATTCCGCTTCCAGATTGAACTTATCGCGAAGCAAAGCCGTTCGATCGCGCAAGACGCGAATGCAGAGGTTCGTATCCAGCAGGAACCTCAGCATCAGAGCGGTTCGCGATCCTGAAGCGCCGGTTGGTCGCGCGCGGGAAGGTCGATGCCAGGGCTTTCAAAAAAATCATCCCACACCGCGTTCGCCGGCACGATCACCCGCCGCTTGCCTTCGCGCACGATGCTCACTTCTTTGACGTTGTCCGGAAACGCAAGACCCTTGGGCAAACGTACGGCTTGCGAGCGATTTGATCGAAAAAGTCTGGTGCGAGTCATGACAACATCTCCAGGCTCCATGATCCGGCGCCCGTTGGGGATATGTTCATGGGATACCACGTGCAGCGCGCAGATTTACAAGGAGATCGCCGAAGTTCCGACTCACACCATGCGATCAAGCGGCCAGCGCCTCGCTGGACGCAGCCCGCCCAGCTGTGTATTCACATGGATATAGCGATCCCAGCAGCTCCAATCCCACCAACTCGATCTCGGGAGGACGTCATGAACATCGCCATCGCCAAAGCGAAGCTCGGCAGGATTCGAAGGCGTTTCTGGCCAAGAAGCATCACATGCTGATCGGCGGCAAATGGGTCGAGGCCAGGAGGGGCAAGACGTTCGAGGTCGAGGACCCGGCGACGCAAGAGATCATCGCCCATGTTCCGTCAACAGCCACAATTATGGCGATCCGGCCTGGCCGTTCGGCGGCTTCAAGCAATCCGGCTGGGGCCGCGAAATGGGCAAGCAAGTGATGGAGCACAACACCGAGACGAAGTCGGTCGCGATCAATCTGGCTTAAGGACGGGGGTCCGAGGCGGGCGCCGACCTTCTCCGGGTTGGCGCCCGCTGCCTGGAACCTTCCGACTCGCCTTTGCGTTGCTCCTTGGACAACAGCCAAGGAGAATTCCTCATGGACGCCGTCCGCGAAACATCGACCCTTATCGCCGCCGATAAAGTCCAGGGCACCGACGTCTTCAACACTGGAGGCGATCGGCTGGGCTCGGTCCACGACCTGATGCTCGACAAGCAGACCGGCCAGGTCGCTTACGCGATCATGTCGTTTGGCGGATTCCTCGGAATCGGCAATTCTTATCATCCGCTCCCATGGTCGCTCCTAAGATACAACACGAACCTCGGCGGCTATGTCGTTGAGATTGATGAGAGCAGGCTTGAGGACGCCCCGTCCTATCCGGTCGGAACCGAACCGGCCTGGGGCGACCCAGACTATGAAGGCAAGCTGCACGACTATTATGGCGTCGGGCCTTACTGGACCGTCCCAAGTCCGCTTTGACGCTTTTCCCAGTGGTGCGCCATCAGGGGCGAGAGCCCGCCTGATGGCCAGGCAAGGCGGCGGTTCATTCCGCCGCCTTGTTCCGTTTCGCTCGGCACCGCCGCTGAGCAACCGCGCTTTACCGCTGGCCGGCCTATCCATCTCCGGCCGGCAGCGCCATAATGGCTGCGCGGACCGCTTCGGCTTCAAAATTTTCCAGCCCGGCGAACCGCGAGCCAGTGACGCGATCGGCGAAGGACAATGACGGGTTCGTCCGAGTTCACCACCTGGGTGGCGTTGGCCGGCGCCGCGATCCTCGCGGGACTCTGCGCGATCTATTCGTCCAGCCCATGGGTCCTGATCGCGGCGGCGCTCATCGGCGCGCTTCTCGGCTGGAAAGGCGAGCAGATCGGACGGCGCGCCCTCGAGCGATATCTGTCGCAAAGGCGCTCCCGGTAGGGATGGGAAATTGGAGCGGGGCCGGCTATTCGAGATCGGCGGCGGCCTAGACGATAAGCGCCGCGCACATTGCGGAAAGCCACATGAGACTGCGCTCGCTCCTGTTCGTTCCCGGCGATTCCGAACGCAAGTTCGCACGCGCGAAGGATTGCGGGGCCGACGCCCTCATCCTCGACCTCGAAGATTTCCGTCGCGCCCTCCGAGAAGGCCAACGCCCGCGCCCATGTCGCCAGTCTGATCGAGAACGCGCCCGGGCGGGCCTGGACCTTCATGGTGCGCGTCAATGCGCTCGACACGGGCCTTGCGCTCGACGATCTCGCGGCGGTGGTGAAGCCCGGCCTCGATGCGCTGTTGATCCCGAAGGTCGACAGCGCGGCCGATCTCGAGCGCATCGGCAATTACCTCGACGCGCTCGAGGCGAAGGCCGGCATGGCGCGAGGGTCAGTCAAATTGGCGAGCGTGGCGACCGAAACGGCAAAGGCGATGTTCGCGCTTGGCTCGTACGCGCCGCCCCATCCCCGGCTGATCGCCCTGACCTGGGGCGCGGAGGACCTCTCGGCGGCGCTCGGCGCGACCGACAACAAGGAAGCCGGACGGGTCGTGGACGTTTCCCTATGCGTTCGCCCGCACGGCCTGCCTGTTCGCCGCCTCCGCCGCGGAAGTCATGGGCCTCGATACGATCTACGTCGATTTTCGCGATTCCGAGGGGCTCGAGCGCGATTGCCGGCGCTCCCGGCGCGACGGTTTCGCCGGCCGCCTCGCCATCCATCCCGATCAGGTCGCCACAATCAACCGTTGTTATGCGCCATCGGAAGCAGAGGTCGCGCATGCGCGCAAGATCATCGCCGCGTTCGAGGCCAATCCCGGCGCGGGCGCGCTTGGGGTCGACGGCAAGATGGTCGATATTCCGCATCTGAAAGCGGCGCGCAAAATCCTGGCCTCGATGTGACCGCAAGTTTCGGAGCGCGCCGGCGGCCTTGATCCGGAAAGATAAGTCCCGGTCAGCGAGCGCGGGCCACGCGAAACTGCGCCGAAGTTCGGCTTTGCAGGACCACCCCAGCGACACTACAAAAAGCGTGCCTTCGACACTACATAAACGCCATTAGCGTCGCGCGCGCTTTGGGGCGCCGGCGGGCACGAAAAATGGCCGATTGGCCGAGCGGCCAGGCGGCTTAAGACGGACGATTCGAGGATTATTATGGCTGACGCGCAAGCACTATTTGGACTTTTGCGGCAAACCGCCGATCCGGCGGTGGTCGAGGCCCTGAAGACCTCGGTTGAGACGGACCCGGACCGGTTCCTCAACCGGATCAATCCGCTGACCTATGCGCAAGCGCATGGTCTCGACGAGGAAGAGACCATCGGCGGCTTCGTTCATGGGGCGCGGCTTGGGCTGTTCGACATGTCGTGGAACATGCTGTGCCCGGGATGCGGGGGCGTGCTCGAGGCGGGCGCGGCGCTGAAGACGCTCAATCACGACCACTATTATTGCTCGCTGTGCACGGCCGACTACGAACCGATGCTCGACAAGCTGGTCGAGGTCACGTTCACGGTCAATCCGGCCGTTCGGCGCATCGCCGCGCACGAACCGGATTCGCTGCCTTTCGCCGAATACATGCGCCAGATCTTCTGGAGCTCGAGCAACGACACGCCGGAGGACGTCGAAAGCGCCATCCAGAAAGTGACGCTTGACGTGATGGAGCTCGGCGCAAGCGAAAAGGCCGCGATGTCGCTGAGCCTGGCGAAGGGGTTTGCGATCGTCTTCGATCCCGTGACCCACTCGTCGCTGTTTCTCAACGTCGACGGCGAGGAGACCCGCGAGCGCCGCAATCTGTCGCTCGTCTTCGCCGACGCCCATTCGCACAACGGCACGCAAGCGATTCAGCCCGGCCCGGTGCGCATTTCGTTCGACAACAAGACCGTGCGCCGGACCCTGCCGGGGATCTGGATCCACAGCGAGGAGATGGACAAGCTCACGAGCCCGCGCCTGCCGTTTCTGACCGCGACCCGCCTGCTCAGCAACCAGGCGTTCCGCGATCTTTATCGCAGCGGGACGTTCGATCCCGAGCAGCGGTTCAAGATCACCAGCCTCACGATCCTGTTCACCGACCTCAGAGGGCTCGACCGCGCTCTACGAGCGGATCGGCGATCTCGCCGCTTTCGACCTCGTGCGCAGCCACTTCGGCGCGCTGCTCGAGGCGGTCTCAGCCGAGGGCGGCGCGGTGGTCAAGACCATCGGCGATGCGGTGATGGCGACTTTCCCCACCCCCGACCGGGCGCTGCGGGCGGCGATGCGCATGCGCGAGGCGATGCGCGCGATCAACCAGGCGCGCGGCGGCGAGGACCTGGCGCTCAATATCGGGCTGCATTCGGGTCCGTGCCTGGCCGTCATGCTCGACGACCGGCAGGACTATTTCGGCCAGACGGTCAACATCGCCTCGCGGGTGAATGAGCTGGCCGATCCGACTGCAATCCTGGCGACCAAGCCGATCATCGAAAGCTCCGAGGTGGCGCGCGTGCTCAGCGAAGCAAGCTACCGAACGACCCCACGGTCTTCACAGCTGCGGGGACTGAGCGACGAGTTCGAGATCTTCGAGGTTCGCGAACGCGAAACCGCCGCCGCGGCGGAGTGAGTCGAGCGGCCTTAGAGCCCTATCGGCCGGCGGCTTTCTGCCGGCCGAAAACCTCGTGACCTTCGCGATCGAGAATGCGCAAGGCGATCGTGTGGGGCGGCCAGGCGGCGATCGCCGCGGCGATGATCGCGGCGGAAACATCCGAGGCGCGGATCTCATCTTCGCGCAGGATCGACGGTCTGGCGTCGGTTCCCGAGCCCATGAACTGGATGCGGAACGGTTGCGGCGTCGGAACGCCGGCCGCCTTCGGTTGACGTTCCGGCTCCGGCTCTAACTCCGGACGGGGTCGAGCCTTGCCCGCTACGCCCGGCTCGCGATCCAGCACAAAGAAAGTGTTCATCTCCAGCTGAGTTGAAAGATTGAGGCCGACGCGGCTCCCGGTCTTGCGCGCGATCGCCTTGGCGACGAGCGCCCAATCCTCGGCGAACGCATCGGAACTGGCCTCGTGCTCCCTTCGGCGCGCCTCCTGATACGCCCGGTCGCCGAGATCGCGGATCAAAGCCTCCGCCTCAGCGTCAATGCGTTCGTTTCGAGCGCGCTTGGAAGGCGCCCAGGTGTTCATTTTTCGGCTCCTTTAGCCTCCACAACCCAATAGCTGCATATTCGAGCGGCCTCGGCAACAACTTTCGCTGGCCGTTGATTGATCCGCTCCCCCTGTCGTCCGGCCACGCATTGGCCCGGCGCGATGCGATAACTTCCAATTTCCAGGTTCAAGCGCTTAAAGCGGCAGTCCGATCAATGTGAAGTTTTGCATGAGGCGCATCAAAGTCATCATGCAACAGGCTGAGATCGCTCTCTTATTCCTTACAATTCACTCCGCCATCAACCGATCGACCACCTGCTCGACTCCCGCCTGGATGCGCCTCGCGCGCAGCCGCTCGGCTGCGACGATCGTTTTCACGTCGCTATAGGCGCGGTTGAGATTGTCGTTGACCACAACGTAATGGTAGTCGCGCCACCGCTCGATCTCCTTTCGGGCGTTCTGGAAACGCGCCTCGATCGAGGCGGTCGTGTCCTCCGCGCGCCGCTCAAGGCGCGCGCGCAATTCCCGCATCGAGGGCGGCAGGACGAAAATGCTGACGACGTCGTCGCCCAGCTGTTCACGCACTTGGGCGGCGCCCTGCCAGTCGACGTCGAGCAGCATGTCGCGCCCCATGGCGAGCACCTTGTCCACCGGTTCGCGCGGCGTGCCATAACCGTTGCCGTGGACCTCGGCCCATTCGAGCAATTCCCCCGCCTTCTTCATGCGCTCGAATTCGTCCCTGTCGGCCAGAAAGCGATAGTGGACGCCGTAGACTTCCGACGAACGCGGGGTCCGCGTCGTCACCGACACCGAGAGCGTCAGATCGAGCTCGCTGTCTTGCAGGAGCATCCGGGTCAGCGTGGTTTTGCCGGCCCCAGACGGCGAGGACAGAATCAGGATCATGCCTCGCCGGCTCGCCGCCATCGCTTCGAATCTCACTCGACGTTCTGCACCTGCTCGCGGAATTGCTCGATTTGCGCTCTCAGTTCAAGCCCCTGCGCGGTGAGGCTCACATCATTGGCCTTGGCGCAGAGGGTGCTTGCCTCACGCCCAAGCTCCTGGGCGAGGAAATCGAGCCGCCGGCCGATCGGCCCGCCTTCGTCAATCAGCGCCCGCGCGGCGGCGACATGGGTCTTGAGCCGGTCGAGCTCCTCGCGGATGTCGGCCTTGGCGGCAAGCAGGATCGCCTCCTGGTGGAGGCGGTTGTCGTCGAACCCGCGCGATGACGCCATCAGCGCCTCGATGCTCTGAGCGAGGCGCTCGCGCACCGCCTCGGGCCGGCGCGCCGGATTGGCGTCGGCCGCCTCGACCAGTCGGGCAATGCCCCCGAGCATGTCCTTGAGCACCGAGGCGAGCGCGGCTCCTTCTCCCCGGCGCGCGTCGGTGAGAGCGGCGATCGCCTCATCGAGGCTCGCGAGTGCGCCCGCGCAGGCCGCGTTCACGGCCGCCTCGTCGTCCTCGACGTCAGCCGCCTCGAGCACGCCGCGCAGCGCCAGCAGCCCGTCCATGGTCGGGGGCGCGAGCCCGGCCTTGACTGCGGCGGCGCGGGCGGCGACGGCGATGGATTCGAGCGCCGCGAGATCAATGCGCGCCGTCGTGGTCGCGCCCTCACGCTGCGAGGACAGGGTGGCGAAGCAGGTCCCGCGCGCCAGCGCCTTTGCAAGCCGGGCGCGCGCCTCCCCTTCGGCCCGATCGAAGGGCGCGGGCATGCGCAAGCGAATGTCCAAGCCCTTGGCGTTGACGGTCTTGAGCTCGAACGTCCAGCGCCATGTCCCGCCGCTGCCGGCGGCGCGGGCGAATCCGGTCATTGATGAAACCGCACCCTGCCGTGGCTTCTCAGGACTGGCTGGACCCGCCATAAGCCGTTGTTCCCCGTGTATTGCCGATGCGCTTCTACGCAGCTTCTCGCAGGGGCCCTACCATTTTTTTACAGATGCTCGCGACAAGGCGCGTCCGCGGCGGTCTCGAACCGGTTCACCGATTGGGCGGCTGGCGCAAGCTCGCGAACACACCGAACTGGCGAGGACCTCCAGTCCAGCGCGCCACAACCGCGAGGCGCTTGACCCCTCCGCTCTGAAAGGCGCGCAGGAAGACGTCGTAGTTCTTGAAGGACACGCAACCGTTAGAATCGCCGTTCGGCCCGAGCATGTAGGGATGGGCGAGCAGCCCGACGCGATTGAAGGTGAACCCTCCGCCGATCGGGTTCAGGCGCAAAGCCTGAACCCCATGAAAGAGCGATTCGCGCAGCGTGAGTTGATAGACCCCAGGCGGCGTCGCGCCGTGATCGCGCTCATCGACGAAACGGGGATCGTCTATCCTGGCGCCGAGACCGGAATGCGCTTCCAGACTCATGCCGTCAGGCAGATACACGGTATGGGCTGAGATGTCGTAGATTGCGGTCGATTGGTCGTAACTCGTCACGGAATTGCCGGGCGGCGCAAATGGGGGAGGCCGAGCAGGCGGCAAGGGTGCGAGAGCGACTGGAGGAGTTGCTTCGGGAGGCGAGGCCTGCAGGTCGACAAGCGGGGCCGAATCCCGTGGCGACGCGGCGTCGAGACTGTCCTGCGGAGGAACGCCGATCTGGATCGGCGGCGATTCGAGGCGCGAAAGGCGCTCCTCGCCCTCGATCGCCTGGTCGGGGGAATTTGAAGCCGCGGCCGCCAACGGCGGAGGCGCAGCCTCCAGCGCCGGCAAGGCGCCAGCCGTTTTCGGCGCCGGAGCTGGACGCGGCGTGAGCGTTACAAGAAACCCGACCAGGGCCAGGGCGGCGACGCCAAGACTGATCCCGAGAACGATCGGACGAACGAGAGATCGGCGCGGCTCGGCGACAATTCCGTTCGACGCTGCGCCGGCCGGCTCCCCGGCGGGTGGATCGCGCACGGGATCGTCCGGCGGCGGCAGAGCGTGGCGCCAAGTCGGGTATGGCTTTTGCCCGGCGAACAGGACGGGGCCTCGTATTTTCTCTGCGTCGCAAGCTGCCCGAGCTCTGGACCGAACCTGTCGGATTGTCCTTAGGCAAAAGCAGCAATCATCGTGTTAAACACCAATATCCCGGGCTCTTCAATCCGGATGTGATCCCGATCACAGCGCCGGAGTGCGCATCGATCCGGGTGGCCGGCGTCGGGCTGGATCGACAAAAGCGGCGAGGATAGCCCGGCATGGCGGGTCAGCCGTAAGGGCGCCGCCTGGGCCTTCCCATGACGGGCGGCCCGTCTCGTTTCTAGCGAACGTGGGCGGCGCCGTAGATTCCACTGTCGATAGCGAATTGAGTGTCGATAGCGAATTGAGTTGCGAAAACCATAAAGCTGTGTTATACATTTCGACTGGCCAGACTGAACGGGCGCTGCCCGGGTCGCCCGAGAGAGAAGGAAAGGACCGATTGGGGTCGTTGGGGCGGTTGGCGCAGAGCCTTTGGACGGGGGAAGATTTTTTATTTGAATCGGCTGTAACCCATTGAAAAGACACGAATTCAAAAAATAAACGCTAGTAAACGCTAGCAAATTTACTAGCGTTTACTAGCGTTTACTCCCGTTTATTGCCATTTATTTGCATTGGCCATAAAGTAAATGTCCTATCCCAGGCCGGAGGGCGAAGGGGCGGCGTCAGGCTGGATTGGTCGCCGTGACCATCCAGATCGCCGCGCCAAGCGGCACGCTGTCTCCCCGCGCCTGAGCGGCCAAGGCCTTGCGGATGTCCGCCGTCGCGGCGGCGCGAACCGCTTCGCTCTGGCCGTCGAGCATACGGCTTGTCGGCCCGATCGTCATCGCGGCCCTGACCGCCGTGTCGAGCCCGCGGCCGACGGCGATGTCGAGCTCGAGATCCTGCGGCTTGAGTTCGATGTCGGCGTAGCCCGCGTCGCTCAGGATTTGGCGCACCCGCGCGTCATTGGCGAAGGCGAACGGACCCGGCGCCTCAGGGGCGGTCTCGGGCAGGGGAGGGGCGTGCTTGCCTGCTTCGCGCAGCGGCAGGACGAAGAAAGGATTGAGCTTGGCCGCGCGCCAGCAGGCGAAGGCGAGCCGCCCGCCAGGCTTGAGCCCCTTGCGCAGATTGGCGAACGAGCGCGCCGGATCGGCGAAGAACATGACGCCGAACCGCGACGCCACGAGATCGGCGCCTTGGGGCTCGAAGGCGTAGACGGTGGCGTCGGCGAGTTCGAACCTGATCGGCAGGTCTTGGGGCGCGCGCTCGCGGGCGCGCGCCAGCATCGGCGTCGAGATGTCGAGCCCCAGGACCGCGCCGGCGGGACCGACGCGCTCGGCGAACTGGATCGTCGTCGCGCCGCAGCCGCAGCCGACGTCGATCACCCGCTCGCCGGGCTTTGGCGCCGCCGCGGCGATGAGCCGGTCGGAAACCGGGCGCAGCACCTGATCCTGATGCTCCTGATGGTCGGCCCATCGCGGTCCGGCGACGGACGTCCAGTACTCCGCTTGCGCGGAATTGTCGGCATGGACTGGGGCGGCGGACATGGCTTTTCCCTTGCACTTCGCGCAGGCGGGGGAAGCGAGCGGCTTGCCCTCTTTCGTCCACCTAGGCCGCAGTCAAGTTGGATTGGCGATCAACGACTGGATGCCCCGTGCAACAGCGACCAGTCGAAGCCAACAGCAAGCGCTTTGTAACCCCTGCGCCGCATGGCGGCAATCTGCTCGGGCGTAGTGGCGACGCCTCCGAGCGCGACCGGACTTGCGCGAATAGCCTCCTCCAGCGTCCTCATGGCCGCCTGCACGTCCGGATGATCGGCGCGGCCCTTCAGTCCCATGCTGGTCGCCAGGTCGCCCGGGCCAATGAAGGCAAGGTCAAGCCCCGGCGTGGCGACGACTTCGTGAATGGTCTTGAGGGCGTCGATGTGTTCGACAACGCCAATGGCGAGCACCTCGTCATCAATGCGGTCCTGATACTCGCGCATCGATACGTCCCACCTGAGCGGCGCATAGAAGGGCCCCCAGAAGCGCTCGCCGCGCGGAGGATAGCGAACAGCGGCCACCGCCGCCGCGGCGGCCTCCTGCGTGCTTGTCATCGGGAAGGCGACGCCAAGCGCTCCGAAGTCGAGCGGCGCCTTCGCATGCCAGGCGGACGTGGAAGCGACGCGAACGAGCGGAACCAGCGGCGTTCCGGATGTGGCGGCGATCATGTTGTGAGCTGAGCCGGCGTCGACCGCGCCATGCTCCATGTCGATCATGACAAAATCCAGTCCAGAACGAGCCATGATCTGGATCGTCTGCGCCGAGGGTATGGTCGCAATCGCCCCAAGCGCGGTCTTGCCTTCAGCCCATAGCACTCTCAACCGATTGAGCGACGGTCCGCTGCTTTGTGGGGACATGCGACAGCCTCCAAATCGAGAGTCCGATCAGAGATCCTACATCGAATTCCTCCTCGGTCTCGCCCGATCGCCCGTCCCGCTCGATCCCGCGACGGCGACCGGCGCTCCTTCCAGGCGCCTCGCGCCCGGGCCCGCGCCAGGACGAGCGACCCAGTTGAACCAAGTTTTCTCTCGGACGCAATGGCGGGGCGGCGAGCAAGCCCGGCCGAGTGTCGTTTCACTGTCATCAAATGGGCACAAGCTGGTTCGGGCGCGCGCGTCGCGCGGGCGAAACAGGGCGGTGGGAGACAACGTCCATGGCCACCGAGCCGCCGACGGAATCGAGCGGGCGTCCCGGTGCGGGCGTCCCAGCGGATAGTCCCGCCGCCTCGGGCAGCGATGGACACACGGACGATCAGACCAGAGAGCGCGCCTATCTTATCTGGGTCGATGAAGGCCGGCCGCAGGGACGCGAGCTTGACCATTGGCTGCGCGCAAAATGGGAGCTCGGGCGCGAGCCCAATCCATAAGGCGCCTTCCGACCGCCGCAGAATTCGGCTTTACTGCGCCCGCGGGCCTACCCGGACCTCGCGCCGGCCGGGAAATGCGCGTCGAAAAGCGCGCTGTTACGCAATGGATATCGGCTCTGGTAAGCCTCGCAAACCGCGCGACAACGAGATGGTGAGGAGATAGCGATGGCGACCACTCAGTCGAAAAAGGAAAGCCCGTCGAAGACCGCAAGCACGCTGTCGAAAACCGAAAGCGCGCTCATCGACGCCTACTGGCGCGCAGCCAATTATCTGTCCGTCGGCCAGATCTACCTGTTCGACAATCCCTTGCTGCGTGAGCCGCTCAAGGAAGAGCACATCAAGCCGCGCCTGCTCGGCCATTGGGGCACCACGCCTGGCCTCAACTTCATCTACGCCCACCTCAATCGGCTGATCAAGAAGCACGATCTGGACATGATCTACATCACCGGCCCCGGGCATGGCGGGCCGGGTCTGGTCGCCAACGCCTATCTCGAAGGAACCTACAGCGAAGTCTATCCGGGCATCCCGCAGGACGTGGAGGGCATGAAGCGGCTCTTCACCCAGTTCTCGTTTCCCGGCGGGATTCCGAGCCATGTGGCGCCGGAAACGCCAGGCTCGATCCACGAGGGCGGCGAGCTCGGCTACGCGCTTTCGCACGCCTATGGCGCAGCCTTCGACAACCCCGATCTCATTGTGGCCGCCGTCGTCGGCGATGGCGAAGCCGAGACAGGGCCGCTCGCGACGAGCTGGCATTCCAACAAGTTCCTCAACCCGGCGCGCGACGGCGCGGTGCTGCCGATCCTGCATCTCAACGGCTACAAAATCGCCAATCCGACAGTCCTGGCGCGGATCAGTCATGCGGAGCTCGAATTGCTCTTTCGCGGCTACGGCTACGCGCCGCATTTCGTCGAAGGGGATGACCCGGCGGTGATGCACGAGCTCATGGCGGCCACGCTCGAAACCGTGATCGGCGAGATCCGGAGCATCCAGGCCGATGCGCGGAAGAAAGGATTTTCGAAACGCCCGATCTGGCCGATGATCGTCATGCGCACGCCAAAGGGCTGGACCTGTCCCAAGGAGATCGACGGCAAGCGGGAAGAAGGCTACTGGCGCTCGCACCAGGTGCCGATGAGCGCGATGCGCGGCCACCCCGAGCACGTCCACGTCCTCGAGACCTGGATGAAAAGCTATCGCCCCGAGGAATTGTTCGACAAGACCGGCCGCCTCAAGAGCGAGGTCGCCGCGCTTGCGCCTCAGGGGACGCGCCGGATGAGCGCCAATCCGCACGCCAATGGCGGCCTGCTCCTGCGCGACCTGAAGCTGCCGGACTTCCGCGACTATGCGGTCAAGGTGCCATCGCCCGGCGCCGACGACCGCGGAGGCGACGCGGGTGATGGGCCAGTTCCTGCGCGACGTGATGAAGCTCAATCTGGAATCGAAGAACTTCCGGCTGTTCAGTCCGGACGAGAACAATTCCAACCGCTGGCAGGACGTGCTCGAGGTCACGAACCGCGCCTGGGCCGCCGAGACCCTCTCATATGACGACCATCTCGCCCCCGACGGACGGGTGATGGAGATGCTGAGCGAGCATCAGTGCCAGGGCTGGCTCGAGGGCTACCTGCTGACCGGCCGGCACGGCTTCTTCTCCTGCTACGAGGCCTTCATCCACATCATCGATTCCATGGTCAACCAGCATGCGAAATGGCTGAAGGTCTGCGGCCACATCCCATGGCGCCGCCCGATCGCCTCGCTCAACTACCTGTTGTCCAGCCATGTCTGGCGTCAGGACCACAATGGCTTTTCCCACCAGGACCCCGGCTTCATCGATCACGTGATGAACAAGAAGGCCGAGGTGGTGCGCATCTATCTGCCGCCCGACGCGAACTGCCTGCTCTCCGTCACCGACCATTGCCTGAAGAGCCGCAACTACGTGAACGTGATCGTCGCGGGCAAGCAGCCCTCGCCGCAATGGCTGACCATGGACCAGGCGGTCAAGCACTGCGAAGCGGGGTTCGGCATCTGGCCATGGGCGAGCAACGATCACGGCGGCGAGCCCGACGTGGTGATGGCCTGCTGCGGCGACGTGCCGACGCTCGAGACGCTGGCTGCGGTCGCCCTCCTGCGCGAGCACGCGCCGGAGGTGAAGATCCGGGTCGTCAATGTCGTCGACCTGATGACGCTGCAACCGCATAGCGAGCATCCGCATGGGCTTTCCGACCGCGACTTCGACGCTCTGTTCACCGTCGACAAGCCGATCATCTTCGCCTTCCACGGCTATCCGTGGCTCATCCATCGCCTGACCTATCGACGGACCGGCCACGACAACATTCATGTGCGCGGCTACAAGGAAGAGGGAACGACGACCACGCCTTTCGACATGTGCGTGCTCAACGAAATCGACCGGTTCCATCTGGTCGGCGACGTCATCGACCGCGTGCCCAAGCTCGGCGAGCGCGCCGCCTACGCCAAGCAGGCGATCCGCGACCGGCTGATCGACCATCGCGAATACATCCGGCGCTATGGCGACGACATGCCCGAGATCAAGAACTGGACATGGGCGGGTCAAGGCGCCGCGGGCAGCGTGGCCTCGACCGAGGGCGACAACGTCTGAAAGGCAACCAGCGTCGCTAGAGCGTCACAAGCGGCGGATATGAAAGGCCCTCCTCGGTGGGAGGGCCCTGGCGATGAACGACCTGCAAGAGCTTAGTCGAGCGGCGCATGCTTCGCCGGACGCCGCCGCGCTCCTCAAGACCTACGCTGTCAGTGCGGCGCTGTTCTCCGGCGCTCCGGACGCGCTCTACGAGCGACATCTGAAATACGACAATATCGTCGAGCCCGATACCGCCAATACGCGCGAGCGCTACAAGGCCGCTGCGCGGGCGGTGAGAGACATTCTTTCGGACCGCTGGCTGCGCACCAACAAGACCTATGCGCGCGAGAATCCGAAGCGGGTGTACTACGTCTCGATCGAGTTCCTCATCGGCCGTTCGCTCGGCAACAATGTGATGAACCTCCTGCTCGATCCCGTCGTCGGGCCAAGTTTCGGCAGCGATGGCCGCGATGGTGGGAGATCCTCCACGAGGAGCCGGACGCGGGCTTGGGCAATGGCGGCCTGGGCCGTCTGGCGGCCTGCTTCCTGGATTCAATGGCCACCATGCAGCTGCCCGCGATGGGGTATGGACTGCGCTACGAACATGGCATCTTTCAGCAGAGAATTCGCAACGGCTGGCAGGAGGAGCGCCCGGATAACTGGTTGAACCACCCGGATCCCTGGGAGATCGTGCGCCCCGCCGAAAGCGTGGAGGTGACGTTCGGCTGCTCGTTTGAATTGCGCGCCGGCCAGCTCCGCATGATTCCGAACAGCCCGTCGACGCTGATCGGCGTGCCCTATGATCGACCGGTGATCGGCTATGGCGGCAAGACGGTCAATACGCTGCGTTTGTGGAGCGCCACTGCCGCCCATGCCTTCGATTTTCAGCGATTCAGCGGCGGCGATTTCGTCGCTTCGATCGCAGAGGCGCTCAATGCGGAATCGCTCACCCGCGTTCTCTATCCCGGACGACCACACCCAGCAGGGGCAAGCCCTGCGGCTCATGCAGGAATATTTCCTCGTCGCCTGTTCGCTGGCGGACGCGATCCGCAGGTTTCGGGAATCGAATTCCGATTGGCGGTTGTTGCCCGAGAAGGCCGCCATTCAGCTCAATGACACCCACCCGACCCTCGCCGTTCCGGAACTCATGCGCATCTTGCTCGACGAAGCGCATCTCGGTTGGGACGAAGCGTGGGACATCACGCGGTGCACCCTCGCCTACACCAACCACACCTTGCTTCCCGAGGCGCTGGAGCGCTGGCCGGCCGACTGGATGCAATTCCTCATTCCGCGCCAGCTCGAGATCATCTTCGAGATCAACCGCCGGCTGCTCGACGACATTCGCGCGCGCTTTCCCGGCGAATCCGGGCGCGTGGCGCGGACGAGCATCGTCGAGGAAGGCCAGACCAAGCACATCCGAATGGCCAATCTGGCGATCGTCGGGTCCCACAGCACCAACGGCGTGGCCGCGATCCATTCGGACCTTCTGCGCAAGACGACGGTCAAAGACCTCGCCGAGGCGTTTCCCGAGCGCTTCAACAACAAGACCAACGGGATCACTCCGAGACGCTGGCTCAAGCTGGCCAATCCCTCGCTCTCGACGACGATTTCGACGGCGATCGGCGAGGGCTGGATCACGGACCTTGCGGAGCTTCAGAAGCTTCGGCCGTTGACCAGGGACGCCGGGTTCCGGGCGGACGTCCAAAAAGCCAAGCGCCTCGCCAAGGCGCGCTTCGCCGACTGGGTCAAGAGGCACACGGACGTCACCGTTGATCCGGACACCATCTTCGATTGCCAGATCAAGCGCATTCACGAGTATAAACGCCAGTTGCTCAATGCGCTGAGGATCGTCGTCATCTATCGGCGTATGCGCGAGAACCCGGGCCTCGATATCCCGCCGCGCACGTTCTTCTTCGCGGGCAAGGCGGCGCCGGCCTACGATCTGGCGAAAGTCATCATCAAGTTCATCAACAACCTTGCACAAACGGTCGACGCCGACCCTGCGATGCGCGGCAAGCTCAAGGTCGTGTTCCTGCCGGAATACAATGTCACGCTGGCTGAGCGCTGCATTCCCGCCGCCGACGTCTCGAACCAGATCTCGACGGCCGGCTATGAGGCGAGCGGCACCAGCAACATGAAGTTCATGATGAACGGCGGCTTGACCATCGGGACGCGCGACGGCGCCACGATCGAGATGGCCGAGGAGGCGGGAGAGGAAAACTTCTTCCTGTTCGGCCTCACGGCGCAGGAAGTCGCCAATAGCCAGCCCTGGTACAGCCCCTATTGGCACTACCAAAACGAGCCGGAGACCCGCACGGCGCTCGATCTGATCCTCTCCGATCATTTCAGCCAGAACGAGCCTGGGATCTTCGAGCCGCTGCGCGGCGCGCTCCTGACCCACGGCGACCGGTTCATGCACCTCGCCGACCTGACCTCCTACCTTCAGGCCGACGAGAAGCTCTGCGATCTCTACCGCAAGCCGGACGAATGGACGCAGAAGGTCATTCTCAACCTCGCGGGTTCGGGGAAGTTCTCGAGTGATCGCACGATTGGGCAATACGCGCGGGAAATCTGGGGCGTGAAGCCCTGTCCGGCGCTCTAAGCACGTCCTCTGGGCGCGCGAGCCGAACCGGTCGCGCGCCGAGAGATTTCGCTCAGTTCTTCGGAACGGCAGGAGCGTGGCGCATGGTGCGCATGTGCTCGGCTCCCGCGCGCGCCCTGTCCTTGTGCGTGTTGCGGCTGTGGCGCAAATGGCTGCTGTGAGACCCGCCTCCACCCGCATGGGCTGTCCCGCTTGCGGACTGCGCCATGGCGGCCAGCGGCGAAAGGGCGATGACGGCGCCGAGGCCGATCGCGACGAGCGTTCTCTTCATTGAGGGTCCTCTTAAAAACGACTGGCTGAGCATAAGCGTTACGATCATCCGCAGTTTGCGGCGCGAGCCATGAATTGCCGATGAACGCATCCTTCAGCCCATATACATGCCCCCGTTCACGTGCAGCTCCTGCCCGGTCATGAATCGGCTTAATGGCGAAAGCAGAGTAGAGCACCGTGTCGACGACGTCGCGGATGTCCGAGCGGAATTGCAGGGATTGCTTGCGGAGCGCCCATTGATCGAAGGCGGCGCGGCCATTGGCATAGTGCTTGTGCTCCATCGGGGTTGGAATAACGCCCGGCTCACCGCATTGACGCGGATGTTCTGGGGGCCCAGCTCCCGGGCCAAAGAGCGCGTAAGCCCGAGCAATGCCCCCTTCGACATGGCGTAGGGGACCTTTTCGGGCCATCCTCCGGACAGAACGACGCTCATCACGTTGACGATGGCGCCGGCGCCCTTGCGCTTCATGTGAGGCGCGAGCGTCTGGCACAGGACGAAAGCGGCGTGGGCGTTGATCGTTTGAACCGCGAGAAAATCGTCGATCGAACTCGATCGGCCCCACCGGATCGATCGCGGCGTTGTTGACAAGGCGGCGAGCCTTTCGCTATCCCGCTTTCAAGGCGGGCAGGTCGTTCAGATCTCCGGCGACGAAGGTCCTGCGGCCCTCGCCAAATCTTTGGCAAAGCGAGCGCGCCTTCGCCGCGCCGTCGGTGGCCGGCAGATCGTGCAGGAAGACCCGGCCGCCGCTCTCGAGCAGCGCCTCGCCGATGGTCGAGCCAATCCCGCCAGCGCCGCCGGTGACCAGCGCCGTCTTGCCTTCAAGCCCCTCCATGACGCGTTCCTTCATGAAATCCCGACCGGCCGGGGGCCAGCGAGACCGAGGACTCGAGCACGATCCGACGGCCAGGAGCCATCCAAATAAAAGCCAGGGAGATTATCCCGTACTTGACATAAGGACCTAGGCTCGAAGGCTCAACCTGATCACAGCCAGAGAGATGACAGCTGCGGCGATGCAGATTGCCGAGAACAGGTATGGGCGCAACGGTCGTATCGGGTGTGGATGCGCCGCCAGTCCTTGAGGCGGCCCGAACATGGTCTCGATTTTGTGGCGCTGTTTGTAGAGGACGGGGTCGTGGGGGATCGGGGCTTTGCGGTTGGATTTTGAGGGGATGCAGGCGGCGATTTTGCGGTTCGCGAGCGCCTCGCGGAACCAATCGGCGCCATAGCCCTTGTCGGCGAGAAGCTGCTTGGCTCCAGGCTGCTTGGCTCTCGGCATGGCGGGCAGCATCAACGCCGCGCCCTTGAAGTCGCTCATCTGGCCTTCGCTGAGCAACATCGCGAGCGGTCGGCCTTTGCCGTCGCAAACCGCGTGAAGCTTGGAGTTCAAGCCCCCTTTGGTGCGTCCGATACGTCGGGGAACAGGCCCTTTTTTAAAAGGCTGGCGGCGGTGCGATGCGCCTTCAGATGCGTGGCGTCGATCATGATCCGCTCGGCCTTGGCGCCCTTGCGCGCCAGTTCGGCGAAGATCTTGTTGAACACCCCTAGCCGGCTCCAGCGGATGAACCGGTTATAGATCGTCTTGTGCGGGCCATACTCCCCCGGGGCGTCGCGCCAGCGAAGTCCGTTCTTGATCACGAACACGATGGCGCTCACAATCCGCCGGTCGTCCACCCGCGCGATGCCGTGCGACAGCGGAAAAAACCCCTCGATCCGGCGCATCTGCGCTTCAGAAAGCAAAAACAAATCAGCCATGGCGAAGCCTCCTCGCCTCGCCTATGAATCAGCCAATCCAACCCTATGCAAGAAATTTAATAGGTCCTGAGCCTAGACATGGGATATTCTCCTTAGATTAGGAAGGAACTCGCAATGTCGCGCCCGAAAGCAGTCCATCAGATGACAGCGCCCCAATTCGATGCGCTGTTTAAGACTGAGGACGATTGCATTGCGTACCTCGTAGCGCGCCGCTGGCCGCAAGGCGTTGCCTGCCCTCGCTGCGGTAACGCCAAGGTCTACGCGCTCGCCTCTGGTCATCATTGGCAACGCACTGAGTGCGCGCCGGGAGGCTCCACAGGCTATCGCTTCTCGCACTTGACCGGCACAATCTTTGAGAACACGAATAAGCCGTTGAAAGATTGGTACCGAGTCGCGCACTTGATGCTGGTCAGCAAGAAGGGCCTGAACGCCCTCCAAATCTTCCGGTATATGGGCTTCGGCTCCTACAAGACCGCTTGGCTTATGTGCCACAAGATCAGAACCGCCATGGTCGAGGACATTAAGAAGCTTGGCGGGATCGTTGAAGTTGACGAAACCTATGTCGGCGGGAGCGATAAGAAACGTCATTGGGACAAGAAAAGCGGCCAGCGCGGACGAGGTGACACTGGCAAGACTGCCTTTGTCGGCGCAGTCAAGCGTAAGGGCAATGTCGTTGCTCGCGTTGTAGAGAACACTAATCGAGAGACGCTTGAAGCTTTCGTCCGAGAAACAGTTTTCCAACCGCGTTAGCTTGCTTTGCACCGATGCTTATCCGGGCCATGTGCGGTTGAAGCACCGTTTCCCGCAGCAATCGGTGGATCACACCATTGGCCAGCATGTAGTTGGCGCGGTCCACACCAACACCATTGAGGGCTTCTGGTCGATCCTCAAGCGTGGCGTCGTTGGCACGTATCACAAGGTTAGCCGGAAATATCTGCATCTGTACGTCGCAGAATTCCAATTCAGATATAACAATAGAGAGAATACCTACATATTCGGAACGGCTATTAAAGGATGTTAATCCGATTTGCCCTTGCAATTGTTTTATTGCTAACGTTCCACGGTCCCTCATACCCAGCTTCCATTGACCAATCGCCAGAATGCCCGGCGAGTCCCAGCAAAATTATTATAGTGCATACGAAGACGCGCCCGCCCCGTTCGTCTTCGCTTACTCTTTCGTAGGCCACGCTCAACAGTCATCATTGCTTTTTTACAATAATACTGGGTGTTTTCACCGTTAGCTTGGCCTGCTCCACTCGCAAAGCAATTGCGCTCGCCGAAACTCTCCGCAACGCGCTGACCAAACAGGGCGTTGAGGTCGCCGACCTCCGCGAGAGCGCCGGCGCCGTCCGAACCGAGCTCAGTTTTTCTTACCGGCCGGACGAGGCGATCGCGCAGCGCGTGGGACGTCTTGCCGGAATCGTGGCCACGCGTCGACCTCAACCGAAGGATGGCCTCATGGCTCGCCCGGGCGCGGTCGAACTCAGTCTGTCCGGCGACAGCCACCTGGCGATAGCCGCCTTTGGAAAGGAAAATAGCCATGAATAAACCCGCCCTGCTTGTCGTCCTCCTCGCCGCATGTCTCGCCGCCCCGGCGATGGCCCAGACACCCGCCTCGCCCGCGGTTCGCCCAGCCGCAGGCCGACGCTGCGAAGACGGATGTTCCGCCAGCGCCGGCCGCGCCCGCGCCCCTGGTTGTCTATTTCGACACGGGCAGCACCACGATCCGCAACCAGGACAAGGATGTGCTCGATCACGCCTCGCGCGCCTACAGCGAAGGCAAGCCCATCGTCATGATCCTGACGGGCAGCGCGGACCGCACCGGCAGCGCCGAAGTCAATCTCGACCTGTCTCAGCGCCGCGCCGAGGCGGTGCTGCGAGGCCTGCTCGCCCGCGGCATTCCCGCCGACCGATTCCAGGTCCTGGCCAAGGGCGAGACCGATCTGCCTGTCCCCACCGACCAGGGCGTCGCTGAGCTCCAGAACCGGCGGGTCGAGATCACCTGGAGGTGAGGGCGCAATGAGGATCACGACCAGGCTCTGGTTCGCTGCAATCGTCCTTGCGGCGGTCGGCTCGACAGCGCAGGCCGCCGGAATTTTGCGCCCCCCGGCGCCAGCGCACGAGGAGGGCTCGGCGGAGGCGCAAGTCTGGTTTGAGCGGGCGTTGTCGCTGGATATCGGCGCGGCGGGAGCGCCGGACGCCGTCCAGGCCTTCGCCGCGATGCGCCGCGCTGCGGATCTTGGTCACACACGGGCGGCGTTCAACGTTGCGGTCATGCTCGACAGCGGCCGCGGCGCATCGCGCGACGTGGCGCAAGCCGCCATCTGGTATGCGCGCGCCGCCGCCGGCGGCGACCGTCGCGCGGCCTTCAACCTCGGGCAGCTCTATGAAGGCGGCGAGGGCGTGCCCGCCAATGTCGATCTGGCTCGCGGCTGGTACGCCGCCGCGGCTCTGCCGGCGGCTCGCGAACGTCTGGCGGAAACCAGATCGCCCGCTGACCGGCCAGCGCTTCTCAAGGCGCCGGAGCCGCTCTTTCCCCTCGGAACACGTTCGCTCGGGCCTGGCTTGCGTGAGGTCGATCTCGTCTGGACGTCATCGCTCGAACCCGAGGCTGTGCGCTACTTCGTCGAACTCCGCGTGCTTGACGATCGCGCCTCGCGCGAGGCCTGGAGCGGCTTCGTCGACCTGAGCAGCGTGCGCCTGCCGCTTCCGCCGGACGGCCAGAACTCTGGCCTGGCGCGTCACCGCGGTGGCGAGGGGCTCTGCGAACTACGCCGTCTCCGGCTGGTCGGTCTTCAAGGTTCCCCCGTCTTAGAAGTCGACCTCAGCCGGCGTCCTGCGCGCGCAGAAAAGCGCGCATGGTGAAATTCGCCTGTTCCGGACTGTAGGCGTGTTCCGCGCCGACCGGGCACGCCCGGCGCGCCCGGCAGCCAAAGTCCATGCAATCCCCGCCGGCTGGCGCTGCGAAGGTGACCGGCGCAAGCCGTCACGGCGTAGCCGACGCCTGTAAACGCCCCGACGGGACAGGTTTTCAGGCACCAGCGGCCCGCGCAGGACTTCGCATGGGCTCGGCGCCGCCGCTGGCTCGGGCGCATCAAGCGCTTCGGCGAAGCCGAGAGCGCCGCGGTAGGAATGCCACAGGCCGTAATACGGGTGAATTAAAAGGCCGATCGGCGAGGAATGGACGGGTTCGGCGCGCTCAGCCCATCGCTGGAACGGCAAAAAGGGCGGGCCGCCAAAGGGGAACAGCGCCTTGCCGCCGAGTTCGCGCGCCAGAGCCTCGATCAGCCGCCGGCTCCAGCGGTCGAGCGGATTGTCCAGTCCGTCGCTCGCCTCGGGCGATGCCGCGAACGCGTCCCAACCCTCGCGCCCGACCATGCCGGCGAGAACGATTGTGCTTATGCCGGCGAGTTCGCCGACCCGCTCGCCGTCCGCGAGCGAGACTGCGCCGCGCGGAACAAGGCCGGTTCTCCGGATGGCGGCGAGCACAGTCTCCACGCCCTGTCACGCGGATGATCCCAGGCGAGACGATGTCTTTGGCTTCACCCACATGTTCGCCACATTGGTTTATATACGAACCATCTTGCGCCAAACTCCCGTGTGGCGCAAAAACTCACGTGCGCGCCGACGAGAGCGAAGGGGCGGCGCAATTGCGGAGGCTCTCCTTGGACGCAGCCTATAGCGAAGTCGGCGACGGCGTGTTTCGCGCCAGTGAGCTGACCCGCGGCCCCTGGCATCCCGACCATCAGCACGCCGGACCGCCTTCGGCGCTGATCTGTCGCGCGATCGAACACGAGGCAGCCAAAGAGGGCTTGACCCATCTCGCACGGCTGACCGTCAATCTCCTGAGGCCCGCGCCCATCGGCGACTGCCGCGTCGAGGTCGCGCCGGACTATGTCGGCCGCAACGCCGGCCACTTTTCGGGGCGGCTGATTGCGCGGCGGCAAGGACGTCGCCCGTTTCACCGCGCTGATGCAGCGCGAGGAGGATTTCACCATCCCCGACGGGACGCTGGGCCATCCACCGCCCGCGCGCGCCAAAGCCGGCCAGCGAGAGCCCGGTCGTCACGATCCCCATGGCGGACTGAGGACGGGTTACGGCCAGCTGGTCGAGAATCGGCTTGCCGCAGGACGCTTTTTCAACGGACCGTCCGCCGCCTGGTTTCGCATGAACCATCCGCTGGTCGAGGGCGAGCAGCCGAGCCCCGTATCAGCGGGTGGCGGTGGCGGCGATTCGGGCAACGGCATCAGCGCGTCGCTGGACTTCAGCCAGTATCTTTTCATCAATTGCGACCTGACCATCAACCTCTTCCGGCGGCCGGAGGGCGAATGGATCTGCCTCGAGGCGCGCACCCTGCTTGGCGGCAACGGCTGCGGGATGGCCGAGTCGGCGCTCTATGACGAGCAGGGAATGATCGGCCGCGCGACGCAGAGCCTCGCCGTCAGGCCGCGTTAAGCGTGCGCGCGTCTTCAGCTCACCCAAAGCTTGAACGCCTGCTTAGCGTTGTTCGCCAAGCCACTCGGCGGCGTCGCGCGTGAGGCCGAGGGTGCTCTAAGTCGGCGAGGCATTCCGCTGGCGTGAGCATCGGATAATTCGATCCGAACAATACTTTCTTACGTCCGTTGGTCTTCATGTAATTCACGATTTCCATAGGAAAGCGTTTACACTTATAGGCCGAGCTATCGATATACACGTTCGGAAACTTCGTAGCGAAGGCGATCATCTCTTGTTGCCATGGATATCCGAGATGCCCGCACACGATTTTCAATTCGGGAAAGTCCAGGGCCACGCGTTCGATATGCAAAGGGCGGCCGGTTTCCGATGTCTGCAGTGGACCCGTGAGACCTACAGACAGACAGACAGGAATATTCAGCTGCACGCATTCGGCGAAGAGGGGATAGTAGAGCGGATCGGTACAAGGTTTTTCCCACAACCACTGAATAACGCGCAGGCCTTTGAAACCGCAGTCGTGCACGCACTTGCGTAGAGTCTCGATCGCTTGCATTGGATGGCGCAAATCGACGCCGGCGATTCCGAAGAAACGATTAGGATGCTGGCGTGTCCAGGCGTGAACCTCTTCGTTGCTGATCAATGGGCCTTGGGGGCCGTACCACGCTGACAAAAGCGCGGACTGCACGTTCGCTTCATCCAAGAGTTGGATCACCGCTTCGACGGAAACCGCGGCGCGCGGAATGGACGGAATCCATTTATGCAATGACGTGATAAAGGGGCTTTGTAACAGTCGATCGGTCGGTTGTTGCATCCAAACGTCAATAGCCATTTCGCAATGACAGCACGAAATGACTGGGACGCCAAGTTAGCCTATTTCTGTTCGCTAAAGAATTTGGTCAGAGGCGCTCAAGTCATCTTTGCGCATACCGGCCGCTCACGGGCGCGTATGATGCGCCATCATTATACACATTGCGCCAATGAAAACGCCGCAAACGTCTTGGGGGAGGCGCTCCTCGGAGCCTGAGTTTACTTCGCCCTCAGCGCCTCGACGCCCGGCAGCGCCTTGCCTTCCATCCATTCCAGGAACGCGCCGCCCGCGGTCGAGACATAGGTCAAGTCGTCCGCGACCTTGGCCTCGTTGAGCGCGGCGACGGTGTCGCCGCCGCCGGCCACCGAGATCAGCTTGCCCTCCTTGGTGAGGCGCGCCGCGGTCTTCGCGATCGCCATCGTGGCGGCGTCGAAGGGCGGCGTCTCGAACGCGCCGAACGGGCCGTTCCAGACCAGCGTCTTGATTTCGCCCAAAGCCTTCTCGACCGCGGCGATCGACTTCGGACCGATGTCGAGGATCATCTCGTCCTCGGGAACATGATCGACGTCGACGACATGCGCCGGCGCGTGCGCCTTGAATTCCTTGGCGACATTCGCGTCGACCGGCAGCAGGATGCGGCATTTCGCCTTCTCGGCCGCCGCGACGATCGAGCGCGCTTTGTCGGCGAGATCCTTCTCGCACAGCGACTTGCCGACCGCCTTGCCCTCGGCGAACAGGAAGGTGTTGGCCATGCCGCCGCCGATGATGAGGACGTCGACCTTGTTCACGAGATTGCCGAGGAGGTCGAGCTTGGTCGACACTTTGGCGCCGCCGACGATCGCGGCGACGGGGCGCTTCGG
Organism: uncultured Alphaproteobacteria bacterium; assembly: GCA_963802615.1. Classification (GTDB taxonomy): domain Bacteria; phylum Pseudomonadota; class Alphaproteobacteria; order Rhizobiales; family Beijerinckiaceae; genus Roseiarcus. The sequence goes on from CAWDKC010000020.1 coordinate 184,482, forward strand.
ACTGCCGAGCGCGGCCTCCAGCGCCTCGAGCTCCTTCTGCATCGCTCGTCCCGCATACGCGGGCAGCTTGTGCGCGAGCCCCTGCGGTCGTCGCATGGGCGCGGTGGGCGGCGGAGAAGGCGTCGTTGACATAGATGTCGCCGAGCTTGGCGAGTTCGTCGACATGGGCCGGATCGTTCTTCTCCTCGCCCTTGTGAAAGCGGGTGTTCTCGAGGAGAAGCACGTCGCCGTTCTTCATTTTGGCGATCGCATCGTCGGCCGTCTTGCCGATGCAGTCGGTCGCGAAGGCGACCGGCCGCTTGATGATGTCGGCGACCGCGGCGGCGACGGGCTTGAGCGAATTGGCTTCATCCGGGCCGCCCTTGGGCCGGCCGAAATGGGCGAGAAGAATGACCTTGCCGCCTTTGTCCGCGATCTCCGTGATCGTCGCCGCCACCCGCTCGATGCGCGTCGCATCGGTCACGCGGCCGTTCTCCGTCGGAACGTTGAGATCGACGCGCAACAGCACGCGCTTGCCGGCGACATCGACGTCATCGAGCGTGCGGAACGGTGTGGTCATGCGGCGCCTCTCGAAGCTTCCCGCGGCAGCGACGCAGTTTCGACGCCGTCCACGTCTGGTCATGCCCGCGTGAAGCGGGCATGCAGTCCAGCCGCGCCCGGTCGAGCGGGCCTTCGCGACCGATCGTGGGCCCCGCTTTCGACGGGGGCGACACTCAATCCTCAGATCAGCTTCGCCATCGCGACGGCCGTGTCGGCCATGCGGTTCGAGAAGCCCCATTCGTTGTCGTACCAGGAGAGCACGCGGACGAAATCGCCGTCGATGACCTTGGTCTGATCGAGATGGAAAATCGAGGAGCGGTCGTCGTGGTTGAAGTCGCTCGAGACATTGGGCTCGTCAGTGTAGCCGAGGATGCCCTTGAGCGGGCCGTTGCCGTCGGCGGCGGCCTTGACGGCGTTGTTGATCTCGTCCGGGCTGGTCTTGCGCTTGGCGACAAACTTGAAGTCGACGACCGACACGTTCGGCGTCGGCACGCGGATCGACGAGCCGTCGAGCTTGCCCTTGAGCTCCGGCAGGACGAGGCCGACCGCTTTCGCCGCGCCGGTCGTGGTCGGGATCATCGAGAGCGCCGCGCCGCGGGCGCGATAGAGATCCTTGTGCAGCGTGTCGAGCGTCGGCTGGTCGCCGGTGTAGGAATGGATCGTCGTCATGAACCCGTGCTCGATGCCGATCGCGTCGTTGAGCACTTTCACGACCGGCGCAAGACAGTTGGTCGTGCAGGACGCGTTCGAGACGACGAGATGCTCTTTGGTCAGCTTGTCGTCATTGACGCCATAGACGACCGTCAGATCCGCGCCTTCCGCCGGGGCCGAGATGAGGACGCGCTTCGCGCCAGCCTTGAGATGGGCGGCGGCCTTCTCGCGAGCGGTGAAGATGCCCGTGCATTCGAGCGCGACGTCGACGCCGAGCGCCTTGTGCGGAAGCTCGGCCGGATCCTTGATCGCGGTCACCTTTATCTTGTGGCCGTCGACGACCATCGTGTCGCCCTCGACCTTGACCTTGTGCGGAAAGCGCCCGTGGACGCTGTCGTAGCGCAGGAGGTGCGCGTTGGTCTCGACGGGACCGAGATCGTTGATGGCGACGACTTCGATGTCCTTGCGGCCCGATTCCAGAATTCCGCGCAGCACCAGCCGTCCAATCCGGCCGAAGCCGTTGATCGCTACCTTGGCAACCATTGTCTCTTCTCCTGCAGCGCCCGCGACATTGCCGCCGACGCCTCGCAATTCAATCTGCTGAAGCCGCGCTTATTGTCCGATCGCCGATCCAATGTCCACAGTGTATTGGTCCCGGCGGCGACGGCGCGCCGTGACTTTCGGTCAGGCGCCGAGCCGCTTGAGCGCCGCCTCGACCACCGCCTCCGGCGTGATCCCGAAATGCGCGTAGACGGCTTTATAGGGTCCGCTTTCGCCGAAGCTATGCATGCCGATGAAGGGCCCATCGCCGATGATCGCGTCCCATCCGAACCTGCACCGCGGCCTCGACGCCGACCTTCACCTTGGCCGAGCCGATGACCGAGCGGCGATAGTCCTCCGGCTGCTCGAAGAAGGCCGGGAAGCAGGGCATCGACACGACCCGGGCGGCGACGCCCTTCGCCTTCAACTGCGCCTGCGCCGCGACGGCGAGCGACACTTCGGAGCCGGAGGCGAAGATCGACACCTGGGCTTCTCCCGACGCGGGAGAAACCTCATAGCCGCCGCGCGCGCACAAATTCTCCTCCACATGGGTCAGCCGCACCGCCGGCATGGACTGGCGCGTCAGCGCCAGGATCGAGGGCGAGTGCTCGCGCTCGAGCGCCGCCTGCCAGCACTCGACCGTTTCGATGCTGTCGGCCGGGCGCCAGATATAAGAAGTTCGGCATCGCGCGCAGCGACGCCAGATGCTCGACCGGCTGATGGGTCGGGCCATCCTCGCCAAGGCCGATCGAATCGTGGGTGAACACGTGCACGACCCGAATTTTCATCAGCGCCGCAAGCCTGAGCGAGGGCCGGCAATAGTCGGTGAAGCAGAAGAACGACGCGCCCGAGGGGATGAAGCCGCCGTGCAGCGCGATGCCGTTGCACCCGGCGATCATCCCGTGCTCGCGGATGCCCCAATGGATGTAGCGGCCAGAGAAGTCGTCAGGCTTGATTTCGACCTCGTCCTTGAACTTGGTGTTGTTCGACGGGGTGAGGTCCGCCGAGCCGGTGATGAGTTCGGGAACAGCCGCCCCGATCACATCGAGCGCCGCCTGGCCGGCCTTGCGCGTCGCAGCCTCCGGTTTTTCGTCGGCAAGCTTCTTCTTGTAGGCGTCGATCACCTTATCGAGGTCCTTGCGGCAGATCGCCGCGCACCCTGCGCTCGAATTCGGCGCGCAGCTTCGCGTCGAGCGCTTCAACCGCGCGGTTCCATTCTTCGCGCTCTGCCGTGCAGCGCGTCCCCGCCTTGCGCCACGTGCTCAGAATGTCGTCGGGAATGACAAACGGCTCGTAGGGCCAGTTGAGGGTCTTGCGCGCGCCGGCGACCTCGGAGGCTCCCTGCGCGTCACTATGGGCTTTCTGGGTTCCCGCGTGGGTCGGCAGGCCAAAGCCGATCGTTGTCTTGCAGGCGATCATGGTCGGCTTGTCGGAATTCTGCGCCGCGCGGATCGCGTCGAGGATCGCCTTCGGGTCGTGCCCGTCGATATGGCTCGCGTTCCAGCCCGCCGACTGGAAGCGGGCGACCTGGTCGATGTTGTCGGCGAGGACCGGGACCTGGCCGTCGATCGAGATCCCATTGTTGTCCCAGAAAACAATCAGCTTGTTGAGCTTGAGATGGCCGGCGATGCCGATCGATTCCTGGCTCACGCCCTCCATCAAGTCGCCGTCCGAGGCGATGACATAAGTGTGGTGATTGACGATCCCGGGAAAGCGGGCGGCCATCATGCGTTCGGCGATCGCGAAGCCAACCGACGTCGCGATCCCCTGCCCAAGCGGACCGGTCGTCGTTTCGACGCCCGGCGCGCACCAATATTCCGGGTGCCCGGGCGTCCGCGAGCCGACCTGGCGGAACTGTTTGATGTCGTCGATCCCCAGTCCTTGAGCGCCGCCGACGCCGGTCAGATAGAGCAGGCTATAGAGCAGCATGCACCCATGCCCGCCGGACAGGATGAAGCGGTCGCGATCAGGCCAGTGGGGATCGGACGCGTCGAACTTCAGGACGTCGCGCCAGAGCACCGTGGCGATGTCAGCGCACCCCATCGGCAGACCAGGATGGCCGCTCTTGGCCTTCTCCACCGCATCGAGGGCGAGAAAGCGGATCGCGTTGGCCATCGCGTCGTGAGACACGCTCGTCGCACCAGCGGACATGGTCGTTGTCGCCATCGGGAGTCTCCTCAAGAATCGGGCGCCGGCAATTCGGAGTTCCGAGCTCGGGCCGTGATTTGACTCCGGACGGAACGGGCGCGTCAATTAGGGGCGGTCGCAGGAACCTGTCAATTGCGCCGGAGCGCGCGTTGACGTTGCGTTCAAGCATCGCGTAAACAAAACCTCGCAAGGGATGGAATCAACACCTCCATGGATTCGCTTGAGATCTCGCTCAAACGTCTCGCCTCCGCGGTCGACGCGCTCGAGTGGGCGACCGACATGCGCATGCGCCATGACGAAGCGCGCGCAACCACGCAAGAGGAATTCTCGCTGATGCAGGACGATCGCTCGCGGCTCGCGGTCGAACTCGACGCCGCCGTCGACCGGTCGCGGGCGCTTGAATCGGCGAATAGCGAAGCGGGGAAGCGGCTCGCCCACGCTGCGCAGGCGATTGAACGCGTTCTCGGCCAGTCGGCGAGGGTTTCGGAAGACTAGGGCCAGTCCGCCGGAAAAAAGGCGCGCGATGTCACAGGTTTCGGTCACCATCGACGGGCGCAAATACCGCCTCGCTTGCAACGAGGGTGAAGAAGCGCGGCTTGAATCGCTTGCCGGCACGATCGATGAGAAGATCGGCGAGATGCGCAAGACGTTCGGCGAGATCGGCGACCAGCGTCTCGTCATCATGGCCGCGTTGACCCTCGCCGACGATCTGGCCGAGGCGCGCGACGAGGCGACAGCCCAGCGCAAGCGTTCCGACGATGCCGATGAGCGCGCCAACGCGCTCGCCTCGAAACTCGATGAGCTCGGTTCGAGGCTCGAGTCCCTGGCCGCGCGCTTGGCGGGCGAAGCCGAGCTTGACCGCAAGCGAGCGAGCGTTCGGCTTAGAGTAGCTGAGTTCCCATTTCGGACTGGATATTCATCTGGCTGCGATCTCGGACATCGAGGAGCGCTGATCGATCATGCGCGACTGCATCTGCGGTAGTTTTGCCGCGATTGCGGATGAGACAGCTTGGCAGCTAGCGAGCACCTCGCGAGGTCGCGTGGGCAAGCAGATCTGCATCCGCGCGGTCGATGGAACGCTCGATTCGGCACGCGACCTGCGTGCACGGCGCTCGGGCGAGACAAGCGATTGGGCGGCGACGGTCGATGGCTTCGATCTGTCCGGGCTCGTCCACGAGAGACCGCTGATCGGCGCGCGACCGATAGGATTCGCATCTCGTGCGACGGACACGCGGAAGCATCGCCGACATCGCGACAGGGGAATCTCGGGCTCGACAATTAACGGGCACGCTGTCAATTCGCCAGCGCGTCGGGCGGCGTTCGGGTCAGCGACAAAGTCGCTGGGCTCGGCGAAGCGCAAGCAACTTGCGAGATTCGCGGCGTAAAGCATCTTCGGATTTCTAGTTGACCAGAAGACGAAGGTTCCAATCGTGCAACGGATCGGGCGATCCGCTGCGGGCAAAGCTTATGTTTCGACGACTAGCTTAACGTTACCGGGATCGCCGGAGACCACACAGCGGCATTGGGTTGACGCAGTGAAAATCGCCAATTATTTCGTCTTGCCGGCTAAGTTCCAGTGCGCACTATGGCATCAGGCTGGGCGATGTTGCAGTCCTGTTTTGCAAAGTCTACGGGAAAGACCGCTCTGCAGTCTTTGCGGATACCGGCCCAGCGCTCGGCGAGGCTTCTGTCGACGACACACTTTGCTTTAGGCCGGCAACGTCCAATGAACCGCAAAATTCGGGGCGTCGATCGCGCGCGACATCCGGTACGGGCGGCAAAATTTCTAGACGGCGGTGATTTCCCGGCCGCCATGCAAGCTCCGAAATGCCGACGCCCGCCGAGCTGGACCGCAACAAATCAATGCGACGGCAACCGCTGCGTTCAATCAATGGGGCGGCCTGAACGCCTCAAGTCTGCCTTCCCTGATCCGCTCGTCGGACGATCACCTCCGTCTCCGGCAAGTCGAAGCGCTCTTAGCCCGGTTATGTCCTGAAAGCGACCGGGCCGTTATGCCAACGCGCGCTCCGTCGCGGGCTGGGAGGCGTTTTCCGGCTAGGGCGTCGCAAGTCCGTCATCGCACGGCCTGAGCGAGCAGAAGTGCAGGACGCTTGAGTCTTCAACGGTTGGCGCATTCCTCGGCGAAGTCCGGACTTGCGCCCCGTGCGCAACGTGGGTATATACCCGCGAATGCACACCACCTGCTACTGCGCCGCGGTGCGGACCGCCGCGCGAAAGACAACCGCGCTTTATGACTCGCTCCTCGAGCCGGCGGGCGTCACGCTCGCGCAATTCAGTCTCTTGCGAAAAATCAAGCGCGCCGGAACGGTGTCCCTGACCGGGCTTGGGCGGCTCGCCGAATTGGACCGATCGACGATCGGACGAAACGTGAAGGCGCTGGAAAAACTTCGGCTCGTGTCCATGGCCTCAGCGGAGGACCACCGCGAAGCTGCGGTGCGGCTCACGCCTGAGGGAGAGCGCGCGTTGCGGGTCGGCGCCCCCTTGTGGGACGAAGCCCAGCGGCGCGTCGAGGCGGCGCTTGGCGCGACCGGAGCGGCGCAGCTGCGAGACGCTCGCGCACAATCTTTGAATTTTTCTGGCCAGTTTGCGGGTCGCGACCCGTCACGGAGCTTGAGATGACGATATCGGGGCAAGCTGTTCAGAGCACTGACCAGCCGCAAAGGCGGTTCGCGGCGTTCTCGCTCTCCAACCGGCTCGCCGCGGCGATGGCCGAGCGCGGAATCTCTATTACGGCTGGGTTCGTCGCCGGAGCGACCTTCCTCGTCATGCTGGCGACGGCGGGCGCGATGGGCGCGCCGGGCGTCATCATCCAGCCGCTCGAAAAGGAGTTCGGCTGGAGCACGGAGGAGATCTCGGTCGCGTTTGCGGTGCGGCTCGCCTTGTTCGGGCTGATCGCGCCGTTCGCCGCCGCCTTCATCAACCGCTTCGGCGTGCGGCCGGTCGTCGTCGCGGCGGTCGCGATGATCGTCGCAGGCATCCTCGCTTCGATGGCCATGACGCAGGTGTGGGAGCTCATCGCGCTCTGGGGGGTCATCGTCGGCATCGGCACCGGCCTGGTCGCGCTGGTGCTTGGGGCGACCATCGCGACGCGCTGGTTCGTTCAGCGACGCGGCCTCGTGGTCGGCATGCTGGCGGCGAGCAACGCAACCGGACAACTGATCTTTCTGCCGCTCATCGCGAAGCTGACGCAGGATTATGGCTGGCGCAGTGCGCTCGCCTTTGTCGTCGCTATGCTGCTCGTCACTTTATTCGTCGCGCTGCTGGTGCTGCGCGACCGTCCGGCGGATGTCGGGCTTGCTCCGTTGGGAGAACGGGCCAGTCCAGCCGGCGCCGAACCAGGACCTGCGGCTCATTGCGATGATGGCGTCGCCGCTGCGCGCGCTCTACGAGGCCCGAGCGAGCCGCACCTTCTGGGTGCTGTTGGCGACCTTCTTCGTCTGCGGCCTCTCGACCAATGGCCTCATCCAGACGCACTGGGTCTCGCTCTGCGGCGACTATGGCATCGCGCCGGTTGCGGCGGCCGGAGCGCTCGCGGTGATCGGCGTCTTCGACTTCGTCGGCACGATCCTGTCCGGCTGGTTGTCGGACCGTTACGACAACCGCTGGCTTCTGTTCATGTATTACGGATTGCGCGGCCTCTCGCTGATCGCGCTGCCTTTCACCAATTTCACGGTCGTCGGGCTGTCCGCCTTCGCGGTCTTCTATGGCCTCGACTGGTTCGCCACCGATCCCGCCGACGGTGCGGCTGACCGCCGAAAAGTTCGGCGCCGAGAAGGCCAACCTCACCTTCGGCTGGATTTTCGCCGCCCACCAGCTCGGCGCGGCGACGGCGGCTTTCGGCGCCGGGTTCGCGCGCACCGAGTTCGCGACCTATCTGCCCTCGCTCTATATCGCGGGCGTCGCCTGCGTGATCGCGGCCGCTCTCGTGCTGACCATCGGCCGGCGGCCGAAGGAAGCGCTCGCGCCGGCGTGACGGCGAAGGGCGCGCAGGCGTCGATCGGATTTGGAGGAGCGGTCGCCGACGCGTCCATGCCGCGCTGACTTTGCCGGGAGGAGCGCGATACACTGGCCACGGCCCGCGTGGACGCGATCGCTTCGCGCTGCGGCTCGCAATCGACGGGCCGCGTCGATCTCGCTAAAGCGCCCTGCCCTCCCGCCGCATCAGCCTCATGACTGCGCCGAGCGTGGCCTTGAGCGAGGCCATCACGATGTTGGGGTCCATGCCGACCCCATGCACGGCGCGGCCTTCCGCATCCTGGATCTCGACATAGCTCGCCGCGGTCGCATTGGCGCCGCGGCCGACCGCGTGCTCGTGATAATCGATGAACGAGAATTCGACCTTGAACGCTTTTTTCAGCGCATCGACGAACGCGTCGATCGGCCCGTTGCCCTCGCCCTCGATCGTCAATGTCGAGCCGTCGGCCTTGCGCAGCGTCGCGACCAGCTCGCGATTGTCGGGGCTGGTCGGAACCGTCTGCTGCTTGACCAGAATCATCGGCGGATCGTCGAGCAGATAGGCCTGGCGGAACAGAGCCCACAGCTCGGGCGAGGTCAGCTCCTTGCCGTCCGCGTCCATGCGCTCCTGGGCGATCCTGGAAAATTCCACCTGCAGCGAACGCGGCAGGTCGAGGCCGTGGTCGGCGCGCAGGATATAGGCCATGCCGCCCTTGCCCGACTGGCTGTTGATGCGGATGACGGCCTCGTAGTCGCGGCCGACGTCCTTGGGATCGATCGGCAAATAAGGGACCTGGAACACCGGATCGTTGCGCTTCTCCTGCGCGTCGAACCCCTTCTTGATCGCGTCCTGGTGCGAGCCGGAAAATGCGGTGTAGACGAGTTCGCCCACGTAGGGGTGTCGCTGGTGCACCGGCAGTTGGGTGCAATGCTCGGCGACGTCCCGGATCGCGTTGACGTCGCCGATGTCGAGATCCGGATCGACCCCTTGGGTGAACAGGTTCAGGGCCATGGTGACGATGTCGACGTTGCCGGTGCGCTCGCCATTGCCGAACAAGGTGCCTTCGACCCGCTCCGCGCCCGCCATGAGCGCGAGCTCCGCCGCGGCGACCGCGGTGCCGCGATCGTTATGGGGATGGACCGACAGGATCACGCTCGATCGCTCGGAGATGCGCCGCCCGAACCACTCGAACTGGTCGGCGTAGGTGTTCGGCGTCGCCATCTCGACGGTGGCCGGCAGGTTCAGAATGAGCCGCTTCGAAGGGGTTGGCTTGATGACGTCCTTGACCGCCTCGCAGATCTCGAGCGCGAAATCGAGCTCGGTGCCGGTAAAACTCTCCGGCGAATATTCGAACTGGAAATCCGTCCCCGAGGCCGCGGCCGCCAAGGCCTTCACCTGCTTCGCGGCGTTGACTGCAATCTCCGTCACGCCCTGGCGATCGGTCCTGAATACGACCTCGCGCTGCAGGGTCGAGGTCGAATTGTAGAAGTGGACGATGACCTTTTTCGCAGCCCTGACCGCCTCGAAGGTGCGTTCGATCAATTCCGGGCGGCACTGGGTCAAGACCTGGATCGCGACATCGTCGGGAATTGCGCCCAACTCGATGATCGAACGCACGAAATCGAAATCGGTCTGCGAGGCGGAGGGAAAGGCGACCTCGATTTCCTTGAAGCCCATGTCGACCAGGAGCTTGAACATGCGGTTCTTGCGCTCGACGCCCATCGGCTCGATCAGCGCCTGATTGCCGTCGCGAAGGTCGACCGAGCACCAGATCGGCGCTTTTTCGATGATCCGGGAGGGCCATTGCCGGTCAGGCAGAATAATGGGCGCGTAGGCGCGGTATTTCTGAATAGGCATCTGTGTCATGACGAACCCTGGGAAGATTTGTGGCGGCGCTTAAGCTGAAATCAGCTGGCCGACCTTGCCTGTCGTGAGAAAAGGCGGATGCGAAACGATGTCCCGACGCGTCTAGCGCGCCGGGCGTCTAAGGAGCAGGGTCGTCGACCACGTTCGCATGGGCGCACCTTCAAGCAGAGATGGCCGAAAAAATCAACCCGCCGCGCCCGCCGGAATGGACAAGGGCCCCCGCCCCGGCCACAAACGACCCGCAATCGGGGAAAGAAAATGCGATCGTTGGTCTGCAATCGGCCGGGAGCCCTCGCTGTCGAGGACCGGCCGCGACCCCAGCCGGGAGCGGGCGAGGTTCTGGTTCGAATCCGTCGCGCCGGCGTCTGCGGCACCGATCTTCATATTTTTGAAGGTTCGCATCCGTTCCTCGAATATCCGCGGGTCATCGGGCATGAATTGTCCGGCGAAGTGGCGGACAGGGGTCCTGGATGCGCCATTCCGATCGGCCAGCAGGTTTACATCATTCCCTATCTGGCCTGTGGCGTCTGTGTGGCGTGCCGACGCGGCAAGACGAATTGTTGCCAGCGCATCGGCGTATTGGGCGTGCATATCGACGGAGGCATGGCGGACTACGTCTGCGTCCCGGAAGCCAATGTCGCGCGGGCCGATGGCGTGACGCTCGATCAGGCGGCCATGGTCGAATTCCTGGCGATCGGCGCCCACGCCATCCGACGCGCTAAGCCTGTGCATGGCGACCGCGTTCTGGTCGTCGGGGCGGGACCGATCGGGATCGGCTGCATGCTGTTCGCAGGCTTGCAAGACTGCCAGGTGACGGCGCTCGACCTCCGCCAGGACCGCCTCGACTTCTGCCGCAAGCGGCTTGGCGTCCATCACACGGTCGCCGCGAGGGCCGAATGTCAGCGAAGCGCTGTCGGAGCTCACCGGGGGAGACTTCTTCGATATCGTGATCGACGCGACCGGAAACGCCAAATCGATGATGGCCGGGCTCGCCTATGTCGCTCACGGAGGAACCTACGTCCTGGTCAGCGTCGTGCACGACACGATCTCGTTCGCCGATCCCGAGTTTCACAAGCGCGAAACGACGCTCTTGGGCAGCCGCAACGCGACGCCAGAGGACTTCTCCAAGGTTTTCGACGCGATGCGCGACGGTCGCGTGCCGACGGAATCGCTCATCACCCACCGCGTCGCGCTCGAGGAGGCGCCCGGCGGCTTTCCCCTCTGGATCAAACCCGAAGCCGGCGTCATCAAGGCGCTGATCGAGATTTAGTTCGTGGCCGAATTCCCTATCCTCCAGTTCGGCGCCAGCCGCTTCCTGCAGGCGCATGTCGACCTGTTCGTCAGCGAGGCGCTTCCTCGCGGCGAAGCGATGGGGCGCGTCGCTGTGGCTGGAACCACGGGGAGCCCGGAAAGCCGCCGGCGCATCGCCGCCTTCGCGGCAGGACGACCCCTACCCGGTTCTCGTCAAAGGCCTCAGCAAAGGGGCCATCGTCGATGAAAGAGTTGAGGTTTCGAGCATCGGCGCCGGCGTTGACGCACTGACGCAATGGGAGGAGCTCGAGCGCCTGTTCATCGAGGCGCGCTGCGCCGTGTCGAACACCGCAGACCGTGGCTACGAGACCGATCCAGACGACCGGCCTGACGCGGACCCGCCCCGGTCGTTTCCGGCCAAGCTCGCAAAGCTTTTGCTTGCCCGCCACCGGGCGGGCGCCAAGCCGATCACCCTCTTCCCCTGCGAGCTCACTCCCGGCAACGGGCAGGTCTTGCGGGGCGTGGTGCTGGACGTGCTCGACCGTTGGCGGACGCCGGCGACCTCGCGTCGCTGGATCGGAGACGAGTGCGTCTGGGTCAATTCGCTGGTCGACCGCATTGTCTCCGAGCCGCTCGAGCCCCTGGGCGCGGTCGCCGAGCCCTATGCGCTGTGGGCGATCGAGGACCAGCCCGGGCTTGAACTGCCCTGCCGGCACGCCGCCATCGTGGTGACCGGCGACCTCAAGCCTTACGAGCGCCTAAAACTGTTCATTCTCAATCTCGGCCACACTTATCTCGCCGAGATCTGGGCTGCAGAAGGGGGAGCGCCGGAGCTGACGGTCCGCGAGGCGGTGGCGGACACAAATATGCGCGCGAAGCTTGACGCGCTCTACGCCGAAGACGTGCTTCCGGTATTCGCCGGGATCGGTATGGGAGATGAGGCGCGCGCGTATCTCGAGACCGTCATCGAACGGTTCTCCAATCCCTTTCTCAATCACCGGCTCTCGGAGATCTTCATCAATCACGCGGCCAAGAAGCGGCGCCGGTTCGGCGGCCTTATCGATCTCGCCCAGGCGAATGGCGGGCGCATCAAGCTGCCGCGCCTCGAGGCGGCGCTCGCCGAGGACCGTTAGATGACGCGCGATCCCCTGGCGGCGGACGACCTCATCGCCGAACGCCGTTTCGCCTACGCGAGGGCCGCTGCGAAAGCGGGCGACTGGAGCACGGCGGCGGAGCTCTTCGAGCAGGCGCTCGAGCCCGCGCCGCATTGGGCGGCCGCGTGGTTCGCGCTCGGGGACGCCCGGGAGAGACTGGGCGCTCTCGACGCCGCGGCTCAAGCCTTTCGTGAAACGCTGGTCGCCGACCCTACCGATGCGCAGGGGGCGATGGCGCGCCTCGCGCTCATCGGCCGAGGAGACGCGCCGGCCGGGCTGCCGCAGGCCTATGTCGCCCGGCTGTTCGACGGGTACGCGCCGCGCTTCGACAAGCATCTGACCAAAAATCTCGGCCATCGCGCCCCTGCGCTCATCGCCGAGGCCTTGAGCGCGGTTGACTCGGGGCCGCGCCGCTTCGGCTCGGCCCTCGACCTCGGCTGCGGCACGGGACTGATGGGAGCGGCGCTGCGCGACCGCGCCGACCGCCTGACCGGCGTCGACCTTTCGCCGGCGATGATTGCGAAGGCGCGCGAGCGCGACGTCTATGACGAGCTCATTGTCGGCGACGCGGTCGCGCTCTTGAGGTCCGGGCCTTCGGGATTCTTGATCTCATCGTCGCGGCCAACTCGCTCGTCTATGTCGGCGACCTTGCGCCCCTGTTCGCCGCTGTCTGGACTGCGCTGACCGCGGACGGCCTGTTCGCGTTCTCGGTCGAAACTTGCGAGGGCGACGAATTCAGGCTCGAGCCGACGATGCGGTTTGCGCACGGCCAGCGCTACGTCGAGACCATTGCGCGGAGGCTAAGCTTACGCCCGCTCCTGATCCAGTCCGCATCGACGCGGCGCGAAGCGGGCGCCGACGCTCCGGGTCTGATCTGCGTGTTTGGGAAGACGGAGCGGCAGGTCGGCGCGTAGCCTCTTCGCACGCCGCCTCACGACAGCCGCCATGAACTCCCGATGGCGCGGAGCCCTCGCTCCCGCGCAATCGGTCGCGGCTGCGACGACCGATAAGCCATTCGGCAATGGCCGGCGCAATAGGACTGGCCTTCGAACGGCGCGAGCGCGCAATAGGCAAAATCTCCGCTCCTCGGATCGCCCAGCGGCCACCGGCAGGCGGATGCTGGAATGTCCTCCAGCCGCAGCCGTCGCATCTCTCCGATCTCGGCCAAGCCAAAGCCCGTTCCTGGCCCCCTCTCGTCCCTGGGCGAAATTTCGGGATCGTGAGCGACGGCGGCGCCGGAGCGTTGCGCGTCGACGTGGGCCCGAGTGGCATGCGCTGGCGCCCATTCTCGCCGAGGCGCGCGGAACGGGCCCTTGCCGCGCGCGGAGGCGCCTCCGCCGCTCAGTTTGATTCCGATCCGGCTTGCCTTGCCAATGACCGCGTTTCGGGATCCGACGCCGAGCGCCGCTGAGATGTGGCTTGCGCTTTTTCCTTGAAGAGCAAGCCTCTTGAGATCCTCGACTGCCTCGGCGGTCCACAGCATTTGCACGGCTCCAATCGCTGTCGCTGCGGCGTTCCACCGCGCGGAATGGTCTCAGTGTGGATATTCTTGTCCCAGCCGGACGAGGAGACGTTGCAGACTCCGCAGCCCAGTAATTTTGGAAGAATTTCCAATTTCTTCAGCATCTTAAAAAAACGAATCAGGCCGCAATCGCCTATTTGGAATAGTCCCACCGGGACCATAAATACGGTATAGTGGCCGTGCGGTGCGGAATACGGGGCGCAGCATTCCGAACCGCCGGGAGATCCATGATGCTCGAGCGGGCGAGGTCGTCGGGAACGCCGCCGTATACGTCGTACCGAACGTTCAAGACGTTCATCGAGGATCTTCACGAGCACGGCGTTCCGTCACGCATAGACCGCAGCGTGCTGACGCGCTTTTCAGGCGTCGTCGGCACTCAGGTGATGCACGCGCTTCGGTTCCTTGATCTCATTGAAGACCAGGGACGCCCGACCCCGCGCCTCAAGGCGCTTGTGAACGCGCATGGGTCGGGGAATTGGTCCGAGACGTTCCTCGAGCTCCTTCGACGGGAATATTCTCCGATGTTCGCGATCGACCTGGAAACCGCCACGCCCTCACATTTCAACGAGGCGTTCAGGAAGGCTTTCCCGGCCGCGGACGCGGTCGTCCAGAAGTGCGTGACCTTCTTTCTCTACGCCGCGAGTGACGCCGGCATAAAAATCAGCGGCCGCGTCCTGAAGGGCCGGAAGCCGCGGTCTCTGACGCCGCGCAGGAAACCCGCGAGACCTGCGCTTGCGCCTCCGCCGATACGTGAGTTTGAGGCGTCGCCTTCGCCGCCTGAAGCTCCCCTGCCCCCCATAGAGGGCAAAAAGCCCTCAGAAATCCTTCTCCTCCACCTCGACCCCAATGCGATGGACGATGAACAGCAAGCGGCGGTCTGGACCCTGTTGAAGTACTTCAAGTCGAGGGGATTGTGACGATCTCCAGGGGCCCCTCGTCGAGGATCTTGCGAACCTTCGCCGCCAACTCCTCGATACTAAAGGGCTTGGTGAGAAGGTTGGTGTCCGGATCGAGCATCCCGTTATGCACGATGGCGTTGCGCGTGTAGCCCGTCGTATAGAGCACCTTGATGTTCGGGCGTTTCGCGCGGGCGTGATCGGCCAGCTGTCTTCCGGACATGTCCGGCATGACGACATCCGTGAACAGCAGAGCGATCTGCTGACCCTCTTCGAGCATACCCAACGCCTGCGAAGGACAGGCGGCCTCGATCACGCCGTAACCAAGCTCCCTTAAGGCTTCGACAGAAACCGCGCGGACGCGCTCGTCATCCTCGACAACGAGGACGACCTCGCTGCGCCGGCCGCGGTGAATGGTGACGATCCGTTTCGTCTGCTCCGTCGTCGCGTCTTCGCCATAGAGCCGCGGCAGATAAATCTTGACCGACGTCCCCACCCCGGGCTCAGAGTAGATTTTTACGTGGCCGCCGGACTGGCGAACGAAGCCATACACTTGGCTCAAGCCGAGACCCGTGCCCTTCCCGGCGCCTTTGGTGGTAAAGAAAGGGTCGAAGGCTCTGGCGATGACCTCCGGCGCCATGCCTTCGCCCGTATCGCCGACAGCGATCAGCACGTACTGCCCGGCCTCGATCGCGTATTCCTGCGCGTAGGCGTCATCCACGAAGGCGTTCAGGGTCTCGATGGTGAGCCTGCCGCCGCCTGGCATTGCATCGCGCGCGTTGACCGCGAGATTAAGGATCGCGTTCTCAAGTTGCGCCGGATCGGCCTTGACCCGCCAAAGGCCGGCGGCAAGGACGGTCTCAACTTTGACATGCTCGCCAAGCGTCCGCTCGAGCAGTTCGCTCATGCCGGCGACCAGCTTGTTGAGGAGCAGGGGTTCGGGCGAAAGCGGCTGCTGACGAGAGAATGCCAGAAGCCGCTGGGTGAGAGTCGCCGCCCGTTGCGCGCCATCCATGGCGGCGTCGACAAACCGTCCAACGTCGGTCTCGCCGCGCGCCAGCTTGCGCTGCAAGAGGCTCAGGCCGCCCATGATGATGGCGAGCATATTGTTGAAGTCGTGCGCGATGCCGCCGGTGAGCTGCCCGACCGCCTCCATCTTCTGGACCTGGCGCAGCTGCTCCTCGGCCTTGGAGCGCGCGGACACTTCGTCGTGAACCCGCTGCTCGAGCGTGGTGTTCAAAACGTGCAGGGCTTCTTCGGCGCGGCGACGCTCCGCGATCTCGGCGCGGATCGCCTTCTCCGTCTCATGCTGCTCGGTGACATCATGACCCTGGATGAAGATGCCAGTGACAGCGCCGTCGCCGCCGACGATCGGCTGGTAAACGAAATCGAGCGTGCGCTCGGTGAGCGCGCCATCCTGGCCGTGCTGCAGATTGACGGGCGCGCCGCGCCCGATATGGGGCTCGCCCGAAGCATAAACCTGATCGAGCAATTCGACGAAGTCCTGCTCGACCACTTCCGGAAGGGCTTCCGCAACTGTCCGTCCGAGGACGTCGCGGCCGGCAGCCAGGGTCCGGTAGGCCTCGTTCACCATGGTGAAGCGATGCTCGGGGCCGCTCAGCATCGCGATGAATCCGGGCGCCTGCTCGAACATGAGCTTCAGGCTTTTGCGTTCGGCATTAAGCTCCCGCTCGATCCGCACCTTGTCGGTGATTTCGACGACGATGGCCATGACGCCGGCCGGCCTGCCGTCTTCGCCGAGGAGCGGAGAATAGTCGAGATTGAGCCAGACTTGCTCCGGTTGGCCGCCATGCCGGTAAAGCGTCAGCGGGAAATCTCGATAGGCCAGCGTCTTGCCGGCGAGCCCCACCTTCATGATGTTGTCGTTGAAGTCGGCGACCTCAGGCCAACCCTCTCGGACCCTGGAGCCGAACAGGTAGGGATGGCGGCTCCCGGCGAACGCGGAATAGCCGTCGTTGTAGATCATGATCCCGTCCTCGCCCCACAAGGTCACGATCGGGACCGGCGAGCGCAGGATGAGCGCGATGGTGCTTTTGAGGCTGGCTGGCCAGCTCTCTATCGGGCCAAGCGGCGTCGCCGCCCAGTCGAAACCCGCGATGATCTCGGCGGCTTCCCCTCCACCACTCAAGAACGGGTAGCGAGCGGGGGTATTCATGTTCAAATCAATCCTCCGACCTCTGCGTGATTCTGTAGTCTGCTCATAAAGTCTCGTCCGCTCGCGCCTCGATCCGTCGCCGCCTTCACGCGCGGGGTCTTTTGCCGTCAGATAACCGTCCGCGCCTGGCGCGCCCTGATGATGGCCGCGTTGAACTCGCCGCCGAACACGAACAGAAGCGCCACCCAGTAGAGATAGACCAGCGCGATCATCACCGACGCAAGACCGGCGTAGGTCGAAATGTAGTTGCGCAGATATTCGCTCAGATAGGCGCCGAAAAGCTCGCCGAAGGCGATGCTGGCGATGAAGGTCACGGTGACGCCCGGCAGGATGTCGCGAAACCCGACCCGGTGGGCGGGGAGGATGAGGTGGGCGAGAACGAGCGAACTCGCCAGCATCAAGGCGGCGATCCCGATGCGCAGGAGCGTCAGCAGGCTGTGCGCCTGCGCCACGGCGGGAAAGAAAGTCCCGAGCGTATCCAGGATCAGCGGCCCGAGCACGACGAGGAAGGCCAACGCCAACAACGCGATCGACCCGATCAGCACCAGCCCCAGCGACTGAAGCCTGAGCATCCACCATGGCCTCGGTTCGATCAGACCATAGGCGCGATTGAGCCCGACCCTGAGCGCTTCGATCGCGCTCGAGGCGAAATAGAACGAGAACACTGCGCCGAAGGTCAGCAGTCCGCCGCTGCGCGGGGTCGTGAGAACCCGCTCCACCTCCTGCGAGATCGGGAGGGCCACGACCTCTGGCCATTCGGCGAAAACCAGCTTCGCCGCCTCATGCGCGAGATCGCTGGAACCGAAGAACCCGGCGACCGCGGCGACGAAAATGAGAAACGGGAACAACGACGTCAGCAAAGTCAGGCCGATGTAGCTGGCGATCGCCCAGCCGTCATCGGCGGCGAACTTCTCCGCCGCCTGCCAGACGATTTTCAGGCCTCCCCGCACGCTTCCTCGAGCCTCCGATCACCGGGCGCTACTTTGGCCCGGCGCGGCGGAGAGCGCCACCGCGCCAAGCCGAACTCACGCCCCATGGCGCGATGGCAGGCATTGCAACGGCGAATGCGCCGACGCATGCTGCGACGCAGCAACGGCGCCAAAAGAAGGAGCCCCGCCGGGTGACGCTCGACCACCTTGCCCGCCAAGCCCATTTCGCCGCCAGGGGCCTCCTGGATTGCGCGCTCGACGCCATGCGCGACCGGGTGAGCGAAAACGGCAAGCTGAGGGCCGACAAGATCGAAACTGAACAGCATGCCGTCCACGGGTTGGCCTGGCTTGCGACTTATGTGGAAGCCATCAAGGAAATGGCGGCCTACGCCAACCGTATGCAGGAGGACAGCCGATTCGGCGAGACCGAACAGCTCATGACGCGCATCGGGCTCGGAGACTATCTCGATCAGATCTTCAGCGCCATCCCGATGAATCAGAGCGAAATCGTGCGCCCCGCCGACTTCGGCCTTGCTCCCGACCAGATCGCGCCGTTTCGCAACGAGGCCGTCGAGGCGCTGATCGCCTCCGGCAATACGCGGGAAAACCGCGCCGCCCTCGGCGCTTTGATCGCCGAAGCCCGGGAAGGCGTGATCGGCGACCCCGGTCTTGACGAGACCTTCGAGGCGATCCGCGGCGAGATGCGCCGGTTCGCCGACGCGGAGGTCGCGCCCAACGCGCAAAACTGGCATCGCGCCAACGCCTATATCCCGCTCGAGATCATCGCGGGCTTGAGCGCCATGGGCGTCTTCGGCCTCACCATCCCCGAGGCCTATGGCGGCATGGGGCTCGGCAAGGTGGCGATGTGCGTCGTGTCGGAGGAATTGTCGCGCGGCTATATCGGCGTCGGTTCGCTTGGCACCCGCTCCGAGATCGCCGCCGAACTCATCCTGGTCGGCGGCACGGAGGCGCAGAAACAGAAATACCTGCCCAAAATCGCGAGCGGCGAGATCCTGCCGACCGCGGTCTTCACCGAGCCCAACACCGGCTCCGACCTCGCAAGCCTGCGCACCCGCGCGACCCGCGACGGCGACGATTACCTCATCAGCGGGGCCAAGACCTGGATCACCCATCCCGTCCGCGCCGACCTCATGACCCTGCTCGTCCGCACCAATCCCGACGAGCGCGGCTACCGGGGCCTGTCGATGTTTCTGGCCGAGAAGCCGCGCGGCAGCGACGCCGATCCGTTTCCAGCCGAGGGCATGTCGGGCAGCGAGATCGAGGTGCTCGGCTATCGCGGCATGAAGGAATACGAGATCGCCTTCGACGGCTTCCGCGTCCCCGCCGAGGCGCTGCTCGGCGGCGCGGAAGGCCAGGGCTTCAAGCAATTGATGGAGACCTTCGAATCGGCGCGCATCCAGACCGCCGCGCGCGCCGTGGGCGTCGCCCAATGCGCCTTCGAGCTTGGCGCGCGCTACGCCAGGGAGCGGATGCAGTTCGGCAAGACGATCATCCATTTTCCCCGCGTCGCCGACAAGCTGGCGATGATGGCGGTCGAGATCCACATCGCCCGCCAGATCACCTATTTCGCCGGCCGCGCCAAGGACGAAGGCCGCCGCTGCGACCTCGAGGCCGGGATGGCGAAGCTGCTCGCCGCCCGCGTCGCCTGGGCCGCGGCGGACAATGCGCTGCAGATCCATGGCGGCAACGGCTTCGCCCTCGAATATCCGATCTCGCGCGTGCTGTGCGACGCGCGCATTCTCAATATTTTCGAAGGCGCGGCCGAGATTCAGGCGCAGGTGATCGCGCGCCGGCTGCTCGAGGGCGGCAATTAGGGCGGGGCCCTTCGAGGGCGTAGTTCACCGGCCGGAGTTCGCGTCGCGCCGCTAGGCGCTGGTTGTCAAGCGACAATTGGACTATCATCAAACAATTCCTGCCCCCCCGGAGCAACGGCGGTTCAGAGGCGGAATGAACGAGACGCGGAAGATCGCGGCGATCCTAGTTTCCGACGTGGTCGGCTACAGCCGGCTCGCGGGCGCGGACGAGGATCGAACTTTGGCGCGACTGCGCGCGTTGCGCAGCGACCTCATCGACCCCATCATCTCGGTGCATCACGGGCGCATTGTGAAGCGCACGGGCGACGGCTCGATCATCGAGTTCCGCAGCGTGGTCGACGCCCTGCGCTGCGCGATCGAAGTGCAGACCGGCATGGTCGAGCGCAACGCCGGACTGCCGCCGGAGAAGCGCATCGAGTTTCGCATCGGCATTCATCTCGGCGACGTGGTCGAGGAGAGCGACGGCGATCTGATGGGCGACGGCGTCAATATCGCCGCGCGGATCGAAAGCATCTGCGACCCGGGCGCGATCTGTCTCTCCGAGGACGCCTATCGCCAAGTGAAGGGGCGGCTCGATCTCTCGGTGACCGATCTTGGCCCGACCCAACTCAAGAACATCGCCGAGCCGATCCGGGTCTATGCGCTGCAAGTCGGCGTTCCGGCGCAGGCCAAGCCCACGAAGCCGGCGGAGCCTGTTAAGCCCACGCTGCCGGAAAAGCGGTTCGCCTTAGCTCCGCTCGCCGCCTTGGCCGCGGCGCTGCTCGTCCTGATCGGGGGCGGCGCTTGGTATTTCTTCATTGCGAACCGACCTGCGTCCGTCGCCTCGAACGCGCCTCCGCCGCTCGTGGCTCAACGTCTTTCCATCGTCGTGTTGCCATTCGGCAATCTCTCGGGCGATCCGGCGCAGGACTACCTCGCCGACGCCCTTACCGATGAACTGACCACTGCTCTGTCACGCATCCCCAACAGCTTCGTCATCGCGCGCAATACCGCCTTTACCTACAAGGGCAAGCCGGTTGACGCCAAGGCGATTGGCAAGGACCTCGGCGTGCGCTACGTGCTGGAAGGCTCAGTGCAGCCGAGCGGCGGTCAGATGAGGGTCAACGCCCAGCTCATCGACGCCGACAACGGCGCTCACCTCTGGGCCGAACAATTCGACACGCCCCGCGCCAATTTGCTGCAGATGCAGGACGAGATCGTCGCGCGTCTGGCGCGCGCGATGCAGTTTCAACTCCCTCAGGCCGAGGCCGCCCGTCTCAAACGGACGCCAGCGGCAAATCCCAACGCCGAGGATTTGGCGCTCCAATGCGAGGGCGCGCTATGGAAAGTCGGAGGCCTCGGCGAGGAAGCGAATGCTGGCTACCGTCTCTGCGAACAGGCGCTCGCCATCGATCCCAACAATGACCGTGCCCTCGGCTTATTGTCCATCAAGTACTGGTTGCCGGTTGGGATGGGCGTCAGCGTCGACCCGAAGGCCGATCTCAAGCGGGCGGATGAATTGGCGTCACGAGCGATTGCCCTCAATCCAAACCAGGACGGCCATCACATCACAAGGGCCATGGTCCTCCTGAACCAGGCGCACTACGACGAATCCGCCGCGGAGAACGAACGGGCCCTTGCCCTGAATCCAGCCAACGTCGACGCCTATGCGGGCCTGGGCTGGGATTACTACTACACCGGGCAATTTGAAAAGAGCCTCGAATATTTTGACAAAGCGATTCGGCTCAGTCCGCACGACCCCAATATGGGGGTATGGGTTGATTCGAAATCCGCGGCCTATTTCGCGCTAAAGCAGTACGATCAGGCGATCGAATGGGCCCGCCGGGCGGTCGTGATCGATCCGAGTTTCAGTTCAGACCTCATAGCGCCGTTGGCTTTGACCGATCATGAGGCGGCGGCCCGCGAAGCGCTGCAGCGTTACCTCGCACTGCCTTCCAGCGTGCAACCCAGGACGATCGCGGCAATGAAGGCGTACAACGACCATTTCGTCAATGCGAACTCCGATCCGCGCCTTCTCGAAGCTTTCGACCGGAATATCGAGGGCCTGCGCGAGGCGGGGATGCCCGAGCAGTGAGGCATCGAGCATCGTCGCTGGCGCCGATTTCTCGGCCCAATCCCGCTATAGCAGCGGCCACGCCCTTCCCGAAAAAAGGAGCTTCCGCGGCTGGGGGCGTCCGCCGGTGGTCGAACCGCTGATCCGAGCGGGAGCATGGCCGGCGCCGTCAGTGCGAGCAAGCCGAACTCAGTTCCGCTCGACGCGCACATGCGCGAGGCCGGCGCTGCGGAAGCCGAGGACGCTCGCCGCGGCGGGCGAGACGTCGATGATGCGGCCGCGAATGAATGGGCCCCGGTCGACAATCTTCAGGACCGCGCTGCGGCCGTTGTCGAGATTGACCACCTTGACCCGCGTCCCCATCGGCAGCGTCTTGTGGGCCGCGATCAGACCGCTGTAATGTGGATTTTGATAATATGAGGCTATACCCAATTCTCCTGCGGCCGCAACGCTCGTATATCCAACCAGGGCCGCGCACATCAACATGACTTTCTGCATCCACTAAACCTCGTTCTTCCTCACATTACGAAGGCCCCTCTGGAGACTGTATGAGGCCAAAACAAGGCGCGTATATTTTCCACTTTCGCGGCGTTTCACTAGACTTGACAGATCGACGGGAATATGCACGGCGGCAAAAGCGCTCTAGATTGCCGCCGCGCCGCGGATCGGGAATCGCGGGTCTGACGAAGAGGGAGATGGCTTGAATGAAGGTGCTCATTATCGGCGCGGCGGGCATGATCGGGCGCAAATTGACGGCGCGCCTCGTCCGCGACGGAAAACTCGCTGGCAAGGCGATCACCCACGCGCATCTCGTCGATGTCGTCGCGCCGCAGGCTCCGGCGAATGCGCCCTTCCCGGTCGCGCTCGACGCTTTCGACATCGCCGCGTCCTATGTCGCCTCAAAGCTTGTCGCGCCGCGGCCCGACGTCATTTTCCTGCTGGCCTCGGTGGTCTCGGGCGAAGCGGAAGCGGATTTCGACAAGGGCTACGCCATCAACCTCGGGGGAACGCACGCGATCTTCGAGGCGATCCGGCGCGAGCAGGCTTTGTCCGGCGGCGCCTACAAGCCGCGTCTGATCTTCACCTCCTCGATCGCCGTCTATGGCGCGCCGTTTCCCGACAAGATCGGCGACGAGTTTCTCGCCGCTCCCCTGACCAGCTACGGGACCCAGAAGGCGATCTGCGAGCTTTGGCTCGCTGACTACTCAAGACGCGGCTTCTTCGACGGCGTCGGGCTGCGCCTGCCGACCATCTGCGTTCGCCCCGGTCTGCCCAACAAGGCGGCGTCCGGGTTTTTCTCCGGCATCATCCGCGAGCCCCTCGCCGGCAAGGAGGCGATCCTGCCGGTCGGCGACGACGTCCGACACTGGCACGCCTCGCCTCGCGCGGCGATCGGATTCCTGTTGCGGGCGGCCGAAATGGATCTCTCGCTGCTTGGCGCGCGCCGCTCGCTCAATCTGCCCGGCGTGAGTGTCACGGTCGGCGAGCAGATCGAGGCCTTGCGCGCCATCGCCGGCGACAAGACCGTCGCCCTCATCCGCCGCCAGCCTGACGAGACGATCATGCGAATCGTCGCCGGATGGGCGCGTGATTTCGATCCCGTGCGGGCAAAAAGCCTTGGATTTCAAGCCGACGCCAATTTTTCGGCCATAATCAAGGCCCATATAGACGATGAACTCAACGGCTGAGGCGTGGCGACCTGATGTTAGACCTTCCGGCCGGAACCGAACTCAGCCACGCTGAACCGCCCGCGCGCGAACGAAGCCGCCGCCAGGCGCGCGAGCGCGCCAGGGCTCGCGCCGTCCTCGCAAGGCTTTGGCCTCGCGGCGCGCGTCCTTGCGGTGACGATCGGCTTCGTCCTCCTGGCGATGGGCCTGTTCTACGTGACCCGCCTCACCGCCCATCGCGAGATGCTGCTGCACGGCAAGATCAGCGCCGCCCGGACGACGGTCGAGGCTTTCGGGCTGGCCGGGCCGACCCCGCCGCCGGACGACCTGGCGCAAATGATCCTCAACAGCGTCGAGGTGAAGTGGATTGCGGTCGACACGCCAACCGGACGCCGCGAATTCGTCGCCGCGGGCGGACCGCTGGCGAGCGCCGAGTTGATCAAGGCCGACGACAGTTCCTATCTCGAGGCCATGGCGGCCACCTTTCACGCCCTGTTCGCCGCGCCAGGGACGATCGTGAAGCTGAGCGCTCCGGCCCAGGCGAACCAGCCCGCGATCGCTTTCGCCTTCGACGAGACGCCGCTCATCCAGTCGTTGCGGCGGGTGTCGGGCAATTTTCTCACGATTTCGCTGACCATCGCCGCCGTCGTCACCTGCGTGCTCTGGGCGGCGCTGTGGCGCATGGTGCTTCAGCCGGTGCGCCGGCTCACCTCCAACATCATCGCCTTCGGCGAAAGTCCGCAGGACGCCTCGCGGGTGATCGCGCCTTCGGGCCGCGGCAGCGAGATCGGCCGCGCCGAGACGGCGCTTGCCGTCATGCAGGGCTCGCTCGCCCACGAGTTGGCGCAAGGCAAGCGACTGGCGGAACTCGGCATGGCGGTGGCGCGGATCAATCATGACCTGCGCAACATCCTCTCCGCCGCGCAGCTCATCTCGGATCGCCTGGCGACGATCCCCGACCCGCTCGCCCAGCGGCTCGCGCCGCGTCTGGTCGCGACCCTCGATCGCGCGATCCAGTTCTGTCAGTCGACATTGACTTACGGCGCCGCCCGCGAACTGCCCCCGTCGCGCCGCCGCTTCGACCTGAGCGAACTGGTGAGCCAGGTCGTCGAATCCGGGATGGCCGAACATGACGCTGCAATCGGCTACACCGTCGACATTCCTCCGCGATTCTGCATCTACGCGGACCCCGATCACATCCTGCGCGTGCTCGAAAATCTGAGCCGCAACGCGGCTCAGGCGCTCTTGTCCAAGGGCGCAGCCGATGGACGCCCGAAAGCCATTCGCTTTGCCGCCATTCGCACCGAGGGGCTGGCGCTGATCGAGGTCAGCGACACCGGTCCCGGCTTTCCGCCCGATCAAAACGAGCGGATTTTCGAGCCGTTCCACAAGTCCACGAGCGATGTCGGGGCCGGCCTTGGCCTTGCGATCGCCGCCGACCTCGTGACGCGAAACGGCGGGGTGATCACGCTTGCGCCGGTGAAGGGGGACGACTTCTATTGCGGCGCGCGGTTTCTGATCAAGCTGCCGACGGCCGAAAACGCGGCGCGCAAGACCGCCCGCGCCCTGCCCGACGCACGAGAGCTGCTGCCTTAAATCCGCTTCCTCTAAGCGACGCGTCCCGCTTCCGTCCTGCTTCTCTCACGGCCGGGCGCATGCGCGCGCGCCCGGTCGCGGGCCGCCTCGGCTTTCAAGCGGCGCGGCGGTGGGCTAAGACTCCGCCCATGGGAGAGGAGCGCGAAGGACGGGCGCGCTGTTCGCTCAAGGTCGCGCGTGGCGGCGTTCGGGGAAAGTGCACATGTCGGCCTTGACGCCTATGGCGCGAACGCAAACGATCGCCTTCCTCTCGTCCGGCGCCAAGGAAGCCAACGACGCGCTGGAGCGGCTCACGGCTCTCTACGGCAATAGCCCGCTCGACAAGGCTGAAGTCATCGTGGCCCTCGGCGGCGACGGCCTGATGCTGCAGACCCTGCATATGACCATGAAGGCGCCGAAGCCGATCTACGGCATGAACCGCGGGTCGGTCGGCTTTCTCATGAACGACTATTCCGAATATGGACTGCCCGAGCGGCTCAAGGCCGCGCAGCCGTCGATCATTCACCCGCTCATCATGCGTGCGACGGACATCAATGGAGCCGAGACGACGGCGCGCGCGATCAACGAGGTGTCGCTGTTGCGCCAGACCTATCAGGCGGCCAAGCTGCGCATCGAGATCGACGGTCAGACGCAGCTCGACGAACTGATCGCCGACGGCATTCTGGTGTCGACTCCGGCCGGCTCGACCGCCTACAATCTTTCCGCCAACGGGCCGATCCTGCCGCTCGGCGTGCCGCTGATGGCGCTCACTCCGCTCTCGCCGTTCCGGCCCCGCCGCTGGCGCGGCGCGCTGCTGCGGGATTTCCAGCGGGTGACCATCGAAGTGCTCGAGGCTGACAAGCGCCCGGTCGCGGCCGCCGCCGACCATTTCGAAATCCGCCGCGTCGCCGAGGTCGACGTGGCGATGGACCAGGCGACGTCCCTGGTTCTGTTGCATGATCCCGGCCATTCGCTCGACGAGCGAATCCTGCGCGAACAATTCCGCTACTAGGCCCGCGCGATGACCAAAGCTGCACGGGTGATCCGCGACACGGTTCTCGCCACCGGCCGGTTCGATCTGACCCAGACCGAGATCGAGGTCAGCGAGGACGACGGCTCGACGCGCAGGCTCAAGCACGATGTCTATCGCCATGGCAAAGCCGCGGCCGTGCTGCTCTATGACCCGAAGCGCGGGGTCGTCGCGCTGGTCAAGCAGTTTCGCGCCGGCGCGTATCTGAGCGACGGAGCGCTCGCGACGATCGAGGCCTGCGCCGGCATGCTGGACGGAGACGAGCCCGACATTTGCGCGATCCGTGAGGCGCTCGAAGAGACTGGCGTCGTCATCCGCGACCCGGTCCACGCCTTCGACGCCTATATGAGCCCGGGCGGCATGACCGAGAAGATCGCCTGCTTCGTCGCCCCTTACGGCGAAGCGGATCGGACGGGCAAGGGCGGCGGCGTCGACGAGGACGAGCATATCGAGGTCATCGAGATCCCGTTCGCCGAGGCGCTCGCGATGATCGAGAGCGGCGCGATCGCCGACGCCAAGACGATCGCGCTGCTTTACTACGCCAAGGTGAAAGGACTCATTAGTCATGTGACGAACCTTCCAACATCCTCCGTTCCTACTGCTTCGGTCCCGATCGCGGTGTCAACGGCCGGGACCGTGCAACTTGTTGCTGCAGTTTCTGGCAAAGCGATCTACGTCACTGATTGGGACGCGGTCGCCGGCGGGACCGGGACGTTCCAGCTCGAATATGGCACTGGCACGAACTGCGATACAGGGACGACGGCGCTCACCGGTACATACCCCGCAGCGGCTCAGTTAGGCCGAGCAGGGGTGGGTCACCTCTTCATTCCGGCCGGCAACGCGCTCTGCATCGTGAGTACGGGTGCCGCCGCGTCGCAGGGCTTCCTCGCCTATGCGCAGCAGTAAGCTTCGGGGCAACTTGAAGACCGACTGGCTGCGACAGCGACGAACGGTACGATCAACTCAGTCTACTTCAAGGAGATGGTCCGGTTTGGGACAACCCCAAGGCGATTGATATCAAAGGCGATTGTGACGGTTCAATGGCAGCGACGAGCGCGCGGACTACGGGCTCTTGCACCCGCTGGCGCGACGGAATTCCGAATATCAACTTCGGGAGGAGTACGCGCCCCGTGCGCAGATGAAGCGGGAAGCGGCGATCAAGGCGACGTCCCTATGGGTGGAACTCAATCTATGCGCAAAGCTTCTGGCGATTGATCCAGCAGCGGCGATGGAGTCAGAGACGACTTTCAGAAAGCAAGGTGGAGCTGCTGCGCGTCTGCAAAACGAAAAAACTCGCCGCGCCCTGAATGATCCGGACTCAGAACGGCTCGGCGTTTAAGCAGCGCTCTGGTTGAGCGAGTCGAACAGCACGGCGAAGACACTCGCCGCGCTGAATGAACGGAACCTAGAACGGCTCGACGTTATGAAGCCAGTGCTCACCGCGGAAGCTTAATCACTGACGAATCGGGAGTTTATCCCGACGTCGCGACGCCCCGGCATCAGTGATATACACTCTCGTCAACGCCCAGGAGGCGCGGCTGCGCTCGCTGCAAAACCTCAGGCGGTCCTCAAGCGGCCTGCCTTCGAGATCGCGGACGGACTGCCGGACTTCCGCAACGATCGCGGCATCCGCGGTGCGATGAGAGCCGTCCCGCTCACGCGCCTGATCGCGAACCTCGATCGGGTCACGAGCGTCCAAGCGTCGCCTGACGCGCTGGTTTCCAAGAACGGGGACTGAAGGGAAGCGACCGCCGCACTTGGACGCCTGCCTTGCCGCAGATCGGGCGCGGGCGCGCCATCGAGCGGTCATCGTCTTCTGCAAGGCTTGAGCTTGCGAAGACACGGAAGGGGAGGACGACATGGCGACGTTCGACACGCTGATCGACGACTTGGCCACTCGCTTCGGGCTTGGCGCCAATGCTCGATCGCTGGTCAGAGAAGTCCTGGCGATGATCTCGGGTTCGCCCGGGGGTCTTGGCGGTCTCCTGGACACGTTCAAATCGGCCGGCCTGACTTCGGAGGTCGCCTCATGGCTCGGCCGGCCGGACGCGGGTCCACTCGCCGCAGGGCAGGTCGAACGCGCGCTCGGCGCGACCGCGGTGAGCGCGATTGCGAGCCGGCTCGGTCTGGCGCAGGGCGCAGCGTCGACCGCGCTCGGATACGCCCTGCCGAAGATCATCGGCCTTTTGACGCCGGGCGGCGCTGTCCCGGCGGGCGTCCCCGGAGAGGTCACGGCCTTTCTCTCGCGCCCGCACGCCGCGGCGGTCACGGAGCAGGTCGCGCCGAAGCGGATCGACGTTCTTCCGGCGCGCGCGGAGAACGAATCCGCCATCCGGCGTTGGCTGTGGCCGGCTCTCGCCGCATTGGTCGTCGTTGGCCTGCTTTCCTATTTCTGGTCGACGATGAATCGGATTCCGGCCGCGCCGCCCGTCGCCGAGGCGCCGGCCACGCCCGCGCCGACGACCGTCGCTGAGGCGCCCAAGCCCCCTGCTCCTGCGCCGCCAGCGCAAGCCCCTGCTCCCGCCATGAAGGCCGAAGCGCCGCCCCCTCCACCGCCACCGCCTGCTCCGGTCACGAAAGCGGAAACGACGCCTCCTCCACCGCCTGCTCCTCCACCGCCTGCTTCGCCTCCGCCCGCGGCGCCGGCGCCCGCCGCCACGGCTTCGCCCCCGGCGACCCCGCAGCCGGCCACAGCCCCGGCGCCCACGGTCGCAACAGCTGAACCGCCCGCGCCCGCGGCCGCCGCGACGCCAACCCGATTCGCGCTCAGCAACGACAATGGAATGGTGCGCGCGTCAGGCGTCGTCGCCGACGACGCCACCAAGACGTCGATCACCGATGCGCTCATCGCGGTCTTCGGCGCGGACAAGGTGAAGAGCGACGTTGGCCTCGACAAGAGCGCGACCGCGGCGCCGTGGCTCGACAAGTTCCGCCCCGCGCTCGACGCGCTCAAAGGCGCGAACGTCGATGCAATCTTCGAGGGCGACAAGGTCGACGTCGGCGGCGGCGCGCTGGACGATTCCGCGCGCGACAAGATCATCGCGGCGTTGAAGAGCGCGCTTGGCGCGGGCGTCACTGTGGGCGCGCTCAGCGACAAGACCGCGGCGGCGGTCGCCATGGCCAACGACCGGGCGACGACCGAGCTTGCGTCGCTCCACTCCGGCTTCGGCGTCAAGGACCTCCTGTTCGCGCTCAATGACTCGATGGTGAACTTCGCCTCGGGCAGCGCGGAGGTGCCGGACTCGATGGCGCCGTTCCTGAAGACCGCCGCCTCGGATCTGAAACAGCTGAAGGCCGGCCATGTGCTCGAGATCGCCGGCTACACCGACAACACCGGCGACGCGGCCCTGAACCTGGCGCTGTCGCAGAAACGCGCCGAGTCGGTTCGCGAGGCGCTGATCAAGTACGGCGCGGACCCTGACATGCTGGTCGCCAAGGGATACGGCGAAGCCGATCCCGTAGCGAGCAACGACACCCCCGAGGGGCGGCTGAAAAACCGGCGCATCGAATATCACGTCCTGAAGGCGCCGACGTAGCCCCTTCCCTTCTCCCTCCGGGAGAAGGTGGCCGCGCGCAGTGCGGCAGGATGAAGGCCTTGAGGGATGGGAGGTGTTGCGCGCGCGCCCCCTCACCCCAACCTGCTCCCCGAGGGAGAAGGGCACTTGGCCGGGCGAACGATTGCCAGCGGCCCGCAGAACCTAACCGCCCAAAGGCGACCCGAGAGACCCGAAGCCGGACCGGCGCTCACAGAGCGCGTTGTGCTAAGCTGATGGCCGCCTGGGGCCGTCATGACCGAGACTCGCAAACTCGCCGCGATCCTGGCCGGCGACATCGTCGGCTTCAGCCGCCTCGCAGGAGCGGACGAAGACTGGACGCTGGCAAGCCTCAGGGCGCTGCGCAACGATCTGATCGATCCGACAATCGCGGCGCATAAGGGACGCGTCGTCAAGCGAACTGGCGACGGCTTCATCGTGGAGTTTCGCAGCGTGGTCGACGCCGTGCGCTGCGCCCTCGAAATCCAGCGCGCAATGGTCGAGCGCAACGCCGGCGCGCCAGAGGACCGCCGCATCGAGTTTCGCATGGGCGTTCACCTCGGCGACGTGGTCGAGGAGAGCGACGGCGACCTGATGGGCGATGGGGTCAATATCGCCGCGCGCATCGAAGGCGTAGCGGAGGCTGGCGGCGTGTGCCTTTCGGGCGCCGCCCACGAACAGGTGCGCGACAAGGTGAAGGAGCCTTTCGTCGACCTGGGGGAGCGGAGCCTCAAGAATATCGCGCGGTCGGTGCGAATCTTCGCGCTGAAGCGGGCCGCGGCCGGCGGGATCGAAACGCGGGCGGAGGCGCCGAAACGGTCCGGCGCGCCGCGGCTCTCGATCGTGGTTCTACCCTTCGCCAATATCGGCGGCGATCTTGAGCATGAGGCCTTCGTCGACGGGGTGACCGAGAGCCTAACGACCGACCTTTCGCGTATGAGCGGGATGCTGGTGATTGGGCGTAACACCGCCTTCACCTACAAGGGCAAGGCGGTCGATCTCAAGCAGATCGGACGCGAGTTGAACGTTCGCTATTTGCTCGAGGGCAGCGTCCAGCGCGCGGGCGGCCGCATGCGGATGAACGTCCAGCTCGTCGAGGCTGAGAGTGGCAATCATCTCTGGGCGGAGCGATTCGACAAGCCCCTCGCCGACCTGTTCGACATGCAGGACGAGATCGTCGCCCGGCTCGCCAACACACTCAACACGCAGCTTGTCGCCGCCGAGGCGCGGCGGGCCGCCCACGCGCCAAATCCGGATTCGATCGATCTTTACTTTCAGGGCATGGCGCGGCTGAACAAAGGGGTGGCGACCGGCAATGTGGCCGATGCGCACGGCTTTTTCGAGCGCGCGCTCACCCTCGATCCTGGCAATGTCGAGGCCATGGTCGGCTCGGCGATCGCCGACGTGTTCGTCGCCGCGGCCTTTGTTGACGACGCCGGCGGCGCGCTCGTGGCGAGGACGGAAGCCGCCCTGATCAAGGCGCTCGACTCTGGCGCCCGACCACGCCGGCGCTCGGCAATAAAGGAAGCGAAGGCGATTGCGACGATCGGTCGCGGCCGTCGTGCATCATCCAATTGCTGCATCGCAACCATCGGAAATGGCTTCGATCCGAACTTCGCCGCCCACTCGCTTATCAATGAGCCAAAATCGCCGAAACCGCGTTCGGCCAAGGGGTGTGCGCTCACTGGTTTGGCGCCGCCGCGCACGACCAGCGCCCGTAGCTGCGTCTCATCGAGAACCCTGCCGTCCGGCAACGTGGCGGACACGAACCCTCTCAACATGTTGCGAAGGAGCTCCTCAGCGGCGCTGATGAAGGCGTTTTCGGTCGTGTAGCGGTTCTCTCCGTCCCTATCCGTCCTGCGGTCGTAGCTCTCGATGATCCATTCCATCCGCGATCCTCTCGCCTGCCCCCTCCAGGGCGGCCGGTATAGATGAGTCGGTGGATGGCCGGAGGCGTCTCAACTCGGATCGGGCGCAGTTGTCCACCGACTTCTCGGCTCGCCCCGGTGACCCAGTCTAGTGGTTCAAATCAAACGCTTGGTACCTGTCTCAAAAGGGCGGACTCCGGCCCTACAGAGGTCGCCCGCGAAGGGCAAAATCTGGCCCGAAGCGGCCTATCGCCACTCGTGATAGCAGCGCCTCAGCCTTGGCGATCTCGCGTATTTCGGGCGTCGGCAAAAACTCCGCCAACGCGGAAGCGAGAACGGGTGGGTGCGGCGGGGCGGTTCGTCGAATGGTAAAGTCTAGCGAGCCCGGAAAGCGGTTGGCAGACCAGGCTGCGCGCATATTGCTCCTTCGCTACGTTCATCTCTCTACCGCTCGGGTTCGCCAGACTTACTTATAGTAACCGACGCCGCAGCCGAGATCGCCAACCCTGGTTACGAAGCTCGCCTTCGCAACCGGCGTTTTGTCAGCGCCTGGCTTTGGATACACGTAGTCCACCTCGGTGATTTCACCTTCAGGCTTCTGATAGGCGGCCCAGATTTCAGCGCCGAAATGTTTGCCCGCGGCGTCTACGCCAGTTTTCAAGTCCGTACCGAGTTCCTGCTTGCGGTTGGGATTGCCAGTGGCGACGAGCTTCGCGTCGCTCATACTGTGACAAAAAACGTAGAGGTCCCGATCCCGGAACCCGCCCCCTCCTTTGTCGAACATGTCGAGCGCTTTGGTCTTGTCCTCTTTCACTGCGGCGACCGCCTTTGTCAGCATCGCCCGAGCTTCAACGGCCGTGCCCCCGGTCTGTTGAGCAGAAGCCGCCGTCGACACGAAAAGCGCCGCAGCCGACATCGCGGTGATCACGAACGAGCGAATCATGCGGGTTCCTCCTGGTTGTTCTCCTGTCCTCCTTGGGGGAGCGACAAAATGCGGCATTCGGCGACCAACTCGCCTCGCGGTTCGACCCGCCTCGAACACGGATGCCCCCGCCAATTTATTTTAAGCGTGAAGAGCCAGATAAATATGCGTCACGGTTTCGCCGGAAAGGCAATACGTGGAACTACCTATGTCAAATTTCGATTTGCAGCCCAGAGCCGCAGGCCCGGGCCAGTCCGACGAGGCGTTATTGCAAACGGTACGCCAACCGCGTTCTGAGACATCGCCTGTCGGGCGCCAAGCGTTTGATTTGAACCACGTGTCCTGATTCCGACGTTGTGCGTATTGATCCCAGCCCCCTCGTGCCTCAAGGAGCGCCGAAGGGGCGTCTCGAAGGACGCTGGGGCGCCCGCCGATTCGCCGGCGCTTGCCGGAGCATAGTTCGAGATGCGAGGCTTCGCGTCACTCCCCGGTATGAGGCAGGCGGCGTCCCTCGTGATCGAACGAACTTTGAATCCGGGACGCTAGAGATTGCGGCCGGCGCCAATAAAGCGCTCTGCAATTCCTTGCGATAATCCGCTTTATATGATATGTCTTTCTATTCGTCGGAGCAAGCGGCTCCCAGCCGGTTTGCAGAGAGAGGGCAAAGGAGAGCAAGACGGGGCATGAGACAACCCGTCACGCGAGTTGGGGCCGAGTTGGATTGTTTTGTTTTTTTCGCGTGTAACCCATTGAAAAGACCCGATTTGGCCAAAGAAAACCAAAGGAATCCAAGGATTTCTCCTTGCTTTTCCTTGCATTGTCTTGCACCGGGCTCAACCGGAAGTTGTGGCGCGGCGCCCACGCGCCGGCCCTACAGTCCCGCCGCCCGCTTCGCCGCCAGAACCGTGTTGGCCATCAGCATGGCGATGGTCATCCGCCCGACGCCGCCGGGCACCGGCGTGATCGCGCCGGCGACCGCGGCGGCCTCCGCATAGGCGACGTCGCCGACGAGACGCGTCCTGGGCTTGCCCGACGCGTCGGGCGCCGCGGGCACGCGGTTGATGCCGACGTCGATCACGATCGCGCCCGGCTTGACCCAGCCGCCGCGCACCATTTCCGGCTGGCCGACGGCGGCGACCAGCACGTCGGCGCGGCGGGCGACCGCAGCCAGATCATGCGTGCGCGAATGGGCGATGGTCACCGTGCAGTGGCGCTTGAGCAGGAGCTGCGCCATCGGCTTGCCGACGATGTTCGAGCGGCCGATGATCACCGCCTCCATGCCGGCGAGAGTCCGTTGAAGCCGCTCGCAGGCCCGGTCGATGAGGATCATCGCGCCGGCGGGCGTGCAGGGAACGAGCGCGCGGCTCGTATCGCCGATCGACAGGAGGCCGACATTGATCGGGTGAAAGCCGTCGACGTCCTTGGCGGGCGCGATCGCTTCCAGGACGCGCGTCGAGTTGATGGCCTCGGGCAGCGGCAATTGCACGAGGATGCCGTGCACGGCGGGATCGGCGTTGAGCGCCTGGATCAGCGTCAGCAACTCTCCTTCGCTCGTGTCGACGGGCAGAGTGTGCTGGATCGAGTGGAAGCCGCGAGTTCTTGGCCTCCCTGCCCTTGCTTGCGACATAGGTCCGGCTCGCCGGGTTTTCGCCGACCAGGACGACCGCGAGACCCGGCGTCACGCCGCTCAAGACAAGCGCCCGCGCGTCCTCGGCGACCCGAGCGAGCACGTCGTCGGCGATCGCCGCGCCGTCGAGCACGAAGGCGGAGGCCTCGGTCATGAACCGTCCCATGCGCGTTTCAAGCGAACCTCACTCCGGCCGGAAGACGAAGCGCGCCTCATGACGCGCGCGCGCTCCGGGCTCCAGCACGCGCATGCTGGGCTTGTCGAACAGATCGCCGGTGAACCCATCCGGATCGCTGTAGCCGGTCCAGGCCTCGAGGCACAGGAACGGCGCGCCGGGACGCGTCCACAGGGCTGCGTGCTGAAAGCTGTCATATTCCATGGTGATCGACGCGCCGGAGGCGTCGACGAAGGCGATCGACCGGCTCGCGCAATCAAGAAAGCACAGCGCGTCGTGGGCGAACAGGGCGTCGGACAACGGCAGATTGCGGCCGCAGAGGGGAATCGGGCGTGTCGTCGAGCGAACAAGTCCCCCTGGCGCGAGTTCCGGAACCTCGGGCCGCTCCGCCCTTTCGAACTGAACCAGCGCGCCGTCGCGCCCCGCTTGGCCAAGCGGCCAGCGGAAACCCGGGTGCAGGCCGCAGGCGTAGGGCGCGCGCTTTTCGCCGGGATTGGCCACTTCGATGGCGATCGCCAGCGCATCGGCGCTCAGCCGGTATTCGAGCGCGAGGGCGAAGGCGAACGGATAAATTGCGCGCGTGCTTGAAGTGTCGCTGAGGGTCAGCCGCGCAAAGTCGGATCCTGAAGCTTCGAG
The DNA here is from genome assembly GCA_963802615.1 of uncultured Alphaproteobacteria bacterium. Lineage (GTDB taxonomy): Bacteria > Pseudomonadota > Alphaproteobacteria > Rhizobiales > Beijerinckiaceae > Roseiarcus. The sequence goes on from CAWDKC010000020.1 coordinate 219,052, forward strand.
GGCGAAAGTCTCGAACCTCGCGAAGCCGTGCAGGCCGAGCGGATAGCGGACGCCGTCCACCCGCTCCTCGCCGTCGCGCGTCCAGCCGACGACCGGATAAAGGATCGGACTGATGTCGCTCCAGATCGCCGGGTCGCCCGGCCACAGGAGGTCCCGCCCGGCCACGCGCCAGCTTCGCGCCTCCGCCCCGAGCAGCGCAATCGTCGCGCGCGCGTCGCCATGAGTCAGCGTGATCTCGGTCATATCGTAACGCCCTCGAAGGCCGCGGCGGCGACAAGGGCGTCCTTGACCCCGGACGCGCAGGCGATGAGCGGATTGCCCTTGGCAAGACCATCGCGGCGCAAAAAATCGTTCACGTAGCCGCCCGCCTCGCTGACCAGCACGATTCCCGCGAGACAATCCCAGGCATGGATGTGATGCTCGACAAAGCCGTCACGCCTGCCGGCCGCGACATAGGCGAGCGCGAGCGCGCCGGAGCCGGTCCGCGACGGTGAAGCGCCGGTCGAAGCGACCCGCCGCAGGAGGTCGACATATTGGTCGGGACCCGCGCGCAAGTTCCAGCCAACCTCGACCGAGGAGCTCGCGAGCGAAGCGGTGTCCGATGCGCGGATCAGCGCGCCGTTGAGCCGCGCGCCGCCGCTGCGTCGGGCGGCGAACAATTCGTCGCGCATCGGATCGTAGATGACGCCGACTTCGACCTTGGCGGCGGCGACACAGGCGATCGACACACAGAAATGCGGCACGCCGCGAGCGAAGTTCGCCGTGCCGTCGATCGGATCGACGACCCAGGCCGCTCCACCCTCGCCAGCGGGCCGGCCTTTGCTCTCTTCGCCGATGAACCCGTCGGTCGGAAAAACCCTGAGGAGATGCTCGGCGATGAACGCTTCCGTCTCCCCATCCACTTCAGTCAGAAAGTCCTGCGGGCCCTTGAAACCGACGGTGAACGACTGGTCGAGGAAACGCCGCTTCGCCATCGCGCCGGCCTCGCGCGCGACCGCCTGCGCCGCGAGCAGCCGCATGTCCATGAGCGTGGAAGCGCCTTCGGTCATCTTAATCCCTGTCAAAAGTGGCTATAGGCGCCGCGCGCAAAGACGACCGGATTGCCGTCAGGGCCGACGAATTTCGGCGCTCCCCGACCCTCGACCGCTTCGCCGACGAACGTCAACGGCACGCCCGCAGCCGAGGCCGCAGCCTCGAAGGCCGCGGCGGATTCGCGCGGCGCCGAAGCCAGCAGCTCATAGTCGTCGCCGCCGGTCGCCGCAACTTCGAACAGATCCGGATCGGCGGCGATCGCCGCGCGCGCGGCCGGCGACAGCGGCAGGCGATAGATCGGCACGCGCGCGCTGACCCCCGAGACGTCCAGCATCTTGGTAAGGTCCCCGACAAAGCCGTCCGACACATCCATGCCCCCGCTCGCGTGCGCGGCCATCGCGCCGATCAGCTTGAGACGCGGCTCAGGCGTCAGATACCGCTCGAGCAGGAACGCCTTGTCGGCCTGCGGAATGTCGGGACCGCGGCCCAGCCGGACCTTGAGGCCGAGCGCAGCGTCGCCAATCGTTCCGGTGACATACAGGCGATCGCCGGGCCTGACGCCCGTCCGCCTGGGCATCCGCCCTTGCGCAACCGCCCCGATCGCAGTCACGCTCAGCGTCAACGGCCCCGGCGTCGCGACGGTGTCGCCGCCGAGAAGAGGGCAGTTGAAGGCCACGACGTCGGCGCCGAGACCGTCGACAAAGGCGGCGAGCCATTCGTCGCGCCAGTCCGGGGCAAGCGCGAGCGTGAGCAGAAAGCCGAGCGGCCGAGCCGCCTTGGCTGCAAGATCGGAGAGATTGACCCTGAGCGCCTTGCGGGCGATTGCGCCTGGGGGATCGTCAGCGAGGAAATGGACGCCCGCGACCAGCGCATCGGTCGTCAGCACGAGGTCTTCGCCGGGGGCCAAGCGCAAGAGCGCCGCATCATCGCGCAGGCCCAAGCCTGCAGGCCCAGCCAGCGGGGCGAAATAGCGGGCGATCAGATCGGCTTCGCCGAGGCGAGGACACATGGAAGACGAGAATCCAGACGGGCGCGCCAATGACTGGCCGAGCACGCCGGTCTGATAGCGCATTCGGAGAGCGGCGTCGCCTGAAGCGCTGGAGGCAGATGGAGCATGAATGGGGGCGGATCGGATTTCACCCGGGCCGCCTTTCTCTTGGCCCATTGTTCCCAGTAGACAGCAAGCTGAGCCCACTTTGCCTTTCCACTCCCCTGCGATCCGTGTTGGAGATTGCGCCATGATTTTGGACAGAGGACCGCGCGCGCTGATCTTCGGCGGCTTTTTTTGCCTTGCCGCCGCGCTCGGCGGCGCCGCAGATGCGGTCCAGGTTTACCCGGGCTGCGCTGAGCCGGGCCCGATCGGAAAGGTCTGGTATGTCGATCCCGTCAACGGCAAGACGCCGGCCGATGGCGGCAATGGCTCGCAGACCGCGCCGTGGAACTCGCTGCAAAGCGTCCTCTCGGCCAGAGTGCAGCCCGGCTACACGCGCCCGCTGCTGTCAAGCGTCCCATATCCACACGTCGCCGATGGCAAGCGCGTGTATGTCGCGGACCAGCTCGGCGCCCCGCCGGTCCAGCCCGGCGACACAATCAGGCTGATGAACGGCAATTACGGCGACATCGGCATCGGCGATTACAAGCAGCACGTCGTCAACCCGAGTTTCGTGACGCTCGAGGCCGCGCCTGGACAGACGCCGGTATTCTCGACCCTATACATCCGCTCGACCAACAAGTGGATGTTCAAAGGCATCAAGGTGCAGAGCTTGTGGGGCGCGAACAACAACAGGCTGTCGCTCGTGACCGTTGTGGACCAGGGAGCCGAGTTCCCGACCACGGACATCATCTTCCAGAACATGGAGCTTCGTTCGGCCGACAGCATGGATGGCTGGACCCAGGCTCAATGGGTCGCGCAGGCGCGGAACGGCTTCTGGCAGGTAGGCTCGCCCGGTGACGGCGCAAACGGCGAGCCTTACACGACCTGCATCTCGATGACCGGATCGCACATCGAGAACGTGCGCGCCGGCGCGGCGCTGGCGGCCAACAACTCGCTATTCTCGCAGAACCAGATCGACCATTTCGGCGACGACGGTATTGTCTATGGAGCGAACAATCTCGCGATCACCCACAACGACGTCCACGACAATCTGGATATTGGCGACGGCAATCATGAGGACGGCATGCAGGGGGTCATAGGCCCCAAGGCGCCGGGCGTCGCTGTGAACCATTTCCAGAACATCCTGATCGACAGCAACCTGGTCATCCGGCAAACGGACCCCAAGCTTTCATTTCCCACCTATCTGCAAGGAATCGACGCCTTCGACTCGGACTGGACAAATCTGACCGTGACGAACAACGTGGTCGTGACCAGCTCCTGTTGGGGCATCGCCTATGCGAGCGTGCATGGCGGCAAGATCATCAACAACACCGTTGTCGCGGACGGCTTGATGCCTGTGGCCGGAAACTGCAAGCCGCTCGTCGCCGTCGGCGACAAGACCCATCAAGGCTTGCCGTCCAACGACGTGATCATCCGCAACAACATCGCCAACGGCCTCAACATTTATAACCTCAACCCCAACATGACGATGGATCACAACATCTGCCTCACGATCGACGGCAAATGCATGATCCTCACCTATGTGGACGGCAAGCCGAAATGGGGCGTCTACCAGCCAGGAGAATACGGCGACCACAACATCATCGAGAGGCGAGGCGCGAGCGGCATGTTTGTCAGTTTTGATCCCGCCAAGTTCGTCTACGATCTCAGGCTGAGACCCGGGGCCCCGGCGATCGGCGCAGGCAGCCCCATCGGCGCCCCGTCGGTTGACATCACGGGAGCGCCGCGCGGACGTTCGATCGACGCCGGCGCGTACCAGCTCGGGCCGAGCAAATAGACGCGATGTCTGCCGCGCCCTGGCGGCTCGGCGAGTTGCGCTTGCCGCACCGCCCCCGTAAAAGCTCGGCGCAAAAAAGCGCCTTGAAGGATCAAGCTTGACTGACGTATTCCAACCGCGATCCGACTTCCTGCGTGTGATGCAGGAGCGCGGTTTCGTCCATCAATGCTCGGATTTCGCCGGGCTGGACGAGAAGGCGCGCTCCGGATCGCTCGTCGCCTACATTGGCTTCGATTGCACTGCCCCCTCCCTGCACGTCGGCTCGCTCGTGCAGATCATGATGCTGCACTGGCTGCAGGAGACGGGGGCCAAGCCGGTGGCGCTGATGGGCGGCGGCACGACGATGGTCGGCGACCCGTCTGGCAAGGACGAAAGCCGCAAGCTGCTCACGGTCGCCGAGATCGAGGCCAACAAGGCCGGCATCCGCAAGGCCTTCTCCCATTTCATCCGCTTTGGCGACGGCAAGCACGACGCGATCATGCCCGACAACGCGGACTGGCTGGCCTCGCTCAACTACATCGATTTCCTGCGCGAGGTCGGGCGCCATTTCTCGGTCAACCGGATGTTGGCCATGGATTCGGTCAAGCTCCGGCTCACCCGTGAGCAGGAGCTCTCCTTCCTCGAATTCAACTACATGTGCCTGCAGGCTTATGACTTCACCGAACTCAACAAGCGCCATCGCGTGACGCTGCAGATGGGCGGATCCGACCAGTGGGGCAACATCGTCACCGGTGTCGATCTCGGCCGGCGCATGGGCCTCGAGCCTCTCTACGCTTTGACCTCGCCGCTCATCACCATGGCGTCCGGCGCGAAAATGGGCAAGACCGCGGCGGGGGCGATATGGCTCGATGAGACCATGCTCGCGCCATACGATTACTGGCAGTTCTGGCGCAACGCCGATGACGCCGACGTCGGCCGGTTCCTCAGACTGTTCACGCTCATGCCGCTTGACGAAATCCGCCGGCTCGAAAGCCTGGCCGGAGCCGAGATTAACGAAGCGAAGAAGGCGCTGGCCAACGAGGCGACCGCTCTCTTACACGGGCGCGCGGCGGCTGAGGCGGCGTCGGCAACTGCGCGTAAGACCTTCGAGGAGCGGGAGCTGACGGACAGCCTGCCGACGGTCGATGTGCCAGGGGCGGAGTTCGAGGCCGGCTTGGGCGCGCTTAGCGCCTTCGTACGTGCTGGCCTCGTCGCTTCGACCGGTGAGGCGCGCCGCCAGATCCGCGGCGGGGGCTTACGCGTCAACGACGCGACGCTTGGCGACGAGAAGGCGCTCATCACCCGTGATGAGCTGAACGCTGGCGGAATCGTCAAGCTGTCGCTCGGCCGCAAGAAGCACGTGCTGCTCAGGGCGGTCTAATTAGCGCCGCATCGCGATGGCCTCACGAAATTGCAAGCGTATTTTTTCGACCCCTTGCGGTCAGGTCAGCTCGACCGCTCGCCAGCTCGGCCCGGGATTGGGGCTCACGGGCCCGCCGCCGACTATCCTGTTGTCGCTCATGTCCCAGATCGAGGCTTGGCCGCTGGTGTTTTGAAGCAGGATGTCGGAGCCGCCGTCGGTTCCGATGGCGTGCCAGCTCGGCCCCGGATTGGCGCTCACGGGTCCGCCGCCCATGAGTTTGTTGTCCGTTCATCTCCCAGATCGAGACTTGGCCGGTGCTTTTGTTCTGAAAAAGGATGTCGTCGGAAAAGCCGTCGCCGTTGAAATCGCCGGTCCCGATCGCTTGCCAGGCCGGCCCGGGATCGGGGCTGACGGGCCCGCCGCCCTTTAGCGTGTTCCCGCTCATCTCCCAGATGGAGACCTGGCCGGTGCTGGTGTTCTGCCACAGGATGTCGGAATCGCCGTCCTTATTGAAGTCGCCCGTTCCGATCGCTTTCCAGGCCGGCCCGGGATTGGGGGTCACGCGCGCCCGCCCGCCGGATTGCCGGGCGCTGTAGTCGCCGTCGTCCGATCTCCCAGATCGAGACTTGGCCGGTGCTGGTGTTCTGCCACAGGATGTCGGAAAGGCCGTCGCCATTGAAATCGCCCGTCCCGACGCGCGCCAGTCGGCCCGGGATTGGGGTTCACGGGCCCGCCGCCGACAAGCTGTTCCCATCCATTTCCCAGATCGAGGCTTGGCCGGTGCTCGTGTTCTGCCACAGGATGTCGGAGTCGCCGCCGCCAAAGAAATCGCCCCTTCCGATCGCCTTCCAGCTCGGCCCGGGATTGGGGCTCACGGGCCCGCCGCCGACCAAGCTGTTCCCGTCCATCTCCCAGATCGAGACCTGCCCGTCCGTGTTCTGCCACAGGATGTCGGCGGTGACGTGTCGGGGGCGCGGTGATCTCGAACGCCGTGCCGTCGCCGTTCGCGCCGCCGCCATCTGTCGTGCCGAACAGGTCGCCGTTGGAATCGGCGATCAGACTGTCGAAGGGCGTCTCGCCGTTCGTTCCGTTGAAGCTGACCAGAATGGTCGGCGTGCTCGCGTAACCGCCGGCAGTCTTGGCGATTTCGAACACCGTGCCTCCGGATTGGGCGTTGGTGGTGGGGTCGAGGCCGGTGGTCGTGCCGAAAAGGTCGCCGTTGGCATCGGCGATCAGGCTGGCCTCTGGAAACTCGCCGTTCGTTCCGTCGAAGCTGACCAGTGTGGTCGGCGTGCTGGCGTAGCCGCCGGCAGTCTTTACAATCTCGAACACCGTGCCGTCGTTGTTCGCGCCGCCGACATTGGTCGTGCCGAACAGGTCGCCGTTGGCGTCGGCGATCAGACCGCTGACTGGAAACGCGCCGTTCGTTCCGTTGAAACTGACCAGTGTGGTCGGGGCGCCCGCGTAGCCGGTAGCGGTCTTGACAATCTCGAACACCGTGCCGTCGCCGTTCGCGCCGCCTGCCACAGGTCGTCCCGAACAGGTCGCCGTTGGAATCGGTCATCAGGGCGCGCAGGGGCCTCTCGCCGTTCGTTCCGTTGAAGCTGACCAGTGTGGTGGGGGTGCTCGCGTAACCCGCGACGGTCTTGACAATCTCGAACACCGCGCCATCGGTTAACGTGTCGCCGGTGGTGGGCTCGAGGCCGGTCGTCGTGCCGAAAAGGTCGCCGTTGGCGTCGGCGATCAGGCCGCCGACGGAAGAGTCGTCGTTGAAACTGACCAGTGTGGTGGGCGTGCTCGCGTAGCCGCCGGCAGTCTTGGCGATCTCGAACACCGTGCCGTTGTCGCCGTTCGCGCCGCCCTCAAAGGTCGTGCCGAAAAGATCGCCGTTGGAATCGGCGATCAGACCAGCCTCCGGCCCCAGGCCGTTGGCGCCATCGAAGCTGGCCAGCGTGGTCGGCGTGCTGGCGTAGCCGCCGGCGGTCTTTACAATCTCGAACACCGTGCCGTCGTTCGCGCCGCCGTCGCCGCTCGATGTGCCGAACAGGTCGCCGTTGGCGTCGGCGATCAGATCGCCGTCTGGAGACGCGCCGTTCGCGTCGTTGAAGCTGACCAGTGTGGTTAAAGTCGAAGTCCCAGTCATGGGCCAGTCCCTCCCTGATTGTGCTGCTTCGCCGGCCTATTCCCTGACGTTGCGCAACCCATTCATTTGCAAACGATTAAACAAATATAAGCCGGGATTCTCACCCTGTGAGACCCACATCCGGACTGGTGTAGATTACACCCCCACTCGCGGCGAGCGTTGCGTGGCGCGGTCCTTGTCTTGCGCCAGCCTGCGTAGCCGAGCCCCGCGAACCCGAGCATCATCATCACCCACGTGGATGGCTCGGGGGCCGTCACCTGAAACGGCGCGACGATATCATAGCCGTTACCGTCGGCGTCCAAGAGTGAAATCCGGTACTCGTAGTCGCCGGTAACCTCATACATTGCGAAGTCGAAATTGTCGGCGATAAAGAGGGGGAAGTGGCTGTAACCCTCAAGCCCCGTGAACGCGGGTACACCTATTTGGTCGACGGCCGGGACCTGAGACGCGCCCAAGCTATCGTTCAACACTCCGTTGGTGAAGGTGTCGGCGGTATACGTCAGCGGAAATATCGCGTTGGGGATGATCGGGCCCGATGTGAAATCGGGTGAGGAACCCGTAGGACTCCCCGGGCCAGCGACGACCATAAAGGCCAACACCACGCCCATGCCATTTGAATAATCGGCAACGGGGAATGTCGTTGATTCCACAAACCCATTTGCAGCGACCCCTTGGCCGATCTCCTGGTCGTATGGACCAGGGTGCGGCGCACCTGGCCCGATGCCCACATTCGGGTTGAAAACATGGTCAGGCGGCGGCAAAATCGCCTCTGCGGTCTGGAGGAATTCTGCATATGAGCTGGCCGCTGTGCCGATAGGGGCTGCGAACAGGTGGAAGTCAGTCGGTACGAAGGTCGGGGCGCCAACTGTCGTCACAACGACCGCAGCCCGCGCGATAGGCGCAACAATCGCAGCCAAAGTCACGACCGTTATCCAGAGAATCGCTTTCATCTTGTTGAGAGACATGGCCATGCTCCTCGTTGGACCAGCTACCAATCGCATAGTGGACGGTGTCCACAAGCATTCGAGCCGCCGAGAATGCGCCCACCTGCGATCTGAGCAGAGGTCGGACGCGCCCTCCAAAGATATATTGAACCTAGAACCCCATGATAAAGCCATGACGACACCCTAATAAATCAGACAATTCTTGGTCTTGATGGCGCCCGCCGCTTCAAGCGACAACGACAGCTTGTCAGGCGTGGCGTCCTCATACGTAGCCGATTCGATTTTCTTCCAAAGAAAATGGACTAGCGATGCTAGACCACTGCCCCTAATCGTATTTCCTGATCGAACCTCCCCGCTGATCTAACAGCGTAAACTACGACGTGATTTATGTCGTCGCGTCCCCCGATCGGGGGAGATCGGGCGTCCGGCCTAAAATATTTCGGCTTAAGCGATCAGCGGACTGGAAAACCCTGCGACGAGCTTGACCAGATCGGCTTGATGTTTGGCGCCGGTTTTCTGGAACAGATGGCCGAGGTGGGTCTTGACTGTGCCGTCGGCAATCCCGAGAGCCTCGGCGATCTCAGGACCCCCTCCGACCTCAACGAGAGCGAGCAAAACCCGCAGTTCGGTCGGCGTCAGCTTGTAAGCCTTGGCGATGGCCTCAGGCCGCGATGGGGTATCCAGCGCCGCCTTGTGTACAAACAGCGCCGCGGTCGCTGCGGCGGCGATCCCAGTTTGCCGCCGCGCGCCCGAAGTGAGGTTCAGCAGGTGAGCAACATAACGCTCGCCATCATGTGCAATCAGCGACACCGCAATGCCCTGGATGCCGATCGCCGCATCACCCTGTTCCGCGGATTTGAAGGCGTCGTGCAAGGTCTGATTGACGTGCGGATCGCGAGCGATGAGCCGGCCGGCGGCCGAGCACAAGATGTCGCCAGCGACGAGAACACCGCGTCCGGCCGCGTTGGCATGGACGATGCGTCCTGTCCCATCGACCAAGAATATGCCGGCGCTGAGGCCATCGAGCATGTCCGCGAATGTCGACGCCTCGACCGCCTTGTTGAAGCTGACCAGTGTGGTTAGAGTCGAAGTCCCAGTCATGGGCCAATCCCTCCCCGATCATGTTGCTTCGCCGGCCTATTCCCTGACGTTGCACAACTCTTTCATCGCAAATTATTAAACAAACATAAGCCGGTAAACTCTCATCCTGAGAACACATCCGGACAGGTGTAGATTACACCTCCAAGCGCGCCTCGCAATAGGAAATAGGTAGAACTACCCATCAAACGCAGAGGCGCCGATCAGGATGTGGCCCGACGGAAACAGGCGGGGCGAGGCCCGAAAAAGCCGGCCCTAGCCAAATCTCCCGCGCAATTTCTGTCGACAATCTCTTGCGGATAATCAGAACTTAGGTTAAGCTTGCCCCATGAGCAATTCCCGCGCTTTCACCTGCCAAGTCGTCCGCGCGCGTCTCCGCGCGGCGAACGCCGGGGCAAAACCGAGAGGAAAAATTTTCTAGCGAAAATCCCGTGTAACCCATTGATAAGTCTCGTTTCGGACGAGAGAATCCAAGGAAATCCAAGGAAATCCAAGGCGCAAAAACGGGGGTTTTCGCAACGGAACGGCCACGCGCCAAGAAAACCCAAAACCGAGCGACCGGACCGATGGGCCCGCCGCCTAAGCAAGTTTGCGTTGGCGAACCAACGCGAACTTGCTTAGATTCCTTTGATTTCGCAGGATTTTGAGCCGAAAACCGGCATCCACTTTTCGGCAATCCTGCTTAGAAGGCGCGCGCGCTCGGTCCAAAGGCAAGGCGCGCTGGCTACCGCCCTGGCCGGCGCGTCACCGTGGCGCCTGTCTCAACTGGATCGCGAGCGCCGCCGCGGGACGTCGTCCCGTCGATGGCGCCGAGCATCCGGCGCAAAATGCCGGGGGCGACCGCAGACAGCGGATTGATGGTCAGCGTCGGACTGCTCATCGCCCCATGCACACGATAGCTGAGGCCGAAGACACCGTCGTTCTCTCCGCCACTGAGCAGGACGCCAACCAGCGGAATTTTCGTCAGCATTGTATTGACCGCGTAAGCGGGCACGAATGAGCCGCTGACGTCGATTTGATTGTGTTCGAAATCGATCACGCCTTGGGTCGTCAGTCCTATGTTTGGATTGTAGATGACGCCGTCTTGGATCGTGAGCTTGCCCGGGCTGCGCTCAAAAGACGCCGTCAGCTTCTCAAAACGAACGCGCGACGCATCGACAGGAGCGGCTCCCCCTCCCGACGCACGCTGCGGCGCGGCGCTGACCAGCTGGCGAAACGCCGGTTCGTCGCGCAGCACGAAGTCGGTGAGCGTGGCCTCGCCGGCGCTCAGATCGCCACGAGAGCGGAGGAGCAGATTAAGGTCGCCGCCTTCGAGATGCGAATAGAGATTGGCGAAACGGAGAAGCGCGCCGGCGTCGGACGTCGTGATCTGCGTTTCCCCGCCGCTTCCAGCCGCCGTCACCGAGCCGCCGCCAATTCTTCCGCGTAAACTTCCGAGTCGCGTTGCGCCGCCGCGCCGGGACGCGGTCAGCTCCATGTTCGTGATCGCCTGTTTGCTGGAGCCCGTTACGCTCGCGATCTTGGCGTCAAGGTCGAAATCCTTCGCAGCGGTTTGTCCGGACGAGGCGCCCTCCAAAATCGATTTGACGAAGGCGCGGGCGTCAAGCGAAGCGCCGCGCGCCGAAATCTTGAGTGAAGACTGGCCATTGACGACGTCGACCTTGAAATCGTCGCCGGCCGCGATGCGCGCCTGCGTGATCGTGGCGCTCTCAATGGCGCCGGCAGGGTCCATTTGAGCCGATCCCCGGAACATCGGCACGCCGAGGTCGATGGCGATGTTGCTGAGCGAGGCGCCGTCCGGCGCGGGCTTGACGAGGAACGTCGCCTTGCCGGGTTTTCCAGCCGGCTTCGAGAGCCCCGGGACGAAATTGTCCACGCCTGCCGGCGTGAGATCGATTTCGACCTCCGCATTGGCGCGGGTCAGGGGCGCCTTGAGTTTGATGGGAAGCGACCCGGTCAGCCACGAACTGAAATTGAGGCCGCGCCTGGCGCGCCCGGCCGCATCGAGGGCGAAAGTTATGGTCGCCGTCCCTTCCTCGTCCGGGCGCCCGGGCGACATCCACATGGGTCGCGGAGCCGAGGACCTCGCCGTCGCCCACGATCTTCAGCGTGTCCCGATCAGCCTCGAAGGTGGCCGTCGCCGATTCGAGCTTCTCGCCGGCGAGAAACTTATCGATCTGGAGATTGTCGAGCGCCCCGGCAGCGTGGAACTGCGTGTCCTCGGGGCGCGCGGTCTTCCCGAGCTTGAGAGCGAGGACAAGGTCGCCTTCCGCGTGCCCTTTGACGGTCGCAGGATCGAGTGTGAGGCCCGCCTGGCGACGCAAAGGTTCGCGCATCAAGAGATCGGCGAGCAAGTCTGCCGTTCCGGTCATGTGCGCCTTCGAGGAAGCATCGACGATGGCTCTGGGCGTAATATCCGGGACCGTGAAAGCGAGGTCGGTCGCCTGCACCCGCCGCGACGGCGAAAGCACCATCGTCGCGCGGTTGCCCGAGACGGTGAACTCATGGCCGGTGAAGGATCCCGTCCCCTCGTCGGTCATCATCACCGGCAAGCCGGGCATAAGATCGACGCCGACATCACGGGTGGTGAACTCGCCATGCAGGCTTTCGCGCGGCAAGCCGCGCTTATGCTCCATTGCGTCAAGGTCGGCGGCGGTCCAATTCGCTTTCATCGACCCCTGAAGCAGACCGCCGTGCAAATTCTGCGCGCACCATTCGCGCACATCGGGATTGATAAATTGCGGCCACAGACGAATAAGGTCCGAAGTGGCGCTCGGGCCTGCCTCGATGTCGAGCTTGAGCGAAGATCCTTTGCCGTCCGGAGCGGTCTCCGCTTTGACCGCCACGTCGACGGTTGGTCCGCGCGCCGTCAGGCCATCGACGACGAAGTGGGACGTCGTTTCGAGAAATCGGGCGTCGAGGACCATGGCCTCGAGCGCGACCGGATTGTCGCCGCGCCTTTCAGGACTGAATTGCGCCCTTCGAGACTCGAGATGCGCGCCCCAGACCCTGGCCGCATCCGCTGGCGGGGCGATCCAGCCTTGCGCCTCGACATGCGTCAGTCCGGCGAGAACCTGAAGCCTGTCGACGCGAAACCGCCGGGCATCCTCATCCCAGGCCATTGAGCCGCTCGCCTCGTCGATGAAAAACGGCGCCGCGTCGGGGTTGTTGATGCGCACAAGTCCGGCGCCGACGGTGAACCGTCCGGTGAACGCGCGCAGCGCCGACTCGGGCGTGACTTCCGCGTCGAGTTTGAAGGCGATCGGCCCCTCGGCGGTCAGGGGCGGAGGCCTCGTGTCGAACGCCTGGAGGTCAGCGAGGCTGAGATCGCGCCCCTGGATCGACAGGGTTGGCGCATCGCCGTCCGAGGCCTGCGCTGCGATTGTCCACGGTCCAGCTGGACCGGTCGCCGAGATCGTGGCGTCCGCCCTCGAAGCCGAATGATCGAATGTGACGGCGAAATCCTTGTAGATGACGGAGCGCTGCGTCGCTTCGTTGTCAATCTCGAAATAGCCGTTGGCGAGGGTCAGCCGGTCGAGCGCCTGAGCGGCGCCGGCCATGGATTCGGCGGCGGCGCGGACGAGAGCGGAAAGCGCGGGAGCGGTTCCACCCGACGAGGTTGCGCTGGGCAGAGGGATTGGGGTCGCGCCCAAATCGCCCGCGACCGCAAGCGACAGCGCGCCGTCGGCGGCGACGCGCAGGCGCAGGGCGAGCCCGTCGAGTTCAAGCCGCCGCACCCGGACGTCGAGCAGCGCCGCCGCGAACGGATCGAGGCCGATTTTGCCGCTCGGCGCCGAAAGAACCGTTCGGCCAGCGGCGTCGCGCACCGTCAGGCCCTTGAACCCCAGACCCACGCCCCACGAATCGTGCATGAGATAGGTCGGTCCGAGAACAATGTCGTAACGGTCGCCGACTCGCTCCTGCAGCGAGGTTTGGATCTGGTCGTGCATCCCGACCAGCCGAAGGGGCCCTCGCGCGAGCAACGAGGCCAACGCCAGGCCGCCGATGATGAACAGGGCTGCGATGAACTCCACCGCCCGGAGGCATATGTGCGTGATCCGGCCAGCGCCGATCCGGCGCCAGCGCGAGCGAAGGCGAGGACCCTGCGCATCCGCCGCCATGCTGCGCATGGCGGACCGGGCGCGAGCCCGCGTCGTCATGCTATACCGACCGATCAAACCCGATCATCCTCCGTGGCGGAGCAACGTTAAGCGCAATCTTCGCTGATTCGAAGGCGCCGAGCCGACTTGACGTTCGGGTCGTTGCGCGGCCGAATGAGACAGCGGACCCGCCAAGACAATGCGCGAAGACACGGCCGCGTTCCGGGACGCGGCCATTGGTCCCATAATGAGACGAAACGAGGGCGATATGGTTAAGGAACTGGTTGATGGCGATATGGCGCCTGATTTTGAGCTGCCGACCGATGGCGGAGGCCGGACGCATCTTCAGGAGCTGAAGGGCAAGCCGGTCGTGATTTACTTCTATCCCAAGGACGACACCTCCGGCTGCACCGCTGAAGCCATCGACTTCAACGGCTTGCGCGCCAAATTCGCCGCCGCCGGCGCCACCGTCATCGGCGTTTCGCCCGATAGCGCTGCGAGCCACGACAAGTTCAAGCACAAGCACGATCTGAAGATCGCGCTCGCCGCCGATCCGGAGCGCTCAGTGATCGAGGCCTACGGGGTGTGGAAGGAAAAAAGCATGTACGGCCGCAAATATTTCGGCGTCGAGCGCTCGACTTTTCTCATCGATCGGGATGGCCGCATCGCCAAGGTCTGGCGCAAGGTGAAAGTGACGGGCCACGCGGAGGAGGTGTTGGCGGCGGCGAAGGCGCTCTGAGCGCGAAGGTTCGCAATCTGTATTTCCGCAGCGGCTTTTTGCAACGCCGAGGATGCGAGCTACAACGGATCCATCCAAGGCTCCGCTCCACGGATTGCTTACGTAGGAGATTGACGACGCCTTGGGAAACGCGCCGGTTCCAAACTTGGCGAGCCAAGAGCGCCTCTTCGTAAGCATCGCGCCGACATTTGAGCGTTACGGTACGAGAAACGCGCCACTTCTGGTGACGGAACCGAACAATCATTCAACACCGGCGCAAAAGCCAATTGCTTTGAACCCCAGTCATCGAACATTTTCGACGATGAGGCGCGGGCGCAATTCAACAGAGAAGCCGGCCTTCTCGATGCATTAACCTTAATCAGCTTTGCTTGGCGATCGAGGACGCCCTTTTCGCGAGGCTGGAGCGCAGGTTCATGTCGCTGCGAGAGCACTACCCGGGGTTGGGGCCGCCGGAGTCGCGCTATTGTCTTTCGCTCTCCCGAGGTGACGCTGTCCGCAGTGTCCGGCTCGGACGGGCCGGCGTCAGGACGATTGTGGCGCTCGCGCTGCTCTCGTTCGCCTGGACCGCCTCCGTCACTCTTTATGTCGCCTTCCACGACGACCTGATGGGCGCGCTCCTCGCGCGGCAGGCGGCAATGAAAGCGGCTTACGAGGACCGTCTGGCCGAAGCCGCCGCGCGGCTCGATGAAGCTGCGAGCCGGCGCTTGCTCGAGCGGAATTCCTTCAACGGCAGGCTCAACGAAGTCATGTCCCGGCAGGCCCGGCTCGAGCAGCGGGGCGCGATCGTCGCCACGCTCGCCGAGACCGAGGCGCGCGCCCCGTCCTTAGCTGGGCGCCGCCAAGCCGCGACTCCAAACCCTGCCGACGCGCTCAGCGCGATCGAGACTCTCGGTCCGTCGACGACGCCCCGCCCGAGCGTGGACGATTCCGCCCGCGCCTATGCCCCTCTTCCCGAGCCCGGCGTCGCGCCGAAGGCCGTCAAGCCCCATCCCATCGATGAATCGGGGGAGAATTTGAGCGCCCTGCCCTCGAACGCGCCGTTCACGACGGCAAGCGTCGCCGCGGCGGAGACAATCTGGACCCATCGGCCCGCCTTGCGCTCGTCGATCGTTCGCTCGACCGGATCGAGAGCGACCAGACAAAGGCTCTCGCCGCTATCGACCGCGCGGCTGAACGTTCCGCCTCGCGCGATGCGGCGATCGTCGCCGAGACCGGGCTCGATCCGGCGAAGCTCGCTCTGCCGCACGGCGAAGGCGGGGTTGGGGGGCCCTATATTCCAGCCGAGCTTGATCCGAACGCGTCCGCGCTCGACCCGGCGCTCATGCGCGTCACGCGCGACGTGGCGACGGCCGAGCGCCTCAAGGCGCTCATGTCCTTCGTGCCCCTGCGCATGCCGCTTTCCGGCGATCCCAGCGTCACCTCGCCTTTCGGCTATCGCGCCGATCCGTTCCTCGGTCGCCTCGCCCTGCATCCGGGCGTCGATCTCGCCGAACCTTACGGAACCGAAATCCACGCCGCCGCCGCCGGCCGCGTCGTTCACGCCGGGCCGGCAGGAGGCTACGGAAACATGGTCGAGATCGACCATGGCAACGGGCTCGCCACCCGCTACGCGCACATGTCGGAAACCCTGGTCGAGGAAGGCCAGGAAGTCGACAAGGGCGCCGTCTTAGGCAGGCTCGGTTCGACCGGGCGCTCGACTGGACCGCATTTGCACTATGAAGTGCGGGTCGACGGCGAGCCGGTCGATCCCGAGCGCTATTTGCGCGCCGGCGCCGATCTCGCCGCGGCGGAATAGCGCGGGCCGCAGTTTCTCTTTCTGAGGGCGCGCCGCTAAACAGGGGCGCATGGAAGTCGTCCTCCTCTTTCGCGCGCTGAGCCTGCTTGGCCTCGCCATTCTGGTTGCGCTGGCGGCGCGCCGTCTCCGTCTGCCGTATACGGTCGGCCTCGCGCTTGCGGGCGCGGCGCTCGCCGCCACCCGGATCGACGCCGGCCTGGCGCTGACCCACGACCTCATCTTCGATGTCGTCCTGCCGCCGCTCCTGTTCGAAGCGGCGATGAACCTGCATTGGAGCGATCTCAAGCGCGATCTCTTTCCGGTCCTCGCGCTGTCGACGATCGGCGTCGTGCTATGCGCTCTGGTCGTGGCGGGCGGGCTCGTGACTTGGCTTGACTGGCCTCTCGAATCCGCCCTCGTTTTCGGGGCGCTGATCAGCGCGACCGATCCGATCGCGGTCATCGCGCTGCTCAAGGAATCACGCGTCACGGGCCGCCTCAGCCTGCTCATCGAAGCCGAGAGCCTGTTCAACGACGGCGCCGCCGCTGTCCTCTTCACCCTCATTCTCGTCTGGGCGGCCCATGATCCGGGGAGCGCGCAGGGCCCGCTAGCCGCGGTCACCACCTTTGTCATCATCGCCGGCGGCGGTCTCGCCGCCGGGTTCGGCGTCGGCCTGATCGCAGTCATGATCGCAGGAACCTCGGAAGACCATCTGGTCGAGACGGCGCTGACCGTGCTCGCCGCCTTCGGCTCGTTCCTGATCGCTGAACATTTCGGCGCCTCTGGCGTCCTCGCCTGCGTCGCCGCCGGCATGACGATGGGCAATCTCGGTGTCCTTGGGCCGAAGGAGCAGTTCGGTCTCTCGCTCACGCCGCACGGACGGGCGTTCGTGCTCGAGTTCTGGGAGTTCGCCGCCTTCCTCGCCAATTCGCTGGTGTTCCTGCTGATCGGCTCGGCGCTGGCGACCATCGATTTCGCCCGCGAGGGGTTTTTCGCGCTCGCGCTGGTGATCGCGCTCACGCTTCTAGGCCGCGCCGTCGCCGTCTATCCGCTGTGCCTCGCCTTCGTACGCTCGCGCTGGGCGATCCCGCTCAATCAGCAGCATCTCATGTGGTGGGGCGGTTTGCGCGGCGCGCTCGCCTTGGCGCTCGCGCTGGCGCTGCCCTACGATCTGCCCCGTCGCGACGACATTCTCATTTCCGCCTTCGCGGTGGTCGCCTTTTCGGTCCTCGTCCAGGGCCTGACCGCGCCGCTCGCGCTCAAGGCGTTGAGACTGGCGCCGCAAGCGACGATGAGGACGCCATTTGCAAGTCGGTTTTCAGCGATTTCAACGGCTTGCGGCGCGATTAGCGATTCCTCGAGTCCTCAGGTTGGGAGATCTCCCCCGCGGCCGCCATCGTGTAGAAGCCGACAGCGCGCTCCATCCCAGCCTTCGTGGCGGCCCGATCGTGATCATGCGGTGGCTGACGAGCCGTTGGCATTGCCGGGCTCGGGCTTGCGCGGACATTGAGACAATGATTATTTTAACGGCAGGTTAGCTGTCTTGCTATGCTCCAAGGACCCTTCTGTGGAGGCAGCTTTGAGCAACGATCCAGACACAACGGTGCCAGATTCATTTCTACATATTCTGTCTGTAAGCAATATACCGGTACTAATAACTGGAGCTACTGCTTTACTTGTCTGTGTCTCCGCGGTTTATATGACTGCGTATTTCTACATAGTGGGATCTCAATTTCAAGGCTTCTTGTCGCCGTCTGACTATATAGTTGGATCAATTAACTGGCTTCCTACTATGTTCTTCGCCTATGGATATGTGACCGTTAGCCGTGTTACATATTCTTTATTAGGTGACAGATTTAAACAACCAGGCGACGGATTTAAGCAAAAGAAAATAATTGTCATATGGTTAGCTGCAAACATACTATTTCTTGTGGCACGCCTTTCGACTGACCACTCAGGCCAGATACCAGCGATCCTATCTTTATTAATCTTGCTTAATATTGCAATTCTATCACCATTTATTATATTCAATGGGCTTGATGGAATTATACCTAAGAAATTCTTGCACCCAATTGTTGTTTCAATTATTCTGATTGGATACGTTGCTGTTAGAGGAATTTCGGATGCAGTACATAATATTGATATTGACAATGATCCCAGTGCTACGATTTACCAGATTAGCCTACCCAATAAAGATCTAAAGACGATATTTCCACTCATGAATATCGATAAGGGTCTAATATACAAAGAAAAAGGAGGGATACACTTCACCAAATTGGCAGATATATCGGAGTTTAGCAGACTTAACGTAGAGAACAGTAACAGTTCACTACCGTGCGAACTATTCGCTAATCTGTTAAAATATTTTTGCCAAGAATGACGCAAGTAATCGTATAGGGTAATCACTCCGGCCCAACGATCCAGGCCGAGAACGTCGCGAAGGGCGGAAAGCGGACATTCTCGAGATCTCGCTGGAGGCAGAGGATTCCCAGCGTTCGAGAGGATTGAATCGTGTTCTTGGACGTCCAGGCCAATTGCGCGGTCGCTCCCGCTCTCTAATATTGCTAAGGTTCACTATCGTTCGCGAAACATCTCGATTTGGGCGGCTCGACCGTTCCGCGGCTTCCGATAGTTTGATGGCACAAAATCGTGTACGTTTCCCGCCGCTGAAGGGGGGAGTACAGATATTCGAGCGGGAGGTAAAAAGGGGTACCTATGCCCGACGACCGCAATTCACCTCAATTCCCGACCAATCATTTGGGATACTTCTTTGCTTTCATATGTGCAGCATCCGTTCTCGGGATGACTTTGGGCTGGGGAAGTACTGCAGGATTGGCGCCGGTTGCTCTCGTGTCGTTGGGTGGTATGTTGCTGCTTCCAATACTTCCGTATCTGGAAAGTTTTGATGTTAGCCCGAAAGGCATTAAAGCACAAATACGCGTAGTTAAAATCCAGCTGAACGAGCAAGCTAAGGAACAGGAACTGATAAAGAAGGAGCAGGCTGAGCAACAAGAAATTATCAAGAAGATCGTGATTTATTCACTTGGTCAATTCCCTTTCGAAATGTTATTGGCACTCAAGTATAACATGGAATATATTTACATCGACAGTGAAAACATGCGGCGGTGGGCGAACACCCTTCTTGACAATGGCTACATCGAGCCGAAAATCTCTGACGGTAGCCTAGAATTCAATCCGGAGATGAACGGCAGGAATCTTGTCGACTTAGCAAAGCCGACACCTGCAGGAGATTTCCTCATTTCGTTACGGCAAGATCCAAGCACTTTACGGAGGTAGGAACCTGAGTTCCTCGCATAGCCTGCTTAAATTCTGCACCGTGCCAAAGCCAACTCAGGGTCAATTCCGACCGTCAAGTGGACCATCCAAGCGGGTACCAAGTGTCAGACTCCACTAGCAGGCTGTTGAAAAAGTCCACCGAGCACGGTCGTAACCGGGAACACAACGGAATCCAAAGGAGTCCGGAACGGAATCGAACTGCGGCGGAAATGAGTTTTTCAACAGCCTGCTAGTGGCTCGCTTCAACGATTTCGAAAGGAATTAGCGATCTGGATTGATCGCGATTCGAGCGATGGAGGAGATTATGGCGGCGAAGACGCCTTCGGTGAAGCGATATGTGGTGCGGCTGAGCGCGGAAGAACGTCGGCAGCTTGAGGCTATGATCCGCAAGGGTAAGAGCGCTGCGCAGCGGCTTCTGAAGGCGCGCATCCGTTGAAGGCCGACGTCTCGGACGACGGCGAAGGCTGGAGCGACAGCCGGATCATCGAGGCCCTGGAGACCAGCGTTTCGATGGTCTATCGGGTGCGCAAGCAATTGGTGGAAGAAGGGCTCGAGGCCGTCTTGAGCCGCAAGGCCCCGGCTGCGCCCGCCGTGCCGCGGATTTTCGACGGCGAGAAGGAGGCCCGGCTGATCGCTCTGGCCTGCTCCAAGCCGCCCGAGGGCTATGCGCGCTGGAGCCTTCGCCTGCTGGAGAGCAAGGTGGTGGAGTTCGGCATCGTCAAGAGGCCGGCCAGGGACTGTCAGGAATCTTGTGCGCGAGGCCGGGTTTCCCATCAGGTTCTGACGAAGCGCTGGCCGAACATGATGGCGAACTGGGTCTTTGCCTCGGCCCATTCGCGAGGCGGCATTTTCCATTCCTGGACGACTTGGCGCAAGACCAGGAAGATGAGTTTCGTCGCCGCCTCGTCGCTGGGGAAATGGCCTCTGGCCCGCACGGCCCGCCGCAGCTTGGCGTTCAAGGCCTCGATCGCGTTCGTGGTGTAGATGATTTTGCGGACGGCCGGAGCGAAGGCGAAGAACGGGATGATCTGCTCCCATTGCCGCCGCCAGATCTGGCCGATCGCCCCGTATTTGCCGCCCCACGGGCCGCCCTCGAAGGCCTCGAGCGCCTTGCGGCCGGTTTCGGCGTCCGCGGCGCGGTAGATTTTCCGCAGTTCGGCGACGACGGGCCTGCGGTCCTTCCAGGAAACGAAATCCAGCGAATTGCGGATCAGATGGACGATGCAGGTCTGAACCGCGGCCTGCGGAAAGACCGCCTCGATCGCCTCCGGAAAGCCTTTCAGGCCGTCGACCACGGCGATCAAGATGTCCTCGACCCCGCGGGTCTTCAAATCGTTCATGACCTTGAGCCAGAACTTCGCGCCCTCGGTGGTCTCGATCCAGAGGCCGAGAATATCCTTCGTTCCGTCCGCGGCGACGCCGAGCGCGAGGTAGACGGCCTTGTTGCGGACCATCCCCTCGTCGCGGATCTTGACCCGGATGGCGTCGAAGAAAACTAGCGGATAGCTCGTTTCCAGCGGCCGGTTCTGCCATTCGGCGACGGTCTCGAGCACCGCGTCGGTGACCGTCGAAATCAGGTCGGGCGACACCTCCAGCCCATAGAGCTCCAGGAGATGGCCCTGGATCTCGCGAACCGTCATGCCGCGCGCGTACATCGACACGATTTTGTCGTCGAAGCCAGGAAACCGCCGCTGGTAGCGCTGGATCAGCTTCGGATCGAATGTGCCTTCCCGATCGCGCGGAATGCGGATGTCGATCTTGGCCGTCTCCGTCAAGACCGTCTTCTTTGAAGAGCCGTTGCGACGGTTCCGCGACCCCTCCGCTGTATCGTGGTCAAGATGATCGTCCAGCTCGGCGTTCAGCACCCGTTCCGCCAAAGCCTTCTTCAGCTCATCGAAAAGCCCATCCTTCGAGAACACAGCCTTCGGGTCGCGCCCCGCCAGAAGATCATCCAACGTGTCTTTCTTGATCGCCATTCTCGCCCTCCATCGGTACGATTATGGCCCCACGCACAAGATTCCTGACACTCCCATTCGGCTCTGGGCTATCTCACGCCTGCCGCCTACGCCGCCAATCTCTCCGCAACACGCGATCGTCTGCGCAACCCCGACCAGCTCCGCCAATCGCCTGTTGCTCCACCCCGCGCCCACGGCTTAAAACCCGCCGAGGCTCTAATCGCCGCTGGATGAAACTTCAGTGGCAGGTCGGAGCTAGGATAGGCGGATTGTTGGAGAACATCGGCGGCGAGACATTACTCATCAAAATCGAAACGAGCTGTGCATCGTCGGTTTTTGTCCGACTATAGCACATCCCCGTTCTCGAATGGGCAAGCAACGTTCTAGTACGGTGGCATCGTGTCTTGAGAGTGACGACGAAGCGAGATCCTTTTGTGTAGTGCATCCCTTCTTTGCGCGCGAGCCGAAAGGGTGGAGGAGCAACAATACAGGATTTAGGGCATCCGCTACGCAAGTCGCTTAAAGCAGCGAGTTGGCGTATTAGCGACAAGCGAAATTTACCCAACTGAGCTCGCGCCGTTTGAGCTCAGGGCCCCGATCTAGGCTCAGGACCTATTAAAGTTCTTGCTTGGCGGTGGATTGGGTGATTCGTAGGCGAAGCGGGAGGCTTCGCCATGGCTGATTTGTTTTTGCTGTCTCGGGCGCAGATGCGTCGGATCGAGGGGTATTTTCCGTTGTCGCACGGGATCGCGCGGGTCGACGACCGTCGGATCGTGAGCGCGATCATGTTTGTGATTAAAAACGGGCTGCGCTGGCGCGACGCGCCGCGCGAGTATGGTCCGCACAAGACGATCTACAATCGGTTCATTCGCTGGAGCCGCCTGGGCGTGTTCAACAAGATTTTCGCCGCGCTGGCGCGCAAGGGCGGCAAGGCCGAGCGAGTGATGATCGACGCCACGCATCTGAAGGCGCATCGCACCGCCGCGAGCCTTTTAAAAAAGGGCCTGTTCCCCGACGTATCGGGCGCACCAAAGGCGGCCTGAACTCCAAGCTGCATGCGGTTTGCGACGGCGAAGGCCGACCGCTCGTCATGCTCCTCAGCGAGGGGCAGATGAGCGACTACAAGGGCGCGGCGTTGATGCTGCCCGCCATGCCGAAAGCCAAGCAACTTCTGGCCGACAAGGGCTACGACGCCGACTGGTTCCGCGCCGCGCTCGCCAAGCGGGGCATCGCCGCCTGCATTCCTTCAAAAGCCAACCGCAAAACCGCGATCCCGCATGACACCGTGCTCTACAAACAGCGCCACAGAATCGAAACCATGTTCGGGCGCCTCAAAGACTGGCGGCGCATCCACACCCGATACGACCGTTGCGCCACACCTACTTCTCGGCAATCTGCATCGCCGCAGCCGTCATCTTCTGGCTCTGATCAATGAAGTCCTGAGCCTAGTGGCTCGCTTCAACGATTTCGAAAGGAATTAGCGATTCCTTAATCCATCGCGATTCGAGCGATGGAGGAGATTATGGCGGCGAAGACGCCTTCGGTGAAGCGATATGTGGTGCGGCTGAGCGCGGAAGAACGTCGGCAGCTTGAGGCTATGATCCGCAAGGGTAAGAGCGCTGCGCAGCGGCTTCTGAAGGCGCGCATCCTGTTGAAGGCCGACGTCTCGGACGACGGCGAAGGCTGGAGCGACAGCCGGATCATCGAGGCCCTGGAGACCAGCGTTTCGATGGTCTATCGGGTGCGCAAGCAATTGGTGGAAGAAGGGCTCGAGGCCGTCTTGAGCCGCAAGGCCCCGGCTGCGCCCGCCGTGCCGCGGATTTTCGACGGCGAGAAGGAGGCCCGGCTGATCGCTCTGGCCTGCTCCAAGCCGCCCGAGGGCTATGCGCGCTGGAGCCTTCGCCTGCTGGAGAGCAAGGTGGTGGAGTTCGGCATCGTCGAGGCCGCCAGCGACTCGACGATCCAGCGCGTGCTCAAAAAAACGCTCTCCAGCCGCACCGCCGCAAATACTGGGTCATTCCGCCCAAGGCCAGCGGCGCGTTCGTAGCGGCGATGGAGGACGTGCTGTCGGTTTACACGCGCCCGCGCGACCCGGATCGCCCGGTGGTTTGTCTGGACGAGACTTCTAAGCAACTCGTCGCCGAAACGCGCGCGCCGGTCGCGATGCGGCCGGGGCTTCCGGCCCGCGTCGATTACGAATACGCCCGCAACGGGGTGGCCAACCTGTTCATGATGTTCGCGCCGCTCGAAGGCTGGCGCCACGTCAAGGTCACCGACCGCCGCACCGCCGTCGATTACGCCCACGTTCTGAAAGACTTGGCTGACGTGCACTTCGCCCAAGCCGAAACAATCGTCCTCATCCAGGATAATCTCAACACCCACGCCGCCGCATCGCTCTACGAAGCCTTTCCCGCCGCCGAGGCCAGGCGCCTGGTTGAACGCTTCGAATGGCACTACACGCCGAAACACGGCTCCTGGCTCGACTTGGCCGAATCCGAACTCGGCGTCCTCGCCTCGCAATGCCTCGACCGGCGCATCCCCAACAAACAGGCCATCATCGACGAGGTCGCCGCCTGGGTCTGCGAGCGGAACAAAACTCACGCCGTCGCCGAGTGGCAATTCACAACGAAGGATGCCAGGATCAAGCTGAAAAGCTTGTACCCTTCGCTATGATCGAATTCGCCCCACTAGTCAGGTGCATACCCCCATCACCACACCCGCCTTCTCGACTTTCGCTGCCCGGAGCCGCGCGACCTCGATCACATCCGCGCCAAGCAGCGGTCGCAGGTAATCATGGAACGCCGGGGTCACGTCGTTGCCGGCGGCGTTGATGAGATGATCCTCCATCACGCGCGTCTTCCCGGCGACGGTCTCGAGCGGAATGAGCGGATAGTCGACGGCGTAATTGCCGACCCGGCGGATCGCGACCGATCCGTCGCTCGCGCCCAGCATCGCATAGTGCACCGCCTTCTCGCCGACCTCGCGCGCCTCGCGCTGATCTACCCTGCTGACGCAGCCGACAAACGAGCGTTGGAGATAGCCGAACGTGTCGCCGCGTACGCGCTTGATGCCGAGCTTGGCCTTCACCTCCTCGCAAAGGAGATCGGCGAGCGCGCCGGTGCCGGAGAGCTTGGACGTTGCCGTGCGCGTCCTTTTCGGTCTTCCCCATGAGTTTGGAGATGATCGCTTCGCTCTTGTCGTCATGGATGCCCTCGGAGACAGCGACGATGCAGCGCCCGTGGCGCTCGAAGGTCTCCTTGACGTCGGTCAGGAACTTGTCGACGACGAACGTGCGCTCCGGCAGATAAATGAGATGAGGCCCGTCGTCGGGATATTTGCGCGCCAGCGCCGAGGCCGCGGTGAGGAAGCCAGCGTGACGGCCCATCACCACCGCGACATAGACGCCCTTCAGCGCCAGATTGTCGAGATTGGCGCCGGCGAAGGCCTGGGCGACAAAGCGCGCCGCCGAGGGGTAACCGGGCGTGTGATCGAAGCCGACGAGATCGTTGTCGATCGTCTTGGGGATATGGATGGCGCGAAGCCCATGATCGGATGTCTTCGCTTCCTCGGCGACGATGCGCACCGTGTCGGAGGAATCATTGCCGCCGATGTAAAAGAACGTGTCGATCGCGTGCGCCTTCAGGACCCTAAAGATCTCCTGGCAATATTTGCGGTCCGGCTTGTCGCGGGTGGAGCCGAGCGCGGCGGCGGGCGTCGCCGCGACCGCTTCGAGGTTGGCGACCGTCTCCTGGCCCAGATCGACGAGATCGTCATTGACGATTCCTCGCACGCCCTGCAGCGCGCCATAGACATGGGTGACGTCGGGAAACCGCCGCGCCTCGAGCGCCACGCCGGCCAGCGACTGGTTGATGACCGCCGTCGGACCGCCTCCCTGGGCGACAAGGATCTTGTGGGCCATGTCTTCAGCCTCCCTTGGGCGAGCGCGGGCTTGAAGGGCGCGACACGCGCCCGCGCCTCAGGCTTTAGGAGGGGCCCGTGTCACGCGCAAGCCGGGGGCCCTCCGCCTTCATTGCGGTTGGCGAGCCAGTTCACGCGCGCATCTTGCGCCTCTATCCTGAGGCCGACATCCAGGGGGCCGAGCCATGCATATCCACGTCATCAATCCCAACACCACCCGCTCGATGACGCTCAAGATCGGGGCCGCCGCCAAGGCCGCGGCGTCGCCGGGCGTCGAAGTCACCGCGGTCAATCCGGAGTTCGGGCCGGCCAGCATCGAGGGCTATTTCGACGAAGCGTTCTCCGTTCCCGGCCTGATCGAGGAGATCGGCAAGGCGCGCGACGCCGACGCCTTCGTCATCGCCTGTTTCGACGACACCGGACTTGAGGCCGCGCGATGCGCGACTTCGGCGCCGGTCATCGGCATCGGCGAAGCGGCGTTCCACATGGCGAGCCTGATCGCAGCGAAATTCAGCGTGGTGACGACGCTGTCGCGCTCGATCGTTCCGATCGAGCACAATCTCGCGAAATATGGGCTTCTCTCCCGCTGCGCGCGCGTGCGGGCCGCCGAGGTTCCAGTCCTCGCGCTCGAAGAGCCAGGGTCCGGCGCACGAATGACGATCGAACGGGAAATCGAGCGTGCGCTCGCGGAAGACGGCGCCGAGGCGATCGTGCTCGGCTGCGCCGGCATGACCGATCTTGCCCGCGACCTCGCGCTCAAAGCCGGCGTCCCTGTGCTCGACGGGGTCGCCTGTGCGGTCAGCCTCGCGGAAAGCCTGATCCGGCTAGACTTGAAGACATCGAAGCGCAATACTTACGCTGGGCCACTGGCCAAACCTTATGCGGGCGAATTCAAACGCTTCGCGCCGCACTAGTGGCTCGCTTCAACGATTTCGAAAGGAATTAGCAATTCCTTAATCCATCGCGATTCGAGCGATGGAGGAGATTATGGCGGCGAAGACGCCTTCGGTGAAGCGATATGTGGTGCGGCTGAGCGCGGAAGAACGTCGGCAGCTTGAGGCTATGATCCGCAAGGGTAAGAGCGCTGCGCAGCGGCTTCTGAAGGCGCGCATCCTGTTGAAGGCCGACGTCTCGGACGACGGCGAAGGCTGGAGCGACAGCCGGATCATCGAGGCCCTGGAGACCAGCGTTTCGATGGTCTATCGGGTGCGCAAGCAATTGGTGGAAGAAGGGCTCGAGGCCGTCTTGAGCCGCAAGGCCCCGGCTGCGCCCGCCGTGCCGCGGATTTTCGACGGCGAGAAGGAGGCCCGGCTGATCGCTCTGGCCTGCTCCAAGCCGCCCGAGGGCTATGCGCGCTGGAGCCTTCGCCTGCTGGAGAGCAAGGTGGTGGAGTTCGGCATCGTCGAGGCCGCCAGCAACTCGACGATCCAGCGCGTGCTCAAAAAAACGCTCTCCAGCCGCACCGCCGCAAATACTGGGTCATTCCGCCCAAGGCCAGCGGCGCGTTCGTAGCGGCGATGGAGGACGTGCTGTCGGTTTACACGCGCCCGCGCGACCCGGATCGCCCGGTGGTTTGTCTGGACGAGACTTCCAAGCAACTCGTCGCCGAAACGCGCGCGCCGGTCGCGATGCGGCCGGGGCTTCCGGCCCGCGTCGATTACGAATACGCCCGCAACGGGGTGGCCAACCTGTTCATGATGTTCGCGCCGCTCGAAGGCTGGCGCCACGTCAAGGTCACCGACCGCCGCACCGCCGTCGATTACGCCCACGTTCTGAAAGACTTGGCTGACGTGCACTTCGCCCAAGCCGAAACAATCGTCCTCATCCAGGATAATCTCAACACCCACGCCGCCGCATCGCTCTACGAAGCCTTTCCCGCCGCCGAGGCCAGGCGCCTGGTTGAACGCTTCGAATGGCACTACACGCCGAAACACGGCTCCTGGCTCGACTTGGCCGAATCCGAACTCGGCGTCCTCGCCTCGCAATGCCTCGACCGGCGCATCCCCAACAAACAGGCCATCATCGACGAGGTCGCCGCCTGGGTCTGCGAGCGGAACAAAACTCACGCCGTCGCCGAGTGGCAATTCACAACGAAGGATGCCAGGATCAAGCTGAAAAGCTTGTACCCTTCGCTATGATCGAATCGCCCCATGGGGGGGGGTGAGGAGTGGGCCGTAACGACGTTCTCGACGTGAGGAGCACTAACTAGGAGCCTGTCTGAGAAATCGCTGAGAGGCTAGCGTGTTCGGGGCGAATCGGATTTCTGCTTGGGCATGAGCAAGCGCTATCGCCCCTGGAAGATCGACGAGCCGATGCTGTTGCCGGCGACGGTTCAGGAGTTCGTCGACAAGGATCACTTGGCGCGATTCGTCTTGAACCTGGTGGTCGAGGAGATCGGTCTGGAAGAGATCGAGCGGGTCTACCGCGTCGATCGCGGGCAGCCGCCGTTTGATCCGGCGATGATGACGGCGCTGCTGCTCTACGGCTATTGCAATGGAATCTACTCGTCGCGGCGGATCGCCAAGGCTTGTCGGGAACGCGTCGACTTCATGAGCATCGTGGGGCTCGACCCTCCGGATTTCCGCACGATCTCGGAGTTCCGCAAACGTCATCTGCAGGCGCTTTCGGCGCTGTTTTCACAGGTGCTGCGGCTGTGCGAGCGGGCCGGGCTGGTCAAGCTCGGGCACGTGGCGTTGGACGGGACGAAGATCAAGGCCAACGCCTCCAAGCACAAGGCGATGAGCTACGAGCGGATGGGCAAGCGGGCGGAAGAACTGGAAGCCGAGGTCGCGGGCTGGATGGACGCCGCGGCGGCTGCGGATGCGAAAGAGGACGCCGCCTTCGGGCGGGACAAGAGCGGCGAGGAGATGCCGGCCTGGGTCGGCGACAAGAAGCGGCGCGCCGAGAAGATCCGCCTCGCCAAGGCCGAACTGGAGGCCGAGGCGAGAGCCGCCGCCGAGGCCGAACGGCAAGCGCGGGCCGAGGCGGAAAAGAAGCGGGAAGCCGAAGGCCGCAAGAAACCCGGAAGACCCGCCGCCCCGCCCTCAGGAGCCCCCGACCCGAAAGCGCAAAAGAACTTCACCGATCCCGAAAGCCGCATCATGAAGACCAAGGACGGCTTCATCCAGGGCTACAACGCCCAGGCGGCGGTGGACGCCGAGGCGCAGGTGATCGTCGCCCACGGCCTCGACGCCAACGGGAGCGACCAGCATCAACTGACGCCGATGGTCGACGCGGTCGAGGCCAACATGGGCCGCAAGCCCGAGCAGGTCTCGGCCGACGCCGGCTATGGCTCGGACGCCAATCTCGAGGCGATGGAGAGCCGCAAGATCGACGCCTACATCGCCGCCGGACGCGCCAAGCATCCGACCGACGGAGAAGGCGGAAGCAAGCGCGTGGCGGCCATGCGCGAGAAGATCAGGGCCGGCGGCCACGACACCCCGTATCGCCTGCGCAAGCAATTGCCCGAGCCGGTGTTCGGGCAGATCAAGCAGGCCCGCGGCTTCCGTCAGTTCCTGATGCGCGGGCTCGACAAGGTCACCCACGAATGGAGCCTCGTCTGCCTCGCCCACAATAGGCTCAAACTCGCCCAGGGGCGGAGTCCGTCCGCCACCGAGATCGCAACCGCCTGAATGCCGTCAACCCGCCAAACAACCCGGATCCGCGTCCAGACCCGCCAACACTCTCCAAATCGACCTAACGGCGGACACTATCTGGACAGGCTCCTAGCTCTCCCCTTAACAGGCTGTTGAAAAAGTACACCGAGCAGGGTCCTAACCGGGAACACAACCGAATTCAAAGGAGTTCGGAACGGAATCGAACTGCGGCGGAAATGAGTTTTTCAACAGCCTGCTAAAGAGCGTGCGCACTCTTCAGAGCGTCGGCGAGATCCTCGTAGTACTCGCAGTCTTTTGATCCGCAGAGCTTCTTGATCGTCGCCAACTGGTCCTTGGCCAGGTCGAATTTGCCCTGGATGACATAAGCCTCGCCCAGATACTCGCGCACCTGCGGATAGGCAGGGTCAAGGGCGACGGACTTGAGGTAGTAGCCGACACCCTCCTCGGTCCGGCCAAGTTTGCGCGTCGCGTAGCCGCGATAGTTGAGGGCGCGGGGGGTGTTGGGATTCCCGAGCATGTCGAGAACGTCGATCGCCTCCTGGTACCGGTCGGCCTTGGCGAGCGAATAGGCGTATTCGGTCAGCTCGGAATCGGGCAGGACGCCGCTGTGCCTCTCCAGGCACTTGTGTTTCTTCTTGTCCCAAACCTGGCCTGGCGCGCATGTGGTGAGGTCCGTCTTCTTCACACCGCCGGCCTTCCTTTCCATTGTGCCGCCGCCGCTGGCGCTGCTTCCGGCGCTGGCTCCGCTGTTATCGTCTCCCCCCGCCGCCTTGGCCCCAGGCGCGGCGAACCCCAGTCCGACGGCGAAAACTCCACAGAAGACAATCGACGCGAGACCACGGTGGCCTTTGTCAGGGGATGAAAGGGATGCGGTCATGATCGGGGCTTTCTGTTGGAGGCGACGAACCCAGAAACGCTTGAGACGGCGAATTTATTCGCGGCCGTTCATTTGCTCAAGTCGATAAACTTGGCGCCTCGGCCGAACAACAGGCCACTAGGCGCGGCGGACGCGCTTTTACGGCATGACATAGGTCGTCGGGTCCTCGGAACGCTCCCGGAAGGCCGCCGACGGAAGTTCTGGCCAACGGCGGGGCCGAAAGTCGATTTGCGGCTCTGGCGCGCCGAGCTTGGAGCGGCCGCCGTGCCGCTGCTGTCTTTGCGCCAGGCGCGGCGGGAGGTTGGATTTAAGGTGGGATCTCGCCTGCCCTTGACCTTCAAGCATCAAGCCGCTTCTGATCGTGTCCCTTGGCGTGGTGTAGCAACGTGGTGCGGGCCATCGAGGATTTCCGGCGAGTGCCGGGTCCGTCGAGATTGGAGTTGACCCGGTTTTGTGGACACCCTTGAAGTTGATTTTGGAGGTGTCTGATGCCCCGTCACCGACGTATCCGCCGGAGTTCCGGCGGCAGCTGGTCGATCTGGTGCGATCTGGACGCACGCCTGAGGAGCTGGCGCGTGAGTTCGAGCCGACCGCACAGTCGATTTCCACTTGGGTGAAGCAAGCCGAGCGGGACGCCGGCAAGCGCTCTGACGGACCAACCAGCGTCGAGCGAGAAGAGCTGGGTCGCCTTCGACGTGAGAACCATCGCCTGCGTCAGGAGCGCGATATCCTGGCAAAGGCGGCGGCCTGGTTCGCGCGGGAGAGCAAGGCGAGCCCGAACGGGTTTACCGGTTCATGAGCGCGCACCAGGCCATGTATCCCATTCGCACAATGGCCCACGTCCTGAAGGTTTCGGCCTCGGGCTACTACGCTTGGCGGAGCCGACCGGCTTCGGCTCGGGCGACCGCCGGCGCCGATCTGACGCGCCGCATCCGCACGATCCACGCCGGCTCGCATGGAACCTATGGCGCGCCGCGCGTTCATGGCCCGAGCTGAAGGCCGATGGCCTCTCGGTTGGCCGGAAGCGGGTCTCCCGGCTAATGCGGGTGGCAGGGATCGCGGGCGTCAGCCGGCGCAGAAGCGCTCCGGTCACGACCCGGCAGGCGAGGGACCATCATCCCGCCAGCGACCTCGTCCGCCGCAACTTCGTGGCCGAGCGGCCGAACGAATTGTGGGTGGCCGATATCACCTTCCTGCCGACGTTGGCCGGCTTTCTCTATCTCGCGGTTGTTCTCGACGCCTGGTCGCGGCGCATCGTCGGATGGGCCTTCTCGGCTGATCTGAAGACCGGCGTCGTGCTCGACGCTCTCGACATGGCGCTTGCGGCCCGAAAGCCCGACAACGTCATCCACCATTCGGACAGAGGATCTCAATACACGTCGGTCGCCTTCGGCAACCGCTGCAAGGAGGCCGGCGTCCGTCCATCGACAGGCTCGGTCGGCGACGCCTACGATAACGCGATGTGCGAGAGTTTCTTCGCTACCCTCGAATGCGAGCTGATTGATCGCCGTCGCTTCCGATCTCACAGCGAGGCGCGAATGGCTGTCTTTGAGTTCATCGAGGGCTTCTACAATCCTTCGCGCCGACACTCGGCCCTGGGCTATCTCTCGCCCATCGAATACGAAAGGAAATACGATGAGCTGAACAAGCCCTCCTAAGCTGAAACCCGTCCACCAAAGCGGGGCAACTTCAGTCGTCGTGTTTGAGAACGTGCCGGGCCTACTGAAACAGAAGCACGAGCAACGCTATGAAGGCATGGTCAACGCGTTCCACGCGGCCGGCTTTGCGGTTGAGGGGAAGCTACTGAACGCGAGCGCATTCGGTGTCGCTCAGAATTGGCCGCGCCTGATCGTGGGATTTAACAAAACACTTTATCCGGGGCTAAAGTGGGAACCACCCGAAGTGGAGACGCCCAATGCGAAACCGGTTAAGGATGTGATCAGAGGACTTCCAGCGCCGGCGTATTGGACCCGCGATCTCGATCGAACATCGATCAGGCCGCACCCCAATCACTGGTGCGTGACGCCGAAGTCGAAGAGCTTCAGAACCCCTGGTGCGCTTGTGCAGGGCACATCGCGCGGGCGGAGCTTCCGCACGCTCGCATGGGACGTTCCGAGCCCTACAGTTGCGTATGGAAATCGCGAAGTTCACGTCCATCCAGATGGCCGACGGCGGTTCTCTGTGTATGAGGCACTTCTGTTGCAGGGCTTTCCGTCAAGTTACGAGCTGCTTGGCAGCCTTTCTGCCCAGGTCACCCAAGTGAGCGAAGCAGTCCCGCCGCCACTTGGTCGAGCCATTGCTCAAAGCATAAAGCACGCCCTCGTTCGCTATGCCGCGCAGGCTGCCAGGGCCGGCTAGCCTCGGGATTTAATGGGGGTACTTAGAGTTGTGGTTGAGAACGTGGATCGGCTGCGAAGCGCGCTGATGTCGCGGATCAGATCGAGCAACACAAAGCCGGAGATGGCGGTGCGCAAGCAGTTGCACGCTCTAGGCTATCGCTTTCGTCTTCACCGAAGGGATTTTCCAGGAAAGCCTGACATCGTGCCCTGCCACCGGCTCGCGATCTTCGTCCATGGCTGCTTCTGGCACCAGCATCTCGGCTGTCCCCTGGCGTCGAAGCCGAAGACGAGACAGGACTACTGGGGGCCGAAGCTTGCCAGTAACGTCAGCCGCGATGCCGTATCGCAAAATAGGCTTAAGTCCCTGGGTTGGCGCGTGGCGGTCATTTGGGAATGCGACGCCCGCAAGCCTGAAACCCTACTCAATTCCGTGCACGCGGCTCTGCAGTCCACGGACGTGTTGGATCGCCGCGAGAGCTGAGGGCCGGTACCCCCTGCACCACCTACGTTATTGAATTCTAAGAGGATCGGCGCAAGCGTTGCCAAACATCGACTTGTAGCGCCTCGGTGCTGTCAGGCTCTCCCGACGGCGAACTTTGTCGGCACAAGCACGTGGTATCCGGTCCGTTCCCGTCGCCCAATAAACTAGGAACGTCGCGTCTGGATGTTCCTGTGACTGGTAGTTAAGTTCCACCGCCACGTCGCGTATGATGTTGATGCCGCTTGCGGCCGCCTCCGACTTGAACACTGCTTCGAGCGCAGGCGGTGCTTCGACCATCGTCATTTCGGACAAAGGGAGGCGCTGGTCGATGAACGGATAGGAACCGTCAACGAGCTTGGCGATCATGAGGATTTCATATCACAACTCATGGACCGCATGAATTCTCGGAGCGTGGCGGCCGCAGGTCCCGCTCGGGCAGCGGTTTATTACCGCGAGACGCGGCCCGGTTTCGCCTCGGAAGGCGGAACGGAAGCTCGGTTCGCTGCACAGCGACCGGCGGCAGGATGTTCAAAGGTTCTCCAGGTGAATTCGATGCCGAGTGGGCGATCTCATCGCGCGCGCGGCCCCTGTTGTTTGCGGACACCGTGCGGACACGAGTATCGGATTGGCGTCCAATCTCCAAGTAAGTCTTTGATATCGATGGTGGGCGCACAAGGGCTCGAACCTTGGACCCGCTGATTAAGAGTCAGCTGCTCTACCAACTGAGCTATGCGCCCATCGCATCCAACGCGCGGCTTCGCTTCCGCAAGGGCCGGCGTTTAGCAAAGGCGCGTGGGGCTGTCCAGCGGAAACGGGCGCTTGAACTGCGCCCGCGCCCGTCAGCGCGCGTCGGTTCCGGCCTCAGTTTTTCGCTTTGTCGACGAGCTTGTTCTTGCCGATCCAGGGCATCATCTCGCGCAATTTCGCCCCGACCTCTTCGATCGGATGGGCGTTGGCGCGGGCGCGCATCGCCTTGAACGAGGTTTGGTTGACCCGGTTCTCCAGCATCCAGTCGCGGGTGAATTTGCCCGACTGGATGTCGCCGAGCACGCGTTTCATCTCGGCCTTCGTCTCTGGCGTGATGAGGCGCGGGCCCGAGACATATTCGCCATATTCGGCCGTGTTGGAGATCGAGTAGTTCATGTTGGCGATGCCGCCCTCGTAAATGAGGTCGACGATCAGCTTCACTTCGTGCAGGCACTCGAAATAGGCCATTTCGGGCGCATAGCCGGCCTCGACCAAAGTCTCGTAGCCGGCGCGGATCAGTTCGACGAGGCCGCCGCACAACACCGTCTGCTCGCCGAACAGGTCGGTCTCGCATTCCTCCCGGAACGACGTCTCGATGACGCCAGCGCGGCCGCCGCCGATCGCCGAGGCGTAGGACAAGCCCAGGTCGTGAGCGTTGCCGCTCGCGTTCTGGTGGATCGCGATGAGGCAGGGCACGCCGCCCCCTCGCTTATATTCGGATCGCACGGTGTGGCCGGGGCCCTTTGGCGCAACCATCAGCACGTCGAGATCGGCGCGCGGCTCGATCAGGTTGAAGTGAACGTTGAGTCCGTGGGCGAACATGAGCGCCGCGCCCTTTTTCATGTTGGGCGCAAGCTGACCGCGGTAGATATCGGCCTGCAATTCGTCCGGCGTCAGCATCATCACGATGTCGGCCCACTTGGCCGCGCTCGCGACCTCCATGACCTTGACGCCCTCGGCCTCCGCCTTTTTGGCCGAGGCGGAGTCCGGCCGCAGCGCGACCGCGATCTCCTTCACGCCGCTATCGCGCATATTGAGGAGATGCGCGTGGCCCTGGCTGCCATAGCCGACAACCGCCACTTTCTTGGCTTTGATCAGATTGAGGTCGGAGTCTTGATCGTAATACACACGCATGTTTTGTCCCAGTCTTCGCGAAACGCAGCTTTGCGGACATAGTGAAGCCAGGCGTCGCCACGCCGGACGGGGGTTTCTAGTGAATGCTTGAGATGCGATCAAGCGCGCCCGGCAAGCGCGCCACACGGCCTGGGCCGCCGGTTGGCGGTCAGGACAATCTCATAGCTGGTGGCTTAATGGCGTCCGGCGCCTTATGGTTCAGCCCCGCCCCGCGAAGCCGTGGGGTTCTTGTCGGGGAGGGGTTGGCAATGGGCGTCTTTCATCGGTTGCGAGCGTTCGCTGCTCTTGCGCTTGTCGCAGTTTCGGTTTCCGCCTGCGGCTATAATGTCATCCCGACCAAGCAGGAGGCCGCCAACGCGGCCTGGGCGGAGGTTCAGAACCAATATCAGCGCCGCGCCGACCTCGTTCCCAATCTGGTCGCGACCGTTCAGGGCTTCGCCAAGCAGGAAAAGGACGTCTTTGTTCGAGGTCACCGAGGCGCGCGCCAAGGCGACCTCGATCCACCTCGACGCCAACGACCTGACCGACCCGGCAAAGGTCAAAGCGCTGCAGGATGCGCAAAACGCGCTGTCGGGCGCCCTTGGTCGGCTGCTCGCGGTCAGCGAAAACTATCCCGAGCTCAAATCGAACGCGAATTTTCTCGCGCTGCAATCCCAGCTCGAGGGGACGGAAAACCGGATCGCCGTCGCGCGGCGCGACTACATCGCCGCGGTGCAGGACTTCAACACCACGCTCAGGACTTTCCCGACCATGCTCTGGGCGCAGACGGTGTTTCGCTCGATCAAGCCGCTGGTTCCGTTCACCGCGAACCCCGAAGCCCAAGCGGCGCCGAAGGTGAAGTTCTAGTCGGCGGAGCGGGAGCGTCCGGATGCCTCGCCTCTGGCTGAGGGGGCTGATCGTCCTTGTCGTCGCGGCTTTATGCGCCGGCCTTGCGCTCGCGGCGGCGAACTTCCCCCCGCTGACCGGAAGGGTGGTGGATGAGGCGAACATCCTCTCGCCGGTCACGAAGGCCGATCTTGAGCGCAAGCTCGCCGATCTCGAGCAGAAGTCCCGCATTCAGCTCGTCGTTGCGACCGTGCCCTCGCTCGGCGGCGAGGAGATCGAGCCATACGCCAATGCGCTGTTCCGCGCCTGGAAACTCGGCGACGCCAAAGACAACACCGGCGCTCTCCTTCTGATCGCGCCGAAGGAGCGGCGGGTGCGCATCGAGGTCGGCTATGGCCTCGAAGGGACGCTGACCGACGCGGTCTCAAGCCTCATCATTTCCAATGCGATTGCGCCGCGATTCAAGGCCGGGGACTTCAACGGCGGCGTCACCCGCGGCGTCGACGACATCATCACCGCGCTGACCACCGACTCGGCCGAATGGAAGCCGAAGCCGACCGACACGCGCGCCGAACACGAGGCGTCCCTGCTCGATACGCTCGCGCCCTTCCTCATCTTTCTGTTCATCATGTTCGTGCTCAGCCGCATGAGCCGGCGAGGCGGCGGCGGCAACGTCATCTTCATTCCGATGGGCACGGGAGGTTTCGGCGGCGGGTTTCGCGGCGGCGGCGGGTTCGGCGGCGGCGGAGGGTTTGGCGGGGGCGGCTTTTCTGGCGGCGGCGGGTCGTCCGGCGGCGGCGGCGCCTCGGGAGGCTGGTGATGATCCTCGACGCCGATGCGGCCGCGCGCGTCGAGGCCGCTTTCGACACCGCGCAACTCGAGACCCGGGCGCCGCTTGTCTGCGTGCTCGCTGGCGCGTCCACGTCATTGGACGGGGAGTTTCTGCTCGCCGCCTGCATCCTTGCGCTCGCTGACGCCGTTGCCGCTGCTGCTGTTCACCGAGCTTTCCGCCCACCGCATCTATGTCGCTCAGCTGCTGGTCGCCATTCTCGCCGCGGTGCTGGTCTCTCTGCCGCCGGTGCGGCGGTGGCTCGTCCCGAAGCGCGTGGCGCGCTCGGCCGGCCACCGCGCCGCGCTGGCGCAGTTCGTCCTGCGCGGGATCGATCGCTCACGCTGCGGCGCGCTCATCTATGTGTCGCTGGCCGAGCATTACATCCGCATCGTTCCGGCCGAGGATGCGGACCGCCTCGTCTCCCACGAGCAATGGCAAGCCGCCGTCGATGAGGCGCTCGGACCGCTCGCGAGCGGGGAGACGGAGGCCGCGCTGACCGGGCTCGCCGCAAGCTGCGGCGATCATCCTTGCCGCACATTTCCCTCCCGGGCCGCCGGTGGATGCGGCCCGGCAGCGGTTCCACATCGTGTGAGCGTCAAGGCGAACTGCGTCAGACAGATCCGATCTCATTTTGCGGACGTTCGCGCGCCAGTTCGCCGTCGGAACGCGCCCTAAACACCGTCGCCACTTGAGATTCCGGCGGTTCTCCACTAGGAAAGGGCTGAGTCGGGACATCGCGGGGAACGCAAGCATGCCATTTGGCCGACGCGGGATCGGACGGCGCGTCCTCTATGGCTTCGCCGCCGCCATGGCCCTCGGCGCCGCCTCAGTGCAGGCGACACCCTACCTCGTTGTCGACGCGGACAGCGACCAGGTGTTGATGCAGAACGAAGCGACTGCGCCATGGTACCCGGCGTCGCTCACCAAGCTGATGACGGTCTATGTCGCCCTGGACGCGGTGCGAAACGGCAAACTGACCCTCGATACGCCGCTCGTCATGTCGGCTCGCGCCGCGCGCATGCCGCCGTCGAAAATGGGGTTCCGGCCCGGCACCGAAGTGACCCTCGACAATGCGCTCAAGATGCTGATGGTCAAGTCGCCCAATGATGTGGCGGTGATGGTCGCCGAAGGCGTTTCAGGCTCGGTCGAAGCCTTTGCCAACGAGATGAACGCCGACGCGCAGCGCCTTGGTCTGCATGAGTCGCATTTCGTCAATCCCAACGGTCTGCATAATCCGGATCATGTGTCCTCGGCTCGTGACATGGCGATGATCGCCCGCGCGCTGCTGCACGAGTTTCCCGACCACGCGAACCTTTTCAGCATCGGCGCGATTCAACTGGGCGCCAAATACATCCCCAATCATAACGGTTTGCTCGGCCGCTACCCAGGCGCGGACGGAATGAAGACGGGCTTCACCTGCCCGGCCGGGTTCAATGTGGTGGCGAGCGCCGACCAAAGGGGGCGGCGCCTGATCGTCGTGGTCCTCGGCGCGCCAAGGGCCAAAATCCGCAACCAGGAGGCGGCGGACCTGTTCGATCGCGGCTTCGCGATGGGCGGCGGAGGCGAAGGCTCGCTCGAATCGCTGCCCACGGGCTCAGGCGCTGCGCCCAACATGCGCGCCGACGTTTGCCTGCATCGCAGCGCCGCGGCGCTCGCCGCCGCCGAAGAGGACGGCCTCCCGGAGCCGACCCTGGCGGCAGGGGGATCGGCGGGCCGCGGCGGTATGCTTCCCGCTCCTTTGGCGGCGCTTTTTGCCCCAGTCGCGGCGCATACCCAGCTCAGCACCGAAAGGATCCGGTTCGATCCGGTGCCGGTCTACATCGGTCCGGCGCCCGGCTGGACGGGACCGGCGCTCGGCGCGCGCCGGACGGCGATTGAAACGGCGGCGGCGCCCGGCGGCGCCGAGACCGCAGAAAAGGCGAACACAGTCGCGGGTACGGCGGAGGGAGACGCAAGCGCTCCCATCAAGCCATCCAGATCCAGGCACAAGCCTGCGTGGCACTTGAAGAAGAGGACAGCGGCGCACAAACCCGCGCACAAACCGGTGAAGAGCGCGACCGAAAATTTGGAGAAGAAGGACGTATCCACAAACTGAATCGGAGATCGCTTCGGGAAAGCGCAGTCCTGATGACTAAAGATTTCAACTCTTTGTGATCATACTTGTTTGTTCAGACTATCAGTTTGTGGGTGCGGGACAAAGAATTTTTTACGAAATGCCTTAGTTTGGCCAGTTTATCGTCAAGCGCATGCCGCAACGGGGGATCATATAAACACAGTGCCCCGTGGTATCGGTTTGCGGTTAGCTCGGTTTTCTTGCCCCCCAGCCCCCGAGCGCCAAGACGAGCCGAATTTATTCCACGAAGGCTAGCGGATCGGCGGGCCCCCTCCTAGCCGATCCGCTTTTTTTGCCCAAGGCAAATTCGCAGATCTCATTCGCCAAATGTGACCGCTTTATAGGCCCAGCGCTTCAGCAGGTGATGCGCAATCGCCATCGGGGCTGGAGCTGTCAGGCCGTCCGCGTGGCGGCGTTCGATGAGCGCGATCGCCTCATCGCGGCTGAACCAGCGGGCGTCCTCCAACTCGACGCCATCGACCTCGAGGCTTCGGCTCTCCGCCTCAGCAAAGCAACCGATCATCAACGAGGCGGGGAAAGGCCATGGCTGCGAGGCGAAGTACTGGACGGCGCGACAGGCCACCCCTGCCTCCTCGCGGACTTCGCGCCGGACGGCGGCCTCGATGGTTTCGCCGGGCTCGACGAAACCGGCCAGCGCCGAATACATGCCCTTGGGGAACCTCGCCTGGCGACCAAGCAGGCAAGCATCGCCATCGACCGCAAGCATGATGACGACCGGATCGGTGCGCGGGAAGTGGATGGCTTTGCATTGAGGGCAATCGCGGCGCCAGCCCGCCACTGCGACCTGAGTAGGCGCTCCGCAATTCGAGCAGAAGCGGTGGCGCGCGTGCCAGTTCATCAGCGCCTTGGCCGCCGCCAGCATCGCCGCCTGGTCCTGCGGAACGAGGCCGCTCATCGCGATCGAGCGCAGGTCGACGAGCTTCAGGTCTTCGCGACCCGGCACGACCAGAATCCGCCGATCGAGAAAGCCGTCGCTGGCGTCAGAGCGCAGTTCGACAGCCTCGTCAGACAGGAGGGCGATGAAGATGGGCGCGCCATCCGGCGCAAGGCCCAGGAACGCTTCGACTTGCGCTCCGCCAAGGACCTTGATCTCGCTCATCGGCAGGAGCGGATCGAGACCCTTTTCGGCATTGCGCAATAAAGGCATGTCGCGAGCGATCAGGAGCGCGCGCGCATCCTCGCGGGCTCGCAGGCTGGCGACCTCGACCGGGTCCTCGCGTCGATACGATCCGCGATCAAACCAGTCGACGACATAGCCCAGACCTTCAAGAGACGCCAAAGCCGACCTCCTTCAGCCGGCCTGAGCCGCGACGGGCGTGGGCGGAAACCCAACTTAAAGAGCGGCGAGAGTTGCAGCTCAAGGATAGCGCGCCTTGAGGCTCGATACGCGCTCGGAATCGTAATCGATAATGCAGCGCAGGCGGGGATCCCCGGCCTTCGCGTCCATGCCCGACTCGAATGGCGCGACGTCCTGACATTCCGAATCGCGCCACGAGACCCATTGCGCTTGCGAGTCATTGAGCGAGCGGCGCCAACGGGCCTTTTGCGACGATAGCAGGCCTTGGCGGGCGTCGATCGATTTGATCGCCGCCTCGACGGCCTTCGCCAGGTCCCTGTCGGCCCGGTCGGCGCTGGTTCTCAGGCACTCGGCAAGCTCGCGGGCGCCGATTTTCGCGGCGTCGCAGGCGGCTTGCGAGGGATGCGCATCTTCCGCCTGAGCCAACGGGCTGAGGGCGATCATTGCGGCTGCAAAGACAAGGGGTCGCATGGTCACCTTGATCATCCAAAACGACAGGAAGGAGCGCGTCACAAGCCCGACGCCGCGCGCGCCGCGGGGCGGCTGAGATAATCCCCGATGCGTTCGAGCGCGCGCTCGATGTTTTCGAGCGAGTTGGCGTAGGAGAGCCGCAAGTAACCCTCGCCATAGACGCCGAAGTCTGGGCCGCCGATGGTCGCCACGCCCGCATCCTGCAACAAAGCCGAAGCGAGGGGTTTTGCCTTCCACCCGGTGCGGGAAACATTCGGGAACGCATAGAACGCGCCTTTCGGCGTCGCCGCGCGAACACCGGGAAGGCGGTTGAGGCCGGCGGTCACCGCCTTGCGCCGCCGGTCGAACTCCGCGCGCATCGTCGCGACCGAATCCTGCGGCCCCTTGAGCGCCGCGATCCCGGCGAATTGCGCCGACGCATTGACGCAGGAATAGGAGTTGACCGCGAGCTTGCGCGCAACGTCGCGCCAGGGCTTCGGCCACACCGAATAGCCGAGCCGCCATCCGGTCATCGCGTAGGTCTTCGACCAGCCGTCGAGCAGGATCAGCCGGTCGCGGATCTCCGGATAGGCGAGCAGCGTCTGATGGGCGAGGCCGTCATAAGTGAGCTGGCCGTAGATCTCGTCCGACAGGATCGCCGCGTTCGGAAAGCGCGCGAGGCCGACGACGAGCTTGTCGATCTCGTCTTTCGGCGTGACGCCGCCGGTCGGGTTGGCTGGCGAATTGAGGATGATGAGACGCGTCTCGGGCGTCATCAGCGCCAGCGTCTCTTCGGCCGAGAAGGCGAAGCCGTTTTCCTCCCGCATGGGGATCGGAATCGGGCGCGCGCCGGTGAACTCGATCATCGAGCGATAGATCGGAAAGCCCGGATCGGGATAGACGATGTCGACCCCCTGTTCGCCGAACATCTCGATCGCCATGAACATCGTCACCTTGCCGCCGGGGACGATCATGACGAGATCGGGCGAGACGTCCGCGCCGAGGCGGCGGTGCAGATCCTCCGCCACCGCCTCGCGCAACGGCGCAATCCCCGTCGCGTCGGTATAGCCGTGCTCGCCGTCGCGCAAAGCCTTGACGGCCGCCTCGACGATATGGGCCGGCGTTTTGAAATCGGGCTGGCCGATGCCGAGATTGATGATGTCGCGCCCCTGGCGCTGCAATTCCGCCGCCCTCGCCAAGACGGCGAAGGCGTTTTCCTCGCCGATGCGCTCAAAGGCGGCCTTGATCGCGGTCACTGGGGTTCTCCGGGGGTGGGCGCTCCTTTTGGCAAAGCCGCGCCCCGGGAGCAAGGGCCGCTGTTGACGCTCCACCCTCACGGCTAAAGCAGCGCCTTAAATTCCTCCAGGCTGAATCCGGCCTGCTTGATGATGGAACGGAGAGTGCCTGGTGAGGTCCGGCTCGAATGCGGCACAGTGACCGTCCGCGTCCCGTCCCCGGGGTAGACCATAACGTGATGACTGCCGACGATCCGATCTGTCAGGAAATCCCGAGCGCGTTAAGGCTCGAACGACGCGGCGGCCGTCCAGGACCGGCAGCCTTCCGTCAGCCACGCTTTAGGCTGCGACCGTCACGCGGCGGATTTCAGGAAGCGCGTCGGGGGGGATGGTCAGGCCATGAGCGCGCCGATACGCAAGAACGGCGCGAATCGCCTCCTCGGCGTTCAAGAGCGCCTGTCCTTCGGTCTCTCCCTCGGTCACCACTTCCGGCAGAGCCGGAACGAGCACAGTGAAGCCGCCGTCAGGCTGCGGCTCCAAGATGACCGAAAAACTGTAGCTCATCGGCATGTCCTCGTTAGCGGCGGCTCGCGGATCTGCATCAATAGCAGAGGAAAGGCGGCTGCGCAGCGGGCGGGCGACCGAGCGGCTTCCCGCGCTGGCAACAACGGCCTTCGCCCCCGATCGTCCAAAGCGCGCTCAAAGCCGCCCACCCCTACCCCAGCGCCTTTTCCATCACGCGCCTGAGCCGCGCGCCGAAGGCCGCCGGGTTCTCGACGCTCGCGCCTTCCATGAGCCGCGCCTCGTCAAGCATGAGCCAGGCCGCATCCTCGATCAGCGGCTTGTCCGCTGCCCTCCTTGAAGCGCCCGGCGAGCGCGAGGGTCAGCGGGTGGGTCGGGTTGAGCTCGAGAATGGGCTTCGCGCGGTCGCCGAGCCGCCCGTGCGCGGCGAGCATCTTCTCGAGCTGCCGGTCGGGGCCGAATTCGGGCGCGATCAGACAGGCGACGCTGTCGGTCAGGCGCTCGGACGCGCGAACCTCGGCGACCTCGTCGCCCAGCGTCTGCTTGAAAAAGGCGAACAGCGTCGCGACTTCGCCGGACGCTTCGGCCGGAGCATTCGCGCCCTCGACGAGCGCGATCGACTTGATGTCGGCCGCGCCCTGGCTCACCGACTTGAACGGCTTGCCGTCGAAGCCAGCGGCCGTCGACACCCAGAAGGCGTCGACCGGATCGGCGAGCAGCAGCACTTCGACGCCCCTCGCGCGGAACCCTTCGAGTTGCGGGCTCGTCGCCAGCCGCTTGGCGTCGTCGCCGGTGAGATAATAGATCGCCGTCTGGTTCTCGCGTAAGCGCCGCGACATATTGCGCGAGCGTCCGGTCGCCGGCCGGGTTGGTGGTGGTGACGAAGCGGGCGATCTTGAACAGGCCGTCGCGGCGCTCGGGGTCCTCGTACAGGCCTTCCTTGATGACGGAGCCGAAATTCTCCCAGACTTTGGCGAATTTCTCGGGCTCGGCCTCGGCGAGCTTGCCGAGCTCCTGCACCACGCGGTTGGTCACGCCCTTGCGGATCGCCGCGAACACGTCGCTCTTCTGGATCAATTCGCGCGAGACATTGAGCGGCAGATCGGCGCTGTCGACCACCAGGCGGACGAAACGCAGCCAGCCGGGGAGAAGGTCGGCGTCTTCGGTGATGAGAACGCGGCGCACGTAGAGCTTGTTGCGCCCCTTGCGCTGCGGATCGAACAGGTCGAACGGCCGCGAGCCGGGCACGAAGGCGAGCACGGTATATTCGTGCCTCCCTTCCGCGCGCCAATGCAAGGTCAGCGCCGGCTCGTCGAACTGGCCGGCAAGGCCGCGATAGAATTCGGTGTATTCCTCCGCCGTCACCTCCGACTTGGGCTTGGCCCAGATCGCCGCGCCGTCGCCGATGCGGCGCTTTTCGGCCCCGAGTTTCTCGATCAGGTCGATCGGAACCGCGACCGCGCCGGAATGATCGCGCACGATCCGCTCGAGCGTCCGCGGCTGGAGAAATTCCTGCGAGGCGTCATTGAGATGAAGGGTCACGCGCGTGCCGCGCTTCGGCGCGTTTTCGAGCGGCAGGGCCATGATGGTGAAGGCGCCCTTGCCGTCCGAGGTCCAGCTCCAGGCCTCGTTCGTCCCGGCGCGATGCGTGTCGACGGTGACTTCGTCCGCCACCATGAACGACGAGTAGAAACCGATGCCGAATTGCCCGATGAGGGCGGAGGCTTCCTTGCTCGCATCCTCAGCCGCGAGCTTGTCCAGAAAGGCCTTGGTGCCGGAGCGGGCGATGGTGCCAAGCCCTTGGGTCAGGTCGTCGCGGGTCATGCCGACGCCATTGTCCGAGAAGGTCAGGGTCTTGGCGTCGGGATTGATCGTGATTTCGATGGCGAACGGCGCGCCGTCCTCGATCAGTTCAGGCTTGGCGATGGATTCGTAGCGCAGCTTCTCGCAGGCGTCGGCGGCGTTGGAGACAAGCTCGCGGACGAAAATCTCCCGGTCGGAATAGACCGAATGGACCATGAGATGCAGCAGGCGCGAAACGTCGGCCTCGAAGCTCTGTGTGCTGGCGGCTTCGCTGGTCGGGGTCTGGGCGTCGGCGGTCAAGGGAAGCCTCTCGAAGAATGGGGACGTGGAATTCCGGCCGAAACGGCGGACGCAGCCGATATCGGGGCGCGGACGCGTCGATGCAAGCCCGAAATCAGGCGCTTGCCGGCAGAATCCTGAGAGCTCGCCCCTCAGGCCGTGCGCGCGGATCGTCGAGCGATTGTTGCGCCGTCTCCAGCGCTCTCATCTCGATCGGGCGCCGCCTTCACGCGCGGGAATCGCCGCGAGGCAGACTTGCGTTTGGCCGGACATTCGTCCTCCTCCCTCGACCGCCGGCTCGAGCGAGCCATCCCCGAGCTGACGTTGCGTTTGGACGTGACACGCGCGACAGTTCTCGCGCGATAACGCGCACCGGAGGTCGGCGGCGGAGGGGAGGGAGCGAAACGATGATCAGCGGCTATCGGCGGACCTATGATCGCTGGCGCGCCGATCCGCAAGGCTTCTGGGCGGAGGCGGCGCGCGAGATCGCGTGGATAGCGCCGCCGAAGCGCATTTTCGATTCCGACGCGGGCGTCTATGGCCGCTGGTTCCCCGACGCGCGCTGCAACGCCTGCTTCAACGCGCTCGACCGGCATGTCGAGGCGGGACGCGGCGACCAAGTCGCGCTCTATTACGACAGCCCGGTCGCCGCGACCAGGCGCGCCATCACCTATCGCGAACTGCTCGACGAGACGGCGACGCTTGCCGCGGCGCTCCACGACCTCGGGGTCGCGGCGGGCGACCGGGTGCTGATCTATATGCCGATGATTCCGGAGGCGATCGTCGCCATGCTCGCCTGCGCGCGGATCGGCGCCGTGCATTCGGTGGTGTTCGGCGGCTTCGCCGCCAGGGAGCTCGCGACCCGCAT
Source organism: uncultured Alphaproteobacteria bacterium (assembly GCA_963802615.1). Classification (GTDB taxonomy): domain Bacteria; phylum Pseudomonadota; class Alphaproteobacteria; order Rhizobiales; family Beijerinckiaceae; genus Roseiarcus. The sequence goes on from CAWDKC010000020.1 coordinate 263,725, forward strand.
CGACGACGCCGAGCCGAAGGTCGTTCTGACCGCGAGCTGCGGCGTCGAGCCGGGCCGGATCGTCGAATACAAACCGCTGCTCGATCTCGCGATCTCCCTCGCCCGGCACAAGCCGGGGACCTGCGTCCTCTATCAGCGCCCGCAGATCAGGGCGGAGATGAACGAGGCCCGCGACCGCGACTGGACCGCGCTCGTCGAGGCCGCCAAGGGCGGCGGGCAAGCGAGCGCCCTGCGCCGACCTCGCCGCCACCGATCCGCTCTACATTCTCTACACTTCCGGGACGACCGGAACGCCGAAGGGCGTGGTGCGCGACATCGGCGGATACATGGTGGCGCTGAAATGGTCGATGTCGGCGATCTACGATATGAAACCAGGCGAGACATTTTGGACCGGCTCCGACATCGGCTGGGTCGTCGGACATTCCTACATCGTCTACGGGCCGCTGCTGCAGGGGTGCTCGAGCGTCCTTTACGAGGGCAAACCGATCGGAACGCCGGACGCCGGCGCCTATTGGCGGGTGATCGAGGACTATAAGGTTTCCGCCTTCTTCACCGCGCCGACCGGCCTGCGCGCCGTGCGCAAGGAGGATCCGCAGGGCAAGCTCATCAACAACTACGACATCACGTCGCTGCGCACTCTGTTCCTGGCCGGCGAGCGCGCCGACCCGGACACGGTGGCGTGGGCCCAGAAGGTTTTGGGCGTGCCCGTGGTCGATCACTGGTGGCAGACCGAGACCGGCTGGCCGATCGTCGCCAATCCGGTCGGCTTGGGAATGCTGCCGGTCAAGCTCGGCTCGCCAAGCGTGCCGATGCCGGGCTACGACGTTCATGTCGTCGACGACGCGGCGAAGCCTCTGGCCGTCGGGACGATGGGTTCGATCGTCCTCAAGCTGCCGCTGCCGCCCGGTTGCCTGCCGACGCTCTACCGCCAGGACGAGCGGATGCGCGAGAGTTATCTCAGCGAGTTCCCCGGCTATTACAAAACCGCCGACGCCGGTTTCATCGACGAGGATGGCTATCTCACCATCCTCGGGCGGACCGACGACATCATCAACGTCGCTGGCCATCGCTTGTCGACCGGCGGCATGGAGGAGGTCGTCGCCTCGCATCCCGACGTCGCCGAATGCGCCGTGCTGGGCGTCAAGGACGAGGTCAAAGGCGAGGCTCCCTGCGGGTTTGTGGTCTTGAAAGCCGGCGTCAACCGGCCCACGCATGAGATCGAGAAGGAGGTTGTCCAGCTGGTGCGCGACAAAATCGGCCCGGTCGCCGCTTTCAAGATGGCTTTCGTCGTGCCCCGCCTGCCGAAAACCCGCTCAGGCAAGATCCTGCGCGGCACGATGAAGAAGATCGCCGACCACGACCCGTGGGTCGACCCCGGCGACGATCGAGGATCCGAAGGCGCTCGACGAGATCGAACAAGCGCTCGCGGTGCGGCGGCAATGAGATGGGGAGCCGCTGGCTCAGGGAAGGACGGTCAGGTTCACCCTCATGCCGGCCTTGTAATGAGACGGCTGATTGCATAACAAGATGTAGTTGCCTGGCTTCAACGTCAGGACCAGCGTTTTCTTCTCTCCTGCCGGGAGATCAGACGCTTCCCCGAGATCCTTGATCTTGAATTCGATCACCCGATCGTCCTTTTCGTCGTACGGCAACGGCGTCTTGGGATCCGTTACGGAGACCACGATCATCTCGTGCACAAGGGTCTTCGAATCGTTCGACACCATAAAGGTCACCGGACCCGCCTTGACGCGCTTTTGGTCGGTCTGGATCATCATCGTCTTGATCGAGGGGCCGCTTGAGGGATCCATCAGGTCGACGTGCACGACGGCCGGCGACGTGGCGGCCGCCTGCCCCGCGACGGCGCTGGGCCCGAGCAGCGTGAAAGCCAAGATCGGCAGCGTCCTTCTAATTTCAATCGGCATCGAATGCGCTCCGTGAATCAGCGAAGGCGTGATTGACTGGCGGAAGTCGCCGCCACAATCGCGAGTCGATCCCGTCAAATTTGTGGCGCGCAAACCTTTCCCATCCCGGACGATCGATCGGGCGCCGTCGTCTGCGACCTCCCCGCCTAGCGAGAAGCCATCCGGCGGTTTATATGTCGCGGTATCGTCATGATCGCGCCATTGTCGGCCGGTCGGGCGGAACTTCGCCAGCTTCGAAATCGGACTGCAATGACGTCTCACACGCCTTCCGCGCTGCAGGTCGCGAATTTCACCCTGTCCAACGGCCTGGACGTCGTGGTCATTCCGGATCATCGCGCGCCGGTCGTCACCCACATGGTCTGGTACCGCAACGGCGCGGCCGACGATCCGCCAGGCAAATCCGGCATCGCCCACTTCCTTGAGCACCTGATGTTCAAAGGAACCAAGCGCCATCCCAAGGGCGAATTCTCGGAATTCATTTCCGAGGTCGGGGGCATGGAGAACGCCTTCACCGGCAACGATTTCACCGCCTATTTCCAGCAGATCGCCAAGCAGCACCTCAAGGCCTGCATGGCGTTCGAAGCCGACCGCATGACCGGCCTGACCCTGACCGATGACATCGTTGCGCCGGAGCGCGACGTGGTGCTCGAGGAGCGGCGCATGCATTGCGACGCCGACCCCGGCGCCCAACTCGGCGAAGCGGTGCAAGCGGCGCTGTTCACCCATCATCCTTACGGGATCCCGGTTATCGGCTGGGGACATGAGATCGAGGGCCTGAACCGCGAGGACGCGCTCGCCTATTACCGGCGCTTCTACACGCCCGAGAACGCCATTCTGGTGGTGGCCGGCGACGTCGAACCGGAGGAAGCGCGCGCGCTGGCCGAGGCGACCTATGGCAAGATCAAGCCGCGCGGGGCGAAGCCCGAGCGGGTGCGCCCGATGGAGCCCCCGACCGTCGCCAACCGGTTGGTGACGGTCGCCGACGACAAGGTCGAGCAGCCGGGATGGCAGCGGCATTATCTCGCGCCGTCGGCCCGCACCGCGCCCGAGGGCGAAGCGGAGGCGCTCGAATTGCTCGCCCATCTGTTCGGCGGCGGGCAGACGAGTTTTCTCTATCGAACGCTGGTCATGGAGGAGCGGATCGCCGTCTCCGCCTGGGCCTATTACCACAGCGCGGCGGTCGACCAGAGCCGGTTCATCGTCACCATGACGCCCGCGCCGGGCGTGTCGCTCGAGATGCTCGACAAGGCGTTTGACCGGGCGCTCACGAGGTTCGTGCAGGAGGGGATCGAGGCCGGCGATCTGGAGCGCGCGAAGACCCGGATGGTCGCCGACGCCATCTATGCCCGCGACAGCCAATCGGACCTCGCGCGCTGGTACGGCTCGTCCTTGGCGATCGGCCAGACCTTGCGCGACGTCGAGGAATGGCCGGCGAGGATCGAACGCGTCAGCGCCGAGGATGTGACCCAGGCCGCGCGCCGCTGGCTCGATCATAAGCCCGCGGTGACCGGGCACCTCATGCCTCTCATCGAGGAGGCGGCTTAAGCGCCCTCGGTCTCCCTGCTCCCATCGGAGCCAAAAAGACAAACCCACAGAAACGCTCATGGGAAAACGCTCATGCAAAAGCACCTCGCCGTTTCACCCTCCCATTCCGCCGTCAATGTCGACGTCGTCGTCAGCCCGCGCGGCCTGAAATTCTGGCTCGTCCCGTCTCACGCGGTGCCGGTCGTTTCGCTCGAATTCGCCATGCGCGGCGGCGCGGCGCAGGACCCGGCGGACAAGGCGGGCCTGGGCGCCCTGATGGCGGGCCTCCTCGACGAGGGCGCGGGCGAATTGGATTCGCAAGCCTTTCACCGCGCTCTGGACGAGAAAGCGGTCGAAATGTCGTTCCATTGCGACCGCGATCATTGGAGCGGGCGCATGCGCACGCTCACCAAGAACCTCGATCGCGCCGCCGAGCTGCTTGGCCTCGCGGTCAACGCCCCCCGGTTCGACGAGGAGCCGTTCGAACGGGTGCGCGAGCACATGAACGCGCGCCTGCGCCATGACGCCAACGATCCCGGGACGCTCGCCAACCGCAACTGGAAGGAAAAGTCGTTCCCCGGTCACCCTTACGGCCAGGCCGCCAGCGGGACCCTCGAAACGCTCGCGCGTATCCAAAGGGGCGATCTCGTCAAGGCCGCCAGCCAGCGGGATTGCGCGCGACCAATTGCTGATCGCGGTCGTCGGCGCGATCAGCGAGAAAGACGCGGCCGCTCTGGTCGACAAGGCGTTCGCCGATCTGCCGGCGAAGAGCGACCTCAAGCCCATTCCCGAGGCTGCTTTCACCGGCCTCGGCGCGATCGACCGGATCGATCTCGACGTGCCGCAATCGACGATCCGCTTCGGCCGGCCGTCGCTCAAGCGCGACGACCCGGACTTTATCTCCAGCGTTGTCGCAGCCCACGTTCTGGGCGGCTCAGGCTCGATGACCTCGCGCCTGTTCCGCGAGGTGCGCGAGAAGCGCGGCCTCGCCTATACGGTGTTCGGGACCTTCTATTCGCTCGAGCATGGGGCTTATTTCTACGGCGGCACGACGACCAAGAACGAGCGGGCGCGCGAATCGTTCGACGTCGCCTCGGCCGAGATCCGCGACGTGGCCGTGAACGGGATCAAGCAAGAGGAGCTGGAGAAAGGCAAGACCTATCTCATCGGCTCCTACCCGCTGCGCTTCGACACGTCGGCCAAGATCGCCTCCCAGCTCGTCCACATCCAGCTCGAGCGCCGGCCGCCCGAGTGGCTCATCGAGCGCAACCACGCGATCGCCGCGGTGACGATGGAGAGCGTCAAGCGCGCCGCCCATCGCGCCTTCGGCGACGGCTCGCTGCACACGACCGTGGTGGGGCGGCCGGAGGGGTTCTGAAGCTCGGAGCAGGCGGCCAGATCAGCGCGGCGGCTGCCGTTCGAACGCCGGCACGCCTTCCGGGATCATATGGAAAGGCTGCTTGTCGAGCGTGTAGATCGCCATCTGCGGCGCGCCGATAGAGGCTCGGGTCGTCGAGCGTTCCCGACCTTCAGGATCACCAGCGGCAGGTCCGGCCGGCGGGTCGTCAGATGCGTGCCGCAATTCTCGCAGAATTCGCGCGTCACCGGGGAATCGAGATCGCTGCGGGTGAACGTCTTGGGCGCTCCGCTCACATAGCGGAAGCCCTTCGGCGGCATCAGCATGAACATGTTCGGCGCGCCGCCGCTGATATACTGGCATTCGCGGCAATGGCATTGCGCCTTGAGCCGCGGTTCGCCCTCGGCCACGTAGCGCACTTGTCCACAATAGCATCCGCCTTCGAATGTCACCTTTCGTCCTCCAAGGTCGCATGTTTCGCCGTGGCGGCGCTTCATCGGAAGCTAGCGCTTTCCCCGCTCGCCCGCCATCGACGGCGTCGCCCGCCCGCCGTCAGGAGGAAAAATAAAAATGTATATATATCTTGCAAAAATACAGAAAGCGTGCTACAGGTGTTTTCATCGATCGGGGTCAAATTAGGCGGGCCCTCGGCTTAAGAGGGAAGGTGTGAACTCAGACAATTTCACCCACAACCTGGGAGGCGAGTTGAGGTCCGTCGGGATTTTTTTGCTTTTTTCGCCCGTAACCCACTGAAAAGTCCCAATTCGACCAAAGGAATCCAAGGACATGCAAGGGTTTTTATTTGGTCTTTGTTGGATTCATTTGGACGGGAGTCGCGCCTCGGTTGTGTTTCGGGCAAATTGGGCCTCCTTGCCGACGCCCTTGAAGCGGGGTGGGCGCTTTCTTGAGCCGCCCCCGAATGCGATAGTGCTTTCGAGGTCTGCGCCCCCATGCCAATTCGCCGTCTTGATCCCCTGACCATCGACCGCATCGCCGCGGGCGAGGTGATCGAACGGCCGGCGGCGGCGATCAAGGAACTCATCGAGAACGCGCTCGACGCGGGCGCGAAATCGATCGAGGTCACGATCGAAGCGGGCGGGCGACAGGCTCATCCGGGTCGTCGATGACGGGCATGGCCTGGACGAAGCCGATCTCGCGCTCGCCGTCGAACGGCACGCGACATCGAAGATTCCCGACGGCGACCTCATGCAAATCGCCACCTTCGGCTTTCGCGGCGAGGCCTTGCCCTCGATCGCCTCGGTGTCGCGGCTCGAAATCCGCACCCGTGGGCGGGGCGCGCCGCATGGGCTGAGGCTGCTCGTCGAGGACGGAACGAAAAGCGCGATCGAACCCTGCGCCTCTCCCTTCGGCGCGCGGGTCGAGGCGCGCGACCTGTTCGCCGCCACCCCGGCGCGGCTCAAGTTCCTCAAATCCGACCGGGCCGAGGCGCTGGCCGCGGCCGACGCGGTCAAACGCTTAGGCATGGCTGCGCCGGACGTGCGCTTTTCGTTCACGACCGATCTCGGCTCAGGCTTCGACTGGCCAGCCTGCGGGCCGGGCGAAGCGGGCTTCACCGAGCGGCTCCGCCAGGCGCTGGGCGACGACTTTGGGGCCAATTCGGTCGCGCTCGATGCGAGCCGCGAGGCGCTGAGCCTCAGAGGCCGCGTTGGCCTGCCGACCTTCAGCCGGCCCAACGCCTCGCAGCAGTTCCTGTTCGTCAACGGTCGCGCGGTGCGCGACAAGACGCTCGCCGGCGCGCTGCGCGGCGCCTATCTCGATTTCCTGCCCCCCGACCGGCATGCGGTCGCGGCTTTGTTCGTCGAATGCGAGCCCGCGCACGTCGACGTCAACGTCCATCCGGCCAAGGCCGAAGTGCGCTTCCGCGACGCTTCGGCCGTCCGCGCTCTCATCGTCGGCGCGATCAAGCAGCGGCTTGGCGAGGCGCTCCATCGGGCCTCGACGACAGGGGGAACGGCGACCATCCTCGCCATGCGGCCGCCGCAATCCTACCGCGGAGCGTCCTATTCCCCGCGCTGGGACTGGCGGGCCTCGCCCGCCGCGCCGCAACTGGCCGAGCCGGCGCAGGCGAGCTTCGCCGAAGTCGCGCCCTCCGCAGCCCCGCCGGCCGCGTGGCTAAGCGAGCGCGACGTCGCCGCGCCGCTTGGCGCGGCGCGGGCGCAGCTGCACGAGAACTACATCATCGCCCAGACGAGCGACGGAATCGTCATCGTCGACCAGCACGCCGCGCATGAGCGCATCGTCTATGAGCGGCTCAAGCGTCAGCGCGATGAGGGCGCGATCGAGCGGCAAATGCTGCTCACGCCGCTCATCGTCGATCTCGATCCCGACGCCATAGCGTTGATCGACGCGCATGCGCAGGAACTGGCCGGGCTTGGCCTCGTCATCGAGGGCTTCGGCCCCGGCGCGATGATGGTGCGCGAAGCCCCCGCGGCGATCGCGCAAGGCGATCTCGGCGCGCTCGTGCGCGATCTCGCCGCCGACCTCACGGCCGAGGACGGGGCGCAAACGCTGGCGCGGCGGCTCGATCAGCGGCTCGCGACGTTCGCCTGCCGTCATTCGGTGCGCTCGGGCCGGCCGCTCAAGCCCGAAGAGATGAACGCGCTCCTGCGCACAATGGAGGCGACGCCGGGCTCAGGCCAATGCAACCACGGCCGCCCGACTTATGTGGAGCTCAAGCTTTCCGACATCGAGCGGCTGTTCGGGCGGCGGTAGGAGCCGGATTGGATTTCCTTGGCCAAGCGCCAGCTTCACAGCCCCGAGGCTTCAATGCGCCCCTGCCGACCCGGCTAAAGCGGTGCCCTGGGCGGATCCCCAAAAGACGCCTTATCGGCGGGCCCATATTTGGAGCCGGAACACGACAGCGAGGAGGAGTTCCATAACAAGGATCAGGATTATGAGAGCCATAATTGTGAGTTCCTTTCACGGTTGCGGGTTAGAGCGACGCCACCTCATTTTCCTCAAGCGAAACCATTCGCGACACCAACATATCCTAAGTCGAGCGGCTTTGCGATCGTGCGCATCTCCCGACCATAGCCGCCGTCTGGATGCGGGTTCCCCAGAGAGCCCACTCCTTTTTCTGCGCGCTGGCCAAACCCGTCGTTTCCGCTGATCGGCCGTCAAAGCTGCGCCTCGATCGCCGCCTTGTCGATCACCGACCAGACCTCCGCAATTCTTTCGTCGCGAAATTGATAGAAGACGTTCTCGGCGAAGACGACCCGTCTGCCGTTGACCGGCAAGCCGAGAAACAGACCCTTCGGCCGGCAGTCGAACCGGAGCCGGCTCGCGACATGCGGCGGGTCGCAGATCAGGAGTTCGATGTTGAACTGAAGGTCAGGGATCTCCTCGAAATCGCGCTCGAGCATCGCGCGATAGCCGGCGAGGCCGAAGGGCCGGCCGTTGTGTCGCGCGTCGTCAGCGACGAAGCGATGCAGATTCGGCCAATCCTGCCGGTTGAGGCAGGCGAGGTAATCTCTGTAGAGTTGGGGGAGAGCGGTTTCTGTCATCGCGCCACTCTAACGCAACGACGCGCGGGGCGAAGGGCTCTTGGATGCGCTGACCCCTGATTCTGGCGAGCTCCGCGTCAGCGGGGATACGAAGAATGTTCCAGCCGGAGCCGCCGGTCCCGCCGCCTGGAGCGTCCTTCGAGACGCCGCGCTGCGCGCGGCCCTCAGGACGAGGTGGAGAATGGCCGAGTCCGAAGGTTCTCAGCCGTGTCGTCGATCCTGCCAAGCGCCTTGAGGTCGGCGCGGCGAACGCTAAAGGGCCAGGCGTCTCCCCTGACTGAAAGAGCCGAAGGCCGTTGAGCGACACCGAACCCAAGGTCGACGAGACGCTCGCCGTCGCGCATGGCCTCAAGCCTGACGAATATGCGCGGCTCGTCGCGCTGATCGGCCGAACGCCGACCTTCACCGAGCTCGGCATCGTCTCGGCGATGTGGAACGAGCATTGCTCCTACAAATCCTCGCGCCTTCACCTGCGCAAGCTGCCGACCAAGGGCGCGCATGTCATCTACGGGCCGGGCGAGAACGCCGGCGTGATCGACATCGGCGATGGCGACGTCTGCGTGTTCAAGATGGAGTCGCACAACCATCCCTCGTTCATCGAGCCCTATCAGGGCGCGGCGACCGGGGTTGGCGGCATTTTGCGCGACGTCTTCACCATGGGCGCAAGGCCGGTCGCCGCGCTCAATTTCCTGCGCTTCGGCGCGCCCGATCATCCGAAGACCCGGCGTCTGGTGGCCGGAGTCGTCGCCGGGATCGGCGGCTACGGCAATTCGTTTGGGGTGCCGACGGTCGGCGGTTCGACCGGCTTTCATCGCGCGCTATGACGGCAACATCCTGGTCAACGCGATGGCGGTGGGCGTCGCCAGACGGGACGCGATCTTCACCTCGGCCGCGACCGGAATTGGCAATCCGATCGTCTATCTCGGCTCAAAAACCGGGCGCGACGGCATCCATGGCGCGAGCATGGCCTCGGCGGCCTTCGAGGCGGACGCCGAAGAGAAGCGCCCGACCGTCCAGGTCGGCGATCCGTTCGCCGAGAAGCTGCTGCTCGAGGCCTGCCTCGAGCTGATGGCTTCGGGCGCGGTGATCGCCATTCAGGACATGGGCGCGGCGGGGCTGACCTCCTCGGCGGCCGAGATGGGGGCCAAGGGCGATCTTGGAATCGACCTCGATCTCGACCACGTGCCGTGCCGCGAGACCGGCATGACGGCTTATGAAATGATGCTCTCCGAGAGCCAGGAGCGCATGCTCATGGTGCTAAAACCCGAGAAGGAGCCTGAGGCCGAGGCCATTTTCCGCAAATGGGGGCTCGATTTCGCTGTGATCGGCAAGACCACCGACACGCGCCGCTTCGTCATCAGGCGCGGCGGCGAGGTCAAGGCGGACCTGCCGATCAAGGAGCTTGGCGACGAGGCCCCCCTCTATGACCGGCCGTGGACCGAGACCCCGCGCGCGCCCGTTCTCGACGCGGCCTCGATCAAGGCTCCGATGACGACCGACGCGGCGCTGCTCAAGCTCCTTTCCTCGCCCGATCTTTGCTCCAAGCGCTGGATATACGAGCAATACGACACGCTGATCCTCGGCAATACGGTTCAGGGGCCCGGCGGCGACGCCGCGGTGGTTAGGCTCGGCGACGGGCCGAAGGGCCTGGCGCTCACCACCGACTGCACCGAGCGCTATTGCTCCGCCGACCCGCGCGAAGGGGGAAAACAGGCGGTCGCCGAGGCGTGGCGCAATCTGATCGCGGTCGGCGCGCGCCCGCTCGCGCTCACCGACAATCTCAATTTCGGCAATCCGGAGCGGCCCGAGGCCATGGGCGAGCTCGTGGGCTGCATCGAGGGCATTGGCGAAGCGGCGCGGGCGCTCGACTTTCCCGTCGTCTCCGGCAACGTCTCGCTCTACAACGAGACGATGGGCTCAGGCATTCCGCCCGACTCCCGCGATCGGCGGCGTCGGCCTCGTCGAGGACGTGGCGAAAACGGCGAGCCTCGGCTTCAAGGCGCCGGGCGAGGATATTCTGCTCGTCGGCGGGGCGCCGAGCTGGCTCGGCCGGTCCGCCTGGCTCATGACGATCGCCGGCCGCGAAGAGGGCGCGCCGCCGCCGGTCGACTTGGCCGCCGAGCGCCGCAACGGCGAATTTGTCGCTTCGCTGATCCGAAATGGCAGGGTGAGCGCGGTTCACGACCTGTCCGACGGCGGCCTGGCCGTGGCGCTGGCCGAGATGGCGATGGCGGGCGGAATTGGCGCAAACGTCGAGGCGGAAGGCCGCGGACCATGCGTTCTTCTTCGGCGAGGATCAGGGGCGCTACGTTCTGACCTGCGCGCCCGATGAAACCGCGGCCATCGCCGAGGAGGCGAAGCGCCTCGCCGTTCCGCTTTCGCGCATCGGCGTCACGGGCGGCGACGCACTTGAAGCTTGGCGGCGCGGCGCCGGTCCCCCTTGCGGCGCTGTCCAAAGCCTATGAAAACTGGCTGCCGGACATTATGAGCCATCCTCAGGGGGCCAAGTCATGATCCCGTTCATCATCGTCAAGACCGTCAAAGGCTTCGCCTATATCAGGCCGGAGCGCGTGGTCGCGATCAACGCGTCAGACCCGACCGACTGCCTGATCCTCATGACCGACGGGGTCACGATCGCCGCCAGCGAGCCCGCCGAGGATGTCCTGGCGCGGCTCGAAGACGGAGGCCCGCGAGGAGGACAAGGCGGCGGAAATCATCAAGGAGCGCAAGGCCCATGGCCATGTCACAGATCGAGATTGAGACGATGATCCGCGAGGCGTTTCCGGACGCCCGGATCGAAGTGAAGGATCTGGCCGGCGACGGAAACCATTATGCGGCGACCGTCGTCACCCCCGCCTTCAAAGGCAAGAACCGGGTCCGCCAGCACCAGATGGTCTACGAGGCGCTGAAGGGCCGGATGGGCGGAGAACTGCACGCGCTGGCCTTGACCACGTCGGAAAGCTGACCGGCCCTCATCAGGCCACGTAGCGGCAATTTTACCGGCGCCCCCTCGCGATTTCAGTGGGTTAGGACCCCGTTTAGTTCCGCCCCTGAAATCGGGCCGTTCGCGTCCCTCGTGAAACCTGCGCGATCCTCAGGCGCTTTTCGCCAGCGCCGCCGGATCCATCCACATGATCTCCCAGACGTTCCCGTCGGGATCCTCGACGCTCCGGCTGAACATGAAGCCGTGGTCCTGCGACGGATTGGGATCGGCGCGTCCCCCGGCGGCCGATCGCCTGCGCGAGCGTCGCGTTCACCGCGTCGCGGCTGTCGACGCTGAGCGCGAGCAGCGCCTGGCTCTCGCGGCGCGCATCGCCGATCGGGCGCTGGGTGAACTGGCGATAATGCTCGTGGGTCAACAGCATCACGCCGATCGTGTCCGAAACCATCATGCACGACGACTTTTCGCCCGAGAATTGCGGGTTTAGCGCGCCCCCGAGCGCATGTATAGAACGCGGTTGACGCTTTCAGATCGCGCACCGGCAGGTTCACGAAAATCATCTTGCTCATAAAATCCCCTTTCCTTTCAGCGTGGTTGTGGTAGATTGTCTCGCCATAGAGTGACTATCCACAAAGTCTCTTGATGTCAAGAGACTTCTCATCGAGATAAACCGGACATGGATCGCGCCGACCTCGCCGTCGAACAATGGGCCCGCGAGCGACCCGATTTGCGCACTCTGCCGATGGCTCTGTTCGGCCGCCTCAACGAAGCCGCCGAACGGGTGATGCGCGAGCACATGAATCCTCTGTTCGCCCGGGCCGGGCTGCAGTCGGGCGAGTTCGACGTTCTGGCCACCCTGCGCCGCTCGGGCGCGCCTTACACGCTTTCGCCGACCCAGCTCTATGAAGCCGCGATGATTTCCTCGGGCGGCATGACCGACCGTCTCGATCGGCTGGAGCGCGCCGGGCTCGTGGTGCGCCGCCCCGACCCCAAGGACCGCCGCGGCAAGCTGATCGTGCTGACCGACCCGGGAAAACGCCTGATCGACGAGGCGATCGGCCGCCATGTCGCCAACGAGGAGCGGCTCCTGCTGTCGCTGAGCGAGGCCGAGCAGGAAACGCTGAGCGCGCTCCTCAAGAAACTGATCGCCGGGCTTTAGGGGGGAAACCCAATCGCCCCATAATGGAGACCGTGTCGAACAGTTCCGAGCAAGGGTAAATTCTCGAGAGGCGTGGGGACGCCAGAGATCGACTTGGGCTAGAAGCGGCTTGCCCGCCTCGAGATGCAGTTCTGGGGCGGGCCGGAGTGCGCGTGCCGAGTAAAAAGAACGGGGCAAGAGAGAATGATCAAACGAGAGCTATTCGATCGTTATCTCTTGGCGTTGCGCAAGACGGCTGTTGAAGAGAAGACGGAGCACACGGACCGCGCTGCGCTCCAATTGCTCCTTCAAGACCTAGCGGACAAGGCTCAGCGAAGCGTCAAGGTCCAGCACGAGCCCAAGCGCGTGGCGAACAAGGGTGCGCCCGATTTCAAGGTCAGCAAGGGCGGGCTCATCCTCGGTTACGTCGAGAACAAGGGCATCGACGAAAACCTGACAAGGTGCTCAAGTCCGACCAGATCACGAAATACAAGACCCTGTCCAGCAACATCATTCTAACCGACTATCTCGATTTCATCTGGATCAACAAGTACGGGCCACCCCAGCGCGAGCGGCTGTGCCACGCAACCGATCTCGAAAACCGCAGAGTTTCAATTCAAGCGACGATCGCGTCGAGGCCGTCGCGAAGCTCCTCGAAGGCTTCTTTCTCAACGCGCGCCTGAAGGCATCGGACGCGCGCAGCAACTGGCGCTGGCGCTCGCCGACGCGCAGCAGGCTGCTTGCGCGACTATCTCGGCGAGGAACTGGTGCGGCAGGAGCGGGAGCACAAGGAAGGCCGGCTCTACGGTCTCTTCCAAGTGTTCCGCGATCAGGTCTTCCACGAGCTGACGCTCAAGGAATTCGCCGACGCGCTGGCCCAGATGCTGGCCTATGGCCTGTTTCTGGCGCGGCTCAATTCGGGCTCGAACCCCGTGACGCTGCACAACGCGCGAGAGTATGTGCCGGCTCCTTCCGGCTCATCCGCGAGCTGGTCGACTTCCTGAACGAGCTTGAGAAGGACGAATACCGCGACGTGCGCTGGGTGGTCGAGGAGGTGCTGTCGATCGTCAACGGCCTCGACCTGCCGGCCATTCACGAGGACCTGTCGTTCCGCCACCGCAGGGCGATCAGCCGTAAGGTGCGGGCGGCTGACGAGGAGGAGCATCGGCTGTTCGAGCGCGATCCGTTCATCTATTTCTACGAAGATTATCTGCGCGCCTACGACAAGGAGACGAGCAAGGGCCGAGGCGTCTACTACACGCCGCCGCCGATCGTGAACTTCATCGTGCGGGCGGTGGACGACATCCTGAAGGAGAGCTTCGGGATCGCCGAGGGTCTCGCCGACCACAAGCGCGTCACGGTGCTCGATTTTGCCTGCGGCACCGGCACGTTCCTGCTGGAGGTGTTTCAGCGCATCTTCGAAAACATTGGCGGGCCGATTCAGGGCGCGCCGACCTCATCGTGCGCGAGCATTTTCTGAAGAACATATTTCGGCTTCGAGTACCTGATCGCGCCTTACACGATCGCGCACTTGAAGTTGTCGCAATACCTGCGAGACCAAGGACATCCGCTTGAGGATAGATGAACGACTTCAGGTCTTCCTGACGAACACTCTGGAGCCGATCGAACCGCAGCGAAACCTGCTTCTGCCCGCTGTCACTGCGGAGGTTGAGGCGGCGCAGAAGGTCAAGGAAAAGCGCCATCCTGGTGATCACGGGTAATCCACCTTACTCGGGCCACTCGAAGAACAATGGGTGCCGTGGATCAAGGGCGCGATCAAAGCGCTACAAGCACGGTTGACGGGAAACCCTTCGGGGAGAAAAATCCAAAGTGGCTCCAGGACGACTACGTCAAGTTCATTCGCTTCGCGCAGCTAAAAATGGATCCAAATTGACGAAGGGTACCGTAGGAGTAATTACCAATCACTCATGGCTGGACAATCCAACGTTTCGCGGAATGCGTCAGTCGCTGACGCAGAGCTTTAAGCAAATTTATATGCTCGATCTGCATGGGAGCACAAAGCCAAAAGAGCGTAGCGGTCCGCCCGGCGTTGAGAACGACGAAACGTCTTCGACATCGAGAAAGGTGTCGCTATCTCAACTTGTAAAAGCACCCGCGGCTGACACGGGGAATTGTGCGGCATGCTGAATTTTGGGGCACGAGATTAGAAAAATACCAAAAACCGCTGAGCACCGAGTTCACATCAAATTAACTGGAAGACCCGTGCGCTGTTTTGCGCCGTATTATATGTTTAAGCCGCTAAACTGGACTAGCTGGGATGAATACATACTGGAGCTGGTCGATTCGCGGACAGCCTTAACCGCGACGGAAGAAAAGGTAGCAAATCTTCGATCTGAACGTTCTATCGGTTTCCAGTCGCACGCGACGGCTTTGCGATTGATCCTGACAGTTCAGTAATTGATACTCGAGTGACACGGTTTGAGATATTGTCGAAATCACAAGTTGCTGACGCGGAACAGGCACGTCAAAGAGCGATAGCGGACTGGAAGCATGTCCGGCGATGCTCGCACGAAATGGGCACGATTCAGAAATGTGGCACGAACTTCGGCAGCGCGATAGCACCCATGTGCATACCGACCTTTCGACGATCCGTATACGTCGTAGTTCACTACGAAGATGATCGACTGGCCGCGACGATGAAGTCGATGCAACATTTAGCGAAGGGAAACGTCACGTTGCTGCGTCGCAGGCAGGTAGCGGACGAGAGGATTGCGTCATGCGATTCGTCGCGACGCACCCAGCGAACGATGTGCGTCATTTCGAACGAAAAGCAAGGAAGCAAATCAAGTATTTCCTCTGTGGCGTTATGCGTGACAGGTGCCGATGTCGAGCGGAGAACTTCTCTGCGACTTTCGCGCCTTTATCGACGCGCCGCTACGACGATCACTACACGCCCGAAGAAATCCTCGGCTACATTTACGCCGTGCTGCACGCGCCGATCTATCGCACGCGCTACGCCGAATTCCTGCGCATCGATTTTCCGCGCGTGCCCTTTCCCGAGTCGGCGGACGATTTCGAACGGCTTTCAGAGCTCGGCTGGGCACTGGTGCAGGCGCATCTGTTGCGCGAGCTGCCGCGCGGGAACTTGGCACGTACCACGGCAAGGGCGATCACGCGGTGGAAGCCGTGCGCTATTCCCGCAGGAGCAGGCGGTCTGGATCAACAAGACGCAATTCTTCAAGCCCGTGACCGCAGGCCGTGTGGGACTTCCACATCGGCGGCTATCAGGTGCTCGACAAGTACCTGAAGTCGCGCAAGGGGCGGAAGCTCTCGCTTGGACGAAATCAATCACGTCGGCGCGGTCGCCGACTAGCCTCGCTTTCACCATCGATCAAATGGCCAAGATCGACTAAGCCTACCACGAGGCGTTTCCGGATCGTGGATAAGTCATCGCGACCGTGGATAAGAACAGGTGAGGCCGCTCCCTTCGGCCGCACAGATCGCGCATGATCGGCAGCCGATTCGTTCCGAGGCCGAAGCCATGCTGCAGGGTGACACTCGAAACTTGTTCGACGACGAGAGCCAAGGCGACCTGTTTGGCTCCGACCTAGTTCCCGCCTATCAGCCCGACCCTGACAAGGTGCGAGCACGGCTAGCGTCAATTTCTGGCCGAGGCTCGGGCTGCGGATGCGGCTCCCTGGGGCACGGCGCGGCTTTCCCTCTATCGCACCATCGTTCCTCAGATGACCAGCTTTCTCCCCGACGAGGAGGGCGCGCAGTTGCGTTTCGAGTTTGAGCAGGAACTCGAACGGCTAAAAGCCGCCTGAGCACGGGCCCGTAATCCGCCGCCCCGACCCCAAGGACCGTCGCGGCAAGCTGATCGTGCTGACCGACCCGGGAAAACGCCTGATCGACGAGGCGATCGGCCGCCACGTCGCCAACGAGGAGCGGCTCCTGTTGTCGCTGACCCAGGCCGAGCAGGAAACGCTGAGCGCACTCTTGAAGAAGCTGATCGCGGGGCTTTAGGGCGGGACCGCGATTACGAAAAGTCGCCTTTGCGCAAATAGGGGTCATTTCTCAGACGGCCCCGTTATATTGAACTGGCGCCCCCTTTGTGCCATTCTTTTCCGTGGGACTGTTGACGCTACGACTCCACCAAAATGGAGGAAACGATGTCGGACGGGGCGAAGGTGGCCTCACACGATCGACGCAATGTCCTCAAGGGCGCGGGCGGCGCAGCTCTATTCGGAGGAATTGGGGTCAATCCCCTGGTCGCCGCCGCCCTGGCGAAGGAGGCTGGCAAATCGCCGAAGCCCCTCAAGGCTGCCTTCTCAAACGCAGGACTGCGGGCGACCTGGTGCGCCCAGGGCAAGCAGGCGGCTGAGTACTGGGGCAAGCTTTTCAACGTCGACGTCACTTGGTTCGATGGCGCGTTCAGCAACGTCACGCAGCGCGCCGCAATCGACAATATGGCTTCGCAGAAGTGGGACTTCGTCGCCATCCAGGCGTTCGGCATCGGAACTCTGACGGCGCCGGTCAACAAGATGATCGACGCCGGAATTCCGGTCGTCGACATGGATACGCTGATCGCCCCGCTCGACACGATCAATGTCCTGACTTTCCTCGCGCCCGACAACGAATTCATGGGCGCGGCCGTCACCCAGGCGCTGGTCAACGCCATCAACGGCGAGGGCACGATCGTCATGACTCAGGGCTCGCTTGGACACACGGGCGCGCAAGGCCGCGCAAAAGGCTTCCATTCGGTGGTCTCGAAGTTTCCTAAGGTGCAGGTTCTCGACGAACAGCCAGCCGACTGGGACGTGACGACAGTCGCGCGGATCTGGGAATCGCTTCTGACCAAGTATCCGAAGATCGACGCCGCGTTCTTCCACAACGACGACATGGCGCTCGCCGCTTATAAGGTCATGCAGGCCAAGGGCCGGACGGAGACCAAGATCGGCGGGGTCGATGCGATGCCGCCGGCGATCAAGGCCGTGCAGGCTGGCCAGATGTACGCCGACCGTCCGCAACCCGTCCTGCCGTATCCACGGCGGGGCGATCGTCGCAGGCGTGTCGGCTGTGATAAACGGGGCGAAGACAGGAACCGACATACCGAAGAACATTGTCACCGACGGCCCGGTCGTCACCAAGGCCAACGCCGACGGCATGCTCTGGATGGAGGAGCAATTCCTCATTTAAAGCCCGCGCGGTCGTGGTCAGGACTGTCCGATGAATTCCGAAATCATCGCCAAGTTCGCTGAAATCATGCGCGGCCCGGTGATTGGGCGCGAGCATCCGGACTACGATGACGCGCGAAAACTCTACAATGCGATGATCGACAAGCGGCCGCTTCTCATCGCCAAATGCGCTGATGTGGCCGATGTCATGGCGGCGGTGAATTTCGGCCGCGAGAACAAGCTGGCCGATCGCTATTCGCGGGGGCGGGCATAACGCGCCGGGTTTCGCCAGCGTCGACGACGGTTTGGTCATCGACCTGTCGCTGATGAAGGGTGTCCGGGTCGATCCGAAAAACCGGACCGTCAGAGTGGGTCCGGGGTGCACCACCGGGGACGTCGATCATGCGACGCAGGCGTTCGGGCAGGCGGTGCCGTTCGGGATTATCTCGACGACAGGCGTCGCAGGGCTCGACCTTGAGCGGCGGGCACGGATATCTGAGCCGCCAGTACGGCCTGACAGCGGACAATCTGCTCGAAGCGGACGTGGTGCTCGCCGACGGCAGCTTCGTAACAGCGTCCGAAGCGGACAATCCGGACCTGCTTTGGGCACTTCGCGGCGGAGGCGGAAATTTTGGCGTCGTCGTCAGCTTCCTGTTCCGCACTCATCCGGTTGGCAGTGTCTATGGCGGGCCCATTTTCTTCGAGTTTTCCGACGCGCCGATTGTCATGAAATGGTTCCGCGACAATCAGCCGAAGCTCCCGGACGAGTTCTATATGTTCCTGGGATTCCATATCGTGGTGCCCGAGGATCCTGCCCCGCAGGAGCATTGGTCAAAGAAGACGTGCCTACTTGTCGTGTCGCATACGGGCTCGCTCGAGGAGGCTGAACGGGCCGTTGGCGCGATGCGGGCGGCCTTGCCGAAACCGATGATCGATTGGGCGCAGCCGATGCCCTATGCGGCGCTGCAGGCGATGTTCGATCAAGCGGCGCCGAAGGGCAACCAATGGTATTTGAGAGGCGACTTCGTCAAGGACTTGCCCGACGCTTCAATCGACGCGCATGTCGCTTTCGCCGCGAAGATGCCGAGCGACTATTCGGCGGTGCACCTCTATCCGATCGACGGCGCCGTGCATCGGGTAGAGCCGGCCTCGACCGCATGGGGTCATCGCGACGCTTCCTGGTCGCTGATCATTGCGGGCATCGATCCCGATCCCGCGATGGCCCCAAGCCTCAAGGCGTGGACGTTGGCCTATTGGCGGGCGGTCCACCCGTACAATTTGCCTGGCGCCTATCCGAATTTCATGATGGACGATGAAGGCGAGGCGCGGGTCAGGGCGGCGTATGGCCCCAATTACGATCGACTCGCGGCGGTAAAAAAGAGATACGATCCGACCAACCTGTTCCGGGTCAATCAGAATATTCGACCTGCTGGTTGAGCTGTGGTTGGTCAAGATGAGGAGGTTCCATGCCGACTTTCATGGACCGCCACGACCTGCCTGCTGGTATGACGGCCGAGGATGTGGCGGCGGGGCACCGCAAAGACGTCGAAAATCAGGATCGGTTCGGAGCAAAATTCCGGACCTATTGGTTCGATCATCAGTGTGGCGCCGTCTTCTGCCTCATCGAGGCGCCCGACGCGGCCACGGCTGTGCGAGTGCCATCGCGAGTGCTCATGGCGATGATGGTGTTCCAACCACCATCATTCCGGTCGATCTTGCCGCGGTTGAGGCCTTCCTCGGGCGCACGAAGCGATCCAAGCGAAGCCTCAGAGGACGAAGCCACGACCGGCGATGCGCGCGGTCATGTTCACCGACATCGTCGGATCGACTGAGATGACGGCGCGCCTCGGCGACGGCGCCGCGCTCGAACTGGTGCGGGTGCACGACGGACTGGTCCGGCGCGCGCTCGACGCTCATGGCGGACGCGAGGTGAAACACACCGGCGACGGCATGATGGCCGCCTTCGACAAGGTCGCCGACAGCGTACGCGCGGCCGCTGACATCCAGCGTCAGCTTGCCGCATACAATGCTCTCGCCCCGGAGACTTTGCGCGTTCGCATCGGCATTCATGCCGGCGAGCCCGTCGCGGACCATAACGACCTGTTCGGCGCCACGGTGCAGCTCGCGAACCGGCTATGCAGCGGCGCGGACGGCGGCAGCATCGTCGTCTCTGAACTGGTGCGGAGTCGGTGCGAGGAGGATGCGGCGCGCTTCGAGCCCCTTGGGGAGTGGCAGCTGAAGGGCTTCGCCGAGACAACTCCGGTGTTTCGGTTTGAGTGGTGGAAATAGAAATACAGCCGCCTCAGATCGACGCTCACGCCCGTCTCTACGTCCAAATTTGCCGACTCCTGGCACTCGCGTCAGCCGCTGAATGTCCGGATCCGCCCGAATGCGACGGTCCCCCGGCGCGAACCGCAACATCCGCTTGACGTCGGTTCCCGCCAAACTGATCGTTCTCACCGAGCCGGGAAAACGCCTGATCGACGAGGCGATCGGCCGCCATGTCGCCAACGAGGAGCGGCTCCTGTTGTCGCTGACCCAGGCCGAGCAGGAAACGCTGAGCGCGCTCCTCAAGAAGCTGATCGTCGGGCTTTAGGGTGGGACCGTGATTAGGAAAAGTCGCCTTTGCGCGAATAGCAGTCATTCCGCGACGGGGCGCACGCTAAAACCGCCGTGAGGCCGCCTTTCGGCTAACGGTCAAGCCTGCCTTCCCCTCGGCCACAATCCCGCTCAATCAAAATGAATTGCGGGGCCTTCTCGGATTTGTGATAGGCTGCGCGACGCCCGGAGGGCGCGCGATGAGCGAGACCCGGAAGATTGCGGCGATTCTGGTTTCGGACATTGTCGGCTATAGCCGGCTCGCGGGAGCGGACGAGGATCGCATCCTGGCGCGGCTTCGCGCGCTGCGCAGCGATCTGATCAATCCGACCATCGCGCTGCATCACGGCCGGGTGGTCAAGCGCACCGGCGACGGCAGTCTCATCGAGTTTCGCAGCGTGGTCGACGCCGTGCGCTGTGCGATCGAAGTCCAGAACGGCATGGTCGAGCGCAACGATCAGGTGCTCGAACTGGGCCGATAGGCCGCCGTCCTTGGTCCGCACGGTCCAGCCGTCGCGCTTGCTTCTGCACCGAGTCTTTCACGCCGGTGTTGATCATCGGCTCGACCGTGAAGCACGAGGCCGGGCTCGAGTCGCTGGCGGCGGGCTTCGGGCGTCGGGTACGTGCGGAATCGTCGGCGGCTGATGAAATTGCCGGCCGACGCCGTGGCCGACGTATTCTTCGACGACGGTGAAGCCCAGCTTGCGGGCGTGGCGGACGATCGGATCGCCGATGTCGGAGACGCGGCAGTTGGGCCTCAGGTTGTCGATGGCGAGCCACAGGCAGTCGAACGCACATTGCACCACGCGGCGGGCAAGGTCCGAGGGCGTGCCGATGATGAACGTCTCGCTGGAATCGCCGTGCCAGCCGTTGACGATGCGTCGTCAGATCGACGTTGACGATGTCGCCTTCCTGCAGAACATAGTCTCCCGGGATGCCGTGGCAGATCACGTCGTTGACGCTCGTGCAGCAGCTCGCGGGAAAGGCCCCGGTCTGGCCGTGATAGCCCAGCGAGGCCGGCACGTGGCCGTGGTCGCGAGTGTAGGTCTCGACCAGCTTGTCGATCTCGCCGGTGGTGACGCCCGGCAGAATGAACGCCCGCACCTCGTCCATGAGCTGAGCATTGAAGCGGCAGGCCTCCCGCATCTGTTGACGTTCGGTTTCGGTCAGCTGCAGGCGGCGGCACGTGTTTGTAGAGCATGGCAGACAGCAAGCGGGGTCGGTCACCGCGAGGGAGGCGTAAGCAAGCGAGTCAGCAGGCGGGCGGGGGGCGTCGGCCCCTTGACGGCAAATCCGCATTGCTTCGCTGGCGCTTCAGGCTTGTGGGTTTCAGGTTTGGACGATCAAACGTGCGGTTCAACGGCATTTTCGGTTCCGTATCCACAGGCAGTCGACCCTCCCAGGGCGGCAATGCTTCGACGGGTGGCCCACCGATCGCCGAATTGGGTGCGCCAGAGCATGGTCTGGATTCAAACGCCACCGCCATTCATGGTCCGGCGAAGCCTTGCCCGGGATCGACCTGCGCTTGGCAGTGGATCGGGACTTCGTCAAGGAGGACGAACGTGAATACCTGAAATCTGCTGCGGTAATGTTGGTGCTGGCCGGGGTCTTGTACGGCGTGTACACGGCCCTCGACGAGCCGTCCCGTTCCGCCGCCGCCGGGCGTGGCGAGAAGCATGGGCACGACCTCGAGCCGCCACGGGTGGTATGGAGAGCATGCGTTTCCAGTCTGGCGAGCGGCTTGCCGGCCCCGCCGAGCGCGCCTGTCGCAAGCTCACGATCACCCGCATGCGCCACGAGCATGATGACGACCACGCGGCCGCGGCAGGCTCGATCAAAGAGCCCCAGATCGCAGCACGGGCGAGCGCGTCGACGTTCTGGCCTGTCGGGGCCAATCGGCAAAGCAGCTACGAATCGCCCGTCGCGGAGGAGTCCGGGCTGGGTGGCACGGCAGTTCGACAAGCACGCCGCTCCTCGAGACGCCTCCGACGGACTGCACCGCCACTCACGCCCTCGCCCAAGGTGAGCGAAGTTGCCTTTCGTTACGCCCTGCAAGAGGCTGACCAGCAAGTGCAAGATGGCAAGTACAAGGCCGCCCTGGCGACGCTCACGTTGATCTACGGCAGCACCGATTTGACGCCTGAAGAGCCGCCCAACTGACCAGCTGGCTCGACGCCCTGGCCGCCAAGGTGATCTACTCGCGCGAGCATTTGCTGGAAGTCCCCTACGAGGTCCGGCTGAAGGAGACGCTGTTCGACGTGGCGAGCCGATGCCGTGTGCCCTATTACTTGCTGGCGAACATCAATGGCGTGAGCGATCCACAAGTCCTCGTGCCGGGAACGCAGCTCAAGATCGTCCCCGGCCCGTTCCGGCGGAGGTGAACCTGACCACGAGCGAGCTGACGCTCTACCTGAACGACCTCTACGCCGGCCGTTTCCCCTACGCCTTGGCAACGAGCCGCCGCAGCCGGGCGAGTACAAGGTGCTCGACAAGCGGACCGACCACACGTACTACGGCCCCGATCGGCGGACACTGCCGGCCAACGATCCAGGGAATCCCTATGGCAATTGCTGGATCGATCTCGGGGCGTGAAGCCTGCCTGCACGGCAGTCCGCCGTCGCCATCGACCGACGGGCGGACGATCGGCTGTGTCAGTCTCAGCCCGCAGGGACACGGATGTGTATAGCATTCTGTCGCAAGGGTCGTCGGTCGTCATCCGGCGCTAGAGGTAGGGACGAGCCCTCTGCGGCCGTTCCAACGTCACACCAGCCTGACGCACAAGCGAAGCAAAACGCGGATTGCTTCACTTGCGCCTTCAGGCTTGTGTGGTTCTGGCATCCCCCTTCATGCGCACTGATTTGTGCGTCTGGGTGCCTCTTGGAAAATTCACCGCTGCGATCTAGGGGCTACTCCCGGGACGACCAATGCACTCATCAATCCCTAGCCCCTAGCCCCCCAGCCCCTAGTCCCTCGACTATATTGCCGCGGTGCGGGTGCTTCGATGACATTCTTCCACGGCAATTCTTTCTATGGATGCGGCACCCGCGAGTAGTTCGCCCACTTCGCAAACTGCCGGCGGCTCGCTGCTGTCGGCCGGCTTCTTGGGCCTTTTGGCGACGCAGTTTCTGACGGCGCTGAACGACAACATCTTTCGCTGGCTGGTGATCGGCATCGGCAAGCAGCACGTCGCCCGAATCGCAAGCGATCGGCGTCGATGCTGATGGCCGGCACGGTCTGCCTCGTGCTGCCGTATCTGTTGCTCGCCGCGCCGGCCGGCTACCTGGCCGATCGGTATCCCAAGCGCTCGGTGATCGTCGGCTGCAAGCTGGCCGAGATCGTCATCATGGTCGATCGGCGTCGGCGCGATTCTGTGCGGCACATCGGTCGCCGGCGTGGCGCTGCGGGCTGCTCATGATGACGACGGTCGCCTTGCTGGGCGGCGCAGGCGGCGCTGTTCTCGCCGGCCCGCGCGGGCAGCATTCCCGAAGTCCTGCAAGCCGGAGCTGATTTCGAAGGCCAACGGCCTGTTTACGCTGTTCACGGTCATCGCCACGGTCATCGGCATGGTCATCGGCAACTGGCTGGTCGATGTCGACCGGCGACCAAGGGGCTGGAGCACTGGTGGCTGTCGGCCGCGGTGCTGTCGGCGTGGCCGTGCTCGGCACGCTGACCAGCCTGCCCATCAACCGCCTGCCGCCCGGCGATCCCGAGTCGCAACTTTCCCTGGGATGCGCCGCAGCAAACGTGGCGCGACCTGCAGCACTCTGGCCAGCAACGTGCCGCTGTTTCGCGTGGCCCTCGGCGATCGCGTTCTTCTATGCCATCGGCGCACCTGGCCCAGCTCAACATCGATCAGCTCGCGGACGAAGGGAGGCGGCGATCCAATGCCGAATCGGCCAAAAGTCCGCTGCTGCTGGCGCTGATTGCCGGCGTCTGCATCGGCAGCGTGCTGGCGGGCATCTGGTCGGGCGATCACGTCGAGCTGGGCATCCTGCCGCTGGGGGCCTTCGGCGTGGCGCTCGAATTCGCTGCTGCTGTTCACGGTGCCGCAGCAGCTCTTTGATCCGGCCGACACGGCGTGACCGCGGCTTCGTCTGGGCCTGCGTGCTGCTGTTTCTTGCTGGGCGTCAGCGCCGGCCTGTTCAACGTGCCGCTGGAAGCCTACTTGCAGCACCGCAGCCCGCGCGAATCGCGCGGCCGCATCCTGGCGGCGTCGAACTTCCTCACGTTCAGCGGCATCTGCCTCGCGTCGTTCCTGTTCGCGGCGCTGCGGATGCCGGTCGGCGTGCCAATCGGGCGACACCGCTGCGAGCTGTCTTACGCCGCAGCAGATTTTTCTGCTCGCCGGCCTGTGACGATTCCGGTCTTCTTCTACATCGTGCTTCCTGATTCCGCAGGCGTCGATTCGCTTTTTCGTCTGGCTGCTGAGCCTGACGGTCTATCGCGTTCGGGTCTTCGGCCGCGAGAATCTGCCGCGCGAAGGCGGGGCGTCTGCTGGTGCCGAACCACGTCACCTGGATCGACGGCATTTTGCTGATGCTCACCAGCTCGCGGCCGATCCGGATGATCGCCTGGGCGCCGAACATCGAAAAGCGACCGTGGATCAAGCGGCTGGCCGAAGCTGTTCGGCGCGATTCCGATCGACCCGCCCAAGCCGAAGAAGATCGTCGCCGCCCTGCGGACGGCCCGCGAAGCGCTCGCAAAGCGGCGAGCTGGTCTGCATCTTTCCCGAAGGGGGCCTGACGCGCACCGGCCAGGTGCAGGCCTTCAAGCCGGGCATGATGAAAATCCTCGACGGGACCGACGCCCCGGTCATGCCGGTCTATCTGGAAGGGCTGTGGGGCAGCATTTTCAGCTTCAAAGGGGAAAAGTTCTTCTGGAAATGGCCCGAGCGACATGCCCTATCCTATGTCGATCCATTTCGGCCCGCCGATCGCACCAGCCCGACGACGTGCACCAGATTCGCCAGGCGGTGCTCGAACTCGGCGCCGACGCCACCGAACAAAGCATCGCAAATCCATGCTGACCGTTACCCGCGTCGTTCATTCGCCAGTGCAAAGCACCGCAAGCGGACAGCCGAAAATCGCCGACTCGACCGGCGCCGAACTGACCGGCGGCGAGCGCTGCTGCGGACGCTGATCTTCCGGCGCCTGCTGCGGCGACATGTCTCGCGCCCGACGAGCAATACGTCGGCCTGCTGCTGCCGCCGTCGGTGCCGGCGGCATTCTGGCCAACATGGCGCTGGCCCTCGACCGCCGCATCGCGGTCAACCTGAACTACACCGTCATCGTCCGACGTGATGAACTACTGCATCGACCAGTGCCGGCATCAAGCACGTGCTCACCAGCCGCAAGTTCATGGAGCAAGATGGACTTCAAGCTCGACGCCGAGCTGGTCTACCTGGAAGACTTGCAAAGACAGGCCGACCACGGCCGACAAGCGCGATCGGCTGCCTTCGACAGCTACTTGCTGCCCGCGGCGATCCTGGAGCGCTGGCTCGGCCTGCAAAAGCGTCAAGCCCGACGACGTGCTGACGATCATCTTCACCTCGCGGCTCGACCGGCAAGCCCAAGGGCGTGATGCTCACCTATGCCAACATCGGCTCGCAACGTCGGCGGCGCATCGACCAGGTCGTCCACCTGAGCGACCGAGCGACGTGTCTGATCGGCATCTTGCCGTTCTTCCATTCGTTCGGCTACACGGTGACGCTGTGGGGCGTGGCCGGGCCTCGACATCAAGGGGGCCTACCACTTCAGCCCGCTCGACGCCCAGGCAGATCGGCAAGCTGATCGCACGATCACAAGGGCACGATCCTGCTCTCCACGCCCACGTTCCTGCGCACGTACCTGCGGCGCTGCGAGCCGGAGGATTTCAAGACGCTCGACGTGGTCGTCTGCGGCGCCGAGAAGCTGCCGACGGACTTGGCCGACGCGTTCGAGAAGAAGTTCGGCGTGCGGCCCGATCGAAGGCTACGGCACCACCGAGCTGTCGCCGCTCGTCTCGGTCAACGTCCCGCCGAGCCGCAGCGGTCGACAACTTCCAGGCGGACCGCAAGGAAGGCACCGTCGGCCGCCGCGTCCCGGGCGTCACGGCCAAGCGTGACCGATCTCGACACGGGCAAGCCGACTGGAGCGCCGGCGAGTCCGGCATGCTGCTGGATCAAGCGGCCCCAACGTGATGAAGGGCTATCTGCATCAGCCCGAGAAGACGGCCAAGGTGATCCGCGACGGCTGGTATACAGACCGGCGACATGGCGCTGCATCGACGACGACGGCTTCATCCACATCACGGGCCGCCAAAGCCGCTTCTCGAAAATCGGCGGCGAGATGGTGCCGCACATCCAGATCGAGGAAGAGCTGGACAAGCTGGTCCGGCCGGACCGACGACGGCAAGCCGCAGGTCGCCGTCACCGCCGTGCCCGACGCGAAGAAAGGCGAGCGGCTGATCGTGCTGCTACCGCCGAGCTGACAAGACTCCCGACGACGACTGCGCAAGCGGTTGACCGCCGCAGGACTGCCGAACCTGTGGATCCCCTCGGCCGACAGCTTCTTCGAAGTCGCCCCACATCCCCGTGCTCGGCACCGGCAAGCTCGACCTGCAGGGGATCAAGGCGCTGGCGCTGGAGAAGACGACCGAAGCCGCAACGCCGAAGCCGTAAGCCGGCTTTTTGTCGTCATCAAGGGATTTGGGTAGAATGAACGCACCATGACACGCATCGCTGCCATCTATCGGGACGGTGTTTTTCAGCCGCTGGAGCCCGTGCGGTTGTCCGATCAACAGCGAGTGCATTTGAATATCGAACCTGCGGAATCGGCGGTGGAATGGCTCCAGGCATGCAGCAGATTCAAGCCAGAATTATCGAGCGTCAAGGCGTTCTTCCCGATCACGCACCCAGGATGCCCGCGGATCGGCAGCGATGAGCGACTTTGTCGTTGACAGCAGCGTTGTGGCGAAGTGGTTCCTGCCCGAGGTGGATTCGTCGTGCACAGCGGTTGTTTCTCGACGCCTCAGCGGCTGGTGACCGGCTGATTGTTCTCGACCTCGCGCTGGCCAATTGGCCGTAACCCCGGACTGTATTTTTCCGCGCCGATGGTCCGCGTTTCATCGCGCAGCCGGCTCCGCTTCCCGGAT
>CAWDKC010000021.1:0-222548 GCA_963802615.1 uncultured Alphaproteobacteria bacterium
CCTCAAAGACGAGCCCAAGGCGGACGGCTGAGGAATGCGCTGCAGGGCATAACCACGGACGTCACCGCCAGGACCTCCGAGGTCTGGAACCCATAGCGTACAATCCGGCTGGCAGGTGGTATTCTTCTTCCAATACAGTTCGAACAGAAATCAGTTCTTTTTCTATGTTCGGCAAGAACACTCTCCTGAGAGAATACGAGATGCAGCCGAATATGCCTCCCGCGAGGAATGGCATCGCCACTACCATCGGCCAGTTATTATTGACGGTTTCCCAAAGGCTACCGAACAACCACGATATTAGAGCACGACTCACTTATACGGAACGATAGCCGGAGTTTTTGAGGTAGTTGGCGCACTCGGCGGGACTGAAGAGATCGAGGAGCTCTCCGACCTTTCGCCAAGTGGCTTGGACGTCACGCGGCTGAGCGTTTCGGACGAGATGCTTGAGCTTGGCGAAGACCTGCTCGATCGGGTTGAGATCGGGGCTGTAGGGCGGCAGAAAGATGAGGTGGGCGCCTTTGGCTCTAACGATGGCGCGGGCGGCTTTGCCTTTGTGGCTGCCGAGGTTGTCCAGGACGACGACATCGCCCGGCAAGAGGGTCGGGGCGAGGATCTTCTCGATGTAGAGGAGGAAGATTTCGCCATTGATCGGCCCATCGATCACCCAAGGCGCATCGATGCGGTCGTGGCGCAGCGCGGCGATGAAAGTCAGGGTCTTCCAATGACCGTGGGGCGCATAGGCCTTGAGCCGTCGTCCCCTCGTCCCCCAGCCCCGCAGGGGCGCCATGTTGGTCTTCACCCAGGGCGGGCGGGGTCTCGTCGATGAACAGGAGCCGCGAGGGCGCGATCCGGCCCTGATGGGCCTTCCATCGCGCCCGCTTTCGCGCCACGTCAGGCCGCGTCTGCTCCTCGGCCAGCAGGGTTTTTTTTGAAGCTCAGGCCCTCGGCGTGAACGAACACCCATACCGCCCGCGGATGCGTCTTGATCCCCCGTTCGGCCAACTCGGCCGACAAGCCTCGAAGGGTGAACGGCCTGGCGGCGATGCGCGAGCGCAGCCAGTCGGCGCGCTCGCCCGAGAGTGTGCGGGGCTTATAGCCGCCGATCTGAGCCGGGGTCAGCGAGCCCGTCTCGCGCTTGCGCTTCGCCCACTTGGAAACGCACGATGGGCTGATCCGCAGCGCCGCCGCAATCTCCCGGTTCGTCTCACCCGCCTCCTTGCGGGCCAGCGCTCGCTCTCGAAGATCCAAAGAATAGGCAGCCGTCATCCATGCTGGCCTCCAAACCCAGTATGGACTCTCAATCAGATCGGACCTGATTTGGGAATCCCCGATTCCGCCAAAACGCGGCGTGCTCTAGGAGCCCGTCCGGATAGCTGTTGGGGTGAGTTGGTGGAATGAAGGATAGCCCGCTCAGTTGGACCGGGCGAGCTTGCCGAGGTTGTGTGCGGTGCAGATCAGCGCCCATTCGGCCTTTACTTTGTCGATGCCGCGTAACAGGAACTGTCTGAACCCTCTTGCCTGTTTGATCTGTCCGAACACCGGCTCGACCCCTTGCTGTCTGAGCCTGTAGCGGCTTCGCCACCCCGCGCGTTTCAGCTTGTCCCGCATGGCCTGGGTGAGCGGGCCGCCGTGCTTTCGTTCGGCCTGGGCGGGGGGCTTGGCCCGACCCGTTGCGATGGAGGCGCCGATCCGGCGATCGGCCAGGGCGCCGAGGTTGGCCTCGCTGCAGCAACCAGCATCGGCGGAAGCTTCCCTGGGCTTACGACCGAGGTTCTTTTTGATCCCGTCCACGAGCGCAACGCGCTGGTCCTGATCGCTCTTGCTCTGCGTCAGGCCGTGCGCCACGATGATCTGGGCTTGTGCATCGACGCCGGCCTGCGCGTTGTATCCCTGGATGGAGCCGTCCTTGGTCAAAAGCACGCGGCTTCTCGGGATCGGTGAAGTTTCGGCTCGCGTCTTGCCCTCGGGCTCCTGTTTAGGCGGCGTGGGCGTCTTGCCGTTCTGCTTCTCGCCCCTCGGCGATGCGCTTCTGTTCCGCCTCCTCCCGGCGCGCCCCGTGTCTCCTCCGCCGCGGCGGCTTTGGCTTCCGCCTCCAGCTCGGCTTTGGCCTCGCCGATCTTCTCGAGCCGCCTCTGCTTGTCGGCCACCCAATCGGGCGTCTCATCGCCGCGCTTCTGGCCGTAGAGCTTGTCCTCCTCTGCATCGGCGGCTTCGGCCGCGACCAGCCAGCGGTCGACCTCGGCCTGAAGCTCCGCTTCCCGCTTCTTCATCCGCTCATCGCTCATCGCCTTGGACTTCGAGGCGTTCGCTTTGATCTTTGCGCCGTCGAGCGCCACGCGCCCGAGCTTCACCAGGCCCGCCTTTTCCGCAAGCTTCAAGACCTGCACAAATAAACCAGCCAGCGCCTTCAGACGCCGCTTGCGCAAGTCCGAGATCGTGCGCAAGTCCGAGATCGTGCGCAAGTCCGGTGGATCGCCCGCCACGATCATCATGAAGTCCGCCCGCTCCACCGTCGCCCTGGCGATCCGCCGCGACGAATAGAGGCCGCTCGCGCAAGACTGCAACAGCAGCGCCGTTATCATCTGCGGGTCGAACGGCGGCTGGCCGAGCCCGCTCGCGTAGCTGCCGGCGATCGCGCTCAGATCGAGGCTCTCTCTGACGACGGAAACAATCAGCCGCGACAGATGGTCCGCAGCCACGTAATCCTGAACGCTCGGCGCCAGCAGATGCGTCTCGTCAAACTTCCACGACCGAAAACGCTTGCTCATCGCCACGCAAAGAATCAAACTCGTCGCTACTTGGCTAGTGACGACTTTGACAGGCTCCTAGGCGTACCGCTCACGATTGAACTTGGATCTCGACCACCGAGGCCTTCGACGTATCGCTCGAGGAGCCATCTTTCTCGCTTCGTTATGGCGCCTACCCAGTCGTCGCCGAAAATGGCCCGCCCAACGAGGCGCGCTGCGCCATAAACGGAGACGCACGCAATCTCTTTCCCGACCATCGCACGCATCTCGCGTTGCATCGGAGGCACGCGCGGAAATCGACGATGCGTCTCGACTTGTCACCTGGCCGGGCTACGCGCGCGTTGATACCGAACGTACAGCGCTGCCGCGGTGCCGCAAGACGCAAACCGCGGATTTCAGCGGATAGGCCAGGAGAGCCCATGAGGGGAAGAAAATTCGGAGGCCGCCCTCTGTGCCCGATCGTGATCCACCCCGACAAGCTTCATCGGGCCCGCCCCCCCAACTCTAGGGCGAGGCGGCGAGGCCGGCGAAAGAATGCTTTTGATCGCCTGGCATCCGTTCCGCGGCACGTCTGAGGTACACCCTCCAGCCAGCGCCGCGCGTGGTCGAGGCCACCGGTCAAAGGGCCTAGCGCTGCGGCGGCCAAGGAAGATGGAGAGCCAGGCCCGGCCTTACTCTCCCGCTGAGGAGACGCGCCATGGCCACTAGCGGCTTTCTCAGGCGCTCCTCCGCAGCGGCCTCACGTTGTCGCCCGCCTCTCCAGGCTCACAGTGTCGCGCCGACGCCTCCATGAGCGTCCGACGCTTCTCAAGCGCATCGGAGCGCCTATAAGCTTGCTCAGCCTTGTCGCCAATCACATGTGCGAGTGCAGCTTCCGCGACCTCGCGCGGGAAGTTTGTTTCATTGCCGGCCCAATCCCGAAAGGCGGAATCCGTGAACCGTCGCTCCAATGGCTCCGTGACGGGCCAGAACCTTGGCCATGGCGACGTGTGAAAGTGGACGCTTTCCTCGCGGGCTGGGAAAGACAAAATCGCAAGTGTGCGACTTCGACAGGCTCTCTAGTACCTCGGCACAGAGGTTTTGACTCTTTGGGGCCTGTTAAGCTTGTGGGCCTCGGATAGGCGCGGCCCATCTTGGCGCGGGCTTTTTCGGTTGTGAAGCTCCAGTTGACGCGAGCGCGGGCGGCATTGCGCTGCTTCTCCCAGGCGGCGATCTCCGCGACCAGGCGTGAGTAGCTTTCGATGCGGCGCTCGAGACATTGGCTTGCGAGCACGCCGATCTCGATCTCGACCATGTTGAGCCAGCTTGCGTGCTTGGGGACGTAGTGGAACTCGATGCGGCGCAGCAGGCGCCGCGCCTCGTCGGCCGGGAAGGTCTGGTAGAGGGCGCCGAGCCGAATGCGTCGACAGATTGTCGAGCACCACACGGATGCGCTCGGCGTTCGGATAATGGAGGTCGGCGAGTTCGCGCATGCAGACGGCGAAGTCCGCCGCCGTGCGGCGCTCGGTGAGCTTGACCTTGCGCCAGGGGCGGTTGGCATCGAGGAACACGAACAGGTTGGCGGTGCCGTTGCGCCGGTATTCGCAGTCGTAGCGCTCGATCTGTCCGGGTTCGGGCCGGATCGGCCGGCGTACCTCGCCGATGAGCTGGATCGGGCTCTCGTCGAAGCAGACCACCGGCCGCCGCGGGTCCGGCGCCTCGGCATAGAGATCGAGCACGTCCTCCATGCGGGCGACGTAGTCGGCATCGACCTGCGGGATGCACCACATCTTCCGGCGCCAGGGCTTGAGATCGTTGTCGCCCAAGCGTCGGCGCACGGTCTCGCGCGACAGGCTCTCGTGTGCGGTCAGCCTGACCATTTCGCCGGCGAGCAGGTCCAGCGTCCAGCGGGCGCGGCCCGCCGGCGGGTTCGAGCAGGCGGTCGCCACCAGCAGGGCCTCCTCCTTGCCGGTGAGCTTGCGCTCGGCACCGGGGCGCGGCTCCTCGCTCAGCGCCCGCTCCAGGTTGCCCTCCACGAACCGGCGCTTGGTCCGGTACACCGTCGAGCCGCCGACGCCGACACTGGCGGCGATCTCGTCGTCGCTCACGCCCGCATCGGCGGCCAGCAGTATCTGCGCCCGCTTGAGCTTGCGCGCCGCCTGCTTGCCACCGCACAGAAGCGCTCCGAGTTCATCGCGCTCGTACTGGGTCAAGGTCACACGATAGCGTACATTCATCGCCGCCTCCTGTTTGGAGGCGCAGTCGAATCGACAGATGAATCAAATGTCTGGCGGACACAAACCCAGCTTCACGCCCACCCAGGGGCAGTATCTCGCCTTCATCGATGCCTACACGCGCGTGAACCTGAGGCCGCCCGCCGAAGCTGACATCCAGCACCGCTTCGGCGTCACTCCGCCGTCCGTCCATCAGATGATTCTCGACCCTCGAACGTGCCGGCCTCATTCGCCGCCAACCCGGGATGCCACGCAGCATCGAGGTGCTCGTGCCACCGCAGCATCTACCCGTCTTGGAAAGACCGCCAACCAGTCAAAACCTCTGTGCCGAGGCGCTAGGCGGTGTGGACGAAATTTCGACCGATGACGTTTTTGCGATTCCCCGCGGAATCGGGCTGATTTACAGGACTTCGACCGAATCAGAGGGCCGGGGCCAATGTCGACAACGATGGATGAGGACGATTGGGCGCACACGCTGGCGGTGTTTCGCGCCTGCCTGCCGCGTCGTGGGAGGAAGGCCGAGGACGATCGCCGCTTCCTCGAGGCGCTGCAGGTCTTCACCGTCGAGACCGTTCGCTGGCGCGCGCTGCCGGAGCGCTTCGGTCCTTGGAACAGCGTGTGGAAGCGCTTCGATCGCTTGAGCAAGGCTGGCGTCTTCGAGGCGTTCCTCGACACTCTGGCATCGATGAGTTCGACGGCGCATCTCATTGAGATGTTCGACTTAACCATCGTGCGCGCGCATGTGTCGGCGGCCGGGGCAAAAGGGGGCAAGACGGGCAGGCGCTCGGACGTTCGCGCGGCGGCTTCACCACGAAAATCCACGCAAAATCGGACGCCTCCGGCGACATCATCGCCTTCGATTTGACCGGCGGAGAAGCTTCCGACGGGCGTCCCTTCGAAACTCTGCTCGATATCGGGCCCGACATTCAGCCTCGCGCCGTCATCTCTGCGACAAAGGCTACGCCAGCAAGGCCAATCGCGACGCCGCGAGAGCGCGCGGCGTCGCTCCCGTCATTCCCCACAAGGCCAGCGAAAAGAACAAGCCAGCCTTCTTCGCGCGCATTCTCTACAAGGCACGCGCCTCGCATCGAGCAGGGCGTCGGACGGCTCAAGCGGTTCAAGCGCGTCGCGCTCCGATGCGAAAAGACCGCCACGGAACTTCAGGTCTATCGTCGCCTTCGCCGCCGGCCTCTGCTTGATCAAATTCGTCCACACCGCCTAGCTTATGTTCGCCGTCAAGGGCTCGGACGCAATCGAGCGCCCGTTCGGCGAGAAAGCCGTCGGCAGGAATAGGCCAGAGCTGCGCAGAGCTGGGAGCGGAGCTTAAGACGACGGTTGATCAAACTCTTATCCGCGGGTTGGTTACCGCCTTCCGTGTCTTCGTCTCGGGGCTTTCCTCGGTCTAGAGGACGGGCGTCGGGCGCGAGGCCCGGCCACATAACTAGCGACGGGAGTTCCCCACCTTTCGGGCTCCGCTCCCGGGTCTGCGCAGCGGGAGAGCGTCGTGTTTACGCGGGCGCGACCTCCCGTCCGATCGCCCATAGGAAAGCCGCCATCTCGCGGGCGATTGCGGCCACGACGACGGGCGGCTTCTTGCCCGTGGCGCTGAGGCGGCGATAGCGGCCGCACAGACGGACCTGCGCTTTCCAGGCTATATCGCGCACGGGCTTGGGCAGCCCTTCGAGCCGCGCTCTCAAGGTCTCGCTGACCCTCGCCGGGTAACGATAGGTCCAGGCCGCCTCGACGAGCGCCCGCCGCGCGCGCCGATTACCCGCCAGGGTGAGGCCCTTTCTTCGGATTGTGTCGCCTGTCGAGCTTTCCGCCGGAACGAGCCCGAGGAAAGATGCGAGCTGTCGTGGCGTATCGAACCGGCGCACGTCGCCGATCTCGGCGGCAAAGGTCACGGCGACCACAAACGATGCGCCGCGCATGGCCTGATAGGCCTCCACGACCGGCGCCATGGACCATTCCGGCACGATGAGCGCGAGTTGCTTCTCGAGACGGCGCAGGCGCTGGAGCGCGTCCTCGATCGCGTCGATGCCTTCCTGAAAGACGATCTGCTGCGCCGCGTGCTCGAACTTCTGATTGGCCAACCAACGGCGGTGCGCCAGGGTCCAGTGGCCGCCGCCGCTGTAAATCCGGCTGTGCCGCAGCAGGAAAGAAAGAAGCTGCTGGCGTTTGCGCCGAAGGTCGTCCGCCGCCGCCTCGCGGGCGCGCACAAGATCGCGAACCGCCTCATGGGCCGGATCGGGCGTCCAGACTCCTGTCAGTTCGCCGGCCCGATGCAGACGCGCCAGAGTGACCGCATCCCGACGGTTCGTCTTGATCCGCTCACCCGCTCGTTTCGGGATCAGCGCCGGAGCAACCACCATGCAGTCGTGCCCAAGCGCCTGCACCTGGCGATAGAGCCCGTATCCCGTCGGCCCGGCTTCGAAGCAGACATGCAGCCGGTCGTATCGGTTAGCCAGTCTTTTGATCGTCCGCTCGATCGGCGCAGGATTGTTCTCGACATCGCCCATAAACCGGACTTCCCCGGTTCGGCCACCCTCCGCGATCGCCACCGCGTGCTTCTTCTTGGCGACATCGAAAGCCACGAAAACTTCGCTATACTCTCCCATGGTCCGCCCTCCGTGCGTGAGGCTCGGCTCGGTCCGCCCGAGCAACCCTCGTTCTTTAACTGCACGAAAGGGCGGGCCACCGGCTCAGCCCGCGAACATGACGTCTAGCGAGGTCCACCCGCCGAAGCAGTCCTGACCTTTGCGGCCCGGCGATATCCGAGGAAGGCAAGACCTGCGAAGCCCGCGAACATCATTCCTCCAGATCTCATTGAAGTTCTCCTGGACAAAGAACAGAAGCGCCGTTGCAGAACGATGGGCGAGCAGCCGCGCCCAAGGCTACCCTCCGCACTCCCAGCGGTCTCTGGGTATTTGTGCCCATTGGCTTTCCCGAGGCGGCTCCAGAACAGCGGCATTGACGACGGGAGAGCGTTGTCACCGCCGCGGCGGACTTGCGGTCCTTCTGGTCACCCGCTAGACCTTATGTTTGCGGTCAGGGGAGGCGCGGTTGAGCGCCCGGTCGGCGGAAGGCCGTCGGCGAGAAAGGCTTCGGCTGCGCAGAGCTGGGAGCGGAGCGAGAGACGACGGTTGATCAAACTCTTATCCGCGGGTTGGTTACCGCCTTCCGTGTCTACGTCTCGGGGCTTTCCTCGGTCTAGAGGACGGGCGTCGGGCGCAAAGCCCGGCCACATAACTAGCGACGGGAGTTCCCCACCTTTCGTGCTCCGCTCCCGGGTCTGCGCAGCGGGAGAGCGTCGTGTTTACGCGGGCGCGACTTCCCGTCCGATGGCCCACAGGAAAGCGGCGATTTCGCGGGCGATCGCCGCCACGACGACGGGCGACTTCTTGCCCGTGGCGCTGAGGCGGCGATAACGGGCGCACAGACGCACCTGCGCCTTCCAGGCGATGTCGCGCACGGGCTTGGGCAACCCTTCGAGCCGCGCTCTCAAGGTCTCGCTGACCCTCGGGTAACGATAGGTCCAGGCCGCCTCGACGAGCGCTCGCCGCGCTCGCCGATTGCCGGCCAGAGTGAGGCCCTTCCGTCGGATTGTGTCGCCCGTCGAGCTTTCCGCCGGGACAAGTCCAAGGAAAGATGTCAGTTGCCTTGGCGTATCGAACCGGCGCACGTCGCCGATTTCGGCGGCAAAGATTACGGCGACGAGAAACGAAGCGCCGCGCATGGCTTGATAGGCTTGCACCACCGGCGCCATCGACCACTCCGGCACGACGAGGCCGAGTTGCTTCTCAACGCGACGCAGGCGCTGAAGCGAATCTTCGATCGCGTCGATTCCTTCCTGAAAGACGATTGGCTCGCGCGGCATGGTCGAACGTCTGACCGGCGAGCCAACGCCGATGCGCCAGCGTCCAGTGGCCGCCACCCCTGTAAATCCGGCTGTGCCGCAGGAGGAAAGAAAGAAGCCGCTGACGCTTTCGCCGAAGATCGTCCCCCGCCGCCTCCCGGGCGCGCGCAAGATCCCGGACCGCCTCATGGGCCGGGTCGGGCGCCCACACTCCCGTAAGCTCACCCGCCCGATGAAGACGCGCCAGCATAACCGCATCCCGACGGCTCGTCTTGATCCGTTCGCCCGCTCGTTTCGGGATCAGCGCCGGAGCAACCACCATGCAGTCATGCCCGAGCGCCTGCACCTGGCGATAGAGCCCGTATCCCGTAGGCCCGGCTTCGAAGCAGACATGCAGACGCTCGTAGCGATCCGCCAATCTCTTGATCGTCCGCTCGATCGGCAGCGGACTGTTCTCGACATCGCCCA
This sequence comes from uncultured Alphaproteobacteria bacterium, assembly GCA_963802615.1. Lineage (GTDB taxonomy): Bacteria > Pseudomonadota > Alphaproteobacteria > Rhizobiales > Beijerinckiaceae > Roseiarcus. Next base: position 9,285 of record CAWDKC010000021.1, read on the forward strand.
GGAACCGGACTTCCCGGCCGCCTTCCGCGATCGCCACGGCGTGCTTCTTCTTGGCGACATCGAAAGCAACAAAAACTTCGCTATCCTTTCCCATGGTCCGCCCTCCGTGCATGAGGCTCGGCTCGGCCCGCCCGAGCAACCCTCGCTCTTACCTGCACGAAACGGCGGCCCACCGGCTCAGCCCGCGAACAGGACGTCTAGGCTGCGACGGTTGCCCAACCCGAGGCCAGTCGATCGCCCAAAAGATTCCTCGCGACTGTCTGCAGGTGTGTGAACATCGCATCGCTCGCCTGACACGGATCTCGGTTCAGAAGCGCGTCCACGACGGCTTGGTGTTCGTCGCAATAGTGTCGCCGACGCTCCTCTGAAAACGACCGCTTCTTCATTTCGAACCACGGTGATTGGTTGCGCAGGATTCGCACGAGATTGTGGATCTCCTTGAGGAGTTCGTTTCGCGAGCAGGAAAAGATGCGCTGGTGAAATTCGGCGTCCCAGCGCTCGAAAGTCGGCATGTCCTTTGATTTGATCGCGAATTGATGGGCTTCGCGGACGGCGTTCAATTCGCCGAAGCCGGCGTTCGCAGCGGCGAAAGCCGCCGCCGCGGGTTCGAGCAGCTGACGGATTTCCAGGATGTCGGAAGGGCCGGCGCCCTCCATGCGGGCGACGGCGCCGACCAGAGAGTTGCCGTGCGTCGCCGCCAAAAAGGCGCCCCGCCCGACTGGCGGACGACCATGCCGTCCTGCGCCAGGAGGCCTACGGCGCGGCGCACCGTGTTGCGGGCGACGCCGAATTCATTCGCAAGGTTGCGCTCGGGCGGCATGCGTCCGTTCTCCACCCACTCGCCGGAAGAAATCCTTTTTTTGAGTGCGACCGCGATATCGGCCGCGATGAACCTCGGCATCCTGGGCCTCGTAAGTAAACCTATGATGATCCATTGATAGCCGCCCACTCCAGTTCGGTCTATCGCAAATCAGCGCCATCCAGGTTGGAAAGGTCTCAAATATGGGCGAAATAACCCTCATCTGGACCGCGCCGATTTCTCTTGCCCATTGCTGAAGGCGACGCTACCGTGAACCAAAACGGCCTTTAGGGCGCAAGATCGGTTTAGAGGCGGAGATGAAAGTCGCGACGTTTTCGATCGCGGGCGAGCGCAGAGTCGGTTGCGTAGACCTCGACCGTGACGTGGTGTCGCCTTTCGATTTTTCGATCGAGCGCGCAGAATCGGGCATCCTTGCGCTGATCGAGGCCAACGGCTCCGGCCCGCCGGCGACCTTGTCGCCGATCCCGCTCAGCGCGATCGAGTTCGAAGCGCCGATCCCGCGGCCTCGCCGCAATATCTTCTGCATCGGCAAGAACTATTTCGAGCACGCGCATGAGTTCGCCAACAGCGGGTTCGATTCGAGCGCCGCGGCCGGCGCAGTGCCGAAGAATCCGATCGTCTTCTCCAAGGTGCCCGGAGTCGGTGATCGCGACGCACGCCAGAGTTCTGATCGATCCCAGGGTCTCGTCGGCGATCGACTACGAGGCGGAGCTTGCGGTGATCATCGGCACGGCGGGGCGCGCAATCGCCAAGGACAAGGCGCTTGATCACGTCTGGGGCTATACAATCGTCAACGACGTGACGGCGCGCGACCTGCAGAGCAAATACAGTCAGTGGCTGATCGGGAAGTCGCAGGACACGTTCTGTCCGATGGGTCCCTGGGCGGTGACCAAAGACGAGTTCGACCTCGAGAGCGCCGGCATCCGCTGCTTCGTCAATGGCGAGCTGCGCCAGAACTCCAGAATATCGCAGCTGATCTTCGACATCCCGACGATCATCGCGACCCTGTCGCAGGGCATCACGCTGAGACCCGGAGACGTGATCGCCACCGGAACCCCGGCGGGCGTCGGCATCGGTTTCGATCCGCCGAAATATCTCCGGGCGGGCGACGTCGTGCGGGTCGAGATCGACGGTATCGGCGCATTGGAAAACAGTTTCGCGGACTGCAGCGAATGACGACTGTCGCAGTCGGCCCCATTGTCGCGGAAGTCGCGGGCGAAGGCTTTCCGGTGGTGATGATCCACGGCCTTGGCGCCACCTCGAACATGTTCCAGCCGTTGGTGGGGGCTCTGGCGAATTTCAGGCTCGTCAGGCTCGACATGCCCGGGGCGGGTCGCTCGCCGCGACCGGTCGAGCGCCTCGAGCATGGAGGGGATGGCCGACGCGACACAGCGCGCCCTGATCGCAGTTGGCGTCGCTCGCGCGCATCTGGTCGGCCACTCCATGGGAACGATCGTCTGTCAAATGCTCGCGGCGAGCCGGCCGGAGCTCGTCGCCTCGCTCACCCTGTTCGGCGCGCTCGCCGAGCCAGCCGCCGCCACGCGTGAAGCCGTGCTCAACCGGGCGCGGCTCGCCCGCGCCGGCGGCATGGCCGACATCGCCGACCAGATCATCAGCCATGCGCTCTCGGCGCATACGCGCGAGACCGCGCCGGCGGCGGTCGCCTTCGTGCGCGAGTCCGTGATGCGCCAGGACCCGGAATCCTACGCCCAGAACTGCGAGGCGTTGTCGAGCGCGAAGGCTGTCGATGCGCGCCGGATTTCCGCGCCGGCCTTGCTCGTCACCGGGGAGGACGACGCTGTGAATCCGCCGAGCGTCGCGCAGGCGCTTTGCGACCAGATCAAGGGCGCCGTATTTTCCCCGCTCGACCGCTGCGGGCATTGGGCGACCGTTGAGAGCCCCCGGGAAAGCGCGCGGCGATTGCTCGAATTCCTTGCGCGAAGTCGACCGGCAAGGACGGTCCTTCGCGACGGCTCACAAAGCCGCGCACACCATCGGGAGGTAGACATGGCGGACGACGATTGGAACGGCGGCGGATCGGGCGGCGCGCACTTCATAAATGTCCGCATCCTCGACGCAACCGGCGACTATCCCTACACCGGCGAGGTGCTCGTCCAGGGCAACCGCGTCAAACAGATCACAAAGGGGTCTTCGCGCTTCGGCGCATCGTCCTCGTCTCGTACGGTGGAGCGACGGTCATCGACGGCATGGGCGCGACTTTGATGCCCGGCATGATCGACGCGCATCTGCATCTCTCGTGGAACAATGCGCCGGGCATCGACCCCATCCAGATGATGGAGCTCGAGGAGCACATGCTCGTCACCATGGAGATGGCGAAGCTGGTGCTCGACGCGGGCTTTACCGCCGGGCGTGGCGCCGCGGCGGCGAAACCGCGGCTCGACGTCGTCGCCAAGCGGTTCATAAACGAGGGGCGTTTTCCTGGGCCGCGCTATCTGGCGGCCGGGCCGGAGATCACCACGGTCGGCGGCCTGGGCGACGCGGCGCCCTCGCACATCCCCCATCCCGGCCTCAATCTCGGCCTGGTTGTTTCCGGACCCGAAGAGATCCGCCGAACGGTTCGCACGCTGATCAAATACGGCGTCGACTCGATTAAGCTCAATCTGTCGGGCGAGACCCTCACCGGCATGGGCGCGGAAGAAACGCCGATGTCGGAAGAAGAGGTCGCCATGGCGGTTTCGGAAGCCCGCTGCCGCAACAAAGTGCTGGCCGCCCACGCGCGCTCGTCAGGCTCGGTCAAGCAATGCGTTCGTCACGGCATCCAGAACATATATCACGCCTCTTTCGCCGACGAGGAGGCGCTCGACATGCTCGAAGCGGCGAAGGATCGCCATTTCGTCGCGCCGGGCATCGCCTGGTTGATCAACACCGCCCGACACGCCGGGCAATGGGGCATCAAGCCGGGCTCGCCGGTGTCGATGGAATATGAGCGCGAATTGGCGATGTGCGTCGAGACGATGAAGAAGATGCATCGGCGCGGCATCCGCGTCTGCATCGGCGGCGACTACGGCTTCGCCTGGACGCCGCAGGGCACCAATGCCCGGGACATCCAGAGCTTCGTCGATATGCTCGGCTTCTCTCCGATGGAGGCGATCCTCGCTGCGACCAAATATGGCGGCGAGATCATGGGCATGGGCAATGAGCTCGGCATGATCAAAGAAGGTTATCTCGCCGACCTGCTGCTGGTCGATGGCGACCCGATCGCCGACGTGCGCATACTCCAGGACAAGAATCGCATACTGGCGATCATGAAGGACGGCAAGTTCCACAAAGCGCCCCGCATGAACGAACAGCGCAGACGGCTCACCGCATGAGGATCGTGGCGTGAGGATCGTGGCGTGAGGATCCCTGGCCTGAGCGCCGCGGCATGAGCGCTGTGCAGCGATCGGACGCCGCTACGCTCGCCGCGGGCGCGGGATTGACCCGGCGGCAGGCGTGGACGCTGGTCGGTCTTGTGTTCGCCGCCCTGATCGCGTGGCTGGTCTTCGCCGTCTGGCCGGATTGGCTGAGTGCGGCGCTGATCTCGAAGAAGGCGTTCGTCAGCGCCATTCTCAACGGCCTGACCCTGGCCGGGCTCTATTTTCTGGTCGCCAGCGGTTTCACGCTGGTGTTCGGGCTGATGCGGAACGTCAATCTTGCGCATGGCTCGCTCTATCTGCTCGGCGCCTATATCGGCTACGAAGTCTCGACCCGCACCGGCTATTGGTTGCTCGGCGTGGCGGCCGGCTTCGTGATCCTGGCCCTCATCGGCGTGCTGATGCAGGTGCTGGTGTTTCGCCGTCTCGAAGGCGACGAGCTGAGGCAGACGATGGTGACGATCGGCATTTCCATCGTCGCGGCCGATCTGATGCTCGCGGTCTGGTTGGGAGGCACCTACCAGATATCCCCGCCCGACTGGCTCGAGGGCGCGGTTTCCCTCCCGGTGATCACGGCTGTCCGCTCCAACGGCGCGTTGGTTTTCCTAAGCTATCCGTTTTTCCGGCTGGTCGTTCTGGCCGCAGCGGTGGTGATCGGGATTGGCCTGTGGCTCATGCTGAACCGGACGCGGATCGGCATGATGATCCGAGCCGGCGTAGACGATCGGGAGATGCTGTCGGCGTCGGGGGTAAACGTCCATGCGGTATTCGCGATCGTCTTTGCGATCGGCGCGGGGCTGGCGGGCTTCGCCGGCGTGGTCGGCGGCTCCGTCCTCTCCGTCGCGCCGGGCGAGGACGTGCGTTATCTGCTCGCTTCGCTCGTCGTGGTGATTGTCGGGGGCATGGGCTCGATCACCGGCGCGGCGATCGGCGCTCTTCTCATCGGCCTCGCCGAACAGATCGGCCTCGTCTATTTCCCGACCTACGGCGTCGTGCTCACCTTCGTAATCATGGTCGCAGTGCTGGCCGTCAGACCGCAAGGCATCATGGGGAGGGTGCGATGACGGCGCTGACGTCGGTCGCCGGAACCCGATCCGGCGCGACGATGATCGAGAAGATTGGCGCGGGCCATCTCGCGGTCGCGGTCGCCCTCCTCGTCTACCCGGCGATCGCCTCAGATTTCTTTCTGACCCAGATCGGCGCCTATTCGCTCATCCTCGGCATGATTTCGCTCTCGCTGATGATGCTCGCAGGCTACGGCGGAATGGTCAGCCTGGCGCAAATCACCGTCGCTGGCATCGCCGGCTATGTCGTCGCCATCTTCGGGCGCAACAACATGGGCGCCTATGGCTTTGGCTGGCCGTTCTGGATCCTGGTCCCGTTCGCCGTTCTTGTGGCCGCCAGCGCTTCCGCTCTGATCGGCGTGATCTCCAATCGCACCGAGGGCATCTACACGATCATGATCACGCTGGCGATCGGCGCCGCTTTCTTTTATTTCACCCAGCAGAACTACGCGCTGTTCAACGGACATTCCGGCTTCGCGGGAATTCCCGCCCCGAAATTCTGGGGCGTCGACTGGCGCGATCCGAAGCCGTTCTATTACCTGTGCCTCGGGTGCGCGGCGGTCGCCTATGCGGCGGTGCTCTATTGTTCGCGTTCCGCCTTCGGCCTGACGCTGCAGGCGATCCGCGACAATCCGCGCAGAATGCGCGCGCTCGGCTACAACGTGACGGCGCACAAAGTCGTCGCCTACTTTTACGCCGGCCTGATCGCAGGTCTCGGCGGCGTGCTGCTGGTCTGGTTCAACGGACGCATCTCGCCCGGGACCGTCGGGGTCGGCCCCGCGATCAATATCCTGGTCATAGCGGTGATCGGCGGCATGGGTCATCCGATCGGGCCGTTTCTCGGCTCGATGGTCGTCAACTTGATTCAGACCTTCGCGATCAATCTCGTGGGGGCCGAGCGTTACAATACGCTGATCGGCGTGGTGTTCCTGACAATCGTCCTCGTCTCGCCGGACGGCATTCTTGGACTATGGGGGAAGGTGAGACCTCATTTGGCCCAGAAGTCCCTGCTTTCCCGGCCGTGAGGCCGCAGGGACCGAACAGCACGATCACCATGGGAGGAAGATATGTCTATACATCGCAGAACGCTTCTGCCGCTGGCGCTGGCGCTGGCGACGGGCCTGATGACGACGACGGCGTCGTTCGCCGAGGACTCGATCAAGATCGGCTTGCTGGCGACCTTTGAAGGGGCCTTCACCGTCTTGGGCGAAGACGGCCAACGCGGGGCCTTGACCGCAGTTGACGAAGTCAACGGAATGGTGGCCGGGAAGAAGATCGAAATCATCAAAGGGTCCTCCGACGCCTCGCCGGACAGCGCGGTTCGCGCGGCGCGCAAACTCGTCGAACAGGACGGCGTGAAGGTTCTCGTCGGGCCGCTTTCGGGGGACGAAGGTCTTGCGATCAAGGACTACGCCAAGACGAAACCGGACGTGACTTTCCTCAATGGCACCTCGGCCGCGCAGGATACGACGCTTCGCAACCCGGCGCCGAACTTCTTCCGCTTTTCCACCGATGGCGCGCAGTGGATGGCCGGCCTGGGAGACTACGTATACAAGGAGAAGGGTTACAAGAAGGTCGCGACCGTCGCCGAGGACTATTCGTTCCCCTATACACAGGTGTTCGGCTTCATGGCCGAGTTTTGCAAGGCCGGGGGCCACGTTCCCTCGAAATCGTGGGTGCCGATCGGCAACAAGGATTTCTCTTCGGTCATCGCCGCTCTTCCCGACGATGTCGACGCAATCTATGTCGCGCTCGGCGGGGCCGACGCCGTCAACTTCCTGACGCAGTACAGGCAGGGTGGCGGCAAGGCGCCGCTGATCGGCGGCTCGATCACCATCGACCAGACGGTCCTGACAACGAAGGGCAAGATTTACGACGTCGTAATCGGAACACCGGCAGCCGGTCCGACCGCCGACGACAACAAAAGCCCGGAATGGCAGACCTTCATCGCGGAGTACAAGAAGCAGCCGGGGGCGTTTCCCGTACCGTCGCTCTTCGCCCACGGCTATTACGTCAATATGAAAGCCGCGCTGCTCGGGTTGGCTCAAGTCGGCGGCGACGTCTCGGACGGCGGCGTCAAATTGCGCGCCGCCTTGTCCAAACTCTCGTTCGAAACGCCAACCGGCAAGGTCTCCCTCGACGACAACCGCAACGCCATCGCCGACATATTCCTGACCGAAGTAACCCAGGGCGCCGACGGCAACCTCTACAACAAGTTGATCAAGGTCGTCCCGCAGGTCAACCAGACGCTCGGCATTCCGAGGGACGAATTCCTCAAGCTAGGCGTAGTCGGCCGCGACAATCCATCCTGCCCATAGGCCCAGGGAGCATCGCGGTCGAACGCCAGTGGCCGAAAGTCTCACGACCTACCATCTTCACGCGGCCGCAGCGAACGCGCTGGAGCTGGACGGAGTGGCGCGTCATTTCGGCGCGCTGGTGGCGCTATCGGACGTAACGATGAGGATCGCGGCCGGTGAACGGCGCGCGGTCCTCGGCTCAAACGGCGCGGGCAAGACAACCTTGTTCAACGCCATCAGCGGCGATTTCCCGCTGACCGCCGGACGTATCCGCTTCTTCGGCGAGGACGTGAGCCATATGCCGGCGCACGAGAGAACCCGGCGCGGCCTGCGCCGCACCTATCAGATTTCTCAGCTCTTCAAGGGCCTCAGCATCATCGACAGCATCTTTCTCGCATGCCGCGGCGTGTCGCGCGGACGCTTCTCGCTGCTCCGGCCCGCCGTCTGCCGACGTCACCATGACGCAAGCGCGGACGATTATGGAGGCCGTGCACCTGGACGCCCATGCCGATGTGCTTGTCGGCGCGCTCGGTCATGGCATGCAAAGACAGGTCGAGATCGCTCTCGCGCTCGCTGGCGCGCCACGCTTCATACTTTTCGACGAGCCCGCGGCGGGGCTTTCGCCGGCCGAACGGAGCAATCTCGTCGCCATTCTCAACGGGCTGCCGAAGCACATCGGGTATGTCATCATCGAGCACGATCTCGATGTCGCGCTGCGCGTTTCCGACTACGTCTCCATGATGCACAACGGGCGCGTGTTCAAGGAGGGCACGCCGCAGGAGATCGAGCAGGATCCGGAGGTCCAGGAAATCTATCTCGGAGGCCGGCGTGGCTGAGCGCCCTGGCAAGGCGGCGCTGAGGATCGACGATCTTCACGTCTACTATGGCGAGAGCCACGCGATCCAGGGCGTCTCCCTGACGCTCGAGCGCGGTGTGCTGGCGGTCCTCGGCCGCAACGGCATGGGCAAGACGACGCTGTGCAACACGATCGTCGGCCTGAAACGTTCGCGCTCGGGGGTGGTGCGCGTCGAGGGACGCGAGATTTCGAGCCTCGAGCCGCACGAGATCCACCGCCTTGGGGTCAGCTACGTCCCACAAGGGCGTCGGTGTTGGCCAAGCCTGACGGTCGACGAGCATTTGCGCCTGGCGGCAGGATCGCGCCGCGACGCGGCCTGGACGGTCGAACGGATTTATCAGACCTTTCCGCGCCTGGCCGAACGCCGCAACAACGGCGGCTCGCAGCTTTCCGGCGGCGAGCAGCAGATGTTGGCGATCGCCCGCGCCTTGCTGAACGATCCGAAGCTGCTGATCATGGACGAGCCGACAGAAGGTCTGGCGCCGATAATCGTCGGCCAGGTCGAACAGTTGCTCGTCTCGCTCGCCGCCGAGGACGAGATGGCCATCCTCGTCATCGAGCAGAACATTGGCGTCGCGACGACGGTCTCGGACCAGGTTGCGATCATGGTCAACGGCCGCATCAACCGGATCATGGAGGCGCGGACGCTGGCCGCCGACCGCGATCTTCAGCGGCGCTTGCTCGGCGTTGGCCGTCACGCCGACGAAGATCCGGTCAGCCCTGCGGACGCCTCGCAGGCTGAGCAGCGACTGGCCGCAGTCTATCAGATCGAGCGGAACAGTCCCGACCGCGAGTCGCCGCGGGGTGGACCGGCGCCTTTCGGCCGGTGACCGAGTTGCCGAACCGGTGGAGCGCCTCGATCGCGGCGGCGCCGACGACGGCTGTCGTAAAGGGAGCGCCTGAGGACCGACTCGAAGAAGTCTTCGCAATTCCCTTTGCCGAGCGGATCGGCCGCACCGCGATCGTCGCCGGGACGTTCGACACCAAGGGCAGGGAGCTTCGCTACATCGCCGATCGCCTGAAAGCGCTGGGCGTTCCGGTGCGCACCGTCGATCTTTCGACCTCGGGAAAGCCCTCGAGCGCCGACGTGCCCGCCATGCAGGTGGCGAGCATGCATCCAAGAGGACCGTCGGGGGTCATGTCCGGGGACCGCGGACAATCCGTCACCGCGATGGCCGAGGCTTTCGCCCGCTGGATCGAGCGCGAGCCGCGCATCGGCGGCGTCATCTCCGCCGGCGGCTCAGGCGGCACGACGCTGGCGACCGCCGGGATGCGGGCGCTGCCGATCGGCGTTCCCAAGATCATGATCTCGACGGTCGCCGCCGGCGACACCGGCAAATATGTCGGCGGCGCAGATATCATGATGCTTCATTCGGTCGCCGACGTTCAAGGGCTGAATTCGATCATCGAGCAGGTTCTTGGCAACGGCGCGCATGCGCTGGCCGGCATGATCGCGCAATTGCCCACCGGCGAAGCGCTCGAGGCCAAGCGAAAATCGGCGCGTCCGGCGCTCGGCATCACGATGTTCGGCGTCACGACGCCCTGCGTCCAGGCAGTGACCAGGGCGCTCGAAGCAGACTATGATTGTCTCGTCTTCCATGCGACCGGCGTCGGCGGACGCTCGATGGAGGCTCTCGGCGATTCCCGGCTGTCTGGCAGGCTTCCTTGACCTGACCACAACCGAGGTCGCCGACATGATCGTCGGCGGCGTCTTTCCCGCCGACCAGGACCGGCTGGGCGCGCCGATCCGCACGGGGTTGCCCTATGTCGGCTCGGTCGGCGCCCTGGACATGGTCAATTTCGGACCGCGCGACACCATCCCGGAGAAGTTCAGGAGCCGGAAATTCGTCGTTCACAACCCGAACGTGACCTTGATGCGCACGACCCGCGACGAAAACCGCGCCTTTGGCGAATGGATCGGGTCGCGCCTCAACCAAATGAACGGGCCGGTGCGCTTCCTTCTGCCCGAGGGCGGCGTGTCAATGCTCGACGCGCCCGGCCAGCCGTTCCACGATCCGGCGGCGGACAACGCGCTTTTCGAGGCGATCGAGAAAACCGTGCGCGCCTCGCCGCAGCGTCTTGTTGAGCGCGTGCGCGGCAACATCAACGACCAGCCTTTCGTCGACGCGGCGGTCGCCGCCTTCCGGTCGATCGCGCCGAGACTTCGGAGGAGCGCCTGAATGGCCCGCTTCGCGCGTTCCGCCATCGTCGAGAAGTTGCGGGACATGAAACGCCGGCGCATCCCGATCGTCGGCGCCGGCGCCGGGACTGGCCTTTCCGCCAAATGCGAGGAGAATGGCGGCGTCGACTTGATCGTCATCTACAATTCCGGCCGCTATCGTATGGCGGGCCGAGGGTCGCTCTCCGGCTTGCTGGCCTATGGCAACGCCAATCAGATCGTGATGGAGATGGCGAGCGAAATCCTTCCCGTCGTCACGCGAACGCCGGTTCTGGCCGGGGTGAACGGGACGGATCCGTTCTGCCTGTTCGACCGCTTTCTCGACCAGATCGAAGCTGCCGGCTTCGCCGGCGTGCAGAATTTCCCGACGGTCGGCCTGATCGATGGGACCTTCAGGGCCAACCTCGAGGAGACCGGCATGTCCTTCGGCCTGGAGATCGACATGATCCGACTCGCCCATGCCAAGAACCTGCTGACGACTCCCTATGTCTTCAACGCCGGAGAAGCCCAGGCGATGGCCGAGGCCGGAGCCGACGTTATCGTCTGCCACCTCGGGCTGACGACCGGCGGCTCGATCGGCGCGGCGAGCGCGCTTAAGCTCGACCAATGTCCGGCCCTGGTGGATGAATGGGCGGAGGCCGCGCTGAAATGCGACAAGGACGTAATCGTTCTCGTCCATGGCGGGCCGGTCGCGGAGCCGGCGGACGCCGAATTCGTGCTGAGGAACACACGAAACTGTCACGGCTTCTACGGCGCGTCCTCGATGGAGCGGTTGCCGACCGAGCGGGCGCTGACGGAGCAGGCGCGCAAGTTCAAATCGGTGAGCTTCGGCTGACCGCATAGTCTTTGGGAGGAAACGCAATCATGGCCACGCAGACCTTTGGGAACCTGCTCGTGTGGCTCGTCATCGTCGCTATCGTCGTCGTCATCGCCGTCTATGTCCTGCAATGGCTGTACCGCCGTTCGACCAAGGAAGTCGCTTTCGTGCGCACCGGGTTTCTCGGCGAGAAGGTGGTGGTCAACGGCGGCGCCTTCGTGATCCCGGTGCTGCACGAGATCACCCGGGTCAACATGAATGTGATGCGGATCGAGGTGCGGCGTGAGCATCAGATGGCGTTGATCACCAAGGACCGCATTCGCGTCGATGTGATCGGCGAGTTTTTCGTGCGCGTCGGCGCCGGCCGGGAGCTGGTGGCGGCCGCCGCCCAGACTCTGGGCCAGCGCACATTGCAGACCGACGGGTTGCGCGAGTTGTTGGAAGGCAAGTTCGCCTCGGCGCTGCGCGCAATTGCGGCGCAGATGGCGCTCGAGGAAATGCACGAGCGCCGCGGCGAATATGCAGCGAAAGTTCACGAGCTCGCGGCGGAGTCGCTGGCGCTGAACGGCCTCGAGCTCGAAAGCGTGGCGATCGTCGATCTCGACCAGACCAGCCTCGAATATTTCGATCCCTCAAACGCGTTCGACGCCGAAGGCCTGACGCAGCTCACCGAGTTGATCGAGACGCGACGCAGAATGCGCAACGAGATCGAGCAGCGCACACTGATCGACATCCGCAACCAGAACCTCGACACCCAGCGCAAAATGCTGGAGATCGATCGCGACTCCGAATTTGCCCGGCTGGAGCAGGAGCGCGAGGTCGAAGTGCGCCGCGCCAGCCAGCGCGCGGCCCTCGCCAAGGAACGCGCCGTCCGCGACCAGGAGGCCGAGCAGGCGCAATTGCTGGCCCGCGAGGCGGTCGAAAGGTCGCGCTTTGCTCAAGAGCGCGCGATCACAGAAGAGCGGATCAAGACCGAAGAGGAGACCCAGCGGCGCGAAATCGCGCGGCGGCGCGGCCTCGACGAAGCGGAGCTCAAGACCCGCGAACAGACCGAGCGCGAACAGATCGCTCTTGGCCTCGCGCTCGAAACGGCGCGCATCGAGCGTGAGCGAGCGCAAAGCGAGTTGGAGATCCAGCGCAAACAGGCGCTGGAGATCGTCGAGCTCGAACGTCAGATTGCGCTCGCCGGAAAGGCTTTGGATTTGACCAAGGCGGAAGCTCAGAAACGTCGCGCCGAGATCGTCGCCAACCAGGAGACCGAGTTCGAACGAATCACACAGGACCGCACGCTCGACGAGGTTCGGCTCGATCGCGAACGGCGTCTCGAAGGGTTGCAGATCGCCAAGCGCCAGGCGTTCGAGGAGGCCGAGATAGCGTCGGCGGAAGAGGTGGAACGGGTGCGAATCGCGACCGAGCGTGGAATTGAGGAGGCCAAGCTCATCAAGGAACGCGATCTTCGCGCAACTCGCAATCGACCGCGACCTCAGGATCGAGATCGCCGAAATCCAGAAGGCGATCGAGATCGCCGCAAAGACGCAGGAGCGCTCCGCCGCCGTCGCCGCAGCGGAGACGGCGCGGGCAAGGGCGATTGAGGCCGAGGAGCAAGCCTTGACCGCCCGTGAGCGCGAGATAGCGGAGCGTCGGAAGCTCACCGATCTTATCGCCGCGCAGCGCGAGGCTGAACGCGAGGCGCTTCGCATCACGTCCGCGGCCGACGCCGAAATGCGCGCCGCACGCAGCCTCGCAGAAGCGCAGACGGTCGCCGCTACCGCCGCGGCCGAGGCCGAAAAAATCCGCGCCCTCGCCGCCGCCGAGCGCTATGAGGTCGACGCTGCGGGACAGCGCCAGCTCAATGAGGCGGAGAATCTGTTGTCCGACGAGGCCCGCGCCGGCCGGTTGCGCGGCAAGCTTCTCGATCGTCTCGAGGGGATCGTTCGCGAGAGCGTCAGGCCGATGGAGAAGATCGAGGGGATCAAAATCCTTCATGTCGAGGGCATGAACGGCGGCGGCGGGCGCGAACCGCAGCGTCACCGACGAAGTGATCGATTCAGCGCTGCGCTATCGGGTGCAGGCCCCTATGATCGACAATCTGATGAAGGAGATCGGCATCGAGGGCGGCTCGCTCGGACGGCTGACCGACGTGCTGCGCGACGCCAAGGACATTTCAAATCTCGCTCTTGACAAGAAAGGCGGCAAAGGCGACCGCGGCAAGGATGACGACGATCGCGAGCGCGACCGTTGACGCCTATGTGGTCGAGACCATGACCAAGGTTTACGTTTCCTCCGTGATCAATGCGCCGGCCGCGGAAGTATGGCGGGTGGTGCGCGACTTCAATGCGCTGCCCAACTGGACTCCGTTTGTGGCGGATAGCCGGATCGAGCAGAACATGCCGTCCGATCAGATCGGATGTATCAGGAATTTTCGTTTGAAGGACGGCGGCCTCATCCGGGAGCGCCTGCTCGCTCTTTCGGACTATGATCTTTCCTACACCTATTCGATTCTCGAAAGCCCGATGGGCGTCGAGAATTATGTGTCGTCTCTGTCGTTGACCCCGATCACCGACGGTGACGCGACTTTTGCCGAATGGCAGGCGGAGTTCGACTGCGCGCCCGAGCGCGAAGACGCACTGATCCGCCAGATCGGCGTCAATGTCTTCCAGGCCGGATTCAAGACCCTGAAGGAGCGCTTCGGGCGTTGAGTTCGACGATGGTCGAGGTTCGTTCAAAGCACGGTCATCGATGCCCCGATCGACGACGTATGGCGGATCCTGCGCGACTTCAACGGCCACGATCGCTGGCATCCAGCGGTCGCCGCCAGCGCGATTGAGGGCGGCGCGCCGGTCGACGCGATCGGCTCGGTCCGACGCTTCCGCCTCGCCGACGGCGGCGAATTGCGCGAGCAACTGCTGGCGTTGTCGGACGCCGATTTCTCGCTGACCTACTGTCTGCTCGAGGCGCCGCTGCCCTTGATGGGCTACGTTGCGTCCATCCGCCTCAAGCGGGTCACCGACGGCGAGCGAACCCTCTGGCAATGGCGTTCGCAATTCCGGCCGCCGCGTCATCGCGAGGACGAATTGGTGCGGCTGGTGACGCAGGACATCTATCAGGCTGGCTTTGCCGCAATCAGACGCCGACTGGAGGGCCGGGCGCACGCGCCCGCGGTCGAGAGGCAGAGGACGGCGAGCCCTCGAGGCGATGCGGTCGCGGCGCCATCCGCCGCGCCGCGTCCCTCCGCAGACGCGCCGGCCAGGCTGCGAACCAAAGCGATCGTCGTCGCCGCCTACGGCGGCCCCGAGGTTCTGCGAATCCAGGACGTCGGCCTGCCCGACCCGGGGCCGGGCGAAGTTCGCATCCGCCACACCGCGATTGGCGTCAATTTCATCGACGTCTATTGCCGGACCGGCTATTTCGACATACTGAAGCCACCGGGTGTGCCGGGCATGGAGGCCGCGGGCGTGATCGAAGCGGTCGGGGGCGGGGTCGATGGCTTCTCCGCGGGTGAGCGAGTGGCCTACGCCTGCCCGCCGGTCGGCGCCTACTGCGAGCGGCGCAATATGTCGACGGAGCTTCTGGTCCATCTTTCTGAAGACATTTCGGACGAACTCGCCGCCGCAGCGCTGCTGAAGGGCGTGACTGCAAGCTTCCTCCTTCACGACGTTCATGAGGTGAAACCAGGGGAGGTCGTGCTTGTGCACGCGGCGGCGGGAGGCGTCGGGCAGCTGCTCACGCAATGGGCGCGTCGATTAGGCGCTATCGTAATCGGCGCCGTTTCAACCGATGACAAGGCGCGGGTCGCCGAACGCCTCGGAGCCCAAAAAGTGATCATTTCATCGCGAGAGGCGATTGAGCGGACAGTGTTGGACTTTACTGGAGGACGCGGCGCCGACGTCATCTTTGACGCGGTCGGCAAAGAGACGTTCGATGCTTCAATCGCCGCTCTCGCAATCCGCGGCCATCTGGTCAGCTTCGGTCAAGCATCTGGTGCGATCGGGGAGCGCGACGTCGGTCGTCTCGCGGCGAAGTCGGTGACACTCTCCAGGCCGAACTACGGGCACTACACTGACACTCCTGAGAAGCTTGGACAACACGTCGCGCGATTCTTCTCGGCGCTGCGGCAAGGAATCCTCACGGTTCAGCCGCCAAAGCGATATGGTCTCGCCGAAGCGGCTCAAGCGCATCGAGATCTGGAATCTCGTCGGACAACAGGACCATCGATTTTGACCGTTTGAAAGCAGACACTCATTGACGCCGCGAGTGGCGCGCTTCCATCTCAACATCGCAACGGCTTGGCTGAAGCCATGCCGTTCCAGACACAGGTTCGGGAAGCGAAACATCTGTTTAGTCCCGGGCATTGATGGAGCAATCTTGTCGAGCGATTCGAAGGATGCGCTCTGGGCCAGGTTCTTCATGGGTGCGCCACGACGACAGAGGCGGTCCGTCGAGCGATACAACATAGTCAAGAGAGCCTGAGGGAGGATTTATGCGCCGAACAGCGTGCGCGCCTAAAAACCCAATTCCAACGGGTCGCCCATGAACAGCGCCAAGGCGGCCAACCCCGTCCGCGGGCGCATCGCCGAGCAAGTCCCCGCCTTCGCCGCGATCGGCTTCCTGGGCTATTTCGTCGACGCCGGGATCACCTTTGTGAGCGCCAAATATGGCGGCCTGTCGCCGGAGCTTGCTCGGCCGCCCGGTTTCATTGTCGCCACGATCGTCAATTTCATCCTCAACCGGTCGATCACCTTCCGCCACGCGCGCACGCCAATCGCACGCGCTTTCCTTCGCTATTGCAGCGTCGCCGCGATCGGGCTGGCGGTCAACTATGCCGTCTATTCGGCCTGCGTTTTTTTGGCGCCGCGCGCCGGAATCGCCGTCACCCCGGCAATCCTGCCGCTGTTCGTCGCCGCCGGGAGCGGCGCGGCGATGGTTCTGACTTTCGTCGGCTTTCGGTTCTTCGCCTTTCGGCCGTAGCGATTGCCGATTGTCTGGCCCAAAGCTTGCTGAAGCAGGCTATGATTGCCTCGAAGCGCCGTGGAGCCCTGCGAGATGTCCCTTTCGCCCTATGACCGCGACCTTGATCGCAACCCGGCCAATTTCCAGCCGCTGACGCCGCTGACCTTCCTTGAACGCTCGGCCGCGGTGTTTCCGGATCGGCTGGCCATCGTTCACGGGGCCCTGCGCCGCAACTATCGCGAGTTTCACGAGCGAACGAAGAAGCTCGCCTCTGCGCTCGCCAAGCGGGGCTTCGCGCGCGGCGACACCGTCGCGGTCATGCTCGCCAACACGCCCGCGATGCTCGAATGTCACTATGGCGTCCCTATGTGCGGCGCGGTGCTCGCCGCGCTCAACACGCGCCTCGACCCGGCCTCGATCGCCTTCATGCTCGATCACGGCGAAGCCAAGGCGCTCATCGTCGACCGTGAATTCTCCCCAATCATCGGCGCGGCGCTCAGCCAAGCCAAGGTCCGGCCGCTGGTCGTCGATTACGACGATCCCGAATATGACGGCCCGGGCGAACGGCTCGGAGGCCTCGACTACGAGGGCCTGATCGCGGAGGGCGACGAGGCTTACGAGCGCACGGCGCCGGGCGACGAATGGGATGCGATCGCCCTCAACT
The DNA here is from genome assembly GCA_963802615.1 of uncultured Alphaproteobacteria bacterium. GTDB lineage: Bacteria > Pseudomonadota > Alphaproteobacteria > Rhizobiales > Beijerinckiaceae > Roseiarcus. The sequence continues at coordinate 26,306 of CAWDKC010000021.1, forward strand.
ACACCTCGGGCACCACCGGCGATCCCAAAGGTGTGGTTTATCACCACCGCGGCGCCAACCTGCTCTCCGCCGGCAACATCCTCACCGCCGACGTCGGCCGCCACCCGGTCTACCTCTGGACGTTGCCGATGTTCCATTGCAACGGCTGGTGCTTTCCCTGGTCGGTGAGCGTGAAAGCGGGGGTCCATGTCTGCTTGCGCCAGGTGCGCGCCAAGCCGATCTTCGATCTCATCGCCGAACACAAGGTGACCCACATGTGCGGCGCGCCGATCGTCATGTCGATCCTGCTCAACGCGCGCGACGACGAGAAGCGGCCGCTGCCGCACGTCGTGCGGTTCTTCACCGCCGCCGCCCCGCCGCCCGCCGCCGTGCTCAAGGCGATGGGCGAAGCCGGCTTCGAGGTGACCCATCTCTATGGCCTGACGGAGGTCTACGGGCCGGCGGTGGTCAACGACTGGAAGGAGGAGTGGAACGCGCTCGATCACGACGCCCAGGCGCATCTCAAGGCGCGCCAGGGCGTTCGTTATCACGCGCTCGAGGCGCTCGAGGTGATGGACCCCGAGACGATGCAGGCCTGTGCCCGCCGACGGAGAAACCATGGGCGAAGTGATGTTCCGCGGCAATGTGGTGATGAAGGGCTACCTCAAGAACAAGGCCGGGACGGAGAAGGCGCTGGCAGGCGGCTGGTTTCATTCGGGCGACCTTGGCGTCAAGCACAAGGACGGCTATGTGCAGCTCCGGGACCGGTCGAAGGACATCATCATTTCCGGCGGCGAGAACATTTCCTCGATCGAGGTCGAGGACGCTTTGTTCGAACATCCGGGCGTCCAGCTCGCGGCGGTGGTGGCGCGCGCGGACGACAAATGGGGCGAGACGCCGTGCGCTTTCGTCGAGATGAAGCCCGGCCATAGCGCGACCGCCGAAGAGCTCATCGAATGGTGCAGGGCGCGGCTAGCGCGCTATAAGTGCCCGCGCCATGTCGTCTTCGCCGAAATCCCCAAGACGTCGACCGGCAAGGTGCAGAAATTCGCGCTGCGCGAGCAAGCCAAACTGATCGAGGCGGAGAAAGACTGAAGAATGCGATCCGACGCCTGGCCGCAACATTGCCGTGCGGCGCTCGTCCGATCGGTCAGCGCCGCAGCGGCGCAGTTTCCCGCTCCTGGCGAAGAAGCGCCGAAGCGGGTCCATGAGGTGCGCAAGACACTGAAACAAGCGCGCGCGATCGCGCGGCTCTTTCTCCATTGCGTGGGAGAGCCGGCTCGGGTGACGATCACGGCGCTGGCGGCGACACGCCGCCAGATCGGACGCGCGCGCGACCTGGATGTGATGGCGCTTCGCGTCCAGCGCCTCGAGCCTCCACCAGAGGTCGCGGAGCCGCTGACGGCGGCGATTGCGCGTGAGCGAGCGGCTGCCCAGCGCGCCCGTCGCGGCCTCTCCGCCAGCGCGCCCCGCGCGCGGCTCAACGCGATTGTCCGGCGGGTCGAGGGATGGGACTTGAGCGCGGTCGGCACGGAGGAGATTGTCGACGCGGTCGCGCGCACCTATCGGCAGGCGCGCAAGCGCGGCCTTCTTGCTTTCGAAACCGACGATCCGACGGCGCTTCATGCTTCGCGCTCCCGCGTCGTCGATCTGCGCTACCAGCTCTCGCTCTTGTCCTGCGCCTGGCCGGAGGCGCTGAACGCGCAGGCCGAAGCCTTGAACGACCTTCGCGAGACCCTCGGCGACTTCAACGATCTCCATGTGCTCGGGACGTTCGCGGCGGAACATGGCGAGCTGGCGCCGCAGGCGCTGGAAGAGCTTGGCGACCGCATAGAGGCGAAGCAGACCAAGCTCAAGGGGCGCGCTCACGTCGAGTTCGAGCGGCTGTTCGCCGAAACGCCGAGCGCCTTCGCGACTCGGATCGCGGCCTATCTCAGCTCACCCCGTAGAGAGCCGGATGGCGCACTGGATGAGCGCGCCGCCGCCGATACTGTTTCAGCGGCGTAGGGCATTTCCGTGGGCTTCCGCTCCGGCATGATTCAAGGGCGGATCGAAGAAACGTAAGTTGACAGGGGAAGACCTTTCGATCACATTCGACGGCGTTCCAAGGTGAGCCGGCTGCTCGGAACGGCGGCGGGGGGAATAATGAGTTGCGATAACGGGAGGACGCAGGAGGGATGTTCCCCCTTTGCGCGCTTTGACCGTGTGTCAAGGGGACAACGTTCAGATGAAAAAGACGCGTTGGATGATGGCTGCGCTAGCCGGTGGTCGGGGCGCTGACTTTGAGCGCTCACGCCTCGGCGGCGACAATAAATTGGCATCTTGGAGGCGGCGGCGTCAGCGCGAGCGGCACCTTGACGATCGCTGCAGATCCCGAATTCGGGTTCCGCTTTCGGGACCCCATCGTCCGCGTCGGGGCCCGGATACGTGGGCATCGCAGACCCTGCTCGGCGCATCCATCATCACCAAGCGGCCACCGGGCGTCTTTTCGATCGACCAGCGTCCTCTGCCGGAATCATGAACGTGGCGATCACTGGAATTTTCGCCAATAATTACGCGCTCGCAGTTCGGCGTGCCGTCAGCCGCCGGCTCAGCCATTACACACCAGCACAACGCTCTCGTACGACAACCTATTCCGGACGGTTCATGGTTCTCTGCACGGACTTACCCATTCCGGCGGCGTGCTCTGACGGTCTACGGGGTCGCCTACGGTGACGCTCATCGCCAATGGCGACCCGTCGACCTACGGCAGCAACGGCGTTCATCCAGGCGACCGACCGGGCGTCCGAGCTACGGTCAACGTTCGCGACGCCGATACGGCGACCCTCGCTGCGTCACCCGGGGTAACGGTCTCGCGCCGAGCAGTACATCGCGGGGAAGCCTCAGCCGTGGCCGCCCCCGAGCCGTCGACATGGGCGATGATGCTCCTCGGCTTCGCTGGCCTTGGCTTTGCCGGCTATCGCAAGTCGCGCAAGGCGGCCGTCGCCGCGTAAGCTTGCGCGATCCGATAGAAGGAAAGCCGCCCCAGCTCCGGGCGGCTTTTTTTCGCGCTCCCGAGCGCCCGGTCAGGTGGCGGCGCCGCGCGCGCCGAACAGAAGCGCGACGCCAAACGCCAGCACCGCGAGCGCGGCGGCGAATTCGAACCCCCTCGCGACGAGCGCAAGGCGCGAATTCTCACCTGCCGCGAGACGCATCGCGGTCGATTTGGCGAAGACGGCCACCCAGGCTAGCGCCCCGGTCGTCACCGCCGTCCCGATCGCCATGGCGAAAGCGGCCGCGACTCCAGCCATGAACAGTCCCTGCGCCATCGCGAAAACGAGCACAAGGATCGCGCCCGAGCAGGGACGAGCGCCTGCGGCGATCACCGTTCCAGCCGCGGCTCGCCACGAGAACCGCCCATCGAGCTCAGCCGGATCGGGCATGTGCATGTGCCCGCAATCGTCCGTCAGTTCGCCCGGCGCGTCGGGCGGGCCGGCGCGATAGGACGCCGCCGAGAGGCTGAAGGCGGGCCGCCGCCATGCGACGCCGGCAAAGGCCGGGGTGGAAGCCAATGCGCGGCGGCGACTCCTATGCTCGCTCAGAGCCGCAATGAGCGCCGCGCCTTTCCGCCAGACCAGCCAGGCGCCGACGGCGGCGATGCCGCAATAGCTCGCGAGGTCGATCCAATCGGCGGCCTCATTCATCCGGGAAGCTGTCGCTCTGAAGGCAAATCCGGCCGCGCCGACGAGCGCGACCGCGATCAGCGCCTGAAGCAGCGCCGCCAACAGCGCCATTGTCGCGCCGCGTTTGAGCGAGGTTTCATTGGCCAGCATATAAGAGGCGAGGACCGCCTTGCCGTGTCCGGGGCCGGCGGCGTGAGCCACGCCATAGGCGAGGCCAAGGCCGATCAGGCCCCATGCGGCGCTGGGATTGCCGTTCAGCGCGTGCACTTTCGCGGCGATGAGGTGGGTGAGCCAGGACTGCTCGGCCATCAGCCAGCCGGTGACGCCGCCAGCGCCGCCGCCCCCGCCCTCGCCGCCCGCGACTGCGAATGGCCGCGACGAAAGCTGCGCCGCCGCGGCCACGAGCGAGGCGCTCCAAGCGGCCAATCCAAGGCCGATCCGCACGATCGAGCGCTTCGTCATGGGCACGCGACGATGGCGGCGCTCGCCATTTTGAAACCGAAATTGGTTCCGGGCGCGAGGTTGGTGAAGAACGATTCCGACAGTTTCTGCTTGTCGCTCGCCTCGAGCGGCTTCGGCTTGGCGACCGTGACCACGCAGCCCGATGGCGCGGAAATGAGCTTCACCGGCTCTTTGTCGTCGAACTCAAAATCGATGAAAAATTCCGGATCGGACACCCGAAGGGTGAGGAACTTGGTGATCGGCGTCGGCGTCTTCAGCGGCAGGGTGACATGGAACTCGACCAGATGGTCGGGCCGCTCCTGCATCCAATAGTCCGTCACCGTGCCGAAATCCATGGACTTGCCGCCGATCTTCAGCGTGGTGAAATAGCCGATCTCGGCCAGGCTCCCTGCGTTCTCCTTGGCCAGCGGGGCGAACTGCTCTTTTTTGACGAGTTGGCCAGCCGGCGCGAGGCCCTGGGTGGCGAAGGACGAATACATCTCGTCGAAAACCCAGTCGTAAATCACTGCGGAAACCTTGCCCTCGGGCGTGAACGCGATTTGGCTCTTGACCGTGACCCAGACATGCGGATGCGCGCGAGCCGACGTCACGGCAGCGAGCCCGAGCGCCAGGCTCAACGCGACGCGTCTCCAATTCCGCTGTCGGTCGCCCATGAGGGAGCTTCCTTGCTGGCAAAGTGCGGCGACCAGATGGCGCGCCCGCACCCGCCATGGTTGAGCGAATCTTAACGCTGCATGGTTCAGCGATTCTTAAGCCAATGAGCGCAAACGTCGCGTCATGGCGCGTCGCGTTTCGCCTGTGTTGCTCGCGTTCGTCGCGGCTCTGTGCCTCACGAGCTGCGGTTTCATCGGCCGCCCCGAGCGGCCGGTCTGGCGCGCGCAGGCCGAAAACGCCTGCTTCGCCCGCAAGCAGGTCACCCTCTCCGACACGATCGTCTCCGCGCCCGAAATCGACGGGCCCGGCATCTGCGGCATGACCCGTCCGCTGAAAGTCTCGGCGCTGGCCAATGGCGCGATCGCGGTCGACAAGACCCTCACCATCGACTGTCCGATGATCCCGGCGCTCGAGGCGTGGCTCGACGCCATCGTCGAACCCGACGCTCAGGCCCGGTTCGGGCAGAGAGTGACGACCGTCAAAGTGTTCGGCGCCTACAGCTGCCGGGGCATCGACAACCAGCCCGGCGCCCGCCTTTCCGAGCACGCCTTCGGCAATGCGGTCGATGTGGCGGGCTTCACGCTCGCCGACGGCCGGACGATCGACTTCGTCCGCGACTGGAAGGCGCCCGACACTCAGGAAGCCGCTTTCCTGCACGAGGTCCACGCGGGCGCGTGCCAGTATTTCACCACCGTCCTAGGCCCCGGCGCGGACGTGTTCCACTACAACCACATCCACCTCGATCTCGCCAATCACGGCTCGACCGACACGGGGCCCCGGCGCATCTGCAAGCCGACGCCCGCGCCCGACCTCTTGCCGCCGCCCGCGGCGCCCGACGGCCTGCCGCCCGCGCCCGATATCCAGGAGCCGCTCGACATCGCGCATCTGAGCGCGCCGGAGGCGCCCCTCGCGCCGGACGCCGCCCCTGTTTCCCCGGACCCTTCGTCCGGGCCGGGCGATGGACCCGACGGCGCCTTGCCGCCGGCCCCGATCGGCCAGATCGAGCCAAAGCCGCCGATCCTGCCGGCCGGGGTCTATCCCGCCGTCGACACGCAGCCCACGTCGTCGATCCGCGACCACTAGCCGCGCCTCCGACTCGCCCGTCGCAGCCCAAAGCGATCCCCGGAGCGATGGTCCGGGGGGTCAAATAAACGCCAATAAACGCGCTTAAACGCTAGTAAACGCTAGTAAAAGTGCTAGCGTTTACTAACGTTTATTTTTTCGAATCGAGCCTTTTCAATGGGTTATGGCCAATTCAAATAAAAAAATCCGTCCGCCTATCCAGCCCCTGCAATCCTCTCAAGCCCGACGTGAAATGTCTCGGCCTTCTCGCGTTCATACGTCTCCGGTCGCGCCCGCCTAAGCCGGAGTTGGATCCGGCGACTAGAAGACGTATAACATCAATTCAGAAATTCCGCAACAAATTGCACAACTCACGGGTCAACAAATTGCGCGAACTCACGGGTTCGGACAATTCCGCTGAACGCCTCAGGCGCCAGATTGGAAATCCAATGGCTTGCTTGCGCTTTGACCACCTGCGGCATTGCCGCCGAGCGAAGCCAACTCCGTGGGCGGATCTTTTCGCTTCACAAGATGGTGAGGCCAGCGGGCGGAACGGTTGGACCGAAATATATGATTACGGGTAGGGGAATAAATTGGGCCCACGGTTGTTCTGGTTGTGAGCGCCGTATGTCGCGGTTACAATCGGAGCGTCGATGGTCGAGTTCGCCAAGCTTGTCTCGCTGGCTACTGCGGTCCCACCTCATGTCTTGAGCCAATCCGACGTCGCGGCAGCCGCGAACCAGGGCTTCGCCGGGCGTTATGACGACTTCGAGCGCCTGGCGCGAGTTTTCAAGAGCTCTGGAATTCGTCGGCGCCATGCCGTGCGTCCAATCGACTGGTATCTGACGCCGCTGGGCTGGCCCGAGCGCACGACCGCCTATCTTGAGGGAGCGTGCGACCTCTTTGTCGACGCGGCGAACCGCGCTCTCGACGCCGCCGAACTTGACGCCGCCGATGTCGACACGATCGTCACGATCTCATCGACCGGGATTGCGACGCCCAGTCTCGAGGCAAGAGTCGCCGGGCGCATGGGGTTTCGCGCCGATGTCGAGCGCGTTCCCGTCTTCGGACTTGGCTGCGCCGGCGGCGTCTCCGGGTTCTCGATCGCCTCCCGCCTCGCCTGCTCGCGTCCGGGCAGCATTGTCTTGCTGGTCGCGGTCGAAGTTTGCACCCTGGCCTTCCGGCTCGATGAATTGACCAAGGCGAATATCGTCGCCACCGCGCTCTTCGGCGACGGCGCGGCGGCTTGCGTGCTGAGGGCCTACGACGGCGGCGCCGCCGCGGTTGAGATGAGCGGTCAGCACACCTGGCCTGACACGCTCGACATCATGGGTTGGAGAATCGATCCGCAAGGCTTCGGCGTCATATTCGACCGGGCGATTCCGCCATTCGCGCAACAGCATATCGCGCCGGCGGTTGCCGGCATTCTGGCGCGCGGGGGATTGGCTCTCGAAGATGTCGATCGCTTTGCCTGTCATCCCGGCGGCTCGAAGGTCATCGCGGCGCTCGAACTCGCGCTGTCGCTCGAGCAGGGTTCTCTCGACCATGAACGCGCCGTCCTGGCGGAGTACGGCAATATGTCGTCGCCGACGGTGCTCTTCGTTCTGGATCGCATCATGCGCGCAGGCCTGCCTTCGCGCACTTTGCTGACCGCGATGGGGCCTGGTTTCACCGCGAGCTGCGTCTCCCTGAAGAGAGCCGCGTGACAGCGGCCGGCTCTGCTGCTCGGATTTGTCACCGCGGAACGGATTGCGGAACTTTATCTCGCGCGCCGCAACACGGCAGCGCTTCTTGCAAAGGGCGCCGTCGAATTTGCTCCCCGACACTATCCAGCGATTGTGCTGATGCACGTCCTCTGGTTAGCCGCGCTGTGGATTTTCGGCGCGACGCGCGTGATTGATATCGACCTGGCTTGCAATCTTTCTGTCACTCCAGGTTCTGCGCGTCTGGATTCTGATGACGCTTGGCTCTCGCTGGACCACGCGTATCATCGTCCTTCCAGGCGCGCCGCTCGTATCGAATGGGCCCTACCGCATTCTCTCGCACCCGAACTATCTCGTCGTCGTTGGCGAGATCGCCGCCCTGCCGCTTTGCCTTGGCCTGCCTTGGCTTGCTCTGATCTTCTCCGCAGCCAATGCGATTCTGCTATCGATCCGTATCCGTGCCGAGACGAACGCATTGACCGGATCACGCTGTGTCGAACACGCTTGAGCACAAAACCCCGGTCGCTGCGTTAGCCTCGACGTCGATCGGCTTTGCGATGATGTGCGTCGGCATGTTCATGGCGATCCTCGACGTGCAGGTCGTGGCGACGTCGCTGCCGACGATTCAGAGCGCGCTCGACATTCCGCCCGATCAGATGAGCTGGGTGCAGACCGCTTATCTCATCGCAGAGGTTGTCGCGATCCCGCTGACCGGCTTGCTCACGCGCCTGCTCAGCATGTGCTGGCTGTTCGTGCTGTCCATTTCCGTCTTTACGCTGGCTTCGGTGGGGTGCGCGGCGAGCGACACTTTCCCCGCGCTGATCGCATGGCGAGTTTTGCAGGGCTTTTCCGGGGGCACGCTGATCCCGGCGTCTTTTCAGCGGTGTTCCTCCTGTTCCCAGTCAGCGCGGCAGGGTCTTGCAACCACGTTCGCCGGCGTGCTGGCGGTGCTTGCGCCCACCGTCGGACCGATCGTCGGCGGATGGATCACCGAGACCTATTCCTGGCACTGGCTGTTCCTGATCAATGTCGCGCCCGGGATTGTTTCCGCGGTTCTCGCCGGCATCCTGTTGCCGAAGGAGCCGATGCGGCTTGGCGAGGCGCGCAACCTCGATGTGCTGTCGCTGCTCCTGTTGGCGATTGCGCTTGCCGCTCTGGAAATCGCGCTCAAGGAAGCGCCGACGCGCGGCTGGAGCTCCGGCCTCGTCGCGGTCTTATGGCGCTTGAGCCTGCGCGAGTTCGGTCGGTTTTATCCGACGCACGCTCAATGCGTCGCGCCCGATCGTTAGTCTCAGCACGTTCGCCGATCGAAGTTTCACGATCGGTTGCGTTCTGAGTTTCGTACTGGGGATCGGCCTGTTCGGCTCCGTTTATCTCATGCCGGTCTTTCTGGCGTTCGTCAGAGGCCACAACGCCTTGGAGATCGGCGCGACCATGCTGGTCACGGGGGTCACGCAGCTGATGATGGCGCCGATCGCCGTTGCGCTCGAACAGCGGGTGGAGGCGCGGCTCCTGACGTTCCTTGGATTTGGCGTTTTTGGCGTCGGTCTGGGCTTGAGCGGTCTGCAGACCCCGGAAACCGATTTCAACGGCATGTTCTGGCCGCAGGTCTTCGCGGACTCGCAATCATGTTTTGTCTGCTTCCCCCGACGCGGCTTGGCGCTTGGCCAGCTGGCGGCGAGCCGCGTGCCTGACGCGAGCGGCCTTTTCAATCTGATGCGCAATCTTGGCGGCGCGATCGGGCTCGCCATGATCGACACTGTGATCTACACGCGCTCGCCCGCGATCGGGAAAGCCTTCACAGAGAGGTTGGAGGCCGGGGATGTCGACACCGCGAAGTTTGTCGGCATACCTCTTGACATGTTCATGAGGCGCCCGACTGGTCCACTCGAAGGCCCGGCGCTCGCGATGGTGCAGTCGCTTGTCGAAAAGGCCGCGTTGGTTCAGGCGATCAACGAAGCCTGGATCATGATCGCCGGTTTGACCATTGGCGCGCTGCTCTGTGTGCCTTTCGCCAAAAGGCCGTCCCAGCAGGGCGCCGTATAGAAGCGCAGCCGAGCAAACGTCTGCTCGCCGCACCATGCAAAGCCACAGCGCTCTGTTGTGCGAGGTTCGGGTGAACATTGTGAAGTAAAGTGCATCGGCCGGCGGGCGGGATCCCCTTGCCTGCGTCGGCGCTGCGGTCGCCAACGCCGTGTTCAACGCCACAGGCAAGCGCGTGCGCGACCTGCCGATCACTCTCGACAAGGTGATGTAAGCGAATCGTTTCGCTGCCTCGACGTGGGGCGCGGTCCGGGTTGTCAGCCGAGATTGGGTTGGGTGGCTTTGAAACTCGGCAAGGCTTGCATCTTCGTCCACCAGTCCGCAAAGCCGGGGACGTTGAAAAGCGCGTCCTTGTCCGGCGTGAGCGAGACGTAAAAAACAATCGGCGCGAGATAGAGGTCGGCGAGGCTCAAGTCGCCGGCAATGAACGGGGAAGAGCCCTTCGTCTTCATGGCGAGTTCGATCATCTTGCGGCCGTTCTCAAGGCCGCCCTTTCGCATCGCCTCGTTCTTGCCGCCGACGAAATCCGGAAACAGATGATAGGCGACGACGCCGCCGAGCAGGGCGCCGTAGCCGTAAGAATCGATGGCGCTGATCACCATATCCATGCGCGCGCGATCCTTGGGCGACGACGGGATCAGCGACTTGCCGGGGAGGACATCGTTGAGGTAGCGCGTAATGGCGGAGGTTTCCAGAATGCGCATGCCGTCATGGTCGAGGACCGGGACTTTGCCGAACGGATGACGCTCGAGATGCTCGGGCGTTTTCGGATCGCCCTTGAGCACGTTGAGTTGCACCTGTTTGAACTCAGTCGCGCCGTTTTCAGCGAGGACCATCTTGACCGTGCGAACGTAGGTGGAGCCGTCAAAGCCCGGAGAAAGTCATGTCCGACATGGGTTCCTGTCCCTTCTCGATGCGCCATTCAGCCGAGCGCGCAAGACTAAAGGGAATTGCCCGGTGAGGCCAGCGATCTGAAAATCACGATCTGGGTAGCAGACGGGAGCGGCAACGCGATATGCCGGAGTCCGGATTGCCCGCGTTGCGCGGGAATGGCACGATGACCAGCCGCGATTCCGTCTGAACGCGCGTTGTTCCTGAGGAGAGCCTCAGCCGGCGTCTTCGGTCTTGGCCCGCGTCTTCGGCTTCGCGCCCTTCGCGGGCTTGCCGAGGTCGCGCAAGGAACCGTTCTGCGCGATTATCTGGCGGATCGCCTCGACATTGGCCCGCGCCGCGTCTGGCGAAAGGTCGGCTTGGCCGACCGTCTCGGCCTCGCCGTATTTCCCTTCCAGCGCCAGAACCAGAGCGAGGTCGCCGCGCATCCGCGCGTCGGCTTTGGGACTCGCGACGGCTTGCTTCAGCGCCTGCTCGGCCTCGGGCAATTTTTTTGCCAAAGCGAGCGAAAGCCCCATATTGGTCAGCACGCTTGGCTCGCCCGGCGCGATTTTCAGCGCGTCGCGATAGAATTGCATGGCGCTCGCATGGTCGCCGAGCCGGTCGGCGACCGTGCCCTGCACCGACATGACGTCCCAGCGCGGATCGTCGGGGGTATAGGCGTGGGAGAGCACGTCTTTGGCTTGCGCGAGCTGGCCGGAATCGGCCAGCGCCTTGCCGTATTCGCCGAGTACGTCGAAATCCTTCGGCGCCTTGATGGCCGCCGTCTGGATGACGGCGACCGCCTCGCTGTATCGGGTCAGCGCCCGCAACGCGCGTGCGTATTCGATCGAAGCCGTCTTCTCGCCGGGATTGCGTTCGTAGCGCTTGCCCGCCTCATCGGCGTAAGCCCGGAGCTTCGCCTCGTCCGTCGGCTGAGCCGAGGACCCGGGAATGGACCCGGTGACGTCGCCGAAGTCGTGGCAGCCGGCCAGCGACGCGGCTACGCCTGCGAGACAGGCGACGAAGAGCGCGCGCAGGCGGGCGGGGCGGGAGGACATTTGCGGCATCGGAGCCCCAAGGACGGACGGAACGGCGTTAAGGGTCCGTCCCGAACCTTGCTCCAGGCTGCCCCGTCAGGGCTTGGCCGAACAATTCCTCAAGGTCGGCGCCGCAAATCCTTCTGCACCTCTTCCAGAAGCAGGTAAGTGGCGCGCAGGCCGATGGAGAGATTCTTCAGCCCCCAGGCCATATTGCTCAGCGCCGACCTGAGATGCATGTCCACTTCATCGTTCGTCGTCGTTTTCACCTGCTGCAACTCGTGCATGGCGAATTGAAACGCGTCTTCAGCGGTTTCGGTCGGACTGCTCATTTCGATTATCCTCCAGCGTTTCGTTAGGTCATGGTCGGGCGGCCAGGATCGCGAAGGCGCGTCCCCGGCGCGACGGCGTCAGGCGTGCTGTTTCCAAGCGCGGAGCTTTGTAGACGATCCGAACCGGAACTTGGTGACGGGTCGGTTCGCACGCGAGCGTCAGACCCACGGGGCCCGCGCCGACGATCCGTGCGGGCGTGTTCATTGGCGTCCTCCTGATCTGACCGACGCTGCACGTTTCTATTCGTCGGGCTGAGATGCGCCCACGCGTCTGAGCGCTGTGGAGGATAGGCTGGAGCGCGGCCCGTGCAGAAAGAGGAGCGTCGGCGGCTTCATGCTTGCGAAGCGCGAGGCGTCCCGCTCCGGAACGCGCCAGCGCCCAAGCGCCGCGCCGGCCGGGCTCGAGATCGCCTTCAGGGTAGAGCCAGGTCGATCGACGACGACGATCGGGACAAGATCGGCGATCAAGCGCCAGTGACGCCAGAGATGGAACTGGCGAAGGTTGTCGGCGCCCATGATCCAGACGAAATGGACGCCCGGCGCGCGGCGCTTGAGCCACAAAAGCGTGTCGTAAGTGAAGCGGGAGCCGATCTGCCCCTCGATGTCGGTAACCACGACGCGAGGCCCGACGTCGAGCTGGCGCGCGGCCTCCATGCGCGCGTTGAGCGCCGCCAGGCCCGTCAGCGACTTCAGTGGATTGCCGGGCGTCACCAGCCACCAGACGCGGTCGAGCGCGAGCCGGCGTAGCGCGAGCCGCGTGATGAGCCCATGGCCCTCGTGCGGCGGATTGAACGACCCGCCGAGGAGGCCAATACGCAGTCCCGGCGCGAACGGCGGCAGGCGCGGAATGCGCGTCACGATTCCGCCTGAGCCGCGAGGAGCTCCGCCTGACGTTCGGCCGTGAGTTCGTCAATGATCTCGTCGAGACCCTCCCCTTCCATGATCCGTTCGAGCGAATAGAGGGTCAGGTTGATGCGATGGTCGGTCACCCGCCCTTGCGGGAAATTATAGGTTCGGACGCGCTGCGATCGGTCGCCGGAGCCGACCTGCGAGCGCCGGTCCTGGGCGCGATCGGCGTCGAGCTTCTGGTTTTTGGCGTCGAGGATTCGCGAGCGCAGGATGGCCATCGCCTTGGCGCGGTTGCGATGCTGCGAACGCTCCTCCTGCATCGCGACCACCACGCCGGTCGGCAGATGGGTGATGCGAATCGCCGATTCGGTCTTGTTGACATGCTGGCCGCCGGCGCCGCTCGAGCGCATGGTGTCGATCTTGAGATCGGCCTCGTTGATCACGAAGTCCGCTTCCTCGGGGATCGGAAGCACGGCGACGGTCGCGGCCGAGGTGTGGATGCGCCCCTGGGTCTCGGTCGTCGGCACGCGTTGCACCCGATGGACGCCGCTCTCGAACTTGAGCCGGGCGAAAACGCCGCGGCCGGAAACCTCGGCCACGATCTCCTTGAATCCCCCCGCCGTCCCCTCGCTTGACGACAGGACTTCGACTTTCCAGCGCTTCCGCTCCGCATATTTGACATAGAGGCGGAACAAGTCGCCGGCGAACAGGGCGGCTTCGTCCCCCCCGTGCCCGCCCGGACCTCGATGATCGCGCTGCCCTCGTCGGCGGCGTCCTTTGGCAGGAGCGCAATCCGAATCGCCTTGGACATCGCTTCGGCTTCGTCTTCGACCGCGGCAAGCTCGGCCTCGGCCATGGCGCGCATGTCGGGAGCGAGATCCGGCTCGCGCAGGAGCGCCGCGAGATCCCTGCGCTCCTTTTCTTTGGACCGGAAGACCTCGATCGCCGCGACCACCGGCTCAAGCTCGTTGAGCTCGCGCGACAAGGCGGAATATTGCGTTCCCGACGCGCCCTCGGTGAGGCGAGCGGAGATTTCCTGGTGGCGGCGGAGGATGAGATCGAGATTGTCGTTGGCGGCCATGTGCGAACTCAAGAAGCGGAAGCGACGGGGGCTAAGGACGCTCGCGTCGCTAGCAGCCTGTCGGGACTGAGGTTTGGTGGCGCCGGGCGGCGGAATTGCCTGTGGTGATGGGTTGGCGACGTCTGTGTTTGGCGCGGCGCTTGGCTCTTGACCCTTTGTTCAGGCGGCGGCGAGGACGAACATTCGCTTCAGGTTCCACGCCATGGTCGCTAGACTCCACTCGCCCCGCGCCTTGTCCAGCCCGCGCAGCGAAAACTGACGGAATCCGAGAGGCCGATCGTTCCCATCTTCAGCACGCCCATCTCGCGCGCCAGCGCCAACACCTGAACGAACAAAGCCTCGATCTGTTTGAGAAATCGTCGCCTGAACGCCGCGATCGTGTCGTGGTCAGGGTGATCATTGGCGGCGATGAAACGGAACGCAACCGAGTCGTCCGTCGCCCGCTTCAGCTTGCGGCTCGAAAACACCCCCGTCGCGTAACCGCACACCAACACCCCCAACCGCATTCTGGGATGGCGCGCCGCAGACCCAGCGCCCCGATAACCGCCGACTATCGACCGCAGATCGAGCCCGTCGATCACTTCGACAATGAAGCGCGCCAGATGCCTCTCCGGCAGCCACTCAGCCACCGAAGGCGGCGACAGAAACCCACTCCGCCGATCAACCGTGCGGAAATTGCTCATCGGCAGCCGGCCATCCCACGCCAGAATCAATCCGATGATAATATCCCGCACCCCATACCGCTGTTAAGTCCGACAGGCTGCTAGACGAAACAATCGCCAGAACTCGCTCATTTCGGCGACGGGAAGGCCAGCACCTCGCCGGTGTAGGTTTCGACGACCTCGCTGAACGGCTCGCCGTCAGGCGTCGACAGCACCGCGCGATGCTCGAGCACGTGGTCGGGAATTGAAAGCGCGCCGGCGTCTTCCGGAGCGGGCGTCGCGCCCATCTCCCAGCCTTTCGGCAGCGGCCGCCAGAGCAAGTCCGTCGACAGGGTATGGCGTCGGAAATGGAGCGCGGCCACGGCCTTGCCGAACGGCGTGTCGGTGGTCTCCAGCACATGGTTCATCTCAGGTGTGAGCCGGGCCGGCGCGTACCAGTTGTCAGCCTCGGAGAGCACATGGTCGCCGCACTTGAGCCGAACGCGACGATAGCCCAGCGGCTCGTCTGGCTTGACATCGAGCGCGGCGCGCACCTCGGAGCCGGCTGGTTTGTTTACTCCGCTCACCCGCTCGGCGACGATGCGCGGCGGATCGGCCAGCCGGTGATCAGCGCACCAGCGTTCGAGGGTGAGCGTCGCGCTGTCATGGGCGAGGAGATCGGCGTTGAGGGTCTCAATAAGCGCGAGCGCTTCGAGCCGGCCAACGAAGCTTTCCGGCCAGGGCGCTGGGTCGGCGGCGAGCGCGAGGGCTGTCGTGAACAGCAACAGGGACGCCCCTGTAAGACCTCGTAGGGCCGTCCCTATCATATCTGTTCGGCCTCGGCCGTCAGTTCGAACCACGTCTTCTCGGTGGCGATTATCGCGCGCTCGAGCTCCGCGCGCTTCGCCGCCAGATCGGCCATCTTGACCGCGTCGCCGCCGCGCGCGCTCGCTTGCGTCAGCGCTTCGTCGACCCGGCGCAGGAGATCGTGGAAACGGTTCATCTTGTCTTCGAGCGCGGCGATCTCCCGCTTGATCGGCTGAGGCTCGCGCTTGGGCTTTGTTGGGGACGGCTGAGCCTCGAACTCGCGCTTGCGCCTTTGTTGCGGCTCGGCGCCGCTCAGCACAAACCGGCTGTAGTCGGCGAGATCGCCTTCAAACGGCTCGACCGTTCCGTTCGCCGCCAGCCACAGCCGGTCGACGCAGGCCTCGAGCAGACGCCGGTCGTGCGACACCAGGATGCAGGCGCCTTCGTAGTCGTTGATCGCCTCGATCAGTTCGCCGCGACTGTCGATGTCGAGATGGTTGGTCGGCTCGTCGAGGATAAGAAGCTGCGGTCCATCGAAGGCGGCAAGACCCATCATAAGGCGCGCCTTTTCGCCGCCGGACAGGGAATCGACTTTGGTGTCGGCGCGTGCGCCGGAGAAACCGATCATCGCCGCGCGGCCTCGGATTTTGGAGACTGCCTCTCCACGCATGCGCTCGGCGACATGGTCGTAGACGCGGCCGCCAGGTTCAAGCTCGTCGATCTGGTGCTGGGCGAAATAGCCGACCTGAAGCCGGTTGGCGCGCACCATCTTTCCGGCCATCGGCTCGAGGCGTCCGGCGATAAGCTTGGCGAAGGTCGATTTGCCGTTGCCGTTCTGACCAAGGAGGCCGATGCGGTCGTCGTCGGCAAGCGAGAGGTCGATGCGCGCGATGACCGCGCGTCCATCATAGCCGGCGCTGACTTTCTCCAGGGTCACGATCGGCGGGCTGAGGCGTTTGGCGACCGGCGGCCATTTGAAGGGCTGCACGGTCTCGTCGACCACCGCCGCGACCGGCTCCATCTTGGCCAGCATCTTGAGCCGCGATTGGGCCTGCACCGCCTTCGAGGCCTTGGCGCGAAAACGGTCGACGAAAGCCTGCAGATGCGCGCGCCGCTCCTCCTGCTTCTTGGCGGCCTTGCCCGCAAGGATCTGCTGCTCGCGGCGCTGGCGCTCGAAGCTCGAATAGCCGCCGGTCCACAAGGTCAGCTTGCCGCGGTCGAGGTGGAGGATCTGTTGCGCAACGTCGTCGAGCAGATCGCGGTCATGGCTGATGACGAGGATCGTCGCCGGACAGGTCCTGAGATAGTCGGTGAGCCACAGCACGCCTTCGAGGTCGAGATAGTTGGTCGGCTCGTCGAGCAGCAAGAGGTCGGGCTCGGAGAACAGCACCGCGGCCAACGCTACGCGCATCCGCCAGCCGCCGGAAAATTCTCCCAGCGACCGGGCTTGCGCGGCCTCATCGAAGCCGAGCCCTTTGAGGATCCGCGCCACCCGCGCCGGGGCGTTATGCGCTTCGATGTCGACGAGGCGCGTGTGGATTTCGGCGATGCGCTCCGGATCGCTCGCGGTTTCCGCTTCGGCCATCAGCGCCTCGCGCTCGACGTCGGCGGAGAGCACGAAGTCGACGAGGCTTTCGGCGCCGGCCGGCGCTTCCTGATCGACGCTGCCGAGACGCGCACCCTTGGGGACGATGACCGCGCCGCTCTCGGGCGCGAGTTCGCCGCGAATCAGACGGAAGAGCGTGGTCTTGCCGGCGCCGTTGCGCCCGACGAGCCCGACATGCGCGCCCGATGGCAGCGCGGCGCTCGCGTTGTCGATCAGGAGACGCTCGCCGAGGCGATAGGTGAGAGCGCTGATGTGCAGCATGGGCGCGCTTTTCGCGCGGCGCGCTCGCTCTGGCAAGGTCAAGTGGCCGCCGACGCCGACCGATCGCGAACGCGCCCCGCGTTCCAATTGTTCAGGCGTGCGTAGTTTCGTCAATCGAAAGCCGCTATGCAGCCCGCGAAAACGGCCATGGCGCGCGCCGCGCGGCCGAAGCGATTGGGGGAACGCTGACGGGGATGATGTCGACAGGCTCGAATCGCTGAGGGAGAGGCTTCATCGCCCCTCGTCGGCGTCCGCCATCGACAAGCGGTCGCGAAAGATCCGCGCGGTCGGCGCTTGAGTTTGCGGGCGGTAAGGACAAGACTGAACCCCAATGGCTTGCTGGAATTTTGGAGCCGCGCTGTGTTCTTTTTGGAAAAGAGGCTCGTTCAGTTTATCGCACTCGCTGGGCTTTCATTTGCTCTCGGCGTTGGACCGCAGTCGGCGTCCCGCGCCGAGGGTGACGCCGCGCCTGCCGCTGCAGCTGCGGACGCCAAGGCCACCGCCAAGGACGCCGAGCCCACCACCACCAAAGACCCGCAGATCGCGCTCGACGATCTCGAGCTCCTGTTGGCGCCGATGACCAAGGAGGAGACCGAGACCGAGGCGAAGGGCTGGTTTGCGCTGCTGTGAACCCGGGACTCCGGAGGCCGCAGGCGCCAAGGAGGCGCCGGCGGCGGGCGACAAGGCGGTTCTTGAGAAGGCGGTCGAGACCACAGAGAAGAAGTCTGAGGCCACCGGCGACACCGCAAAGGTCGACAAGGTGGTCGCCGCGACCGAGAAGGAAGCCGCCGCCACGGAGCAAATCAAGTCGCTGGCCGAGTCGACGCCGGCCGCCGCCGCAACGGCGGCGGTCGCATCCGCGCCCGGGGCGGCGACCGCAGCAGTCGGCGAAACGGCGAAAAAGGCTGAGAAACTCGCTGAAAAGACCGACGAAGCATCCGCCGCCAAGTCAGACGTCAAGGTTCAGCTCGTCGATTACAGTACGCAGCTCTCGGGCGAGCGCACGGCTCTCATCGACCGCTTGAAACTTGTGCTGGACAAATTGGAGGCCAAAGGCGGCGACGCCAAGCTCTACCGGCTCTACATTGCCTCGATCGGCGGCATCAAGATCGATGTCTCGGATCGGACCGCGACTGTGGGGAGGCTTTCCGCCTGGCTCTCCTCTGACGAGGGCGGGCTCCGATTGGCGCGCGAGGTGGGAACATTCTTCGCCTACATTATCGGATCGATCATCGTCGCCTGGGTCGTGCGGATGATCCTGCGCCGGATAATGAACCGGGCGCATATGACGTCGCACTTGCTGCGCGACTTCATCGTCGTCAGCTCCGGCCCTCTCATCGTGGCGATCGGCTTCCTGTTCGCGCTGTCGGCGCTCGAGGTGAACCTGGCGCTCCTGCTCGCAGTGATCGGCGCCGCCGGCTTCGTCGTCGCTTTCGCGTTGCAGGGCACGCTCAGCAATTTCGCCAGTGGGCTCCTGATTATGGTGTTCAAGCCGTTCGACGTCGGCGACGACGTCGAAGTCGGCGGCGGGATCAAGGGTAGGGTCACGCACGTGACCATCTTCAGCACTTACATCCGCACCGATGATGGGATCACGAAGATCGTGCCCGACGACAACATCTGGAAGAGCGTCATCGTCAACGAAACAACCGGGGTCGTGAAGTCGCCACCGGCGGGCGAGCCGCCGGCCCCCGACGGGAAGCCAGAGGCGGCGTGAGCGAAGCCAAGCACCAAGGGCGCGCTTTGCATTGGGATGGGGTCGTTTGGCTTGTGCTCGACGACTGCCCGCGACGCAGCGTCCGGCCGGTCCGTTTGGATTTTCTTGCCTCGTCGCCGTTTCGCACCGGAAAACCCCGTTCGGGAAGGTTGGATTTCCTTGGATTTCCTTGGATTTCCTCGTCCGAAACGAGACTTATCAATGGGTTACGCGGGATTTTCGCTGAAAAATTTTTCGGTGTGCTTTTCCCCCGAAGTCGGACGCGCCGGAACGGACGCCTGCGGTCTTGGCGGCGGAAAGGCTGGATTGCTCATCTGCCGAGCTTACCCCGATTTCCGATTTTCCGCAACTTAATTCGCTATCGACAGTAATCCGCATCGACGGGCCCGGCGGCCGACGACGGCCGGACGCCGGAATTGGATGAGGTCGCGGCCGAGCGGGGCGGGACCGCGCGGCCTCCTGCGCGGTCCCGCCTCATCGGAGTCCTGCGGCCCCGACCCCGCACCCGAACCGGAGCGCTCAGGGCTTGTTCGGAACGTCGAACATCGCTCCGGTGCGGAACAGCAAGCCCGCCGCGCCCGCGCCGATGAGCGGGGCGATGATGAACAGCCATAGCTTGGCGACGGCTTCCGGCTTCGAGGCGATTCCGACCAGCGCCGGGCCGATCGAGCGCGCCGGATTGACCGAGGTTCCGGTGATGTTGATGCCGACGAGGTGGATCACGACCAGCGTCAGTCCGATGGCGAGGCCAGCGAAGCCGGTCGGCGCGAACGGATGGGTGACGCCGAGAATGCACACCAGGAACAGGAAGGTCGCCACCACTTCGAACACGAAAGCGGAGACGACGCTGTACTCGCCGAGATAGCCCGCGCCCCAGCCGTTCTGGCCGAGCCCGCCGTTCCACCCTTGCGCCTTGCCGGACAGGATCAGATAGAGCACGACCGCCGCGACGATCGCGCCCAAAACCTGAGCGATCCAGTAGCTGATCATGTCGGCGACGCTCATGCGGCCGGCGACATAGACGCCAAAGCTGACAGCCGGATTGACGTGGCAGCCGGAAATCGGCCCGATGCCATAGGCCATGGCGACAATGGCGAAGCCGAACGCGCTCGCAATGCCCAAGAGGTCGACCGCCGTGGCGCCCGACCCCATCCCGCCGACAACCGCCGCCCCGCAGCCAAAGAACACCAGCGCGAAAGTTCCAATAAATTCAGCTATCTGCTTGTTCACTGCGCACCCCTGGTTTAGCCGGCCCAAAAAACAGCCGCTGCTTAGTACGCCAGCGCGGACTTGGGAAGGCGGCGCGCCGCATTTCGGCCCTCCTGTCCCGCGAATTCCTTCGCTTGCCTGCAAATAGCGGGACTGAAAATCCTGGAATTGTTTTCGGGCGCGCAATTCGTGAAAAAGAAGCGCCGCGGAAACCGCGCTCGAACCGCTGGCTCGGGACAGCGACCGGGGCTTCGCCGACGGCGAATCATCGCGCTCGGTTCTTGCGCCATGCCTTCGCCCGGCCAGAGGCCGTTGCTTTCGCAGGGCCCGCCGATATATATGCGACGCCTTTTCCATGCCCCCTCGATGAACGGCGCGGCCTTCGCGTCGCCGGAGCCAGAAATCCCTGTGCTGATCACAGCCGCTTACGCGCAAGCCGCCGGCGCCCTCCCCTTCGGGGCGAGCGACACGCTGGTCCAGCTCGTGCCGATCGTGGCCATGATCGCGATCGTCTATTTCGTACTGTGGCGGCCCCAGCAGCGGCGCGCGAAAGAGCAGCGCGAGATGGTGCAGGCGGCGCGGCGCGGCGACGTCGTGGTCACCACCGGCGGTCTGATCGGCAAGGTCACCAAGTCGGTCGACGACAACGAAGTCGAGTTCGAGATCGCTCCCAATGTGCGGGCGCGCCTCGCCCGTTCCGGCATTGCCGAAGTTCGCGCCAAGGGCGAACCCGTCAAGGATGCGGCGTCTTCCGCCAAATCACTGCCGGCCAAGAAAGATGCGTCCAACCCCTGAGGGCAGGCGCGCCCCGGCTTTGGCCGCGAGTTCGAGCCTCTTCCTGAGAATTGAAAGTCTGATGCTTCGTTTCGCGAACTGGAGATTGGCCTCGGTCCTGGCGCTTGTAGCGGCCGCGGTTCTGGTGGTCCTGCCGAGCTTCATGCCCTCCCAAGTGGTCGAGGCGCTCGCGGCTCGTTTCCCGAGCTTCATTCCGCTGCGCCAGATCGTGCTCGGCCTCGATCTGCAAGGCGGCGCCTATCTGTTGATGGAAGTCGACACCCCCTCGGTGATCAAGAGCCAGGTTGAGGCGCTGCGGGACGATGTGCGGCAGAAGCTGCGTGAGGGCAAGATCGCCATTTCCGGCGGCATCGCGGCTGAGCCGCGCGCAGTCGATGGTCCGCATCGCCGATCCGGCCGAACGCGCCAAGGCGTTCGAGCTTCTCCAGTCGCTGAGCGTGCCGATAGGGGGCGCGCTCGCGGGAGGAAACGGCCGCACCCTGAATGTGACGCAGACCCCCGACGGCGTCCGGCTGGCGCTGACCGACGCGGCAATCGCCGACAAGGTGCGCCACGCGGTCGGACAATCGATCGAAGTGTTGAACCGCCGCATCAACGCGATGGGCACCAAGGAAACCCTCATCCAGCAACAGGGCGCGAACCGTGTGCTGATCGAGGCGCCGGGCAGCCAGGACACGACGGCCCTCAAGAACATGATCGGCCAGACCGCCAAGCTCGAGTTCCGCCTGGTCGCCGATCCCGGCGATCCGCCGAACGAGGCCGAGACGCTGCCGATGCAGAAGGGCGGCGGGACGATCCAGGTGCAGAAGCGGGTCATGGTGGACGGCGAGGACCTGGTCGACGCGCAGCAGAGCTTCGACCAGCAGACCGGCGAGCCCGACGTCAGCTTCCGTTTCAACCTGCGCGGCGGGCAGAAGTTCGGCCAGGTCACATCGGCAAACGTCGGCCGTCCGTTCGCCATCGTCCTTGACGGCAAGGTGATCTCGGCGCCGGTCATCCGTTCGCCGATCACCGGGGGCACCGGCCAGATCACCGGCAATTTCAGTCTCGAAGAGGCTTCGAGCCTGGCGATTCTGCTGCGCGCCGGCGCGCTGCCCGCCAAGCTCACGGTGATCGAGGAGCGCACGGTCGGACCCGGGCTTAGGCCAGGACTCGATCGACGCCGGGAAACGCGCGGCCTATGTCGGGGCGGCGCTGGTCGTCATCTACATGATCGCGACCTACGGCATCTTCGGCGTGTTCGCCGATCTCGCGCTCGCGGTGCACATTCTGCTCATCTTCGCCTCGATGGTCCTGCTCGGCGCGACGCTGACCCTGCCGGGCATCGCCGGCATCGTCTTCACCATCGGCATGGCGGTCGAACTCGAACGTCCTCATCTACGAGCGCATTCGCGAGGAGGCCCACCTCGGCCGCTCAGTCATTTCCGCGCTCGACGCCGGTTTCCGGCGCGCCTTCGCCACCATCATCGATTCCAACGTCACGATGTTCGTGGCGGCGCTCATCCTCTATCTGTTCGGCTCGGGCGCGGTGCGCGGCTTCGCCGTCTCGCTCGGCTTGGGCATTCTGACCTCGGTCATCACTGCGGTCACCATGACGCGCATGATGATCGCGCTCTGGTATCACCGCGCGCGGCCCAAGACCCTGCCCATATGATCGACGCTGCCGATATGAGCGAAGCGACGCGCACAACGGAACTCTCGCTATGAAACGTCTTCGGCTCGCGCCCGAGAACACCAAATTCGGCTTCATGCGGTTCCGCCGCGTGAGCTATCCGCTGTCGGCGGTCCTGTCGATCATTTCGGTCCTCCTGTTCCTGTTCGTGGGCATGAATTTCGGCATCGACTTTGCGGGCGGCACCCAGGTCGACATGCGCGCCAAAAGCGGCGACGCCAATGTCGCCGACATTCGCTCCAAGGGCGAGGGACTTGGCGTGGGCCCCGTCGAAGTGCAGCGGGTCGGCGCCGAATCCGACGTGCTGCTGCGCCTCGGCGTGCAACCGGGCGGCGACGCCGGTCAGCAGACCGCGATCGCGAAGCTCAAGGACGCCTTTGGCGCCGATTACGAGTTCCGCAGCGTCGATTCGGTCGGACCGACCGTATCGGCCGAGCTCGTCCAGCGCGGGACGCTCGGCGTCGTCGTCTCGATCCTCGCGGTCCTGACCTATTTGTGGTTCCGCTTCGAGTGGCAATTCGCGGTCGGCGCGATCATCGGCACGATGCACGATCTCCTGCTGACGGTGGGCTTCTTCTGCGTCACTCAGCTTGAGTTCAATCAGACCTCGATCGCCGCGATTCTCACCATTGTCGGCTACTCGCTCAACGAGACGGTGGTCGTGCTCGACCGCATCCGCGAGGTGATGCGCAAATACAAGCGCCTGTCGACCTCCGAAATCATCGACATGTCGATCAACGCCGTGTTGCCGCGCACCATCATGACGGCGACGACTGTCTTTCTCGCCCTGCTGGCGCTGTTCTTCCTGGGCGGCCACGTCATCCGCTCGTTTTCGGCGGCGATGATCTGGGGAATTTTCGTCGCCACCTACTCGTCGATCTTCATCTGCTCGCCGATGCTCATTTACATGGGCGTACGCGCCGACACCTTCGACAAGATGCGGGAAAAGGAACTCGCCGGGGCGGACGTGAAGGCCAAGGAGAAGGCGTGAGCGAGGCCAATCCCCGGCCCGCCTTCGCGCCCGGCAGCCATTCGATCGCCGCTTACGGTCAAGGCGCCTTCGCTTTCGCCGGCATGTCGCACGCAGGCTCGATCCTGGCGACGCCGAAAGGCGTGCGGCCGATCGACGCGACGAGCGTCGATGATCTCGGCCCGGTCGCGCTCGCCCAGCTCATGGCCGAGTCCGCCGAGAGTCCCGGCTCGATCGAATTTCTTGTTATCGGGACGGGCGATCGCATGGCGCCGATCCCGAAAGCGTTGCGCGCCACGCTCAACCAGGCCGGCCTGCGCTTCGAGGCGATGGCGACTGGCCCGGCCCTTCGGGTCTACAATGTCATGCAGTCGGAAGGCCGCCACGTCGCGGCGGCGTTGATCGCCGCGCCGTGACCGCGCGTCGTCCGCCGGGCGCCGACCCGCTTGCGGACGCCGCCGAGCATTGCGCAGCCCTCGCCCGCGCTCACGCTCGCGATCAGTGGCTCGGCGCGCTCTATGCGAGCGCAAGCGCCCGCGGAGCGCTCTTCGCCCTGGCGAGCTTCGACACCGAAATCCGTCATGCGCTCAAGCGCGCGCGCGATCCCAATCTGACGGCGATCCGGCTTGCCTGGTGGCGCGAAGTCGATCTCCGGCGAACGGCAGGCCGAAGCGGCCGGCAACCCGGTCGCGCTCGCGCTTCGCGCGGCGATCGACGCCTATGCCCTGCCCCGTCGCATGGCTCGAGGCGATGCTGGACGCGCGCCTGCAGGCGATCGCGCCGCAGGACGATTTCAACCTCGTGGCGTTTCGCGCTTTCGCCGACGAGAGCGAGGGCGCGCGGTTGAGGCTCGCGTCGCGCATCGCGGCCGGGGGACAGGATCTCGATCCGGCGGAGGCGCATGCGCCGGCCGGCATGGCGCTGGCGCTGACGCGCCTCATCAAGGACCTGCCGTTCAAGGCCGGAGCGGCGCCGACGCTCATCCCCACCGACGTCGCCGCCCGCCACGGCGTAAGCGTGGCGGATTTCGACGCGCGGCGCGCGAGTCCCGGCGTTCTTTCAGCCTGCGCCGAACTGCGGGGATTGGCGCGCGACGAACTGGCTGAGGCGGAGCGCCGGTTGAAGAGCTCAAGCCCTGCGATCCTGCCGGCCTTCATTCCGCTCGCGCCCTTGCGGCTCGACCTCGACCGGCTCGACCGCAAGGCGGACCGCCCGTTCGATGACGTGGGCGAGGTCTCGCCGCTGCGCCGGCAATGGGCGATCTGGCGCTGGGCGCGAGCGCGATAGGGGATAAGCCCGCTCGATAGGACGAGACCTGCGTTTCTAGAATTGTTCGCCGCTGGACGCGCAGCCTAGAGTGCCGCCCTCATGCGCAGAACCTCCAATCTCACCGGCGTCGCCGCCATGCTCGCCGGGACCGCCTCTTTCGTCGTCGGCGACAGCTTCATGAAGCTGGTCACGAGCGATCTGCCGCCCTTTGAGGTGCTCTTCCTGCGTGGCGTCGCGGCCACTCTGGCCTGCGGCCTCCTGCTGGTCGCGCTCGGCGACTGGCGCGTCGTCTCCTCGGCCTTGCATCCTCGGGCTCTGCTGCGGGCGCTGGGAGAGACGCTGAGCGTGCTCTGCTACATCGTGGCGCTTGCGCGACTGCCGATCGCCGACGCGATCGCCATCCTGCAGACCGCGCCGCTGATCCTGATCCTGGCCGTCGCTTTTCTGCTTCGCGAACGCGTCGGAGCGGCGCGTGTCGCTCTTGCGCTGGTTGGCTTCGCCGGCGCCTTCCTGGTCGCCCAGCCGGGATCGGCCGGGATCTCGCCGGCGGCGCTGCTTGCTTTCGCGTCCGCTGTGTTGATCGCGGCGCGCGATCTGGTCGGGCGTGACGTGCCGGCGCGCATTCCGGTGATGGTTGTGACCTTCGCGACCAACGCCATGGTGATGGTCGTGGCGGGCCTGATGTCGCTCGGACTTGAAAGCTGGCGGGCGCCGGCGGACTGGCACCTCGCCTTTCTCGGTTTCGCCGGCCTGTTCGTCACACTCGGACATGTCGGACTCTTGCTCGCCTATCGGCTCGGGCGGACGGCCGCGGTCGCGCCCTTCTTCTACAGCTTCGCGCTCTGGGCGGTGCTGGCGGGCGTTGTCGTGTTTGGCGCCCTGCCGAACGCTCTTGCGCTTTTAGGGATCGCCCTCATCGTTGCGAGCGGCGTCGCCATCGTCGTCATGGACCAGCGCCGCGGCGAGGAGATCGCTCTGACGGAGGCGCTATGACGGCGCCATCCGACACGCCAGGTCGCCCTTACAGGTACATCGCCCCGGCTTCGGCCGCGAAGCGGCCAGGCTCGCCCTCCCAGACGATCCGGCCATGCTCAAGCACGTAGACGCGGTCCGCGTGAGGCAGGGCGAAGGTGACGTTCTGCTCGCCGAGCAGCACGGTGATCTCGGTCGTCTGACGAAGCCGCTCGAGCGCCTTTGAAATCTGCTCCATGATGACGGGGGCGAGGCCCAGCGTCGGCTCATCGAGGATCAAAAGATCAGGCTTCATCATCAGCGCCCGGGCGATGGTGAGCATCTGCTGCTCGCCTCCCGACAAGGTCGCCGCGGTCTGGCTCTGCCGCTCTTTCAGGATCGGGAACAGGGCGAACAGCCATTCCCGACGCTCGGCCCGGTCCTCGTCTGCGAGCCGTTGCCCGCCCATGTCCAGATTCTCGCTGACCGTCATCAGGCCGAACAGTTCGCGATTCTCCGGCGACTGCACGATTCCTGCGCGCGCGATCATTGCGGCCGTCCTGCCCCGGAGCGATCGACCTTGTCGGCGGATCTCGCCGGCATAAGGGACGAGGCCCGAGACGGCGTTGAACAGCGTCGTCTTGCCGGCGCCGTTCAGTCCGACGATCGCGACGAATTCCCCGTGATGCACATGGAGCGAGACATTTTCGAGCGCCTGCGCCTTGTCATAGACGACGCTGAGATCGTCGATTGCGAGAAACGGCGTTTGGCTGTCGTCGAAAGCGGATTCCGGGCGGGCCGCTGTCTCGATCGCTCCACCGAGATAGACTTTGCGCACGGTCTCGTCGGCCATCACCTCCTCGACCGAGCCCTCAGCGATCTTTTCCCCGACGTGCATGGCGTAAACGCGGTCGACGAGCGCGGAGATGCTTTTCACGTTGTGATCGACGATGAGCACCGCCCGCCCATCGTCGCGCATTTCGGTGATGAGCTTGGCGAAGGATGCGGTCTCGCGCGCGGTCAAGCCCGCGAACGGCTCGTCGATCAGCACCACCTGGGGATCGCGGGCGATCGCCTTGGCGATCTCGATCTTGCGCAAGTCCGCGAACGGCAGCGTCGCCGGGCGCCGATTGAGCACCCCGGTCAGGCCGACCCGCTCGGCGATCGCGCGCGCCCGCGCGTCAGCGGCGGCGCGGGGAAGAAGGTGCAGCAATCGATCAGGCAACAGCCCAAGCAGGATGTTCTCGAGCACCGTCTGCCGATGCAGCGGACGCGAATGCTGGAACACCATGCCGACGCCGAGCCGGGCGATCCGGTGCGGCGGCCAGCCCGCGACCTCACGGGCATCGATCCGAACCGATCCCGCATCGGGCCGCTCGACGCCGAGGATCGACTTCATCACCGTCGACTTGCCCGATCCATTCGGTCCGATGAGCCCGAGAATTTCTCCGGCATGAACCGAGAAGCTGACGTCCTTCACAGCCGTGAGGCCGCCGAACCGCTTCTGGAGCCCGTTGACCTCGAGCCTTGCCGGGCTGGCGTTCATGTCGCCTCCCGCGCGCCCTTGACCATGCCGAGCAACCCGGCCGGGAAGAAGAGAACGACAAAGAGTGCGACCGCCGAGACTATGAAGGTGGCGAGATCGCCGAGCGGCCTTAAGCTCTCGCCGAGCGCCACCAGAAACACCGCCCCCAGCACCGCGCCGAGAATGGTGCGACGTCCGCCAAGCACGGCGCCGATGATCACCTGCACCCCGACGGTGACGTCGACGAACGTGCCCACCGACGCCGTGCCGAGATAGAACGCCATCAGCGCGCCAGCGAGGCCGGAGAAAAACGCGCTGACCAGGAACGCCGCCAGCTTGTGCTTGGTGACGTTGAACCCGAGCGCGCCGGCCTGCACGGGGTCCTGCCCGCTCGCCTGAAGGATAAGGCCGACCGGCGAGCGCGTGAGCCCGTAGAGGATTGCGCCGCTGACCGCCATCAAGCCGAGCGCGATCCAGTAATTGACCTTGTCGTCGATCGAGATGACGTCGGGAATCGTGAGGCCGATTTCGCCGCCGGTCAGGCTCGCCGCGACGACGATGAAGTTTTGCAGGATCAGCACGGCGACAAGCGTGGTGAGGCCGAAATACGGCCCTCGCACGCGCAGCGCCGGCAAGGCCAGCACCAGCCCGCCGATCATCGCCGCCAGCACGCCCGCCGCAACGCAGAGCGCGATCGGCGGCTGATAGAGGTTGTCCAGGATGCCCGCGGTGTAAGCGCCGAGCCCGATCAGGAACGAGGGACCGAAGTTCACTTCGTTGGCGAAGCCGAACAACAGGTCCCAGGCCATCGAGAAGACGCCGAAGAAATAGGCGACGGTGAGCAGCCCCAGCACATAGCCCGAGACGTAGAGCGGCAGCGTCGCGGCGATCAGGACAACGATCAGGCTGATCAGGACCGGCGGGGACACGAGCGCGCGGCGCAGCATGGCTAACGCCGGCCTAACAAGCCACGCGGGCGGACGTACATCACCGCAACCAGGAGCAGGAGCGCGGGGATCGCGCGATAGGCCGGCGAAATCAGATAAGCGGTCAGCGTCTCGAGATAGCCGACGATGTAAGCCGCGATCAGCGAGCCGGAGACGCTGCCAAGTCCGCCCAGGACGACGATCGAGAACGCGCTCGCTGTGAGCGGACCGGCGCTATAGGAGGAGACGCCGAGGAACATGCCGAGCAGCACGCCGGCGACGCCGGCGAGCGCGCCATAGATCGCCCATACGCCGACATAGACGGTGGACAATTCAATGCCGAGCAGCGTGACGCCGCGGGGATTCATCGATGCGGCGAGCACGGCCTTTCCGGCCCGCGTCCGATTGACGAACAGCCATAAGCCTCCGATCGTCGCCCAGCAGACAAGCGCGGTGAAGATCTCATTCGCCGGCGTGCGCACCCCTAAGATCCTGACCACGCCGTCAACAATCGGCAGCACGGTCTTGGCGTTGTTGGTGAAGAGATAGGCGATCGCCTCCTGGATCATGATGCCCCAGAGCAGCGTCGCGGTGAGGATGAAGATCTCCTTCTCCTCTTCGCGCACCGCGCGCGACAATTGCAGGCGCCGGACGATGAGATAATAGGTCGCAAGCGCCAGCAGGAGCGCGACGGCGACCCCAAACACGGCGGCGAGATAGGCGCCTGCCCCGAAATTTCCCGAAGCCGCCCAGGCGGCGACCGCGGCCGCGACCATGATCGCCCCGTGCGAAAGGTTGAGCACCCCGGTGACGCCGAAAATCAGGGTGAAGCCGGTCGCGCCCAAGGCGTAGAGCGAGGAGATCGCAAAGCCATCGATCAGGATCTGCCAGAACAGCATCAAGCGTCCCGCCGCCTTAAGCCGCTAAGGTTGGACGGCGGCGGGTTTGCCCGCGGTCACTTGCCCGAGGCGAACTTGACGAAGGACGGGAATTCGAGCTTGCCGTTGGCGAGATCCGCCGGCCACATGTTGACCTGCTTGCCGTCCTGCCATTGCAGCATGAGACCAGTGATGAAGCCCTTGCCGGTTTTCAGCCCATGCACATGGGGATCGCCCTTCGGCAGGAACTCAATCCGGCCGATCGTGCCGACGGTGTCGGTCTTCTCCATCGCATCGACAAGCTTGTCGCTGTCGTTGCTTCCGGCGCGCTTGATCGCGTCGGCGATGATGTAGACGTCGTCGTAAGCGGTGTAGCCGCAATAGGAAGGCATATTGCCGAACTTCTTGGCGAAGGCGTCGACGAACGGGAGCGTCTTGGGCGTGACCGCGACCCCTGGACCCGATACAGCCTGGTAGATCACGCCTTCGGTCGCGCCGTTGGTGTCTTTCCAGAAGGTGGAGTTGGTCGCCTGCGAGGCGATGCCGAACATCGGGATCGGCACCTGCTGGCTCTTCCATTGCACGGTCGGCTGGGTGCCGACATGTGAAATGCCGGTGATGATGACGTCGGGCTTCTGGCCCTCGATCTTGTTGAAGATCGGGGTGAAATCTGTGGTGTCGGGCGAGAAGCGGATGTGGTCGAGCACTTTGAGCCCGATCTTCGGCAGGCAGGCCTCGTAGCCGGCGTCGAGCGGCGTCGTCCAGGCGGCGTCTTCGCTCATGATCACCGCCGTCTTCATCTTGAGGCCGTCGACCAGCATGTCCTTGGCGGCGTCGCACGTAAGCCTCGCCAGCGCCCCCGACGTCAGATAGCCGTGGAAGGTGTATTTGTTGTGCTCGTAGTCCTTGGCGATGTTTTGCGGTGATGACGTCGGACGCTGCGCCGGGCGTGATGAAGACGGTCTTGAGGCGCGCCGCCCACGGTTCGAGCGCCAGCACGACCTCGCTGATGTAACTGCCGATCACCGCATTGACATGATCCTCGTTGACCGCGCGCTGGAACGCGCGCACCGACTCGGCCGAGGACGAATGGTTGTCGTAGGAGACGATCTCGATCTTGCGCCCGTTGACGCCGCCCTTGGCGTTGATCTCGTCGGCGGCGAGCTGGGCTGCTTGCGGGATCGAGGAACCCGCGACCGCCTGCGCCTCTGCGATCACGCCGATCTTGATCGGCGCCTCGTCCGCCCAAACTGATTGGCTGAGGGCGAGTGCAAGAACGGCCGCACCCACTCCGATCACGCCGCGCAGGCCGACTGAGCGTTGCGCGACGGTTTTGTATGGCGTCATTTTATCCTCCCGGAACCGTGTTCGCCCTCGACTAAGCTTACGCGCCCGTCTCGGCGTCCGTGTCGCCCCTTGGGGCCAACGCTGCAATGTTCGCCCTCTCGATGCAAGCGGATTTCGGGCGCTCCGATCAGGCGCCAATCTACGCGCTGCGATCTGCCGCGCAGCGCATCCCCGCGAGCTTGATTCAGAAGCTTCCCATCGACGCCCTGGCGTCGAGAAAACCGGCGCTACTGAAAGAGCTTCATCGCGTTGACCAGGGTTCCGTAGATGCCCCACAGGAGCGGGATGCCGACGAAACCCCAGGCCAAAACCAACTCAAGGGTGGTGGTGGCGCTGCCGGCCGTTGTTGTCAAAGCTCATGTCCGCCTCCCTCAAGCCACGCCGACAAGCGTCGTCGACCGTCTCGAGCTCCATATGATGGCGGTCGTCGACCGCCTTGATCAGGAAATTGGCGATGAAGCCGACCACCAGAAGCCCGGCCATGATGTACATCGTGACATTATAGGCCTGCGCCTTCGGGACGCCGCTGTCGATCTGGTATTGCCGGATGTAGTTGACCAGAACCGGGCCGAGCACGCCCGCCACCGACCAGGCCGTGATCAGCCACCCGTGGATCGCGCCGACGTAGCGGGTGCCGAACATGTCCTGGAGATAGGCCGGCACGGTGGCGAAGCCGCCGCCGTACATGCTGAGGATGACGCAGAAGCACAGGACGAACAGCGGCAGATTGCCGAGCGCCGCCGAAGTAGGGCACGAGCGCATAGAGCACGAATCCCGAGCAGCGAAGAACACGAAATAGGTGTTCTTGCGGCCGATGTAGTCCGAGGTCGAGGCCCAGAAGAAGCGGCCGCCCATGTTGAAGAGGCTGAGCAGGCCGACGAAGCCGCCCGCGGCGGCGGCGGTGACGCGGCCCGGGAACATTTCCTGGCTCATCGCCGAGGCCTGGCCGAGCACGCCGATGCCCGCCGTCACGTTCATGCACAGCACGATCCAGATCAGCCAGAACTGCGGCGTCTTCAGCGCCTGATAGACGTAGACGTCCCTGGTGGTGACGAGCTTCTTGGGCTGGGCCGGCGGCAACGTAGCCCTCGGGCTTCCATCCCGGCGCCGGCACGCGCACGATCGCCGACGCCGACCAGCATGAAGAAAGCATAGACGATCCCGAGCACCACAAAGGTCTCGGCGACCCCGACATGGGTCGGGGTCGAGAAGCGGCTCATCAGCCAGACCGAAAGCGGGGAGGCGATCATCGCGCCGCCGCCGAAGCCCATGATCGCCATGCCGGTCGCCATGCCCGGCCGGTCGGGGAACCATTTGATCAGCGTCGACACCGGCGAGATGTAGCCCAGGCCCAGGCCGACGCCGCCGAGCACGCCGTAGCCGAGATAGACGATCCAGAGCTGGTGCACGCTACACCCCGTAGGCGCTGACCAGGAAGCCGCCGCCGAAGCACAGCGCGGCGGTGAACATCGCTCGGCGCGGGCCGCCTTCCTCGACCCAGCGACCGAGCAGCGCCGCCGAAGCGCCGAGGAAGAAAATGGCGATCGAGAAGATCCAGCCCAGCTCGGTCAGCTTCCAGTCGTCAGGCGCGGATTTGGTGATGCCGATCAGCTTGGTCATCGGCAGGTTGAAGACGCTGAACGCGTAAACCTGGCCGATGCAAAGGTGGATGCACAGCGCCGCCGGGGGAACCATCCACCGGCTGAAACCGGGTTTCGCGATCGTATGGCTTCGGTCCAGAATCGATAAAAATGCCATTTGACGTCCCGCCCTCGTTTTTTGGTTTTAGAGTTGCCTATCCGCGGCAGTTTGGCAATGCCCGCTGGCTTGTTTGCACTAAGTATATTTTCCTATTGACGCGAGTTTTGCGACGTTCGCGGCGATCCATCCGACATCCTCGTCCGCAGCCTTCACATTCCTGTCATGGGCGGTCGCGATAGAAGAGGCTCGCACGCCCAAGGAGCCCCCATGTCCGCCGCATTCGACGCTCGACTCGGCCCGCACGCCGAAGCGCCGGTGAAGCCGCATCTCAATCAGCCGGTCGACCCTCGATTTGCGCTTGGCATCCTCGCTGTCCTCGCGCTTGGCCTGTTCTACATGGCCTATTCGATCCGGTCGGACATTTCGTGCCGCTGGCGGCGGACCGACGACCATCCTGCCGTTCATTCTGCTCGGCGTCGCGTTGCTGATCGCGCTCGGCTTCGAGTTCGTCAACGGTTTCCACGACACCGCGAACGCGGTCGCCACCGTCATCTACACCCACGCCTTGCCGGCGCAGGTCGCGGTCGTGTGGTCGGGGTGCTGGAATCTCCTCGGCGTGCTGGCTTCGACCGGCGCGGTGGCGTTCGGCATCGTCTCGCTGCTGCCGGTGGAGCTCATCCTTCAGGTCGGCTCCGCGCGCGGGCTACGCAATGGTGTTTGCGCTGCTCATTTCCGCGATCATCTGGAACCTGGGCACCTGGTGGCTGGGCATTCCCGCTTCGAGCTCGCACACCCTGATCGGGTCGATCGTCGGCGTCGGCGTCGCCAACGCGCTCATCCGCGGCCAGAACGGCACGGCCGGCGTGGACTGGGATCAGGTCACCAAGGTCGGCGAGGCGCTGCTTGTTCTCGCCGCTGTTCGGCTTCGCCCTTTCGGCGCTGCTGCTGCTCGCGATGAAGGCGGTCATCCGCGTGCCGGAGCTTTACACCGCTCCGAAGACGAACAAGCCGCCGTCGATCTGGATCCGCGGGCTGCTGATCCTCACCTGCACGCTGGTCTCGTTCTTCCATGGCTCGAACGACGGTCAGAAGGGCATGGGTCTCATCATGCTGATCCTGATCGGCGTCGCGCCGACGGCTTATGCGCTGAACCGCGCGCCGTCCGAAGGTCACGCCGCCCAGTTCGTTTCCGCCGCGCACGCCGCTTCGAAGATCGTCGAAGCCCATGGCGCCGGATACAATGTCACCGGCGATCCCCGCCCGGCGGTGACCGAATACATTCATTCGCACACGATCTCGGAAGGCACTTATCCGTCGCTTGCGGTCCTGACCAAGGAGATCAGCAACTCGGTCGAGCAATATGGCTCCGTCGCCAGGACGCCGCTCGACAAGGTCCAGAACCTTCGTAACGACATGTATCTCGCCTCGGAGGGTTTCCGGGTCCTGGCGAAGGACAAGGAGAGCGAGCTGTCGGCCGCGGACAAGGCGCAGATCGGCGCCTTCAAGAAGGAGCTCGATGGAGCGACCAAGTTCATCCCGCTCTGGGTCAAGATCTGCGTGGCGATCGCGCTCGGTCTCGGCACGATGGTCGGCTGGAAGCGCATCGTCATCACCGTCGGCGAAAAGATCGGCAAGACCCACCTGACCTACGGCCAGGGCGCGGCGGCGGAAATCGTGGCGGCGGCGACGATCGGCGCGGCGGACGGCTTCGGCCTGCCGGTGTCGACGACGCACGTTCTGTCGTCCGGCGTCGCCGGGACGATGGTGGCCAACGGGTCGGGCATGCAATGGTCGACGGTCCGCAGCATCGCGCTCGCCTGGGTGCTGACGCTGCCGGCGGCGATGATCATGTCCGGCCTGCTGTACGTGATCTTCCGCCAGATTTTCTGAGAGGCTTCGGCGCTCGCCCCCAAACCTTTAGCCCTTCACAACGCCGCCGATTTCGGCGGCGTTGTTGTTTCCGGCGCTCCGTTCCTGCTCGACGCCCGATCGCCTTGCGCCGCTCCGCCATCGACAGGACGGAAGCAGGACGACGAACTTCGGACGCCGTGGTAGGAGGAGCAATCCGAACACCGGCGACGGCGGCGACAAGAGGCGAGAGATGGCCACGATTGACGACATTCTTTCCGCCATCGACTCCGGTCAAAAGGCCGCGCTCGATCGGCTGTTCGCCTTTCTGTCGATCCCCTCGATTTCCGCCGTGCCGGCGCATTTCCCCGATTGCGAGCGGGCCGCGGACTGGCTGGTCACGGAGCTCGGCGATCTCGGATTCGAGGCGGCCAAGCGCCCGACCGCTGGCCGTCCGATGGTCGTGGGCCATATCAAGGCCGCGCGCCGCGAGGCGCCGCATGTCCTGTTTTACGGCCACTACGACGTGCAGCCGGTCGATCCGTTGGCTCTCTGGCGCAATCCGCCGTTCGAGCCCAGGCTCGAGACCGGGCCGCAATGGCGAAGAGATCGTGGCGCGAGGGGCCAGCGACGACAAAGGCCAGCTCATGACCTTTCTCGAAGCCTGCCGCGCCTTCAGGCAGTTCGGCGGCCCGCCCTGCCATATCACCGTGCTGTTCGAAGGCGAGGAGGAGACGGGATCGCCGTCGCTGGCGGCGTTTCTCGCCGAGAACGCGAAAGAGCTGAAGGCCGATGTCGCGCTGGTTTGCGACACAGGAATGTGGGACCGCTCCACGCCGGCGATCACCATCGCGTTGCGCGGAATCGCCGCCGAAGAGGTCATCCTTACGGGCGCCAATCGAGATCTGCACTCCGGTCTTTACGGCGGCTTGGCCGTCAATCCGATCCATGTGCTGTCGCGGATCCTCTCCGAGCTGCACGACGATGCCGGCGCGGTCGCGATCCCCGGCTTCTATGATGGCGTCGAAGAGCTTCCACAGGAGCTCGCGGACCAGTGGCGCGAGCTCGAGTTCGACGGCGGGGCGTTCCTGCGCGAAGTCGGCCTGACGACGCCGGCTGGCGAACGCGACCGCTCGCCGCTCGAGGTTCTTTGGTCGCGGCCGACCTGCGAGGTCAACGGGATTATCGGCGGCTATACCGGCGAGGGCACGAAGACCGTGTTGCCGGCCAGGGCGAGCGCGAAGATCACGTTCCGGCTCGTCGGCAAGCAGAACCCCGAGCGGATCCTCGAAGCTTTCCGCGCTTTCGTCACCTCCCGCCTGCCGCCCGACGTGAAGGCGGAATTCTCTGGCCATGGTGGCGGCAGTCCCGCCATCTCGCTGCCGATCAAGAACCAGGTGTTGCGGATCGCGCGCCGGGCGCTGGAAGCCGAATGGGAAAAGCCGGCGGCGCTGGTCGGCAGCGGCGGGTCGATCCCGATCGTTGGTTCGTTCAAGCGCGAACTCAGCATGGACAGCCTGCTGGTCGGCTTCGCGCTCGACGACGACCGCATCCACTCGCCAAACGAGAAATACGACCGGACGTCGTTCCATAAGGGGGCGCGCTCCTGGGCGCGCATCCTGGCGGCTATCGGGGCGTGACCATCGCGGGCAGGAAACTCGGTCGACTGGGATGTGCGTGAACGGCGGCGGGATCGACGGGGCGGTTGGCCTAGCCGCCATTTTACCGGCACGCCCTAATGGTTTCAGTGGCTTAAGACCCCGTTTAGTTCCGCGCTCACGATTGGGCGTTCGATGGATTGTGATCTAATTAACTAATTAGTTAGGTTATAAACCCTGGACGCGCCAGCAATGTCCCGACGCGCCGCCGCGGCGCAGGGTTTCTGGGCGGTTGCGGCAGCCGCAAAGAGCCTGTAGCCGACGCTCATGGTTCCCGACCGCCGAGCACACCATCGCGACACGTTCTTGAGCGCGCTGAAGACTTCGCCCCAGCTCATGGGCATTCTCAACGTGACGCCGGATTCGTTCTCCGACGGCGGTCGCCATTCCGATCTCGCCGCAGCGGTCGCCCGCGCGCGAGCGATGGTCGCCGAGGGCGCGGCGATCGTCGATGTCGGCGGCGAATCGACAAGGCCAGGGCACGTTCCGGTTCCTGAAGACGAGGAGCTGAGGCGCGTGGTTCCGGCGCTCGAGGCTTTGTCCGCAGACTTGGACGCGCCGATCTCCATCGACACCAGCAAGGCCAAGGTCGCGCGCGAGGCGGCGCGGCTCGGCGCCTGCGTCATCAACGATGTCTGGGGCCTGCAGCGCGATCCCGGCATGGCGGACGCCGTGGCGGAGACGGGCTCGGCAGTCGTCATCATGCACAACCGGGACGAGGCGGATCCGGCGATCGACATCCTCGATGACGTCGAGCGCTTCTTCGAGCGCTCCCTCAACCTCGCCGCGGCGGCCGGCGCGCCCTTCAGCCGGATCCTGCTCGATCCCGGAATCGGCTTCGGCAAGACGCGACAGCAGAACCACGCCTGCATCTGGAATCTCGACCGCTTCCGACGACTTGGGAGCGCCGATCCTGGTCGGGCTCTCGCGCAAGTCGTTCATCGGCGGAATCATCGACGCCGAGGTCGATCGGCGTCTGCCCGGCACGCTCGCCGCCGACACGATTGCGCTCATGCGAGGGGCTTCGGTGTTGCGCGTGCATGACGTGCTTGAAAACCGCGCGGCGCTCGCCGTCTTCATGGCGCTCAAGGGCGCGGCCGCGCCTCCCCCCGCATCGGAGTCCAACGGGGACGGAAGAGCGCGCGTCGTCCGTCGCGCTCGGCGGCAATGTCGGCGACAAGGCGAACAACCTGCGCCGGGCTTTGCGCGCGATCGCGGCCGAGCAGGGCGTCGAACTGACGGCGGTCTCCCGCCTCTACCGCACCGCGCCCTGGGGCAAGACCGACCAGGACTGGTTCGTCAACGCCTGCGCGCTTGGCGCGGACGACGCCTCGAGCCCGAGGCGCTGCTCGAACGCGTCAAGAGGCTTGAGGTCGAGCTCGGCCGCGAGCCCGCGGAGCGATGGGGGCCGCGGGTCATCGACATCGACCTCATCGCCTACGGCGACGTCACCCTCAAGACCGAACGGCTGACCCTGCCTCATCCCGAACTGTTCAACCGGGCCTTCGTCCTGGTCCCGCTGGCCGAGATCGCGCCCGATCTCGTGATCGCGGGCGTTCGGATCGGCGAGGCGGCGGCGCGGCTCGGGGCCGAAGCGGACGAGATCGTGCCGCTCGACTGACCGGGCGCCGGTTCAATTCGTGCTGGCTCCGGCCTCCCGAACCCCATTAGACTGGCGCCGAACGCTCCGTTTGGCCGATTTTCCTCGTGCCCATGGATCGAACAGCCTATGTCCGCCTGGTCGCAAACCTTCACCTTTCTCGATGGCGAATGGCTCGAAGGCAATCACCCGATCGTCGGCGCCGCGCACGCACGCCTTCTGGCTGGGCACGAGCGTGTTCGACGGCGCGCGCGCCTTCGAAGGGGTGACGCCCGATCTCGACAAGCATTGCGCGCGGCTCAACCGCTCCGCCAAGGCCATGTGCCTCAAGCCGACGATGAGCGTCGAGGCGATGCTCGGTCTCACGCGCGAGGGGATCGGAAAATTCAAGCCGGGCGCGGAACTCTATATCCGCCCGATGTACTGGGCCGAGCACAACTCGCCTCACTCCTCGGTCTCGCCCGACGCCGAATTCGACCCGCTTCTGCCTCTGCCTCTACGAGGCGCCCCTGCCTCAGCTGACCGGCGTATCGATCACCCGCTCGCCCTACGCCAAGCCGCTCGCCATCACCATGCCGATCGACGCCAAGGCCGGCTGCCTTTATCCCAACAACGCGAGAGCGCTGGTCGAGGCTCGCGGGCGCGGTTTCGACAATTGCCTCATGTGCGATATGCTGGGCAATGTCGCCGAGCTGGCGACGGCGAACGTGTTCATGGCCAAGGACGGACAGGTGATGACGCCAATGGCCAACGGAACGTTCCTCAATGGCGTCACCCGGCAGCGGGTGCTGGCGCTCTTGCGCGCCGACGGCGTTGACGCGCGGGAAGCGACCCTGGGTTTCGCTGATTTCGATTCTGCGGACGAGATCTTCGTCGTCGGCAACTACGGCAAGGTGACGCCGGTCAAGCGCATTGACGGGCGCGATCTGCAGCCAGGCCCGTTCTTCCGCCGGGCGCGGAAGCTCTATTGGGAATTCGCGCATGGGCTAGCGTGATGCGCTTGAGTCGAACCACAGCCGTCATTGCGAGCGAAGCGAAGCAATCCGAGTCGCGGGGCGCCCTACGGCGTCTGGATCGCCGCGTCGCTTCGCTCCTCGCGATGACAATTCCATCCGAGTAAAAAGACGGGGAGCCATGGCCACGCGTTTGACGATCCGGCTTGATTTCGAGCTTGGCCGCAGGCTCGGCGCGGGCAAGGTCGCGCTTCTGGAATCGATCGAGAAGACCGGATCGATCTCGGCCGCCGGCCGCGCCCACCAGATGTCGTACCGACGCGCCTGGCTGCTGGTCGACGAATTGAACCAGCTGTTCGCCGAGCCGGTGGTTTCGGCCCATCACGGCGGCGCCAAAGGCGGCGGCGCGTCGCTGACCGATCAGGGGCGAAGGATCGTCGCGCTTTACCGCGACGCGGAAGCCAAGATGTGGGCGGCGGCGCACGGCGAAATCGAGGCGATCGAGCGCGACCTCGGCGCCGTCAAGCGGAAGCAATGAGCGCCGGCCCATCCGCTTCCTTTGACAGCGCGAGCGCTTTGACCGAAAGAAGCGCGCGATGACGCCGGTTGTTAAAATCTGCGGCCTTTCCACGGCCCTGACCCTCGACGCGGCGCTCGACGCCGGCGCGGACATGGTCGGGTTCGTGTTTTTCCCCAAGAGCCCGCGCCATATCGACTGGGCGAGCGCGCGTGCTCTTGGAGAGCGGGCGCGGGGACAGGCGAAGATCGTGGCGCTGAGCGTCGACGCTGACGACGACACGCTGAAGCGCATCGTCGACGCCTTGTCGCCTGACCTCATGCAATTGCATGGGCAGGAAACTCCGGCGCGGGTGAAAGAGATCGGCGAGCTTTTCGCCCGTCCGACCATGAAGGCGATCGGGGTCGCGACGCGCGCCGACCTCGCCGCCGCGGCGCCTTACGAGGGCGTCGCCGACAGTCTCCTGATCGACGCCAAGCCGCCCAAGGACGCTGTGCTGCCGGGCGGCAACGGCCGTCCGTTCGACTGGAGCCTGACGCGGGATTTTCATGTCCCCGTTC
Organism: uncultured Alphaproteobacteria bacterium; assembly: GCA_963802615.1. Classification (GTDB taxonomy): domain Bacteria; phylum Pseudomonadota; class Alphaproteobacteria; order Rhizobiales; family Beijerinckiaceae; genus Roseiarcus. Next base: position 65,454 of record CAWDKC010000021.1, read on the forward strand.
CCTGGCTTTTGTCCGGTGGACTTCGACCCTGACACGGTCGCGACGGCGATCGCGCTGAGCGGCGCGCGCGGCGTCGATGTCTCCTCCGGCGTCGAGAGCGCGCCGGGCGTCAAGGATCCGGCCAGGATCAGGGCGTTTGTCGCGGCGGCAAGGCGCGCGTTCGCGCGCGACGCCGTCGGAGTGGGTTGACAATGAGCAAGCTCGAAAAGCCCAATTCCTATCGCGAGGGCCCGAACGAGCGCGGCCGCTTCGGCATCTATGGCGGACGCTTTGTCCCCGAAACGCTGATGCCGCTGATCCTCAAGCTCGAAAAGGCCTATGAGGAAGCAAAGGCCGATCCTGCTTTCAAGGCCGAGCTCAACCACCTGCTCAAGCATTACGTCGGGCGCCCGAGCCCGCTCTATTTCGCCGAGCGGCTGACCGAGCACCTCGGCGGCGCGAAGATCTATTTCAAGCGCGAGGAGCTCAACCACACCGGCGCGCACAAGATCAACAACGTGATCGGGCAGATCCTGCTCGCCCGCCGCATGGGGAAGAAGCGCATCATCGCCGAAACCGGCGCCGGCCAGCATGGCGTCGCGACGGCGACCGCCTGCGCGCGCTTTGGTCTCGAGTGCATCGTCTATATGGGCGCGGTCGATGTCGAGCGGCAGAAGCCGAACGTCTTTCGCATGAAGATGCTGGGCGCTGAAGTGAGGCCGGTCGAGCAGGGCGCGAAGACCCTCAAGGACGCGATGAACGAGGCTTTGCGCGATTGGGTGACCAATGTGCGTGACACCTATTATTGCATCGGCACCGTCGCCGGCCCGCATCCCTATCCGGCCATGGTGCGCGACTTCCAGTGCGTGATCGGCGAGGAGACGCGGGCGCAGATGCTCGAACTCGAAGGCCGCCTGCCCGACAGCCTGGTCGCCTGCATCGGCGGCGGCTCGAACGCCATCGGCCTTTTCCACCCGTTTCTCGACGAGCCGCAGATCGAGATTTTTGGGGTCGAGGCGGCCGGGCACGGACTTGGCGTTCCGGGCGGCCACGCCGCTTCGATCAATGGCGGCAAGCCCGGCGTGCTGCACGGCAACCGCACTTATCTTCTGCAGACCGATGACGGTCAGATCGTCGAAGGCCATTCGATCTCAGCCGGCCTCGACTATCCAGGCGTCGGCCCCGAGCATTCCTGGCTCAACGACGTCGGCCGGGTGACCTATCTCGCCGCGACCGACAAGGAGGCGCTGAACGCCTTCCAGCTCTGCTCGAAGCTCGAAGGGATCATCCCGGCGCTCGAGCCCGCGCACGCCTTGGCCAAGATCATCGAGCTCGCGCCCAAGCGCCCGAAGGACCACCTGATGGTGCTGAACCTGTCTGGCCGCGGCGACAAGGACATCTACGCCGTCGCCGATCATCTCGGGGGCATGTAGGTCCTTGATTACGGTGCGGGCACGAGCCCGTGCCGCAACATGATTTCTTTCATCCTTGCCGGGTCCGGGGCGCCTCCGGACAACGCCGCCGCAATCTCGCGAAAATAGCCGGGTCCGAGCACGCCGGGCGTCAGGATGCACAGGCAACGCGCCGGCTCCTGCGTGTCGTTGCGAAAGGCGTGGACAATCCCGCGTTTGATGAAGACGGTCTGCCCAGGCTTGAGCACGACGTCCCGGCCGTCGACCCGCCAGGTCGAGGCGCCGGATAGCCCATAAATCGTTTCGTCCCAGCTCTCGTGATAATGCGCGACGGGCATACGCGCGTTCGGCTGGACGGTCATTTCGAACGCATCGAGGCTGCCGGCGGTCCCTTCCTTCGTCTGAAGAAACCTGAGCGCCAAGCCGCCGATTGCAATGGTCTCTGACATCGCCTGACCTCCTCGTCGCCTCGGCCCAATGGAGGCGCACAGACTAGCTCTTTCTCGGGCAGGGCGCCGCCGCGTGTGACGCGCGATGACAGTGTGACGCCCGTCACAGCGCGGGGCATCGATATAGGTAGAAATACCTATGCCGTACTGGCGAAATTGATCTGTTAAATTGTCTGATTGGCGCCTGCCTTATTTCAATCGAGGGAACGACAATGAGCGGTCTCGTCATTCGTCACGGCAGCCCGAATTGGTGGCTGAGCCCGGACATCTGGGTCGCGCACCACCCGAGCACCAGCGCCTCTCCGCACGTCGCCAATCCCGTTGCAGCGCAGAAGTACGACGTCTGGGTGCGCGTTACGAACCCCACGAGCCAGACCATCGGCTCCCAATCGCTCTGGTGGAACATGCAAGCGGTCTGGGCGATCCCGACCGCCGGGCCGATCCCGCTTCCGACATCCGCCGCGAACAACATCGAACTTCCGACAATTTATGGGATTGCCCCCGGCCAATCGGTCGACTTCAAATCCCTGGCGCCATGGACGCCGGTCTTCGAAAACGGCGGCCACGAGTGCCTCGTCGCATGGACCAACGCCAGCAGCATTGCGTACCCGTCGCTGAGCGACCCGAATCTCGATGGCGACGCCGGCCCAGGCGACGACTGGAGCATCGCCCAGCACAATCTCGGAGTTTTGCCGGTTGGATCGAGCAAACGGCATCTGATCAAGTACGCCTTCCAGGTCTGCAATGGCGCCGACGAAGAGCGCGGCTTCGTCGTTGCGGCGAGACAGGCGCCGCTCGAAGAGATCGAGGCCTTTCTTCCCGGCGTTCCTGGCGGGCGCGCGATCCTCGACAAGCCCGGCAAGGTCGAGAGCTTCGGGATCGTCGCCTCCGCCGACCCGAGCGCTGCCGAACTCGAGCAAGCGCGGGCTGAACTCACCGTGAAAATCGCAGCCCAGAGCTGTCGCCGATTCACCTTGAGCGGGGTCCTACCCGAGGGCAATGCGCTGATCAACGTCACCCAGAGCCGAGATCAGAGCGTGGTCGGCGGCCTCAGCGTGCTGGCGATGGCCGAGGAGAAGAGATGAGCGTCGTGCTTCCTACCGCGGTCACGTTTGAGTCTCGACTGACGGGCTGGGCTGCGCGCTCGCGTCTCGCGTGGCCTTCACCTGGCGCACCGACGCGAGCTGCCCCTTGAGAATCTCCAGCGCGTCCCGTTCGTCGGGTTTCAGATCCCCGAGCTTGACGTGCTTGAGAATGACTTCCAGCGCATCGCCGATGCGGCCAATCTGCTTCCCGTAGCTTCCGACCCTGTCGAGAAGCTTGCGCTCGAGGTCGGATTCCCCTGCGTTCCCGAGATCGATGTTGATCAAGCCGAATTGAGCGCCCTGCTGATTGAAGGTCCAGGGATTGATCGCCTGCCAAAGCTGATCGGGCGCGAGGGAAATCTGGAAGGGTGTCGACATGGCGGTCTCCTGGCTGATCGGATGCAATCCTTGCACTTTCGCCGCTCGGCCGACATCCGTCCATGTGTTGTGTAGGGCGCGCTGATTTCGGCGAGACCTCTCTGCATCGACTGGGCGAGACGGTGGCCAATCCTCGAGAGGCGAATCGATCCGCGACTGCGCTCCCGATCCAGAGCGCGGCGACCGGCGCCGGCGCGTCATTTCTCCGGCAGGCCCGCCTTGGCGAGATCGGCGACCTCGCCGTCTGCGATTGAAGGGTCACTGTAGAAATACCCTTGGCGCCACATCGCCTGGGTGAATTTCGGATTGTTCTTGTCCAGCATGACCTTCACTTGCTCCCTGGCCTCGTCGATCCGGCCGAGGCGGACGAGAGCGATCGCGATATGGATGGGAGTGTCTACGCCCGGGTAGTCCGCCTGCTTGAATGCGTCGAGCGAATCCCCAGGTTTTCCGAGCACGCGAAGCGCCCAGCCTCTTTTGTAGGCCAGATCCTTGGTCGCGCTCGGGTCGCGTTTGGCGGCAAACTCGATCCATTCCAGGGCCTTATCCGGGCTGCCAGACTGTAGCGGCACCTGCGACAGCTGTGCGATGAGAAACGCGTCGTAGGGCGCCAAGGAAATCGCCGTCTCGGCCTCGCTCAACGCCCTGCCGAAGTCGCGCTCGGTGACTAGCACCATGGCGAACAGCCAATGCGCGAGCCGCTTCACCTGAGGCCGTAGGTTATCGTTGGCGAGCGCTGCCCTCACCAGTTTCCCGGCCTTGTGGTATTCGGCCGGAACGTCGTCGCTCCACCAGTTCCAGCCGGCCATCATATGATACCATCCGAGCTTCACCTTGAGCAGGTTCGAGTCCGGATATTTCGCTAGCCCTTCCTCCCAAATGCGCCCGGCGCGGTCGTTGTCCTCCTTTGAACTCGCGTTCATGAACACCTCGTGACCGCGAAGATAATAGTCGTATTCGCCGAGCTCTGCCGCGTCCTTGCCCCAGGCTTCGTGATATTGGCCCTGCTTGACCTGGCCCTTCTCGCCGGTCATCGCGCCGACAATCTTCGCCGTCACTTCGTCCTGTAGCGCCAGCGGGTCCTTTCCCGCCTTGTCGTAGCGATCCGCCCAGACATGCTTGCCTGTCTGTGTATCGATGAGCTGGGCGGTGATGCGAACCTGGTCCGCCTCCTTGCGGACGCTGCCTTCGAGCGCATAGTCGACGTTGAGATCGCGGCCGATCTGGCGGATGTCGACGGGCTTGCCCTTGTAGACAAAGGACGAGTTGCGCGCGATCACCGAAAGATCGGGAAAGCGCGACAGCATGGTGATGATGTCCTCGCTCACCCCGTCGCCGAGATAGCCGAGGCTCTTGTCGGGGCTCAGGTCGTCGAACGGCAGAACCGCGATCGACGGGACATGGGCTGCGGCCACATGGGTCGCTGGCGATCGGGTGAGACCGTACCAGCCGGCGGCGACGAGGCCGGCGAGGAGAACCATCGCGGCGGCGAGCGGCCTCGCCCGATTGCGCCGGGCCGGATTGGGCTGGCTTGCGCTTCGCCGGCGCCCGAACCCCGTCGAGCTTCACCCGATAGACGGGGATCGGCTCGCAGATGTTCTTGACCCTCTGCTCCCCCATCGGCTCGAAACCGAAAGCGATCTTGTTCTCGACCTCGTTCGCCACCTTGCCCGAAACGCAGATTCCGCCCGGATCGGCGAGCTGCTCAAGCCGCGCGGCGATGTTGACGCCCTCGCCGTGCCGGTCCGTCCCCTCGACAATCACCTCGCCGAGATTGACGCCGATCCGCACGTCGATACGGTGATCTTCGGGGAGGCCAATGTTTCGCTCCGCCATTTCGCGCTGGATGTCGACGGCGCATTCGACCGCGTCGACGACGCTCGCAAACTCGGCGAGAAGACCGTCGCCCATCAACTTGAAAATCGAGCCGCGGTGCGCCGCGATCGCCGGCTCGACCAGTTCGACCCGGTGCGCCTTAAGCCGCTCGAAGGTCCCCGCCTCGTCCTGCTCCATCAGCCGGCTGTAGCCGACGACGTCTGCGGCGAGGATGGCGGCGAGCTTCCGTTCCATGAACGTGCCCTGTTTAGCCAACATGAGACGCCAATCCGCGTCGAAATGAGGTTGTCAAAACTTCTAATGGAACGCCATACTTCGTCAACTGATGAGGCCGCCGAACTCAGTCGGCAATGAGGAGAACTACCTAGCGTTGACCCCGATCAGCGCTGTATCGCCGGCCAAACTCGTCCGGGTCATCGGCAAGACGCAAGCCCGGGGCGGACGCTGATCTACGTGCTCACCCGTCCGCTGCGGAACGCCTCGACCGTCTGCATCACGCCGCGCAGTTCGGCCAGGACCTTCGAGGCGCCCGATGAAGGAATAGCCGGGATTGACGCGCTTCTTCCCGTCGTCGCCGAGCAGATGCCCATGGTCGGGACGCATCGGGATCTCGGCGTCGGCGCGGCCTTCCGCGCGGCGGCGATCCTCTTCCGCCATCAGGCCTCGCGACAAGGCGGACCATGTCGGTTTCGCCGGCAAGGTGATCGGCTTCGAAGAACGATCCGTCGGGCTCCCGCCTGACGTTGCGCAGATGGGCGAAATGCACGCGCGAGCCAAACTCTTTCGCCATCGCGACGACATCGTTCTGAGGGTTCGAGCCGAGCGAACCGGCGCAGAGCGTCATGCCGTTGGCGTCGGACGGAACGGCGGCAAACAGCTGGCGAAAGTCATCCGCCGTCGACATGACGCGCGGCAGGCCAAAGAGCGGGAAGGCCGGATCGTCGGGATGGATGGCGAGGCGCACGCCCTCCTCCTCGGCGACTTGGGCGATCTCGCGCACGAATTCGATCAGATTGGCGCGCAGGCCCTCGACCGTCACGTCTTTATAGGTCGCCAGCACACGCCTGAAGCTATCCCGGTCGTAGGTGAAATCGCGCGCGGGCAGCCAGTCGATCAGCGTCCGCTCAAGCTCGTCCTTTTCGCCGGGCGTCATCGCCTCGCAGCGCTCGCCCGCCGCGGCGATACGGTCGGGATCATAGTCGTCCTGGGCGTTCTCGCGCCGGAGGATGAAGAGGTCGTAGGCCGCGAAGTCGACCGCGTCGAAGCGCAAAGCCGTCCCGCCATCGGCGAGCGGCCAGTTGAGATGCGTCCGCGTCCAGTCGGTGATGGCCATGAAATTGTAGCAGAAGGTCTTCACGCCCGCGCGCGAAGCGTTGCGGATCGACTGCTTGTAATTGTCGATTCTGGCGCGGTAATCGCCGCTGCGCGTCTTGATCGTCTCGCCGACGCCGATGCTCTCGCTGACCGACCAGACGAGGCCGCCGGCTTCAATCTCGGCCCGGCGCTTCGCCACTTCGTCTTCGCTCCAGACCTGGCCCTGGTTCATGTGATGCAGCGCGCTGACGATTCCGACCGCCCCGGCCTGACGCACATTGTCGAGGCTGACCGGATCGTCCGGCCCGAACCAGCGCCAGGTCTGCAGCATGCGAAGCCTCCCTCTTGCGTTGCGCCTCTCTCCCTTTCGGGACGGGTCGGGATGAGGCTAGATCTTCCGCCCCATCGCCAAAAACTTCTCCGCCCGGGCGTCGCGCAGTTCGTCCGGGCCGAAATTGTGCAGCGACTTGAGCGCGTCGCTGAGCGCGCGCCCGGCGGAGGCGATTGTCGCGGCCGGATCGCGGTGCGCGCCGCCGAGCGGCTCGGGAATGATTCCGTCGATGAGGCCGAACTTGATCAGGTCCTGGGCGGTGATCTTCATGCTCGTCGCCGCCTCCTGGGCGCGCGAGGAATTGCGCCAGAGAATCGACGCGGCGGCTTCGGGCGAAGCCACGGTGTAGATTGCATGTTCGAGCATCAGCACAGTGTTGCAGGCGGCGATCGCGAGCGCGCCGCCGGAGCCGCCCTCGCCGATGACCAATGCGACATTGGGCACGCCGAGCGAAAGGCAGGTGTCGGTCGAGCGGGCGATCGCCTCCGCCTGGCCGCGCTCCTCGGCTTCGACGCCGGGAAAGGCGCCCGCGGTGTCGATGAGGGAAATCACCGGCAGGCCGAAGCGATCGGCAAGCTGCATGAGCCGCGCCGCCTTGCGATAGCCTTCAGGGCGCGCCATGCCGAAATTGTGCCGCACCCGGCTCGCCGTGTCGTCGCCTTTCTCTTGCCCGATAACACAGACCGATTCGCCCTCAAATCTTCCCAGGCCCCCGACGATGGCTTCGTCCTCGCCGTAATACCGGTCGCCGGCGAGCGGCGTGAACTCGGCGATCAGCCCCTTGATATAGTCGCCGAAGCGCGGACGGCCCTGCGCGCGCGCGACGTGCGTTTTCTGCCACGGCGTCAGGTTGCCGTAGAGATCGACCAGCGCCTTCTCGGCTCGGGCCTCGAGCTTGGCGATCTCCTCCGCGAGCGCCGGCGAATCGCCCTTCTCCGCCACGGCGCGCATCTCGTCGAGACGGGCCTCGATATCGGCGACTGGCGTTTCGAAGCTGAGATAGGTGCGCATCCGGTCCTTGCGGGGAAACCGCACGGGGGGCTGGCGCGGCGCGCGGAAACTGGCGACGAGGGGCGGCGAAGTCAAGCCGAGCCCTTGGAGCCGCCTCCACCCTTGCGTCCGAGCCCACGTTGCGGCATGAACGGCGATCAGTAGGAGTGTAGCTCAATTGGTAGAGCACCGGTCTCCAAAACCGGGGGTTGGGGGTTCGAAGTCCCTCCTCTCCTGCCAGTCGGCCGCTCTGGCCGAGGGAGACCTTAAGCGGGCGTAGTTCAATGGTAGAACGGAAGCTTCCCAAGCTTCATACGAGGGTTCGATTCCCTTCGCCCGCTCCAATCCCGCCGCTCTCGGCCATTTGAAAAAATTCTCTGCTCAGTGGAGGCGCGCATCAATGACACTGCGCCATGTGGTTCTCTTCGGATTCGGGAAAGATCAAAGTCCGGCAGCGGTCGCTGAGGTTATTCGCCGGTTCGCGGAGCTGAAAGACCTGGTCCCAGGCGTAGAAGATTTTGAATGGGGCGAAAACTCAAGCCCGGAAGGCCTTGATCACGGACACAGCCATGCCTTTCTGCTCACGTTCGCCAATCCTGAGGCGCGGGACGCCTATCTTGTGCATCCCGATCACGCAGCCTTTTCGACCTGGGTCCAGCCATTTGTGTCTTCGGTGACGGTCCTGGATTATTGGGTAAAGACCGGAGTTCCATAGCTCGACACGTCGTCGAGCGGCTCGTAGCCGATCAGCTTGCGACCAGCCGACAAGTCCCAGGGCGAAGGCCGATTTGCGGACATCGCGTTCACGAGAATGGCCGGAGACGGCCATGCAGAGGCGTCGGCGCGCACAGCGGCGAAAACCGCCCGGACGAGGTCGCCGTTCGAGAGCCACATGGCTTTGAACCAGCGCAGATCGTGCTCGCGCTCCGGATCTGTTTCGATCAGGCTGGACTTTGGGGTGCCGGCGGCGCTGATCGTTTCCGGGCTATTTTCGCCAGGCTGACACCAACCGATGCGGAGCAAAACCGCGGTGAAGGCGCCCGTCTCCGCCTTGACGGCGAGGACGCGCTCGCCCATCAGTTTCGCCGCCGCGTACGCGGTGGAATCGATCAGCCCGTCCGAAGTTTTGACCAGCGTCCCAACGCGTGGAGGCAGGTCGGTGGCAAGGCCCCCATCCGAGAGCGCGACCGGCGTGTCCTTGTAGCCGCCCATCACATGATTGGACGAGGCGAACACCAATCGCGACACGCTTGCTTTTGCACAGGCCTCGCTGAGTTTCGCGGTCATATCGAAGGAAGCGCCCGCATCTTCCCATGAGGCGTCCGGATAGGGATTCTGCGCCGCCAGATGAATGACCGCGTCGATGCCCGCAAGCGCGTCCACGAGTCCCGGCCCTCGAAGATCAGCCTGAATTGGGGACAAGCGCGCGTCATGCGGGGAGAGGCCGGCCACGTTCCGGTCGATCGCATGAATCGCGGCGATGTCGGGCGCTGCCAGAAAAGCTGCGATCAGCTTGCGCCCCAGATTGCCGTTCGCGCCGGTGATCGCGATACGGAGTGCAGAATCACCCGCCATCATTCCCCCTTGCCTAGCACGAGGCAGCTACACGCGGCCGCCGCACCGCTCGATCCCGGCCAACATGCGCCGGACCCCGGGGCTGAAGGCGCCGCGGAGCAACCCTTGATCCGGCGGCTCAGCCCTTGCCATCGCCGACCTGCACGAGATCGAGGGCGTCGATCGCCGCCATTCGCTCGGCCTCCGCCTGTTTGAGGGCCCGCTCCAGTTCCTCGGTGCTGGAGCGGCTCGAGCCCATAAGCACCATCCCGCCGATGGCGAGGGCGAGCGCGGCGACAACGCGTTCCGGCCGGTAATCGACGACGCCCAGCACGAGGCCGATGAGCAACGCCGGGCCGAGCACAGCCGAAGCCCGCCCGGCGAATCGCCACCTGCGGCTGCGCTCGATCGCGTCCCGCAGGTCGTCGATCCGAAGCTCGAGCCGCTCGATCTCGTCCATCAGCCTGCCCGCCTTGAAGCCTGACAGAGGCCGCATCGCGGCCTCGGTTCGATCAAGTTTTGGATCGCGCCCGGCGGTCCTATTGCGCGGCCGCGTCCTTCTTGTCGACCTCGCCCAGAATCTCGAGCACCCGGTCGATGCCGGCGGATGAAAGGCGGATCAGGCCGGTATAGGGATGGCTCAGTTCGAGGATCAGAAAAACCGCGGTTCCGATGGAGGCCGCGCCGGCAAGATGGGCGAGCACCGTCAAGGCGTTCGGCGCGGCCACGAGGCCGTTGCCGAGAAAGAGCGCCGAGGCCCAGCAGATCACCACGGTCAGAACATGGGGCGGGAACGGATTGGCGAGCTGGCGGGCCATCAGCATCTGGGTGTCGGCGAGCTTTCGCACCTGATCCCTGGCCGTGGCGAGGAGCCCGCGCTGCGTTTCCGTCTCAGGCTTCAATCGGTCGAAAAAGCTGCCCTGGCTCAGGAATATCGTCCGCATCTCCTCGAACGTGAACGGCTGCGGCCCGCGCTGCGAATCGCCGAAAAAGCGGGCGCGCGAACGCTGAAGCGCCGCGCGCAAGCCCGCGCGGCCCCCTGCCGCTTCGGGTCCGTAAAGTTCGAGCGCAAGATCGACCTCGGCCACCATGGGCCCAAGCGAATAGGCTTCGTCCCGCTGAGTGGTGAACACCGAAAAGGCGGTGAAGACGAGGAGGCCGAGGACCAGCGCGAGCAAAAGCGTGACCAGCCCGACCATCGCGCCGACAGAGCCCTTGGATGCGGTGAGCACATCGGCGGGCACGATCCATTGCAGAGCCATGCCGATGACGCTGGCGCCGAACGTGATCGCCGCGACCGCGATCGCCCGATTGAGAGGATGCATCTGCCCCGTCGTCTTGCTCCAGCCGCCTTTTGCATGCCGCCCGTCAAACGGCGGCGATTGTCCCCAGTGCGGCGCGAATCGAGACATTAGGATGACCGCGGGCTTCCTGATAGTGCATGAGCGCGACGGCTGCGCAAATTCTCCAGAACGCGTCGGAAGCACGAGGCTCGGATCCGATGGTCGGTGCGCCTCGATCCTAACGAACGCTCGACGCGGCTGGTCGAGCAGCCTTTTTTGGTGAAACCTTGAGCAAGGACGTTGGTCATGACCGAAAAGTCGTCTTCGCATCCCGCTGCCCGGTGGGCCTATCGCAGCGCCGGAGAGCTCGCCCAATCGCTACTGAAGAAGGAGATCTCGGCGCTCGAGCTGACTGACCAGTTCATCGCCCGAATCGAGGCTCTGGACGGGGATCTCAACGCCGTGCCGGTGCGCGATTTCGCGCGCGCCCGGGAAGCGGCTGGGCAGGCGGACGCGGCATTGGCGCGCGGCGAGCGGGCGCCGCTCCTCGGCGTGCCCGTCACCATCAAGGAATCCTACAACATCGCCGGATTGCCGACCACCTGGGGCATCCCGGCGTTCAAGGATTTCGTCGCCAAGGAAGACGCGCTCGCGGTCACGCGCCTCAAGACCGCCGGCGCCGTCGTTCTCGGCAAGACCAATGTGCCGCTCGGCCTCGGCGACTGGCAGAGCTACAACGACATTCACGGCGCGACCCACAATCCGTGGGACCGGACACGGACGCCGGGCGGCTCGTCGGGCGGCTCGGCGGCGGCGCTCGCCGCAGGCTTCGGTCCCCTGTCGCTCGGCTCCGACATCGGCGGCTCGCTGCGCGTTCCCGCGCATTTCTGCGGAATCTGCGCCCACAAGCCGAGCCACGCGCTGGTCCCCTCCCGCGGCCATGTTCCGCCGGGCCTGCCCGCCTGGCCCGGAACCGTCGATCTCGCGGTCGTCGGCCCGATGGCGCGCTCGGTCGACGACCTCGCTTTGGCGCTCGATCTCATCGCAGGCCCGGACGAAGCGTCGGACGGGCGCGGCTATCGCCTGAACCTGCCGCCGGCGCGGCGCGACACGCTTTCGGACTTCCGCGTTCTGATCGTCGCCGAACATCCGCTCCTGCCGACGTCGGCGGCCGTCGCCGCCTCGCTCGAGCGCCTGTCGGCGCAGCTCGCTCACGCCGGCGCCGACGTCAAGCACAAGACCGGGCTTCTGCCTGATCTCGCCGCCTCGGCCCGGCTTTATGTCAAGCTCCTGAGCGCCGTCATGTCGGCGCGGCTGCCTGACCAGCGTCAGCAGGAAATGCACGCCGCAGCCGCGAAACTTCCCGCCGACGATCAAAGCTTGGGCGCGCAGTTCACCCGCGGGGCGGTGATGAGCCACGGCGAATGGCTCCGCGCCGATTTCGAGCGGCAGGGGCTCAAACAGCAATGGCGCGCCCTGTTTCGCGACTTTGACGTCGTTCTCTGTCCGCCGGCCGCCACGCAGGCCTTCGCGCACGATCATTCGGCGCCCCAGGAAACGCGAAAGCTCACGGTCGACGCGAAGGAATTTCCCTATCTCAACCAATTGGCGTGGGCCGAACTCGCGACGACATCCGGCCTGCCGGCCACCGTCATTCCCATTGGGGTTTCGGGAGGGCTGCCGATCGGCGTCCAGATCATCGGCCCGGAATTCGAGGACCGGACGCCGCTCGCCTTCGCTCGCCTGGTCGAGCGCGAATTCGGCGGTTTCACGCCCCCGCCCGGCTACGCGTAAGTCGAAACGAGAGCGCCGGGCGGCAAGCGGGATTCGAGAAAAGACGCCGGGCTTCAAATCAGTCGCGGCGGCGCCGGTAGGGGTCAATGGCGGCGCAAAGCGCGGGCGACGCCCGTAGTCACTCAATCTCCGCGAACAGGATCACGAGCGATGTGCAGTCGAGCGGCATGACCGGGTTGGTGTAGATCATCCGCGTGTGGCGGCCTTTCTCTTCGAACGCGGTGTTGATCAGGTCGGAGGCGCCATCGAGACATTTGGGGTGCTCCTTGTAAGCATCGTCCACGCCCAGCACCCCTTCCAGCCGCACGATGCGCTTCACCTTCGCGAGCTCGCCGACCGCCTCTTTGATCTGCGCCAGAGCATTCAGGCAGGAGAGCTGACACGACCGATAGCCGTCGTCCCCGGAAATCTCCCGGCCGATCTTGCCGACATAGGCGAGCTTGCCGTCCCGCCAAGGCAGATTGCCTGACGTCATGACCAGGTTTCCGGTGATGACCCAGGGGACATAATTGGCCACGGCGCGGGCGGGGGGAGGAAGCGCGAGGCCAAGGTCCTTAATGCGTTCTTCAGGGGTCTTCGCGGTCATCGAGCGCTTCCTCTGCTGTTGCGTTGGAGGCCGGAGGCGATCGAATCGCGTCCCTCCGGCCGGGCTTAAGCGCCGGCTCGCGGCGCCCGTGCAGATCGACGGCGAACCTCCGGCCGAGGGTTGTCGGCAGGGTACAAAGCCCGCGATGACATGGTCAAGACGATACGGATGCGTGCTCGAAACGCCGGCGTACCGCCCAACTTTAAGCCGAGAGGAGTGGGCAGGCGCCCACTAAACCTGCCCACTCAGATTGTGGTTGACACCCAGAAGGGCTTTTCGCTTGACTGGGCAAGGGGGCGGAAACGCGGAATTGGGCAATGAACCTCGAAGCTCGCGAGCCTCGTCCAGCGCGCGCGATGAACGAGCAGATCCTCGGTGAGATCCGGGATTTTTGCCGCGAAACGCGGACCGCGGAATCGACGTTCGGTCGCCGTGTCGTCAACGACGGAAAGCTGGTTTCCAGGCTTCGCGACGGCGCGAGGATCACCACCGACACGCTCGAGAAAGTCAGATCCTACCTCTCGGTGAGCCGGTCGGCGCCGTCGATCGCGCGGGACCCGATTGCGGCCGCGAGCCTGATCGGCGCCGCGAGCCGCGAGCCGCAGTCGGATATCGCCCCCGCCGGGTTCCGGTTCTTCGACAACAGGCAGAAATATCTCCTGTTCGTCTCGACGTGCAGCGAGAAGACCGAGATCGCCAATCGCGTCTCGCTGGAACTCGCCAACATCCATCCTGCCCCGCCGGCCATCCGCATGTTCGACGCCGGCGTCGGCGACGGCACGGTCCTGTCGCGGGTCATGCGCGCGATGCACGCCCGCTTTCCAACCATGCCGCTTTACGTCGTCGCCAAGGAGATCTCTTACGAGGACGTGCGCCTCACGCTCGAGAAAATGGCCGATCGCCTGTTCGAGCACCCGGCGACCGTCCTTGTCTTGACGAACCTCTATTACGCAGAGGCGCCATGGCTGACGCCGCGCTCAGCCTCCGCTGCGCAAAGCCTGATCTGGAAGGACGTCGCGCTCTCCGGCAACACGTCGCACGGCTTCGCCGAACAGATCGCCAATCTCGAGGGGTTCCTGGCGGAAAACTGGCGAGCCGGGATCAAGACCTCGGGCAATCCCGTTTATCTCCGGCCGATCATCCTGACGCTCAGGCGCGAGGATCATACCTTTCTCCTCGATCCGATTTTGCCGCGGCCCGGACGGGTCACGGCGGACTATGATCTGGTCATCGCCTCCCAACCCTATCGCGCCAGGGCGAGCCTCGAATTCAAGGCCTCGAAGGTTGTCGCGCCCCTCGTTCAATCGCTGCGGCCGGGCGGCCGCTTGATCGGCATCCATTCGCATGGAGGCGACCCGGGCCTCGAGATCATCAATGACCTATGGCCGGGAGAGAATCCCTTCACATCCGATCGGCACGCCATCCTGCGACAGGTCAAACACGAACTCGGGGCGGCCGCGCGCCATTACAATTTCAACGCGTCTTCCGACGCCCGATCGATTTTCAAATATCACATGCACACGCTGCCGGACGAGGTCAGCGGCCCGATCGGCACCTCGACGCTGTTCGCTGCCTGGAACGCCGCCATCTATGTCGCGCAGGTCGAGGACCAGCGGCTCGGCGCCGTGGTGCGCGACGGGCGCTATCTCGAAGCCACCGACCGCGCGCTGAAGAAGCACGGAGGCTTGTGGTTCAACGACGAGACCTTCGTGATTTCGCGCCGGCGCGGCTAGCCCGCCGCAGAGCCTGGAGGCCTGCATGACCGAAACGAAATATGCTTCCCCCGGCAACCTTGCGGCTCTGCTGTCGACCGCTTCGGTCGAGGTCTCGTCGCGCGGCCATCAGCTGGCGGAACTGCGCGATCATTTCAATCCTGGCGTCGACGTGACGATCACATTCCTGCCAGGCGACGACTATCGCCGCAACGTCGAGACGGCGGCCGCGTTGCGCCGATTGGGGTTCAATCCGGTCCTCCATGTCGCGGCGCGTGAGATGCGCTCTCGTGACGCGCTCGATGACTTTCTGGCGCGGGCGCAGGGCGAGGCCGAAGCGAACCGTATTCTGGTGATCGCGGGCGATTCGCTGCGCACGGCGGGCCCGTTCAAATCCAGCGCCGACATCTGCGCGAGCGGCGCGATCGAGGCGCACGGCATCCGCACCGTCAGCTTCGCGGGACATCCGGAGGGCCATCCGCACCTCAACGCCGAGAAGGCGATGGCGGCGCTCTCGGCAAAGCGTGACTGGGGCCGAAGGTCGGGAGTTCGCGTCGATCTCGTTTCCCAATTCTGCTTCGAGAGCGCCCCCATTCTCGCCTGGCTGAAGAAACTCGACGCGCACGATCTCGATATTCCCGTTCATATCGGTCTCGCCGGTCCTGCCTCGCCGGCGACGCTCGCCAGATTCGCGTTGCGCTGTGGCGTCGGCGCCTCGCTGAGGTCGCTGCGCGAACACATCGGCCGCTTCGGTCGCCTGTTGATCGATAACGGTCCCGACGACGTCCTGCACGGCCTGTGGACGTCGCCCTCAATCGCGAAACTGCCGATCGCCGGACTTCATTTCTTTCCATTCGGCGGTCTCAGCAAGACCAGCCGATGGCTGCATGACTTCGACGCCCGCGAATGGTCTCGGCCGGTCGAGCGCACAGCGCCATCGGCTTGAGCGGCGACAATCGGCGCCGCGCGGACTTGGCTCAAAACCAGGAGAGAAGGCAACGAAGAGAGACCGGGCAAGCAGAACGAGGCTCCGTTCAGCGCCAATCGACAAAGCAAAAACCCGATGTGGCTACCGGCCATATCGGCTTGGGTCTATAAGACCATGTGGCTGCCGGCGAGACCTTCCGGAAGCCGCCAAAAAACCAATCAACCCCAATCGAGGGCTGGGAGAACTTAGGGAGTAAACGCAATGCCAATCCCCACCGAGCCAGTTGGATCGCTGCCCCGACCGATGAAGCTGCAGCAGGCGTTCGCCGACTACGACGCCGGCAAGATCAAGCACGCGGAATTGGAGCGGGAGCAGGACGCGGCTTGCCTTGACTCGATCAAGCGCTCGGAGGCGACGGGCGAGCCCATCATCTCCGACGGCGAACAGCGCATGTCGAGCTTTGCGACCTATCCGCTCACCGACACGCTGGCCGGGACCGGACTCGCCGACAATCTGGCGGGGGACGGGCAGTATTTCGCCATCTTCACCGACGGGCATCACCGGCAATTGCCGCGCCTGACCGGCGGCCCGTTCAAATACAAGACCTTCGCGTCTCAGTATGTCGAAAAGGCGATGAAGATGGCGACGAAGCCGCTGAAGCAGGCGGTGATCGCGCCCTCGATGCTGGCCCTGCTCTATCCGCTCGACGGCGAGGTCAAGGGCTATACGCGAGAGCAGTTCCTCTCCGATCTCGCCGACCAGTGCGAGAAGGATATCCGCGGCGCCTTCAAGGCCGGCGCGAAGCGGGTCTCGATCGACTTCACCGAAGGGCGCCTTGCCTGCCGGAACGACCCGAATAACCCGTGGACCGGCCGCAAGATGCTCGGGCAGTTCATCGACCTCAACAACCGGGTGCTCGATCGCTTCAGCGCAGAGGAGCGCAAGAACATCGGCATCCACACCTGCCCGGGCGGCGACTGCGACGCGACCCACAGCGCCGACGTCGACTATGCGGAGCTTTTGCCCAGCATGTTCAAGATGAACGCCGGCTATTTCCTGATGCAATTGTCGAGCGAAAAGGACAAGGAGCACGTCTACAAGCTGTGCGGACAACATAGCCGCGCCGACGCCAACGGCGTGGGGCAGGTCTGCTTCATTGGCGTGATCAACCCGCAAAATCCACGCGTCGAGTCGCCCGAGGAGGTGCGCGACGCGTTGATGGAGGCCTCGAAGCACATTCCGAAAGAACGCCTGGGCTCCACCGACGATTGCGGCTTCTCGCCGTTCAGCATCGACGTCAAGCCGAAGCACGGCTCTCCCGACGTCGCGCGCGACATCGCGTTCCAGAAGATCACGTCGCGGGTCAAAGGGACGGCGATGGCGTCCGAGAAGCTGGGCCTGGCTTAAGCGCCGGCTCGGCCCGGGAGGGGGCAGGCGGCGCCCTGCCGCCGCCCTTTCGGCGTCACCGCGATCGGGCCGAGCCAATAGGCTCATGACCGCTCCGAGAAGGCGGCGGCTCGGCGGCGTCTATTGTTAGGCGGCGGGTCATTGTTCCGGCACTCCGGCCTTGCGCATGCCTTCGAGAATAGGTTCGAACTGGGAGAGATAAGTCGGGTCGTCGCTCATCCCCGTCCAGGTGGCGCGGAAGCGGCTGACGGCGAAAGTCGGAACGAGGGCGAGACCGGCCTTAGTTGCGGAACGGGCCTCATCGAGCCTGCCAAGCTGCGCGAGAGCAGAACCCAGTACAAAATATATGTAAGGGAAATTTCTGTTCGCCTCGATGGACCGACGATACCACGCGATCGCCTGCTCCCAAAGACCGAGGTGGAGGTTCCCGAGGCCCGCCCTGCCCATCCACTTGTAAGCCTCCAAATCGCGCGGACTGAGACGTAGACCCTCCGCAATGTGCGCCTCAGTTTCTTCGGCGCGGCCGATGAAAATCTTACCGAAGCCGATATTGGCATGGGCCTCCGCAAGATTTCGATCAAGCTCGAGCGCGCGTTCACATTTGGCAATGCCTTCGGTGGCGCGCTTGGTCCATAGGTCGACAAGCCCCAACCACATATGGCCGTGCGGATGACCCGGGACCAACGACAATGCCCTGATCAATTTCGCTTCGGCCGCCACGAGGGCAGCGGCGGGATCGGTGACGAACAGATTGATGCCGTCGACCGCGTCCGCACGCGCCGATCCTACGAGCGCATCGACGTTGCCGGGATCGGCGATAAGCGCGCGATCGAAGCACCTATGAGCTTGCGCCACATTCTCAGGGGCGTGACCCTTATTGAGCCAGGCCATGCCCTGAAAATAGAGATCCATCGAGTCAGGGCTCGACGCTTGTTCCGCGCGTCGCGCCTCGGCGGCGGCGAGCTGGGCGTTCAGCGCATTGGCGAGACGCGCGACGATCTCGTCCTGCATGTCGAACAGATCGGTGAGCGGCTTGTCGAAACGCTCGGCCCAGAGATGATTGCCTGTTTCGGCGTCGATGAGCTGCACATTGACGCGCATGCGATTGCCGCCGCATTGAACGCTGCCTTCGATGACATAGCGAACGTTCAACTCGCGGCCGATTTGCTTGAGATCGACGGCCTTCCCCTTGTAAGTGAATGCGGTGTTGCGCCCCATCACGACTGCACGCCGTATCCGTGAGAGGTCGGTCGTGAGGTTCTCGGTGACCCCGTCGACGAAATGCTCATGGCTTGGATCGCCACTCAGATTGGCGAAGGGCAGCACGACCATCGAGAGGCGTGGCGGCTCATGTTTGTCTGGCTGGGAGGCCGCGGGCCTTAGCGCCGCACTTTCGGAGCTGAGCTTGGGCGCCTCGACTCGAATCGGCGCCGCGAATTTATAGCCTTCGCCGGGCACGGTCACGATGAGACGCGGCGGCTTCGCGTCGGGCTCGATCTTGCGGCGCAGCCTGCCGACCAACATGTCGATGCTGCGATCGAAAGGATCGGGTCGCTTCCCAGCTAGAGCGTCGAGCAGATAACTGCGGCTCAACACCCGCCCGGGATGATGAATGAACTCACGCAACAGCGCAAATTCACTGCGGGTGAGGGGGATATCATCGCTATCCGTGCTGGAGAGCGAGCATCCGTCAAGATCAAGCGTAAAGTCCCCGAACCGGACGGGCGAGCCTCGCGCGGGCAATGAGCCTTTGGCCGGGGCGCTGCCGGCGTCATCCATGAGCTCGGCCTCGGACACTTCGCCGCCAACCGCCTATGGTGGCGACTGTTACACGACCATTACGCCGCCGTTACTGGATTATCAAACGCTCGTATCAGGCATCTGGAAGAGTGCGCTTTCGGCTAGTCGGACAGTCTCCGCTCAGCCTGAAGGAGGAGGAAGGATTATGAAATCTCTTATTGTCGCACTCGCATTCGGCATCACTCTGCCGGTTTCAGCATTTGCTCAAGACGCGCCGCCATTTATGAAAGCCATCGAGCCTCAAGCGGCCGTCGGTTCCGCTTGGCAAGAATGGATGGCGGTCTTCAATCCGAAAGGCGCGTTGGACGAGAAAACCAAGGAGTTGATCGGCCTCGCCGTCGCGGCGCAAATTCCTTGCGAATACTGCATCTACGGCCATACGCTAGGGGCCAAGCATGCAGGAGCGACGGACGATCAGATCAAGGAGGCTATCGCCGCGTCGGCGCTGGTGCGCAAAATGAGCACTGAATTGAACGGCAACCAGTATGACCTGGCAGCGTTTAAGAAGCAGATCGACTCCTTTTATAGCGACGTGAAGAGCCAGTAATTTCGGCTGGCGGCGCGGCGAGTCCGCGCCGCTTCTGACCGCTAGTTTTCGTGAAATGCCGGTCGGTCAGGTGGGGGTTGGCCTGGAGGACCGAGGCGATTCCAGAATTGTTGACTTTTTCTTGCTATGAACAGAAATCGGCGCTATGATGTTAAGCAATGAGGAACGCGCCCAAGGATGGTCGGACGGCGTCGATGTGAGGAGGGACAGAAAGGGTTTTGAGACGTTTCGCCCACAACCCGAGACGCGAGCTGAGACGGAGGAGAAAATTTTTTATTTGAATCGGCCGTAACTCATTGAAAAGTCCCGATTCGGAAAAATAAACGCTAGTAAACGCCAGCAAATTAACTAGCGTTTACGCTCATTTACTGACGTTTACACGCGTTTATTTCCGGAGCAATTCTCGCCTTGGTTGTATTCGCAGTCCAGGAGGTCGCTAAAACCTACTTAACCGACTCCACGGCGGGCTCTTCAACGTGGGCCCGGGCGTGCTTGTGCTCCTCGATGCGCTTCGCCTTCGCGCCCGCCTGCCGCGCAGCCTCGGTGAGCTGATACATCTCCTGATGGTCGTAATCGTCGGACGTCCGCAGCGCCTCGTCAGTGTAGTTCTTGGCGTTCGGATCGCGTTCGAGCCTGCGCGTCCACAGGTGAATCTTGGCGAACATCGCCAGGATCCGGCCATAGGTGACGACCTGCCCGCCCCAGTGGCGGGTGTAAAAGACGAGCGGGTTCTCGAGCGGCATCCCGGGCCGGCGGTCGCGGCGGTAGCGCCGCCGGATCATGCCCGTCTCGAGCGGGTAGATGTTGTAGAAGTGGAAGCTCGCCCAGAACCAGGTCAAGAGATAGGCGACGGTGTCGGGGCGCGGGCCGCCGGCCACGGCGCGGCGGATCACGGTCTTGATGTGCTCCGGCGTGTAATAGGTGCGCCACGCGAGGCGATAGGCTTCCTGCCATTCCTCGCGCGACATGCGCGGGTGGTCGGTCGTCACATGCTCGAGGTCGAACTTGTTCAAGTCGGGGTCGATGTCGACGCCTTTGGCGACCGCCTTCGCGTGATCCTCGCTGCCGGGCAGAGGGGTGAGTATGGAGAATTCGAGGATGTCGAGCGGCAGTTCGCGCTGGATGATCTGGATGCGCTGGACCAGCAATTCCTGCGTGTCATTGGGGAAGCCGATGATGTAGCCGCAATAGGTGATGCAGCGGTGCTTGCGCCACTCGAGCAGAAGCTCGCGATAGTCGGAGATGTGGTTCTGCTTCTTCTTCGCCGCGGCCAGATTGTCGGGATCGATGTTCTCAAGCCCGATGAACACCCGCTTGACGCCGGCCGCCACCGCCTTCTCGATGAAGCGGGGGATCTTGTGGCAGGCGGTGTCGACCTGGATGATGAAGCGCGAGTGGATGCCCTGCTGGCGCAATTCGATCAGCCGGTCGAAGATCGATTCCCAGTTGCGATTGCGGGCCAGATTGTCGTCGGTGATGAAGAAGTAGCGCACGCCATTGGCGACATTGACGCGCACGAGGGCTTCGATGTCGTCGGCGCGAGCGATAGCGCGACTTGCGGCCCTGCACGTTGATGATGGTGCAGAACGAACACAGGAACGGGCAGCCTCGTCCGGCGTCGAAGCTCGAGATCATGCCGAGCGTGCGCCCCACGCGCTCGGGCGGCATGTAGGGGCCGGTCGCGCCCTCAAGCCCCGGCAGGTCATGGAGGTAATTGTAGATCGGCTTGAGCGTGCCCGCCGCGGCGTCGCGCAGCACTTCCTCGAACCGCCCTTCCGCTTCGCCCGCATAAAGCGAAATGCCGAGGTCGAGCGCAGCTTTGAGCGAATCAGGCGTCTCAGGCAGCATGGAAAGGCAGCCGGAGACATGGAATCCGCCGATCAACCACCGGCACGCCGGCAGCCCTTAAGGGGCGGGCGCAGTCCATCACCCGGGGAAACTGGTTCGACTGGACGCCGACGAAACCGACCATGCCAAAGCCGCCATTGTCCCGAATCTGGCGAGCGATCTGGTCCGGCCTGACGCGGGTGTTGGTCTCGTCGACGGGGAAGATCTCAATGTCGACGTCCTCGCCAAGGACCTGATCTTCCATGCATTTCTGCGCGATACCGAACAGGCAGGCGAGCGAATTGGAAGGCAGCGCCGACTTCCACCACTGGATGACGTAGCCCTCGTCGTCGTAATGCGACGGCTTGACAAGGAAAAGCAGAAAACGTCGGCGTGTGGCGAGATCCGGCATGTCTCAGTTCCCCGCGAGATTACGGCCGCCCGAATCTGGCCCTGCGGCGGGCGCTTTCGCGACCGCGACCGTTACCAGTCCTCGCCCGAATGCGCAATCGTCGCGCGACTTCGAGCCTCATCGGGTGATGGCGACCCGCAGATACGTTGCAGGGATGACCGTCGCGCCGGCGACAGGACTCTTGTTCTGGCTGTTGAACAGATCGTCCAGCTCCGTCTTCAGCTCTTCGCTGCGGCCGTTCTTCTCGGCGGCCTCGAACGCGTTCATCGTTGGCCCGTAGTATTTTCTGAAAGCGTCGACCAGCTGCGCCGGTGGCGAGGCAATGCGGAAGGTATAGGTGTCTTGGAGGAATGAGATGCGGTCTTTCGGGACGCCGGCGGCGCCAAACCGCTCGATCACGTTGCTCTCGATCCCCCAGGTCATCGGGCTCACGAAGCCCTCGGGCGGAGGCGGCGAGTAAGCCGAGCTGATCTTCAGGATTTGCGCCACCAGCGTCGGATCGTTCGGGATCCAGTTCCCCATCACAATTCGGCCGCCGGGGCGGGTCACCCGGGTCATCTCCTTGGCGACGTCGAACGGCTTCGGCGCGAACATCGCCCCGAAGATGCTGACCACCAGATCGAAGGCGCCGTCCTCAAGATCGCGCAGGTCGGTGGCGTCGCCTTCTTGAAAGCGGCAATTCGCCAAGCTCTCCGCCTTGGCGCGCCTGTTCCCGGCCTCAACCAGGTTCGCCGCGATATCGACCCCGAGCACGTCGGCGCCGAGTCTTGCTTCCGGCAAGGCGGTCGTTCCATCGCCGCAGCCGAGATCGAGGACCTTCAGACCTTTCGTGATCCCAATTTTGTTGACGAGTTCCTCCCCGCTTTCTCTCATGCTGTCCGCAATGCGGGTGAAGTCGCCCTTTTCCCAAAGCGCCTTGTTCGGATTCATGGGTTTCCTCCTGCACCCGACTGTGCCACTGTGCGGCTGGATGAGACAACGAAAACATGCAACGGACTAACCCAATAATTCGTCAAGCAGCGTCTTCGCCTCTTTCAGATCGTGCGTGGCACCACCTTGGGTGAACCGATTGTAGATCGGCGCAAGGAGATCGGTCGCATCCGCTAGACGCCCGAATTTGGCGCGCAACCGCGCAAGGGTGGTCGCCGCTCTAAGCTCCCAGAACCTGGCCTCCTGCCGCTGCGCAATAGCGATGGCTGATGTCAGAGATTCGTCGGCCTCCGAACGGCTAGCGCCCGGCGACGCCAAATGCGCGCTCTCCCCAAACGGCCCGTCCGACCCACTGGAGCCGGTCACACACCGAGGCCAGAGCGCTCCAGTCTAAGCGAGGACCGTTGGCGCCTTCTCCGCGGGCGGCGTGTTGCGGCTGCGATGCGAGCGCACGATCCCGTCGATGACGGTCATGCCGACCCCCGGCAGGTCTCCGAGCCGCACGCTCTCGAGGAGCGTCTTGCCCGCTGAATGCTGCGCGCGATCCATGAAGACGAAATCGGCAGCGCGGCCGACCTCGATGAGCCCACAGTCGAGCGCCCGCATGCGAGCCGTGTTTCCGGTCGCAAAGCAGAAGGCGACCTCCGCGGGAACGTCGCCGAGCGAAGCGAGCAATGTAACCATCCGCAGGATGCCGAGCGGCTGAACGCCCGAGCCTGCGGGAGCGTCGGTGCCAAGGATGATGCGGCTCAATTCGCCGCGCTCCTTGGCTGTGCGCAAGGTGTACAGCGCCGCGCGTTCGTTGCCGTTGTGTACGAGTTCGAGAGCGCGTTTGCAGCCTTCGCACAGGCAGACGATCTGATCATCGGGCAGCGCCGTGTGGCCGCCGTTGATGTGGCCGATCACGTCGGTGTCTGCCTCGAGCACGATGTCCTTGTCGATGAGCCCGGAACCTGGGATTGACGGACCGCCGGTATGAATCGTGCTGTTGATGCCATATTTGCGCGCCCAAGCGACCATCTTGCGCGCCGTCGGCCCATCCTTGACGCCTCCCAGGCCCACCTCGCCGAGGAAGCGGACGCCGGCGGAGGCGAGTTCCGCGAAATCATGCTCGTCCATTCCGGGCTCGATTACCGGCGCGCCCGCGTGCACCTTCACGCCGCTGGCTCGAAAGTTCGAAAAGCAGCGCTGGGCGGTGATCGCCATCGCCTTGAGCCCTACTATATCGCGCGGCCGACCGGGCGTGTGAACTTCGCCCGCGGACACCATGGTCGTCACGCCGCCATGAAGGCATGAATCGATCCAGTTGAGCTGGCTCTGTCGCGGCGTCCAATCGCCGGCAACCGGATGGACGTGGCTGTCGATCAGGCCGGGCGCGAGTGCGACGCCTAGAGCGTCTATGGTCGTCGTAGCGCCGGAAAAATCGAGGTCTGAGGCGCGCCCGATTGCGGCGATGCGGCCATCGACAGCGACGATCGCATCCGCGTCGAGAATCGGCTGCTCGAGGTCGCCGCTCAGCATCAGCCCGACGTTCTTGATCACCAGCTTAATCGGGGCGCCCGAGGCGGCCGGTTCGTCATGGGCCATAGGAAATCTCGCCTCGCGCTCATGAGGGTGTCTTCAGCACTTCAGCGCGGTCATTTGTGTGCAAGCACTAAGGCCGCGGAGCGCTACTGACAAGCCGCGCGCCGCGAGCCATCGTTTTCCGACTGTCATCCGGGCTGTACGCCGCGGTTGGCATGCCAATCACGAGCATGAACGCAACGCCGTCAGCCAGGCTCCGGAGTGGAGAGGGTAGGGACTGAACCAACGATCAAAGGCCTGCGCGCGTTTAGGCTAACCGACCAAGCTTTAGAAGCGCACCGCTTGCGCTTGGGGCCACGAGGGCGGGTAACCCAGCGTTGGCACCGGCCGAACCAAGGTGGCCGCGGCGGATCATTCGCAGGCCCCTCAGAACTGAGGTCAATCAAACTTATGGGAGCTCGAGACGTTCAAGTGCGTTTACACCTCCGCAATTCTAAACCATTTGACACTTTCGTCTTAAACACAGAGCGCCGTCGGGGGCTGCGATGCAGAGTTTTCCCGGGCACCGTGATGTCTGACGCTATTTGGCCCAGAACTCATATATGAGAGTTGGCCAGCTAGCTAGGCTGTGTGGACGAAATTTCGACCGATGACGTTTTTGCGATTCCCCTGCGGAATCGGGCATGATTCATAGGACTCCCGACCGAATCAGAGGGCCGGGGCCCATGTCGACAACGATGGATGAGGACGATTGGGCGCACACGCTGGCGGTGTTTCGCGCCTGCCTGCCGCGTCGTGGGAGGAAGGCCGAGGACGATCGCCGCTTCCTCGAGGCGCTGCAGGTCTTCATCGTCGAGACCGTTCGCTGGCGCGCGCTGCCGGAGCGCTTCGGTCCTTGGAACAGCGTGTGGAAGCGCTTCGATCGGTTGAGCAAGGCTGGCGTCTTCGAGGCGTTCTTCGACACGCTCGCGTCGATGAGTTCCACGGCCCATCTCCTTCAGATGTTCGAACTCAACCATCGTGCGCGCGCATGTGTCGGCGGCCGGGGCAAAAGGGGGCAAGACGGGCAGGCGCTCGGACGTTCGCGCGGCGGCTTCACCACGAAGATCCACGCAAAATCGGACGCCTCCGGCGACATCATCGCCTTCGATCTGACCGGCGGAGAAGCTTCCAACGGGCGTCCCTTCGAAACTCTGCTCGATATCGGGCCCGACATTCAGCCTCGCGCCGTCATCTCTCGACAAAGGCTAGATCTCGCCTGCCCTTGTCCTTCAGGCATCAAGCCGCTTCTTGCTGCTTCTGCTGTGGGGATGTGGGCGACGCGTTTGCGTTGTCGAAGCGAAGCGGCATAGCCACAGCCCTCGCCGCCGCCTCGATTGTGTCCATGCCGGCGCGCCGCGCCGCCGTCGGCGTCTGGTTGTTCATCGCCTGGCGCGGGCGCCGAAAATTGTCAAAGGTCATCCAGGAACCGATGCCGGCCGGCGCCTCGCGGGCGTCGGCGTAAGCTTTCAGACGCCCGTCTTCATATTTGATCGAGCGCCGCAGCCGTTCGATGGAAATGTTGTCGATGAAGCGGCCGCGTCCGTCCATCGAAATCGCGACGCCGGTCGCCGCAAGCTTGCCGGCGAAAGCCTCGGCGGTGAATGTGGAGCCCTGATCGGTATTGAAAATCCGCGGCGTTCCGAACCGAAGCCGCGCTTCCTCCGGCGCCGCCGCGCAGAAGCTCGCATCGTTGGCGTCCGACAGCCGCCACGCCAGAACCGCCCGGCTGGCCCGGTCGATGATCGCCACCCGATAGAGGAAGCCGCACGCCATCGGGATGAAGGTCACGTCGGCCGCCCACACGGGGTTCGGCTCGACAATCTTCAGGCCGCGCGGCAGGTCGGGGTATATCTTGCGCCCGGGCTCGGCTTTGCGCGTGCCGGGGCGCGGAACCGGCGCCTCGATCCCCATCACCCGCATCAGCCGCCGCACCCGCTTGCGGTTGACCCCACGGCCTTCCTAGTGGTCTGATTCATTCAGAGCGAAGGGTACAGGCTCTTCAGCTTGATGCGGGCATCCTTCGTTGTGAAGTGCCAATCGGCGACGGCGGTGAGTTTTGTTCCGCTCTCGACCCAGGCGGCGACCTCGTCGACGATCGTCGGTTTGTCGGGGATGCGCCGGTCGAGACATTGCGAGGCGAGGACGCCGAGTTCGGATTCGGCCAAGTCGAGCCAGGAGCCGTGTTTCGGCGTGTAGTGCCATTCGAAGCGTTCAACCAGGCGCCTGGCCTCGGCGGCGGGAAAGGCTTCGTAGAGCGATGCGGCGGCGTGGGTGTTGAGATTATCCTGGATGAGGACGATTGTTTCGGCTTGGGCGAAGTGCACGTCAGCCAAGTCTTTCAGAACGTGGGCGTAATCGACGGCGGTGCGGCGGTCGGTGACCTTGACGTGGCGCCAGCCTTCGAGCGGCGCGAACATCATGAACAGGTTGGCCACCCCGTTGCGGGCGTATTCGTAATCGACGCGGGCCGGAAGCCCCGGCCGCATCGCGACCGGCGCGCGCGTTTCGGCGACGAGTTGCTTAGAAGTCTCGTCCAGACAAACCACCGGGCGATCCGGGTCGCGCGGGCGCGTGTAAACCGACAGCACGTCCTCCATCGCCGCTACGAACGCGCCGCTGGCCTTGGGCGGAATGACCCAGTATTTGCGGCGGTGCGGCTGGAGAGCGTTTTTTTGAGCACGCGCTGGATCGTCGAGTCGCTGGCGGCCTCGACGATGCCGAACTCCACCACCTTGCTCTCCAGCAGGCGAAGGCTCCAGCGCGCATAGCCCTCGGGCGGCTTGGAGCAGGCCAGAGCGATCAGCCGGGCCTCCTTCTCGCCGTCGAAAATCCGCGGCACGGCGGGCGCAGCCGGGGCCTTGCGGCTCAAGACGGCCTCGAGCCCTTCTTCCACCAATTGCTTGCGCACCCGATAGACCATCGAAACGCTGGTCTCCAGGGCCTCGATGATCCGGCTGTCGCTCCAGCCTTCGCCGTCGTCCGAGACGTCGGCCTTCAACAGGATGCGCGCCTTCAGAAGCCGCTGCGCAGCGCTCTTACCCTTGCGGATCATAGCCTCAAGCTGCCGACGTTCTTCCGCGCTCAGCCGCACCACATATCGCTTCACCGAAGGCGTCTTCGCCGCCATAATCTCCTCCATCGCTCGAATCGCGATGGATTAAGGAATCGCTAATTCCTTTCGAAATCGTTGAAGCGAGCCACTAGTGTAGCCTGAGTCAGACGAACTGAGGGTATAGGCTTGCGAGCTTGACGCGGGGGTCGGCGGTTTTGAATTGCCAATCCGCCTTGGCGTGCAGGGTGTTGCGGCGCTTTTGCCAGGCGGCGACTTCGGCGACCAGATCCGTCTTGTCGGAGATGCGGCGATCGAGGCATTGGGTCGAGAGGACGGCGAGCTCGGATTCGGCCATGTCGAGCCAGCTTCCGTGCTTGGGCGTGTAATGCCATTCGAATCGTTCGACGAGGCGGCGCGCTTCGGCGGCGGGAAAAGCTTCGTAGAGCGACGCAGCCGTGTGCGTGCTGAGATTGTCCTGCACCAGAACGATCTTGTCGGCGCCGGGAAAATGCATGTCGGACAAATCCTTGAGCGCGTGGGCGTAATCGGTCGCCCGCGCGCCGGTCGGTGACCTTCACGCGCCGCCAGCCTTCGAGCGGCGCGAACATCATGAACAGATTAGCCACGCCATTGCGCTCGTATTCGTAGTCGTAGCGCTCCGGTTGTCCTGGCGCTGGCTCGGTTGTCCTGGCGCTCCGGTTGTCCTGGCGTGGCCGCGATCGGCGCGCGCCTCTCGACGATGAGTTGCTTCGAGGTTTCATCGAGGCATACGAGGGGGCGCTTGGGATCGTGCGGCCTCTGGTAGACTTCCAGCACGTCTTCCATGTTGGCGACGAAGGCGGCGCTGGCCTCGGGCGCGATCACCCATTGGGGCTTGCGATGGGGCTGGAGAATGTTTTTTTGAGCGTCCGCCCGATCGTGTTGTCACTGACGCTCCCGACGATCTGCAACTCGACGACTTTCTCCTCCAAAAGACGCAGCGTCCATCTGGCCTGGCCGGCCGGGGCCGGTCCGCAAGCCAGAGCGATCAGCTTGGCTTCCGCGGCGCCGTCGAAAATCCGGCGCGGGGCCGATTTGGGATTGTACTTGCGCGTCAGGACGGCTTCGAAGCCTTCCACGACAAGGCGCCGTCGCGTTCGCTCGATCGTCGGGATGCTGGTGTCCAGCGCCTCGGCGATCCGGCTGTCGCTCCATCCCTCGCCGGCCTCCGACACGTCCGCTTTCAGAAAGGATGCGAGCTTTCGTCAGCAAATGCGCGGCGCGCTTGCCCCTGCGGATAAAGTCGGCGAGCCGGGCGCGCTCCTCTTCGCTCAGCTTGACGACGTGCTTCTTGACGGAAACCTCTTGCCTGGCCACGAATCTTCTCCATCGCGCAATCGCCAACGCAATGATTCACACAATCCCGTCAAACTCAATGACGTGAGCCACTGGGGGCGCGGCGCGTCGGCGTCGCCGCCGGCCGCGCCAGGCACGATGCCGTGAGCGCGCGCGAAGCACCGAGCTCCGTCCCGGCCGGGAATGATCCCCCAACTAGTGGCTCGCTTCAACGATTTCGAAAGGAATTAGCAATTCCTTAATCCATCGCGATTCGAGCGATGGAGGAGATTATGGCGGCGAAGACGCCTTCGGTGAAGCGATATGTGGTGCGGCTGAGCGCGGAAGAACGTCGGCAGCTTGAGGCTATGATCCGCAAGGGTAAGAGCGCTGCGCAGCGGCTTCTGAAGGCGCGCATCCTGTTGAAGGCCGACGTCTCGGACGACGGCGAAGGCTGGAGCGACAGCCGGATCATCGAGGCCCTGGAGACCAGCGTTTCGATGGTCTATCGGGTGCGCAAGCAATTGGTGGAAGAAGGGCTCGAGGCCGTCTTGAGCCGCAAGGCCCCGGCTGCGCCCGCCGTGCCGCGGATTTTCGACGGCGAGAAGGAGGCCCGGCTGATCGCTCTGGCCTGCTCCAAGCCGCCCGAGGGCTATGCGCGCTGGAGCCTTCGCCTGCTGGAGAGCAAGGTGGTGGAGTTCGGCATCGTCGAGGCCGCCAGCAACTCGACGATCCAGCGCGTGCTCAAAAAAACGCTCTCCAGCCGCACCGCCGCAAATACTGGGTCATTCCGCCCAAGGCCAGCGGCGCGTTCGTAGCGGCGATGGAGGACGTGCTGTCGGTTTACACGCGCCCGCGCGACCCGGATCGCCCGGTGGTTTGTCTGGACGAGACTTCTAAGCAACTCGTCGCCGAAACGCGCGCGCCGGTCGCGATGCGGCCGGGGCTTCCGGCCCGCGTCGATTACGAATACGCCCGCAACGGGGTGGCCAACCTGTTCATGATGTTCGCGCCGCTCGAAGGCTGGCGCCACGTCAAGGTCACCGACCGCCGCACCGCCGTCGATTACGCCCACGTTCTGAAAGACTTGGCTGACGTGCACTTCGCCCAAGCCGAAACAATCGTCCTCATCCAGGATAATCTCAACACCCACGCCGCCGCATCGCTCTACGAAGCCTTTCCCGCCGCCGAGGCCAGGCGCCTGGTTGAACGCTTCGAATGGCACTACACGCCGAAACACGGCTCCTGGCTCGACTTGGCCGAATCCGAACTCGGCGTCCTCGCCTCGCAATGCCTCGACCGGCGCATCCCCAACAAACAGGCCATCATCGACGAGGTCGCCGCCTGGGTCTGCGAGCGGAACAAAACTCACGCCGTCGCCGAGTGGCAATTCACAACGAAGGATGCCAGGATCAAGCTGAAAAGCTTGTACCCTTCGCTATGATCGAATCGCCCCACTAGCAGGCTGTTGAAAAACTCATTTCCGCCGCAATTCGATTCCGTTCCGGACTCTTTGAATCCGCTGTGTTCCCGGTTAGGACCCTGCTCGGTGGACTTTTTCAACAGCCTGCTAGAGGCCTTTTCCACCGGGTAAATTATACGAAAATGCCTTGCCGCCACAATCCTCTCCCCCAGGAGGTGGAAACTTTGTTGCATCCCTTGGCCTCCAGCCTACGGTGGCGTCGACGCACCCTGGATCTCCGCTGGCATTTATCTGATTAGTCTCGCTAGGCAAGGGCCCGCGGCTTTCCGGTGGATTTCGAAGGAATGCAGGGGAGGATGCGGCGCTTGGCGAGGGCGGCGCGGAACCAATCGGCGTCGTAACCCTTGTCGGCGAGGAGCTGCTTGGCTTTTGGCATGGCCGCCAGCATCAGCGCCGCGCCCTTGTAGTCGCTCATCTGCCCCTCGCTCAAAAGCATGACGAGCGGGCGTCCGTGACCGTCGCAAACCGCGGTGCAGCTTGGAGTTCAGACCGCCTCAGGTCACGCCCGATACGTCGGGGAACAGGCCCTTTTTTAAAAGGCTTGCGGCGGTGCGATGCGCCTTCAGATGTGTGGCGTCGATCAGGATCCGCTCCGGCTTGCCGCCCTTGTGCGCCAATGTGGCGAAAATCTTGTTGAACACGCCCCAGGCGGCTCCAGCGGATGAACCGGTTATAGATCGTCTTGTGCGGGCCATACTCTCGCGGCGCGTCGCGCCAGCGAAGTCCGTTCCTGATCACGAACACGATGGCGCTGACGATCCGCCGGTCGTCCACCCGCGCAATCCCCATGCGAACGCGGAAAATAGCGCTCGATCCGGCGCATTTGCGCCTCAGAAAGCAGAAACAAATCAGCCATGGCGAAGCCTCCCCGCTTCGCCTATGAATCAGCCAATTCAACCCTATGCAAGAAATTTAATAGGTCCTGAGCCTAATCGACGAGAGGCTAGGCGATGAGCCTGCTATTCGAGCCTTTAGCAATCCGTCTCCCCAGCCGAAACTCCCGTGCGCTACCGGCCCCGGCACTTCCTTTCCCAAAGCGCCGCTGCATCGCGGCACCGCGCTTCATCGGCACCTTGGCGCCGAAGGAAATAAGTCTTCCCGTCGGTCGAATGGAGCGTGACCGCAGACCGTTCGCTCTTCAACCCTTGCGAAACCGTCTCCTGGACCACTCTGCGCTCAAGACTGACCGGTTGCGTGTCCATCAGCGGCTCTCGATCTCCTCGATCGAGGAAATGCCGTCTCCGATCAGGTGGTAGGGCGTTCTTTCGAACGCGCTACTGCAGGGTTGATCGCCTTACTTGCCCAGCGCCTTGTCGGTTACGACCGTCGTATAGGCGCCGGTCGGCTCCTTGGAGATCACGGGATCGGAACCGCCGGTCAGCAGCGTCTTCACCGTGCGCTCGTAGTCGGCCTTGTCGAGCCGGCCGTCGGAGCCTTCGGTCAGCTTGTTGACCTCGCTCAGCATCTGCGTCTGGTGGTGCTCGGTCTGGGCGCCGGTCGCGTCGTTGTCGAGCACGATCTTGACCGCCTCTTCTGGATGCGCGCGGGCATAGTCCCAGCCCTTCATCGACGCCTTGACGAAGCGCGCCATCTTGTCGACGAAGGCCGGGTCCTTGAGCTTGTCCTCCATCACGTAGAGGCCGTCCTCGAGGGTTGCGACGCCCTGATCCTCGTATTTGAACACGACCAGCTGGTCGGGCTTGTAGCCGGCGTCGATCACCTGCCAATATTCATTATAGGTCATGGTCGAGATGCAGTCGGCCTGCTTCTGCAACAGCGGATCGACGTTGAAGCCCTGCTTCACCACCTTGACGCCGTCGGGCGAGCCGTCGGTCTTGAAGTGCAGTTTGCCCATCCAGTTGAGGAACGGATATTCGTTGCCGTAGAACCACACCCCGAGCGTCCGGCCCTTGAGATCCTCGGGCTTCTTGATGCCGGTGTCGGCGCGGCAGGTGAGCTCAAGCCCCGAATGCTTGAACGGTTGGGCGATGTTGACCATCGGCGCGCCCTTTTCGCGCGCGGCGAGCGCGGCAGGCATCCAGTCGACCACCACATCGGCGCCGCCGCCCGCCAGCACCTGCTCCGGCGCGACATCCGGCCCGCCGGGCTTGATCGTCACGTCGAGGCCGTCTTCCTTGTAGAAGCCCTTGTCCTTGGCGACGTAATAGCCGGCGAATTGCGCCTGGGTGACCCATTTGAGCTGCAGCGTGACCTTGTCGTCGGCGCGCGCCGCGCCCGCCAGCATCGCCGCCACGCCGGCGACTGCGACCATCATCGATTTCATTGTGAACTCCCTCCAGTTGAACCCAGGACTTCCCCATCGCCGCGCTCAAGGACTATCGCATGCGGTGAAAAGCTCAAGCCTCTTTCGCACGATAAGACGCGTGCCAGAACGTCACCCGGCGCTCGACGATGGCGACAAGCCCATAGAACAGCGATCCGGTGAGCGCGGCGACGACGATCGTCGCCCACACCATGTCGATCTGCAGCCGGCCGACCTCGGTCGAGATGCGAAAGCCCATGCCGACGATCGGCGTGCCGAAGAACTCGGCGACGATGGCGCCGATCATGGCAAGCGTCGTGTTGATTTTGAGCGCGTTGAAGATGAACGGCATTGCGACCGGCAGCCGCAGCGCGAGCAGGGTCTGCCAATAATTGGCGCCGTAGGTCTTCATCAGATCCCGCTCCATCGCTCCGGCGCTGGAAAGTCCGGCGATGGTGTTGACCAGCATCGGGAAGAAGGTCATCACGACCACGACGGCTGCTTTCGACTGCCAATCGAAGCCGAACCACATCACCATGATCGGCGCGACGCCGACGATCGGCAGCGCGGAAACGAGATTGCCGATCGGCATCAGGCCGCGTTGCAGAAATTGCGACCGGTCGATCAGGATCGCGACGACAAATCCCGCCAGCGAGCCGATGACATAGCCCGCCAGCACGCCCTGGATCGTTTGCCTGAAATCGGCCGCGAGCGTGGGGATGGAGGTGGCGAAGCGCATTGCGATCGCCGAGGGCGGAGGCAGGATGATCGCGGGAACATGGAGGAGCCTGACCCCCGCCTCCCAGATCGCCAGCACCGCGAGGCCGAAGGCGAGCGGCGGCAAAAGGTCATTGAGGCGGCGCAGGCTCATGGTGTGAACGCCATTCGTCGTTGCGCGATGCGCTCCGCGCCGCCGATTGCCGCGACCAGCGCCGCCGACAGCGCTGCGGCGGCGAACAGGGCCGCCCAGATCTGCACCGTCTGTCCATAATAGGAGCCCGCCAGCAGCCGCGCGCCCAAACCCCCGTCCTCGCTCTTGGTCACTTCGGCGACCACCGCGCCGACGAGCGCGGCGGCGGCGCCGATCTTCATGCTGGCGAAGAAGAACGGGGCGCTCGCGGGCGCTCTAAGCTTCAGGAAGGTCTGCGCGCGGGTCGCCGAATAGGTGCGCATGAGGTCGAGCTGCAACGGATCGGGCGAGCGGAAGCCCTTGACCATGCCGACGGTCACCGGAAAGAAGCAGAGGTAGGCGGCGATCGCGGCTTTCGGCGCAATTCCCGTGACGTTGAACTGGTTGAGGATGACGACGATCATTGGAGCCAGCGCAATGATCGGCACGGTTTGCGACGCCACGATCCACGGCATCATCGATCGCTCGAGCCAGCGCATGGAGACGATGAGCACGGCAAGAGCGATGCCCAAAGCCGATCCGGCGGCGAAGCCGATCAGCGTCTCTTCAAGCGTAATCGCCCCATGATAAACGAGGCTGCGCTTGGACGTCGGCGAAGTGGCGAAGACGAGCTTGTAAAGTTCGCTCGCGACCTGATGGGGGGCCGGCAGCTTCGGGCGCTCCATGTTGAGCGACGCGGCGACGAGGTCTCGGGTTGCGTAATCCGTCCGGCCCGCGTTGGCGAACTGATCGCGCTGAAGCGGCGCGTTCATCAGCGCCGCGGCGACGTACCAGACCGCGAGGATGGCGACGACCACGGTCGTGATGGGCAGCGCCGATTTCATCGGCGTCCCTGCCCTCATCCGGCCAACCCTCATCCGGCGCTTCGCGCCACCTTCTCCCTGAGGGAGAAGGGTAGCCGCCACTTCCCTTCTCCCTCAGGGAGAAGGTGAACGCGCGGAGCGCGGCCGGATGAGGGCGCGCGCGAGGGGCGCTACCCGTCATAGGAATGACCCTCGCGCAGGCCCTGCCTCACCCGGTTGGCGACGGCCAGGAATTCGGGCGTCTCACGGATGTCGAGCGCACGGTCGCGGGGAAAATTGCATTGGATGACGTCGGTGATGCGGCCCGGACGGGGCGACATGACGACGATATGCGTCGACAGGAACACCGCTTCCGGAATCGAGTGGGTGACGAACAGCACCGTCTTGCCGGTTACGTCCCACAGGCGCAGCAATTGCTGGTTCAGCATGTCGCGCACGATCTCGTCGAGCGCCCCGAACGGCTCGTCCATCAGGAGAAGATCGGGGTCGAACGACAGGGCCCGGGCGATCGAGGCGCGCTGCTGCATGCCGCCCGACAATTGCCAGGGATATTTGGGGCCGAAGCCGGAAAGATTGACGAGCTCGAGTCCCTTCGCGACGCGGGCCTCGCGCTCCGCCCTGCTGAAGCCCATGATCTCGAGCGGCAGCGCGATATTGCGCGCGACGCTCCGCCATGGATAGAGCGCCGGGGCCTGAAAGACGTAGCCGTAGGCGCGGTTTGCACGCGCTTCGCCCGGGCTCAGGCTATTGACGCGGATCGACCCGCTGGTCGGGCTCTCGAGATCGGCGACGGCGCGCAGAAGCGTGGTCTTGCCGCAGCCCGACGGTCCGATGAAGGAGACGAACTCGCCGCGGGCGACCCTCAGGCTGACGTCGCTCAGCGCCTGCACCGGCCCATCGTCGGTGTCGAAGCTGAGCGAGAGCCCGCTGATCTCAATCGCGGCGTTTGCGGCCGGCCTCGCCCTGCGGTCGTCCGGCTCGAAATTGGCGGGCGCCGCTACGTCCATCGCCGATCCGTTTCCTCAGCGCGCAACGCCAGCCACCGCGGTGAACTCCTTATGGCGCTTGAGCGCCCGCGCGTCCGCCGGAAACGGCTCGCGCCTGATGAAGCGGCCGCGCCCGAGCTCGGCCTGCACCGAGCCGTCGCGGTAGACGACCTCGCCGCGCGACAAGGTATAGCGCGGCAGGCCCGTCACCTTCGTTCCTTCGAACACGTTGTAGTCGATGACCGAAACCTGGGACCTGGCGGAGATGGTCTTGTTGGCCTTCGGATCCCAGACCGTGACGTCGGCGTCCGCCCCAGGCAGGATCGCGCCTTTGCGCGGATAGAGGTTCAAGATGCGCGCGATGTTCGTCGACGTCGCCGCGACGAACTCGTTCATGGTCAGGCGCCCTGTTTCGACGCCATAGGTCCACAAGACCGGCATGCGGTCCTCAAGCCCCCCGGTGCCATTGGGGATCTTGGTGAAGTCGGTGAGCCCCAGCTCCTTCTGCTTGGTGGTGAAGGCGCAATGGTCGGTCGCCACCACCTGCAGCGAGCCGGCGCGCAAGCCATTCCAGAGGTCGTCCTGATGAACCTTGTCGCGGAACGGCGGCGACATGACGCGTCGGGCCGCGTGCTTCCAATCCTTGTTGTAGTACTCGCTCTCGTCGAGCACGAGATGCTGGATCAAAGGCTCGCCATAGACGCGCTTTCCCAGCGCGCGCGCGCGGCGGATCGCCTCGTGCGCCTGGGTGCAGGACACGTGAACGATGTAGAGCGGCGCGCCCGCCTGGTCGGCCAGCATGATCGCGCGATTGGCCGCTTCGCCCTCGACATCCGGCGGACGCGACAGCGCGTGTCCCTCCGGCCCGGTTATGCCCTTGGCCATGTAATGCTTCTGCAGCGCGGCGACGATCTCGCCATTCTCGGCGTGGACGAGCGGCATCGCGCCAAGTTCGGCGCAGCGGGTGAACGAAGCGAACATCTGCTCGTCGTCGACCATCAGCGCGCCCTTGTAGGCCATGAAATGCTTGAACGTGGTCACGCCAGCCTTGACCACCTTGGCCATGTCCTCACGGACGGAATCGTCCCAGTAGGTGATGCACATGTGGTAGGCATAGTCGGAGACAGCGTCCTTCGAGCGTTTCTGCCAATCGGCGAAGGCTTCCATCAGCGGCTGGTTGCGGTTGGGGATGCAGAAGTCGACCACCATGGTCGTGCCGCCCGACAGCGCCGCCTTGGTGCCGCTCTCGTAATTGTCGGCGGAATTCGTGCCCATGAAGGGCATGTCGAGATGCGTGTGCGGGTCGATGCCGCCGGGCATGACGAAGCAGTCCTTGGCGTCGAGCGTGCTGTCGCCTTTCAACCCCTCGCCGATCGCCTTGATGGTCTCGCCTTCGACCAGCACGTCGGCCTTGTAAGTGCGGTCCGCGGCGACGATCGTTCCGCCTTCGATGACGAGCGACATTTGACTCTCCCAAACCTTGTGTTCCCGCGCGCGGACGTGTCGCCGCCCGGCCGCCGATGACCGTTACGACGCGATTTCGGCCTTCTCCAGCACCGCATGCATCAGCACATTGGCGCCGGCGGTCGCCCAATCCGGCTTGATGTCCTCGCTTTCATTGTGGCTGATCCCGTCGACGCAGGGCGTGAACACCATCGACGTCGGCGCGACCCGCGCCAGATAGCAGGCGTCATGGCCGGCGCCGGACACGATGTCGCGATGCGAATAGCCGAAATGCCTGGCCGCGCGGCGCACCGCCTCGACGCAGCCGGGATCGAAGGAGACCG
Organism: uncultured Alphaproteobacteria bacterium; assembly: GCA_963802615.1. Classification (GTDB taxonomy): domain Bacteria; phylum Pseudomonadota; class Alphaproteobacteria; order Rhizobiales; family Beijerinckiaceae; genus Roseiarcus. The sequence goes on from CAWDKC010000021.1 coordinate 102,172, forward strand.
GGGCGTAGTAGAAGATCTGCTTCAGGTCGCAGGTCAGGCCGATCTTTTTGGTGATCGCCTCGACTCCAGTCGCGCAAAGCCGCATCCATCTCGCTCAATGTGGCGTCGTCCGGATGCCGGAACTCGCAGGTCATGAACACTTCGCCCGGGATGACATTGCGGGAGTTCGGATAGGGGTTGAGCATGCCGACCGTCGACACCGCGAGGGGCGCCTTCGAGAGGCCGATCGCATTCACGAGCTCGACGATCCGCGCGGCGCCGAGCAGCGCGTCCTTCCGGCGCGGCATCGGCGTCGAGCCGGCGTGGCTCTCGAACCCGGTCAGGCGAATTTCGTACCAGCGCTGCCCCTGTCCATGGGTGACGATTCCGACGTCGATCGACTCGTCCTCCAGGATCGGCCCCTGCTCGATATGCAGCTCGAAGAAGGCATGCACGGGATGCTTGCCGACGGGCTCCTCGCCCTTAAAGCCGATCCGCTCGAGTTCGTCGCCGAGCGCCTTGCCTTCGCCGTCCTTGCAGGCATAGGCGTGTTCCTTGGTGTAAACGCCGGCGAACACGCCCGAAGCGATCATCGCCGGCGCGTAGCGCGAGCCTTCCTCGTTGGTCCAGTTGGCGACTTCGATCGGCCGCCGGGTCCTTATGGCGAGATCGTTCAGCGAACGCACGACCTCGAGCGCGCCGAGCACTCCGAGCGCGCCGTCGAACTTGCCGCCGGTCGGCTGAGTGTCGAGGTGGCTGCCCACCATGACCGGAGCGAGCGTATTGTCCTCGCCCGGGCGGCGCGCGAACATGTTGCCCATCTCGTCGACGGTGACCGCGCAGCCGGCGGCCTCGCACCATTTGCGGAACAATTGGCGCGATTGACGGTCGAGATCGGTCAGCGTCAGGCGCTTGACGCCGCCCTTCGGAGTGGCGCCGATTTTCGCCATTTCCATGAGCGAATCCCAGAGCCTTGTCCCGTTGACGCGCACATTCGACAAGTCAGCCATCAACAGCTCCGCCGGACATCGGCAAACGCTATTATAGCTTTGACCAAATGGTCAAATGACGTAACCTCAAGCGAAGCGCTCATCAATTCGCCGCCGCCGCCTCATGCCAAAGCGGCCCGCGGTTTTAAGACCGCGCGACGCCGGGATGACGGGAGGGCGCGTCCGAGGACCTTCATGGCGCGCCGCAGACCGAGACCGACCGTCCGGGAGGAAAACGAACGCGCGCTCCTCGAGGCGGCCGAATGGGTGTTCGCCGAGCAGGGATTCGCCGGCGCGACCACCGCTGCGATCGCGCAGCGCGCCGGCCTTCCGAAGGCCAACCTGCACTATTATTTCCCAACCAAGGAGACGCTCTACCGCTCGGTGATCGAGCGGGTGCCGACCGCCCGGCTCGCCGCCGCCTCGTCCTTTGACGCGAGCGAGGATCCGACGGTCGCCCTCTCAGCCTATATCGGGGCGAAAATGGACCTCGCGCGTGAGATGCCGCTCGCGACCCGCATCTGGTCGGCGGAGATCATGCGCGGCGCGCCGATGATCCAGGACTTCCTCGAGACCACGCTGACCCAATGGGTCGTGTCGCGCGAACGGGTGGTCAAGCGCTGGATCGCCGCTGGCAAGCTCAAAGCCATCGAGCCGAAGTTCCTGTTCTACATGATCTGGGCGGCGACACAGCAATACGCCAACGCGGCGCATGAAATCGCGACCCTCAACGGGGGACGTGCGCCCGACGACAAGGCCTTTGAACGGGCGAAATCAGAGGTGATCGCCATCATCCAGCGCGGGGTTTCGCCGTAAGGCTCAAGCCTGAATTTGCGAGAAGCGGGACCGCGCTTTTGTGGAGCGGACGCGCCCCATTGTATCCATTGATATATAGCGCGCTTTCGGCTAGGATTGCTGGCGGCTGGACGCGCGGCGCCGCCGCTCGGCCGGAGGGCTTGTCGTTAGGGTGCAAGGTTTGGAGTCTAACGTTTCGTCGAGAGCGCCCGGGCGCCTCTCACGTTGTTGTTGTGTTCTGCAAGTATTGCTGGTTCTGATTCATATATTAAACGGACGATACGATGTATTTATCGTGGCTTATTTACAACATTGCTGAAATAAAGGCAAAATCTTGGTTAAATTATAGTTGCCTGTGACGTCGGGTGCGGTTAGATTATTTGGGTAAGTCGATCTTGATTTGGGCCGAACCCTGCCTTCCGGCTGGGCGAACTCACCATCGGGCCCCAGGGGCGCAACGTGAAAGTTCGCGTTTTTCGCCCGGCTCACCAAGGCGTCCAAGGCATGCGCCAATGGGGAAAATTCGCGGTGGAGAATTGCAACGCTTCAAGAGAGGCTCAGATTCTGGAATAATCTAGTTTGTCTATAGTCTTTGTATATAATAGGGGACAAACTGTCAGACGCGGCGCGGTGACGGAAGGCGCTCACAGCACGGGCGAGAGCGTAACCCGCGTCGGCCATGGGTGAATGGGGGTGGTTCGGATGAAAAAGCTTGGTGTTGCTCTGGCGATCGCAATCGGCGCGGTGGGCGCGGCTCACGCCGCGGATCTTCCAACGAAGAAGGCTGTTGAGGAGCCCAAGCCGAACTGCTTTGCGACCTTCTGGGCCTGGATTGACTCCTCGGCCAGCGACTGCCCTCTGTCCGCCGGGCCCATCACGGTCTACGGGACTCTCGACGTCGGCGGCGGCTACTTCGCCGCCGGAGCCGACCGCAGCCCGGTCACCGACAAACCAGCCTACGCCATCCAGAAATACTCCAACAGCCGTCGCTGGCAGCCGATCACCAACGGCCTCAGCACCTCGGTGCTCGGCATCAAGCTGAAACAGGACCTTGGGATCGTGGGGGCGCCCGGCTGGTCGTTGATCGGCGTCCTGGAGGCGGGCATCAATCCTTACTCCGGCATGTTCAACAACGGCCCGCGGTCACTCGCCGACAACAATGCGCGATTCACCAACAAGGCCCCTTTCTCGGGCACGGCGCTCGACTCGAGCCGCGCCGGTCAGTGGGATAATTCGCAAGGCTTCATCGGCGTCAGCAACAACACCTATGGAACGCTGACTTTCGGCCGCACGAACTCGCTGGTCTTGAACTCCCTCTCGGCCTACGACCCGGTCGCGTCGATCGCCTACTCGCTCGTCGGCGTATCGAGTTCGTTGGCTGGGTTTCAAGACACCGAGACGGTCCGCCCCAACACGGCGTTCACCTATCGCCTGAGCTACCAGAACTTCCGCGCCGCCTTCCAGGCCCAGATTGGCGGCTATGCGCTTGGCAACGCGTCGGACGGAATGTATCAGGGCCAGCTCGGCGGCGACTTCAAGTTGTTTGGCGGAACCCCTTACGCCGGAACCTTGTCGCTCGACGCAATCGGGTCCTGGGCGAAGGATGCGGTGTCCCTTTCCAGCTTCAGTGGGTCGAACATCGTCTGCCTCACGCCGACGAATTGCCTGATCAACATCAACAGCCAATTTTTCAATCCGAATGATGTCTTGAAGGCGACCCTGTCAAACAACATCGGCCTGGCGCTTTTGGGAAAGTACAACTGGAATCAATGGGGTTTTTACGGCGGTTACCTCTATGCGCGACTGATGAATCCGTCTGACGACCATTTCGGCGGCTTTGAGACCATCGCTCAGGGCATCTTTGTCCCCGGGGGCGTTCTCAGCAAGGGCGTCCTCACAAACTCCGCCATCAGCGCGACCAATTACAACATTCAGAGGGTCAATATGACCTATTGGGGCGGCGCCAAATATGCGCTCAGGCCCGATCTCGACGTCGCCTTCGGGTATTATTTCCAGTCACAGAACAACTACAATACGACCGCCTGCACCGGTTTCGGGCCCGTTATCAGCAGCAACAAGTGCGCTGGCGGCCAGCAGGGCGTCTCGATGATGATTGACTGGCGGCCATGGAAGCGCGTCGACCTTTACGCCGGCGTGCTGCGCAATTCGGTGTTCGGCGGCCTCGCCAATGGCTTCAACCACACGGTCAACTGGGACCCGTCGGCCGGGGTGCGCATACGTTTCTGACCTGAGATCGGCGGCTTGGCGCCGATACTGCCATGAGGGCGATGCCCGTTTGTAGCGGTGCAGTCAGATGGGCAGTTCGGCGGCGCGGTCTTCAGAGGTGGCGTTGGCCCGGGCGTAGGCGCACTCGCGCAAGCTGGTCTGGACGAGGCGCTCGGCTTTGCCATTGGTTCTGGGGGTGTAGGGCCTGGTGCGCAGATGCTTGATCTTGAGCCGACGAAGCGTCTTGGCGTAGCGATGGGATCGTAGGCGAGACGGGAATGGTCGTCGATCGCCAGACGCCCATAGTCCCAGCCGACTCCGCGGGTCTTGCTCTGGCCGGTCCGATCGCCGGCGACCCGATGGCCGATCCGACTGAACTTGCCCAGCTTTTTGATGTCGATGTGGAGGATCTCGCCAGGGGCGGCCCGTTCATAGCGACGGACGGGCTCGGCAGGCTCGAGCGCTGACAGGCGATTGAGGCGCAGCCGTTTGAGGATGCGGCTGACGGTGGCGGGCGAAACGCCGACCTCGGCGGCAATCTGCTGGCCGGTGTGGCGCCGCCTTCGCAAAGCCTCGACCGCCGCGCAGACGGCAGGCCTCGCTTGGCTTGGCGATGAGTGGTGGCCTTGACGAACGGTCGCGCAAGTCCGCCACGCCCTCGATGCGGAAACATTCGACCCACTTGGCGACGGTCCTGGGCGTGGTGCGGAACTCCCGCGCCGCCGAAGCCTTCGACAGGCCCCCTTCGATCACGCTGCGCGCCATCGCCTCTCGACGTGAGGGATGCATTCTCGTGCATGTCCATTCGGTTCTCCGCGAATCCCTGAGGGTTGCCGACATCAGCCTTCACGCATCAAACCGAAGGGACAACCTCCTGAGGGCTCACACCTAGCGAGCGTTGGAAGTGCACGGAGCACGCGTGACGGGATCGAACGAATCCAAACGAGGCCGCACGGAATCACTGCGGCGGACGCGGCTCGCGCGCATCGGCGAGCGCGTCCCAGCCCCATTTGAGCAGCGGGAGCGCGTCGGCGGCGAAAGCGCAGAAGTCGTCGACCAGCGCCGGGGAGGCGATCGCCGGCTCTCCGACTGGACGCAGACAGATCATGCTCTTGAGCCTCGTTGCTGCGGCAATCTCGGGATCCTGGATCGCCTCGAAGCCGCGCGGCGCGCGTTTGAGGGAGTTCTCGGCCGATAACGCCAGACGCGCCTTCTTGAGCTTCGCCGTCATTGCCTTGAACGCCTTAGGAGCCCGCGCGGCGCCAGCCCGCAGCCGCGCGAGCCTATCGGGATCGGGCCGGTAGAAGCCGGCCGCGAAGAAACACGCCTCCGGCGACAGGTGGAAATAGAGGAGCCCGGGATCGTTCTTATTTCCCGACCGGCTCAGCACGACGCCGGAATTGGTCTTGTAAGGGTCCTTGCTGGCGGAGAAGCGGACGTCGCGATGAATGCGAAACAGCGAGGACTTGCGATCGCCCTTGATTGGAATTTTCGCTTGTAGCAGGCGCTCTGCGACGTCCTCGACCAAGTCGCCCATCGGGCCTTTGACGGCGCTTTCATAAGTCTCGCGGTTGGCCTCGAACCATTCCCGGCTCTGGTGGAACTTGAGCGCCTTGAAGAAAGGCAGCGCCTTCGGACCGAAGCCTGCGAATGTCATCGAAGTCCGGATCCCTTAGACCGTCACGGGCGCGGCCCTCATTCCGGCCAACCCAAACGCCCGACGGTAGCGCTCGACCTCTTCCGGGCGGCCCATCACCTTGTTCGGATTGTCGGAGAGTTTGACCGCGGGGCGCCCATCCGCCTCCACGACCTTGCAGACCAGCGAAATCGCCTTGAGTTCGCCGTCGACCCCGGCGGGCGCGCAGCCGACGAAGTCGTTGGTCAGATTGGTGCCCCAGCCGAACGAAAGATTGACCTGCCGGCGGAGCGCCCGCACCGCCTCTTCGATTGAATCGACGTCCATCGCGTCGGACAGCACGATAAGCTTCTCCCGCGGATCGCGTCCTCGCTCCTTCCACCAGTGGATCAGCTCCCGCGCCGCCGCGATCGGCAGTTTGGAGTCCGGTCTGGCGCCCTTCCAGTCCGCCACCCAATCTGGCGCGTTGTTGAGGAACGACGTGGTGCCGAAGCAGTCCGGCAGCACGACCAGCAGGTTGCCGCCGTACATCTTCGCCCAGTCCTTCAGCACTTTGTACGGCGCCTCTAGCAATGCGTCGTCGTCCTCGGCGACCGCCGCATAGACCATCGGCAATTCATGGGCGTTGGTGCCAATCGCCTCAAGCCCCGTATCCAACGCGTGTTTGACGTTGGACGTCCCGATGAAACTAGCCCCGAGACCCTCCTGCATCGCCTCGACGCACCAGCGATGCCACAGAAAGCCGTGGCGCCGGCGGGTGCCGAAATCGGACACTCTCACCGGCCCTTCCTCACGCTCGAGAATACGCAGCCGCTCCACTTTCGACCAAAGCTTGGCCTTGGCGCGGGCGTAGAGCACATCGAGATCGAAGCGGCTCATGCGGCGCATCGCGGCGCGGGCCCTGAGCTCACTGATGATGGCGAGAGCGGGAATTTCCCACATCGTTGTGCCCGTCCAAGGGCCGGCGAAGCGCAGTTCGTACTGCCCGTCGCGCTTTGTCAGCTCGTATTCGGGCAGCTGAAACGTCGCCAGCCACTCCATGAACTCAGGCTCGAAAATATGGCGCGTGCCATAAAAAGTATTGCCTGCAAGCCAGATCAGTTCATTCTTGGCGAGTCGCAAGCTGCGCGCATGATCAAGCTGGTCGATCAGCTCCCGCTCGTCCACGATATCCGCAAGCCTGACCGACGTCGTCCGATTGATGAGCTGGAAAGTGACCTGCCGCTTGGGATGCAGCTTCCAGATCATCTGGAGCATCAAAAGCTTGTAGAAATCAGTGTCGAGCAGCGTGCGAATCGCCGGATCGATGCGAAACGCGTGATTATAGACGCGGGTTGCGATATCCGTGGCCATTATGCGAGCTTAAGCAGGCGAAGGCTGAGCGACAAGAGCGCTGGCGGCCCTCTCGGGCCAAGGATCGATCAACAGATGACTATAACGGGGGCCCCCTCAGGCCCGAAATCTCAGCCTCGCGTCGGATTGTTCGTCACCTGCCTCGTCGACATCATCCGGCCGAGCGTCGGATTCGCGGCGGTCAAATTGCTCGAGGACGCCGGCTGCAAGGTGGTCGTGCCGAGTCAAACCTGCTGCGGTCAGCCCGCGTACAACGCCGGCGACCGCGGAGCTGCAAAAACGCTGGCGAGGCAGGCGATCGACGCGTTCGAGGACTGCGACTATGTCGTTGCGCCGAGCGGCTCATGCGGGGGCATGCTGATCAAGCATTATCCCGAACTGTTCGCGGGCGAGCCGGATCTTGCGCAGCGCGCCGAGCTTTTCGCGGCAAAGACACACGAACTGATCAGCTTCCTGGTCGACGTCATGGGCGTCAAAAAGGTCGCGGCGCGCTATGAGGGAACCGTCGCCTATCACGATTCCTGCGCAGGCCTGCGCGAACTCGGGGTCAAGACTCAGCCGCGGCGGCTTCTGGCCGGAGTCGAGGGCCTGAAGCTGGTCGAACTGACCGATGCGGAGGTCTGTTGCGGCTTTGGCGGATTGTTCGCGACCAAATACGGCGAACTCTCGAACGCGATCGTCGCGCGCAAAGCCGACGACATCCGCAGCGTCGAACCCGACACGGTGCTCGCGGGCGATCTCGGCTGTCTCATGAACATGGCGGGCAAGCTTCAGCGCGACGGATCGCCGATCAAGGCGCGCCATGTCGCGGAAATTCTGGCGGGAATGGCGGACGGACCGGCGATTGGCGAAGGCAAGCCGGAGGCCGCCCGATGAGCGGGGTCGCGACCTCGTCCAAGTTCAAAGAGAACGCGCATGAGGCGCTGACCGACGCCCGATTGCAGGGCGCGATGTCGTTTTCGCGCAATTTCGTCGGCCGGCGCGCGGCTGCGGCCGCGAGATTGCCCGAGTTCGAAGCGCTGCGCGACAGCGCCAAGGCGATCAAGGATCACACGCTCGCCCACCTCGATCTTTATCTCGAGGCCTACGAGCAGAAGGTCCGCGCGAGCGGCGGTGAAGTCCACTACGCGCAGGACGCCGAGGAAGCGCGCAAGATCATCATCGACCTCTGCAAGTCGATGGGCGCGAAAAGCGTCACCAAGGGCAAGTCGATGATCGCCGAGGAGATCGACCTCAACCACGCCCTCGAGGGGGCGGGGATCGAGCCGATCGAGACCGACCTTGGCGAGTACATCATTCAGCTGCGCCACGAAGCGCCTTCCCACATCATCGCGCCCGCGATCCATCTCACGGCGAAGGACATCGAGCAGGAATTCCGCAAGGCGCATGGCGATCTCCTGCCCGAGCGCAGTCTCGCCGAACCCGAACAATTGCTGGCCGAGGCGCGCCAGGTGCTGCGGGCCAAATTTCTGGCCGCCGATGTCGGGATTACGGGCGCGAACTTCCTCGTCGCCGAGACTGGAACGTCGATCATCGTCACCAACGAAGGCAACGGCGACCTCACGCAAATCCTGCCGAGAGCGCACATCGTCATCGCCTCGATCGAAAAGATCGTGCCGACGCTCGAGGACGCCGCGCAGCTCTTGCGCGTGCTGGCGCGCTCGGCGACCGGCCAGGACGCCTCGGTCTATACGACGCTCTCGACCGGCCCGCGCCGGCCGGACGATCCGGACGGTCCGAGGGCCTATCATGTCGTGATTCTCGACAATGGCCGCTCAACGATGCTCGGCGGCGAGTTCGAGGATATGCTGCGCTGCATACGCTGCGGCGCCTGCATGAACCATTGCCCGGTCTATCAAGCGGTCGGCGGCCACGCTTACGGCTGGGTCTATCCGGGACCGATGGGGGCGGTGCTGACCCCTTCGCTCATCGGCGTCGCCGAGGGCGGCCAATTGCCCAACGCCTCGACCTTCTGCGGCCGCTGCGAAGAGGTGTGCCCGGTCCGCATACCCTTGCCCGGCATGATGCGACACTGGCGCGAGCGTGAGTTCGAGCGGCGCCTGTCGCCGGCGCCGATGCGCTATGGCCTGGGGTTCTGGGCGTTCTTCGCCAGCCGCCCGGCGCTCTATCGAATGGCGACGGGTCTCGCCGCGCGCGCCCTGCATCTCGCCGGCCGTAACAAGGGCCGCTTCGCCTCGCTGCCCTTCGCCGGCGGCTGGACGCGCTATCGCGATCTTGCCGCGCCGCAGGGGGCCACGTTCCAGAGCCAGTGGCGGTCGCGGAGCGGAGCGGTGCGATGAGTTCTCGCGCGGCGGTCTTCGCCAGCGTTCGCCGCTCGCTTGGCGTGACCGGCGACGAAGCGACGCGCCAGTTCGACGTCGATATGCGTCTCAAGCAGGCGCCGCCCGGAATCGTGCCGAAGCGCGGACAGGGCGACGTGTCGGCCCGGCTCGCGACGTTCAAGGCCGAGGCCGAGCGCGCGCAAGCGAGCGTCAGCGAGGTCGCCACATCGGCGGATGCGCCGGCGGAAATCGCGCGTTACCTTCGCGAAAGCAATTGTCCAGCGACCTTGCGCATGGGCGACGATCCGCGCCTTGCGGACATGCCGTGGGGCGAAACGACGCTCGAAATCCTGCGCGGCCCCTCCGACGGCCATGACCTCAACGCCGTCTCGGCCGCCTTTGCCGGGATCGCCGAGACCGGAACGCTGGCGCTCGTCTCCGGCCCGGACAATCCGACAACCCTCAATTTTCTGCCCGACAACCACATTGTGCTTCTGCCGCGCGAGGCGATCGAGGCCGATTACGAGAGCGTCTTCGCCAAGCTGCGGAGCGTCTACGGCAAAGGCGAGGCGCCGCGCACGCTCAATTTCATCACCGGCCCCTCACGGTCGGCTGATATCGAGCAGACCCTTCTCTTGGGCGCTCACGGGCCTCGACGCCTGCATATCGTCGTTGTCGGCTGAGTCTGGGCCGCACAACCCGGCCCCGCGGCGGCCGGTTCCCCGAATTTACGGCCTGTTAATTGTTAACAATGTCATACTGCACCGCGAAATTTTTTTGTTCGCATTTGCAATAAAATGCCATAGTGCTGTCATTGTTGCTGTCTAACGCTGCGTCACTGGCATCGTTTGGACTTGGGGGTAACATGTCCATCAACTCAGCCAACCCACGTCGTATAGCGGTCGCGGCAGGTTATGGCGCGCTCGCTATCGGGTTGCCCTACGGGGCAGCCACTTACGCGTCTCCTGAATCGTCTGCGTGGGCGCTCATGGCGCTGTGCGTTTGCGGTCTTGGCTTCGCCGGCTTCCGGCGCGGTCGCAATAACCGGCTCTCTCCCGGCATCGAGTGAACCCATGGAGCGCCTCGGCGCTCGTGAAGGGCCGCCCCTCGGGGCGGCCTTTGCATTTCTGAGCCGAGCGGCGTAATGGGCGAAACAGCAGTCGCTGACGCCATAAACTGAACCGCGGCGACAAATTAGTAACCTTAATGTGCATAGTGAATCGTTCCGGGGCGCGTATGAAGCGCGTCTCACCTCGTGTCGGGTCCTGTCGCATGACGCTGCGGGTTTTGTTTGCAGGCGCGCTCGCCGCGCTGCCTCTGATCGTCTCAGGCGCGCTGGCGCAGACCCCGGCGAGTCCGCCTGCCGTCACAATCTCCCCGGCGCCGTCAGCCAATCCCGCGAGTCCGCCTGCCTCGACCACTTCTCTCGCGCCGCCTGCGCAGATCCCGGCGAATCAGCCTGCCGCGGCGACCTCTTCGGCGCCCCTGCCCAATCCGGCGGCCCCGTCGGCGTCAACTCAAGGCCTCGTAAGCCCCTTCATGCCCATGGCCACGCCGGCGCCAACGGCGGGGACCGATTCGGCGCCGAGCGCTTCCCCGTCTGCGGCGACGCCCCTTCCTGCCCAGGCCGCGGCGCCGCCGAAGCCGAAGAAGGTCGCGCCCCCTCCCCCGCGGCGCGAGACCGCGCTCAGCGACGATCCTCGCCCAACCCTTCAGCCCGACACCTTCTTCGCCACCGCCAAGGCGTCCGAGCGCTATTCAGCGATCGTGGACGCGGGCGGCTGGCCGACCGACATCGTCGCTATCGGCCCCGGGACGAAGGGTCCGGCGGTCGCGAAACTGCGCAAGCGCCTGGCGATCGAAGGCGACCTGGCCGCGCGAGAAGCGAGCGGTCTGGCGTGGGACAACGGTCTCACTTCGGCGGTGAAGCGCTTCCAGGCGCGCATGGGCCTCCGCCAGACCGGGATCGTCTCCGGCGCGACGCTGAAAGCGATCAACGTTCCGGCAAGGGTGCGCTTCAATCAGCTGGCTTCGAGCGCCGACCGCCTTGCCGGGCTCAATTTCTCCTTCGATGACAGGTATGTCGTGGTCAACCTGCCCTCGACCTCGGTCGAGGCGGTCGAGAACGGCCGCGTCGCCCATCGCTACGTCGCGATCGTCGGCGGTCCGGAGCACCCTTCTCCGGAAATCTCCGCCCATATCCAGGCCGTCAATCTCAACCCGACCTGGACCGTCCCGACATCGATCATAAAAAAGGAGATCATTCCCCGGATGCAGCGCGACCCAGGTTACCTGACGCGCGCCAAGATCCGGATTCTCGATGGTTCGGGTAAGGAGATCAATCCGAAAGCGGTCAACTGGAGCACGGAACGGGCGGCCAATTATACGCTGCGGCAAGATTCGGGCAGGGGCAATTCGCTGGGCTCGATCCGCATCAACATGCCGAACACGCTCGCCGTCTATATGCACGACACGCCCTCGAAAGGGCTGTTCGGCGCCGACTACCGGTTCCTCAGCCACGGCTGCGTCAGGGTGCAGGGCGTTTACGATTACGCAGCCTGGCTTTTGGAAGGAACGAGCGGACCTTCCAACGGCTGGAACAAAGAAGCGCTTCAAGCCAAAATCAAGGAAGGGGCGCCCTACGACATCAAGCTCGCCAAGGCGGTGCCGGTGATCTGGGTCTATCTCACCGGTTGGTCGAACGACGACGGGCCAGCCAATTTCCGCGACGATGTCTACAATATCGACAATGTCGGCGAAGCGCAGGTGAGCGCCCAGGCTGCGCCGGTCCGTTAAGCCGCTCAGCGGCGCTCGGGTGGGATCGCCGCAACCTCGCGAACGAACGCAGCGATCGCTTCGCGGCTGTAAGACAGGCCCACACGCTTCGTCGAAGCGGGCCGCCTGGCCAGTGACAATCCCGGCCTCCACGCCTTCACCGGCCTGATCGGCCGGGGCATGAAGCCGCCGCCGCAATTGGGGCAGACATTGCTCAAATGTCGGTCGGCGCAATCGGCGCAGAAGGTGCATTCGTAGCTGCAGATGCGCGCTTCGGTCGCTTCAGGCGGCAGGTCCTTGTCGCAATATTCGCAATTCGGCCGAAGTTCGAGCGCCATGTCTCCCGTCCCAAAGACGCCAAGGCTTGAAGCGTGGACCGGCCTTTCGTGGAACGCAACCTGTCGCCCCCCGGCCGATCTCACGCGCCCCGGCCGCTACAAAATCGCGTCGATCCGTTCGGCGAATTGCACGCCGTCGCCGAGCGCGGCGGGATGATGGGCAATCGCGGCGGTCGCCTGCATCGCGACGATCAGACGCTGAGCGGCAACCGCTGGAAGACCAAGCACTGGCTCATCTGCGTCTGCGAATTCAAAGGACGCCAGCGCGACGTCTGGGGCCGGTATTACACCGAGCTCTTTTTCCTCGACGAACCGACCGCGCTCGCCGCCGGCCACCGCCCGTGCTTCGAGTGCCGCAGGCCAGCGGCGAAAGCCTTTATCGCCGCTTTTCCCGGCGCTCCGAGCCACGTCGAGGCGATGGACGAAGCGCTCCATCGCGAGCGGGTCGAGAACCGGCGCAAACGCCTGTGGCGGGCGCGGCTCGGCGACCTGCCGGACGGGGCGATGATCGCCCGCGACGGGCGCGCTTTTGCTGTGCGCTTGGGCGCGCTTTTGCCGTGGAGCTTCGCCGGCTATGGCGCGCCGGCGCCGCTCGAGCCGAACACGGTCGCCGAGGTCCTGACCCCGCCCTCGACCGTCGCGGCGCTCAAAGGCGGCTATCGGCCGCTGTGGGCGGAGGCGCTGAACGCTGCGGCTTGACGGCGGCCTGGCGGCGGTTCTTCGCCGCCGGTGAGCCCGGCCGAGAACGGCGCAGCGGAGTTGCACGCGAGCGACGGGTTTGGGTTTTCTTGGGTCGCGGCCGTTTGGACGCGAAAACCCTGGTTTATGAGGGTTGGAAAAGCTTGGATTTCCTTGGATTCTCTCGTCCGAATCTAACCTTTTCAATGGGTTACGCTGGAATTTCGTTGAAATAAATTTCTCGCGCCCATTTGCCGCCACGCCAGAACCGTGGGAACGGCGGCCCACGATTTTGGCGCAACGGAAACGGACGGATTGGTCATGAGGGTAGTTTAACTGCATTTCTGATTTTATGCAAGATATTACTGCCCGAGCCGTCGCCTTCCAGCCGCCTCCGTCCAAAAGCAGCTCGCGAGCCAGGCCCGCCAAATGTCACATGCCGTAGCCGCGCGCCATCGCGGCCGCGCAAAGCGGAATGAGGGCGAAGAGCCCCGCCTCGACATAGAGAGCCTGGCGCAATTGCGCGATCTCTTCCGCCGGCGGGCGGAAGGCGGGGTCGGCGCGAACGCGGCGGCGCCAGCCGATGTACAGCATGGTCGGGGCGACGGAGACGAGCCCGACGCCGACGAACAGCGCCATCTTGGCCCAAAAGAAGATGTTGACGGAATAATATTCGTAGCCCTTGGCGCCGAAGAACACCCGCAAAACCCCGGCGGCGACGACGAGCGCCGCGAAAATGCCAAACCAGGCGTCGATCCGGGCGACCCTCAACACCATGCGGTCGTCGATCGGCCCAGCGGTCAGAAAGATTTCCGCCGACAGGATCGCGGCGAGCGAAAAGACCGCCAGATGATGGAAGCTTGCGAGCAGCCAGTCGACGAACATTCCTCCTCCCACGCATTCCAAGCCTCGCGTACTAGTGCATTGCGAGCGAAGCGAAGCAATCCAGGGGAACATAGGGCGCCGACGATCTCTGGATCGCCACGTCGCCATAGCCCGTCGAAAGACGGGCGTCGTTCGACGCCCTATGGCTCCTCGCGATGACGATTCCGCTCAAAGGTAAGTTGCCTGGTCGCTCCGCCGAGCCCGCCAGCAAGGCGGTCGCGACGCCGTTGACTTTGATCCAGGCTCCCCCTATAGGGTCGCCTCGCTTTAAGCGCGGCCGCAAAGCCGCGCTTTTGGTTTTAAGCACGCTTGCTCAAAACCCGAGCGTCCAAGCCGCGGCTCGCGAGAGCCGCATTTTCGGTCAACTGCAAAGAAGCCGGCCGCGCATGTCTCATGCGTAGTGTCCGGGCGGAACACGGGAAAGACGATGTTCGCAGTCATCAAGACCGGCGGCAAGCAATACAAGGTCGCCGCCGAGGATACGATCACGGTCATGACGCTGCCCGGCGAAGCGGGCGCGCAGGATCGTGTTCGACGAGGTGCTGGCGCTGTTCGACGGCGCGACCAGCCATGTCGGCGCGCCGCGGGTCGCTGGCGCGAGCGTCGTCGGCGAGATCGTCGAGCAGACGCGCGGGCCCGAAGGTTTACGCCTTCAAGAAGCGTCGCCGCAAGAACTCGAAGCGCAAGCGCGGCCATAAGCAGGATCTCACGATCGTGCGCGTGACCGACATCCTCACCGGCGGCGGCGCCCCGGCGAGAGCGGCGGCTGCTTCGGCGAGCGAATAGGTAGAACAGACAATTCCGCGGCGCGTTCGAATGCGCTAAGGTCAGGTTGAAGTCGGCTTTCCCTTTTTGGGTCAGCCCAGGAAGTTCGGAGCGAAGACTATGGCTCACAAGAAGGCAGGCGGTTCGTCGCGCAACGGCCGCGATTCGGCTGGCCGGCGCCTCGGCGTGAAGAAGTTCGGCGGCGAGCAAGTTATTGGCGGCATGATTCTTGTACGCCAGCGAGGAACCAAATTTCACGCTGGTCGGAATGTCGGCCTTGGCACAGACCATACGTTGTTCGCCACCGCCGCCGGCGAAGTCGCTTTTGAGCGAAAAGGCGACGGTCGCCAATATGTATCGGTGCGCACGATTAGCCTTTCAGAATAAAGCGGGGAGCAAGACGAGAACCCCGCTTCGGCGACAAGCCCCCGCGGACGTTCTCGAAAGATCAGATATTTCGAGATGAGACAAAAGGCCAAAGAGCCTGCTCAATCGTCCGGTAAGCTCAAGCTTACAAAGGGGATGCGGTCGCCGCGTCCCCTTCGTCATTTTTGGCCCCTGAGCGGGCCGCTGACCGGTGATTTCATGTTTCCCGATCTGGCAAGAGACGACGTGTTCCGGCTTGAGACGCCGCGCCTTTGGCTGCGCTGGCCCCGAATCTGCGACGCTGCGGCGATCCATAAATTTTGCAGCCGATGGGAAGTCGCCCGCTACACCGCGCGTATCCCTCATCCCTATCCCGAAGGCTCGGCCGAGCGGTTCATCTACGCCGCGCGCGAAGCGAATTCCGCCGGACGCGACCTGACCCTGGTGATGACGCCAATCAAAGGCAAGACCGACGCCATTGGGTCGATCAGCCTCGAATCGCGCGGCCGGGATCGCCTGGCGCTCGGCTACGTGCTGGCGCCGGAGGTCTGGGGCAAAGGCCTCGCGACCGAGGCCGCGGCAGCGATCATCAACGCGGCCTTCGGGTTGACGCCGACGCTCGAAATCCTGGCCAGCGTCAGGGTCGAGAATGAGGCCTCCAAAGCGGTGCTCGAGAAATGTGGATTCGCGCTTCTCGGCACGGGCCTGCAAGGCGCGCCCGGCGCGCGGGGGTCTGGTCGAATGCCATAGCCTGCGCCTGACCCGCGCGGATTGGGCAAGCCCCGTCCCGCCGCGGAGCGAAGCGGAAGTCAGCCTGGCGAGGGCCCCGTGAGAGACAGCTGCGCGATGAAGTTTCTCGACCAGGCGCGCGTGTACGTTCGCTCCGGCGACGGCGGCGCGGGCGCGGTCTCGTTCCGGCGCGAGAAATTCATCGAGTTCGGCGGTCCTGACGGGGGCGACGGCGGACGCGGCGGCGACGTCGTGGTCGAATGCGCCGAAGGCCTCAACACGCTGATCGACTTTCGCTACCAGCAGCATTTCAAGGCCAAGACCGGAATGCATGGGATGGGCCGCAATCGGGCCGGCGGGCGCGGCGCCGACGCGGTGCTGAAGGTCGCCGGCCGGAACGCAGGTGTTCGACGAGGAGAGCGGCGCGATGCTCGCCGACCTGACTGAGCCCGGCGCAGCGGGTGGTGGTCGCCGCAGGGCGGCAACGGCGGCTTTGGCAACCTCCATTTCACCACCTCGACCAACCGCGCCCCGCGCCGCGCCAATCCAGGCTTGCGCGGGCATCGAGCGCACGCTCGTCTTACGGCTCAAGCTGATCGCCGACGCAGGTCTCATCGGTCTGCCGAACGCCGGAAAATCGACCTTTCTCGCCGCGGTTTCGGCCGCCAAGCCGAAGATCGCCGATTATCCGTTCACCACCCTCCATCCGGGTCTCGGCGTCGTTAAGATCGACGGGCGCGATTTTGTGCTCGCCGACATTCCCGGCCTGATCGAGGGCGCGCATGAGGGTCACGGTCTCGGCGACCGGTTCCTCGGCCATGTCGAGCGCTGCGGCGCTTTGGTGCACCTCGTTGACGCGACGGGCGCGAACGCGGGCGCCGACTACCGCACAATCCGCCGCGAACTCGCGGCTTATGGCGAGGGGCTGAGCGACAAAACCGAGATTGTCGCGCTATCGAAGGTCGATGCGGTCGACGAGGCGACGCTCAAGAAGCAGACGGAGCGGCTCATGCGCGTGATCCGCGACTTCGGGCCGCCGCTTGCGGCCGGCGCAAGGCGCGCCAAGCCGCTTATGCTGTCGACCGCGACCCGCGCCGGGGTGACCGAGGTTCTGCGCGCGACAATGGCGGCGATCGAGGCGCGGCGAGCGAGCGAGTCGGCCGCGACCGCCAGGCCGGCCCAATGGGCGCCGTCGATTTAGCGGGCGGCGCCCTCATCCGGCGGGCTTCGCCCGACCGCGCTTCTCCCGGAGGGCGAAGGAAGGGCGGCCTCAATCGTCGAGCTTGCGCGCCTCCTCCGACAGCATGATCGGCACCCCGTCCCGGATCGGATAGGCAAGCCGCGCGGCGCGCGAAACGAGCTCCTGGCGAACTGGGTCATAGGTAAGCTCCGCGCGCGTCACCGGGCACACGAGGATCTCCAGGAGACGAGCGTCGACTTTCGGCCCGGTCGGGTCGCTTGCCGGCGCGCGCTTGTCCGCATCATCGCTCATGGACCTGTCCTCCGCTTGGGGCGTGGCGCCTCAGAAGCGCAAAGCCGCGACCTGACGCACGCCATCGATCTTACTCACTTTCGCGATCACCTCAGGAGGCGCGGTCGCCGTCGATCGCAACAAGCGCGATCGCCGAGCCGCCCTGTTCGTCGCGCCCAAGCGCGAAGGTCGCGATATTGACGCCCGCGTCCCCCAGAAGGCCGGCGAAGCGGCCGATGAAGCCGGGCTTGTCCTCGTTGGTGACATAGATCATCGAGGGGGTGAATTCAGCGTCGACCTTGATCCCCTTGATCGAAAGGATGCGCGGTTTGCCGTCCTGAAAGACGGTCCCGCCAATCGCCCGCGTTTGCTGCGCCGTCTCGACGGTCAGCGTGATGAAGCTTTCGTAATCGCCATCCGCGGCGCGGGTCATTTCCTCGATGACGATCCCGCGCTGGGCGGCGACGGCCGGCGCCGACACGACATTGATATCGACCAGCGAGGGACGCAGCAGCCCGGCGATCGCCGCCGACGTCAACGCCTTGATTTTGAGCTCGGCGACCGCGCCCTCGTAGGTGAGCGTGACCTTCTGGATCGGGGCTTGCGTGAGCTGGCCGGCGAATGAGCCGAGACCCTCCGCCAAGGCGATGAACGGCTTGAGCTTCGGCGCCTCTTCCGCCGTAATCGAGGGAAAGTTGATCGCGTTCGAAATCGCCCCGCGCGTCAAATAGTCCGACATTTGCTCGGCGACCTGAAGCGCCACGTTCTCCTGCGCTTCGTTGGTGGAGGCGCCGAGATGCGGCGTGGCGATGAAGTTCGGGTGGCCGAACAGCGGGTTGGCTGTCGCCGGCTCCTCGATGAAGACGTCGAAAGCCGCGCCCGCGACATGACCGCTGTCGAGCGCGGCGCGCAAGGCGGCCTCGTCGACAAGGCCGCCGCGGGCGCAATTGATGATGCGAACGCCAGGCTTGGTCTTCGCCAGATTTTCCGCCGACAGAATGTTGCGCGTCTGCGCCGTCAGCGGCGTGTGCAGGGTGATGAAATCGGCGCGCGCGAGGAGATCGTCCAGTTCGAGCTTTTCGACGCCGATCTCCTGGGCGCGCTCGGCGCTCAGGAACGGATCGAAGGCGACGACCCGCATCTTCAATCCCAACGCCCGCGAGGCGACGATCGCGCCGATGTTCCCGCAACCGATGATTCCGAGCGTCTTGCCGGTCAATTCGACGCCCATGAAGCGGTTCTTTTCCCACTTTCCCGCTTGGGTCGAGACGTCGGCGCTCGGGATCTGCCGGGCGAGCGCGAACATGAGCGCAATCGCATGTTCGGCGGTGGTGATCGAATTGCCGAACGGCGTGTTCATCACGATCACGCCGCGAGCGGTCGCGGCTGGAATGTCGACGTTGTCGACGCCGATGCCGGCGCGGCCCACGACTTTCAGCTTCGTCGCGCGCTCGAGCAGCTTGGCCGTGACTTTGGTGTTGGAGCGAATGGCGAGCCCGTCATAGTCGCCAATGATCTTGGCGATCTCCTCCTTGTCGAGTCCCGGTTTGACGTCGACCTCGACGCCGCGCTCCTTGAAGATGGCGACGGCGGCGGGGGAAAGCTTATCGGAGATGAGAACACGGGGCGTCATGGCGGATGACCTTGGGTTGGCGGGCGGCGTCGCGGCCGCTGCGAATTGTCTGGGCTGGGTCTGCATGAGATCGGGTCTCGGGCGGCAAGCTCGAACCGAGACCCGACGCGAGCTCGCCGTTGAGCGAGCCCGTCGAACTGAGCGCGGTGGTCAGGCGGCCTTGGCGAGCTTGATCTTCTCGAGGACGAAGGCATAGTCGAGCCAGTGGGTCAGCGCCTCGACGTCGGCCGTCTCGACCGTCGCGCCGCACCAGATGCGCAAACCGGGCGGGGCGTCGCGATAGGCGCCGATGTCGAACGCGACTTTTTCCTTCTCGAGGAGACTGGCGATCGCTTTCGCGAACGCGGCCTGAGCGTCGGCGGACAGAGCGGCGACCGCCGGATCGACGACTTTGAGACAGACGCTGGTGTTTGAGCGTGTCTCGGGCGCGCGGGCGAGGAAATCGATCCACGGCGTGCGCTCGACCCAGTCCGCGATCGCCTTGGCGTTCGCGTCGGCGCGGGCGAAGAGCCCCTTCGATCCGCCGAGCGACTTCGCCCAGTTCAGCGCGTCGAGATAGTCCTCGACGCACAGCATCGAGGGGGTGTTGATGGTCTCGCCCTCGAAAAAGCCCTCGGTGAGCTTGCCGCCCTTGGCGAGGCGGAACAGCTTCGGCAATGGCCAGGGCGGCGTGTAGGTCTCAAGGCGTTCGGCCGCGCGGGGGCTCAGGATGATGATTCCATGCGCCGCCTCCCCGCCGAGGACCTTCTGCCAGGAAAAGGTGACGACATCGAGCTTCGGCCAGTCGAGTTCCTGCGCGAAGGCGGCCGATGTGGCGTCGCAGATCGTCAGTCCCTTGCGATTCTCCGCGATCCAGTCGCCGTTCGGCACGCGGACGCCGGAGGTGGTGCCGTTCCAGGTGAAGACGACGTCGTTGTCGAAATTGACTTGCGGCAAGGTCCGGCAATTCGCCGTAAGGCGCCTTGAGCGTGCGGACGTCCTTGAGCTTGAGCTGCTTGACGACGTCGGTCACCCACCCGTCGCCAAAGCTTTCCCACGCGAGAACATCAACGCCGCGCGCGCCGAGAAGCGTCCACAGCGCCATCTCGACGGCCCCGGTGTCGGAGCCCGGCGTTATCCCGATGCGGTAATCGGCGGGAACGCCCAGCACTTCGCGGGTGAGGTCGATCGCGAGTTTGAGCTTGGCCTTCCCGACCTTCGCGCGATGCGAGCGCCCGAGCGCCGCGTCATTCAGAGCTGTGGGGGTCCAGCCGGGGCGCTTTGCGCAGGGGCCGGAAGAAAAGCAGGGGTTTGCGGGGCGAACGCCCGGGGTTGTCGTCGTCATGATGCGCCATCCTTTCAGATGGAAGCCTCTCGTTGGGGAGAGGTGTCCCGCCGCGGCTCATATCGGAATTGCCGGATAAGGGCAAGCGGCAGGGCGGGGTCGCATTGACGACGTGCGAAGTTTGAGGATCTGCGGTTAGGGCTGGCCGAGCTCCTCGATGTCGCGCCCTTCTCAAAAACAGCTTTGACGTCTCGGCGCCAGGTTAGCGTTGGCTCTTCCGTTCGCTTCCCACCACAATGGGCCGTCGCTTCCGCCGGGCGCCTTGTGCTTGCCGCGCCGGCGGATGCGCGTCTTCGCTCCAGCGCTGGTACCGCACGCCGGTGAAGAAGAGGATCTGCAGCGCCGCGGTCACCCGAAGCCATGCGACGGGGACTGTTCGCAGGCCGGAAACGGATGACATTGTTCATTTGGGCCCCCGTTGAGAATCGGTCGATCGTTTGCGACCGCCTTCAGTCTCGAAGCGGGAAGGTTAACAAATGGTCAAAAAGCCAAGCTTCACGTTTACTCTGATGCGTTGCACGGCGCCGCGTTGCAAATTCAGTTTATGGCCGCGCAAATCCGAGTGCAATGATTTTAATATCCGAACTGCTTGGCGGCCGTCGCGTCACCCCATGCGATGAAAGGTCCGTTGCGCAATCCGCTCTCGGTCTTGCCGTACAAAAGCGGCCGTCCTGAGGGATCGAGAACGGCGCCGCCGGCCGCGCGCAGCACCGCATCGCCTGCGGCAGTGTCCCATTCCATCGTTGGCGCGAACCGCGGATAGACGTCGCCGAGGCCCTCGCCGATCAGGCAAAATTTTAGCGACGAACCCGCGAACCGCGTTTCGCCAATCGGCAGTCCTTTGAGGAAGGAATCGGATTCGCGGTCGAGATGCGAACGGCTCACAAGGGCGACCAGGCTCGGGGGCGCGCGGCGAGTTTGAATGCGCCGCCGCGATCCTTCGTCCGGCGGCTCCCCGCCGAGGCGCACTTCGCACGCGAACGCCGTGTCGCCGCCGACCCACAACCGGCCGATTGCGGGCGCATACACGGCGCCGGCGATCGGAGCGCCACTCTCGATCAGGGCGACATTGATCGTAAACTCACCGTTGCCCGCGAGGAATTCCCGCGTTCCGTCGAGCGGATCGACCAGCAGGAAACGCTCGGCGAGTTGAGGATGCGCTCCTGCCGCCATCGCCTCCTCCGCGCAAAGGGGCGTCAAGGGGACTATGCGCGCGAGACATTCGCAGATTATGGCTTCGGCCCGTTGATCCGCGGATGTAACGGGACTGCCGTCCGCCTTCGAAGCGACTTCGCAGCCACGATCGTATTCCTCCATCACCGCCGGTCCCGCCGCCAGCGCGGCCTTGGCGAGAAACAGGGCGATTTCGTCGCGGGTGTGGGAATCGAGCGCGAAGGCGTCTGGACGCCGGAGAACCGAGCTCAACTTGTCTCCTTCATTTCAATCGACAGCCTTAAATGGGACGGGAAGCCGTGGCTCCAGTCAACGCCGATTGCGCCCGGGACGCAATCTGTCCAGCCGTCGAAGGGCTATCTTGCGTCTCTGCATCGCGGGACACGTTCAAACGCCCATCGAACATGGCGAGGTCGTCGTCGCAACCGGGGCGCGAATCGGGTAGATAGGGATCGGATCGCTCAAGTGCGACCGAACCCGGTTCCGTCTCCGCCCAGGCCCCGACACCAAACCAGGATCAAACCCTCGATGATGGCCTCGCTAACGCCGCTCGACCTCGCCGCCCTCCTTTGCTCGCGCGTCTGCCACGATGTGATCAGCCCGGTTGGGGCGATCGTCAACGGCCTTGAAGTGCTCGACGGAGAGCAGGACGAGGAGATGCGCACTGTGGCCATGGAGCTCATCAAGAAGAGCGCGATGTCAGCCTCGGCGCGCCTTCAATTCTGCCGGCTGGCTTTCGGCGCGGCGGGCTCGTTCGGCGCGACGATCGACACGGGCGATGCGGAAAAGGTGGCAAGGGACATTTTC
This sequence comes from uncultured Alphaproteobacteria bacterium, assembly GCA_963802615.1. Classification (GTDB taxonomy): domain Bacteria; phylum Pseudomonadota; class Alphaproteobacteria; order Rhizobiales; family Beijerinckiaceae; genus Roseiarcus. The sequence goes on from CAWDKC010000021.1 coordinate 124,376, forward strand.
GCCAACGGCCGCACGGTTCTGCAGTGGAACTTCGATCGGCGAATGGCTTCGAGAGCGTCCGTGAAGCTATTGCTCAACCTTTGCCTCATCGCAGCCAGCGCCGTGCCGCGGGGCGGGGTGGTCGCGGTCGACATCTCGGGTGACGACGACGCGCTGACGATGCGCGTCGAGGCTAGGGGCGCAAACGCCCGACTCTCCCACAGCGCGACCGATTTCCTGACCAACGCCGTCCCCAACGAGCCAGTCGACGGTCATTCCATTCAGTTCTATTTCACGACGCTTCTGGCCCGCGAGTGCCAAGCGACGCTCAACGTGTCAACTTCGCCCGAAACCGTCACGCTGACGGTCGCTCCAGCGCCTCGGATGCAGAGACGTCCAGGTTGCAGAATATTCCGCTGGCGGCTCGCCTGCTGTGTGAGCGGGCCATTGCTCCTCTCAATCTCGGTGAGAGGTCCTGCCTAACGCTATTCCCTGACCGGTGTGTCGTCGGCGATTTCCGGAGTCGCGTCCGGTTGCTCGCCCTCGCCTGAACCGGGTCCGCCAAACCCGTATGGCGACCGCAGCCGCCGTCGTCGACCTCGGGCTGGAAAAGCGCTTCCCTCTGACGGCTGCTCCAACCCCGCGGGAACGGCCTCAGGCGTCGCGATGGGCATCGGCGAGGCCAACGTATCGGGTGACGTGACGCCCGTGGTCGGATCCGTATTATTGGGTCTCGGGCTTGCCGTTATGAAGGATGGAAGTCCTGGCGCCGCCGCCGCATCTGGGCCGGCTTCACGCGGCTGCTGGGGATCTCGATAGGGCCGGAAATCCCGCGGGCGACCGTCGCGTCCGTGTCGATTGTCGCGATAACCCTCGTTGTTGCGGTCCTGGAACGGACGGTCGGGTCGCGGACCTCGGTCCTGAAATCGATTGCCCTGACGATCCTGCCGGGGCGCAAAGCCTCCCCGATCGGCGCCGCCCTGACGCTCGCCCTCATACGCCGGTCTCTCGACGAACGGCTGTGGGGCGTTCGGCGCAGCGCTCGGTTGGGGTTGAAATCCTTGTTGCGGCTGCGGGAAAGCCTGCTGCCGTTCCGCAGGCGAGGCAAAACGGTCCGATAGCCCGCCAAAATCGCCGTCATCGTCCAGGTCGTCCTCGTCCTCTCCGGGCGGCCGCTGCTGACCGCTCTGTGCGAGCGCTTGTGCAGCTTGCGCAGCGGCGATGAGCCGAAAGTAATGTTCGGCGTGCTGCAGGTAATTCTCCGCTCCGACAGGATCTCCGCCTGTGTGAGCATCTCTTGCGAGCTGGAGGTATTTTTCCGCGACGTGATGCGCGTTGCCGCGTATTTTGACGTCTGGTCCATTCGATTCATAGGATCGCGTCAAAGGATTGGGGCCTCGCCGATTGTTCGTCGGCCGGCCGCGCATCCTCTTGTTCTGACCTGGTCTCATTTTTATTTCCCAATATCCATCCGGTTAGCCCAGAGCTTTTCCGATCGTTTTCGGCGCAAGCTTGCTCGAATTGGTGCGAGAGGGACGGTTCACGCCTTCGCGTCAATCGAATGGGCTGATCTCATCACACCCGACGCACGGGACACGTCCGATCACGTTGATCTCGATCTCGTGCGAATTTTCCCTACCAGCGGCCCCTGGCCGCACTCGGACCATCGTCCTACGTCTGGAGGGGCCTTTCGCAGGCCGCCTCGCCTGACCCTGTTCCGCGACTTCAGCACCTTTCCCGCGATCAAATCGTTCAGGTTGGTTTGGGGCGAAAGGCCGAGGCGGTGAAATTTGCGCTGCCCGCGAATCCTTTCCGGATAGAATAGCGGTTTTTGCTTGGATCGCCAAGCCGTAATTCGATCCGGGCTCGAATTCTGGGTTCGAATCACCAAAGTGACAGCAAACCACAAGCCAGTGGATTGATCAGTTTTTCGCCGACCCTTTTATCGGTTCGACCGGGGCGCGAAATCCCTTAGGAGGATCGGTTAGCCATTCACGGTCGGGCTCAGGGCCAAGGGCCGCCGCGTCCGACTTGCCCATTCCAACCCATTTTAGCGGGTTAAGGTTGCTTAGCACCGATGAGCTCTGTCCGCAATTGCTTTCGCACCTGACCGTTTGTCCGTCTGGATCCACCGCACGAATGGTGACGGGTTCGTTGGCCGGAAACCCGTGCGTGTAGCGCAGACGCGCATCGCCCACCCCGGCGATCGTTTTCTTTCCCTCTTCCTTTAGCGCCTTCTTGCGCGCGATCTCCTGATTCACTGGCCAGGCGGGATCCGCGGCGGCTGAGGAGCCGGGCGGCGGCAATTCGGTATTCGGCGGCAGAACGAGCTTGCCGTGTTCGCGATAGTTGATCGGAGGCGGCTTTTCCCCTCCACCAAGGCCGGTAAATCCAACAACCGGCGCGAAAATCCCGCCAATTCCTTGCCATAAAGGCGCAGCGCCATCGTCGCCCGCCCAAACGGGCGAACTGACCAGACTGGCGGAAGTCAGCGCCAACGCGACCGCTGCTGACCGCAAACCAAAGCCCATCCCTGGCACCTCTTGCCCTCGCGAGGCATTGCGACATCACTTCGACGTCGGCGTATCGCGACAAATTTCGGCTATTCCATGACGTTGCAAACGTTCCTGGCCGGCCGCGGCGGATGCGCGGCGTTTCCTTGGCGAATTTCAGGTCGCGCCGTGAGGCGGATTCCCCTGGCTCCGGCTCTTCGGCGCGCGCGGGATCAGCAACAGGTCGAGAATCAGCAGCGCGACCCCGATGTTGATGGCTGCGTCAGCGACATTGAAGACGAAAAAGTGACGGCCAAAGGCGTGCAGATCGAGGTAGTCAATGACCGCTCCATGCGCAATCCGATCAATCGCGTTGCCTAGAGCGCCGCCGATAATCAACCCGAGGCCGACAGCGGGAAGCGCCGATCGGGATCGAAACAGCCACAAAGCGAGCAAGCCCGTCACAGCCAAAGTCAGCACGAGCAGCACGATCTGCCCCGAGGCGGAATCGCGGGCGAACAAGCTGAACGAAATGCCCCGGTTCCATCGCAGCGTCAGATCGAGGAACGGCGTGAGCGGCCTCGGATCGACATCGGTTCGCGCGGAATAGGACAGAACACCAGCTTTGACGATTTGGTCGATGAGGACGACAGCGAGCGCGATCACGCCGCCCGACCACGGGCGCCTTCATGACAAGCGACCGAGCTCTTTAAGTTCGCGCAGCGCCTGCGCGTCGCGAGGGGTCACGTCGGGAAAATCAGGCGAAGCGGTCGCTGGATCGAAGTAGCGCCATGAGCGTGCGCATTTCATTCCCCGCGCGCGCTCCACGACGACGCCGACGTCGGGCGCTTCGGGCAGACGAAACGCCGTTGCGGGCATCGGCGTCCCGAATTCGATCGCGACGTCCGAGGTGATGCAGACCTCGGCGAAATCGACGCCCTCCAGCGCCTTCAGGTGCTCGGGATTGCTGAGATAGACCCGTGGCGCAGCTTCCAGGGAGGAGCCGATCTGCTTCTCGGCGCGCGCGATTTCGATCGCGCCGGTGACGGCGAGACGCAACATGCGGATCGTCTCCCAGGTCGTGGCCAGCTGGTCGTCCCGCCACGCGGCGGGTATGGACCGGAAATTGTTCGAGATGGATCGAGCGATGGGCGGCGTCTCGCGCTGACCAGGCTTCCTCGGTGGTGAAAACCAGGACCGGCGCGAGCCAAACCGTAACGGCGCGGAAGATGTGCTCGATCGCCTCCAACGCCCCGCGTCGCCTGACGCTGGACGGCGGATCGCAGTAGAGCGCGTCCTTGCGGATGTCGAAGTAAAAGGCGGAGAGGTCCGCGTTCATGAACGCGGTGAGCGTCGCGATCACGCGTGCGAAGTCGAAATTCTCGTAAGCATCGCGAACCTTGAGATCGAGTTCGGCAAGCTTGTGCAGCATCAAGCCGCTCGAGCCCGGTCATTGCCGAGTGGCCGACCGAATCGCCCGCTTCCCGATGCGCGAGCGTTCCGAGCATCCAGCGAATCGTGTTGCGCAACTTGCGATAATTGTCGCTCACGGCTTTCAGGATTTCGGGGCCGATGCGTTGATCGTCGGTGTAGTCGACGCTCGCCACCCACAGGCGCAGGATGTCGGCGCCCGAAACGCGGATGACGTCCTGCGGGAAGGTCTGGTTGCCCAGCGACTTCGACATTTTGCGGCCGCTCTCGTCGAGCGTGAAGCCGTGGGTCAGCACGACGTCAAACGGCGCGCGACCGCGCGTGCCGCAGCTTTCCAGAAGCGAGGACTGAAACCAGCCGCGATGCTGGTCCGAGCCTTCGAGATACATGACCGTGTCGTCGCCGCCGTCGACCGCCCGCCGGATGCCGGCCAATCCCGGAAAGTGCTCGGGGTCCTCGAGGACGAAGGCGTGGGTCGAGCCCGAAATCGAACCAGACTTCGACCAGGTCGTCGATCTTGTCGTAAGTCGCGGCGTCGTGCTTCGCGCCGAGGAATCGCTCCTTCGCTCCTTGAGCGAACCATGCGTCGGCGCCTTCCCGTTCGTAGGCGTCGGCGATCCTCGCGTTCACCTCGTCGTCGAACAGGATTTCGTGACCGTCCTTGCGGACGAAAATCGACAGGGGCACGCCCCAGGCGCGCTGGCGGGACAGCACCCAATCGGGCTTGTTGGCGACCATGCCCTTGATCCGGTTCTCGCCGGACGGCGGCGCCCATCGCGTGCGTTCAATCGCGTCGACCGCAAGGACCCGAAGGGTCTTGCCGCCTTGCGCATTGGCGAACGGCCGATCCATCGCCAGGAACCATTGCGGCGTGTTGCGAAAGATCACCGGCGTCTTCGAGCGCCAGCTGTGCGGATATTGGTGCTTGAGCTTTCCGCGCGCGACAAGCGCGCCCGCCTCGATCAAGCGCGTCGATGACGGCCTTGTTGGCGTCGCCGGGTTTGCCTTTGTCGTTGATGACGCGCTTGCCCTCGAAGCCGGGCGCCTCGTCGGTGAGCGCGCCGTTCTCGTCGACTGTGTAGGGAATACGGGTATCGACGCCCGCGCTCCTGAAGGAGCCGCGTGCTCGCGGTCCAGAGCTCGAAGTCCTCGCGCCCGTGGCCGGGCGCGGTGTGGACGAAGCCCGTGCCCGCGTCGTCCGTCACATGGTCGCCGTCGAGCAAGGGAACGACAAAGCCGTAGCCGTGCGCATGGAAGCGGGTGCGCGCAGACCATCGAGGCGAGCGCATCCCCTTTGACTTCGCCAAGAAATTCGAACCCGGTCACCTTCGCCGCGTCGAAAACGCTTTGAGCGAGCGATTGCGCGACGATGTACGTCGCTCCGACCTTGGCCCAGTTGTCGGCCGGGGCCTCGGTTACTCGATAGCGCCCGTAAGGAATGCGGCGCGAGAAGGCGATCGCGCGATTGCCCGGAATCGTCCAAGGCGTCGTAGTCCAGATGACGATGGACGCGTCCTCGGACTCGACTGGGAACGCCACGAAGATCGTGTCGCTGACATGGTCTTCGTATTCGACCTCGGCCTCCGCGAGCGCCGTCTTCTCGACGACGCTCCACATCACCGGCTTCGAGCCGCGATAGAGGAGCCCGCTGGCGACGAATTTGAAGATCTCCCGGGCGATCTGCGCTTCGGCGGGATAGCTCATCGTCGTGTAGGGATGATCCCAGTCGCCGACGACGCCGAGCCGCTTGAATTCCTCCCGCTGCACGGAGAGCCAGTGTTCGGCATAGGCGCGGCATTCCTTGCGGAAGGCGATGATGGCTTGCGAATCCGAGAAGTCGGGCTTCGACTTGCCCTTGCTTCGGTAGAATTCTTCCTCGACCTTCCATTCGATCGGCAGCCCGTGACAGTCCCAGCCGGGAACGTAGTTGGATTCCCGGCCCGTCATCTGATGCGAGCGCACGACAATGTCTTTCAGCGTCTTGTTGAGCGCCGTGCCGATATGGACATTGCCGTTGGCGTAAGGGGGCCCGTCGTGGAGCACGAATTTGGGGCGGCCCTGGCCGCTTCGCGCAGCTCGCCATACAGATTCTCGCGCGCCCAGCGCGCCAGAATCTCCGGCTCCTTTTGCGGCAGACCGCCGCGCATGGGAAAATCAGTCTTCGGCAGATAGAGAGTGCGGGAATAGTCGAGGCCGGTGACGGACGCGTCGGACATGAGATTGGGGGCCAAATTCGGATATCGTTGGATCGGACGCGTCGGATTAGAGGATTTGGCGCGATTCGCCAAATTCGGTCTTCAGCGCCTGGCCAAGCGTGTTCCGGCGTTGGTCGACTGGGCCGCGCCGGTTCGAAGGCCCGTCGCGGCAGCGCGCCTGGGCGGGCGCGCCAGCCTAGCGGCAATTTTACCGGCGCCCACCTAATGTTTTCAGTGCGCTTACGACCCCGTTTAGTTCCGCGCCTCCAAAATGGCCGCGACGAGGCTAATATACTCAATCTGCATGTTATTTACGCCCTCGGGGCGCGGGATTGCAGAATGGCGCGCGCCCGCTCCTTGTCCCGGTTCATTTCGGCGACCAGCGCGTCGAGGGAATCGAACTTCATCTCGTCCCGGATGCGCTCGATGAACTCGACTTCCATCTCGCGCCCATAGAGGTCGCCGTCGAAATCGAGGAGATGAACCTCGAGCAGGGGCGGGCCATCATCGACCGTCGGGCGGGTGCCAAAGCTGGCGACGGCCGGAAAGGCGCGCCCGTCGACCCGCGCCACGACCGCATAAATTCCGTGAGCAAGCCGGTTGGTCGGCTCAAGCGCGATATTCGCCGTCGGCACGCCAAGGGTGCGCCCCAGGCGCTGGCCCGAAATCACTCGGCCTGAGACCGAATAGTTGCGGCCGAGACCGCGCGCCGCGGCGGCGAGATCGCCGCGCTCGAGAGCCTTGCGAATGACGCTCGAGGAGAAAACCCCCGCTTCGTCTTCCACCTTCGCGACAATTTCGACGTCAAAGCCGTGCTTGAGGCCAGCTTCGGCGAGGGTGGCTGGGGAACCGGACCGGCCCTTGCCAAAATGAAAGTCCCATCCGACGACGACCGCGCTCGCTCCGAGCCGCGCGACCAGAATTTTGGCGATGAACTCGTCCGCGCTCATCGCGGCGAGCGCGGCGTCAAAGTGAATAAGGACGAGGCCCGTCAGTCCGAGCCCGGCGCATATCGCCGCTTTGTCCCGAGGCGGCGTCAATCGAAACACGACCGGGCGTCCGGCAAAGAAGTCGGCGGGATGCGGTTCGAAGGTCAATAGGGCGCTGGGGGCCGCTCGCGCTTTCGCCATGGCGACGGCGCGTCCAATGACAGCCTGATGGCCGAGATGCAGGCCGTCAAAATTTCCGATGGCGTAGACCGCGCCTTCCAGGCCGTGCGGCGGCAGCATCGGGTCCGTGGCGAGCACGAAGCCGTTGGTCATTGCATGTCCTGCCGATCCCCGGGATTCCGCCGTCCCGTAGCTGCGTTTTGCGGCCCGCGCAACTCTCTTTGCGCCAGATGAGCTCAAGCGGCGGGCGGCTTCAGCTTGGGCGTCGGCGGCACGCTGAGAACGCCCTCGCCGTCAAGGACGATCCGGTCGCCGACCCGACACTCGCAATGCAACCGGACCCGGCGCTTCTTCTCGGTCAGCTCGGCCACCTCCACGCTGACGTCTATGATATCGCCGATCTTGACGGGCCCAAGAAAGTTCAAGGTCTGCGAGATATAGACCGCGCCCGGCCCCGGCAGCCGCATGCCAATGACCCCGGAAATAAGGCTCGCGGTGTAAAGCCCATGAACAATTCGGCCGCCGAAACGCGTCTTGCGGGCGAAATGCTCGGACAAATGGATTGGATTGTGATCGCCCGAGAGCTCGGCGAAGCCGATGACGTCTTCATTTTCGACCGTCTTGCGAATCGTCGCCCGCATGCCGACCGCAAGATCTTCGAAATAGAGCGTCTGAAACAGTGGATCTTGCATGCGCGACCTGAACCTGAAACCGGGCACACCTTGGCGGCGCCAACCATCAGCCCGCGAGGGCGGGGAGAAGCGCCGCCGAGCCGCCTACGGCCGAAGCAAGGGGATGGCGGCGACCGGCCACACCGCGTTTTCGTCGTACAAAAGCTGCAGCTCAATCGGATCGGCCGGCGACTCCGGCGTCTCCTTGTGCAAGGACCGGTGAATGCCTCCGGTGACGAAGAGCGCGTCCAACCCCGCTCGCGTCGCGCCCAGGATGTCCGTCTTCATGCCGTCGCCGATTGCGAGCACGCGACGTTTCTCGACCGGCGCGCCTCGAACCCGCGCAGCAAGCGCCAACGCCTGCTCGGTAGATCGGCGCATAAGGCTTGCCGGCGTAGATCACCGAACCGCCGAGCTCCTCGTATCGACGCGCCAGCGCGCCGGCGCAATAGATGAGCGTGTCGCCGCGGTGGATCACGATGTCGGGATTGGCGCAGATCATCGCCATGCCGCGAGACGCCATCGCTCGCAGTTCTTGCTCGTAATCCTCCGGCGTTTCGGTCTCGTCGTTTCTGAGGCCGGTGCATAGAGCATATTGGGCGTCTTCGAGGGAAACGAGTTTCGGCCGCGCGCCGGTCGCCTCCGCCGCCGCGTCGAGGAGGCTCAAGTCGCGCTCCGGCCCGATGTGGAGGACCTGGTCGCCAGCCTGCGCCTGCATCAAGCCGATCGTCACGTCGCCCGAGGTGACGATCGAATCGAACGCCTCGGGCGAAACGCCAAGCTTCAGCACTTGTCTTTGAATCGGCGGCGACGGCCGCGGCGCGTTGGTGATCAGAACGACTGCGCCGCCCCGGCGCCGGAACGACACAAGCGCCTCGGAGGCTGCCGCGAAGGAAGCCACGCCGTTGTGCAAGACGCCCCAGATATCGCAGAGAATCGCGTCGTAGCGGTCGGAGATTGCGCTCAGACCGCTAATTTGCCGAACGATCTGCGCCTGTTCGTGCCCCATCGCCAATGTTCGGCTAGGGGACGACCTCCAGGCCTGTCAAGCGCGCGCCGAAGCCAGCGCGCCGGGTCCGGGCGCCGCCGACCCAGCTTGACGGCGCTCGGGTTGGTTCCTAGCTATAGGCTCGCGGCAAGCACGCCGTCTTCGAGGACGCCCATGTCAGTAACGGCCAAGGTCACCGACGCGAGTTTCGAGACCGATGTCATCAAATCCGACGAGCCGGTCGTCGTCGACTTCTGGGCGGAATGGTGCGGGCCGTGCCGCATGATCGGGCCGGCGCTTGAAGAGATCGCCACCGAAATGAACGGCAAGGTGAAAATCGCCAAGCTCAATGTCGACGAGAACCCAGGCGTCGCCAGCAAATACGGCATCCGTTCGATCCCGACGCTGATGGTGTTCAAGGGCGGCAAGCAGGTGGCCACCAAGACCGGGGCCGGCCCGAAGAGCGAACTGTCAGTCGCTGGATCAGCGCTTCGGTTTGAGCTTTCGCGGTTCGGGCGGCGAAGTCAGACCGGGATCCGAACCGCTGCTCTGAGGCCCCCCATCGGACTGTCGGACAGCGTAATGTCGCCTCCGTGAGAACGGGCGATGTCGCGCGCGATCGCGAGCCCCAAGCCCGCGCCGCCCTCATCCTGGTTGCGCGCTTCGTCCAGGCGGTAGAACGGCCGGAAGACCTCCTCGCGATAAGCGGGATCAATGCCGGCGCCGTCATCGTCGACGACGATCGAGACGAATTGAGCCTCCCGGGTGGCCGAAACGCGGACCCGTTCGGCGTGGCGTTGGGCGTTGGCGACCAGATTGCCGACACAGCGTTTCATCGCCATCGGCCGGATGGGAATATCGAGGTCCCCACGGGTCTCGACGCCGAGGCTCGCGCCGTGTCGCTCGGCGGCCGTCCGCAGGTCCTCGAGGATCGATCCGACATTGATTCGGGCGGTTGATTCGCCTGTGTCGCCGCGCGCGAAGGCAAGATAGCCCTCAAGCATCTGCCCCATTTCATCGACGTCCTTTTGCAACAATTCGCTATCGGGTGAATTGTCGAGCAACGCCAGGGACAACTTGAATCGGGTCAGCATCGTGCGCAGATCATGGCTGACGCCGTTCAGCATCGCCGTGCGCTGTTCGCTTGCGCGCTCGACGCGCCGTTTCATCTCGATGAAGGCATGGCCCGCCTGCCGGACTTCGCGCGCGCCATGCGGACTGAAGTCAAGATTTCTGCCTTTGCCAAAATCCTCGGCCGCCTGCGCCAGGCGCAAAATGGGTCGAATTTGATTGCGCAGAAAAATGATCGCGAGCGTCAGCAGGAGGATCATCGCCCCCAGCATCCAGAGCACAAAAATATGGGCGTTCGCCTCATAGGCGAGAGCGCGGCGCGTCACCAGGCGGAGCACTCGGCCCCCGAGATCGACGCGTATCTCCATCAAGCCCGATCGGCCGACGGTGTCGATCCAGAAGGGCTCAGTGATCTGCTTCCTGATTTCCTTCGGAAGGGTGCGTGTGAGCGGATCCAATGCGCCGTAGAAGGAGCGAGGCATGACCGGCGGCAAAGGACCCGCCGGCAGCAAGGACGCGTCCATGCGAAACCTTTCGGACGCCAGATTCGCCAAAGACGCATCGTCCTGCCCGGGCGGCAGCTTTTGATAGAGATCCGTCAGCGCTCCAACGTCGCGCGCCACCGCGTCGGAGAGCCTTCGGGTGACCAGATCCCAGTGATGTTGCATGAAGACGAGCGTCACCGCCGTTTGCAGCAGCACCATCGGGACGATCACGATCAGGAGCGAACGTTTGTAGAGGCCCTTCGGCAGCATCTCCGCCAGCCCGCGCGCCGCGCGCCGCCAAAGCATGCGGATCTGCGCCAGCTGCCGGAGCGTGTTGAATGGGAGTCGGTCGCTCATCGGTCGGCGACGAGCCGATATCCCGCTCCTCGCGCCGTCTGCAGGTATATCGGATTTGCAGGGTCTTGTTCGATCTTGCGGCGCAGCCGATTGACGAGGACATCGACCGTTCGCTCCTGAGCGACGCCGCCCGATCCCGACAGCGCCTCGCGAGAAACGATCGCGCCGGGGTTTGCGCTCAGCAAGCGCAGCATCTCGCGCTCCCGCTCCGTGATGCGGACCGGATCGTCTCCAGCATGCAGTTCTCCCCGCTCGAGCGAGAACGCGAAGCGTCCGAAGCGGACCGTCAGTGCTCTCCAGGCTGCCAGCCGGCGGGGCTCGGGTTCGTCGAAGCACCGAGCCGATCCGCAACAGGAGTTCACGGGGCTCAAACGGCTTTGCGAGATAGTCGTCGACGCCGATTTCGAGGCCACGCACCCGATCCTGCGATTCGCCGCGAGCCGTCAACATGAGAATGGGCACCTGCGATCGCGTCCGCAAATCGGCGGCGAAATCGAACCCGTTCTCGACCGGCATCATGACGTCGAGCACGATGATGTCGAAGGCCAGTCCGTCGAGAAAAGCGCGCGCCTTGGCGGCCGTGGGGGCGACCGTCACGCGATGGCCGTGCTTGACCAGATAGCTCGACAACAAAGCGCGAAGCCGCCGATCGTCATCGACCACGAGAACGTGGGCGGCGTCGTCGGCAAGCGAAGTCGGGGTCGAACTCACCGCGCCTGACCTGCCCACTTCGTCGGTTCCTGGGGGCTGGCGCCGTTGCTCGGCGGCTTCTGAGGATCGATCAGCGCTTTAAGAAAGGCTTGCGCCGATGGAAGCCCCCGGTCGCCCAATTGTTCCAGCGCCAACGCAAACCGTCGCGTCTGAACGAGGGCCAGCCTCAGCGCCAGCCGCTCGCCGTCCGGCATTGCGTAGAGTTGCCGACGGCGACGATCCAGGGCCCCAGCCCGGATCTCGACGAAGTTCTTGTCGACGAGTTCGCGCAATACGCGGTTGAGGCTTTGCTTGGTGATCCGCAAGATCTCCAGGAGCTCGGCGATCGTGAGCCCCGGCCGTCGGCTGACAAAATAGAGGACACGATGATGAGCGCGCCCGAACCCGTAAGCTTCGAGCAGCCGATCGGCGTCTCCGACGAAATCGCGGTAAGCGAAAAACAACAGTTCGATCAATTCATACATGGGCTCTTCGCCGCGGCGTGGTTGCGGCGGCGGACCGGGCTTGGAGACGTCGGACGACATCGACGAGCCTATTAGGTCAGCAATGTTGACATAATTCGGCCCTCTTGCTATCCTAGAAACCATCAGCGACGCGATCCATGTAACTCCAATCGCCAAGAATCCAAACCCGCTCGCTTCGAAGAGAGGAAAACGCCATGGCCGCCCAGACTTTTGACAACCGTGATGGCTGGATCTGGATGGATGGCCAACTGGTGGAGTGGCGGGACGCCAAGGTGCATGTTCTGACCCACGCTCTCCACTATGCGAGCGCGGTTTTCGAGGGGGAACGCGCCTATGGCGGGCGAATCTTCAAATCGACGGCGCATTCCCGGCGGCTAAGAGAGTCCGCCCAAATTCTCGACTTTGAGCTGCCTTGGAGCGTCGCGGAGATCGACGCCGCGAAAGCCGAAGTGTTGAAGAAAAACAATCTCGCCGACGCCTATGTCCGGGCGGTCGCCTGGCGCGGCTCGGAAATGATGGGCGTGGCGGCGCAGGATAACGCGATCCACCTCGCCATCGCCGTGTGGGAGTGGCCGAGCTATTTCGATCCCGCCCAGCGGATGAAAGGCATTCGGCTCGATATCGCCGACTACCGGCGGCCTGATCCCGCCACCGCGCCCGCCCTGGCGAAGGCGGCGGGCCTCTACATGATCTGCACCATCTCCAAGCATCGGGCTGAGCGGCGCGGTTATGCCGACGCTTTGATGCTCGACTGGCAGGGCCGGGTGGCGGAATGCACCGGCGCCAACATCTTTTTCGTCAAGAACGGAACGATTCACACCCCGATCGCCGATTGCTTCCTCGCCGGCATCACTCGGGCGACGGTCATCGATCTTGCCCGCAAGCGCGGGTTTGAAGTCATCGAGCGGCGAATCCTGCCTTCGGAGCTGAGCGATTTCGACGAGTGCTTCATTACCGGAACCGCCGCCGAGGTGACGCCGGTCGGCGAGATCGGCCCGCACCATTACAAACCAGCGGCGGTGACCGCGGCGCTCATCGACGCCTATACCGAGGAAGTCAATCCGAGAACCAAGGCTGCCTGACGTCAGTCGGAGAGGTTCAGCTACCCTTCCGCGGCGACGAAACTGTCCATCACCAGTTTTCGACCCGCCTTGTCGAAATCGACGGTCAGTTTGGCGCCGTCCACGGCAACCACGGCGCCGGGGCCGAATTTGTTATGGAACACCCGCGAGCCGGCGTGGAAGCTCGAAGTCGACGCGCCCTGTCGCTGGACTGAGCCTTCGAAAATAGGACCGGAAGACCGAGCGCCGCGCGAGCCCGATTCCCCCACTCGCGCTGCCGCGCCTCGGCGCGGCGCCAGCCCGGCGTGTCGTATCGGGAGGCGAACCCCGGATCCCTATTGACGGTCGGCCAGGAACCATAGGCCGCGCTCCGACGATCCGACGATTTCGTCGAATTCGACATGGTCGGCGGGCAATTCCTGGATGAACCGCGACGGAATCGAGGTCTGCCAAAGCCCGCGCACGCGTCGGTTGAGGGCGTAGTAAATCCTGGCCTGCCTCCGCGCCCGGGTCAGGCCGACATAGGCCAGTCGCCGCTCCTCCTCGAGCCCGGCCATGCCGCTGTCGTCGAGCGAGCGTTGATTGGGAAACAGGCCCTCCTCCCAGCCCGGCAGAAAGACGAGGTCAAACTCCAGTCCTTTCGCCGCATGAAGGGTCATGATCGAGACGCGCGCGCCCTCGTCGCCGCTGTCGACGTCCATGACCAGCGACACGTGTTCGAGAAACGCCCCGAGATCGGGAAATTCGCCCATCGAACGGACGAGTTCCTTCAAATTGTCGAGCCGTCCAGCCGCATCGGGGGTGCGCTCCGCTTTCCACATGTCGATATAGCCGCTCTCCTCAAGAACGAGCTGCGCCAGCTCTTCATGCGGGATCTGATCCGACTGTCTCCGCCATCGATCGAAGTCGTCGAGGACGCCCCGCAGAATTTGCCGCGGACGCGGTTTCAGGTCCTCGGTTTCGACGAGCGCACGCGCCGCGCGGGTCAGGGAGAGGTCGGCTCGCCGGCCATAGTCGTGCAGGATCGCAAGCGTGGCTTCGCCAAGGCCTCGTTTGGGCTGGTTATAGATGCGTTCGAAGGCGAGGTCGTCGTCGGGTTGGGCGATGCAGCGAAGATAGGCCAAGGCGTCGCGTATTTCCGCCCGCTCGTAGAATCGCGGGCCCCCGATCACCTTGTACGGCAGCCCCAGGGCGATGAACCGCTCCTCGAATTCGCGCATCTGAAACGAGGCGCGCACCAGGATCGCGATGTCGTCGAGCGAAACGCCCTTGTGCTGGGCCGCTTCGATCTCATCGCCAATGAGCCGCGCCTCCTCCTGACTGTCCGACCCTTCAGCGACCTTTGGCCGATCTCCAAGCGGCTTGTCGGTGAACAGCGTCTTTCCGAGGCGCCCGCGATTGTGGGCGATCAATCCAGCGGCAACGGCCAGAATGTGCCCCGTCGATCGATAATTGCGCTCGAGCCGAATGACCTTGGCGCCGGGAAAGTCCTTCTCGAAGCGCAGGATGTTTTCGACATCGGCGCCGCGCCAGGCGTAGATCGACTGGTCGTCATCGCCGACACAGCACAGATTGCCGTTCGCCTGGGCGATGAGCCGGAGAAGAAGATACTGAACGACGTTCGTGTCCTGGTACTCGTCGACCAGGATGTAACGGAAGCGCCGGCGGAAGGTGTTCAGAACATCGCTATGTTCGCGCAAGAGCCGCAACGGCTCGAGCAGGAGGTCGCCGAAGTCCACCGCATTGAGCGCTTTCAGCCGAGCCTGATAGCTCTCGTAGAGGCCTGCGCTCTTGCCGCCGGCGAATCCTGCGGCCTCGCTTGCAGGCACGCTTTTCGGATCGATGCCGCGGTTCTTCCATCCGTCGATCAGATTGGCGAGCGCTCTGGCCGGCCAGCGCTTGTCGTCCAGATTCTCCGCCCGGAGGAGTTGCTTGAGCAGGCGCAGCTGGTCGTCGGTATCGAGAATGGTGAAATTGGACCTCAGGCCCACCAGTTCCGCATGCATGCGCAGGATCTTGGCGCCGACCGAGTGGAAGGTGCCGAGCCACGGCATCGCCTGCTCGGAGCCTGAGAAGACGGCGACCCGCTGGCGCATCTCGCGGGCGGCCTTGTTGGTGAAGGTCACCGCCAGGATTTCGTGGGCGCGTGCGCGGCCGGTAGAAACGATATGCGCAATTCGGGTGGTGAGGACGCGGGTCTTGCCCACGCCCGCGCCGGCGAGAATGAGAACCGGCCCGTCCAGCGATTCGACCGCCCGCCGCTGCTCGTCGTTCAACCCCTCGAGGTAGGGAGGATCAGGATCGTGCGGAGGCTCGGACGAGCGGGGCGCGTGCGACGGCGTGTGACGACGGGTGCGGCGGGACGACCGCCGGTTCGGGTCTTTCTGAGCGTTGCGACACGAATCGAATCATGCGCCCGCGGGCGAATCGGCGCAACTCGAAACGGGCAAGCGGCGATTTTCAATAGCCTTGAGCAATCTTCCTTCCGCCCTCCGGTGAGCGCCAACCGACAGAGGGAGGAGCTGCGCTGTCGCCACCATCCGCCGTTGGCGGCTTTGGCGCAGGTCGAGCCTTTTCAGAGGCTTGGGCGCCAAAACCCGTCCCAAAATAACGAACTGGCAAGCCGCCCCTCGGCCAAGAACGCGACAGGAGGGGCCGAAGCGAGACGGTTACGCTAATTCCAGTTGTTGATCTGAACGACGGCGGGCGTCAGAATCGCCGCAAAGAGTCCCGGCAGAAAAAAGAGGATCATCGGAACCGTTAGAACCGGCGGCAGGGCGGCGGCTTTTTTCTCAGCCAAAGCCATTCGGTGGTCCCGGCTTTCTTGGCTGAGAACCCGAAGCGCCGCGCCAAGCGGCGTGCCATACTTCTCCGACTGCGAGAGGACCGTGATGAGCGAGCGGATGGACTCCAATCCGGTCCTCAAGCCCAGATTCTCGAAGGCGATCCGCCGCTCGGCCAGATAGGACATTTCCGCGGCCAGAATCGCCATTTCCTCCGCCATCGAGACGCTCTCGATGCCAATTTCCTGACTGACCTTGCGCACCGCATGTTCGATCGAAATTCCCGACTCCGCGCAGATGAGCATGAGATCCAAGGTGTTGGGAAACGCGCGCTCGAGTTCTTTCTGCCGTTTGGTTGTCTTGTTGCGCAGAAAAAGTTCAGGCGCCTTGATGCCGGCGTATGTGGCTGCGACCGCGATGCCGATCTTGACCATCGCGGGCTGGCTCCACGTGATGATCAGAAACTGATAGATAATCGCGGCGAGGAAAAAGGCGATCGGCGCGACGAGGCGACAGGCGAGAAAGGCGTATTCCGCCCCCGCGCCGCGATACCCAGCCATGGCCAATTGCATTTTGGCCTTTTCGGTGCTGAGCCAGCTCGACAGATTGAGCGTTTCGACTAGTTGCTTGATGAGGCCAGTCGGCCGCACCCGCAACGTGCCTTTGCTCTGAGACGCCTGCAACCGTTCGCGCTCGCGCGCCCGGATTCTCTCGCGCTCCGAACTGACCGCCTTGATGCGGCGTGACAGAGTGTCCGGCTGGAGCCAAGGCATCGCTGCGGTGAGAACGGTCGCGGCCGACCCGATCGCCGCGAACAGCATCGCCAGGAAGTGGGCGTCAGAGAATTTAGCGACGATTTGGTCAAGCATGGTCAGGCTCGATCTAGAAGTCGAATGAGATCATCTTCTTCATCATTGCGATTCCTATTCCCATCCAACAAATCGCAATCACGGAGATCATTTTTCCATGGCTCGTCGTCCACAACAGTGAAATGTATTTGGGAGACGAAACGTAAAGCGCGCCGACGACGAGAAACGGCACCGCGCCGATAATCGCTGCCGAAGCTTTCGCTTCCATCGACATGGCGGTGATCTTTGCCTTCATCCTCTTGCGTTCGCGCAACACGCGCGAAAGGTTGCCCAAGGCCTCAGACAGGTTGCCGCCCGCCTTGCTCTGAATGGCGATGACAATCGAAAAGAAATTTGTTTCGGCGATCGGGACCCGCTGCGCCATCCGCTCGATGCCTTCCGACATGGTCAGTCCAATCGAGAGCGCCTCGACAATTCTTCGAAACTCCGACTTCACCGGCTCGGGGCTTTCGGTCGCGGCTATCCGGATCGTATCGCCAAGGGGGAGACCGGATTTGATGCCTCGGACGATGATGTCGATGGCGGTCGGAAAGTTGGAGATGAACTTCTTGATGCGGCGCAAGCGTAGGCGCGCCAGCGTGAGTTGGGGCAACCCGATCGTGGCCGTCACGCCAACGAGAAGCGTGAGCAACAGACTTTTCGATTGAAGGTAGGTCAAGGCGCTGCAAATCAGCCCCAGTAGCACGCTGCCGATCCAAAATTGCTGTTTGGTGATCGACAACCCGGCCTGTTCGATTTTTGTCGCCAGACTGACGCGCCGCCGCTTTCCCTTCATTTCAAGGTCGCGGACGCCCTCGGCGATCTGCTTCTTGCGCGCCGCTCGATCAGCGACAGCCGCCACACTCGCCTTCGCGTCGGTTCTCGAGACGGCCGCGCGACGCTTGTCGGCTCGCGAGTCTCCGCCGATGAAGGCAAACGCCAGACCGCCAAATCCAAGCGCAAGACATGCCGCGACCGCTATCGGATTGATCATGCCGACTTCACTCCGTTAAACGCTAGGCTGCGCTGACTTCCGAGATGTCGAGCGCCGCCGCCAGACGGGTTTCTTCTCCATACATGCGCGCGCGATCCCAGAATTTCGGGCGCCCGATCCCGGTCGAACGATGCCGCCCGATGATCTTTCCCTGAGCGTCCTCGCCAAGAAGTTCGTAGACGAACAGGTCCTGAGTGATCACCACGTCGCCTTCCATGCCGAGGACTTCGGTGATGTGCGTAATTCGGCGTGATCCATCACGAAGGCGAGAGGCTTGAACGATCACGTCGATCGAGGACGTCATCATTTCGCGGATTGTCTTCATCGGCAGCGCATAGCCGCCCATCGTGATCATGGACTCAACACGGCTCAGCGCCTCGCGCGGCGAGTTCGCGTGCAAGGTGCCCATCGACCCGTCGTGGCCGGTGTTCATGGCTTGCAACAGATCGAACGCTTCGGGTCCGCGCACTTCGCCGACGACGATGCGTTCGGGCCGCATGCGCAGGCAGTTCTTGACCAAGTCGCGCATCGTGATCTGGCCCACGCCTTCGAGGTTCGCGGGACGCGTCTCAAGGCGCACCACATGGGGTTGCTGGAGCTGAAGCTCCGCTGCGTCCTCGCAGGTGATGATTCGCTCATCCGCGTCGATGTAGTTCGTCAAACAGTTGAGGAGGGTCGTCTTGCCCGAGCCCGTACCGCCGGAAATAACCACGTTGCAGCGGACGCGGCCGATGATCTGGAGGATTTCCGCGCCGGCCGGCGAGATCGAGCCGAACTTGACCAACTGATCGAGCGTCAGCTTGTCCTTCTTGAATTTTCGAATGGTCAGCGCCGCGCCGTCGATCGCGAGCGGCGGCGCGATGACGTTGACGCGTGAGCCATCGAGCAGGCGGGCGTCGCAAATCGGCGAGGATTCGTCGACCCGGCGTCCGACCTGGCTGACGATCCGCTGACAGATGTTCATCAACTGCGATGCGTCGCGAAAGCGGACATTGGTGAGTTGGATCTTCCCGCCGACTTCGATGAAGCACCGCGTCGGCCCATTGACCATGATGTCGGCGATGTCGTCACGGGCGAGCAGCGGCTCAAGCGGACCGAAACCTAAGACGTCGTTGCAGATGTCGTCGAGCAGGTCTTCCTGCTCGGCGATCGACAGCACCAAATTCTTGATGGTGACGATCTCGTGGACGATGTCGCGAATTTCCTCGCGCGCGCTTTCGGCGTCGAGCTTGGACAGCGCGGCAAGATCAATCGCCTCGATAAGAGCGCCGAAGATCAGCGACTTGGTCTGAAAATAGGTCTCCGATCTTCGTTCGGCGTGAACCGGCGCGGCCGGAGCGGGCGGAGCCTTGGGCGCCTCGTTCACCGCGCTCACCGACGCGACGCGCGATACGGCGGCGTGGGGGCCGGCGCTCCCGCTACGCTTGCCGAACATCGCTCAGGATCCTTTGCGCTTGCGCGAACGCTCAGCGCCGAGGACGTGGTGCGTTTGCAAGCGGGTCATTTCTTCTTGCGCCCGAGTCTTGCCATGAGCGGCTCAAGAACGCCTTTTTTTGGCTTGCGCGTGTCAATTCGGCCGGCAAGCGTGGAGGCCAGGTCAACGAAGACCTGCGCTGTTTTGCCGTTCGGCTCGATTTCGGCAATCATTTGCCCATTGTTGGCCGCCGCGCCGAACAGCTTCGCGTCGTGCGAAATGACCGCGGTTGGATCGGTCTCCACCGCCTTGGCGAATTCCGCGGCGGCGATCTCCGGCCGCTTGAGCATGCCGACGCCGTTCAGGACGAGCCGCGATGGCGCGTCGTTCAGGCGGGCGCCCTTCACGTTGTCGATCAGATTTTTGGTGTTGCGAAGATTCGCGAGATCTGGGCTCGCGACGACGATCACCTCATCGGCGGAGACGAGAATGCGCCGGGCCCAGCCCGACCACAAATGCGGCACGTCGACGACAATCCAGGGCGTCGACGCACGCATGGCGTCGAGCAACGAGTTCGAACGAGGCCTCGCTGAAGTCGAGGACCCGATCAAGAGTGGCGGGCGCCGCCAAGAGACTGAGCTTTTCGCCGCACTTCGAGAGCAGACGCTCCACCAGCACGGCGTCGACGCGATCCGGGGCGAACACCGCCTCCGCAACGCCCTGAGGGGGATCCTGATTGTAGTCGAGACCCGCGGTTCCGAAGGCGAGATCGAAATCGGCGATGATCGTCGCCATTTCCGTAACCGACGCCAGGCTCCACGCCAAATTGTGGGCGACGGTGGACGCGCCGACTCCGCCCTTGGCGCCGACGACCGCGATCACCCGCCCAAGGGGCTTCGCGCCAGGCACGCTGAACAGCTGGGAGATCGCCTGGATGAAGTCGACCACGCCGAACGGGGCCACCAGATATTCGCTCACTCCACGCGCGATCAGCTGCCGGTAGAGAACGATGTCGTTGAGCTTGCCGAGAACGACGACCTTGGTCCCCGCGTCGCAATATTCAGCGAGCTCTTCGAGTTGCCCAAGCAGCGCGTCCCGGCTGGCCGGAGCCTCGAGAACGACAACGTTCGGCGTCGGCGCGGTCTTGTAGGCTTCGACCGCGGCGGGCGCGCCGCCCATGTTCTGCTTGACATGCGCTTTGGCCATTCTGCGATCGGATATCGCGGCGCTGATGATGGCCGCGATATCCGGCGATTCGCAGAACGCCTGGATCGATACGCGCGGCACCGGCTCGATCTGCCCGATCGACCGATCCGTCGGCGCGGCGCCTTCGGTTCCGTTGCTGGCGTATTGCGCCCTCATGGTCAATCAGTTTCCGTTGGTCGGCAGATCGCCGCCGATAGGCGTAAGTATGGCGTTCTGCCAATTGGTGCTCGGATCTTGGCCGTTGCGGACGGCTACAATGGCTCGGGTGCGCATGGCGACATCGGATGGGCCAACCACGCGTGGCTGGACGAAATCGCGCGGGTCGTCGACCTGAGCTGCAATCGTCGATTGGGTGGCGCAGCCGAAGTTCGAATAAGGCTCGTTCTTCCACCCTTGGACCGATGATCCCGAAGCCAAATCCTCCGGCCACTGACCACACTTGGTCGGAACAATCGCTTTGAGGCCTGTGAACGACACGCGCACGGGCGGCGCCGCGTCGTCGTTCGGCGGCAGATAGGCCCCGACGGCCACCCTGCCTTTGACGCCGGCGGCGAACAGCGCGCGCCGGACCTCATAGACGGCTATCGAGTTTGGGTTCGTTCCCGCAGGGGTCTGAATTGTGACTGCGCCCGAACCGTAGCGCCGATAGCGCTCGACGAAAGCGCGGATATTCGCCCTTGACCGCCCGTCGAGTGCGCCGCCAACCGGATAGAGATCGACGCTCGTGGGCGCGGCGGCGACCACGATCGGATGGCGCTCTTGAAACTCGCCTGGAAAAACGGGATCGGAAGACGCGTAGGGAACGGCGCAGCCGGCGAGAGCCGCGGCCGCCGCTGCGGCGAGAGCGAACCTCAAGCCGTGCGCCGTGAATATTGGTCGTGTGTCGGGAAGAGCGGCCATGAGAGCTGTCTTTCTCAGGTCTGAGGAGATTTGTGGCGAAGCATGCAAGCCTATTGAGTGATGAATCCGATCTTGCCGGAATAGCCAGGCATCGGCTGGAGCGACTGCGAGGTGGAGTAGATCCGGTTGACGCGGCCAAGGAACCAGCCCTGGGGATCGCTCGCCTCCTGGAAGTTCTGGTCGGGCCGAACGACCTCGCCGGGATCGATCGCGTGCACGATGTAGGGCGTCACGGTGATCAAAAGCTCGGTCTCGTTGCGCTGATAGTCCCGCGAGCGAAACAGCGCGCCGAGCACCGGAAGGTTCATCAGCGCCGGAAAGCCGTTGATCGCCTGTTCCGACTGCGTGCTGATGAGGCCGGCGGTGGCGACCGAACCGCCAGAGGGCAGCTCCACCGTCGTCGTGTTGCTGCGGGTCCGGAAACCCGGGATTGCAATACCGCTGAACGTGACTTGCGTCGCGTGGTCGATATCCGTGACTTCGGTTGCGATTCGCAGTTGGATCCGTCCCTGGGACAAGACGACCGGAGTAAAATTCAGGGTCACGCCATAGGGCTGCTGGATGAATCCGTACTGGCAGACGGGATTGCACTGCACGCTGTTGAGGATGGGAATCGTGCCGCCGGCCAGGAATTTTGCGGTTTCGCCGGACACTGCGGTCACGGTCGGCTCGGCGAGCGTGTGGGCGACGCCCTGCCGCTCGAAGGCCTGCAGATTGGCGCTGAAGCTTTGGTTCCCCTTGACCCAATTCAGAGCTGCTTCGGAAGCAGCGACCGCGCCGTTGATCGCGAACGGATTATCGAGCGTGAAGCTTCCGTTTGGCCCGCTGCCGCTCAAGTTGACGCCCAGTTGCTTGATGATGTCGCGCCGAATTTCGGCGACCGTGACACGCAGGCTGACTTGATCCGCGCCGCGGATCGTCAAGGCGTTGATCACTCGTCCGAGGGTCTTGTTGAGCCCGCTTCCACCGGAGCCGATGGAGATGGACATGCTGGAAGGTCCGGAGGCAGTGGGCGCCCCTGCCCCGCCAGGTTGCCCAGACCCCGCGGAGTCTGTGACAAAGCCGTTCGCGATATCGATCGCTTTCTGAGCCTCTTCGGCCGACGCGACTGTCCCGGTGAGGATGATCGAATTCGGCCACAGTGCGAACATGAATGTCGTTGCCGGGAATGGCGACTTTGAGAAGATTCGCCAATCCTCCCACGTCACGCCCGACCGAGACTTGGATGGCCGCAATTCTTCGCCCGTCCCTGGCCAGCGCAAATACGCTCGTCTGGCCGCTGGCGACGGCGGAAATATAGACGCGCTTCGCCGAGCGCACGATCGCGTTGGCGATCTTTGGGTCGCCGACATAGATTTCTCCTGCCTCCTCAGGCAAATCGACGATGACGGATTGGCCGACGCCCAATTGCAGGTGTTCGCCCGCCGGATTGGACGCGCTGCCAATTCGCATATAGCTGCCGTCGGCGGCGCGGACGATCGGAGCCGGCGCGATCGCGAGAAGCGCCACGGCGGCGCAAAGAATGATGTTCGGCCGTCTCTGCGTGCGATCGGACTTCATGCCCCGGCTCCGGCTCTTAAGAACAAGCGACAAAGAAAAAGAAGGCGAATCACCGGGCGGCCTGCTGGGGGGCGCCATAGCGAACGACCGTCAATGCGCGATCGGCGCTGACAACGGTCCGCGCCGGCCCGCCGCTATCGACGAGACTGCGGAGAACGAGATGAAGGTTCGAATTGCCGGCATGCTGAGCAAGGATGATGAGATCGACCTGATCCGGGTCGAGCTCGAGCGTCGCGTTGGCCCCGGTGATGACCTTCTTGCCATTCTGCTCTTCGACGTTCTGGCCGATGGCGAGGACACGCACATTGGAGAGGATCGGCTCCGCCGTCATGACTTCGATCCCTCGGGCCTTGGTAGCCTCCTCGTCGCGTGCAAGGCGGACGACGTCGACGCGGTCATTGGGGAGAATGAATCCGCCGGCCGTCGAATCGCCCTGGTTATCGATCTTGATCGCGACGGCGCGCTTCCCGGTCGGCAGGATCGCCGACATGAACCCGCCCTCCCCGGCCTTGACCAGCTTGTCGTGTCGGATCGGCTCGCCGCGAAGGAACGCCACCCGCGTCATCGAACCTTCGATGTCCTTCAGCGCGTCGGGCTTCCCTGATTTTGTGATCATGAGTTCGGAGACGTCCGCTTTTGGCCACGGGTGCCAGGCGATCGCGGCCTCATTGACCACCGTGCCCATCGGCAGGTCCTGACCGGCCACAAGCACCTGCTCGACGTCGAGCTTTGGAGCTTCAGCGGCGGGGCTCGGCGCCGCATTCGGCGCTCGTAGGAATACATACGTCGCGCCGAACGCCAGAATCGCGATCGCCCCCACAATGATCAGCCTCCGATTCATGAATCACGACCCTTCGCGCGCTGACCCGTTACCTGCACGATTTAGACATTGTAATCGTCAAGGTACGGTTAATTTAAAGTATCGAATTGTTTTACAGACAGGAGGCAAGGCTACGTATCAAAGAAAAATCTTTAGTTAAATTCCATTTCTATCAAGATATTCCGATGGGAGAGTCATAATTCCTTACGTTACTGGAGTCTCGACTTAAGGAACAGCTGTAAGCAATTGGATTGAGCTTCCGCAACTGCGCGCCGAATTCTTCGAGGGGCGCTCGTCAATTCCACAAGACGAATATTGCCCGTCTACCAAGAAATGACCGAAACGAATGGATCGGCGCGGTCGAGGTCAGCCGGAACGACGCAACGCCGATCGCGAGAGATGTGGATCATTGGTCGATAGCCGATGCGCTGACGGGCGCGCCGATCGCTCGCCGGTCGCGCCAGCCGGCGCGCCCTTTGGCCGATGAATCGCCCTCGTCTGCGTCGGCGACGAGCGGTCCTTGAGCCGAAGACGGTCGACTTCACGTGGGATAGATGTTGGCTTTAGGCGATCGCCGCCCAGATGGGTGAGTTCGGAAATTGCATCAACCCCGCCGCCGCCAACGCAATGCCATAAGGCACGCCCGCGTTGGCGTTGTGCAATCGCGCGAGCCACTTGATACGACCAAAGACGGCCGGCAGCGGCGCGGTGCGCGCGCCGAGAAGGATCAGCGTGAGAATTCCGCCAAAGAGGGCCGCAGCGAGGCCGTAGTCGAGGATCGCGCTCCAGCCCAGCCACGCGGCCGTAGCCGCCGCCAGCTTGGCGTCTCCGCCACCGATCCAGCCGAGACTGAACATAACGAATGCAACGATCAGAATCGCCAAGGCGCACGATATATTGAGAAGAATATCAACAGCCGTAACGCCCACCAGCACCGCGAAAACCAAGTAGCCAAGCGCGAGAACCGCGCAGAGCCAATTTGGTATTGTGAAGGTCAATAAATCCGTCGACGCTGAAAGCGCCATGAGAGCCGGAAAGAAGGCAAGGATCGAAAGATGGAGGAGAGTCGAAGCCATTTGTTATTCAGCAGCCAGGTTTTTCATGGATCTGAACATTATTCGGCCCTGCTCCGAAACCGATGCAGCGACGATTGGGTTATCCATGTCGCCGACCTAGGCCAGAAAGTAGACTTGGCCGCTTTCTCCGTCGTTAATTTGAATCGCTCCAGCTGAAGCGCATAGCCGAAGTTAGGCGGCTGGTTAAGCGACGAATAAAAGAAAACGAAGCGTCGTGAGCTGCGAGTTGAGACACATTTAACTCAGTGAGACGCCGAACCTTCGTTTATCAATAACGAGGACGGGTCTTGTGGTTCTCATGAACAATGGCGCTGCGCTCGGTTCCTGCGCTTCGACGCCGGAGCGGGCTTTGGATGCGGGGTTAGGGCGCGAGATCGAGCCAGGCGCCGTCCAACCCATCCTCGACCTCAACGATCCAAAGGTCGGGGTCAAACGCAACTTCCCGTTTGAGTCGCTCGTCCGCCTCGTCGGAATTGATCTGTGGCCCGGTATGCGCGAGAGCGAAGATTCGGTCGACGCCGCGCGGGGCGTCCGCAGCGAGGGACTGCGGCGCAGGTCCATAGAGCGTCGCGCGCCCGTTCAAGTGATCGACTTTGACGAAAATAGCGCCGGCCTCCGCGGCGCCCCGACGGCGCAAGGACCGCGCTCACCCCTTCCACTCCGCATCGACGCAAATAGGCCGCGACCCAGATGTCGGAGCGCAAGCGCAACGGATTTAGTGTCCCCCTCCGCGCGCGGCGAGCGTCAGCTGCTTCACAACCCGCTCATTGATCTCGGTCGCGGGAGGCAAGCCATGAGCGCGCTCAAAATCGCGCAACGCTTGCTCAGTGGCGGCCCCCTCTTTGCCATCCGGCTTGATCGGGTAACCAAGTTTGGCCAGGGCGCTTTGGGCGGTCAGGATCAGATGCGCGTTATCGCTGTGGGTTTCCCCGGCCAACAGATCCGCGATTGGATCGGACGTCGAGGCGGAACCCTCGGCGGCGGCCGCAGGCCGCGCCGGGGGAACAGCCGGGGAGAGTTGCGCGGGCGGAGCCTCGCTTTCTGCGCTGACGCGCTTTGGGGCGGGGATCTCAGCTGACGCGGGAGCGGCCAGAGGCCGCGCCGGAGGCGCGAACCCGAACAACGGGGCGGGATGACGCTCGCGTTGCAAGAGAAGCGCGTTGACGGCGATGCCGACGAGAGCGACGGACAGGACCGCGCCGAGACAGTATCGCAGATGCGCAACCTTGACGCGCCCGGCGATCCCTCGAGTTCAGCGCTTCTTGAGCTGAACGCTGGATAGGCCCTCGGAGTTGGCCAACATTATTTCTTATGCGTGCAAGCGCTAAATCCAAGTCTTCTCTCCTCAGACCGCGGCGCCGTCATCACTTGCATGCGCTTGGCGTCACGCCTTTCCTTAAATTCGCAGCCGCTGATTAAATGAATCTTAAGGCTAGAGTCAGGCCACATCGTTGAATACGCTTCGATCCGACTGGGCTTGAGCTATGGTTTATGGTTTATTACGGCGTTCGTCGGAGTGGCGATGACGGAGGGATCACGATATTTCGGCGCGACGATGACTTTCGGAACACCTTTCGCCCCGCCGATCGCTCCCGAACATTTGGCGCTGGTCCACAGCTGACCGGCGCCCATATAAAGGGGTATGGACGACGCAATGAGGCTGGCGGATCCCTTGACGGCGATTGACAGCATACGCGATGATTTTGCCTCTCTCGACGACTGGGAGGATCGATATCGTTATGTCCTCGAATTGGGTCATGCGCTCGAGCCGCTGAGCGAGGAGGCCCACAACGGCGCCAACAAAGTGCGGGGCTGCGTCAGCCAGGTTTGGTTGGAATGCGAGCCGAGGACGAGCGCCGAAGGCAGAGAAATTTTACACTACCGCGGCGACAGCGACTCTCACCTCGTCCGAGGCCTGATCGCGATTGCGATCGCGCTTTATTCCGATCGCACGCCGGAGCAGATTCTTGCCGTGGACGCGGTCGCCGCCTTTCGCGCGCTCGGCCTTGAGCAACATCTGACGCCTCAGCGCTCGAATGGGGTGCGCGCTATGATCGAGCGCATTCGAACGGATGCGGCGGGGCTGAGGCTCGGCGCCGCCTAGCGATCATCGACCGTTGATCGACAGCGGCGCATCGGCTAGGCGCGCGCCGGAAGCCTTGCGCCAGGTTCTCCGCCCTTGCCGCCGCAGTCCGAGCGGGCGCACCAAACCATTGCTTAGCCGTCGAGCGGCTCAAATTTCGCCAAGACCGCTACCGTAGGGTCAACATTTCATTAATCCCATTGGCGGAGACTGGAATAAACGCTTCGTTAGCCGCGGATGTTAAACGATGAGTACGTTCGAGAATTCACGCGCCGGCCATGAGCCGCCGCCATCCAGCTCCTCGCGCGATCTCGTTGTCGTAGCGGAACCTCCGGAGGCCAAACCGGCGGCTGAGCCGGGATCGGCGACTGCGGACCGGCTTTTCTCGTCCCGATTCCATTTCGCCGCCGCAGCGGCGCTTGCGGTCGTTGTCGCCGTCGCGGGCGCGTTGTTTCTGGAGGATCGAGAGCAGGCCCGAGCGCTTGCCGAGCGGGCAAGCGAAACCGAGGCTCTGGCTCGCACCGTCAAGTCGCTGAAGGTGCGCCTCGACGCGATTGATAGGGCTACGCCGAGTGCGGATCTTGCGGACTTGCGTCAGTCAATTGGGCAAATCAAGTCGACCGTGGTTACGCCGCGAGAGCTTAGCGGCGCTCTGGCCCAATTGTCTCAACGCGTCGACAAGCTGGACCGAGACGAGAGTGCAAAAGTCGACAAGCTCACCGAGCGCGTCGACCACGAGGCAAGCGCCTTAACGACTGGGCTTTCTACTCGCATCGACAAGCTCGAGCAGAAAATTGCCGCGCCGCCCCCAGCGCCCGCGCAAGTGACACAGGCCAAGCAACCGCCGACTCGTCCCAAATTCGACAGCGTTACGATGGACAGGACGAGCTCCATCGAACGGCCGAGATCCCGTTTGCGCGGGTATGTCGTACTTGACGCTCGCGACGATGTCGCCCTGGTCGGCGGGCGTTATGGCGAACGTGAAGTCCGACAGGGCGATTTTCTTCCGGGAGCTGGACGCGTCGAGCGTATCGAACTCAGAGGCGAGGGATGGGTGGTCATGACCAGCCAAGGCTTAATCGCTTCCGCTGATTCTTCGCCCTATTGATCGGATCGGCGCGACGACCCCTCGGCGCGCCTGCTCGTCCTCAGCCGCCGGCGAGGCTTGGTCGATGCGGAGAGCCCCGCCGGCTCCAGGACGCTAACCTAAGCCCAAGCAGAGCGCTTTCGATAAAAGGGGGTGTGTGTTACCACGCCGCCTTGAGGCTTCCGCGCGGGGCGCGCGGTCCCAGGGACAGACCGCGCGCATGGACGAACGGCGTACGAGTTTCAGTTATGAGGATCTTATCGCCTGCGGTCGCGGCGAGTTGTTCGGACCTGGCAACGCGCAACTGCCTTTGCCGCCGATGTTGATGTTCGACCGGATCAGCGAGATCTCCGAAACTGGAGGCGCCAACGGCAAAGGAGGCGTGCGCGCGGAGTTCGACATCAACC
The DNA here is from genome assembly GCA_963802615.1 of uncultured Alphaproteobacteria bacterium. GTDB lineage: Bacteria > Pseudomonadota > Alphaproteobacteria > Rhizobiales > Beijerinckiaceae > Roseiarcus. Next base: position 152,568 of record CAWDKC010000021.1, read on the forward strand.
CAAATCTTTGGTTCTTCGGTTGCCATTTCAAGAATGATCCGGTGATGCCGGGGTGCCTCGGCTTGGATGCGCTTTGGCAATTGACTGGGTTCTTTCTTGGTTGGCTCGGACTGCCTGGACGGGGCCGGGCGCTTGGCGTCGGCGAAGTGAAATTCGCCGATCAGGTGCTCCCCACAATAAAAAAGGTCGTCTATGGCGTGGACATGAAGCGTGTCTTCAAGGGCAAGCTGATCCTTGGCGTCGCTGACGGGTGGCTAGAGGGCGATGGCAGACGAATATATGAGGTCAAGGATATCCGTGTCGGCTTATTCAGCCCTGCGCCAGCAGCTTTGGCTTAACCTCTCGGAGCTGCCCAGGTCAGCGGTGGAGGCGACAGAATGAGACGCGTAGTCGTCACCGGCATGGGCATCGTGTCCTCGATCGGCAACAACACGCAGGAAGTGATTGCCAGTCTTCACGACGGCAAGTCCGGGATCACGCGCGCCGACAGACAAGCCGAGCTAGGCTTTCGCTCGCAAGTCCACGGGGCGCCGACACTCCGCCCCGAGGAGGTCGTCGATCGGAGGGCGATGCGCTTCCACGGCGGCGGAACCGCTTGGTGCCATGTCGCGATGGATCAGGCGATCGTGGAAAGCGGTCTTGCGCCCGACGAAGTCTCAAACGAGCAGACCGGCATCATTATGGGCTCCGGAGGTCCTTCGACCCGCGCCATCGTTGAGGCCGCCGACATCGCCCGAACGAAAGGCCCTAAGCGCGTTGGCCCATTCGCGGTGCCGAAATCCATGTCCTCGACCGCGTCTGCGACGCTGTCGACTTGGTTCAAAATAAAGGGCCTCAGCTATTCGATTTCCTCCGCCTGCGCCACGTCCAATCATTGTATCGGCGCAGCCTATGAGCATATCCTGGCCGAACGGCAGGATGTGATGTTCGCCGGGGGCTGCGAGGAACTCGATTGGACATTGTCTGTGCTCTTCGATGCGATGGGCGCGATGTCTTCCGGCTACAACGAGACGCCTGCGCGCGCTTCGCGCGCCTACGACAAGAACCGGGACGGGTTTGTCATTTCAGCTGGCGCGGGCGTGTTGGTGCTTGAAGAATACGAGCGCGCCAAGACCCGCGGCGCCAAGATTTACGGCGAGATCGTCGGCTATGGCGCGACTTCGGACGGGCACGACATGGTCGCGCCTTCGGGCGAGGGCGCCGCGCGATGCATGCGCCAGGCTCTGAAGGGCGTGAGGGTCCCGATCGACTATATCAATCCTCATGCGACTTCGACACCGATCGGCGATCTCAGGGAGATCGAGGCGGTGCGCGAGGTCTTTGGCTCGGGCGATAAGTGTCCGCCGATATCAGCGACCAAATCGCTAACCGGGCATTCTCAGGGCGCGACCGGCGCGCACGAGGCCATTTATTCATTGCTGATGATGCAGAACGGCTTCATCTGCGAAAGCGCGAATATCGAAGAACTCGACCCGGCGTTCTCGGATATGCCGATCGTGCGGTCACGCCAAGACAATGTAAAATTGAGGGCGGCGCTTTCGAACTCTTTCGGCTTCGGCGGGACAAACGCGACGCTCGTGTTCAAGCACGTCGACGCTTGAGCTCCAAACTCCGCCGCGCAGCCAAAGCGCGTCGGCGGTTTCCGACCCCTGACTTGATTGACGAGCGCGCCCCATGAGATCTGGCTTGATGAGCGGCAAACGCGGCCTGGTCATGGGCGTTGCGAATGATCACTCGATCGCCTGGGGCATAGCCAAGGCCTTAGCCGGCGAAGGCGCCGAGCTTGCTTTCACCTATCAGAACGACGCGCTTGGCAAACGGGTCGCGCCGCTCGCCGAAGAACTCGGCGCGGCGGATCATGTTTACCGATGCGACGTCGAGGATCTGGTCTCGGTCGAGACGATGTTTTCCGAGCTTAAGTCAACCTGGAGCAGCCTCGATTTTTTGGTCCATTGCATAGGCTTTTCGGACCGCAACGAACTGAGAGGCCGCTACGCCGACACGACCCGAGAAAACTTTACTCGGACGATGGTCATATCAGCGTTCTCCTTCACCGAAATTGCCAAACGCGCCGCCGCCCTGATGCCTTCGGGCGGCGCGATGCTGACACTGACCTTTGGTGGTTCGACGCGCGTCGTGCCGAACTACAATGTCATGGGGATCGCCAAAGCGGCGCTGGAGGCAAGCGTGCGGTATTTGGCCGCGGACTTCGGGCCAGAAAACATTCGCATCAATGCGATCTCTGCCGGACCCGTCCGTACTTTGGCGGGTGCAGGGATTGCTGACGCGCGCTTCATGTTCAACTTTCAACGTGACCATTCGCCGCTCCGGCGCACGGTCACGATCGAGAATGTCGGCGGCGCCGCTGTCTATCTGCTTTCGAGCCTTTCAGACGGGGTGACGGGAGAAGTTCACTTCGTCGACGCGGGCTACAACGTCGTCTCCATGCCGCGCCCAAATGAAATCAACAATTGACATTTGATAGTCCCTCCGCCTTTTAAGAGGGCGGTTGCTTTCCGCCTCGTTTGGCGCAGTCTGCAAGCCAGACTTTTCCGCGTGCGGCCCAAGACTATGGCCAGACCTTCCTACGAGCGCGAGACGCGTCCCTTCTGGGGCGGAAGTCTTTCGCTCCTGTGCGCCCTGATGATCACCCTTGGGTTGTCCGCCGCCGCGTTTCCGGCCGGCGCGGCTGCGAGTAATTCATCCGCCCGGCCTCATCAAACAGCCTTTCGCGAATTCATCGACACGCTGTGGCCGCTCGCCGAAACGCGTGGGGTCTCGCGCGCGACTTTCGACAGCGCCTTTGCCGGCGTCTCCTTCGATCCCAAGGTTGCAGCGAGTGCAGACTCACAACCCGAATTCGTGCGCCCAATTTGGGAGTACGTCGCGAGCGCCGTCTCGCCGGATCGCGTCGAGCGGGGGCGGCAGAGAGCGCGTTCGGAGACCCTCTGGCTCGGCAGGGCGAAGGACATCTATGGCGTCGAGGATGCGGTGATTCTGGGCGTGTGGGGGCTGGAAACGGACTTCGGCGGTTTTGCCGGCTCGAACAACATCATTCGGTCCCTCGCCAGCCTCGCCTATATTCACTTCCAGGGCGACTATTTCCGAGACGAACTGCTTTCGGCGCTCGTCATCCTCGAGGAGGGAGACATCACGCCTTCACTGATGCGCGGGTCGTGGGCGGGCGCGATGGGGCAAACTCAGTTCATGCCGTCGAGCTACCTTGCCTATGCCGTCGCCTTTCAACGGCACGACCGCCGCGACATCTGGACGAATGAAGCCGACGCCATCGGCTCGACCGCGAATTATTTAGCGAAGCACGGATGGATAAAAGGCCTGCCCTGGGGCTTCGAGGTTCGCCTGCCTCCCAAATTCCCGCTGACGGCAGCTGATTCGTTGGCGCCGACGCCGTTTTCATCCTTCACCGCTCGTGGCGTAACGAGGGCCAATGGTTCGCCACTGCCGGAATCGGGAGAAGGACGGCTGTTGATCCTCGCCGGGCTCAATGGACCCGTGTTTCTCGTCACCAGCAACTTCGAGGTCATCAAGACTTACAACAACTCGACGGCCTACGCGCTCTCCGTCGGCTTGCTCGGCGACGCCATAAGCGGAGGTCCCGGCGTTGTCGTCCAATGGCCGAGTCACGATAAGCCGCTGACGGCTCCCCAAATCCAAAGACTCCAAGCCAAACTGAAGAAAATGGGCTACGACGTCGGCAAGGTGGATGGAAAAATCGGGGACACCCTGCGGTCGGCCGTATGCGCTTACCAGGAGCGCAATGGTCTCGCGCCGGACGGCTACGCCAGCCAAGCGTTGTTCAGCCGGGTTACCGCGTCGCGATGATCGGGGGTTTGGGCGCTTGTTTGAATAGTGGCGCCATGCTAGGCGACCGGCCCGCGTTGGGATTATCCAAGCGATCGCCGAGCAGCGTTCGTAGTCGCGCTCAGGGAGCTTTTGACGATGGCTGAACAGAACGGCAATGGCGCTGACGCGCCGCAAGCCGGTCCGAAATTTTCGGTTCTCGCCCAATATACGAAAGACTTGTCGTTCGAGAATCCGAATGCGCCCCGCACCTTGGGCCCGCAGCAAACGCCTCCCAACATCTCAATACAGATCAATGTCAACGCGCGGCAGCTTGCGCCTTCCGACTATGAAGTGAGCCTCATGCTCGAGGGCGGCGCCGGGCAAGGCGCCGACACGATGTTCAAGTTCGAGCTCAACTACGCAGGCGTTTTCCGGGTAGAGAACTTTCCCGCCGAGCAGGTCCAGCCGGTGGTCATGATCGAGGGCCCGCGCATATTGTTTCCCTTCGCGCGTCAAATCGTTGCGGACGCCGTGCGCGGCGGCTCGTTTCCGCCGCTCTTTATCGATCCCATCGATTTTCAGGCGCTCTATCTGCAGAGACTGGCTGCAGCCGGCGGTCAACCGCAGCAACAGACGGCCTGATCTTTCTCGGCGACGAAGTCAGGCCGGCGTCGGCTGCGCTAGATGTGGGCTTTCAGGAGGTTGTCCATTCGGTCTGAGCGGTGAACGCTGATGTCGCCAAACGTCAGGGATTCGCGGAGAACCGAATGGACACGCATAAGAATGCCTCGCTGACCCCCACAGGTCGAGAGGCGATGGCGCGCAGCGTGATTGAAGGGGGCTTTCGATGGCGGCTGCGGCGCATCAGTTCAATACGACGCCGAAGACCGTCGCCAAGTGGGTGGAACGGTTCCGCGCTGAGGGGTTGACGGGTTTGCAAGATCGCTCGTCCCGGCCGCATTCATCGCCAAGCCAAACGACGCCGGCCCAATGCGCCGCCATCGAAGGTCTGCGAAGACAGCGCGACACCGGCGAGCAGATCGCCGCGGAGGCGGGGGTTCGGCCGCCACCGTCAGCCGCGTCCTGAAGCGGCTCGGCCTGAACCGGCTGTCGGCGCTCGAGCCGGCCGAGCCGGTCCGCCGCTATGAACGCGCCGCGCCCGGCGAGATCATCCACATCGACATCAAGAAGCTCGGCAAGTTCAATCGGATCGGCCACCGGATCACCGGCGACCGCACCGGCCAGAGCAACGCCCGCGGCGTGGGATGGGAATACGTGCATCTGGCGATCGACGACCACTCGCGCCTCGCTTATTCGCAGGTCCTTGCCAGACGAGAAGCGAACCTCCTGCCTGCGCTTCCTCTTCAACGCCCTGCGCTACTTTCGAAGCCTCGGCGTCAAGGTCCAGCGCGTCATGACCGATAACGGCTCGAGCTTTCGCTCGCACCGCTACGCCAAGGCCCTGCGCCGGTTGAGGATCAGGCATCTGCGGACCAAACCCTACACGCCCAAGACCAATGGAAAGGCCGAACGCTTCGTTCAAACCAGCCTGCGCGAATGGGCCTACGCGCGAGCCTACGACACATCCGATCAACGCGCCGCAGAACTGCCCGTCTGGCTTCACCGCTACAACTGGCATCGCCCACACGGCAGTCTCGGAGCAAAACCCCCAATCAGCAGAATCCGCTTAACCCAGGACAACGTGTTGAGCCTCCACCACTAGAGCGCGCGAGCAGCGGCGCCCCGATCCGCGCAACTGCCGCAGCCCTGTGACCCCTGGATCGCTCCCCGGGCTTGCCCGGGCTCGCGATGACGGCCAGGGCCAGGGTTGCGATTGACGGCGAGCGGCGCCCGCCCGCTCATTTTCCTCATTCGCTTGCCACGTGGGCCGCCGGTTCGCTACTAACCCGGCCGAAGGCCGCTGACCTGAGGCGGCGACGCCCCGTCGGACGCTTTGGAGGAAACATGGAAACGCGACGCATCAAGGCTCGGAACGGCGAGGGGCTTGCCTTTTCCGTCGTCGGCGAGGGGACCGGGCCGCTTGGCGACTTCTATGAGCTGCTCGACGAAAAAACCTCGATCGCCACGATCGAGCAGGCGCTCGCGAGCGGCGTGAAAGTGTTCGATTCCTCGCCTCACTACGGCAACGGGCTGGCGGAAGCGCGGATGGGCGCGGGGCTTAGGCGCGCCAAGCGCGACGAGATCCTGGTCTCGACCAAGATCGGCCGGATCATGGACCCGTTCACCAAGCCGCCGAAGCCGCGCAGCGACGTGGTGTCGCCCGGCTTCGCCGGCGGCCATCCGCACGCGCCGCGCTTCGATTATTCCTATGACGGCGCGATGCGCTCGCTCGAGCATTCGCTCCTGCGCATGGGGCTCGACCGGATCGACATCGTTCTCATTCACGATTGCGACGTCTGGACGCATGGCAAGGAGGAAGCGCCGGGGCGCTTCAAGGAAGCGATGGAGGGCGCCTACAAGGCGCTCGACAAGCTGCGCCACGAGAAGGTCGTCAAAGCGATCGGCTTTGGCATCAACGAGGCCGACACCTGCGTCAAATTCGCCAAGGCCGGCGATTTCGACGTGGCGATGATGGCGGGACGCTATACGCTGATCGACCAGACGGGCTTGTCGGAATTCCTGCCGCTGGCGCTGGAAAAGAACATGGGCGTGATGCTCGCCGGCGTGTTCAATTCCGGCATTCTGGCGACCGGATCGGGCGCGGGCGCCAAAGTTCGACTACACGGACGCCCCGAAGGCGGTCGTCGACAAGGTGAAGGCGATCGAGGAAATCTGCAAGAAGCACAAGGTCACCCTGCGCCAGGCGGCGATCCAGTTCGCGCTTGGCCATCCCGCCGTCGTCTCGGTCGTGCTCGGCGCGGTGAAGCCGGAGGAAGTCAAAGGCAACGTCCATGACGCGACGGTCGCGATCCCGGCGAGCCTGTGGTCGGACCTGAAATCGGCCAAGCTTCTGGATTCGGCGGCGCCGACGAAGGGCTGAGGGGGTTGTAGGCGCGGTCGCTGACCGCGCCGGCCGCGATCAACGATCGCGGCTACAACTACGGAGCGGCGCGAGCGCCCGGCCTCGCTCTTTGGAAAGCCGCGCCGGCCGCGATCAACGATCGCGGCTACACCGGCCGCGCGCTAACCAAGGCCGCGCCAGCGCCGGCGCGGGGGACAACGCGCGCCCCGCCTTGCCAAAGCCATAACCTCGGCCAATCTGGCTCCCCATGAAATTCCCGCCCGAATTTCTCGACGAGATCAGCGCCCGCCTGCCGGTCTCGGAGGTGGCGGGGACGCGCGTCAAATTGCGCAAGGAAGGGCGCGAGTGGCGAGGCTTGTCGCCGTTCAGCGCCGAGAAGACGCCCTCGTTCTTCGTCAACGACCAGAAGGGCTTCTTCCACGACTTCTCGTCGGGCAAGCACGGCGACGCTTTCGCCTTCCTGATGGAGACCGAGGGCCTCACCTTCCCGGAAGCGGTCGAGCGGCTGGCGGGCCTCGCCGGCCTGCCCATGCCGCGGCTCGAGCCCGCCGAGGCGGTTCAGGACAGAAGCGGGCGAGCCTGATCGACGTGATGGCGATGGCGGCCAAGCTTTTCGAGGCCAACCTGCAGCAGACGATCGGCGCGAAGGCCCGCGGCTACCTCGCCGATCGCGGCCTCGGAGGGGCCTCACCTTCCCCGAGGCGGTCGAGCGGCTCGCCGGCATGGCCGGCCTGCCCATGCCGCGGCTGAGCCAGGACGAGGCGGTTCAGGACAAGAAGCGCGCGAGCCTGATCGAAATCATGGCGATGGCGGCCACGCCTGTTCGAGGCCAACTTGCAGCAGCCGATCGGCGCGCGAGCGCGCGGCTATCTCGCCGATCGCGGACTTGGGCCCCCGGTGCAGCAGCGCTTTGGTCTCGGCTACGCCTCGCCCGAGCGGTTTCACCTGCGCGACGCGCTGGCGGCTCAGGGCGTCGGCGCCGAGGCGATGATCGAAGCGGGCCTGCTGGTCCACGGGGAAGACATCGCGGTTCCTTACGATCGGTTCCGCGACCGGGTGATGTTTCCGATCCACGACCGCTCAGGCCGGGTCATCGCCTTCGGCGGGCGGGCGATGGAGGCCGGCGCCAAGGCGAAGTACTTGAATTCCCCGGAGACCACGCTCTTCCACAAGGGCGCGCTGCTGTTCAATCACCACCGCGCCCGCAAGGCCGCGCATGATACGGGCGCGATCATCGTGGTCGAGGGCTATATCGACGCGATCGCGGTCAGCGAGGCCGGCTTCCCCAACGTGGTCGCGCCGCTCGGCACGGCGCTCACCCCCGATCAATGCGCATTGTTGTGGGCGATGGCGGGCGAGCCGATCCTGTGCTTCGACGGCGACGGCGCCGGACGCCGCGCGGCGTTCCGCGCCATCGAGACGGCGCTGCCGCTGATCGGGGCGGGCAAGAGCCTGCGCTTCGCGCTTCTGCCGGAGGGGCAGGATCCGGACGATCTGATCCGCCCGAATGGACCGGCGGCGATGGCCGAGCATCTCAAGGACGCGCGGCCGCTCGCCGACATGCTGTTCATGCGCGAAACCGATGAGCGGAGCTTCGACACGCCCGAGCAGCGCGCCGCGCTCGAGCGCAGCCTCGGCGAGGCGGTCGGCAAAATCGCCGACGAGCCGCTGCGCCGGCACTACCAGGCGGATATGAAGCGGCGCCTCTCGGCCTTCTTCGGCGACGAGCGTGGACGGCCGGCGCGAGGCGACGCCAGCGCGAAACAGGCCTTCGGCCAGCGGCGGGGCTGGCCGTTCCCGCCGCGCGGCCCGCGCATGGGCGTCGCCGAAGCGCCGTTGGCGCCGCAAAGCAAGCTCGGGCGCAAGGCCCGTCTGCCGGCGCGCGAAATCATGATCCTGTCGATTGCGCTTGGCCATCCGGCGCTGATCGAGAGCCATTTCGAGGAGCTGGCGGCGACCGAATTCATCGGCGCAGGCGTGAGCGCCTTGCGCGACGCGCTGCTCGCAGCGCCGGCGGACGCGCTGATCTCGGCGACAGCGCTTGCCGATTGGCTGAGCGGCGCGGGACGCGGGCCAGACCGCGAGCGGATTTTGGCCGCGGCCGCAAAGATGCCGAATTGGTGGTGCATGCGGCCGGACGCTGCGCCTTCGGACGCCGATCTGGTGTTGAGGCAAAGCTTGGCCTTGCATCGTCGGGCGGGCGCGTTACATAGGGACCTGAAGCTCGCGGAGCGATTGCTCGCAACGGAGCCGAACGAGCTTAATCTTGCCCGGCTGCTTGATATCAAAGCGAATTTGGCTGACCTTGCGGATGGGGAAGCCGCCATCGATGGTTTTGGCGATCAGTCCGGACGCATATCGTCCGCGATCTGATCCGAACGATCTGGCGCAAGAGAGCGGAATGTTTACCGGGGGCGCCGCAAAGAGCGCAACCTTAGGCTCCGCGGAGTAGACTTGGCGAGACCGCCGCTCGAGCGACGGTCTAGGTATTGGACGCCCGGCGCCGTTGGCCGCGGGATGACGGAGACGCCGCAATGGCAAAAAAAGATGAGGCGAAGGCCGAGGGCGAAGCAGCGGTTGTCGAGACGCCCGACAGCCCGCTGCTCGATCTCACCGACGCCGCCGTCAAGCGGATGCTCAAGATCGCCAAGAAGCGCGGCTGGGTGACGCAGGACGAACTGAACGCGGTCCTGCCGTCGGAAGAGATTTCATCCGACCAGATCGAGGACATGAACGCGATGCTCAGCGAGATGGGCATCAATGTCGTCGAAAGCGAGGACGCGGAAGAGGCGGACAAGGAAACCGGCGAGGCCGCCGCCGACGAGGAAGAGGCCGAAGGCGGCGAACTCGTCGAGGCGCCCCGACCGACCGCCGTCGCGACCCGCAGTTCCGAGCCGGCCGAGCGCACCGACGATCCGGTGCGCATGTACCTGCGCGAGATGGGCTCGGTCGAGCTCCTGTCGCGCGAGGGCGAAATCGCCATCGCCAAGCGGATCGAGGCCGGCCGCGAGGCGATGATCGCGGGCTTGTGCGAAAGCCCGCTCACCTTCCAGGCCATCATCATCTGGCGCGACGAGCTGAACGACGCCAAGATCCTGCTGCGCGACATCATCGATCTCGAGGCGACCTACGCCGGCCCCGACGGCAAGAAGGCGCCGAAGACCGATTATTCCGCCCCCGGCGCGCCCCCGCCGCCCAATCCGGCCCGCGATCGCATGGCGCCGGCGACCGCGCCGCAAGCGCCGCCGGAAGGATTCGAGGGCGAGACTCCGCCGCCCGACGGCTTCGACGATGAGGACGATCTCGAGAATTCGCGTGTCGCTGTCGGCGATGGAAGCCGATCTCAAGCCGAAGGTGCTCGAGACCTTCGACCGCATCGCCGACGCCTACAAGAAGCTGCGCCGCCTGCAGGACCAGAACGTCGAGAACAAGCTCAAGAGCGAGTCGCTCTCGCCCGCTCAGGAGCGCAAATACAAGGCGCTGAAGAAGGACATCGTCGCCGACGTCAAGTCGCTGTCGCTCAACCAGAACCGCATCGACGCGCTGGTCGAGCAGCTTTACGACATCAACAAGCGCCTGATCGGCCTCGACGTGCGGCTGATGCGCCTGGCCGAGACCCATCGCGTCGGCCGCGAGGATTTCCTCAAGAACTACCAGAATTCGGAACTGGACCCGAAATGGCTGCTGCGCGTCTCGAAGCTCACGACGCGCGGCTGGAAGGACTTCATCGCCAACGACAAGGATTGGGATCAAGGAAATCCGCGCCGAGATTCAGTCGCTCGCGACCGAGACCGGGCTTGAGATCCAGGAATTCCGCCGCCTCGTGCAGATGGTGCAGAAGGGCGAGCGCGAGGCGCGGCAGGCCAAGAAGGAAATGGTCGAGGCCAACCTGCGCCTCGTCATCTCGATCGCCAAGAAATACACCAACCGCGGCCTGCAGTTCCTCGACCTGATCCAGGAAGGCAACATCGGGCTGATGAAGGCGGTCGACAAGTTCGAATACCGCCGCGGCTACAAGTTCTCGACCTACGCCACCTGGTGGATCAGGCAGGCGATCACCCGCTCGATCGCCGACCAGGCGCGCACCATCCGCATCCCGGTGCACATGATCGAGACGATCAACAAGATCGTGCGCACCTCGCGCCAGATGCTGCACGAGATCGGCCGCGAGCCGACGCCGGAGGAGCTCTCCGAAAAGCTCGCCATGCCGCTCGAGAAAGTGCGCAAGGTGCTGAAGATCGCCAAGGAGCCGATCAGCCTCGAGACGCCGATCGGCGACGAGGAGGACAGCCACCTCGGCGACTTCATCGAGGACAAGAACGCGATGCTGCCGATCGACGCGGCGATCCAGTCCAACCTGCGCGAGACGACGACGCGCGTGCTGGCGTCGCTCACGCCGCGCGAAGAGCGCGTGCTGCGCATGCGCTTCGGCATCGGCATGAACACCGACCACACGCTGGAAGAAGTCGGCCAGCAGTTTTCCGTGACGCGCGAGCGCATCCGGCAGATCGAGGCCAAGGCGCTGCGTAAGCTCAAGCACCCGAGCCGAAGCCGCAAGCTCAGAAGTTTCCTCGACAATTGAACGAGGGCGGCGATCGTTCGTTCTTCAGAGGCTACCGCCTGTTTCTTTGGTTTCTGGACCGGTTTCCTCCACCCTCCATGCCAAGTCCTCGAGAAAGGCGTTTACAACCGCCCGCGACCTGTCATTATCGTCGCGCTGCGATGCACCAATCGGTCATAAGGGGAACTCAGACATGAAGCGTTCGGTAGTTGCGGCGCTGGGAGCCGCAGTGATCGCGACGTTCGCCGCAAGTTCCGCTGCGCGAAGCGACCATGATCGACTTTTTCTTCTCTGCGTAGGACGGAACGATCACTCACGACGGCTCAAGTCTGGACGAGTCGAGCCAACTTGATTTCGATGACGCGTTTCTGATCGTCACGGACGCCGGCACTGGCGGCGACGCTTCTGGGCTACATGCCGGCGACTCCATCAACCTTTCTGCGGACACCTCCCCGCTGAGCACCGACATCATTTACGGGTTTGGGGACATGCCATCTGATTTTCCGAGGCCGCTCGGAGCCAACTTCACCCTGAAGTGGCCGACGCCCCCCGGGCCCGGGGCGGACATCTTCACGGAAACGCTGACTACGGTGACGTCCATCAATCGAGGCACTCAGGACGCGATCACGGTCACCATGACGGGAACGGTAAGCGACAGCAAGGATCTGCTCAGGGCGGGCACTCCGGTTCAGCTCATAATGACCGCCAGCCAAGCCGGCGGATCGGGCACCGTCGGGGTGGAGTTCACCAATACGTCGACCTTCGCCCCCTCCGTTCCTGAGCCCTCGACATGGGTGATGATGGGCCTGGGCTTCGGGGCCCTCGGCTACGCCGCGTCCCGCCAGCGCAAGGCCAATGGGGCTTTGCTTTCCGTCTGAGTCCTTTCGCTGTCAGCTGCGAAAGGCCGCCTCCTGGGCGGCCTTTCTGTTTGCCCGGCCGGTTCCGTCGAACGCCGTCGTCACGGCCTCACCGTCTTCGTCCGGGAAAGCTGGGCGACACGTCGTGATCGCGCGGGAAAGCCGGCTCGGCGCGCCTGCGAAGACTCGGGCCATGGCCCCACGTCCCCGCCTTCCGGCGCAGCAGGCCGAATTCAGCATTCACGCGCCGTCAAGGCCAAACGCGCCGAGTTGGCCGACACCGGCGATCCAACCGCGCCGAGGCGCTGGTCCGACTTCGACACGCAGGATACGCTCTCATCGTCGCCGGCGCCTTCGGACATTCGCACCTTTACCAAAGGGTTGTTCGGCGGGGCGACGCTCGATCTTATGCATCAGCAAACGCTGCCGGAGTCGCACTGGCCGTCCAGCGAAAAGGCAAGAATGCAAAATTCTCGCGATTGCGCAACGGCCTATCTCCTTGCAATGAACGCACAATTGCTTCTAATCACGATGAGCGTGACTTTTTACCGCTGCGCTGGCCGCTGGAGTTCGTGACGGGCGCTAGACAGGTGTCGTCACGTTTTCGTTCGGGCGCCGGTGCGAAATTCGACGCGTTCAACGACAAAGCACAGAGGCCGCCCGGCCTCTCCGGCCGCGATGCAAAAATATTTTTGCATCGCCCACACATAAGATTAAGGTTGATCCGTTCGGGCAGTGAGCGCTATGCCGGCTCGTGACCTAAGAGACGAGTTGAATCAATGACTTTTTACCCGTCGGCTGCACTCTCTCTTCACTTCAGCCGCGATGGCGCCGCAGCGGAATCGGCTTGACTTAGGTTTTATGTGCTGCTACCCAATAGTTGTGTGCGGCCGATTAGGGGAATTTTAAGATGCGAAAAGCCTTACTGATAACGACGGGGCTGGCCTGGTTGGCCCTGACAGGAGCGGCAAGCGCCGCCGTCACGGTTCTGGTTGGTCCGAAGGGCCCAGGCAACCCAACGTACTTCGTCGGTCAAGCAGTTGGTTCCAACACCTTCATGGTCGGCGCCGATTCGTGGAGCCTTGTGGGTGGCACCGCCGCAGTCCAGGTTGGAACTTTGCAGGGCGTGTATGCCGCTCCTTTGGGAATGACGAATCCCTATATGGCTGTTGAGGGTAAAGGCTCAGAACAGGTTACGTTCGGCACCGCCAGGACGAGCATTTCGATTTACTGGGGCTCGATCGACGCCGACCATGCTGGTACTTCCAGCGCAGGCAATCTCAACAAGTTTGCGATCACCCTTGATGGGTATACGTTGACGGGTGCGGATTTGGTCGGGTTAGACGGCGTGCTTGGAAACGGCTCTCAGACCAACCCTCTCGACAATCAGTGGGTCACGATCAGTGGTCTGGCTCCGTTCAAAACGGCTACGTTCAGCACGACGGGCAATGCGTTCGAGTTCAGCCTTGGCCCACCGCCGTCATTCCGGAGCCGTCGACTTGGGCGATGATGGCGCCTTGGATTTGCTGGACTGGGCTACGCAGCGTTCCGCCGGAACTCGAAGAGCCGGATGGTGGTCAGCGCGATCTGATCCTTGCCGTCCCCTGAAACGATCTGCAAAGGGCCGCCGCGAGGCGGCTCTTTCTTTTTGCGAACAGACTTCCGCAAGTTAGGCAAATCGGCGATGCGCGCCCGGGCCGAGCGCTGCTCGGCGATTAGAATTCCGGTATAGCCGCCGGATCGGCCAGACGATGCAGCCGGTCGGCGGCCGCCAGGCCGAAGCGCAGCAACAGCGCGCGGCGGGCGGCCGGGGCCATACGCTGCAATTCGGCCTCCCGCACGATCTCCGCGCCATAGGCGTCGGCGACGATCAGGCCCGCTTCCAAGGGCATCAGGTCGGCCGGCGTCCGCTCCGAAATGGCGAAATAGAGCCGGTCGCAGCAAGCGGCATAGTCGCGCCACTTGCGGTCGGCGCGAAAGTCCGCTGGCGACGACTTGACCTCGACGATCAGCACCTCGCCGTCGCGACTGACGGCCGCAATGTCAGCGCGGCGCCCCTCGGTCAGCGGGAGTTCGGTCAGGCTTGAGAAGCCGCGAGCCCGGAGCAGCCGCCGCACGCCGCGTGCAATCATCAGCGCGGTCTCCGACTGGCGCCCGTCTGGCGGAAGCGTCTGCATTTCCTTTAACATCAGCCGGCTCCAGCGTCGGCGAGGATCATTTCGGCGGCCTTTTCGGCGATCATCATGGTCGGCGAGCCGGTGTTGCCGGAGGTGATGCGCGGCATCACGGACGCGTCGGCGACACGTAGGCCCATCAGACCGTGAACCCTGAGCCGCTCATCGACCACGGCCAGCCGATCCTGCGCCAATCCCATCTTCGCGGTCCCGACGGGGTGGAAGATCGTCGTGCCGATCTCGCCCGCCGCGCGCGCGAGCTCATCGTCCGACTGCAAGTTTGCGCCGGGCTTAAGCTCCTGGGGCGCGTAACGGGCAAGGGCGGGAGCTGAGGCCAGGCGGCGGGTGAGCCGAATGGAGTCCACCGCGACGCGCTGATCGGAGAGAGCCGACAGATAGTTCGGTTGGATGACCGGCGCGGCGCGCGGGTCGGCGCTCGAGGCGTGGCTCGAGCCTCGGCTTTCCGGCCGCAGATTGCAGACGCTGATCGTTATCGCCGGATAGGAATGCATCGGCTCGCCGAAACGGTCCAGCGACAAAGGTTGGACATGAAATTCGATATTGGCGCTTGCATAGTCGGGCGAGGACCTGGCGAACAGGCCCAGCTGTGACGGCGCCATGGTCAACGGCCCGCGCCGGCGAAAACCGTAGTCGAGCCCCATCATCGCCCGCTTGAGCCGCGACTGGTAGTCGACATTGAGCGTGCGCGCGCCGGTGACGCCAAAGATGGCTCTCAGCTGCAGATGGTCCTGCAGATTTTCGCCGACCCCCGGCAGCGCATGGACGACCGACGCGCCGATCGCCTTGAGACGATCCGGGGCGCCGACCCCCGAAAGTTCCAAAAGCTGCGGCGAGCCGATCGCGCCCGCCGCCAGAATGACTTCGCGCCCGGCCCGCGCCTCGCGGCTGACGCCGTCTTGGGCATAGCGCAAGCCCGTGGCGCGGCGACCATCAAACAAAACGCGCTCCACATGCGCGCCGGTCGCAAGGTGCAGGTTCGGCCGCTTGAGGATCGGCTTCAGAAACGCCGTCGCCGCGCTCCAGCGCCGCCCGCGCCGCTGGTTGACCTCGAAATAGCCCGAGCCCTCGTTGTCGCCCTGATTGAAGTCGGCGATCTTCGGAATGCCGATCTCGACGCCTGCCTCGCGCACCGCGTCGAGGATCGGCCAGGAGACCCGCGGCTGTTCGACCCGCCATTCGCCGCCCGCCCCATGCAGCTCGCTCAGGCCGCCGTGATGGTCCTCCTGGCGGAGGAAATAGGGCAGCACGTCGTCCCAGCCCCAGCCGGCAAGGCCAAGCTGGCGCCAGCCGTCATAGTCGGCCGCCTGGCCGCGCATATAGATCATGGCGTTGATGGCGGACGAGCCGCCCACCACCCGACCGCGCGGATAGGCGATCGAGCGGCCGCCCAGATTCGGCTCGGGCGCCGTCTTGAACATCCAGTCGGCGCGCGGATTGCCGATCGCATAGAGATAGCCGACGGGAATATGGAACCAGATCCAGTTGTCGCGGCCGCCAGCCTCGACGAGGAGAACGCGGTTGCCGGGATCGCGGCTCAGCCGATTGGCGAGCACACAGCCGGCCGAGCCGGCGCCGACGACGATGAAATCGTAGGTCTCGGCGCTCATGCCGCCACGGCCCAGCAGGCGACGTTCCGCCCCTGCTTCAGCTCGAGCGGCGGCTTCTCGGCGCGGCAGCGATCGAAAGCGAGCGGGCAGCGCGGATGAAAGGCGCAGCCCGGAGGCGGGTCGAACGGCGACGGCGGCTCGCCGGAGAGCAGGATCCGCTGGCGCCTGGCGGTCGGGTCGGCGACCGGCGTCGCGGACAGGAGCGCCTGGGTGTAAGGATGCTGCGGGCGGTCGAAGATCGCGGCGCGCTCGCCGAGCTCGACCCCATTGCCGAGGTAGATCACCATCACCTCGTCGGCGATATGGCGCACGACCGAAAGATCGTGCGAGACGAAAACATAGGCGAGACCGAACTCCTCCTGCAAGCTGGCGAGCAGGTTGAGCGTTTGCGCCCGGATCGAAACATCGAGCGCCGACACCGGCTCATCCAGCACCAGGATCTTCGGCTTCAGCATGAGCGCGCGGGCGATCGCGATGCGCTGGCGCTGGCCGCCCGAGAACATGTGCGGGTAGCGATGATAGGTTTCGGGCCTCAAGCCCACCTTGGCCATGATCGACAGAGCCTCGGCCTCGCGCTCGGCGGCCTTGAGGCTCGTGTTGACGAGCAGCGGCTCCTCGAGCGCTCTTCCGATCGTCTGGCGCGGGTTGAGCGACGCAAACGGGTTCTGAAACACGATCTGGATTTCCGTTCTCAGGCGCGCGCGGGTCGCCGCGCTCGCCTGCGCCACATCTTCGCCGTCGATCAGAAGGGAGCCGGCGGTCGGATCTTCGATCAAGGTCAGGAGCCGCGCCAATGTCGATTTGCCGGACCCGGATTCGCCGACCACCGCCAGCGTGCGCCCGGCGTGAAGCGAGAAGGATACGCCGGAAAGCGCTTTGATCGTCGCGCGGGAGCGGAAGGCGCCGCGCGAGACGGAGTAATCCCGCGTCAGGCCCCGGGCCTCGAGGATGGCGGTCACCGAGCCGATCCTTGCAGCGCAGGCGCTCTCGGAATCCCGGCGACCAATGGCGTCAGACAGCGCGCGCGGCCAAGCGCGGGCTCAGCCGGAGGCGGCTCGGACTCGTGGCAGGCGTCGAAAACAAAGGCGCAGCGGGCTGAGAACACGCAGCCGCGCGGGCGGTCGAACGGCCCGGGCACAACGCCCGGAATGGCGGCCAGGCGCCGCCCGTTCGCCCGCTCCGGCAACGCCGCCAGAAGCGCTGCGGTATAGGGATGATGCGGATCGGCAAACAGCGCGCGCGCGCCATTCGTCTCCATCTCTTGGCCGGCATATTGGACAATGACGCGGTCAGCGGTTTCGGCGACCACGCCCATGTCGTGGGTGATGAGCACCAGCCCCATGCCGTTGTCGCGGCGCTCGCGCATCAGAAGATCGAGGATTTGCGCCTGGATGGTGACATCGAGCGCGGTCGTCGGCTCGTCCGCGATCAGAAGTTTTGGCCGGCAGGCGAGCGCCATCGCGATCATGACGCGCTGGCTCATGCCGCCGGAGAGCTGGTGGGGATAGGCGCGGGCGCGCCGCTCGGCGTCGGGAATGCCGACCTCGCCCAGAAGCTCGACGATGCGCCTTTCGCGCTCGGCCCGTTTGAGATCGAGGTGGGCTTTCAGCGCTTCGCCGATCTGAAAGCCGACGGTGAAGCACGGATTGAGCGACGACATCGGCTCCTGAAAAATCATCGCCATGTCTTTGCCGGCGATCCGGCGCCGCTCGCTTGCGCTCATCGACAAAAGATCGGCGCCGTCGAACGCCATGCGGTCCGCTGACACGGTCGCGGTCGCAGGCAAGAGGCCCATCGCCGCCAGCATCGCCACCGACTTGCCTGAGCCGGATTCGCCGACGATCGCCAGCACTTCGTTGCGCTCGAGCGTGAGATCAAACCCGTCCACCGCCGCAAACGCGCCGTGCCGGGTGGCGAACGAGACGGAGAGATTGCGGATTTCGAGCAGCGGCATAAGAAATTAAGACATGATGCGCCATGCCTCCCTGACGGAGACTGGAGGAGTTGAAGAACACAACGAAGCCGTCATCGAGGTTTGTGTGACCCACCTTGCGAACGCTTCACGTCCGGAACCGGTCGTCATTGAGCAATGGCCTCATACACCAGCCTGGCAGCAGCAATATCTTCGACAGCGATGCCGACGGACTTGAAAATTGTCGTGCGACCTGAGTGTGGTTTGGGCTTTGTTCCGGCGAAAATCTCTCCGATTTCGGCGTAGATCGGCGCCTCCGACAGGATCACGTCGCCTGACTCCTTCAGCACCGCCTCACGCGAGTCAACGACCAGCACACTTGAGGTCATTGCATCGTTGTCGAGTTCCCGCCAAGTTGGGCGCGGCGAGCCGACTGCATTTACATGCGCTCCCGGCTTTAGCCACGCGCCTCGTAAGATTGGCTCCCGAGCGTTGGTGGCGGTCACAATGACGTCCGCATCTCGTACTGCGAACTGAGGATCGGGTGCGATGCGTGATCCGTGCCTCTCGGCGAACCGTCGGGCATGCTCGTATGTTGGGCTCCACACTCTCACTTCGTCAAAGTG
The DNA here is from genome assembly GCA_963802615.1 of uncultured Alphaproteobacteria bacterium. Classification (GTDB taxonomy): domain Bacteria; phylum Pseudomonadota; class Alphaproteobacteria; order Rhizobiales; family Beijerinckiaceae; genus Roseiarcus. Next base: position 171,113 of record CAWDKC010000021.1, read on the forward strand.
GTGAACAAGAGAAAGCGCCTGCAGGTGGGCGCTCGCTTGGACACCGCTGCCGAGAAGCGCCAGTACGCGGCTATCTGGCGGCGCCAAGTGCTTGGTCACCGCCGCGGAGACAGCCGCCGTTCGCATCTCGGTAATCAATCGGCCGTCCATCACGACAAGCGGCTCACCGGTATCAGGACGAAACAGCAGGATCATCGCCAGGTGAGTGGGAACGCCCGTACCCGTGTTGCCAGGATAGAAGCTGACCAGCTTGACGCCCATCGCCTCCTCCAACACAGCGGGCATGATTCCGAGATAACGCTTGCCCTCTTCAATGGTGAGCATGTTGCGCACGGGCTGAAGCACGCGGCCCGAGGAAAAAGCGGCGAGCGCCTGTTCCATCGCCGCGATCAGTGGCTCCCAATGGAGGACTGCTCGGATACGCTCTTCGTCCAAGTACCGCACCATCCCGGCGTCCTCCAGATGACCCAACGAAGGCAGATCGCAGCAAGCGGGCGGCATTGGGTCACCCCCTGCGCATCTTCGGATCGAGCGCGTCGCGCAGGCCATCGCCGGTGAGATTGATGGCGATGACGGTGATGAGAATGGCGAGGCCAGGAAGGGTGACGATCCAGGGATCGGAGCGGATGAATTCGCGCGCGTCGGCCAGCATCGAGCCCCATTCCGGGGTCGGCGGCTGGGCGCCAAGGCCAAGGAAGCCAAGCGCCGCCGCCTCCAGAATGGCGCTCGACACGCCAAGCGCCGCCTGCACGATGAGGGGAGCGAGGCAGTTCGGCAGCACCGTCGAAAGAGCGAGCCTGAGCGGCCCGACGCCGACCACGCGCGCGGCGGTCACATAGTCCTTGTTCAGTTCACCCAGCGCCGAGGCGCGCGCGAGGCGCACAAAGTTGGGCAGATAGACGATCGTCACCGCGATAATGGTGTTGGCGAGGCTCGGGCCCAGCACCGCAACGACAAGCACGGCGAGCACCAGGCTCGGCACCGCCATGATCAGATCCATGAGCCGCGTGATGGCGACGTCGGCGATGGGGCCGGCCATCGCCGCGGCGAGGCCGAGCGCCACGCCGATGACGAACGAGACGCACATCACCGAGAGGCCGATGAACAGCGACACCCGCGCCCCGAAGATCAGGCGCGACAGCATGTCGTGACCATCGCCGTCGGTTCCGAGCACGAAGCGCCAGGAGCCGCCGGCTTCCCATACCGGCGGCGCCCGCACCGCGTCCCGGAATTGCTCGATCGGCGAGTGGGGCGCAACGAAATTGGCCGCAAGCGCCAGGAGAACGATGACGGAAAACGCCGCGAGGCCGATCAATGCGCCGCGGTTTTCGCAGAACGCGGCCCAGAACGACGCGAGAGGCGAAGGCTGCGCAAGGACGGCCGCCGCGTCGTCGCCAGTCGGACTTGTCAGCGCGGCGACGTCAGCGGCCATGGCTGATCCTGGGATCGATGAGTCCATAGACGAGATCGACGACCAGATTGATGAGGACGACGACGGCGGAGATCAGCAGAACGCCGCCCTGCAGCGCTGGATAATCGCGCCGGCTTATCGATTCGATCAGCCAATGGCCGACCCCCGGCCAGGAGAAAATCGTCTCCGTCAGCACCGCGCCCGCCATCAGGCTCGAAACCGAGAGGCCGATCACCGTCACCACCGGCAGGAGCGCGTTGCGCAAGGCGTGAACGCCGATGACCCGGGCCGGCTTGAGCCCCTTGGCGCGCGCGGTGCGCACGTAATCTTCGCTTAAAACTTCGAGCATCGAGGAGCGGGTCATGCGGGCGATGACGGCGAGCGGCACGGTGCCGAGCACGATCGCCGGCAGGATGAGGTGGCGCAAGGCGTCGAGGAAAGCGCCGGGCTGATCGGACAATAACGCGTCGATGGTCATGAAGCCGGTCGGCTGATCGAAGGAATAGGCGATGAGGTCGATCCGGCCCGAGACGGGCAGAAGGCCGAGCCGCACGGACACGAACATGATGAGCAAGAGGCCCCACCAGAAGATCGGCATCGAATAGCCGAACAGCGATATTGTCATCAGCGCCTGATCATAGAAGCCGCCGCGCTTCACCGCCGCAACCGCGCCGGCCGGCACTCCGATCGCAATCGCAAACAGCATGGCGAAGAACGAGAGTTCGAGGGTCGCCGGAAACAGGGTCAGAAACTCGGTCAGAACCTTGTCCTGCGACGACAAGGATACGCCAAAGTCGCCATGCGCGAGGCGCCAGACATAGTCGAGAAACTGCCGCCACACCGGCTGGTCGAGGCCGAGCTCATGGCGAAAATACGCGAGCCTCTCCGGCGACATGCCGTGCTCGCCGGTCCTGACCTCGACCGGATCGCCCGGCACGAGACGGATCGCCGCGAAGGTCAGGAACATCAGCGCGAGGAAAGTCGGGATGGTGAGCGCGATGCGGCGAAGGAAGTAAGCGACCATGGCCGATCCGAAAACGACGCGCCCCGCCTTGCACCCGTGCTGGCGAGGCCCGGAACGGCCTTACTTCACGTCGACGCCTTCGAACGCGTGCGTCCCGAGCGGGCTCTGCTTATAGCCGGTCACATTCGAGCGCATGGCTTCGAACACGATGGAATGCGCAAGCAGCAGCTCCGGCGCCTCGTCGTGCTCGATCACCTGCATGCGTTGATAAAGCTTGGCCCGCTCGGCCTGATCGGAAATCGTGCGCGCCTTGACAAGCAGGTCGTCGAATTCGGCGTTGCACCATTTCGTCGGGTTGCTCGCGCCAGGTTTGCCTCCGGGACAGCCTCTGAGGAAGAAGAAATTGTCCGGGTCGCCATTGTCGCCGGTCCAGCCGTACTGGCCGGTCATCTCCTCGCCATCGCCGAGGCGCTTGCGATACTCGCCCCACTCATAGGTGACGAGCTTGGCGTTGACGCCGACCTTGGCGAGATCGGCCTGCATCATCTCGCCAATGCGCTTGCCGTTGGGATTGTAGGGTCGCGACACCGGCATGTACCAGAGGTCGATGTCGAGCGGCGTCTTGACGCCGGCCGCCGCCAGCATCGCCTTGGCTTTCTCCGGGTCGTAGACCACGTCCGGAATCTTGTCGTTGAACGACCACATGGTGGGCGGAATGAGCGTCGTCGCCTTCGAGCCGGCGCCGAGATAGACGTCCTTGATGATCGCGTCGCGATCGATCGCCATCGACAAAGCCTGACGAACCTCCTTCTTGTCGAATGGCGGCTTCATCGCGTTGAAGGCCCAATAGGCGACATTGAGGCCCGGCATGTTGATCACTTTGAGGGTAGGATCCTTCTCCATCTCCTCGAGATCGGCAGGCCTTGGATAAGCGTTGACGTGGCACTCGCCGGCTTTGAGCTTGGCGTAGCGCGCCGTGGCGTCGGGCGTGATGGCGAACACGAGGTCGTCGACCAGCGGCTTCTCGCCATAGAAATCCTTGTTCGCCTTGTAGCGGATGACGGAATCCTTCTGGTAGGAGACGAACGAGAACGGGCCGGTGCCGACGGGCGCCTGGTCGAACTGCTCGGGCGTTCCCTTCTTGAGCAGGAAGTCGGCGTATTCTTTCGACCCGATCGCCATGAAGTCCATCGCCAGATTGGCGAGGATGGCGACGTTCGGCGTTTTCAGCTTCATGACGACGGTGTGGTCGTCGGTCTTCTCCACCGAATCGAGCAGCTTCGGCATATCCATGTCGTTGAAATAATCATACTTGCCGCCCGAGACCTTGTAATACGGGTTGTCGGGCTTCCACTGCCGGTCGATCGAGAACAGGACATCGTCGGCGTCGAAGTCGCGCGTCGGCTTGAAGTCCTTCAACGAATGGAACTTGACGCCCTTGCGCAGATGAAAGGTGATCGTCTTGCCGCCGTCGGTCACCTCCCAGCTTTCGGCGAGGCCGGGGACGATGTCGGTCGTGCCGCGCTTGAATTCGGTCAGCCGATTGTAGACCGGCCGCGCGGCGTCGAAGCTGGTGCCGGTGGTGTTGATCGCGGGCGTGAAATTCTCCGGACTGCCCTCCGAGCAATAGACCAGGGTCTTTGCCGAAGCCAATCCTGCGCCCGCTAACAGCGCGGCCAGCGCGACGCCGGCAAAGGTGAGCGCTTTCATGGGGCTTCTCCTCAAGCAACCTGCTCGCGAGCACGAGCTTTGCAGCATCGAAGCCCTTTTTCGCTTTCAGCGCAATGGTCGTGGAACGGCGCTGCGGCGCCCCTCGGGACGGGATGGCCTCACCTGAAAAACCCGCGCGCGACGCGTCTCAGAGTGTGCATGATCCGGTCGCGCATTGATCCGGCGACGCAGCGCCGGTCACGTGGGATGCGGACATGAACGCGAAAGATGCGATGCTGGCGGAGCTGAAGACTCGCGACCCAGGCCGAAGCCTGGCGCAAAAATTCTACACCGACTCCGATTTCTACCGCCTCGACCTTGAAACGATCTTCTACCGGGATTGGATGTTCGCCGGACACGATTGCGAGATCCCCGCGCCCGGCGATTATTTCACCCTGCAGATTGGAGACTATCCGATCCTTGTCGTGCGTGGGCTCGACGGGTCGATACGCGCCCTCCACAATTCCTGCCGGCATCGCGGTTCGCGCCTGTGCCCCGCCCCCAGCGGCTCAGTGAAGCGCCTCGTATGTCCCTATCATCAGTGGACCTACAATCTGGACGGAGGATTGATCCGCACGCGTCACATGGACGGCGCGATCGACAAGACCCAATTCGGGCTCAAGTCCGTCCATTGCGAAAGCGTTTCCGGCTATATCTTTGTCTGCGTCGCGCCGGTTGCGCCGAGTTTCGAACCCTTCCGGGCCCAGGCGGAGAGATATCTGTCGCCGCACAAGATCGCGGACGCCAAAATCGCCTTCGAAAGCACGATCGTTGAGAACGGCAATTGGAAGCTCGTCTGGGAAAACAACCGCGAGTGCTACCATTGCGCGGCGAACCATCCGGAACTGTGCCGGTCGTACCCTGAGAAGCCGACCATATCCGGAATCGAGAGCGTTGCCGATGACCTGGAGATCAAGGCGCATTGGGATCGATGCGAGGCGGCTGGGCTGCCCAGCGTCTTCGAGCTCGCCGATTCGGGGCAGTTCCGCAGCGCCCGAGTTCCGCTTCTCGGCGAAGCGGTCAGCTTCACCCTGTCCGGGCGCGCGGCCGTCGCTCGCGCGCTAAGCGACAGCGTTACCGAGCCCCGCATCGGATCGCTCCTGCTCTTCCACTATCCCTCGATCTGGAATCACGTCCTCGGCGATCACGCCGTCAGCTTCCAGGTCCTTCCGATCGGTCCGATGCAGACTCAAGTCAGGACCAGATGGCTGGTTCACAAGGAGGCTGTCGAGGGAAAAGACTATACGGTCGAGGACCTGAGCTGCGTCTGGCTCGCGACGAATCGCGAGGACCAGCGCGTGGTCGAAGAAAACCAGATCGGCATTCGCTCGCCCGCTTATGAGCCCGGACCCTACGCGCCCGCCCAGGAGGACGGCGTCACGCAATTCGTCGACTGGTACTGCCGAACAATGCAGCGCGGGCTCGAGGGCCCCCAAGCCAGCATCAGCCGCGTCGCTTAGGACGGCTCCTCGTCGTTCATCGGATGCAGATCGCGCACCATCGCCTTGGCGCGCTCGTCGAGCACATGGGTGTAGATCTGGGTCGTGGCGATGTCGGCGTGACCGAGCAGATCCTGGACGACGCGAAGATCCGCGCCATTCTGCAAGAGGTGACTGGCGAAGGCGTGACGAAGCACGTGCGGGCTCACGCGCGCCGACGCAATTCCCGCCGCCGCGGCGACGCGCTTGAGATCGCGCGCGAAGGCCTGACGCGTCATGTGGCCGCTGGCGCTCGCGGCGGGAAACAGCCAAGGACTGGCCGCCGCGCCCGGCGAGACCTGATCGAGCAGGCCGCGAAACGCGCTGATCGCGGCGCGGGCGGGATTTGAGAGCGGCGCCAGGCGCTCCTTGTCGCCCTTGCCGCGCACGGGGATGAGCGGCGACTTGGCCGTGGCGATCGACTTCTTGAGGCTCAAGGCTTCCGACACCCGCAGGCCCGATCCGTAGATGAGTTCGATGAGACAGGCGATGCGCGCCGCGTCCAGCCTCTCGCGCAACGGACGCTCCTTAAGGTCGAGACCCTCACGCGCGGCGGCGATCAGGCGTTCGACCTCGGCCATGCTCAAGAGCTTTGGCAGAGGGCGCGACCGGCGTGGGCCCTCGACCGCCAGTGTCGGGTCGTCGCGCCGCCACCCTTCGGCGTAAAGGAACTTGTAAAACTGACGGATCGCCGACAGGCGACGCGCGAGCGATGCGGCGCTGAGCTTCTGCGCGCCCCGCGCCGCCAGGAATCCCCGCACGCAAGCTGCGTCCGCCTTCAGCGCGTCCGCCCCCTTGGCCTTCAGATAGGATTCGTAGTCGGCGAGATCGCGCCGATAGGCTTCGATCGTATTCACGCTCGCGCCGCGCTCGGCGGCGAGCGCCTCGAGGAAGCCGACGATGTGCGAAACCGTCCGCGTCTTCATGATCGCCACGCTACTCCTCATCCTCGAACAGAGTCGGGTGCAGCGCCTCGCGGCGGGGCTCGGCGAGGCCGAGATGGCGGAAGGCGTGCGAGGTCAAAAGTCGCCCGCGCGGCGTGCGCTGCACGAAGCCAAGCTGGATGAGATAGGGCTCGATGATGTCCTCGATCGCGTCGCGGGGCTCGGAGAGCGCGGCGGCGATGGTCTCGACCCCGACCGGACCGCCGCCGAACTTGACGGCGATGGTGTCGAGATAGCGCCGATCCATCTCGTCGAGCCCAATGCCGTCGACATCGAGCAGCTTGAGCGCGCTGTCGGCGAGCGCGCGCGTCACGCTCTTCGCGCCTTCGACGACGGCGAAGTCGCGAACGCGCCTGAGCAGGCGCCCGGCGATGCGCGGCGTGCCGCGCGAGCGCTTGGCGATTTCGTTCGCGCCGTCAGCGGCGAGAGCGAGGCCGATCACTCGGGCGCCGCGCGCGACAATGCCCTGCAGCTCTTCGGTGGTGTAAAAATTGAGTCCGGATCGGAATGCCGAAACGATCGCGCAACGGGGTGGTGAGGAGCCCGGCGCGAGTCGTCGCGCCGATCAGGGTGAACCGGGCGAGGTCGATCTTCACCGAGCGCGCCGCGGGTCCCGCGCCGATGATGAGGTCGAGCTGGAAATCCTCCATCGCCGGATAGAGAATTTCTTCGATCGCCGGGTTGAGCCGGTGGATCTCATCGATGAACAGGACGTCCCGCGGCTCGAGATTGGTGAGCTGCCCCGCGAGGTCGCCTGCCTTGCCGATGACGGGGCCTGAGGTCGAATGGAAATTGACGCCGAGCTCGCGCGCGACGATCTGCGCCAGCGTCGTCTTGCCGAGGCCAGGCGGACCGACGAACAGCACGTGATCGAGCGCCTCGCCGCGCGATTTGGCGGATTGGATGAAGATTCCGAGATTCTTGCGCGCCGCTTCCTGGCCGGCGAAGTCGGCGAGGAGCTGCGGGCGGACCGGCGTCTCGTCCTCGGGACGCTTCTCGGCCGAGATGAGCCTGCGAGGCGCTTCGGCCATCTCAGCCGCCTTCGCCCGGGGGATGAAGGCGATCCGCCAAGGTCAGTTCCGGTCGCATGGTGAGGCCAACGAGGTTTGCCGCGAATGCGCAGACAAGACCTGCGATCGCGGCGCAAGCCACAAAAGCGTGGCCAAGCGTGACGCCGATGCGGCCCGGAAACGCCCACTCGCCGGCCTCGGAGCCGATGTTGGTCTTGATGGTCATCTCGAACGACGCCCAGATCGGGTTCAAGCGCAAGAGGAGGCCGTAGACAAGGAGGCCGCCAATGAGAGCCGCGACGAGCGCGCGCGGCGCGCGCCCAGGCGCGACCGCGTCCCAGAGCGCATAAAGAAACCCGGTCGCCGCCGCCGGCCCAACGCCAACAATGTAGGCCGGGATCAGCCCGAAGGCGTGGCCGAACATCGTGCTGAGCAAGACCACAAGCCCGATCGCCTCGAGATCTGTCGGCGTCTTGAAGACGATTGAAAGGGGAATGAACAGCACGCCGCCGACGGCCGGACCCAGCGCCGCGAACAGGAGCACAATGCCGAACATCGGGACGAAGAAGGGACGGCCGTTCATGGCGTCCCCTTGGGCACGTGGACGACGCGCATCAATATCGATCGTCGCGGTCGCGGTAATTATCGATGTTGGCGCCGCTCGCCATGCCGACGAGGTCCTCACGATCCGGCACGGGGACCATCGCCACACGGTGACCGTGGTCGATGAAAGCGATCTCTGGCCGGGCCGCCAGCCCAAACGCTCCCGAACGGCCTTGGGAATTGAGAGCTGATATTTCGAGGAGAGCTTCGATGTGGCGCTCATTGTCTTGTCCATCGCATCTCGCGCAGGATACGTGGAAAGCGGTTCACTGCGCCAGTTCCTTCGAGGCCCGCGCGGATGAGCGCGGCGGTCTCGGCCGCCGGTCCGAGCTGAGCCGAAATCCTGGCCACGGCGGCGGCGGCCTGGGCCTGGGCGTAGCCGAGGCCAACCAGGGCGAGGACCGCGTCCTCGGCGGCCTTGGCGAGCTTGGGCGCGCGCTCGAGACCCGCTTCCGCATAGGCGAAATCGGTTCCCCCAAGCGCCGGCGCCTTGTCCTTGAGCTCGAGCACCAGGCGCGCGGCGAGCTTCGGGCCGACGCCCGGCGCGCGCGCCATCATCGCCTTGTCCTGCCTTGCGACCGCCGCGCTCAACGCGTCCGCCGAGAGCGCGCCGAGGATTCCCAGCGCGACCTTGGCGCCAACGCCCTGCACGCTCTGCAGCAAGCGAAACCAATCGCGCTCGCCTGCGGTGAGAAAGCCGAACAGTCTGATCGCGTCTTCGCGCACATGCGTCTCGATGAGCAGCTCCGCGGGCTCGCCGACGGCGGGGATTGCGCGCAGGGTGCGCGCCGAAGCGGAGACGAGATAGCCGACGCCGTTGACGTCGAGGATCAGGGCCTCATCCTCGACGCTGTCGACGAGGCCCTTGAGCTTGCCGATCATGCCGCGCCTCGCGCCCGCGCCGCGCGATGCTGGGCGTGGCAAATGGCGACGGCGAGCGCGTCGGCCGCGTCCGGAGCTCGTCGCGGTCGAGGCCGGCAAGCAGCATCCTGACCATCATCGCCACCTGTCGCTTTTCCGCGTGGCCGACGCCGACCACGGTCTTCTTGATCGAGGTTCGCGGCATATTCCGCCACCGGCAGGCCGGTCAGAGCCAAGGTCGCCAGCGCGACGCCACGCGCCTGCCCGAGTTTCAGCGCCGATTGCGGATCGCGGTTGATGAAGGTCTCCTCGACCGCGGCCTCATGCGGCCCCTCGCGCTCGACCAGACCGGTCAGCAAGCGATGGATCGCCGCCAGGCGCTCGGCGAGCGAGGTTGCGGAATCGGTCTCGATCGAGCCGCAAGCGATGAAAATGAGCCGCGACCCGGCGGCCTCGATCACGCCCCAGCCTGTCTTGCGCAGGCCGGGATCGACGCCAAGGATGCGAATCGCGCCGATGGTCATGGCTAAGGCTGATAGCTGATTTCGAGCGCCAGCGCATTTTAGCCCATGCCGATCCGCGTCTCGCCGAGGCGGCCAGCGCGACGCCTCTCTTTCCACCGGCATTTCCATGTCGCGCCTTGGCGCGCCCGCCGCGCCTGCGATAGCCTGCGGCTGAACGAAAGGCGCGATTCGTGGCGAGCGGCGTGAAGACCATAAGGAAAAAGGCCGCGCCGCCGCCGCGTCCCGTTGCGACCACGCCCCATTTCGACTTCGAGCGCGAGGCTTTCGCCAACGGCCATCGATGGGTCGCCGGCGTCGATGAGGTCGGGCGCGGGCCGCTCGCCGGGCCGGTCGGCGTGGCCGCCGTCATTCTCGATCCCGACGATCTGCCCGAGGGGCTCGACGATTCGAAGGTGCTCCTCGCGGCCGCGCGCGAATCGCTGTGCGAAATCATCTTCGCCAAGGCGCTCAGCGTTTCCGTCGTCTTCGCCAGCGTCGAGGAGATCGACCTCTTCAACATCCGGGGCGCGTCGCTTCGCGCCATGGCGCGGGCGGTGGCGGCCTTGAGCCTGCGCCCACATCTCGCGCTGATCGACGGCCGCGATCTGCCGGACGGCCTCATCTGCCAGGCGCGCCCGATCATCGACGGCGATGCGCTCTCGATGTCGATCGCCGCCGCCTCGATTGTCGCCAAGACGATGCGCGACGCGCTGATGCGCAATCTCGGGCTCGAATATCCGCAATATGGTTTTGCCGAGCACGTCGGCTACGCGACCGTCGGGCACCGCCGGGCTTTGGCCTCCGCGGGCCCGTGTCCCTATCACCGGCGCTCGTTCCGGCTCGAGCCGCGAGAAGAGTGACCAGCGGCCCAAAAAGGTTTCAAAAGAGTTGAAATCGTATATCCGTTAAAACGACTTACGCCGTACGAAAACGACACAGCGGAATGTGTGGCGGCATAACCGGACCTTTACTTTAAACCGAGCATAAACGACGCGCCGGCTCGATCGATCCGGCTCATGCGTCGAGTGGTTGCGTTCATGCGTATCGCGCGTGCCGGAGCGTTCCGCCTCCCCGCCCAGATTCAGGTTTTGCGTACTGGGGCCGGCGAGGCGCGACGCCCGGCCGCAAACCTCGAGGCGCTCGCAGAGGCGAGCCCCGCTCCGCGCGACGTGATCCTCATCGGCGACTGCGTCACGGAAATGATGAGGCTTCCTCCAGCCTCTGTCGATCTCGTCTTCGCCGATCCTCCCTATAACCTCCAGCTCGAGGGCGCGTTGTCGCGTCCCGACCAGAGCCTGGTCGATGGGGTCGACGATTCCTGGGACAAGTTCGCCGATTTCGCCGAATACGACGCCTTCACGCGCGACTGGCTCACCGCCGTCCGGCGCCTGATGAAGCCCGCCGCCACGATCGTCGTCATCGGCTCCTATCACAACATCTTCCGCGTCGGCGCGATCCTGCAGGATCTCGGCTTCTGGATCCTCAACGACATCGTCTGGCGCAAGGCCAACCCGATGCCGAACTTCCGCGGCCGCCGCTTCACCAACGCCCACGAGACGATGATCTGGGCGGCGCGCGGCCCGGAAGCCAAGGCCTATACGTTCAATTACGAGACCTTGAAGGCCGGCAACGAGGACGTGCAGGTCCGTTCCGACTGGTTTTTGCCGATCTGCACCGGCGCTGAGCGGCTCAAGGACGAGAACGGGCGAAAGGCTCACCCGACGCAAAAGCCCGAAGCGCTGCTTCAGCGGGTGCTGCTCGCCGCCTCCAACGCCGGCGATCTGGTGCTCGATCCGTTTTTCGGCTCGGGGACCACCGGGGTCGCGGCGCGTCGCCTCGGCCGCTCGTTCATCGGCCTCGAGCGGGACAAGGCTTACGCCGAAGCGGCGCGCCAGCGGATCGACGCGGTCGAGCCCTTGCCCGAAGCGGCGCTCGCGATCGCGCCAACGCGCCGCAGCGAGCCGCGCGTGGCCTTCTCAAGCGTGGTTGAAGCCGGGCTGGCGCGCCCGGGCGAACGCCTGGTCGACGCAGGACGCCGCCATAGCGCTCTCATACGGGCCGATGGCGCGGTCGCCGCAGGCCCCGCGGTCGGCTCGATCCACAAGATCGGCGCGCTGGTGCAAGGGCTGCCCGCCTGCAACGGCTGGACCTTCTGGCATGTCGAGCGCGAGGGGCCGGCTGACCCCGATCGACGATCTGCGCGCGAACATGCGTGCAGCGATGCGCGAAGCAGCGGAATAGTGCGTTAGCGCTTTCCTTTCGCCCCCCGCTTCCCCGCGCGGAAATCAACGGCGCGCAAAAGGAAGACTTCGCCCGACGTGTCTTCGGTGTCGAGCCAGACGAATGGCAGATCGGCGAACTCATGCTCGAGCGCCCCGCGCGCGCCGCCGACCTCGCAGACGAGCGTCCCGCTCGCCGTCAAATGCTCGGGCGCCTCGCTCAAGATCCGGCGCACGATGTCGAGCCCGTCCGCTCCACCGGCATGCGCAAGCGCCGGCTCGGCCGCATATTCGGGCGGAAAGTCAGCGATTGTCGCTGCGTCCACGTAGGGCGGGTTGGTCAGGATCAAGTCGAAGCGGGCGCTCTTGAGCGGAGCGAAAAGATCCCCTTGGCTTAGCGCAATGCGATCTCGCAACCCGTGCTCCTCGAGGTTGCGCGCGGCCACCTCGAGCGCGCCGGGCGAGAGGTCGACCGCCTCGATGCGCGCATTCGGGAAGACGCGCGCGGCGAGAATGGCCAGCGAACCGCCGCCCGTGCAGAGGTCGAGCGCCGACGCGATCGTCCCCGGATCGCCGAGGAGCGCGTTGTCCTCGGCGAAAGCGGTCATCACCAATTCGCCGATCAGGCTGCGCGGGACGATGACGCGCTCGTCGACATAGAACGGCACGCCCTTGATGTAGACGCGGTTGACAAGATAGGCGGCAGGCTTGCGCGTCGTCACCCGCGCTTCGATCAGTTCGCAGAGCCGCGCCCGCTCGTGGCGCAGGAGCCTGGCGTCGAGAAAAGGATCGAGCGTGTCGATCGGCAGGCTCAAGCCCTCGAGGATGAGGAAGGCGGCCTCGTCGAGCGCCGTCGTCGCGCCATGGCCGAAGGCGAGGTCGGCGGAGAGAAAGCGGCCGACGGCATAGCGCAGCCAGTCCCGCGGGGTGAGGAAGGTTTCGACCCGCTCGTCGACCGCCGCCTCAGACAAGGCGCGGCCCCGAGCGCGGCGCTCATCAGCCTCGCCTGCACGCGCGCAAGACGTGTCTTCGGGTCTTGCGCTGAAATCCCTGAGCGTCGGCCTTGTGCGCACATTCGATCGACCTGGCGGAAAGCGCGGCGGGATCCTGCTCGCCGGCAGGGAGACGCTCGGAGGCCGGCGTCACCGGCGCGGCCGAACCGCCCCCGGCCGACGGCGCCCACGCTCGCCATAGTGATCTGCGCGGCGTCGCCGAAGGTCAAGAGCGTTTCCGAGGCAATTGGCGAGAGCACGCCAGCGCAAACCAGGGACACGCGTCGTCTATTCAAAGATATTCGTGGCTACGTCGATGGCTCAACTGATCCCCGGCGCCGGATATAAGGCCCGCACTCGGAATTCGAGCCAAGCGATTTGGGTCTGCGCAGACGTGACGTCTGAGGCTTCAGGATCGACGCGACCGTCAGAACGCGCGACAATGACCCTTCTGTCCCCGATGCGTCGCTCAAACCGGCTCCCTGCGCCCGCGCCAAATCGGTTGCATTGCGACGCTCGCCTACGTTGCAACGCAAAAAAGTGTTTGGGCCTCGCAAAAAAACGCTTATCTTGTGTTGACACGCCGGGCGGCGTCACACCGGGAACGGCATTAACGTCATGGCTAATTCCACTCCGACTACAATCAAGAAATACGCCAATCGTCGCTTGTATAATACGGCGTCCAGCGCCTATGTGACGCTCGCCGATTTGGCGAAAATGGTGAAAGCCGGCGAAGATGTCGTGGTTTTCGACGCCAAAACCAATGAAGACATCACCCGTTCGGTCCTCACCCAGATCATCTTCGAGCAGGAGGGAATTGAGGGCCAGTCTCTGCTGCCGACGACGTTCTTGCGCCAGCTGATCCGCTTTTATGGCGACAGCATGCAGGCGATCTTGCCGAGCTATCTGGAATTCTCGATCGACCGCTTTTCGGGCGAGCAACAGGCGATGCGCGAAGCGGCAAGCCGGATGTTCGGTCCGGAGGCCTTCTCCAGCGGCTCCTTCGCCACCTTGCAGGAACTCACAAAAAAGAATTTCGCCGCGTTCAATCAAACGCTGGCGATGTTCTCGCCATTCGCCGGCGGGACGGCCGCCACGGAATCGGCGGCGAAGAAGCCGAATTCCGGGGACGACATCGACCAATTGCGCAATCAGCTGTCCGACATGCAAAAGCGGCTCGAATCTTTGGCCAAGAAGACCGAGACGCCTTAGAAGCGGTCCTTGCGCGCGCGCAGTTCCCCAAACACCGCCGCGGGCTCCGCGCCGCCCATGCCAACCGCCGCCTGAATCGCCGGCTCCTCCACGCGCAGGAACGGGTTGGCGGCAAGCTCGGCTGCGATCGTTGTCGGCAAAGTCGCACGACGCTCGGCGCGCAGCCGTCGCGACTTCCTCGATCCGAGCCTTGAGGACCGGATTGTCGGGTTCGATGGTGACGGCGAACCGGCCATTTGCCTGAGTGTATTCATGGCCGCAGTAGATTTGGGTCTCGCCGGGAAGGGCGGCGAGCTTGGCCAGCGAGCTCCACATGACCGCAAGCGGCGTCTCGAACACGCGGCCGCAACCAAGGGAAAACAGCGTGTCGCCGCAGAAGGCCACTGCGTTGTCCTCGAAATGATAAGCGATATGACCGAGCGTGTGGCCGGGGGTTTCGATGACTTTCGCTCTCAAGGATCCGACCTCGGCCGTGTCCCCCTCCTTCACCTTGCGATCGAGGAAAGGGATTCGCGACGCGTCCTTGGCCGGACCCCATATTTTCGCGTTTGGGAATTTTGCCCTGACGTCCGGAACGCCCTGGATGTGATCGGCGTGATGATGGGTGATCAGGATGTCGGTCAAATTCCAGCCCCGCTCCGCCAAGGCTGCGAGCGTGGGCCCTGCTTCCGGAACGTCGACGCAGGCCGTCGCCCCGGTCGTCTGATCGTGGATCAGGGCGCCGTAATTGTCGGTGAGGCAGAGATACTGATGAACGCTCATCGTCATGGGGCTTGGCTCGGCGATTTCCGTCTTCGGTAAGGGCTTTGCGCGGCGCTTGAGCCAAACGCGCCCTTGCCGCGCGCTTCTCTATAACCCGTGCGGCCGGTCCGTGTCTCTGCCCGCCGCGTTGGGCTCACTACGCATTGCGAAAGGCCGAGCGCTGGTTCAAAGTCTCAGGCCCCCGTCCGGCGATAGCGATGCCTCTCGACGTCCTCAGTTTGCAGAGCTTCTATGGCTCGCCTCTCGGCGGCGTCACCCGCAGGCTGATCGGGCGGGTGATCCGTGAGCGCTGGAACAGCAGCGCCGGCCTCTCCGTCGCCGCGGTCGGCTATGGCGCGCCCTATCTCGAACGGTTCCGCGACGGCGCTCGCCGATGCCTGGTCTTGATGCCCGCGGAACAGGGGGTCGCGATCTGGCCGGAGGCCGGGCGTTGCGCCGCGGCGCTGGTCGATCCGCAAATGTTGCCGCTGCCTGACGGCTCCATCGATCGGCTGTTGCTCGCTCACGCCCTGGAGGCGGCCGACCGGCCGGACGCGCTGCTTGAAGAATCGTGGCGCATCACCGCGCCGGAGGGACGGATGATCGTGATCGTTCCCTCCCGCGGGGGTGTCTGGGCGCGCACGGACAGCACGCCTTATGGACAAGGCTTGCCCTATTCGAAATCGCAGCTGCGTGACTTGCTCCAACGGGCGGATTTCTCGCCGGTCTTCTGGGGCGAGGCGCTTCACGCGCCGCCGATCAAGAGGCCCTTCATGATGCGGTCCGCGACGACCATCGAGCGGATCGGAGGAGCGGTTGGATTGCCGTTCGCGGGCGTCCACATTGTCGAGGCGATCAAGCAGGTCCATCGCCCGGTCGGCGTCCGCGCGGTCGTCCGGGCGCGGCTCGCGCCGCTCAAATCCGCGCTCGCGCCGAGCGCGCAGCGACAATACCATTCCGAATGATCGGTCTTTCGGTTTTCGGGTTGGCGCCGCCGATCCGCCATGCTTTTAAAAGCCGTTCCTCGACGTCAACCCAAGGCCAATTCCCATGCCCGCCGATCGTCTCCTCGTCCTGTTGCGCCATGGCCAGAGCGAATGGAACCTCAAGAACCTGTTCACGGGATGGCGGGATGTGGATCTGAGCCCGGCCGGCGTCGAGGAGGCCAAACAAGCCGGGCGACGAATGAAGGCGCATGGGCTCGCCTTCGACCTCGTCTTCACCTCGGCCCTGATCCGCGCCCAGCGCACGCTGAGCTTGGCGCTGGCGGAAATGGGGCTGACCGGCCTGCCGGAAAAGCGGGACCAGGCCCTCAACGAACGCGACTACGGCGATCTCGTCGGGCTCGACAAGGACGATGCGCGCAAGAAATGGGGCGAGGAGCAGGTCCACATCTGGCGGCGCAGTTACGACATCAACCCGCCCGGCGGCGAAAGCCTGAAGGATACGGTCGCGCGCGCCCTCCCCTATTATTGCCAGAACATCCTTCCCCCGGTCCTCGGCGGCAAGCGCGTCCTGGTCGCGGCGCATGGCAACTCTCTGCGCGCGCTGGTCATGGTGCTCGACCGGCTGACGCCCGAGACGATTCCAACCATGGAGCTCGCGACCGGCGTGCCGCTCGTCTACCGGCTCAACCCCAACTCGACCGTCGCGAGCAAAGAGATCCTGACGGCGTGACGCGGTAATTCGCCGTTAGGCTTAACGATTTGTGAAGGCGCTCGGCGCCATGTTGACCTCACGTGATTTGCGCTTCGCAGGGGTCGGCAATGGTTGCGAAAGCTTCAGGATTTGGGTTTGCGGCGATCGCCGCGTGCCTGTTTGCGACGGGCGTCCAGGCGGCCCAGTTCGAGTTCCTGGCGGCGCCGCAGATCAACCTGTCGCTGGTCTACCGCCTCGACAAATTGTCGGGCGACGTCATCGCCTGCCAGTTCGCGCACAATCCGGGGCGAACCGATGTCGGCCCGGGCGCGTTCGGCGTCACCAACTGCTATCGCAGCGGCGACGGCGCGATGAAGCAGGAGCCTGGCGACTATGGGCTCATCGCGACGCGTCACGAGCAGGAAGGCGGCGTCTTTCGCGTCGATTATCGCACCGGCGCGCTCAGCATTTGCTATCTTTATTTCCAGCGTGAGAAGCAGGGCGATCACGAAGCGATTGCGGACCAGTATGTTGTGTGCACGCCCCAGTGGAAACAGGCGACGCCCGCCCGTTCGGGCGGCGCGGTCAGCGAATTGCCGGCTGCCGCTCCGGCGCGAGACTGACGGGCGCCGACAGTCTCAGGCGGCGACAGCCCTTCGTCAACGGCCGCGCGCATCCCCTCATTCTGAGGCGCCCCGCGCGAGCGGGGCCTCGAAGAATGGTCCAGTTGGCGCCGCAGGTTTCGCGGGCCCTCAAGCGCCCTTCGAGACGCGCCTTTGGCGCTCGTCAGGACGAGGTCCGCGTTGGAAGGCGATTCCCTCCGAACCCGCCTCGGCCTAGCGCGGGACCATGTTCGCCAACGATCAGGACACGATCTTCGCGCCCGCCTCCGGCGCCGGCCGAGCCGCGATCGCCGTCCTGCGCCTGTCCGGTCCCGGCTGTTCGGAAGCGCTTGAGACAATCGCGCCTGGGGCTGAGTTTCCCGACCGTCGCGCGGTCTTGCGGACGCTGAGACACCCTCAGTCCCAAGAGCCGCTCGACCGGGCGCTGATCACCCGGTTTCGAGCGCCGCGCAGCTTCACCGGCGAGGAGATGGCGGAAATCAGCGTGACGGGCGGGCGGGCCGTCGCCTCGGCCTGCGTCAAGGCGCTGGCGCTCATTCCCGGACTGCGCCTCGCCGAGCCCGGGGAATTCGCCTGGCGCGCGTTCATGAACGGAAAGATCGATCTTTCCGAGGTCGAAGGGCTCGCCGACCTGGTCGAAGCCGAAACCGAGGCGCAACGAAAGCAGGCTCAACGCATCGCCGGCGGGGCGCTGAGCCGCGAATGCGAGGCGATCCGGACGAGCCTTCTCGAGGCCATGGCGGCGGTCGAAACGCAGATCGATTTCACCGACGTCGAGGACGCTTCGGATTTCACGCTTGAATCGGTGAGAAGCGCGGCGCGCGGCGCGATCGGGCGGATCGACCGGGCGCTCGCCACCGCCGATGCGGCCGCCCGCCTGCGCGAAGGCTTCACCGTCGTCATCGCCGGACCTCCCAATGTCGGCAAGTCGACGCTGATGAACGCGCTTGCCGGCCGCGATGTCGCGATCATTTCGCCCATCCCGGGAACGACACGCGATCTGATCGAGGTGTTTCTCGATCTACGCGGCTATCCTGTCATTCTGGTCGACACGGCGGGAATCCGCGACGCCCAGGATCCGATCGAGCAGGAGGGGGTGACGAGAGCGCGCCGCCGGGCCGAGAGCGCCGACCTGATGCTGTGGCTGAACGACGGCGGAGACGGCCCGCCGCCGCCGCGCCTGGACGCTCCCACATTGGCGGTGCGGACCAAGATCGACCTCAAGCGAGGCTGACACGCGCGCGGCAGGCACGGCGAACCTTGCCATATCGGCCAGAACGGGCGCCGGGATCGACCGGCTGCTTGACGCTATTGCGGAATTGGCCGAAGAGCGCATGTCTTCAGCCGAGCCTGCCTTGTTGACGCTGGAACGGCACCGGCGCGGTTTTCACGACGCGCGCCAGGCGCTCGCCTCGGCGCTCGATCCGGACGCTGAGGCGCCGGAGTTGATCGCCGAGGATCTTCGGCGCGCAGCGGCGGCCATGGACCGGATCGTCGGGCGAATCGGCGTGGAAGAGGTGCTCGGAGAGATATTTGCACGATTGTGTGTTGGGAAATAGGATCGAAATGCTGGGATTTTGAAAGACTCATGCTGAGGAGCGCCAAAGGCGCGGGCTCGCAGGACGATCCACGCGGCGCGCGCGATCGTAGCGCCTTCTTTCGATGCTCACCGCTGGATGCGCCCTTGGCGAGGCCGCATTGCGGCGCCTCAGGCGCGAAGTCGGGACGCCGGCCATGACGCGGCAGATCGACGCATGTTTCACGTGAAACAGGCGGACGCGCGCAATGAGATTTGACGTCGTTGTCATCGGCGGAGGCCACGCGGGATGCGAAGCCGCGGCGGCGGCGGCGCGCTCAGGCGCCGCAACGGCGCTCGTCACCCATCGCTTCGCGACCATCGGCGAAATGTCCTGCAACCCCGCCATCGGCGGCCTGGGCAAGGGCCATCTGGTGCGCGAGATCGACGCGCTCGACGGGGTGATGGCGCGGGCCGCCGATGCGGCCGGCATTCAGTTCCGCGTCCTCAATCGCCGCAAGGGCCCCGCGGTCCAGGGGCCGCGCGCCCAGGCCGACCGAAAGCTCTATCGGCGCGCCATGCAGGCGCTGATCGGCGAGACCGCGAACCTGACCGTCGTCGAAGGGGAAGCCGCCCGGATTGCCTCCGACGCCGGCGCCGTCACAGGCGTCGAGCTCGCCGACGGCCGCGCAATCGCGTGCCGGGCAATCGTCCTCACCACCGGGACCTTCCTGCGCGGAATGATCCATCTCGGCGACCAGCGGACGCCGGCCGGACGTTTCGGCGATCCCCCTTCCGTGTCGCTCGCCCAAAGCCTGGATGCGGCGGGCTTTGCCCTCGGGCGGCTCAAGACCGGAACGCCGCCCCGGCTCGATGGCTCGACCATCGACTGGGACCGGCTCGAGATCCAGCTCGGCGATTCCGAGCCCGAATTCTTCTCCTCGATGACGACGGGGGTCACCGCGCCGCAGCTCCCCTGCCACATCACCCGCACCACCGCCGAAACGCATCGTATCATCCAGGCGGACGCGCATCGCTCCGCCGTCTATTCGGGCGCCATTTCCGGGCGCGGCCCGCGCTATTGCCCGTCGATCGAAGACAAGGTGATCCGCTTCGCCGATCGCGACAGCCACCAGATTTTTCTCGAGCCCGAAGGCGTCGACGACCCGACCGTCTACCCGAACGGCATTTCGACCTCGCTGCCCGCCGAGACGCAGCGCGCGCTGGTGGCGACGATCCCGGGTCTCGAGCATGCGCGCATCCTGCGTCCCGGCTATGCGATCGAATATGATTACATCGACCCGCGCGGGCTCGATCCGACGCTGGAGGCGCGCCGGCTCGGCGGCCTGTTCCTGGCCGGACAGATCAACGGCACGACCGGCTATGAAGAGGCGGCGGCCCAGGGCGTGGTCGCGGGGATCAACGCCGCGCGCAAGGCCGGCGGCCAGGCGCTGACGATTTTCGACCGCGCCGAATCGTACCTCGGCGTGATGATCGACGACCTCACCACCCACGGCGTCACCGAGCCCTATCGCATGTTCACCTCGCGGGCCGAGTTTCGGCTGTCGCTGCGGGCCGACAATGCCGACGAGCGGCTGACGGCGAAGGGGATCGCGCTTGGCTGCGTCGGAGCGACGCGGGCGCGCGCCTACGCCCAGCTCCGCGACCAGCTCGGGCAGGCCCGGGCGATGCTCAACGCCGCGACCGCCACGCCCCGCGAGCTTGAGGCGCACGGCCTCGTCGTCAATCGCGACGGCGCCCGGCGCTCGGCCTTCGAACTGGCGGCGCAGGCGCAGTTTCCGCTTGCTCTACTTGCCCGCGTCTGGCCTCAACTTGGGGATATTCCGGCTCATCTTGTTCGCCGGCTCGAAGCCGACGCGAAATACTCCGTTTATCTCAATCGCCAGGCCGAGGATGTCGCCCGCTATCGCCGCGACGATTCGGCCGTTCTGCCCGTCGACCTCGACTACGCGCGCCTTTCGGGGCTTTCCAACGAGATCAAGCAGAAGTTCATCGCCGTCCGCCCCGTCAGCCTGGGTCAGGCCCGTCGCATCGAAGGCGTCACCCCGGCGGCGTTGGCGCTGATCGCCGCGCATGCCCGCCGGGCGGAGCGATCCGCGGGTCGCGATCGGCTTCCGGCTGGGACGTGAACCGGGTCCGCCTGATGGAGTCACCTTTGTCATTCCCGACGGCCGCAACGCGGCCGATCGGGAATCCAGAGCGCCGTTGATCCGCCTCCTGACCCGTTGCGCGCCGAACCTTCCTCGTCATGGCCGGGTCGATCCCCGGAACAAGTCCGGGGACGGCCATGACGGCAAACCGAAGGTGGACAATGCGAACGCCGTAAACACGCGACGCTGTAAAAGTCGACAAATGATTGCAGGAAATCGGAAAACGGGTTAAGCTTGCCGCATGAACAGTTCCGCCTTTCCGCATGGTTTCGATCGTGGGCTCCCGTTCCGGCGGCTCCAACGTGAGGAAAACGGCCCGGAAAAAAATTCCGCCGTAATTCCGGTGTAACCCATTGATAAGTCTCGATTCGGACGAGAGAATCCAAGGAAATCCAAGGAAATCCAACACGTCTGACCGGGGGTCTTCGCAGCGAAACGGTGCGCGTCCAAGACAATCCAAACGGACCGACCGACCCAGGTCGCAGGCCGGCCGAGACGGCGACTTGATCGAGATGCAACGCGCCGTGGATTCCCCCTCGGACCTCCGGTTCGGCGGGAAGGACCGAACCGATCGGCCAGGTTTCGCATGAGCCGGCCGCCGCCGAACGATCCTTTGGCGGATGAACTCGCGGACGATCGGCGGGCGGCTTTGCGCCTCGTGCCTGTTTCACGTGAAACAGAGGAGCGCCTCGCCGCCTTCGTCGCCCTGCTCGATCGCTGGCGCCATAAGACGAACCTCATCTCCAACCCGACCTTCGCGTCGGTCTGGACCCGCCATATCGCCGATTCCGCCCAGCTTCTGGCGCTCGCGCCCGAGGCCAAGCGCTGGGTCGACATGGGCTCAGGCGCCGGCTTTCCGGGCCTGGTGATCGCCATCCAGCTCGCCGACCTGCCCGGCGCCGTCGTCCATTGCATCGAAAGCGACACGCGGAAATGCGCCTTCCTGCGCGAAGCGACCCGCGCGACCGGGGCGGCGGCGGTGATTCACCCCGTCCGCGTGGAAGCCATCGGTGCAAAAGACCTCGGAGCTGTGGACGCCGTCACCGCGCGCGCCTTCGCCCCCTTGCCGCTGACGCTCGAATTGGCGAGACCGTGGATGGCGCGCGGGGCAATTGCCGTGTTTCCGCGCGGCGAATCGAGCTAAGGACCAAATTGCGGCGCTGCCTGAGGCATCGGCTTATGCGATCGAAACGATGTCCAGCATCGTCAACCCGAAGGCCGCGATCCTGCGCATCCGCCAAGGCTGAGACCCAAGGCCCATGACCGACACCGAGACCGAGATCGAGACCGAGCCTCTCGTTCGCGAGCCCGACGGCGGGACGCGTCCGCGCGTTCTCGCCATGGCGAACCAGAAGGGCGGCGTCGGCAAGACGACCACCGCCATCAACCTTGGCACCGCGCTGGCCGCGATCGGCGAGCGGGTGCTCATCGTCGATCTCGATCCCCAGGGCAATGCGTCGACCGGTCTCGGCATCGAGCGCACGGCTCGCGTGACGTCGAGCTACGACATGCTGGTCGGCGAGCGGCCCTTGCGCGAGGTCGTCATTCCGACCTCGGTGCCGCGCCTCACCATCGTCCCCTCGACCATGGATCTCCTCGGCGTCGAACTCGAGATCGCTGGCCATTCCGACCGCTCGTACAAACTGCGCAACGCGCTCCGCGCCTATGGCGCCGCAAGCGCCGACGATCCGGAACGGGTCACCTATGTGCTGGTGGATTGTCCCCCGTCCCTCAACCTTCTCACCATCAACGCGCTCGCCGCCGCCGACGCGGTGGTCGTCCCGCTGCAATGCGAATTCTTCGCGCTCGAGGGCCTGTCGCAACTCCTGACGACGGTCGAGCAGGTTCGCAGCACCCTCAACCCGGCGCTGACCATTCATGGCGTGGTCTTGACCATGTACGATCCCCGCAACAGCCTCGCCGGCCAGGTGGTCGCGGACGTGCGGGCCTATATGGGCGACAAGGTCTACGAGACCGTCATTCCCCGCAATGTCCGCCTGTCGGAAGCGCCTTCGCACGGCAAGCCGGCGCTGCTCTACGATCTCAAATGCGCCGGCAGCCAGGCCTATCTCAAGCTCGCGTCCGAGGTCATTCGTCGCGAGGGGCGCTGGCGCGCCGCCTGATCAACCGGGTTTTACGCCCGAAGGAAGGGATTCATGGCCGAAGACGCAGCCGCCCGCATCGAAAACCGGCCTCGCCTCGGGCGCGGGCTCGCGGCCTTGCTGGGCGGAGCGAACGCCCCCCATGCCGAGGTCTCGCGCAGCGCGCGCCAGACGCCGATCGAGTTCCTGCGCCCCAATCCGCGCAATCCCGCGCAAGCGGTTCGACGACCCGGAGCTCGATGAACTGGCCGCCTCGATCAAGGAGCGCGGGATCATCCAGCCGGTGGTCGTTCGCGCCATTCCGGGCGTCGCGGACGCTTACGAGATCATCGCCGGCGAGCGCCGCTGGCGGGCCGCGCAGCGGGCCGGGCTGCATGAGATCCCGGTCACTATCGTCGAGGCCGGCGACCGCGAGGCGCTCGAAATCGCCATCGTCGAAAATGTGCAGCGGTCTGACCTCAACGCGCTCGAGGAAGCCGCAGGCTACGCCCAGCTCGGCGAGATTTATGGCTATTCGCACGGCGACATTGCGCGGGTCGTCGGCAAGAGCCGAAGCCACGTCGCCAACACCTTTCGGCTGACCAATCTGCCCGAGCACACCCGCGCTCTGCTCGCCGGCGGGCAGATTTCGGCCGGCCACGCCCGCGCTCTGCTCGCGGTCGCCGATCCGGACGCGCTCGCCGACCGCATCGTCGCCGAGGGCCTGACGGTCCGCGACATCGAACGCCTCGGGCGAAAATTCCGGCAAGACGCGCGCCCGCGGCGAGCGGCCGCGCCCGTCGACGCCGACACGGCGGCGCTTCAGGACAAGCTCGGCCTTGAGCTCGGGACGAAAGTGACGATCCGGCACAGCGGCGAGAGCGGCGACATTCGCATCGCCTTCCGCAATTTCGACCAGTTCGACGACTTCTGCCGGCGGCTTTTGCAGCCCGGCGACGCATTAAGGCAGGATTGCGCATTCGTGACGCGGCGCGACCGCTTGGAGTCCGCGCTACTGCACTGTCAGCAGCGACGCTTGATGCGAGCCGCGGTCAGCGACCAGTCCAGGCGTCTGACAGCCAACGCTGCGTCAAGGATTCTTCGCTGCGCCGCATGACGAATGGTGAGCGAGCGTCTTGGCGGCGACGGAGAGGCGGAGGCCAGGGCTTTCAGGACTTCTGGCGACCGTTGCGAATTCCGGGTTGCCGTCCGGCGACAGGGCCTTGTAGAGATTGGCGCGGCCGAGGCCGGCGGCCTGGGCAATCTCGGTCATGCCCTTGGCGCGGGCGATGTCGCCGAGCGCCGCTTTCAGCAAATCAGGGTCGCCGTCCTCGAGCACGGCGTCCAGATAGGCCGCGATGTCCTCCCTGGTCTCCAGGGAATTGGCCGCATCCCAAGGGCTGGTTTCGCGCGTCATGTCTCTCCTCAAACCTCGTTCGCCAGTTCGAGCGCACGCGCAATGTCGCGATCCTGACTTCGTTTGTCGCCGCCGCAGAGTAGAACCGTGACAGCGGCGCCGCGTCCGACGAAATAGTATCCGGTAGCCCGGACCTAATCGATCCGCATCTCCGATACTCCGCGACCACAGGTCTTCACGTCGCCCGGATTGCCCAGCGACAGACGACGGATCATCGAGCTGTAATGCGCGACTGCATACGATCTGCGTAAATCCGCGGAACCAGGCGGCAAATAACGCATGAGTCTGCCGGACTTCCAGCACAAGACACCGTCTCATGACGGACAGGCTCCGCCTATTTGCAACGCCTTGTCCGCGATGGCCATGAAGTCCCGCCTCATCAAGCGATTGGCGCGGTGGCCTGCCCTTTCAGCGCCGACCGACGCGACGCGACGGCCGTCTCACCGCCTCCCTCCCCGCCTCCCCGACGCCAGCGCCCACAGCGCCCGGGTCGCCAGAACCTCGGCGAGCTGCGTTTCGGCGCGAACGCGGGCGCTCGCCAGCCGGATCGCCGGCAGGCGCTGGGCGAGCGATTCCGTGGTCCAGCGCTCGGCCTGTTTGGCCAGAGCGCGACGCGCCGCCATCGGCAGTTTCACGAACAACGTCTGACATGCGGCTTCGAACGGCCGGCCCTGATCCATCTCGAGTCTCAGCCGGTGCAGGAGCGTCAGCCGTGCGACAAGCCGGATCATCAAATAGTCGGCGTCGCCGCCGTCATGGAAAAACCGGGCGGCCGATGTCTCGACCGCGGGCAGGTCGCTGAGCAGCGCGTGGTCGATGACTTCGTCAAGGTTGGAGGGGGCGGCGTCTGCGACAATCGCTTCCACGTCCTCGGCGGTGATCTGCGACTGTCCTTGCGCATAGAGCATGAGTTTCATGATCTCGCCGCGAGTCGTTCGCCGGTCGGCGCCGACCATATGGACGAGCGCTGCGCGCGCATCCGGCGCGATGGCGAGACCGGCGGCGCGGGCTTCCGCTTCGATCAGCGATTCGAGCGCGCTCGCATCGTCGGAATAACACTCGATCGACGCGCGCGCGGCCGAACTTTCGAACGCCGCCCTTAAAGCCGTTCCCTTCCTGAGTTGTCCCGCCTTGACGACAATCGTGCAGTCGGTCGGCGGCCGGGCAAACAGAGGCTCGAGGGCGGGCAGGAGATCGCGTCCCTGGGCGTCGATCCAAATCAGCGCGGTCGCCCCCGAACATCGAGATCGCATAGGCCTCATCGGCGAGCGCGCCCGGATCGCGCGCGACGGCGTCGCCCTCGAAGCGCACGAGCCGCATCGGGTCCGAATCGTCGCCGATGCGGCTGCGAACGATGGCCTTCACCCGTTCGTGGGCGAGCCCCTCGTCGAACCCGTGAACCAGGTAGAAGGAAATCTCCTTCGGCAAGCGCTGAATGAAGCCGTCAGCGGCGGCGCTGCTCACGATGCTCATGGCCTGAGCCTCAAGCCGCTCACGTGTCATGCGCCGCGATCGCAGAGGCGCTCTAGCGACGCAAGACTCGAAGGACGTCAGAGCGCACGACATTGCCGCCGTGGATCGTCTTCGAGACGCCGCGCTCCGCACGGCTCCTCGGACCGAGGCGGATGACGGCCGTTCGCCGCCAAGCCAGGCTTTCGCGCCAGTCGGAAATCGTCTAGCACACGACCTCGCATTCCCCTGACATGACGTGACAACCCATGGCGACTTTCAAGCTCCTGCTTTTTCCCGGCGACGGCATCGGCCCCGAAGTTATGGCCGAACTCGAAAAGATTATCGATCATTTCAAGAGCGAGGGCGTGGCCAGTTTCGAGGTCGAGAAGGGCCTGGTCGGCGGCGGCGCCTACGACACGCATGGAAAGGCGATCGCCGATTCCGATATGGCGCTCGCCGAGGCGGCCGACGCCGTCTTTCTCGCAGCGGTCGGCGGTCCGAAATGGGATGGCGTTCCTTACGACGTTCGCCCCGAGGCGGGACTTGCTGCGTCTGCGCAAGGAGCTTGGCCTTTACGCCAATCTACGGCCGGCGATCTGCTATCCGGCGCTCGCTTCGTCTTCGTCGCTCAAGCCCGAGGTCGTCGAGGGGCTCGACATCATGATCGTGCGCGAGCTCACCGGCGGGGTCTATTTCGGCGAGCCGAAGTCGATCACCGACCTCGGCAACGGCCAGAAGCGGGCGATCGACACCCAGGTCTACGACACCTTCGAAATCGAGCGGATCGGCCGCACCGCCTTCGAGCTCGCGCGCAATCGCGGCAACAGGGTCACCTCGGCCGAGAAACGCAACGTGATGAAGTCCGGCGTCTTGTGGAACGAGGTGATGACCGCCCTGCACAAGCGCGAGTTTTCCGACGTCAAGCTCGAGCATCAGCTCGCCGACGCGCTTGGCATGCAGCTTGTCCGCTGGCCCAAGCAATTCGATGTGATCGTCACCGACAATCTGTTCGGCGACATGCTGTCCGATGTCGCGGCCATGCTGACCGGTTCGCTCGGCATGCTGCCCTCCGCCTCGCTCGGCGACGTCGAGCCGAAGAGCGGCCGGCGCAAGGCGCTCTACGAGCCGGTGCACGGCTCGGCGCCCGACATCGCCGGCAAGGGAATAGCCAACCCGCTGGCGATGATCGGCTCGTTCGGCATGGCTTTGCGCTACTCGTTCGGACTGCATGGCGCCGCCGACCGGCTCGACGCGGCAATCGCCAGCGTGCTCGCCGCCGGGCTCCGAACCGCCGACATCCGCGGCGAAGCGGACGCCACTGTGTCGACAAGCGAAATGGGCGATGCGATCGTGAAGGAGCTGGCGCAACAGGCTGCCGAAAGCCTCACCGACGAAGAGAACTGACCGGCGTCCAGCTGAGAAGCTTCCCAAGCAGGAGGGCAGGCGTCCGGCTGAGGCGAAAAGGCGACAATTGCTTTACGCAAATCAGAATTCATGCTATATGTTGGTTTGGTCGCCGGAACGACCCGCGTCATGGCCGACGGCCGTCGGAAAGGGAAGGAGGAGCTGGAACCTTATTTGAGCCGCCTTCCGACGGAAGCTTCGGGCCGGGGAAAATTTTTATTCCAATCAGCCGTAAGTCATTGAAAAGTCTCGATTCGAAAAAATAAACGCTAGTAAACGCTAGCTGTTTTACTAGCGCTTACTAGCGCTTACTAGCGTTTACTGGCGTTTATTTGAACGCCCAGCCAACCCGCGGCCGCGGCGCCTGGGCGGTCCACGCCATGGGCGCCGACCGCTTGCATCTTCGCCCTCCTTCCTGTATAACAAACGATCTGTTCGACAAAGCGAACATATTGTCTGTCATTGGATGTGGAAAGGCGCGTCGTGGGGGACCTGGGAGCGCTTCTGAACGGGGCGATCGCGCAATCCGTGGCGCCGGATAGCTTGACGCTGCGCTTGAGCTCCAATTCGCCGTTTCGGATGGATTCGGGGGCTGCGCTGGCGCCGCTGACCATCGCCTACCAGACCTATGGCGCGCTCAATGCGGCGAAATCCAACGCCATTCTCCTTTGTCACGCTCTGACCGGCGACCAGCATGTCGCCAATCCGCACCCGGTCACCGGCCGCCCAGGCTGGTGGGAGACCATGGTGGGCCCTGGTCGGCCGTTCGACACCGGCCGGTTTTTCGTGATTTGCTCCAACGTCCTTGGCGGCTGCATGGGCTCGACCGGCCCCGCATCCCTCAATCCGGAAAGCGGCGAGCCCTACGGCCTCGACTTTCCGATCGTGACCATCGCCGACATGGTGCGCGCCCAGGCGCTTCTGATCGATCATCTCGGCATCGACACGCTGCTTTGCGTGGCCGGCGGTTCGATGGGCGGCATGCAGGTGCTGCAATGGGCCGCGACCTATCCCGATCGCGTCTTCGCCGCTTTGCCGATCGCGACGGCGGCGCGCCATTCCTCGCAGAACATCGCCTTCCACGAGGTCGGCCGGCAGGCGATCATGGCCGATCCGGACTGGCGGCACGGGCGCTATCTCATCGAGGGCACGAGGCCCGGCAAGGGCCTCGGCGTCGCCCGCATGGCGGCCCACATCACCTATCTCTCCGAGAGCGCGCTGCATCGCAAGTTCGGGCGCAATCTCCAGAACCGCGCGGCGCGCACCTTCTCCTTCGACGCGGATTTTCAGGTTGAATCCTACCTGCGTCACCAGGGCGCGATCTTCATCGAACGCTTCGATCCCAACTCCTATCTCTACATGACGCGGGCGATGGACTATTTCGACCTCGCCGCGGACTATGGCGGATCGCTCGCCAACGCCTTCAAAGGCTCGCGGACCCGCTTCTGCGTCGTCTCGTTCACCTCGGACTGGCTGTTCCCGACCAGCGACTCGCGCGCGACCGTTCGCGCGCTGAACGCCGGCGGCGCATCGGTCTCGTTCGTCGAGATCGAGACCGATCGCGGGCATGACGCTTTTCTGCTCGATGTCCCCGACCTCATCGACACCACGAGAGGCTTCATTGACGCGGCGGCCCGGGCCAGGGGGGTTGATTGAACTTTGCCCGACCCCACGCTCCGCCGCGCGTCGACCTTTTGCGAATGGCGGAACTCGTCGCGCCCAAGTCGCGCGTGCTCGACGTCGGCTGTGGCGATGGGGCGCTGCTGCGCCTCCTGGCCGAAGAGCGCGAGCGTCGACGGCCGCGGGCATCGAGCTCTCCCAGCACGGCGTCAACGATTGCGTCGCCAAGGGATTGTCGGTCATTCAGGGCGACGCCGACGCCGATCTCGTCGACTACCCGGACGACGCTTTCGACTATGTGATCCTGTCGCAGACGTTGCAGGCGACGCGCCAGCCTCGCGTCGTGCTCGAACACATGCTGCGCATCGGTCGGCGCGCCATCGTTTCGGTGCCGAATTTCGGCCATTGGCGCATCCGCGCCCAGGTCGCCTTCGCCGGCCGCATGCCGGTGACCGAAAGCCTGTCCCATTCCTGGTACGACACGCCGAACATCCATTTCTGCACGATCGCCGATTTTGTCGCGCTGGCGCGTGAGGTCGGCGCGACGATCGACAAGAGCGTCGCGCTCGATCTCAAGGGCCACCCGCTGCATCGGATGTTCTCGCCATGGGCGTGGAATCTCATGGGCGATCAGGCGATTTTTCTCCTGCACCGCAAGCGCTGAGCAACGCCCATGCGCGTTGACAGTCGCTTCGCCGCGCCGTCAACTGTCGGCTCCTCGCAAGGATCCTCCTCCCGATGCCGATCCGCTCCGCCATCCAAGACATCGTTCCCGAGGCCCGAACCTGGCGCCGAGAAATCCATCAGAACCCCGAGACTCATGTACGACGTCGAGGCGACCGCCGCGTTTGTCGCCGAGCGGCTGCGCGCCTTCGGCTGCGATGAGGTCAGGACGGCGATCGGCCGCACCGGCGTGGTCGGCGTCATTCACGGGCGCCAAAGGATCGAGCGCGCGGACGATCGGGCTCCGGGCCGACATGGATGCGCTGCCGATCGAGGAGGAGACCAATCTCCCCTATCGCTCCAAAATTCCAGGCAAAATGCACGCTTGCGGCCATGACGGGCACACCGCCATGCTGCTCGGCGCGGCCCAGCGCCTGGCGCAGACCCGCGACTTCGCCGGCAAGGCCGTGGTCATCTTCCAGCCCGCCGAGGAGGGCGGCGCGGGCGCGATGGCGATGATCGACGATGGGCTCATGGATAGGTTCGGCATCGAGCAGGTCTACGGCATGCACAACATGCCGGCGCTGCCGGTCGGCTCCTTCAGTATCCGCAAGGGGCCGGCAATGGCGGCGGCCGACGAGATCACGATCACCATCGAAGGCCGCGGCGGCCATGGCGCGATGCCGCATCAATGCATCGACCCGGTTCTTGTCGGGGCGCAGATCGTCACCGCGTTGCAGACCATCGCCTCGCGCAATGTCGATCCGCTCGATGCTTGCGTCGTCTCGATCACGCGCTTTCGAGGCCGGCACGGCCAGCAACATCATTCCCCAATCGGCCTGGCTCAACGGCACGGTCCGCACGCTTAAAGCGCCGACCCGCGACGCGGTCGAGAAGCGCATCCACGAGATTGTCGCCGGTGTCGCCGCGGCGGGCGGCGCGACAGCGCGGGTCGAATACCGGCGCGGCTATCCCCCGACCGTCAATCACGGGGCGCAAACCGATTTTGCCGCCGCCGTCGCGCGCAAGGTGGCGGGCGACGCCCATGTCGATCCGAACACGCCTCCCGTCATGGGCGCCGAGGACTTCTCCTTCATGCTCGAGGCGCGGCCGGGCGCGTTCATCTTCATCGGCAACGGCGACAGCGCCATGCTGCATCACCCCGCTTACGACTTCAACGACGCCGCCCTGCCCTATGGCATGAGCTACTGGGTCGAACTGGTCGAGACGGCGCTCGCGGCGTAGCGGTCGTCATCGCGAGCGCGGGCGTGGCGATCCGAGATGGTCGCTGCGCCGACACGGCGCTCGTGATTGCGGGAAAATCGGGAAGCGCTTCCGCCTCGCTCGCGCCTCGAATCGCCGATAGCCTTCGCGGCATGGATCAAAGAGCGACCGCCTTGGAACGAGCGTTTCAGCTGGCGAGGTCCGGGCGCGTCGCCGGACTGACCGAGATCATTCACGCGCTCAATCGCGAGGGATATTCCGCCAACCAGATTGAAGGCCGGCTTCTCAAGCGACAACTGGCCGATCTAATCAAGGCTGCGCGAAAGGGAAGCGTGGATTCCGCCCCGCCCTGAACGCATCGCTGCCCCGCAAGCCGCCGCTCAACCCGTTGGCTGCTGGCGACGATGGTTAGCGCGTCTTCAACTCCGAGGCGCCTGGCCAAATCGAATCGAGCTTTCGGACAAACTTATCCGCATCGTTCTGGGCTTCGCGCCGCGTCGCAAAGGAATAGAACGATTTGTCCCGCACCCTCTCGTTTTCGTAAATATTCCATCGGAACCGATTGGGATTCCCACTATCCTTTACGACGTCGGTCGTAAATACGGCGCTGTCTGTCATGATCGCATTATACTCCAACAGGGCCGGTTTCGCCAGACGATATTTTCTTGCTGTCAATCGACTTGGTCCGCTCATCGCGACAAGAACGACCCCATGACGGGAAACGAGCACGCAGCACAGGCCAGAAACACTCCAACTCGCCGCCCGGGCTCTTGCTCTCCATTCCTTTCCTCGGGGAGGCTGGTCAGCGCCGGCGGGTCAGAGGACGCCAAAGGTTTCGAACGCTTCGCGCGCCCCCATGCCATGGCGAATGGCGGTCGCGACCCGGTTCTCAGTCGAGGCCTTTTCGAGCGCCGCTTCGATCGCCTCGGCCGCCACATCGGAGGGAATGACAAGCACGCCCTCGCGATCGCCAAAGACGATGTCGCCGGGCGCAATCCGGACCCCTTCGATTTCGATGCTCACGCGAAAGTCGATGACTTTGCCGCGCGGCCCCTGGTCTTGCGCGTATAATCCCCGGCAGAACGTCGGAAAGCCAAGCGCCTCGATCCCGGCCGCATCCCGGACGAAGCCATTGAGCACGGCCCCCGCGGCGCGCAGGTAGCGCGCGCGTGTGGACATGAGTTCGCCCCACAGCGCGTAACGGAACGACCCGCCGGTCGCGACATAGACCTCGTTCGGCCGCAGATCGTCGAGCGCCTCCAGCATCAGCCCGAACGGCTTGGCGCCGGCGCCGCCTGGGGAATGCGAGCTCTCCTCGAAGATGTCCGCCTCGAGCACCGGCATGGCCCGGCCAACAAACTTCATGTCAGGCTTGAGCGGTCCGATGGCCTGGGGCAGGAACTGGCGCCGCCGTCCCATCTTATCCAGCACATCGCCCACCACCGCCGTGAACAGCTTGTCGCGTAGGTTCGAGAAGACGACGTCTTCCTCCATCCTGGCCATTTTTTGCTCCTGGCGCCTATTGCCGCTCGAGTTCCTCGCGCAGAATCTCCAGTCCGAGCCACTCGTCCTCCGCCTCGGCCAGCGCGTCGCGCAGCTCCGCGTAAGTCTTCGTCGCGGCCATGAACGCTGCTGGTTCGCGGGCCGGGAAGTCGGGGTCGGCGAGCTTGCCGTCCAGCGTGTCAAGGTCCGCTCGAAGCTTTTCGATTCGCCCGCGGCAGCGTTTCCAGCGCGCGTCTCTCGTTGAATCCGAGCTTGCGCCTCGGCGCGGTCCGGTCAGCCGGTCTTTTGCCCGGCCTTTCCGCCGCTTCGAACCGGCGCGGCGAGCGGACCGGCCAGCCCATAGCCGCGCTGCGCGACCATGTCGGAATAGCCGCCCGCATATTCGACCCAGCGCCCGTCCCCCTCGCCGACAATGACCGAGGTCGCCACGCGATCGAGAAAATCGCGATCGTGGCTGACGATCAGGATCGTTCCGGAATAATCGCCGAGCAATTCCTGAAGCAGGTCCAGCGTCTCGATGTCGAGGTCGTTGGTCGGCTCGTCGAGAACCATCAGGTTGGAGGGCTTGGCCAGGGCCCTGGCGAGCATCAGCCGCCCCCGCTCGCCGCCGGACAATTTGCCGATCGGCGTTCGCGCCTGCTCGGGCGGGAACAGGAAGTCGCGCATGTAGCCCATCACATGGCGCCGCTCGCCGTTGATGATCAGTTGATCGCCGCCGCCGCCGGTCAGCGCATCCACGAGCGTCGTCGTCGGCTCGAGCGAGGCGCGCTGCTGATCGAGAGCGGCCATCGCGACATTCGCGCCGAGACGCACCAAGCCTGAGTCCGGGTCAAGCGCGCCGGTCAGAAGGTTGATGAGCGTCGTCTTGCCGGCGCCGTTGGCGCCGATGATTCCGATCCTGTCGCGGCGCATGACGCGGAGCGAAAAGTCGCGCACGATTGGGCGGTCGTCGTAAGCTTTGCTGATCTTCTCGGCGTCGATCACCAAGGCGCCCGACGCTTTGGCGTCTTGCGCGATCATGGACGCGACGCCGACCGATCGCAGCGCTTCGCGGCGCTCGCGCCTCAGATCGGCAAGCTCGCCGACGCGCCGCATGTTGCGCTTGCGGCGCGCGGTGACGCCATAGCGCATCCAATGCTCTTCGTTGACGATCTTGCGGTCGAGCTTGTGGCGCTCGAGCTCCTCCTCCTCGAGCTTCATGTCGCGCCAGGCCTCGAACGCTCGAAAACCCTGATCGAGACGGCGGGTGCGGCCGCGATCGAGCCAGATCGTGGCGCGGGTCAGGTCGGCGAGCAGCCGCTTGTCGTGGCTGATCAGCGCCAGCGCCGAACGGCTGTTCGCAAGGCGCGCCTCGAGCCACTCGATCGCCACCAGATCGAGATGATTGGTCGGCTCGTCGAGCAGCAGGATCTCGGGCTCCGGGCTCAAGATCCTGACCAGCGCCGCCCGGCGCGCTTCGCCGCCGGAAAGGTCGGCCGGGATCGGCGTCCGGATCGACCCCGAGCTCGGCCATCATGGCTCGCGCCGCATAGGGATCATCGAAGTCGCTCAAGCCCGCGAGGACGTAATCGAGCGTCGTGGCGAAGCCGGACATGTCCGGCTCCTGCGGCAGATAGGCGAGGCGCGCGGAAGGCTGGACGAAGCGGCTTCCCCGGTCGGCGGCGATCTGGCCCGCGGCGATGCGAAACAGAGTCGATTTGCCCGATCCGTTGCGCCCGACGACGGCGATCCGGTCGCCGGCGGAAATCGACAATTCCGCGCCGTCCAGAAGCGGGGCGCCGCCGAGCGTCAGGCCAGTGTCTCGCAATTGTAGGAGGGGCGGCATATGAAGGGATCCGGACGCGGCGGCGTCCTGCTTAACGGCAAGCGTGGACGAGGAAAAGATCTCATGGCGACCGAGGCGACTTTAGCGGCGTTGGCGAAACTGACCAGCTTGCGCGAGGGCGTGCTCGCGCGGGCGGCGAGAGCGGAATTCGCTGACGATCCGGCACGGTTCAAGGCCTTCAGCGTCACTCTCGACGATCTCCTGTTCGATTTCTCGAAGCAGCGCATCGACGGCGCCGATTCTCAGCGCGCTGCGTCGAGCTCGCCAAGGCGGCCAAGGTCGAAGCCAAGCGCGAGGCGATGTTCGCCGGCGAGAAGATCAACACGCACCGAGAAACGCGCCGTCCTGCACACCGCCTTGCGCAATTTCTCCGGCAAGCCGGTCCTGGTCGACGGCAAGGACGTGATGCCCGAGGTCATCGGCACGCGCGAAAAGATGCTGAGCTTCGCCGCCGACGTGCGCGAGGGACGGGTGCGGGGCGCGCTCGGCCAGCCGATGACCGACGTCATCAATATCGGCATCGGCGGGTCCGACCTCGGCCCGGCGATGGCGACGCGCGCGCTGGCGCCCTTCGCGCCGCCGCAATTGCGCAGCCACTTCGTCTCCAATGTCGATGGCGCGCGACATCGGCGACACGCTGCGCGGGCTCGATCCGTCGCGGACGCTGTTCATCGTCTCGTCGAAGACCTTCACCACCAGGAGACGATGACCAACGCGGCGACCGCCCGCGCCTGGATCGCGCAGGGGTCGGCGAAGCGGCGGTCGGCGACCATTTCGCCGCCGTCTCGACCCAACTCGACAAGGTGGCCGCGTTCGGCATCCAGTCGACCCGGGTGTTCGGCTTCTGGGACTGGGTCGGCGGCCGCTATTCGATCTGGTCGAGCATCGGGCTGCCGCTGGCGATCGCGATCGGGCCTGACCGCTTCAACGAATTCCTGCGCGGCGGCTATGAGATCGACCAGCACTTCCGCGACGGCGCCGATCGAGAAAAACATCCCGATCCTGATGGGCCTGCTCAGCGTCTGGAACCGCAATGTCCTCGGCCACGCCACGCATGGCGTGATTCCCTACGACCAGCGGCTCGGCGCGCTTCCCCGCCTATCTCCAGCAATTGCAGATGGAGAGCAACGGCAAGCACGTCCAGCTCGACGGCTCGCCGGTCAATACGGCGACCGGCCCGGTGGTGTGGGGCGAGCCCGGCACCAACGGCCAGCACGCCTTCTTCCAGCTCATCCATCAGGGGACGGAAATCATTCCCCTCGACCTCCTGGTCGCGGCGACGCCGACCGAAGCCGACGCGCATCATCACGACCTTCTGGTCGCCAATTGCTTCGCGCAGGGACAGGCCCTGATGCGCGGCCGCACCCCGGAAGAAGCCGACGCGCTCACCCGCAAGCAGGGCGCGAGCGCGGCTGACGCGGCTCGGCTTGCGCCTCACAAGAGCTTTTCCGGCAGCCGTCCGACGAGCACGTTTCTCTATCGGCATCTCGACCCGCGCATGCTCGGGCGGCTCATCGCGCTCTACGAGCACAAGGTTTTCACCGAAGGCGCGGTCTGGGACATCAACTCCTTCGACCAGTGGGGCGTCGAATTGGGCAAGGAGCTCGCCTCGAGCCTCGCGCCGATCGTGGCGGACTCGAGCGCTGCTACGGCTCAGCTCGACCCTTCGACCGCGGGGCTGGTGGCGCATCTGCGCGCGCTGCGCGGTGCGGCTGCGAGCGGCTGATCCGGGATTTGGCTGACGAGATCGCTCGGCGAGCGGCCAATGCGCCCGGTTGCGGGCCGGCCGCTCGCGAAGAAAAAATCGACAATTTCTTGACAAGCTGGCTAGGACCTTGGTATTGTTTTTCAGAAAGGGCCGCAAACCCGGCTCGTCCTCCTCTGCGCGACGCGCGACACGGGTCTTCGGCGGTCAGGACAGCGGAGTGAACTCGCTAATCGCGCCGCAAGCCATTGAAATCGCTCAAAACGAACTCGTTAGCCGGTTCGCTCGCGGGTTCTCGGTCAAGGAAGCGCGAGCGTCTTATGCTGACCGGCAGCCGGCTCAGGCCGAGGGCCGGCGCTTGACCGCGGCGAGGCGCCGCGTGGCCTTCGCCAGCCACCGCCGGGTCGAGGTGTCGACCCGCGGCGACAAGGTTTTCCGCACACGCGCGTGATAGTCGTCGAGCCAGGCGATTTCGTCGGCGTCCAGCAATTTCGGCTCGACGAGGCTGAGGTCGATCGGGGCGAAGGTCAGCGTCTCGAAGCCGAGCATCGGCCGTTCGCCGCCGGCGATCATCCGCTCCTCGACCGACGAGCAGATTCTCGATCCGGATGCCGAACGCGTTCGCGGCGTAATAGCCGGGCTCGTTGGAGATGATCATGCCGGCGGCGAGCGCGGTCGTTCCGGTCTTGGCGATGCGCTGAGGACCTTCGTGCACCGACGAGATACGACCCGATGCCGTGCCCCGTGCCATGATCGAAATCGAGGCCCGCCCGCCAGAGCGCCGCGCGGGCCAGCGCATCGATCTGCGCGCCGTTGGTTCCGGGCGGAAAGATGGCGCGGGCGACAGCGATATGACCTTTCAGCACCCGGGTGAACCGGTCACGCATGAGCGCGCTCGGCCGTCCGACAGCGATCGTGCGGGTGATGTCGGTCGTGCCGTCCTCGTATTGCGCGCCGCTGTCGATCAGGAAAATGCCGCGCTCGATTTTCCGATTGGACTGTTCGCTGACCCGGTAGTGAGGGATCGCTGAATTCGGTCCAGCCCCGGCGATGGTCGGAAACGAGAGGTCCTTGAGCGCAGGGCTCGCGCGCCGGAAGGTCTCCAGAGCCTTGACTGCGTCGATTTCGGTCAGGCGGCCTCGCGGCGCTTCAGTCGCGAACCAGCTCAGGAAATTCGCCATCGCCGCGCCGTCGCGCTCATGGGCGGCGCGCGCGCCCGCAAGCTCGAATGCGATTCTTCTTCGCCTTCATGAGCGTGATCGGATCGGCGCCGATGCTCGGCCTTGCCGCCCGCTCGCTCGATCGCCTGGGTCAAATAGGCCGGCGCGGTCGCGGCGTCGAAGGCGACGCGCACGCCTTGCCGGCCCAGGTCCTCGACAAAGGCGAGCAGCGCGTCGGGCTCGAGCACGTCGGCATGGCGAGCGAGACCGAGGCGGCTCGCCGGCGTGAGCTTCCGTCCGTCGAGAAACGCGACCGGACGGCCTTCGCACCGGCAGATAGGCCCAGCCGATCGGCAGCGGCGTGTAGGAGACGTCGGAGCCGCGGATATTGAACAGCCAGGCGAGATTGTGAGGATCGCTGATCAGAAGGCCCTGCGACGATTCCATCGCGTCGGCGCACGCGCGTGATCTTTGCGCCCACGCTTTCGCCGGCGAAACGCAGCTTGTGCAGCGTGATCGCGCCCAGCGGCCCCGGCGGGCGATCGAGCCAGATCGCGTCGATCGGATTGACGTCGACCGCGATCAGCCCGGCGCCGGCCTTCTCACAGGCGGCCGCGTATCGCGCGACGGCGTCGGGCGTGTGGAGCCGCGGGTCATAGCCGAGCTTGTCGCCGGGCTTGAGATGGCGCGCGATCCATTCGGTCGGCGGCTCCTCCGGGACATGCCGGAATTCGAAAACCGACGCGTCCGCCTCGGTCTTGACCTGCTCGGTGTAGCGCCCGTCGACGAACAGCGCCGCCGCGTCTTTCAGCACCACCGCGATTCCCGCCGAGCCGGCAAATCCCGTGAGCCACCTCAGCCGCTCGGCGTTGGCGGGCACGTATTCGTTCTGGTGCTCGTCCGCGCGCGGAACGATAAACCCCGCGAGGCCGCGCTTCGCCAATTCGGCGCGCAATTGGCTCACGCGAGCGGCCCCGTGCGACGGATCGCCCAATGCGACGAAGGTTTGAAAGCGACTCTCAAACACCTGGCGACCGTTTCCGAAATGGCGGCGTCAGGCGGCGTCCTGCGCGGTGACGACACGGCCGATGAACGGCAATTCGCGATAGGAATGGGCTACGTCCATGCCGTAGCCGACGACGAACACGTCGGGACAGACAAAGCCGACAAAATCGGCGGCGATTTCGACCATCCGTTTGCCGGGCTTCTCCAGCATCGTGCAGACGAGAACGCGCCGCGCGCCGCGCGCGGTCAGAAGGTCCTTGGCGAATGCGAGCGTCCGGCCGGATTCGAGAATATCGTCGACAAGCAGAACGTCCCGGTCGCGCACCGACGATTCGATGTCGCGAAGGATCTTCACCGTCCCGCTCGACACGGTCCCGCTCAAATAGCTCGACAGGTGGAAGAACTCGACCTGCGGCTCGAGACCCACCCGATGCAAGGCGCGCAACAGGTCGGCGGCGAACATGAATGACCCTTTGAGGATAGCGACGACAAGCAGGTCCTTCGGCTTCGCCGCTGCGATCTGCCGCGCGAGCGCTTCCGTTCGTTCGGCGATCGTCCGTTCGTCGAATAGAACCTTGACCTGTCTTTCGCCGCTCATGAAGGGGACTCTGTGAACGAGCCTTTATCTCCCGGCGCGGCGAATTTTACCAGGACGTCGCGAACGCCGGCCGGGGCGCCGCCAGCCGGGCTCGGAACGGAACGCGCTCACGCGCGCCGAGGCTGGTCTTCGGTCCCCGCGCCGTCCAGACATAGAGCTCGCGCCCATCCTCGCCCCGCAGAACCAGGCGAAGATTCGGGGCCAGCGTCTCTCGGTCGCGCAGATTCGCAATCTCGCCTGTGACCAGCAGCTCCCCCGGGCCATCCGGTTGTTGCGTCGTGGTCACGCGCACGTCGGCGATCGACAGATCGCGCAAATTGACCGGCATGCCGACTCCGGCATAGATGGCCGCGGTCGCCGGCGCGATCGAGACGACCGCCGCCCGAGCTGCGATCGCCGTCGTGCCCATGATCACCAAGCCGACGAGGACAAGAGCTGGGGATAACGCGCTGTCGCCCCGCCAAAGACGGCGCGGAAAGCCTTGATCGCAATTTGAGCCGAACTTGTGGTCTAGAGTCATCGGGCGTCACCCTGCTGTTCCGATGGAATGGCCGATGGTGGTATTTGGTTGGCAACACGGTTAAAGGCGCGTTAAGCGGCCCAATCGCGCCGTCCCGGGGATCGCGTTGATACGGTTCGAAAACGTCGGTTTGCGCTACGGCATGGGACCGGAGGTGCTCGGCAACCTTAATTTTTCCGTCGACCCGCAGAGCTTTCAATTTCTCACCGGTCCGTCCGGCGCCGGCAAGACAACCCTGATGCGGTTGATGTTGCTCTCGCTTCGGCCGACACGAGGAACGATCCGCGTCTTCGGTGAGGACTCGGCTGCGCTGAGCAAGGACGGCCTGACGACGCTGAGGCGAAGGATCGGCGCTGTTTTCCAGGATTTCCGTCTGTTGGACCATCTCACCACCTACGAGAACGTGGCGCTGCCGTTACGGGCGATGGGACGGGAGGAATCCGGTTATCGGGCTGAGGTGGTCGAACTTCTGCGCTGGGTCGGTCTCGGCGACCGGATGAACGCGGTTCCGCCTGTTCTTTCCGGAGGGGAGAAGCAGCGGGCCGCGATCGCGCGCGCGCTGATCGTTCGCCCTGAATTGTTGCTGGCGGATGAGCCCACCGGCAATGTCGATCCTGGCCTCGCGCGCCGGCTTTTGCGGTTGTTCGTCGAACTTCACCGGCTTGGCACGGCGGTCGTCATTGCGACGCATGATCTCCAGCTTATGGACCAATTCGGCTTTGCCCGCCGGTTGGTCGTCGGCGACGGCAAACTGACGATTGTCGATGGATCGCCGTCATGAACGAGCCGTTCGTCGAGCCTGTTCTCGCCGTGGAGCCGGAGCCGTCGTTCAAGACCAATGCGCCGCTCATACCGCGCGCCTCGGTTGCTGGCCGCGCGCTGGTTGTCGTTATCGCGATCATGACATTTCTCGCATGCCTGACCGCGGGGCGGCGCTCCTGGTCTTCGACGCCTCGCAAGCCTGGCGCTCGGATGTGTTGCGCGACGCGACGATTCAGGTGAAGCCTCGGCCTGGCGACGATGTGGAAAGCCTTGTCGCCAAAGCTGTCGCCATCGCCGCACAAGCGCACGAGGTTGATCTGCCCACGCTCTTTCCAAGGCCGAATCGGAAAAGCTTCTCGAGCCATGGCTCGGCGCTGGGCTCGACCTCAGTGAGCTGCCCATTCCCGGATGATCCTCGTCAGGCTTCGCGGCCAGGGCTCTCATGACCTCGCCACGCTGCGTAAGGCGCTCGCCTCAGCTGTTCCCCAGGCCGATCTTGACGACCATCGGATCTGGGCCGCGCGCCTCGGCGCCATGGCCGACGCTGTCGTCATTCTTGCGGCTGCTCTTTTCGTGCTGATGATCGTGGCGATGGGCACGGCGATCGGGTTCGCCACCC
This sequence comes from uncultured Alphaproteobacteria bacterium, assembly GCA_963802615.1. Lineage (GTDB taxonomy): Bacteria > Pseudomonadota > Alphaproteobacteria > Rhizobiales > Beijerinckiaceae > Roseiarcus. The sequence goes on from CAWDKC010000021.1 coordinate 211,267, forward strand.
GCGGCGCGATGGCGGGCAATCGTGAGATCATCGAGGTCCTCCATCTCGTGGGCGCATCCAACGCATTCATCGCTAAGGAGTTCCAGGGCCATTTTCGGCGCCTTGGGCTTCGCGGGGCAATGATCGGCGGGCTGGCGGCCATCGGCTTCTTCGCGACAGCGGCGCTCCTGTCCTTCTGGTGGGCGCATTCGCCGGGCGGCGAGGAGATCGCGGCGATGTTCGGCTCGTTCGCGCTCCGCTCCTCCGGCTATCTCGCGCTTGTCATCGTGTGCGCCGCGGTTACCTTGCTGACCGGTCTTCTTTCGCGCGAGATCGTCATGCGCCATTTGCAATCGTTGCAATAGACCCGCGCCGCGGCTCTCTTCCGCGAACCTCCAACGGCCACAATGCTCGCAACGCGATCGCTGCTTTTCAATATGCTCTTCTATCTGAACCTGATGGTTCTGATGGTCATAGGCCTGCCGACCATGCTGTTCGGCAGGCGGGCGATCTTTGCCCTCGCACGCCTGTGGGGCGCGATTTCCGTATGGCTTCTAGAAACGATCTGCGGTCTTCGGCTGGAATATCGCGGGGTGGAGAATATTCCCCCCGGCGCGATCCTGATCGCAGCCAAGCATCAATCGTTCCTCGAGACCTTCGCGCTGATCAAATACGCGCCTGACTTCGCCATCATCCTCAAACGCCAGCTGACCTATGTTCCGCTGTTCGGCCTCTATCTCATCGTCTCGCAGCAGATCGCCATCGATCGTGGGCGGGGCAGGCAGGCGCTGAACCAGATCGCCGCCGCCGCCAAGCCCGTGTTCGCCGCGGGGCGACAGGTGTTCATTTACCCGGAGGGCACGCGCCGTCTTCCTGGCGCGCCGCCGAAGTACAAACAAGGCGCGGCGGCGCTTTACGCCGCCACGGAGGTCTCTTGCCTGCCGGTCGCCGTAAACACCGGACTGTTCTGGCGGAGACGCGGCTTTCTGCGTCGCCCCGGCCTGGCGGTGATTGAATATCTGCCGGTCATCGCGCCAGGACTTGACCGCGCGACGTTCTGCCAAACGCCTGCAGTCGACGATTGAGGCGGCCTGCGACCGCCTCAACGCGGAAGCGGTCGACAAGGACCCGTCGCTTGCGGCGGTCGTTGCGGAAGGCGCGAATAGCGAGGCTGAAACGCTACGACCCGCTTGACGAGAATTCTTGCTTTGTTCTATTAATGTTCTCGTAATAATCAGGGTCGGGGCGATGACGCTGGCATACGAGAATGGATCTTCAACCGTCGATTGGGCGTGCGAGATCCCCGAATCGCCCTCGCCTGTGCGGGTCGTCCCCGTGAGCGATCGCCGGGACAAGAGCCGTGACTCCTCCCTGGCCGCGCTCGCCGGCATGCCGTTCGCCTCCCGATTTTGCTCGTGGATTGGGTTGTCAGGGCAGCGCTATGTCTTCTCGGTCTATCCGGCATCGACCTGCCCGGCTTTTTGCGACGCCATCCTGCTGACCGCGGTCCGCGACATGACGGGCCAGCGGCGCGTCGTTTCGGTGCACGACACTGGCGCCTTTCCGGAACCGGTGGTCGCCAAGGCTCAACGCGAGCTCCGCGCCTTCGGTCCCGGCGTTGAGTTCCATCTCCATTTGCTGGCCGCGTCGCCTGCGCGAACGGGCGGCGACCGTCGCCGATCTGGCGATCGCCCAAGCCTGAACGACCCGCCCGCTCAGGCTCGGAGCTTCGTGCTCAACCATTCGAGATCCGGATCGCGCACCCCCAGAGCCAGCAGATGATCGTTGGTCTCGAGGACATATTCCGCATTGGCGCCAAACTGTCCTTTGCCGGCGCGGACATGTTCGAGCATCGCCTCGCGATCGAGACGCCCCGCATATTGGTCGTGGAGCCGGTCTGCGACATAAGTCACAGCAAGGACGCGGTCGCCGCTTTCGAGCGTCACCGGGGCGACCCGTTCCAGATAGACAGACGTCACTTGTTCGCGTTCCCGCAGGTAGCGGATCGTCGGCTCGCGCAGCGCGGCGTCGATCTCGAACGCCACCCCCTGACAGGCGCCGCCGCGATCCAGGCCAAGCACCAGTCCGGGCCGCTCCGGCGAGCCGCGGTGGACGTGCGAATAGACGCACAGGCTTCTCCGCCAGCCGCGCAACAGCGCCTTGCAGCGTCGCGCATAGGCAAATCCGGGCCGCCACATCAGCGACCCGTAGCCGAACACCCAGAGGCCGCCGTCCGAGACCGGCGCGGCGGCGTCGGTTGACGTCACGGAGCCGGCTCGTCGTCTCCGTGGCGTGCCGGCCAAAGTCCGGCGCCGCGGTGTCCTGGCCCTGGGCGACGATTCCGAGCCGGATCGCTCGCGTCCGGGTGAAGAGACGAAACAGCCCGTCGCCGTCGCCGCGCCGGATCATCCTCTGCAGCGCCGTCAGATCTTCGTTGAACCGGCCGAGCATTTCCAGCACCGCGTCCTTGTTGTGCAGGAAGACGTCGCGCCACATGGTCGGGTCGGAAGCCGCGATGCGGGTCGAGTCGCGAAACCCGCCGGCCGAGAACTTGATGACCTCGGACTGGGTCACTTCCTCGAGGTCGGCCGCGGCGCCAACCAAGTTATAGGCGATGAGATGGGGCACGTGGCTGGTGATCGCCAGCACGAGATCGTGGTGCCCGGCGCTCATGGTTTCGACATGCGATCCGAAGGCCTCCCAAAACGCGCGCACCTTGTTCGACCGCCGCTTCGTCCGTTCCCTCGGGCGGCGTCAGAATGCACCAGCGGTTGATGAACAGGGTCGCGAAACCTGCGTCGGGGCCCGAATATTCCGTGCCCGCAACCGGATGGGCCGGCACAAGTCGCGCATGACCGGGCAGCACGGGCTTAAGCGCCGCGAGGACGGCGCCCTTGACCGAGCCGACGTCCGAAACGATCGCGCCCGGCTTGAGCGCCGGCGCGATGGCGCGCCCGATCGCCTCATCGGCGCCGACGGGCGCGCAGAGGATCACGCAATCGGCCTCGCTCACCGCTCGAGCCAGATCGTCGGTGACGAAATCGCCAAGCGAAAGCGCCTTCGCCCGTTCCAACACCCCAACCGATTGGTCGGCGAGGACGATACGCCGCGCGGCGTGGCGCCGGCGCGCGGCGCGCGCGATCGACGAGCCGATCAGCCCGACGCCAATGATTGCAAGCTCTTCGAAGATCGGCTCGGCGAGCGGCTCCCCGAGCCGCTCAACCACCTTCGCCCCGCATGAACTCGGCGAGCGCAGCAACCACGCCCTTGTTCGCCGCCTCGCTCCCGACTGTCAGACGCAGGGATTCCGGCAGCCCGTAGGCCGCGACGGCCCGAAGGATGAACCCGCGCGCGCTCAAGAACGCATCTGCGTCCTTCGCGGTCCGGCCGGATACCTTGGGGAAGGTCAGCAGCAGAAAATTTCCGACGCTCGGCGTCACCTCGATCCCGAGCTCGGAAATTGCCTCGGCCAGCCATGGCAGCCAGCGCGCGTTATGCTCGATTGCGCCTTCGATATGCGCCATGTCCTCCAAACTCGCGACGCCCGCAGCCTGCGCCGCTCCGTTCAGATTGAAGGGTCCGCGAACCCGGTTCAAGGCGTCGATGATATGCGCCGACCCATAGCCCCACCCGATGCGCAAACCCGCCAGCCCATGGATCTTGGAGAAGGTCCGGGTCATGACGACGTTGTCCGCCATCGAAGCCAATTCCAGGCCCGCCGCATAATCGTTGCGGGTCACGTATTCGGCGTAAGCCGCGTCGATCACCAGAAGCGCGTGCGGCGGCAGGCCTTCATGCAGGCGCTTCACCTCGGAATAGGGAATGTACGTGCCGGTCGGATTGTTCGGGTTCGCGAGATAGACGATCTTCGTGCGGGCGCTCACTTTTGCAAGAATGGCGTCCACGCTCGCCGTTCGGTCCGTCTCCTCAGCCACAACCGGTATTCCGCCTGCGGCGCGAATGCAGATCGGATAGGTCAGAAAGCCGTACTGGCTATAGAGGCCTTCGTCGCCAGGGTGCAGAAAGACATGGGCCAGCAGCGCCAACAGCTCGTCGGAGCCATTGCCGCAGATGATCCGGGACGGATCGAGGCCGTAGCGGCGGCCGATCGCCTCGCGCAGCGCGGTCGATGCGCCGTCCGGGTAGAGCTCCAGGCTGTCGGCGAGCGCCCGCACCGCTTCGATTGCCTTTCTCGACGGGCCAAGTGGAGATTCGTTGGACGAAAGCTTATGGGGCTTATCCACGCCCGGGACCCGGCTCTTGCCCGGCACATAGGGGTCGATTTCGAGGATCGCCGCCCTAGGTTGAGGGCGCACCGGAGCTTTAGAGGTCATGGCGGGTCCGATTAGCCTCAATTCGCGCGGTTGCGCAACGCCGAGACGTCAATTCGGGCCGCATGAGCGCCGATCTCCGAGGCGCGCACGTCTACGCCGCCAATCGATCGCAGGGCGCCGCTCACCGCATCCGGTGCGATCTCGCCAGGCCGCGCGACAAGGAGCGCAAGCCCCATCCCGTCGGCGGCCGAGCCGATCGGGTCGGCTCCGATATTGCGCAAGACATGAGGGATCTCGGGGCGCCAGCGGTCGAGCGTGACCGACTCCAGCACGACGTCGCGCGCCGTCCCGTCGACCAGCGGCTTCGAGATCACGAACACCGGCATGCCCGCGGGGTGATCGGCGCGCTCGACGAACGGCAACCGGGCGATGACCTTCGGCGCGTCTGGCGAAGCAAGCTTTGTCCACCAGGCGCCGGCTCCCGAGCCCCCGTCGACGGCGAACATGCCGAGATCGCCAACCGACTCGCCGACAGCGCGGATCACCTCGGCCGCCCCGAAATGGGGCACGCAAGGCGTTGTGAAGCCGAAGTGAAAACGCGCCGAATCCCGCATTGCGGCGTCGCCTCCCGACACGTCGGCGTGAAGGCTGTAGGGCGCCTGAACGTAGGTGAAGGTTGAGATGATGACCCGCCAGATGCCTTCGACCGTGTCGAGCGGCAAAAGCCCACGATGCCGCTCGACAAGCGCGCGCATCATCGAGGCTTCCCGCGCGGGACGAAACGCCGAACCTCCGCCCTGACGCGTCTTGATGTCGATCAGCTGGTCAATGACACGCCCTCTCGCCATGAGAAGCTCGTGCATTTCCGCGTCGATTCGATCGATCTCCACTCTGAGATCGGCCAGGGTCGGCTTCGATGGCTTGGGACACGGGAACGCCCTCTCCTTTCGAGGGACTGGCGTGGGCGGAACGTCGGTTAGGCCTGGCCGGGTCGCGCCGGCTCAGGTGTTCATCAACTCGAAGAAATTCGCGTTGGTCTTGGTCTCACGCAATTTGCCAAGCAGGAACTCGATCGCGTCGACCGTGCCCATCGGATTGAGGATGCGGCGGAGCACGTACATCTTCTTCAGGATATCCGGCGGCACGAGCAGCTCCTCCTTGCGGGTTCCCGACCTGGTGATGTCCATGGAAGGGAAGGTGCGCTTGTCCGCCACCTTTCGATCAAGAATGATTTCCGAGTTGCCCGTTCCTTTGAATTCTTCGAAGATGACCTCGTCCATTCGCGATCCGGTGTCGATCAGCGCGGTGGCGATGATGGTCAGCGAGCCACCCTCCTCGATATTCCGGGCCGCCCCGAAAAACCGCTTCGGACGTTGCAGCGCGTTGGCGTCGACGCCGCCGGTCAGAACCTTTCCCGACGAAGGGACGACGGTGTTGTAGGCGCGCCCCAGGCGGGTGATCGAGTCCAGCAGAATGACCACGTCGCGCCCATGTTCGACGAGCCGTTTGGCCTTCTCGATCACCATCTCGGCGACCTGAACATGACGCACCGCGGGTTCGTCGAAGGTCGACGACACGACCTCGCCGTTCACCGAGCGCTGCATGTCCGTCACTTCTTCCGGCCGCTCGTCGATCAAGAGGACAATCAAATAACATTCCGGATGATTGGCGGTGACCGACTGGGCGATGTTCTGCAAGAGCACCGTCTTGCCCGTGCGTGGCGGCGCGACGATCAATGCGCGCTGTCCCTTGCCGATCGGCGAGACGATATCGATCACCCGCGCCGAGAGATCCTTGCGAGTTGGATCTTCAATTTCGAGCCGTAGACGCTCATCGGGATAGAGCGGCGTGAGGTTGTCGAAGTGAACCTTATGCCGGGTCTTTTCGGGGTCCTCGAAGTTGATCCCGTTGCATTTAAGCAGCGCGAAATACCGCTCCCCTTCCTTGGGGCTTCGGATGACGCCTTCGACCGTATCGCCAGTTCTGAGCCCCAACCGCCTGATTTGCGACGGGGATACGTAGATATCGTCTGGACCTGGGAGATAATTGGCGTCAGGCGATCGCAGGAAGGCGAATCCGTCCTGCAAGATTTCGACCACGCCCTCGCCGATAATCTGCACATCGACGCTGGCAAGCTGCTTGAGGATCGCGAACATCAACTCCTGCTTGCGCATGATCGACGCGTTTTCGACGTCGTTCTCCTCGGCAAACGCTAAAAGCTCTGTTGGCGATTTCTGCTTTAATTCTTTGAGTTTCATTTCCCGCATTTGCGGACCTTTAGTTGGACTTTCGGTCCCGCAGACCCGCAAAGTCATTAGACGTGATGGATGATGGCGCTGACAATTCGAGGCGGAATTCGGTCGTGTCAGGCCGCGCGACGAAAATTGGATCGGGCGATCCAGCGCCGCTAGGAACTCGCGTTGATAAGCGCGGGCGCCGGTTCATAGTCGTGTTTGCAGAATTTTTCAACGGGCATTTTGCAGCGCTAGGCCGGGCAGTTCCGAACCGGTTAAAATGGCTTCACCACGGCTAATACTACAATTAAAATCATGAGTATTGTGGGAGCCTCGTTTAAGATCCGATAGAAACGGGCAGGCCGCTTATTGGCGTCCTCGGCGAAAGTACGTACGCAGCGCGCGAAATAGCCATGCATCCCGGCAAGCCCAAGAACCAGGATGAATTTTGCCTGCCACCAACCGTCCCGCCAATCTTCCGTCAGATAGACGAGGGTAAATCCGGTCAAAAAGACGAGGATCATCGCCGGATTGACGATGGCCTTGAGGAGCCGCCGTTCCATCAGTTTGAAGGTTTCCGAGACGTCGGAGCCCTTCGGGGCGTCGGCGTGGTAGACGAATAATCTCGGCAGATAGAGCATCCCCGCCATCCAGGCGATGACCGCGATGATGTGGGCAGCCTTAATCCAAAGCACCATTCGAATTTGCTTTCGGCGAGCGACTCGCCCGGCTGCTCGGAGTTTCGGACGGAATAGGCGTTCGGTTCGTTTGGCGCAAACCGGGATCGTTTCTGGCTCCAAACAAACAATTAAGATTCGAAACTGTTTCTTGTTCTTAGGGGCGCCGTTTGGGCAAATTCGATTCCATCCAGACTGTTGAACAGTCACGTTTCACGTAAAGGCAGCGCGCCCCCTGGGTCGACTCCTCTCATGGTTAACGTTCCGTTAACAAAATCTAGCTGTCGCAAAGTAACATAATAATTATGCTTTAATTATCCCCGCAATTCAGATGCGTCCTCGTAAGACGCTCCATCTTGTCCTGACGGGATCGGCTGTAAATCGCCGAACGCGCCTCGTCGTGTTCCGGCGACAACTCCGATCTGACGGGTCCAATTCTCCAAGCCTGTCCACATGCCTCGCTGCCGGTTATACCCTACGATTGACCACCGGGGGCAGCATTGGGCCGCAGCTACTTCCACCTTCATCTGGTTTCGGACTCGACCGGCGAAACGCTGATCGCCGCATCCAGAGCCGCGGCGGCGCAATACCAGGGCGTCGCTTCGATCGAACATATCTATCCGCTGGTGCGCACTCCAGCCCAGCTCGATCGGGTCGTCGCCGAGATTGAGAACGCGCCCGGCATCGTCCTTTTCACGCTGGTCGATTCCGACCTTTCCAAGCGGCTTGAACAGGGCTGTGAAGCGTCGGGCTCGCCGTGCCTGTCCGTGCTTGAACCGATATTGACGTTGTTCAAATCCTACCTTGGGCAGAATTCAACGCCGAGAGCCGGCGCGCAGCATATGCTTAACGCCGACTATTTCAAGAGAATCGATGCGCTAAATTTCAGTATGATCTGTGACGACGGTCAGTCCCCTGAAAACCTAGATAACGCTGATATCGTTCTATTGGGTGTTAGCCGAACATCGAAGACTCCGACCAGCATATATCTTGCCAATCGCGGATATAAAACCGCAAACATTCCCTTGGTCCCGCATGTGCCATTGCCGAAAACAATCGATCATCTTCGCCGTCCCTTGATTGTCGGCCTTATCGCCTCGGCCGAGCGAATTGTACAGATCCGGCAAAATCGGCTCCTTTCCCTCAGCGCCGATTCTCAAACGGATTATGTCGACCGCATCGCGGTCGCCGAGGAGATCGCCGCCTCGCGTCGCCTGTTCGCCGAGCGGGGCTGGTCGACAATCGACGTGACGCGACGCTCGATTGAAGAGACGGCGGCGGCGGTGCTTGATCTCTTTCGGGCCCACCGTCTCAAGTTTATCGCTGAAGGCTGATTGTCGTGGGGCGGACGCCGAACAAATCGCCTCCGTTGTGGCGCGGCGCTGGACCTTTGGTTCTGGGCTCGGGGAGCGCGAGCCGCAGGGCTCTCCTCTTGGCGGCAGGTCTGGACGCTGAGTTCGTCCCGCCCCAAGTCGACGAGCGAGCGATCGAAGATCGATATCTGGCGGGCGGGGGTCCGCTCGAAAGCCTGGCTCTCGAATTGGCGCAAGCCAAGGCGCTCGCGGTCAGCGCCGAGCGTCCGCAAGCCTATTGCATCGGCGCCGATCAGACCCTCACGCTCGAAGGCAAAATCCTGCACAAGTCGCGCGATCTTGCCGAAGGCGCACAAACGTTGGCGGCGCTCTCCGGCAAGACGCATCGCCTGACCTCCGCCTTCTGCGTCGCCCGCGCCGGACAAGCGCTCGTCGTCCACAGGGATCACGCGGATCTACGGATGCGGGCCCTCGATCCGGCTGAGATTTCGCGCTATCTCGAACGCGCCGGACCGTCGGTGTTGAGCTCGGTTGGCGTATATCAGGGCGAGGGTCTCGGAATTCACCTGTTCGAGCACATTGAAGGGGATCATTCCGTTGTCCTCGGACTGCCGATGTTGAGCCTCCTTGCGTGGATGCGCCGCGAAAATCTGATCTCTCTGTGAACGGGGTTGCGCTCCGCGCGGGCGTGGTGGGCTGGCCGATCGAGCACTCGCGGTCGCCGACGATTCATCGTTACTGGCTCAAAGAGCTTGGCTTACCGGGAAGCTACGAGAAGTTCGCTGTCCGACCAGGAGAATTTCGCCGGTTCGTCGACAAGATTGGCGACGACGCACTCGTTGGCGCCAACGTCACAGCGCCTCACAAGGAAGCAGCCTTCGACGCCTGCGATGCGCGAACGCCGGTCGCAGAGGCCCTCGGGGCAGTCAACACGTTGTGGCGACAAGACGGGCGGCTATGGGGCGACAACACGGATGTCGCCGGCTTCCTTGCCAATCTGGACGAGGCTACGCCCGGCTGGGGGGAAGGAAGGAAATTGGCCGTGGTCATCGGCGCTGGCGGCGCGGCCCGCGAAATCGTCTACGCTCTGCTGTCTCGTGGCTTTGACCGCGTTGCGGTCGTCAACCGAACGCACGCCCGCGCAGAAGCGCTGGCCGCGCATTTCGGCGGTTCGACAACGGCCGTGCCCTGGGCGGATCTCGCCACCGAATTGGGGAGAGCGGACTTGCTCGTCAACGCGAGCACGCTTGGCATGATCGGACAACCGGCGCTCACCATTGAGCTCAGCGCCTTGCCGGCGCACGCCGTCGTCACTGACGCGGTCTATGTTCCTTTACGCACGCCGCTCATAGAAGCCGCGAGCGCGCGCGGTTTGCGCGTCGCGGAGGGGCTGGGCATGCTGCTTCATCAAGCCGGGCCCGCCTTCGCGCGCTGGTTCGGCAGGCGCCCCGCTGTGACGCCAGCATTGCGTGCGCTGGTCGAAGCCGAAGTCATCGCGACGTATGAGGCCGGGCGGTGATCATTGCCGGACTGACAGGCTCGATCGCGATGGGGAAGTCGACCGTCGCTGGCCTATTCGCTGAGCTTGGCGTCCCGACATTTGACGCCGACGAGGCCGTCCGACACTTCTATGCCGGAGAGGGGTCGGCAGCGATCGAAGCGGCGTTTCCAGGCGTTGTCGTCTCCGGACAGGTCGATCGCGAACGCCTTGGATCGCAGGTGTTGGGAAACGCGGAGGCGCTCCGGCGTCTTGAGGGGCTCGTGCATCCGGCCGTGGCGCAGGCGCGCACTGAGTTTCTCAAACGCGCCGAGACTGCAGGTCGCCGACTGGTCGTGGTGGACGTGCCGTTATTGTTCGAGACCGGTGGGGAAGCGAACGTCGATCTCGTCATCGTGGTGAGCGCCCCGAAATCTATCCAGCGCGCCCGGGCTTTGGCGCGAGCGGGCATGACTGAGGCCAAGCTTGAGGCCATCCTTTCCCGCCAAACGCCGGATGAGGAGAAGAGGCGTCGGGCTCATTTCGTCATCGACACGCGCGGTAAGCTTGAATTGACGCGCGCTATTGTCGCTCAGTTCGTGCGCTCGACCGCGGTGCTAACGAGAGGCCGACCGCCGCATGCGTGAAATTGTGCTCGACACCGAAACGACAGGCCTCAATCCGGCCGACGGACATCGGGTGCTGGAAATTGGCGCGGTCGAGATAGTGCATCAAAGCCTGACCGGCAACGTCTTCCACGTTCTCATCAACCCCGAGCGCGACGTGCCTGAGGACGCAGCGCGCGTCCATGGCCACACTGCCGCGGTCCTGAAGGACAAGCCTGTCTTCGCGAAGATCGTCGCCGATTTTCTGGCCTTCATCGGGGATTCGAAGCTCGTCATCCACAATGCCGACTTTGATGTGCGCTTTGTGAATGCGGAATTGGCGCGTCTCGGCCTTGCCGCGATCGACATGGGCCGGGTGGTGGACACGCTGTCGCTGGCGCGAAAAAAGCACCCGGGGCAGCCCAACAGCCTCGACGCTCTATGCGATCGGTACCGCATCGACCGTTCGCGGCGGGTCAGGCACGGCGCGTTGCTTGACGCGGAGATTCTTGTCGAGGTCTATTGCGAGCTGACGGGTGGACGTCAGCGGTCGCTTACGTTTGGCGACGCTGTCGAACCCGACGATGCGGCCGCGGTCGCGCTTGTTCCGCGCTATAGCGAGCGGCCGCGAAGACAACCATCAATCGAGCCCGCCGAAGTGAGCGCTCACATGCGATTTATTGAAGGCTTCGGCGGCGATGCGATCTGGTTTCGTTATCGAGC
>CAWDKC010000022.1:0-46106 GCA_963802615.1 uncultured Alphaproteobacteria bacterium
ATGAAGGGTGGCTGCAGCCGACGACGACGACCTCGCGACCGGCCCGCGCGAGCCCGCGGGCGATCGCGAGACCGATCACACCGGCGCCAATGACGAGGCATTCGACGGCGTCCATGGCAGCCTTGAGCACGTCGAGGCGACGACGCTCAACAACCCGCCGGCGTCGGTCAGACCAGCACCATGCCGCCATCCGACATGATGACCTGTCCGGTGATATAGTCGGAGTCGCGCGACGCGAGGAAGGCCGCGATCCCCGCAAGGTCGTTGGGCTTCGACGGATAGCCGAGCAAGATGCTGGCCGAGAAGCTCTCGATGAACTCGCCCTTGTTCTTGATGACGCCCTTGTCGATCATGTCCTGCTCGAGCCCGTCCCACAGCGGCGTCACCACCACGCCTGGCGCGAAGGCGTTGACCGTGATCTTGTGCTTGGCGAATTCGCGGGCGCCAGCCTGGGTCAGCGAGATAACGGACGCCTTGCTCGCGCAATAGGGCGCGAATTCCGCATAGCCCTGTCGACCAGCTATCGAGGCGGTGTTGATGATCTTGCCGCCGCTTCCTGGGCCATCATCTGGCGCGCAGCTTCCTGTGTGCCGATAAGCACCCCGAAGGCGTTGACGCGCATGATGCTGTTGAAGTTGTCTTCGTCGACGTCCATGAAAGGAAGCGGCTTGTTGAAACCGGCGTTGTTGAACATGACGTCGAGCCGACCGAAACGGTCAACCGTTTTCTGAATCGCCCCTCGCATCTGCTTCCGTTCCGCGACGTCGAGCGTCACGGCGATCGCCTGTTTGCCTTCTTGGGTCCAGACTCTCCGCAACGGATTTGGCCTTTGCGCCATTGATGTCTGCAATGACGATCGAGGCGCCTTCCTCAGCAAGTCGCCGAGCGATGCCCTCGCCGAGACCCTGAGCGCCGCCAGTGACAATCACAACCTTGTCGCGAAGACGATCCATTGTGTTTTCTCCCTTGGGGTCAATCCGGCGGTTCGCAGTTGAACCTACTCCGGTGATCCTTGTAATTCACGCGCAGCTTCTCGCGCAAGCGCGAAGAAGTCGAGATCCCCGGAGCCATTCACGAACGCAGCCTCATATTGCTGCCTGACCTAAGCGGCGAGTGGCGTCGGGCAATGATTTTGCCGGGAAACCTCGCCAATGATGTCAGGGTCTTTGTGATTTGTTTGACCGCGAATGCAGGCGCGGACGAGCCATTTGCCAAGGCCTATCCAGCCAATTCGGCGGGTATCGAATGCGGACGCCGTACCCATGTCGCTTCCTTCGCGTCGTAGCTCTACGCCCCCGAAAAAGGCGCGCGAGACGTTGAGAAAGCTTCACATGTCGCGCGTCGGAGCGGTGCTCTAAAATTCTCATTTTGAACAGCCTTCCGGCCGCCAGTAAAAAGTGAAGGCAGTAGGCGTGTCGCCGCCGCGATCGGCGTCCAAGCCATTGAACATAGCCGCAAGCGCGTCCGGTTTTTCTCCACCGTCGAACTGGTCAACGCTCTCGAACAAGAGAAGGCTTCAGGGCAAACCCGGCCAGAGCGCCTCAAGGCGACGTCGATCCCTTCCAGGTCCTCGCCAGGGCAGTGGCTCCTCCGCGCCAATTTTGGGGGGACAATGCGGAGAACGCTCAACGTCCAGGCGAGCCAAGAAGAATGAACCGGTCAGACGTGCAAGTCATGTCAATGCGCCTAGCTCAACTCGCCGCCACGAGTTCGGCTCGCGAACTCCTTCCGCGGCGAGTTCGTGCGCCTCTCCGACCTCGTTTGCGTAATTCGCCTGATCGCGTAATCCACGGCTGGCGAGCAGCATTTCGATCAAGAACGCGACGAGTGCGCCCATTGTGAAAAGCAGCGCCAAACCAAAGGCGACGAATAAGGACACACCGGGCCGATCTCGAAGCGTACCGACGAACAGAAGCAACGCCGCACAAGACGTTGCAGACTCCACCAGCGTTCCCATCATCACGGCGGCGTCGAGCACGTGGGACCTTCGTCGGAGGTAGGCGAGCCTCCGCCGTAGTTTGCGTCTATCGATCGGTCCATCCGCTTCTAACTGTTCAGCCAGCGCGTCGACGCGATCGGCCACACGTGCGAGGCGTGTCGAAAGGACGCCAAGAAGAGATGCAATTCCGGAAAGCAGGAAGACTGGCGTGAGCGCGACCTGGATAACGTGCGCAACGCTTTCGACTGTGTCCAGGCCGAGCATTCAGTCACCATCTTCGTCAACAGGATGGGTTTGAGCAAACCCATCCTGTTAGATCAATTGCTCTGTCTTTGGATGTCGCGAAGGCGGCGCTTAGTTTTAATCGAGAGGGCCGTGGATTCGATTCCCACCGCGCTCACCACATCCGGCGGCGCCGGGAACCTCGCCATCCTGGCGAGCGTGCGAGGGTCGATTCCAAACCGGCGCGCCATTCCTGAGGCGCCGACGGTTCGCGTTCGACGCGCAGCGACGCGACAAGCCGCTTACGAGATCCTTTCGCCGGAGGCCTTGTCGAACATGTGCAGGGACGTTTCAGCGAAATCGATCCCGATGGATTCGCCGTCTGGCCGGTTGAAGGTCTTGTCGGCCTTCACTGTGATCGTATCGCCGCCGACCCTGCAGGTGACCAGCGTGTGATCGCCCATAAGCTCGGTCGTATAGACCTCGCCAATGATCTTGCCTTCGCTCGGCTCCGTGACCTTGCAATCCTCCGAACGGACGCCGGCGACCACCCGGCGCTGGGAAGCGCGCGTCTTTGTCCCGAAACTCCCGCCCGGTCCCGAAAAGCGGCCCTCGCCAAGATCGCCGTCCAGGAAGTTCATCGGCGGCGATCCGATGAAGCCGGCGACGAACAGGTTGGCCGGCGCATTGTACATATTGGCCGGCGTATCGAGCTGCTGCAGCACGCCCTTCTCGAGCAGCGCCACGCGATGAGCGAGCGTCATCGCCTCGATCTGGTCGTGTGTCACATAGATGGTCGTGATGCCGAGCTGATGCTGCATATGTTTGAGCTCGGCGCGCATGTAGCCGCGCAGCTTGGCGTCAAGATTGGACAAGGGTTCGTCCATCAGGAACGCCGCGGGGCGGCGGATCATCGCGCGAGCGAGCGCCACTCGTTGGCGCTGACCGCCCGATAGCTGCCGGGGATAGCGATCGAGCAGCGCATCGAGCTGCACCTGTCGCGCCACGTCCTTGACTGCGGCCTCGACCTCGGCTTTCGGCTGACGGCGCACCGCCAGCGGATAGGCGATGTTGGCGAACACCGTCATATGCGGGTAGAGCGCGTAGGACTGGAAGACCATCGCCACGTCGCGATACTTCGGCAACACGTTGGTGACGTCGCGATCGCCGATGCGGATCGAGCCGGAGGAAACCTTTTCGAGTCCGGCGATCATGCGCAGCGCCGTCGTCTTGCCCGAACCCGACGCTCCGAGGAGGACGAGGAACTCGCCGTCCTGGACTTCGAGGTCCAGACCCTTGACCACCTCGACCGACCCGAAGGACTTATAGATGTTCTCGAGCATCACCCGCATCGCCGCTATCCCTTGACCGCGCCGACGAGCAGACCCCGCGCAATGTGCTTCTGAAGGAAGGCGGCGATGACGATGACGGGCGCGATCATGATGACGATCAGCACCGACATGTACCACCATTGCGGCCCGCGGGTGGTGTTCTGCGCCGCAACCAGCACCGGCATGGTCTGAGCCTTGGCGTTGGTGAGGAAGAGCGCGAGCAGGAACTCGTTCCAGGCCAGGATGAAGACGAGCATGAAGGTCGCGGCGAGGCCGGAGCGCACAAGCGGCAGCGCGATCGTGAAGAACACCCGGAACTTCGAAGCGCCGTCGATCTCCGCGCTCTCCTCGAGGTCGATCGGCACGCCGGCGAAGAAGTCGCGCGTCAGCCAGACGACGATCGGCAGGTTGACGCCGGTGTAGGTCGCAATCAGCGCGAATTGGGTGTCGAGCAACCGGAGATGCTGGAACATCACATAGATCGGCAGCACGGCGACGATCGGCGGCATGATCCGGTTCGAGATCATCCAGAACTCGATGTCGTTGTTGCCGACCGCGGCCTTGAAGCGACGAACAAATGTGCCAAGCGCAAGCAGGAAGAGCGCGATTGCGATCGCGCAGCGCGACTTGCCAGGGCACATGCAGGGCCGCGACCGCGACGATCACCGCGATCAGGAGCACGAGGAAAGTCACGATCGCGGCGAGCTTGACCTCGAAACGGATGCGCACCAGGGCGTAGGCCGCGAGCGCGCCGATGACGAGCGCGAGCACCGTGCTCGCGAGCGTCACCACGATCGAGTTGAGATAGGGGCCGAGCGTGTTGTTCTGCAACAGCATGAAGTTCCAGGCGTCAAGCGTCGGCTTGAAGTCGACGAACGGGATGTAGAAGGGACCGCTGTCGACCTGGACCTCGATCTTGAACGAGGTCACAAACACCCAGTAGAGGGGAAAGAGGACGACCAGCGTCCATAAGCCGAGGGCGGCGTAAACCAGGCTCTTCGTCGGCGCTGACATCTCCTCGAGGCTTTTCGCCTCGAACAGACGGCGCATGAGGCCGCGGGACTGGACCGCGTCGCTCACTGATGTCTCCGCGTCCAGCGGACCACATAGTTGAAGAACGACACGCAGGTGATCGTGGAGACAAACAAGAGCAGATAGCCGATCGCCGCGGAGCCGCCGAGGTCCTGGGTCCGCCAGGCGATGAAGGAATGCAGCGTCATCGATTCGGTCGCAAGGCCGGGCCCGCCCGCGGTCAAAACGTTGGGGATGTCGATGATCTTGAACGCCTCGATCAGCCGAATGAGGACCACGGTCGCCGCGATCGGCGCGATCGCGGGCCAGGTGATGTCGCGGAAGATCTGGAAACCGCTCGCCCCGTCGAGCCGGGCCGCCTCAAGCTGGTCGCGCGGCTGGTTCTCGATCGCGGCAAGCAGCACGATGAACATGAACGGCGTCCACTGCCAGGTGTCGCCGATCAGCACCATGAGGCGCGCCGACCAGGCGTGGTCCGCCCAGGACCACGCCGCCGAGGCCGGCCGCCGCGCTCAACGGCGCGAGCGGCCCCTTCTGCATGTCGGCGAGCATGCGGAACATGTAGGCGACGCCGACGGGCGTCACCATCATCGGAATGAAGAAGACGACCCGAAAGAAGCTGCGTGCGCGGATCGGCTGGGCGCAGAGGAGCGCCAGCCCGAGGCCGATCGCGAATTGCGCCGTGACGCCGAAAAGGACGTAGAAGCAAGTCGTGAGCAACGTGCCCTGATAGGCTTTCTGAGGCAGCGTCGCGAGCAGCGCCAGCACGAGGCCGGTCGCAAGCGCCATGGAGATGAGCCGGCCAATGAAGCCGGACACGGTGAATTCCGTCCTGACATAGCGGATCAGCCAATAGAGGACGGCCGCTGACGTAGACGGCGAAGGCGATCCAGCCGGACGTCTCGATCGGCTTCAACGTGCCGATGAGATGATATTGCTGGGCCCCGAACAGCAGGCGTCTGTAGTTGTAGAGGCCGATGAAGGTCAGCGTGAAGCTGCCGCCCGCCAGCGCAAAGCGGCAAAGCGACAGATAGATGGAAACGATCAGCGGGAAGATCGCAAAGCAGAGGAGGATGATCACCGCCGGCAGCACCATGATGCGGCCGGAATGGCGGTCGATCCATTCGTCGCGGGTCTCGCGCGCTTGAACTTCGGTCGGCGCTGCCTGAGCTAGGGTCATTTGTGCTTAAGACGTTTCCGGCTCTCGGCGCGCTGGTCTTGCTCACGACGCGGTTTACGATGGACAGCGACTTCCCGGCGCGCCGCGACGCGCCGGGAAGGGAGCGCTGGCGTCAGCGCTGTACGCCGAGCGTGCCCTTGTAGAACTTGAGCTGGCTCTCGACGCCGATCTGCTCGTTGAGATCGTTCCAGCCGTCGGCGACTGCTTTGACGGTCTGCTCCTTGTCGAGTTCACCGGCGAGGATAGCGCGCAATCGCCTCGTCGAGCACGACTTGCTGATACTTCTGGTTCTGCGGGATGCGCAGATCGAGGACCATGTTCGGGCTGTCCAGGCTGTCCTTGATCGCGCCAAGATAGGAATCTGCGGCGACCTTGCTCATGCCCGCCTTCTTCCACATGTCGTTATAGGCGAACTGCGTCGAACGATAGGGATTGAAGCCGGAGGCGCCGATCGTCACGTCCACGTCCGATTGCTCGGGCTGCGAAAGGTAAGACAGGAACGCGTAGGCCGCGTCCTTCACCTTATCCTTGGCCTTGGCGTTGATGCCGCCGCTCCAGCCGCCGAACGCGGCGTAGGGCGCATGGTTCACCCCGTCGATCGCATTCGGACAGCTCTCCTTGGTGCAGGCCTCGAGCTTGCCGGTCGACCAGTTCACCACTTCCTTCGAGCCCGGGCGTGATGACGCCGAGCCGGTCTTGTCGATCACCTTCGAGATCTTGGGGTCGATGGCGAGCACGCCGACGTCGCCCCAATCGAGATTGAGGGCGCACTTGCCGGAGACGAACAGCGGGCGCGTGTCGCTGACGTCCATGTTCAGCTCGTCCGGCGGGCCATACTTGCCCGATTCCTTCAGGAAATCGAGGGCCTTGCGGAAGCCTTCGTTGTCGATCAGGGGCCTCATGTCCTTGGTGTCGAAGAACGTGCCCTGGCTCGTCCCCTTCGACTGGACCATTGAGGAGGTGATGTCGGTGACGAACCAGTAGCTCTGCGCGTTGCGCTTCTTGGCGATGCAGGAGCCGTAGATCTTCGTGCCGTCGCCGTTGACGTCCTTGCCGTTCAGCGCCTTGGCGACTTCGAGATATTCGTCCCAGGTCTTCGGCGGCTTGAGGCCGGCTTTCTCCAGCACGTCCGTGCGATAGTAGAGCATGTGGAAATCGCCATCGAGCGGGACGAGGTAGGTCTTGCCGCCGTAGGTCGCGGAGAAGTTGCGGAAGAACGGGCCAATCTCGTCCCACTTGATCTTCTGGTCCTTGGCGATGCGCGGCCCCAGTTCCTCGAGATAGCCGCCTGAAACATAATCGACCATCCACTGCGGCGCGAACACCGCAGCGTCGACCGAGTTGGTGCCGCTCGCCCAGTCGGTCAGCACTTTCTGGTAGAGGTCGGAGAACGGAACCGCGATGACGTTGATCTTCGCGCCGGTCAGCTTCTCGAATTCGGGCGCGCGCCGCTGCAGCGGCTCCTGGATCGCGCCGGTCTGCGTCATGATGTTCACCGTGACGCCGTCAAATTCGCCCGCTTGAACGCCCTGAGACGTCGCGAGCGCGAATGCCGCCCCCGCGATTGCGCTGGTCAAACTCAAAAACTTCAGCATGTTTTCCTCCCTGTTCGTCGGCCGTCGCCGCTTGCCTGTTCGTCGGCTGTCGCCGCTTGTCGTATCCGCGGCCTGTACGTTTGCGGGCTCACGGTCTCTCGATGCGACGATCGCCCAAGCGGGCGACGCCCCATTCCTCAGATCGTCAGTCCGAGATCATGTCAAGGTTCGGCTGAACGGCATCGAAAATCAACTCCCTCTTATCGCCACCAGGTTGCGTGCGCGCGCTTGGGCTGGCGAAGCACCTCGTTGGCGTCGGTTCTGTCAATCTCGAGGAGGTAACGGTGAGCGGGGTTCATGCGCCCATAGAGCTCAGGCGTCACATAGTCGAGCTGAACCAGCTGCTGGGGCAAATCGCGGCGAGTATAGGTAAGGTGCAGGAGTCGGCGAGGAGCGTCGCTATTCTTACGCGTTCCGGCGTGCCACATGGAGGAGTTGAGGATGACCGCCGAACCTGCCGGCGCCTCGACCAGCACCTCGGTCGGATAAGGGGCGCCAAGATCAGAAGGGACCCGGGCCTGGTCCTCCGTCGAAGGCGGTTGAGGCTCCCAATCCCCCTGGTTGACGAACGGCACGTTGACCGGCGCCCACCGGTGAGAGCCGGGAACGATGCGAGTGGGGCCGTTGTCGAGCGTCATGTCGTCAAACAGGACCATGGCGTTTAGCACCCACCAGTCATCGTCGAAATGTTTGGGCACATCGGCGTGAAGGTCCTGGGCCCCGTGGCCCTTGACCGGGTCCCGCATATTCGCTCCGTGCACCTTGATTTCGCCAAGCAGATAGTGGGCGGCGGCAAGCACCGGCCCCAGCTCGAGGCACTTGTCGTAGGCTCGCGTTTTGTTGAAAATATTCGACACGCGCCGCGCGCCGGGTTCGACATGCACTTCATGGCCGCCTTTGTCCCGCTCGGACGCGTGAATGGCCTCGAACTCTTCCGACATCGCCTTGCATTCTTCGCCCGACAACATCCCCTCAACGATGAAGAAGCCGTCATCGTCGAGCTTCTGTTTTTGACTTGCGGTCAGGTCGGTCGCGACGCCCAGCTCATGCAGAGCCTGCTTTGTGTACATGGGTTTCCTCCTTGGATCGCCACTGACGTCAAACGTCTGGGCCGGTTCGCCCGAGCCTTCAGGACGAGACGTTCGCACGCCTGAGAGTCGCCGACAATCTGTCGCGCCCGAAAGGACGGAAAGCCTGTTCGACAACGTCGGCTCGACGCCTTATGAGGCCAGAGCAGTCCCGAGCGAGAAGAGCTTTGAGCATGGCGTTGGGCCAGCGCTTTGATGTCGTTGCGCTCGGCGAGCTCGTCATCGACCTGGTGCCCGAACCGAGGCCCGACGGCCGGATGGCCTTCGCCCCGAAGCCCGGCGGGGCGCCGGGCAATGTCGCGGTGGGCGTCGCCCGGCTCGGCGGCCGCGCCGCGATGTTGAGCAAGGTCGGCGACGACCCGTTCGGGCGGCTGTTGATTGAAACGCTCAGAGGCTTCGGCGTCAGCGCCGAGGGCGTTCGGACCGCCAGCAAAGCCAGGACCTCGCTAGCCATCGTGACGGTCGATGCGGAGGGAGAGCGGGATTTTGCGCTCTATCGCGAGAACTGCGCGGAATCGACCTACGCCGCTGACGAGCTCGCCGCCGAAACAATCGTCAATTCACGCATCCTCCATATCGGCAGCCTGCTCCTCGGCGAGCCCATCTGCGCCGCCGCGCAACGCCGCGCCGTACGCGTGGCGGGCGAAGCGGGGACGCTGGTGTCAGTCGATGTCAATCTTCGCCCTTCGCTGTGGCGCAGTGTCGAGGCGATGCGCGCAGTGGCGCTGGAGGCGGCGGAAGACGCGGATATTCTTAAAGTGAGCGAGGAGGAACTCGTCCTGATGGCGCAGACGACGGATGTCGACGATGCGCTCGCCCGCATCGAGCGTCGGGGACGGCTGCTGACCGCGATCACCTTTGGCCCGCACGGCGCGCTCCTCGTAGCGGAAGGCCTGCGCGCGCGCGTTCCCGGCTTTGCCGTCAAGGTCGCGGACACCGTCGGCTGTGGCGATGCGTTCACCGCGAGCTTGCTCGCCGACCTTGCCGGAGACGACGCTGATCTTCAGTCGCAGGAGGGTCTCGCCCGCCTCGGTCGCAGAGCCTGCGCCGCGGGCGCGCTCGCCGCCGCGACCGCCGGCGCGATGGATGCGCTGCCGACCGCGGCCGAGCGCGACGCCTTCCTCGCGAGCCGCGCCGGGCGCTGACGCTTCCGCGGCCGCCCTCACTGAAAATTCGTATGGCGGTGAAGCATGCGCTGATGCGCGTCGGGGACGGACGCGGCGATTTCGAGCACGATTGCGTCGAGCAAGATCAGACTCACCTGCTCGAACAGGCTGCCGCCAAATTGATCCGACGTCCCGACCGGCGCCGGAAGGACCACATCAGCGAGCATCGCGAGCGTGCTATTCGGCTGGCGCGTGATAAGCACGATTTCTGCCCGTTCAGCTTTGGCGATGCGGGCGAAATGGATGGTGACGGGCGTCTCGCCCGAGCCGGAGACGAGCGCCAGTCCGTCGCCCGCCCGGATCGAGGGAGCCGTCGGCTCGCCGACGAAATGCGCCAGGCGGCCCATGTGCATGAACCGCATCGCCGCCATCTGCGCGGCCAACCCTGACCGGCCCTGGCCCGAGAAGAACCAGCGCCGCGACGGGTCGCGAAAGCGGTCGACCAGACGATCGAAGGCTTGCAGGTCGACGCGCTCGAGGACGCCAGCTATTTCGTGTCCGATGGCCAACCACGGCCTGGATGGCGCAAACGGCGCTTTATCCATTTTGCCACCTCTTGAGGATTTTGGGCGCCGGTGATGGCGCCCCCTACAATGACGATCTCGGGCTCGACCGCCAGAACCGCATCGATCGTCTCAGGCCCGAGGCCGCCCGCCAGCGCGACACGGAAGCCGCGTCGATGCATCGTCGCGACAGCGTCGATATGGGCGACCGAACGATCTCCGGCGACCCGAACGTCCGTCGGCGAATGGACGCCGACATAGGCGAAGCTCGCTGGAAAGGCGGCGTTTGCGGGCAAGATCTCCGGCTTGCCGAACTCGGTGATCGTATCGACGACGACCAGGCCGCCGAGCCTCGAGGCGACCCGGTCGACCGCCATATGCGTCGCGCCCGCGCAGGAGAAAGGACAGTCATCAGCCGCGCTCCGGCGCCGAAGACCATTTCGGCCTCGAGTTCGCCGCCGTCCACCGTCTTGGTGTCCGCGAGCACGGGCACGTCCGGGCAGAGTTCTCGCGCGGTGGCGATCGCGCCGAGACCGAAGCGTTTGAGGAGCGGCGTGCCGATTTCAACGATGTCGGCAATTCCCCGCAAGAGGGGGAGCACGCCGAGATGCTCCGGCTTGTCGAGAGCGACTTGCAACAACATAGGGTGATTTTACCATTGTTTGCATTCGGCCGCGACATTCGGGGGCCTTGCGTGTCGCTAGCACACGATATGTCCGGTTTAGGTAGCGCACGACCTGTCCGGTAAGTCGGGGCCCTTTGGGAGGGTCTGGATGCGCCGCAGGGAAGCCCGAGAGGCTGTGCGCATGGCGAGGTTTTTGGAATCTTCTTAGCCGGTGGGAATCGGCCGAGCTCAACCAGGCGGAGGCGGCGGCGTTGCTGGGCGTGAGCGAGCGGACATTCCGGCGCTGGACGCGGGCTTATGAGGAGGACGGCGAGGCCGGGCTATTGGACGGCCGGCTCGGCAAGGCGTCGGGCAAGCGTGTTCCGACGGACCGGGCCGAGGAGGTGGAGCGGCTCTATCGCGAGCGCTATCAGGGCTTCACGGTCAAGCACTTTCACGAGCATCTGGTGAGGGACCATGGCTTCGGCTGGGGCTACACCTGGTTGAAGCTGCACCTTCAGTGGTCGGGGGTCGTGCCGAAGGCGCCGCGCAAAGGGGCGCACCGGCGCAAGCGCGAGCGGCGTCCGCTGCCGGGCATGATGCTGCATCAGGACGGCTCGCGGCACGCCTGGCTCGGGGGCGAACCGCCGCTCGATCTGATTGTGACCCTGGATGACGCGACGGGGACGATCTATTCGGCCTTTCTCGTCGGGGAGGAGGGAACCGCCTCGACCTTCCGGGGCTTAAGCGAGGTTTTCTCGCAACACGGCCTGCCGATGAGCCTCTATACGGATCGCGCGGCGCATTACTTTCACACCCCCAAAGCTGGCGGCGAGATCGATCGCAGCCATCCGACCCAGGTCGGAAGGGCGCTCGAGCAGCTCGGAATCGAGCATATCGGCGCCTATTCGCCCCAGGCGCGTGGACGCTCGGAGCGGGCGTTCCATACGCTGCAGGACCGATTGCCCAAGGAGCTCAAGCTCGCCGGCGTCACCGACATCGAGGCCGCCAACGCCTTCATCCGCGACCGCTATCTGCCGGAACACAACGCCCGCTTTGCCGTCGAGCCGGCCGGCGAGGGCTCGGCCTTCACGCCTATTCCCGGCGTCGCTCTCGACGAGATCCTGTGCGTTCAGGAGGAGCGCCAGGTCGGAAACGACAATTGCGTCTCCTACCGGACGCTGAAACTGCAGATCCCGGAAAGCCCGATGCGGCCCCATTTCGTGCACGCGCGGGTCAAGGTGCACGTCTATCCCGATGGCTCCCACGCCGTCTTCCACGGACCCAGATGCATCGGCCGCTACGACGAAAAAGGCAGGCTCAGAACGACCGACGACGCCCTTCGCGCCGCTTAAATCCGCTCGGCGGCGCAACACTGTGGACGGCATGGACAAGCCTCCGGCTTGCCCACCCCGCCCACAGCAGAACAAAACCAGAAGAAGCGGACATTTGATGTGCTACCAAAACCGGACAAGTTCATTCGCTATCGACACATTCGGGGGCCTTGCGAGCGCAAAAGTGGCGCGTCTCATGTTCGCAGTGGCAAGACGGCGGACGACACTCTCATTCGGCCAACGTCGCACGGGCATGCGCATGAAGCGCGTCGCGCAGCAGGGCGGCGCACAGGCGGCCCGAACGGGGCCGCGCCGCTTTAGCGGCCGCCGCGCCCGGTGTTGTTCTGCGCGTAGCTGATGGGATTGTAAGGATTGGTGTCCACGTAGTGGCCGGCGAAGACCTCGGAGGCCGCCCGCGACGAAGGATTGACCTCCTGACTGGCGTTGCAGCCGGCGAGCGCCAACGCCGCCACCGCGACGATGACGCGGAACGGCGTGGGCGCTTTCCAGCGCATTGCAAACGACGAGCGGGACGATTGTTTGCTCAGCACGCAGGACTCCATTCACTCCGACCTTCGCGCCGCCGGTTCGGCCAGCCGATCGGCGTCTCAGGCTGCAAGGCCAGCGGCAATCTAGCCGGTTCTCGCCTAAATTGCTTGGCTGCGCGCAAATGCCGCGTTCAGGCGGCGCGGCGAGTGTCTGTCCTAACCCCGATCGACACCCCGAAGTTCCGATGACGCGGTCAAAGACCGCGTCATCAGGACGGGCCGGTCCGGGCGCGAGGACGTCGAACCGCGAACCTCTTATAGGTAGAACTACCTTGACAGTGGATCACAGTTACGGAATGGTAGTTGCATTATCGAGGGGCTAAGGGGGGAATCGGCGATGAGAAACATTCGAAATGTCGTGTCCGCGGCGGCGGTCTGCGCTTTCGTCGGCGCAGGGGCCGCGCCGGCGTTCGCGGCGGAGTTCGTCACCAATGGCGGTTTTGAAGATGTAACCGGAAACACCAGCCCGAATTTCTTCCTGAGCGATGGCGAAGGAGACCTGACGGACTGGACCACGTCATCCAACTTTGATTCGAATAACGTCCTGTTTGCTTCGCCGACCGGCGTCGCGACCCGCCACGACGGCGCTGAGTTCGGTTTGTGGGCGAGCGCCGGGGTGATCGCCAGCCCCGACGGGGGCAACTTCGTCGCCTTCGACGGAGATCCAACTCCCGGCGCCCGGCAGACCATGAGCCAGACCATCTCTGGCCTGACAACCGGCGAGACATACCACCTCACCTTCGATTGGGCGGCCAGCCAGTACGAATTCGTCAACGGCTCCTCATTCGGCTGCGCCGGCTGCTGGACCGGCGCCACCACAAACGAGATGGAAGTCTCGCTCGGCGGCGACACCCGGGACACCGCCACGGTGGATGTCGCGTCGAAGGGCTTCTCCGGCTGGATGACGGCGTCCTTCGACTTCACGGCGACGTCCACCTCGGAAGTGCTCAAGTTCCTCTCGATCGGAGGCCCGACCAGCCTTCCTCCGGTTGCGTTCCTCGACGGCGTGTCGCTGACGGGCGATATTCCCGGCGGCGTCCCTGAGCCCGCCACCTGGGCGATGATGGGCCTTGGCTTCGCGGGGCTTGGCCTTGTCGCCTATCGCAGACGCAAGGCCCCCGCGATCGGCTGACCGCGCCAGCAAACCGAACAAGGCCGTCCGTTCGGGGGCGGGTTCGTCGAGTTGCGCGCCAAGGTTGGCGAAGGCCGCCGCGAATGCGGCGCCTTCACCATGGCGCCCAACCGCGCGTGCTTGAAGAGCGGCGCCTTGAGCCCGGTCTTCGAGCAAAAGGCTCTTGAGATTTCCGCGACAGCAAGGCCGCGCACAGCCGGCCCAAACGGAGCCGCCCCCTTCAACGGCCGGCGTAGAAGCCGCTTGTCTGTGCGTATTTGGTGGGATCATAGGCGTTGTAATAGGGATAATAAACTTTGCCGAGGTTCGCCTGTCCGGTGGAATTGAGCGTCTGATTGGCGTTGCAGCCGGCGAGCGCGACCGCCCCGACCGCGACGATCACGCCGAGCCGCACGGGCGCTTTGCAACGCATTGGAGACGACCAGGCGGACAATCGTCTGGTCGAGATGGGGGACCAGCAAACCACAACGCTCTCCTGGTTGCGCGGGCGGTTTGGCCCGCAGATCGGCGTCTCGCGCGCCGCGTAACGTTATACGGGCAGCGATGGATGGCCGTTACAGAGGCGAGGGAGTTTTGTGGTCAATCCGTCATTTGCCGAAAATTCGACAACGTCGCCGCGGCCAAATCCAGGGCTTCAGGTCGTTTCGCCTCGCGTCCAAGCGAACATCAAGGGTCACCCCGGAGTTCCGATGACGGCGTCTTCAATCCCGGGCGCGCGGCCTGGCGTTGGCGCTTGCGCTCGCGCTGGGCGTCTCCGCGTCGCTCGAGGCCAAGGCGGACGAGCCGCCGTTGCCGCCGCCGCGGCCTCCAGAGCTCGGCGCGCCGGCGAAAGGGCCTGAGGCGCCGCCGGTCCAGGCGCCGGCGCCGCCGGTCCTGCCCCTTCGATCCCAAAGGGAGACGCCGCTTCAACCTGTCTCGCGAAACTCGTCGCGGACGGCGCGCGCGCAGAGGCTGCGCCGTCGCCGGCGACCTCGGTCGAGGGATGCGGGATCGATTCACCCGTCCGGCTGTCGTCGATCACGGTGGCCGACGGCGACGCGGTGAGCCTGCCGGACCGCCCGCTGGTCGCCTGCGAATTCGCGCTCGCGCTTGCCGATTATGTCCGCCTGATCGTCGCGCCGCTTGGCCAGGCGATGCTGCACGCCAAGGTCGGGGGAATCGAAACCGGCCCCGGCTATGCGTGCCGGACGCAGGACCGCATCGCCGGCGCCAAGATCAGCGCCCATGGCCATGGGCTGGCGGTCGATTTCGTTGCGATTGCGTTCGCCGACAAGCGTCGGGTGCTGGTCGAGCGGCAGACCGGCGCGGACGAAGCCTCTTACTTTCGCGCAATGCGGACGGCGGCTTGCGGCTGGTTCACGACCGTCCTGGGTCCGGGCTCCAACTCGTTCCACGCCAACAACCTGCACCTCGACATCGAATCGCATGGCTCGAGCGGGAGCTATCGCATTTGCCAATAATTCACCCGTATTGCGCGATTCCGGCGCCAGACGACCAGTTTTCACGCCTGACTTCGACCAGGCTGATGACAAAGTCTTCCCGGCTGAGGCTGAGGCTGGCTGCCGATAAGCGGTCTGCTTGCCTTTGCAGGAGATCGACACCGACGAGCGGCATGGAGTCGGTCTCGCGATGCCTGGATGCAAGTGTCGTTCGCCGGACATCAGATCGGGGAGCGAGGGTCTGAATGGCGACGCTAGGGCGCGCCGGTGAGCGCCAGCGCATGGGACGCCGCGAGGCGAGGGCGTAGTCTTTGGCGGAGGGGAAAACGTGCTTTTTCCTTGCCAAAAGCAGAAGCCTGTGTTATACATTGACCCAGTCGCCGGATCAGCCGGCGGGTCGTCCGGAGACAAGGGGCGGAAGGGCGGGTTTCGAGTCAGACCTGAGAGGGGAGCGAAATTTTTTTACTCCAAACGGCCGTAACCCATTGAAAAGTCACGATTCGAAAAAATAAACGCTAGTAAACGCTAGCACTTTTACTAGCGTTTATGCTCGTTTATTGACGTTTATTGGCGCTTATTGCTGTTGCTCGGGCGGGTGCGCCGGCCGGCGCAGAGGAGTCGCGGCCCGATGCGTGAACCGTCGCGGCAGGCGACCAAACTGGCGATTTAGCGCGCCTTGGCCCGCGAATTGTCATCGCTTTTTCACCGACGCCTGTCTATTATGGCTTGGCTCGGACTCGTCCAAACGCCTCGGCGAGGACATTCGGCAGCGGCGCTCACCTTAAGCGAGCCGCCGTGAGGATCAACGATCCTACTTCGGCGCAGTCGACCACCCGCTCGACGACGCTTTCCTACAAAGCGAACATCGGGCGGAGGTCAGGATGTCGGTGACGGAGACGAGAAGCGCGGTCAAGTCGGCGCGCGACTGGGCGCAGGCGATCCTCCCTTTCCGCCGGGCGAGCGCGGCTCGCGGAATCTTCGAACTCGCGGTCACCTTCCCGCCTTTTGTCGCGATCTGGACCGCGATGATGATCGCCGCGCATCATGGCCAGTTCTGGCTGTCGTTCGCATTGGCGCCGGTTGCCGCCGGGCTGCTCATTCGCCTGTTCCTGATCCAGCACGATTGTGGGCATGGCGCCTTCTTTCCCAATAAGCTCGCCAACGACTGGGTTGGCCGTGCGATCGGCATCCTGACGATGACGCCCTACGATCACTGGCGGCGCTGCCACGCGATCCATCACGCGACATCGGGCAATCTCGACCGGCGGGGCATCGGCGACATCAAGACGCTGACGGTGCGGGAATATTTCGCCCGCGATTGGCGCTACCGGCTGCGCTACCGCCTCTATCGCCATCCGCTGGTGATGTTCGGGCTGGGCCCGGCCTATGTGTTCCTGTTGGAGAACAGATTGCCCCTCGGCTTCGAGCGCCAGCGCATGCCGTGGCTCAGCACGATGTCCACCAACGCCGGGATCCTGCTTGCGGCCGTTATCCTGATTGTGTGCGTAGGCTTCACTACGCTGCTCATCGTCCATTTGCCGATTGTCGTGCTCGCCGCCACGATGGGCGTGTGGCTGTTCTACGTCCAGCACCAATTCGAGGCGACGACATGGGACGAGACGACGGATTGGCGTCAGCCTGAAGCGGCGCTGCACGGCAGCTCGCATTACGACCTGCCGCCGCCGTTACGCTGGTTCAGCGCCAATATCGGCGTGCATCACGTGCATCACCTGTCGAGCGGCGTCCCCTTCTATCGGCTTCCCGAAGTCTTGCGGACCTATCCTGAGCTTCGCGAGGTCGGTCGGCTCACACTGTGGCGGAGCCTCGTTTGTGTTCGTCTGACGCTGTGGGACGAGGAAACACGGCGGCTCGTGTCGTTTCGCGAGGCGCGGGCGGCGCGCGCCGCTTCGGGCGGTTGAGGTCAGGAGCCTGATTCGGTCGTTCGAGCGAAATGCCTCGCGGGCCGTCACCGGGATCGCAGCGGCCGAGACGACCGTCCGGACACGGGGTCGGCCCACAGCGTCGGGGCTGCTTGTTCGCTAGGCGCCGCCAAGCTGACGGCGACGAGATCGGTTTCCCTGACGGCGCGCGCAAAAGGCTCGGCTTGGCTCTTGACGCGATAGCTCGGAGAATCGGCTTCGTCCGACGGCGCCACGCTCACGATCTCATAGGGCCCCGTGGGTGTCGACATCGATGGGAGCCTCCTGGCGAAGTCAACTGCTTGTCCGATCGCGAATTTATGGCGAGTTATAACGAGTCATAATTGGCCGCCTCTCTGGGCTCAAAGCGCGTGAGAAAAGTCCTCTGCACCGACGAGTTGCTGATTTGCCGGGACCGGCGCGGCGCCCATGCGAAGAGCGGGGCTCAGCAAAAACCCCGCGCGCAGCGAACCGCACGCGGGGTCTGAAACCTTAAAAAGCCTTGCCACGACATCCGTGGTCAAGCCGATAGGCTTTCCGCCAAACCGATCAGGCGGCTTTCAGGTTATCCGCCGAGGATTTGCCGGTCTTTCGATCCGCGACAACGTCATAAGAGACTTTCTGTCCCTCATTGAGGCTGTACATCCCGGCGCGCTCGACGGCGCTGATGTGCACGAAAACGTCCTTGCTGCCATCATCGGGCTGGATGAAGCCAAAGCCTTTTTGGCTGTTGAACCACTTCACGGTTCCTTGCGTCATGAGACACTTCTTTCAGTACGTGTTTAGGTAGGCCGCGCAATCGCGCGGCCGGCTCAAAGTAATCGAGATTGGAAGAAGGTCGTCAGTCCGACGCGTAGCGCGCGGCGAGGCCAAGTCGTCCGGCCGAAACTCGATCGGACTCCCATAGCCTATGGCGGCGTCCTTAACAAGGCCCATGAAAGCACGGTTCTGAACCGCAGTCACTGAAGCCAGCGTCTCGCGGCGGCGATGATTGAAGCGCTGGAATACGCGCGCCAGCCGTTCTGAATTGGCCCTCTACCTTTCCCGCAACGCTTCGGATCCGATTTTGGCCAGGGGCGAGAGCAGGTAGTCGATGACGCGGCGGGAGTCGGTCCGGATTTCTACGGTGACGGTCATGCCCGGGCTCAATGGGATGGTCGCGTTGTCGATTTTCATCGCGGTTTCGTCGAGCGACACGGTCACCGGAAAAACGAAGCTTTCCGGTTGTCCGGGGGCGGTGGGCGCCTCCGGCGCCATGTTCGCAGTCGCCGTAGCGTTGGCGAGCGCCCGTTTAGCGTCCTGCTCCGCGACGGCGGAGGAGGCGATATTGACAACCTTGCCGTGCAGCGTGCCGAAGCGGGTGAACGGGAAGGCGTCAACCTTGATTACAGCGTTCTGGCCGGGCTTGACGAAGCCGATATCGAGATTGGCCACCAGCGCCTCGACCTGAAGCTTGCCGCCGATCGGCGTCAGCACTGCGAGTTGCTGGCCGGTCGTGACGACCTGGCCGACTGTAGTGACGGCCATTTGCTGCACCACGCCGTCGGTAGGCGCATAAAGCCGGGTGCGGGCGAGGCGCGCGTCCGCTTTGGCGAGCGCCTGGCGCGCTTCGTCCGCCTTGCGCGCCGCCTCAGCGAGCTTGTTCTCGTTGTCTGCGATGAACTGGGAGACCGTCTTGGCCTTTTCGCTGCGCACCGACCGGATCGCCGCGTCGGTTTCAATCAGCTGGCCCTGGTCGGACGCGAGCGCCGACTGGTCCTTTTCCAGCTCTTCCTTGGCATTATATAGATCGATTTTGGTGCCAACGTTGAGGTCGATCGCCTGCTGCCTGGTCGAGACGCGCTGGTTCAATGTCTCCATCAGCTTGTTTTGGAAAGCGATGCTCATGTTGAGGCGCTTTTGGGTCGCGAGTTTTTCCGCCATCTGCCTGTCGAGCGCCTTGAGCGCGTCGGAGAGCTGAGCGAGATCCGCGCGCAGCACGGCTTCTTCCCGTAACTGGAACTGTTCGGGCAAAGCCCCGCCCCAGGCGACCTTCAATTCGGCCTTGCCGGCGAGACTTTCGACTGAGCCTGAGTCGGCGCCCGGCGCCGCGTCGTCCTTGCTGCGCGCGTCAAGCCGGTCCTGCGCGCTCTCGACCTCGACCTCGGCTGTTCGCACGGCGTTGATCGCGTAACGGCGCCGTGCGATCTCGGCCAGACTTGCGTTGAGCGTATTCCGCGCGCTCAACGCGTCGGCGTCGGCCTCCGCCGGATCCAGTTCCAACAGAAGGTCTCCGGCCTTGACGGTTTGGCCTCTCGCGACGTGAATCGCAGCAATCTTGCCCGGATCAAGCGGCTCGATCACCTTGGCGTAGCCAATTGTCTCGATCTTGCCCGGCGCCGTCGCATGAACGTCCAGCCGGCCGAAATACGACCACACCAGCGCCGCCAGCGCACAGGCGCTAATCGTCGCCATCAACGCGATCGGCAGCGGAGGGGGCGGAGTTTCGAGGATTTCGAGCGCGGCCGGCAGAAACTCCCGATCGCGCCCGGAGACTGGGACCGGAATTGGCCGCGAAGGCCGAGGCTGAGGCGCGGGCGCTACCGGGGGCGCGGCACGTTCGTTCATGCCGGCGCCCTCATATGATCGGACTGCAGCGCCCAGAGGCGCGCATAGAGTCCATTCTCCTGACGGAGGAGCTCTTCATGCCCGCCGACCTCGACGATCTCACCTCTCAGCATTCCCACGATCCGGGAGCAGGGGCGAACCGCCGCCAGGCGATGAGCGATGATGATGACGGTGCGCCCGCGCACGATCGAACGCATATTGTCCTGGATGATTCGTTCGCTCTCGTAGTCGAGCGCCGAGGTTGCTTCATCCAAGATCAGAACGCGGGGATTTGTCACCAGCGCCCTGGCAATCGCGATGCGCTGACGCTGACCCCCCGAAAGATTGGCGCCGCGTTCCTCGATCATCGTGTCGTAGCCTTGCGGCAACTGGGCGATGAATTCGTCCGCGCCAGCGAGTCGCGCCGCCTGCATCACCACCACACGAGGCATGGCGGGGTCACCAAGCGCAATGTTCTCGTGGATGGTCCGGTTGAAAAGAAGGTTCTCCTGCAGCACGATCCCAATCTGCCGGCGCAGCCAGCCAGGATCGAGCTGGGCGATGTCGACACCATCGAGCATCACCTGACCGGATTGAGGACTATAGAGGCGCTGGATGAGCTTGGTCAGGGTGGATTTGCCAGATCCTGACGGGCCGACGACGCCAATCACTTCCCCAGGCTCGATCGACAGCGAGACTTTTCGCAGCGCGTCCGCGGCCTCGGGCCGGTACCGCATCGTCACGTTGCGAAATTCGATGGCGCCGCGCGGCGGCGGTAAGGTCAGAAGGTTCTGAGGGACCGGCTCCGGCGGCGCGTTGAGGATGTCGCCCAGACGCGCGACCGACACCTGCACCTGCTGAAAATCCTGCCACAATTGCGACAGCCGCAGAATCGGCTGCACCACCTGGCTCGCGATCATGTTGAAGGCGATCAGTTCGCCGACCGTCATCGACCCTTCGATCACCGATTGCGCCCCGATAAACAGGATCAGCGCAGTCGTGACCTTGCTCACATACTGGATGAGGTTCTGCCCGAGCGCTCCCGAAATGCCGGCATCGAAGGAGGTGCGCACGTAAGCCGCCAGCCGTTCCTCCCATTGCGCCTGCATCATTGGCTCGACGCTCGCCGCCTTAAGGGTCTGCGCGCCGACGATCGATTCGACCAGGAACTGCTGCGACCGGGCGCCCCGGTTGAACTTCTCGTTGATCTGTTCGCGCAGCACCGGCCGAATGAGACTGGCGATGACGATGTAGACCGGGATCGAAGCCAGGACGACCAGAGTGAGTTTCACCGAATAGATGAACATCACCAGGAAAAAGATCAGCGTGAAGACAAGATCGAGCAGCGAGGTCAGCCCCTGCCCGGTGAGAAAGCTGCGGATCGTTTCGAGCTCGCGCATGCGAGCCACCGTCTGCCCGGCCGGGCGGGTCTCAAAATAGGCGAGCGGCAGGCGGAAGAGATGATGGAACAGGCGCCGGCCCAGTTCGACATCCATCCGGTTGGTGGTGTGGCTGAGCGTATAGGTGCGTAGGAACTGTAGGATGGTCTCGAATAAGCCCAGCGTCACCATGCCGATCACCAGCACGATCAGTGTCGAGAGGCCTTTGTGAACCAGCACCTTGTCGACAACCAGCTGGAAAAAAATAGGCGTCGCCAGAGCGAACAATTGCACAAACAGCGACGCGACCAGCACATGGGCAAGCGAGCGCCGGTAGCGCACAATCGAGGGCCAGAACCAGCGGAACCCGAAGGTGGTGGGATCGATTCCCGCCCCTGCGAACCTGCGCGTGATCAGCACCAGTTCGCCCGAGGACAGCGCCGCGATGTCCTCCACCGACAACTCTTGCGCTGTCCGGGCGATCGGATCGACGAGCCTCACCATCCCCTTAGTCGAGCCCGCGCCCAGGACGGCGAAGCCGCCCGCCTTCAGGCTCAGGATCGCTGGATAAGGAACTGCGCCGAGACGCTTGGCGGTCACCCCGCGAAGGATGCGCGACTTCAGTTGAAGGACATTCGCGCCGCGAACGATATCCTCAACCTGCGCACTGCGCCCGGTCAGGGCAAGTTGATGCCTCAGCTGCACAGGATCGCCAGCAATGCGGTAATATCCCGCCACCAGCGAAAGCCCGCACAGCCCCGAGTCCAGTAATTGCGCTTGCGCCGGAGATCCCATCTCGCTCTTGCCCATCGGAGGGGTTTAGCCGAATTATATCGTTATTCTGTGTATTCTTGCAACGACGATCTTCATGTACGAATTTGAAGTTGTGGCGTCCATAATGGCTCTGCGACAATTTGTCACATTAATTGCCGGCAAGGTGTCAGGCGCGGCGTCAATGTTTACGTTCGCGGCCGGCTCGACGACGAATCCGACGATCCGCGCTGCCTTGGTCGCTCAACAGGTGTAAGATGGTCTCGGTGCTGGGGCGCGATGACCATGGCGGCCCGAAATCCGATCGTGCTGCGCTCAAAGGAGGCTTTCATGTGTCGCAACATCCGCCCGCTGTTCAATTTCGAGCCGCCGGCGAGCGAAGAGGAAATCCGCGCCTCCGCGCTTCAGTTCGTGCGTAAGGTGAGCGGCTTCAGCAAGCCTTCGCAGGCCAACGCCGAGGCGTTCGAGCGTGCGGTCGACTGAGGTCGCGGAAACAGCGCGCAAGCTCATCTTTTCCTTGCACAGCGCCGCCCCGCCGCGTGACCGGGAGACCGAGGCCCGCAAGGCGCGCGAGCGATCGCGGCTGCGCTACGGATAGGCAGGCGTCTCGCGTTGCTTCACGCGCCGGGAAAGGCGCTGACCTCTGGCGGGCGCCAGCCTTGCAGCGCCTCATCGCGCGGGCGGAAGATCTCGACCTTTAGCGGATGGCAGCGCGCCTCGTCGCTCGAATGGCTCGTCCCGCAGTCGCCGCCCGGGCAGGCCGACAGCGCGCCGAGAAGATCGATCTCGGCGAAGAATTCGATGAAATCTCCGGGACGCACGGGGCTTGCCTTCATGAAATAGCGGTGCGAGGCGCGGTCGAAGCCGGTGCACATGAAGACATTGAGCACGTCATGGATATGGGCTTCCGCTTCGCTCAGAGAAAGCTTCATCTTCTCCGCCAGCGCCCGTGTCAGGTTCGAATGGCAGCAATGGTGATAGTCGCCGCCGGTCAGGAGCCGGTTGGTGTACGGGTCGCAGCGCGTGCCGATGACGTCGTGGACGCCGGCCCCGTCGGCGTCGAAGCCGTACCAGCCGAGCGTGTCGTATGTGATCGTCGCCATCGGTCGCAAGTAGGGCAGGGCGCTCCAAAGCCGAGAGCCGGCGGTCACGTGGGTGGCGTTCAGCGCCCGCGTCTTGCCGCTGAAGAACCGTTCGGCGAGATTGGCGGCGCTCCACAGGTTGAGGTCGCCGACCTGCGGACCCTCGATGCTGACGATGCGAAAGACATGCCCGGCGGGAACGTCGAACGCGCGTCCCTCGCGCGGCGGCACGATCGTTTCGCCAATCTTGGTCATTCCCGCTCGCGCGTTGTCGTAGAAAGCCGCGTCGTAGGCGGGCAGCCGGTCGAGCGCGTAGACGATGATGGGTTTGGCTGCGCGACGCTGATCGGCGTCCGGGGGAGGCTGCATTTGCGGAGGGCTCGTCATGACCGCGAGGCTAGTCGAAGGCGAGGCGCCCGGCAAAGGCGGTTCGCGCCTCGTCGCGCGGTGAGCGTTGTGCTAGAAGTCTTCCGAGATTCGCCTGATCCTCCGGTCGGATCGCGGGCGCGAACCAACGCGGCAATTCTGTGCGTAGTCTTGCCGCTTGCAGGAAGGTCTGGAGTGAAGCGATGCGGGGCGACGTACAGGTTATCGACTATCTCAACCGGGCGCTGAAGCACGAGCTCACGGCAGTCAACCAATACTGGCTGCACTATCGCATTTTGGACAACTGGGGCTACAAGGACTTCGCCAAGACTTGGCGCAAGGAATTGATCGAAGAGATGCAGCACGCCGACCAGCTGGTCGCGCGCATTCTGTTCCTCGATGGCCTGCCCAACATGCAGTCGCTCGACCAGCTCAGGATCGGGCAGACCGTCAAGGAAATCCTCGACTGCGATCTCGCGGCGGAGATGCATGCGCGCGAGCTTTACCTGGAGGCGGCTCGCTACTGCGAGCAGGTGAACGACCGGGTGACAAGGATCCTGTTTGAAAAGCTGACCTCCGACGAGGAGGAGCATATCGACTTCCTCGAGGCCCAGCTCACCTTGGTCGAACAGCTCGGCGTCCAGCTTTATGCACAGAAGCATATCGGAGAACTGGACGGCGATTGAATACAGGTTCGGGCGTTGGCTCCGCTTCCGATGGCGGTTCGATCGGGATGTGGACGGTCCACTCGCCGGCCCGATCCCGCGCCAATAAACGCCAGTAGACGCCAGTAAATGCTAATAAACGCTAGTAAAAGTGCTAGCGTTTACTAGCGTTTATTTTTCAGGAATCAGTCTTTTCAATGGGTTACGGCCGTTTGGAGTAAAAAAATCTCTTCCTCTGAGGTTTGCCCGAAACGTCTCAAGCCGCCGCTCATTTCCTCCTCCCCGGGCGCCGGGCGCGCCACGGACAGATGCGGCGACTAAGACCACATATAGCATGGGTTCTGAATTTTGAAAAGAAATTGTTTGGATTTCTGTTGGCCTCCGATTTCACCAATGCAGTCCGAACCGGGTCACGCCTAAGCAAGGTTGCATGGAGCCAATCGCGGGGCGCGGCTTCCATGCTGCCGGCTGCCGGACGCGCGAACGGCGGCCGGCCGGTCGCTGCAGCGGTCCTCGGCAAGCGAAGCGAAGGGGAAGCTGAGCCTGGCCGGCGGTTCCTTAGATTCATTCTAAACTTCGCCTGCCCCCATTGACGCAGCGGGTCCCTCTGCACCAAGTACGCGCTGGAACTTTTGTACCTCAAACTCTTGTTCAATCTTGGGTTGTGTACAATCTTCTATGCGGGCCTTCATGGCCCGGGAGTCATGGATGATCGTCTGTTCTTGTAATGTATTGACGGACGTCGACATTCGGGCGTCCATAGCGACGCTGGATGGCCCCAGGCGCGTCTGCGACGTCTATGCGTCGCTGGGCTGTGCGGCGCAATGCGGAGGCTGCGCGGGCACGATCAGCGCCCTCATCAGCGAAGCGGAAGGAAGGGACTTCGGCGCCGCGCTGATCAAGCATCGCGCTGAAGCCAGAGGGGGAGCTGACGCTCGCGGTTGCGAAGGTCATCCACACTCTCAATCTGGCCCTCGAAAGCGAGCGGAGGGCGACGCCGAGAGCGTTTGGCGCATCGCCCCATCCCTCGATGCAGCGTTGGAAGTGATCGGACGGGAGTAGAGACGGCGCAAGGCCTGTGCACAAATCACGATTTTTGCACGAGGAACCGGCAGCCGCTTTTAAGAGGCATCGACTGACCGTGCGAAATTGAACGCTCACAGTCATAACGGTGCGCGGGATCATTTGCTGGCAGCTGCATCACCTCGCGCCAAGTTGCGTCCCAGTCTCCTTCTGCCGTCAAGGGTGCTTTAGTTCCATCGGGCTCAGTCCTAAACACCCGCCAAATTGGCAGGGTCGTGCTGGCGGATGATTCAAAGTACGCGTCGAGAAATTTGGAAAACCACCCTAAATCCATGCCCATGTTTTTATGCCTGTTATCCCCGCCGGAACTGACTAAGCCCCACGGGCATTTTGGGCCAAAACCCTCTTCGCAGTACCCAATTTCAGCATCAGTGACTTTGTCTTTCAGCACCATCCAGCAAAGATACTGTTGGCCTCGCGGGCCATAGTCCCAATTGCGCATGAGCGCGTAAGGTTCGATGAGATTTGCTCGAATGTGAGAGACAACGCGCGTGTCATGAACCCGAGCCAACTCCGCTTCGACTAAAAGTTTTAGGTTTTTAGCGTCGACCGTCATACGGCATCTTAACAATGGGCAAGGTCGACGAGAACCCAATCTCGCATGCGAGATTGGGCGATCCAAACCCAGGGTGCAGAACTCAAGAGTTTTGCTCGCGAGGGCGGCCCGCGACCGGCAATGATTTAGTGGGTTTGCTCCCCGTCAGCTTTCGGCTTTAGATCTTTCGGATACGCGGACGCACGTTCAATCGTTGGCTTGGCGGATCAGCAGGCTCGGAACGCTTCGATCAGCGCTGCGGAATTGATGCGACAGATTGAGGCTGATCGCGGATTGATTTTGCGCCGAGACGCCAAAGAGAAAGACTGCGCTCGACGCGAACAGAAATCACGGCGGGAGCAAGCTGCTCTCCTAAGGGACCTCGAGGCGACCGGGATCACTGTGAGCGACGTTTGGGACTTAGTGAATACAGACGTCCCGTATCCATGCAAGGCGAGAGGTCTGGGGCGCCCTTCCCCCACGTTCTCCCCAATAGAGGAAAAGTCGGTTGCTCAGGGAGCGCCGATCCGAGCGCTCACTCGGTCAGCTCAAACCGCGCATTGATGCTCACAGTCAGCTTGTCCTCACCTGCCTCAATGGGCATGGGGGCGGCGGCGGCAGCAGAATATGCGCGGGAAAAGGCCATCGGCGGTTGCCGGCCAGCCTCTTCGGTGAGCATTAGGAGCCGGCCGATTCTGCCCCCTCCGGCGGCCGCGTAGATCTCAGCCTTGCGCCTCGCGTCGGCGACCGCCAGCGGGCGCGCCTTGTCGAGGAGGGCGCTCGGATCGTTATGGCCAAAGCCGATCCCGTAAACCGAGTTGGCGCCGGCCGTCACGGCCTTGTCGAGGAGCGCGCCAAGGCGAGGAATCTCGCGAACCGTCACCGCCACATTGTTGCTCACGCTGTAGCCGGTGATTGTCGGCGCGGTCTTTTGGCCAAGTGCGGGCTGGGCGAACATTGGCGAAATCGACACCTCGGATGTCTGGATGTCGGCGGGCGCCACGCCTTCGGCCTTGATGAGCGAAACGAGCGCATTGGCCGCTTTGGCGTTTTCCGCCATGGCCTCGCCGGCGGTTGCTCCCGTGCTCGTCACGCCGAGCGTCACCCGGGCGAAGTCGGGCGCGGCGCTGACGCTGCCTTCGCCCGTAACCTCGATCCAGCGATTGTTGGCGCCGTCAGCCAAGCGGGTGTCGAGCGCTTGCGCCGGCGCGATCGCCGCGAGCGCCATCGAGAATGCGATCAAAGCCAGCCCTAGCCGCAATGTTTCCTCCAGGCCTTCGCCATCTCGCGCGCCAGCGGACGCCCTCAGTTTACGTTTGCGGTTCCGCGCTCGAGCGATAGCGGAAATCGCAATGGCTCGCGCCGCCCATGATCGTCTGGGTCCGCGTCAGCTTGATGCGCGGATCGTAGCCCTCGCAGAACGCGCCGTCGCGGTTGCACGACAGGATGTCGCCGATCTCGCCGAGCCCCATGGCGCGATAGGTCTCCGCGTAGCGGCAGCGCCTGACGTTGAAGTCGAGCACGCCGGGCTTGTCGTCGATGATTTCGATCGTCAGCGCGTCGTCCTTCGTCCACAAAGGCAGGATCGCCTTGAAGCTTTCGAGATCTGCTCCCCGCTCTGCGCGCGCGGCCATATCGGCGCCCGCGTCGATCGCCGCGCGGCGAATGGCGCGGCGCAGGATGTCGCGCGCCTTCTCTTCCCCGATCGCCTGGCGCATCTCGTCATAGATCGGCGCGATGATCGCCGCCTCGATCCTGCGGCGCGCGAGGACGCCGAGCTCGCTCTCGCCCTTATTCGCGCGGATCGCTCATAAGCGAAGCGTGCGCTAGGCGCGCGGGGCGTGTCAAATTCGGACGGGTTCCCAGTTGTTGTGTCAGCTTGGATTTTTTACCGCGCTGCTTTGCTGGAAACGTTCGACGGCGCCGCCGATCTGAACCCAATCATGTTTCGACTGCTCAAAAACCGATCTGAATGGAGCCGGGTATTTTGGATCTGCCAGCGCGCCCACGGCGACGCCAATCAGTGACGGCAGGTTGTCGGCCTTCCAGTAGACCGTCGACCCGCAGTTTGGACAAAAGTAGGTGTGGACCTTCCCGCCGCTTGCGGCGTCGCGGGTGAACTCTTTCGGAGCGCCAGAGATGGCGACCGCGTCGACCGGATAAAAGGCGCCTACGGCAAATGGAGCGCCGGTCCTCCGTTGGCAGTCAAGACAATGACAGGCGACAACCAATTTTGAAGGTCCTGGAAGCGCCAGTCTAAGAGCGCCGCAGCTGCATTGGGCGACAGTCATTTTGAAAACCCTCCGTTTTCTGAAGTGAGACCGCGTTTGAGATTCAAATTGAGGCGCTGACCTGGTTTCCCGTTGCCGCTTGACAGGCGATGGGAGGGGCGACGAGTTTGGCTCGACACGCGCCGGGTGGAACTCCGTGCGCTTCCTGCGCTCAGGGGAGGAGACGCCGATGCCGATTGCCCGGATGGATCATTTCACCATCCTGACGACGAACGCCGAAAAGACGGTCGCCTTCTATAACGACATCCTCGGATTCACCTCCGGGCCGCGCCCGGCGTTCTCCTTCCCCGGCGCCTGGCTCTACAATGACGGCAAGGCTGTGCTGCATGTCGTGCAAAGGCCGTCGATTCCGGAAGGCGGCGGGGTGCTCGACCATATCGCCTTTTTCGGAACCGACCCGTCGGCCTATGTGGCGAAACTCAAGGCGCGCGGAATCAAATATGACCTGAGGCGGTTGCCTGAGCCCGGCCATGCGGGGGGCTTATGGCAATTGTTCTTCTTCGATCCGAGCGGCGCGCGGGTCGAGATCGACTTTGCGGCGAGCGAGACCGTGGGGGGGCACGCCTGACCGGTCGACAGTGTGGCGTCTGGACTGCGATGATATGCGGTCAGTTGTAGTGGTAGGCTGGATACATCCTCTTGAGCGCCAGCCCGTGCTGGCGCATTTCGTCGTGGCGCGCGTAATAGATGCCATTCTCCCTTACGCTGCCGTCCGCCATTCGGTCATAGCCCCAGCTGATCGCGACGAGATGATGGACGACGTTTCCTGTCACCTCGGTCAGTGCGGTGACGAAATTGCTCCAAATCCGACCCTTTGGAGGCGCCGGCCAGCCCGGCGCGTCGGACAGGCCCGGTCCGTTTCCGGCGGCGAGGTCTGCGGCTGTCCAGTAGAATGGCAGGAGATCGTCAGCTTTGCATAAGCCCGGCATCGAGGGCAACGACACGGTGTTGACGGTGCCGCCGTATCCGAACGGGTCGACCCGCGTCATCATCTTGCAGTCCACCGAGAAATTATTGTTGCTGCTGACGGTCTGCACCCACTGTAACTGCTTGCCGGCGACGGTCGGGACGTTGTGTGAAATGTTGATCTCGACGCCGGTCGTCGTCTTCACATAACGAGTGACGTGGATTGACTTTCCTTTGTGCGGCCCGTTGGCGACCACAAAGAGGCGCATCTCGTTCTCCTTTTGCTGGAACCTCGCTAGTTCGAAAGCATCACGTCCATATCGGGCGAACGGGCCGCGCCAACCCACACGTCGTGGGTCGTTGCGTCGAAGCCCGCTTCGCTATGATAAATCGCGCGGATGCGAACGGCCCGCTGCTCGCCACGTTTGAGCACCGGCAATCCCCGCCATTCCGCTGCGGAGAGCGTCACATCGGTCGAGAGGCTGGCTCCTGAGGGGAGATCATTCCACGCTGGGGTGTTCTTCTCCCAGCCCCGCTCAGTCCGGGTAATCGTGATGCTGGGCCCCGCGGCGTCAACGAGCTCGAACGAGAGATTCTGGTAACCCCAGCTGCAGCTGTCTTTCCAGAGTCGCAGGGTGTGCGAATCCCTGTTCGTGAGCACGACTGTCAGTTGCGGCGATCCCGCGGCCAGTGCGATGAGTGGTGGCGAACCATCTGACGCCTGGTGTGGCGCCAGCGAGACATGGAGGCGAGCCGAGGCCCCGACAGCCGCTGCGGCGCCATGGTCCGACGGCGCCATACAGACCGCCGTCAGAGCGGCACAACCGAGAGACAAATTACGCATGAGTTTTTCCATGACCGCGAGATTCTCGGATGATGCTCACTCGCAATTAAACCCGGGCGAGCGCTTGCGGGCGGCGGCTGGCGGCTACGCCGCGAATACTTCGCTCGGTTGGTCTGCCATTGGCGCCCCATGTCACCCATCTTCGTCTGGCCGGGAATCGAACAACGTTTTCGTGATAGCCGTTGCCGAAACGATATAGACCGCAACGACATATCTAACCCGCCACATTCAACTGGGTGTCTCATTAAACCAACACAACGTGAATTGCTGTGATCCCCGTCACACTAAGTCCCGCTTGCCATCAAGCCCGACCTGCCGTTAAGAGCCGCGGCCGGAAGCGAGACATTTTTTTGCGCAACAATGCCATCGTTCAGGTCGGCCAGGGGCCGCTTGCGGCCCGGTTCGGCCCATCGCTTCCGTTGGCGCTGATCGCCGGGCCTTGCCAGATCGAAAGCCGAGGCCACGCGCTCGAGATGGCTCAAGCGCTCAAGGAGATCGCGGCGCGCCGCGCCATCGGCCTCGTCTTCAAGTCGTCTTTCGACAAGGCCAATCGGACCTCGGGGTCGGGCGCGCGTGGAATTGGCCTCAAGGCCGCGCTGCCGATCTTCGCCGAAATCCGCGAGACGCTCGGGCTTCCGGTCATCACCGACGTGCACGAGAGCAGCCAGTGCGGGCCGGTGTCGCAAGCGGTCGACGCGTTGCAGATCCCGGCCTTCCTCTGCCGCCAGACCGATCTTCTTGTCGCGGCGGCTGAGACGGGACGGCCGGTCAACGTCAAGAAGGGGCAGTTTCTCGCGCCCTGGGATATGAAGAACGTGGTCGCCAAACTCGACGCCGCCGGCCTGGCCGACATCCTGGTGACCGAGAGGGGGGCGAGCTTCGGCTACAACACGCTTGTCTCCGACATGCGCGCGCTGCCGATTTTGGCGCGCGAGACCGGCGCGCCGGTGATCTTCGACGCCACCCATTCGGTGCAGCAGCCGGGAGGGCAGGGGACGTCGTCGGGCGGCGAGCGCGCGTTCGTGCAGGGTGCTGGCGCGGGCGGCGGTGGCGGTCGGCGTCGCGGGCGTTTTCATCGAGACCCATCAGGACCCCGACCGCGCGCCGTCGGACGGCCCCAACATGGTGCCTTTGAAGGACTTTGAGGCGCTCATCGCCGAATTGCAGGATTTCGATCGGCTCGCCAAGCGCGGCGTCGAGAGCGCCTGACGAGCGCTTGTCACATGACGGTCGCGTGAAGCCTGTACTTCCGCCCGGCGGGCCTCGAAGACGATTCCAGTGGACAAATATCTCTTCAGCTACGCGACCGCGAGCGATCCGCCGATCAAGCGGGGACTGATCCGGCTGGTCGAGAAGGCGACAGGCCAGCCGGCGCTCAAGCGGATCTATGTCCATAACCAGCGCTTCCCGCGCTCGGGCGAGGATTTCTGGCACGCCGCGGTGCGCTCGCTCGAGCTCGACGTCCGCTACGACGCCCATGCCCTGGCGGCCGTGCCCAGGACCGGCCCCGTCGTCTTTGTCGCCAATCACCCTTACGGGGTGCTCGACGGGATTGTCATGGCGTGGCTGGCGAGCAAGGTGAGACCCGATTTTCTCATTCTCACCCACATCGTTCTGACGCGAGCGCCGGAGGCGGCGGGTTTCATTCTTCCGGTCGATTTCTCAGGCGCCGAGGGCGCGGAAAAGACCAATCTCAGCTCGCGCGCGGCGGCGCGCGCTCATCTTGCAAAAGGCGGCGCCGTGGTGGTTTTCCCCGCCGGCGCGATTTCGACCACGCCCGACAAGCTTGGCCTCAAGCCGGCGGTCGACGGACGCTGGCAGCCGTTCGTGTCGCAACTCATTCAGCGCTCGAAGGCGACGGTCGCGCCAATCTGGTTCGGCGGCCAGAACAGCCGCCTGTTCCAGATCGCGAGCCATGTGAGCCCGACGCTCCGGCTTTCGCTCATCTTCCATGAGGTGAAAACGCGGATAGGGACATGCCTGCCAGTCGCGGTCGGCGCGCCCATCCCGTTCGCATCGCTCGCTGCAATCGGGGACCGGCAGGCGCTCGCGGACGACTTGCGCGCCCGCGTGTACGCTCTGTCGCGGCTGGCGCCGCCGATCATCGACAAGCCGCGCCGGGCGATCGGCAAGCTTCTGGGGCCAAAGCCGCCGATGTTGCGAACGAACCGCGCGGCCTAGCTGCGGATTTAGCCACGCCCGCGGTAGGGCGCGACGCCTTGATCGGGAACCCACACGCCCTTTGGCGGCTTGCCGCTCTGCCAGAACACGTCGATCGGCATGCCGCCGCGCGGGAACCAATAGCCGCCGATTCTGAACCAGCGCGGCTTGAGCAAGCCGACAAGGTCCTTGCCGATGCGCACGGTGCAGTCCTCGTGGAAGGCGCCGTGGTTGCGGAAGCTCTGGAGGTAGAGCTTCAGCGATTTCGATTCGACGAGCCATCGGTCCGGCGCATAGTCGATGACCAGATGGGCGAAATCGGGCTGCCCGGTCACCGGGCAGATCGAGGTGAATTCCGGCGCGGTGAAACGGGCGATATAATCCGTGTCGGCCTGCGGATTCGGCGCCCGGTCGAGCGTCTTGGCGTCCGGCGCGTCCGGAATGCGCGACGGTTGTCCCAGATGGGCGAAGGCGGGGTGCGCTTTTTTCATTGCGCCCTTTAGTCCGAAGCCGCTTTCACCGGCAAGGCTGGGGCGATGGGTTTACTTCAATTGCCTGGCGCCGAACTCGGACGTGACGTAGCCGCTGAGCCTGACACAGACGCCGTTACCCGCCAGGACGCCAGGCGAGCCGGCGACATTGCACGTCTTGGCCGCTTCCGCCTCCCTCGGCTTGTGGGTGTGGCGCTGCGAGGGCAGTTCCGCGGCTTGCGCGGCGGCCGCGCCGAGAAGAGCCGCCGCAAGAGCGAACGCGACTTGTCGTTGTACGATCATGAGCCTCCTCGACGGTCACCCTAGGCGACACTGTGGCCGAATTATAGCCGCACGAATGCGCATGGTCGCCATATTGGGTCGCTATGG
Organism: uncultured Alphaproteobacteria bacterium; assembly: GCA_963802615.1. Taxonomy (GTDB): domain Bacteria; phylum Pseudomonadota; class Alphaproteobacteria; order Rhizobiales; family Beijerinckiaceae; genus Roseiarcus. The sequence goes on from CAWDKC010000022.1 coordinate 32,561, forward strand.
GGCGGCCGGCAAGCGGGGACGGCGCTTGCGACTCAGCGAGCAATCCGCGACGAAGCTCAGGGGCGGTTAGGGGAACACGAAAGGCATGGAGACGACGGCTCCTTACGCACGCCCTTTTGTGCGCCGGCCTGCTGGGCTTCCGTGGCTTGGCGGCGCGGCGCTGCTGGCGCTCGCCTTCTATGCCGCGGTCGCTCTGCGCCAACCGATTCTTGCCCTGGTCGCCGGCGCCGGCGGACTGGCGCTCTTGCGCTGGGCGCGCGCCGAGCGCCCATATTCCGCGGCGCTGATTGCGATTGACGCGGCGGCGTTCGCAATCTTCGCCTTTGATCGCAGTGAATCGCTCGGCTTCTGGCAATTGCCCGGACCTTGGGTGGACGTCTTTCGCTTCAACTCGCCTGGGGCTGCGATCGCGCTCATCATCTATGCCCTTGGTTCGATCCTGGCGCTCGTCGGCGGCTATCGCGGCCTGCGACTGATCGAGGCGTTGAGCCTCATCGCGATCCCCTTCCTGTTCAACTTGCTGCTGGCGATTGGCGCCGACTGGCATATGGCCGAACTCGGCGCCGCGGTGACCGCGCACGCAAACCTGCCGTTCGTCGCCCAGGTCGCGATCGGACGCGCGCTCATCTTGTGGTTTATCGGCGAGGCGATCTTGATTCTGATCAGCCTGGTCAGCGTCAACCGGCTGCCGCGGTCGGCGCGCATGCATGGGCTGTTTGCGCTGAGCGGCGCCGTCGCGGCTGCCACGCCTTTATTCGCCAACGCGGCGCAATGGGTCGTTCAGCCGGTCCTGGCGATTGTCTTTTCCGCCCTGTGCGGGGCGCTGGCGCAGGCGGGCCTGTGGGCGATCGTCTATCTCCTGACCGGGGTTGCTCTCGATTGGCTCGCCGGCCGGCCGCCGCGCTTCGAGACGGCCTGGGAGCATTGGCGGACCGGCTTCGTCAAGGGCGCGATTTACGGCGCGCTGTTCATGGGTTTCATTCTCATCGCCGCTCTTGTCCTGCGCGCGCCCGGCGCGGCTTCGCTTCTGGAGAGTGGCGCGCTTCTTGTCGGCCCCCTTCTTGGCGCGCTCCTCTTTCCGCTCGGGCAAACGATCGTCGGCAGCGCCGACGGAACGCCGCCTTTCTTCGGCCGGCTTACGCGCGCCTATCGCGATCCGCGAGGGCCCGTGCGCGGGCTTGTCATCGGTCTTGGCCTGGCGGTCGCTTACCACGCCAATTTGGCGGCCTACGATGGCGGCGCGCGGTTTCTTGCGGTCGCCGCGATCGGCGCGCTTTGTTATGGCGGCGTCGACCTCGCCTTCGATGCCGGAAGCGTGCTCCGCGGCGAGCGGAAGACGCTGCCGAGCTGGCGGCTTTACGCTTTGGGCGTTTTGCTCGGCGGCCTGGTCGGCGGCGCGCTCGGCTGGTATTTCGACGCGCCCCAATTGCACGTCGTGATCGACAAGTTCTGGGCCTATGCCGACGTCAACTACCGGCTCGACGGTCGCAAGCTCGGCGATTTCACCACCTATCCGATCTTCAATAAATATGGGTCGATCAATCTCGGCGAGGTCGCGGGCGGGGTCAGGCTGTTCTGGACCGAGTTGGTGGCGGGCGTCATCAACTGGTCGCTCGCCGCGCCGCTGTTCTCGATCAACTACGTTCTGCTCGATGCCGCGCTGAAGAGGAGCTTGCGTCCGATCAAGACGCTTCTCAGTCCAGCCGGCGTCGAAGGCCTGGTGGAGCAGGGGGTGCGCGTGTTGCGCTGGGGCTTGTGGATGGCCCCGGTCATCAACTCGTTCCTGCGCCAGTCGCCGGATCCGACCTGGTACAATCAGGACGGCGCGATCCGCACGGGCGTCGCCATCGGCGCGAACGCGACGCAGAGTCCGGCGGACTTCCGACAGTTCAGCCTCGCCATGTTCACCGGCCTCCTCGCCTACGACTGGCTGAGAATCCTCATCTGGTTCGACCATATGGGGCTCAGGGTCGCGACGCTGGTCAATCTGTCCTTTCTCGGCGGCGACCGGGCCGACGAGGCGGCGGCGCGATTCGTCGGCCACCACGGCCGCACGCGCGCAATTCCGGACGGCATCCGCCGCTTTGGCACCTGGGCGCCGCTGCTCATTCCGTTTTACATCCCGCGTGGGCCCGAGTGGGACAAGGCTTGGACAGGGGCGGAGACGCTGGCGCGCGGCGGCGCCCCAATGCCTGATGCGGTGAGGACGCTGGCCTTCGCCTATGCCGCTTCAGGCGCGGCGATCGCCGCAGCCTCCGTCGCGGCGTTTTTCAAGGAGCGCGCCAAGATTGGTCCTCCGGCGCCATGGCTCGACGGGGCGCCGCTCGAACTTGCGCGACAGCCGGATCGCTACGTCTTCAATAACGGCGCGGTGGGGCTTGAGATTCAGCGCGACGGGCGGGGCGCGGCTTTCGTTATGGGCGCGGAGCGGGGCGGCTTTCCTATCGACCTTTTCCGCCGGCCGCTCGATCCGCTGCAGGCGCGCGGCCATTTCTTCTATGTGAGCGAGGAGGGCGAGGCGCCCTGGTCGATCGGCTTCGAACCGGCGCGGCGCGCAGGCGACTATCGCATCGAGGAAACCGGCTTTGACCGTCTCGCGATCGTCAACGCGCTGAACGGGATCGAGGCGCGCATGGAGATCGCGCCCGATCCCGAGGGCGCGATCCTGAGCTGGCGCATTCGGCTCGAAAACAAATCAGGCCAGCCGCGGCGGCTGCGCCTCACGAGCTTCTGCGAAGTTGCAGGTCATGAGACCGGCGCTTACGCGAAAGATCTCGATTTCGCCGGCATGCATGTCGAGACGATCTTCGTGCGTCCTCTGAACGCGATCCTCGCGCGCAACCGTCTCTTGCGCTCATTGCGCGCCGATCGCGGCGAAACCTCGTTCTTCGCCGTCAAGCCAGGCGCCGGCGCGGAACTCGTCGGCTATGAGGATTTGCGCATTCGTTTCATCGGCGAGGGCTCGCTGATGAAGCCAACCGGTTGCGAGCGCTGGCGCTGGCGCAAGCTCGACGACGAAGGCAAGGTCTGGCCTTTCGATCCGGCGGCCAGTTTCACCCTCGAGGCGACGCTTGCGCCCGGCGCGACAGCCGAGGCGGAGTTCATTGTCGGCCGCTCGGACAATTCCGTGTGGGCGGGTGAATTGATCGCAAGCCGCCTCGGCCTCGCCCCTCTGCCCGAGGCGGAGCTGCAAAAACGCCTCTATGAAACGCGCGCCGTCGAACCATCTCCTGCGCTGCCGTCGCGCTGGCCGTTTGCCTTCTCGGCGGATGGCAAGGCGTTGAGCCTCACCCATCGCACGCCGCGACCGTGGGCGCATGTGATGGCGAACGAGCTCGGCATGGCGACGATGGTCTCCAATGACGGTGAGATCTTCTCCGCCTTCGGCAACGCTCGCCAGAACGGCCTCTCTGCATTTCGCTTTGACAGCGTGACCGCAGTACAGCCGGGGCAGATCATTTATCTGCGCGACCTCGACAGCGGCGAGACCGATGCGCCGGGCTTCGCGCCGTTTCAGCGCGACGACGCGACTTGCGACGCGATCTATGAACCTGGCGTCGCCACCTTCACGACGACGCGGGGCGATCTCGAGACGGAATACGTCGTGTTCGTGCCGCCGAACTATCCCGGCGACATGCGGCTTTTGACCCTTCGCAATCGCGGCGCGAGCCCAAAGCGCCTGCGTATCGCGCCGTTCTTCGATCTCGCGCTCGACGACAGCCCCAATGCGAGCATCGACAAGATTGTCGACGAGACAATTGGCTCGACCCTTCTCTTCAACAACTCCCGTAACGACTTCGTGCGCGGACTTCGCCTTTCGCCGCGACGAGCCTTCGAGGGACCGACCACCGAGACCATTCGCGCGCGATTCTTCGGCGGGCCTGGACGCAACATTCTCACCCCCGCGATGGTCGAGACTGGCGCGAGCGACGGCGCCGCGCGCGACGACGGACGGCGCGTGGCCGCCTTTTGCAGCGAGATCGTGTTGCCGCCCGGGGCTGAGACCAAGATCGCCATCGTCTTCGGCCAGGCGCCGAGCCGGGAGGAAGCGCTTCGCGCCGCGGCGCGGGTTGGCGTCGCGAGCGCCGAAGATGAACTTGCGGCGACGCGCGCCTCCTGGGCCGAGCGGCTGGGCAAGTTCGAGGTGCATACGAACCGTCCCGACTTCGACCGGCTGGTCAACACCTGGCTGCCCTACCAGCTTTACGCGTCGCGGCTGTTCGGCCGAGTGGGCCCGAACCAGCTCGGCGGCGCCACTGGTTATCGCGATCAGTTGCAGGACGTGCTGCCCCTCACTCTGCTCGAACCGCGGCTCACCCGGGCGCAGATCGTGCTGCACGCGACCCAGCAGTTCCGGGAAGGCGACGTGCTCAAGTGGTGGCATCGCGCGCCGGGCGGCGGCACGGGTCTCGGACAGCGGACCAAGGCGAGCGACCCGCATCTCTGGCTGCCTTATGTGCTCGCTCGCTACGTGCGCGAAAGCGGCGACCGAACCGTGCTTGACGAGGTCACGCCCTTCCTCGAGGCCGAGGCCGTGCCGGCGCACGAGGACACCTGGATCGTGATCCCACGGGTCTCGCGCGAGAGCGCGACCGTGTACGAGCATGCGCGCCTCGCCATCGCTTTTACCCTCGAGCACATGGGCGCGAACGGCCTGCCGCTGCTGCGCGCCGGCGACTGGAACGACGGCATCGACGCGCTTGGCCGGCGCGAAATCGGAACCAGCGTCTGGATGGGCTTCTTCCTCGCCAACGTGCTCGACGGCTTCGTCGATCTGGCGCGGATCAAGGGCGACGAAGCTTTCGCCGCCCGGTGCGAGCGGGAATTCGTCGGCCAGCAGAAGGCGCTGGAAGTCGGCTGGATGGGCGACCATTATGCGCTCGACTTCGCTGACGACGGCCAAGAGATTGGTGAGCGCAACGCCATGGCCAACGGCTGGGCCGCCTATTCCGGCGCCTGCGACGACGAGCGCGCGCTGGCCGCGATCGAGGGCGCGTTGAAGGGAATTGAGCGCGCGAACCGGGTGCTGTTGCTCGAAACGCCATTCTACGAACATTCGCAGCCCTATCCGGGACGGATCGCCGACTATCCGCCGGGGGTGCGTGAGAACGGCGGCCAATACAGCCACGGCGCGACCTGGATTGTCGATGGGTTCATGCGGCTCGCCGCGTCTGCGCGAGCCAAGGGCGACCGTGAGCTGGCTGTTCGCCTGGGCGCGCGCGCCTTCGAGATCTACGAAAAGATCTCGCCGCTGAAAAAGACGGACCCTGAAAGCCTCGCTATCTACGGGCTCATTCCTACTCAACAGCCGGCCGATATCTACGACGGCTGGGGCCACGGCGGGCGAGGCGGCTGGTCGTGGTACACCGGCTCGGCCGCCCGCATGCTGTCGGCGGCCTACGCCTTGCTAGGAATTGAGCAGCAGGAGGGTCGAGTCGCCCTGCGCGCAGAACTGTTCGAGGCCAAGGGGGACCTCAAGGTCCACTGGCTGCGCATCGGAGACCAGACTTGGCGGCGGGAGGCCTTGTGAGCGAGGGCGCCTCCTATTTCGCCCTGTCTGCGATTCTTGCGCCGCAACATTCGCGAGCGCGTCGTCGCTCGCGGGCGGCTATGCCGTGGCGCGAGATCACTGCTGCGCGGCGACTATGGACCCCATTGCCGGCGTTATCCGGCCGGGCTTTTTGTTGCTCCTGTCACCACCACCCGATTGCTCTGCCGTCGGACGAGGTGCTCGGCGAGCTGAAAGGCAAGCGCGAGAGCCGTCAAAGTCGGGTTTGCGAAGCCGGACGTCGGAAGGACCGCTGTGCCCGCGATGAACAATCCGGGCGCGCCCCATACTTCGCAGTTTGAGTTGACTACGCCCGAGGCAGGGTCCGCGCCCATCCGCGTTGTTCCGATGTGGTGGCCACCTTGCGGGACGAGCGGTCGCGCGACGCTGGCGCGCAGGTCGGGTTCCAATTGGACCTTGCCGAGCCCCGATTGGGCGATTGCGGACGCAAGCACCCGAAAAGCGCGGCAGATCGCGTCCAATTCAGACTCGTGATACTTCCATTCGACGATGAGCCGCGGGATCCCCAAAGAATTGGTTTCATCGCCGAGCCTCACGCGCGAGTCGGGATTCGGCATCTGCTCGGCATTGAATTCGAGCGGATAGGCTCCGTCCCTCCGGTATAGAAAGACGGCGGGTAACTTCCGACTCGCCAGAAAACGCCGGGCGATTATATTTCCGCTGAAGCGCACCAGACCCGGGATATCGGCGACGACATTGCCGCCGTGCTCGCGCCATGCCTGCAGAGGCGGGAGGTTTCCAAGCTTTGCCGTAAGGCTGCGAGCGTATTCTGGCGGGATGAGCAGGCTCCGCGCTAGAAACATCGCCGAAAGGGCCGCGTTTCCGTGCGCGGCGTCGTCCATCGGCGGTCGAGAGGGGCGAAAGACGATATTGGGCAATCCTTCGCGGCGCCGCGCTTCCGGCGACAACAGGATCATGCGCCGCGCGTAAACGCCGTCCCACGTCTTGGTGAAGTCGAACGCGCGGGTGGAGCCGGGCGCGGCGAATGTCAAGACGCCGACATTCTCCGCGCTGCTGACGAGATGAGTCATATAGTATCGGCCGACGAGGTCCCGGTCGTTCCCGAGTCCCCGAGAGCGGGTCGTCCGTGACGCCAAAAGCAGACGCGGCGTTTCGAAACCACCGCACGCCAGTACGACGGTTTCCGCCAGGATCTTGTGGCGGCCTCCGGAGGGCGTCCTAACATCAAGACCGACGACGCGTCCGCAGGCTCCGTCGTCTAAAACACCTGCGCAGACCGCTTTGGAGAGGACAGTGACATGCGGGGATCGGGTGAGGAACTCCCGCCATTTCCGCCAGACGTTTGTCGGCTTGCTATAGCGCTCGATCCGGTCGAGAATCAGATCGGCCTGCGCGTTTCGGATCGGGAGGCGAGGGCCCGTAAGCGCCGCGTCTGCGGAAAATTCGGGCTCGCCCGCATCCAGGAACGCCAGCGCATCGGGAACATGGGCGTCGACTTCCGCGAATTCGATCGGCCAACCCGCGCGCTCCGGCGTCGCCGCGAAATCCTCCCGGTCAAATGGAATGCAACGCCCGCCCCACACCGAAGTTGTTCCCCCCAGCATGCGCCGGCGATAAAGCTCAGTCGGCGAATGGCGCGGATCGTCAACGCGTTCGGCCTTGAAGAAGCTAAGATTGTCCGCGGCTCTGAAGCGCTCGTCACCAGCTTCCACCAGCAGCACCCGGCCTGAACGGCCCGCGAGACGAACCGCGACGGCGATCCCTATCGCCCCGGCGCCGACGATGGCGACGTCCGCCTCGGTCGCGCCGCCATCGACGAGCGTGGCGCCGCTGCGAATCACTCGACTGCCGGCAGCAGTTCGGCGAGGTGAGTCCGGGTGCTCACCCCGACGATCGCCGAGGTGACGAAATCGGGGGCGAGGGCGGCGGAGAGGGCTTCCGCCGCAGAGGCCGGTCGTGGGTCGGCTGCCCCATGACCCGGCTTCCTCAAAATCTCCCGGACGAAAAGGCCGACGCCGCGACGACGGAGGCTGTCCAGGATGGGCGTGCCAAGAAGCGCGCTCACGACCCCCAACGGAGCCTGAATGAGGGTCAGGGACGGGATCGAGATTGCTGCTTCGAGAGCGTCGACCGTGTCGACTGACGCGCCGACCCGCGCCGCCTTCCGGCTCGTCAGCATCTCATCAAGAAATTCGTGGATTTCCGGCTTTCGAAGCGTAGCTGAGGACGGGCTGTGGAGAAGTAGACCGTGGAGTTGATCGAGCCCGAGCCGCCGGCGCGACGTCTCGACGGCGGGCCGCAGATCGGTCGGCGAGAAATCATGCACGACAGTCGCCGTCCGCGCCGTCACCATGGCGTTCCCCACGCTGCGCCGCGATCGGGCCAACGCCCGAAGCAGCGGCTTGGCGAAACGCGCCGCCACCGCATAACGTCCGTGGCGCCCACCGACCTTTGTCACCACGAAAACGCGGTCCGGATGCCGGTGCAGCAGCCGGCCCAACGTCCGCTCGCTGTCACCCTGGCCATATATATCCGCAGTGTCGAAGAGGTTGATTTCGGCTTCGACCGCGGCCTCCAGAGTGGCCTCAATCTCGCGCATCGGTGTCGAGTTGGTGATCGAGCCAACCCGGCTGCAGCCCACCCCGAGCGCTGAAACCTTCACTCCCCCATCGAAAGTGCGCCGTATCATCGCGCTCCCCACCACGCGACAGTCGCGAGCGGAATTGCACCCTCGATTGCAAATAGACTCACCGATAGCTCACGGACGTTCATTGACCTGACCGCTCATATAGCAGTGTTCGAATGCGGAAGTCGAAGAATTTTCCCGACCTCGAGCGTGCCTCATGTGCAGGGGAGAACTTGAAACAGTGGGAGGGCGCGTCGACGCGACGCGCCCAGCGACATTCCAGGAGAGTTCGGCCGGAAAACCGCCCGCGCCGTTGCGGCTGAGCGCGGTTTCTGGCAAGAGGCGCCCAGAAATGAGCCGCGGGAGAGCGTCCGCGGCCTCGAACTGGGGCTTGCGCGCATGCTTTTGGGCTTGATTATCGTCTGTGGACTGCTGTCCATTGTCTACGGCGTCTACACGATTAATAGCCTGATGGCGGCGGACGCTGGCACAGCGCGCATGCAGGAGATTTCCGGCGCGGTGGCGGAAGGGGCGCAAGCCTATCTGCGCCGCCAATACATGACCATCGCCGGCGTCGGCGTCGTGGTGTTCATTGCGCTGGGGCTTCTGCTTTCGTGGACGGTGGCGATCGGGTTCGCCATCGGCGCGATCCTGTCCGGCGCCGCCGGCTTCATCGGCATGAACGTCTCGGTGCGCGCCAACGTGCGCACTGCGCAGGCGGCGACGAAATCGCTGGCCGGCGGTCTCGACATCGCCTTCCGCTCGGGCGCTGTGACCGGTCTCCTTGTCGCCGGGCTCGCGCTTCTCGGCGTGGCTGGCTATTTCGGCATTCTGACCGGCCCTCTCGGCTATGCGCCCTCGGATCGCCAGACGATTGACGCGCTGGTCGCGCTCGGCTTCGGCGCCTCGCTGATCTCGATCTTCGCCCGTCTCGGGGGCGGCATCTTCACCAAGGGCGCGGACGTCGGCGCCGATCTGGTCGGCAAGGTCGAGGCCGGCATTCCCGAGGACGATCCCCGCAATCCCGCCACCATCGCCGACAATGTCGGCGACAACGTCGGCGATTGCGCCGGCATGGCCGCCGACCTGTTCGAGACTTACGCGGTGACGGTCGTGGCGACGATGGTGCTCGCCTCGATCTTCTTCGAGAACACGCCGATGCTGCTTCCGGCGATGATGTATCCGCTCGCAATCTGCGCCGCCTGCATCGTGACCTCGATCATCGGCGCCTTTTTCGTCAAGCTCGGCGCCAACAATTCCATCATGGGCGCGCTGTACAAGGGTCTTATCGTCACCGGCGTTCTGTCGATCCTCGGCCTCGCTCTCGCGACAAGCTATGTCGTTGGCTGGGGCGAGGTCGGGACGGTGGCGGGCAAGCAGGTCTTCGGCTCGAAGCTGTTCGTCTGCGGGCTCGTCGGCCTCGCGGTCACCGCCCTGATCGTCGTCATCACCGAATATTACACCGGCACCGGAAAGCGCCCGGTCGTGTCGATCGCGCAGGCCTCGGTCACCGGTCACGGCACCAACGTGATTCAGGGTCTTGCCGTCTCGCTTGAATCGACGGCGCTGCCGGCGCTGGTGATCGTCGCCGGCATCATCGCGACGTTCAACTCGCCGGCCTCTACGGCACCGCGATCGCCGTCACGACCATGCTCGGCCTCGCCGGCATGATCGTCGCGCTCGACGCCTTCGGCCCGGTCACCGACAATGCCGGCGGCATCGCCGAAATGGCAGGTCTTCCGAAAGAGGTGCGCCAGTCGACCGATGCGCTCGACGCGGTCGGCAACACCACCAAGGCGATCACCAAGGGTTACGCAATCGGTTCGGCGGGATTGGGAGCGCTGGTCCTCTTCGCCGCCTACACCAACGATATCCGGCACTTCAAGGAAACCGGCGCGCCCTATTTCCAGGACGTCGGCGCGCTCGATTTCTCTCTCTCCAGCCCCTACGTGGTCGCCGGCCTCATCTTCGGCGGCCTCATCCCCTATCTCTTCGCCGGCATCGCGATGACCGCGGTCGGCCGCGCGGCCGGATCGGTGGTGCTCGAAGTGCGCCGCCAGTTCAAGGAAATGCCGGGCATCATGAACGGCACGCAGCGCCCCGACTATGGACGCGCCGTCGATCTGCTGACGCGCGCGGCGATCCGGGAGATGATCGTGCCCTCGCTGCTCCCGGCGCCGGCGCCGTTCGTCGTCTATTTCGGCACATTATGGATCTCGGGTTCGAAGGCCTCGGCCTTCGCCGCGCTTGGCGCCTCGCTCCTCGGCGTGATCGTCAACGGTCTCTTCGTTGCCATCTCGATGACCTCGGGCGGCGGCGCGTGGGACAACGCCAAGAAGAGTTTCGAGGACGGCTTCGTCGACAAGGACGGGGTCAAGCATCTGAAGGGCTCGGAAGCCCACAAGGCGTCCGTCACCGGCGAGACGGTCGGCGACCCCTAAAGGATACGGCGGGTCCTGCAGTCAATCCGGCGATCAAGATTACCAACATCGTCGCGCTCCTGCTGCTGGCGATCCTGGCGAAGTGAGGTCGATTGCGGTTTGAAGAGGACAGTGTGATTTGCTGACGGGCGTTGGCGAAAACATTGTTCCTTGACAGGTGTTTCAACCTCAAGACAGAACGCGCAGCGAGCGCACGCGCGAGAAGTCGCGATCATGGGTGACGAGCGCCGCGGCGTTGATCGCCAACGCGCTCGCGGCCTGGACAGCATCGGCCAAGCCCAGTCGCAATGAGGTCGCAATCGCGCCGCGCTTTCGGCGATGTCCACATCGAGGGCGATCGGCCGCCGACGATCGAGAATGGCGCGATAGCGCCGCGCCAGCGCCTCGTCGCCGGCCTTCAGGGGGCCCGTCAGCACCTCGGCGATCGCGAGTTGTCGTGACGGCGAATTGCAATCGACCCGCGGCGTGCGCTTCAAAAAGCGGTTCGAATTGGGAGGCGAACTTCCGATGATCCTCGAGAACGTAAATGATCGGCGCCGAATCGATGAGGAGAAGGGCGCGTTCCGGCAAGTCGTCAAACGCTAGCGGCTCCATTCGTCGCGCAATTTGCCAATGGTCCGAGCACTATTTCCGCCCCAGAGCGCGCGACCGGACCCGGCCAGCGGGTCAGGGGCTCCTGTCGAATCGCGGCGATATAGTCGCCGATCGGCACGAGTGCGGCGATAGGGCGACCATGCCTCGTGATGACGGTGGACTGACCGTCCTCTGCCGCTTCCAGCAGATGAGGAAGCTGGTTGCGCGCTTCCTCCGCGCCCTTGTGCGTCACTTTGCTGATCTCCGGCTCCACGAACCGTACAGCGCCGTACGGTCCGGGTCAACGCAATTTCTGCCGGTCGTTTAGCCGCGCTTGTTCGCCATCGCCTGGCGTCGGCTCGCGAGCCGCCGACCGCCGACGTCGGGGGGGCTGCCGGTTTGGATTTCCTTGGCGCCTGCCGATTACACGATGAAAGCACCCGAAAACCGCTATTGGATTTCCTTGGGATTTCCTTGGATTCTCTCTGTCCGAATCAGACTTTATCAACGGGTTACGCGGGATAAACGGCGGAAAATTTTTTCGACGGTCTCTCTTGGCGCGACGGACTGGGATCCATGGTTCGAGGCCGTACTGAGGCGCATGATCGATCATGGCGAAAATCTACTCTAGTTTCTGATTTTACGCAATCATTTGTCGCGCCAAGCCCGTCGGTCGGCTAAGGACGTTACGGGGTTCGATCTGTCGGGCGCACCAATTTTCCACCACTCCAGAACAAAACTGGAATTGTCGAGACAGCGCTCTGCGCCCTCTTTTCAGACGTCCGCGCGCTGCCGCAGTCTTCCTCAAATCTGCCGTTTGGCCTGCTGCCGGCAGCAGGCCAACCAGGCAATGCCGTCTCGATTTTGCCAGCTGAATTCTGTTAGTGTCAGGTCAGGCGCAAGTCGCATGAACGACACGGTGCTACTAAGCTCGTATAGAAAAGCCTTGCCGTCGCGCGCTCTTGCATTTATTCGGATACGATTATAGTATCTGACCATGGCTTCAGTGAACACTCAATTTTCGATTGCCGTCCATGTGCTGGCCGCCATAGCACATCACGACGGAGTTTTCACGTCGGAACTTCTCGCGCAGCGTGAATGCGAACCCGGTGTTCGTTAAACGGGTTCTCGTTAAACTCTCGAAGGCGAAGCTGGTTAAGACGACTGTTGGTAAGTCGGGCGGTTATGGCCTGGCGCGAAGCCCCAACAGTATTTCTCTCTTAGACATCTATCTGCGGTAAACACTTCCGATGCTTTTGCCATCCATACTTATCCGTGAGTAAGGAGTGTATCGTGAGTTCTAACATTAAGGAAGTCATGGGCGACGTGCAGGTTGGCACTCAGGAGGCCGTCCATGGGCATCTGAGACAGACGACGTTGGCGGATGTGGTGTCCAAAATCAGGGTCAGGTCCGGTTATATTTTCTGGATTTTTTTGCCCATAATAGATACTTTCATCGTAACCAAAGCCTACTAAAAGGAACACGAAATGACGCAAGTGAACGTAAAGTCCCCTGTGATTGCCGGTAGCGCTACCGGAACCGGGCCCGCCGCTACAAAGCAGGGCAAGGATGCGCCCACCGCCGTTCTCATCGGGGTGACCGGAGGACTTGGTCAAGCGCTGGCCAGGCTCCTCGCGGCCGAGGGCTTCCAGTTGGTGCTCGCCTGCGCGGCCAGCACGACGCCGCTGCGCTGACCGGCCGGAACGACGGTTCGGCGATTTACCAAAGCGCGGACGTCACAGATCCGGCGAGCCTAGAGAAGCTGGCGTCTGCAGCCTTCGAGCACCTCGGCCGGATCGATGCGGTGGTGAACCTCGCGGGCGTCTCGCCGCGCAAGGCCATGGGAATATCCGCGTCGGCGACATCCTCGACGATCTGCTCGCTGTCGACGTGAAGGGGCCCATCTCCGTGACCCAGGCGTTCCTCCCCTGGGCTGCGCAGCAAGCCGGCGGCGGAGTGGTTGTCCACATCAAGGCAGCCGCATGGACGGCCGGGTGGCGCTGCCGTTCATGAGCGCCTACGCGGCGACCCGCGGCGCGCTAGCGAGCTACATACAAGGCGCCAACCGCGAGCTTGCCGGGACCGACGTGGTGCTTTCTTTCTTCGGGCCTGTGCCCTCTAACGCGTGGGAGTCCCGCGCTTTCGACATGTGGCGCAAGATGGGCGTCGCCCTCTGCGAGCCCGACGTAGTCGCGCGCGAAATCCTCGCCACCATCCGCCAGCGACGTCGGGTCCACGTCATGGGGGGTGGGATGCTCAAGATGCTCACGATCGTGAACGCCATCTCGCCATCCGCTGCTGACGCGATCGGTTTGCGGCGGATGAGCAAAGCTCATCCACCAGCATCGTCCACGCTGATCGGGGCGTGAGCATTG
>CAWDKC010000023.1:0-48078 GCA_963802615.1 uncultured Alphaproteobacteria bacterium
GAAACCGCTGACGAGATAGACCACCGGATTGAACAGGCTGCCGCGCGCCAATGGCGGCGGCAGCATGTCGATCGAATAGAACGCGCCGCCGAGGAAGGTGAGCGGCGTCACCACGAGCGACGGGATGATCGCCAGCTGCTCGAAGCTCTTCCGCCCAGATGCCGATGATGAAGCCGAACAGACTGAAGCGCGATCGAGGTCAGCGCGAGAAGGCGACCATCCAGAACGGGTGCAGGATCTGCACCGGCACGAACAGCGTTGCGGTAGCGAGAATGATCAGGCCGATCGCGACCGATTTGGTCGCGGCCGCGCCGACGTAGGCGAATACCGCCTCGGTGCGGAGAGCGGCGCAGAGAGGAGCTCGAAGATCTGTGCCGGTGAATTTCGGAAAGTAGATGCCGATCGAGGCGTTGGAGATGCTCTGCGTCAGAAGCGTCAGCATGATCAGCCCTGGCACGATGAACGGCGCCATAGCTGACGTCGTCGACGCTTTGTATGCGCGACCCGATCGCGCCGCCGAACACCACGAAATAGAGCGCGGTGGTGATCACCGGCATCGCAACGCTCTGCAAAATCGTGCGCGCCGTGCGCGCCATCTCCGAGCGGTAGATCGCCCAGACGCCATCCAGGTTGATCGACATCGTGTTGCTCATGCCCCCTGCCCCACGAGGTCGATGAAGATGTCTTCCAGCGTGCTCCTCGAGGTTTCAAGATCGCGAAAGCCGACCCCGAGTTCGCCGAGGCGCTCGAGCAGGCGGGGAATTTCGGCGCGCTCCCCGTCCGCATTGAACGCGTATGTGAGCCGTTGCCCGTTTTCCTCGAGCTCCACCGGCCAATCCGCCAATGCGGCCGGCAGATTCGACATCGGCTGGCGAAGCGCAGAGTCAGCCGTCGCTTGCCAAACTTGCGCATCAAGGCCGTCTTTTCTTCGACCAACATCAGCCGCCCATTGTCGATGACGCCGACGCGATCGGCCATCTCCTCGGCTTCCTCGATATAGTGCGTCGTCAGAATGACGGTGACTCCCTTGTCGCGCAGTCCGCGAACCAGGTTCCACATGTCGCGTCGCAAATTCACGTCGACGCCCGCAGTCGGCTCGTCGAGAAACAGCACTCAGGCTGGTGGCTGAGCGCCTTGGCGATCATCACCCGCCGCTTCATGCCGCCGGACAATTCGACGATCCGCGTGTCTCGTTTTTCCCACAGCGAGAGATCGCGCAGCAGGGTTTCGATGTAGCGGGTCGGGCGGGCGACCGAACAACGCGCGACTGAAAGTCACGGCTCTGTAGACTGTCGAGAAGATGTCGAGTGCGATCTCTTGCGGAACGAGGCCGACGTTCGAACGCGCGGCGCGGTAGTCCCGCTCGACGTCGTAACCGTCGATCACGACTTTACCTGAAGTCATCGACACGAGCCGCACACGACGCCGATCAGCGTCGTCTTGCGGCCGTTCGGCCCCAGCAGGGCGAAGATCTCGCCCTTGACGATTTCGAGGTCGACCGAGTCGAGCGCGATCAGGCCCGAGTTGTAACGTTTGGTCATCGCGGCGATCGATATCATCGGCGGCATCGCCGTTCTCCCCGTAGGCGCGCGTGGAAGGACGAGGCTCGCGGGCGGCGACGGCGCTCGCGCGCGGGCTGGGCCCCGCGAACCTCAGCCGGCCGCGAGCCCGCTATGTAGGCGCCTGAAGGCCGCGCGTCATCCCCTGGCGTGCGCAGCCCTCAAGAAAGCGCTCTCAGCCAGCGAACCCGGCCGCCAACCTTCGTCCGGGCGCCAACAATCTTCCGTGATCCACCGAACCCCGCCGACGAAGATTCAGAAGGCCATCGGCACGAAGAAGCAGTAGACGCCGGACTGTCCGCTGGCTCCATCATCCCGGTAGAAGATCCAGTAGTCTCCATCCTGGCTCGGCAGCGCCTGGCCGACGGGGATGTGACGAACGTAGCCATCAACCGAGTAATAGTCGTCGGAAATCCGGTGCACCTGCTCCGGCCGAAGATGATGGGCGTCTGCTGGCCCGCAACACGAAGCCTTAACCCAACCGGGAACGGGTTTCCCGTCCGACCAGTAGTCATGCGCGTCCGCGCCGCCAGCGGACAAAGCAAATAAGAGTACGGCGAATTCGAGCGATCATCTCAGTCCCCTTTGCGGGTTTCCAAGTTGGAATGATGCCAAAATCCTGGGAGGCTTCCTCCTCTCAACTCAAGTCCACACGCGACTATTTGGCCGCAGCAAGTCCCGTGCCGCTGGCCCAACTCACTCATGTAATGCTCCGCCGCGGCCGTCCAGTTGGCAAGCGAGACTTCACAATAAATATGAGGAGTTCATCAGGAATGTCATGGCGCAAAACTAAGCAGCAACCCTTTGGCTGGCGCAATTTTGCGCAAGCCTGCCGCTTCCAAAGTCGGCGCCTAAGGAATTCGTATGTTAGAGAATGTTCCCTATCGCAGGGAGCGGTCTGAAGGCTCGGCCTGGCCTTGCCGCAACTCAAGCCTCGGGGTAACCCGCAACCCATGGCCAAACCTGTCCCGCCGCCGCCGGCCCCGCCTTCGGTCCCGATCGACATCAACCTGCGCGACGCGCTGAGGAGCGCTATCTTGCTTACGCCCTTTCCGCCAGTCATGGGCCGGGCGCTTCCGGACGCTCGCGACGGGCTGAAACCGGTGCACCGCCGCATCCTCTACGGCATGCACATTCTCCGGCTCGACCCCGGCACGGCCTTCAAGAAATGCGCGAAAATCGTCGGCGACGTGATGGGCTCGTTCCATCCACATGGCGACCAGGCGATCTACGAGGCGCTGGTGCGTCTGCGCAGGACTTCGTCTCGCGCTATCCCCTCGTCGAGGGGCAGGGCAATTTCGGCAACATCGACGGGGATAACGCCGCGGCTTATCGCTACACCGAGGCGCGGATGACCGATGTGGCGCGCCTCATCATGGAGGGCGTCGACGCAAGACTCGGTCGACTGGCGGGACAATTACTCAGGCGACACGAAAGAGCCGATCGTCATGCCGTCGGCGGTCCCGAACCTGCTCGCCAATGGCTCGCAGGGGATTGCTGTCGGCATGGCGACGTGATTTCGCCGCACAACATCGCCGAGCTTTGCGACGCCGCACTCTACCTCATCGCCCATCCCGACGCCGACGCCCAGGCGCTCGCCACTTTCGTGCCGGGTCCGGACTTCCCGACCGGCGGCGTGGTCATCGATGACAAGTCCGCGATCATCGAAACCTACCGAACCGGCCGTGGCGCCTTTCGCGTAAGAGCGCGCTGGATGAAGGAAGACATGGGCCGCGGCGGCTCGGGTCGCGGTCGTCAGCGAAATTCCCTACGGGGTGCAGAAGTCCCGGCTGATCGAGCAGATCGCCAACCTTCTCAACGAGAAAAAACTTCCGCTGCTCGCCGACATGCGTGACGAAGTCGACCGAGGACGTGCGCATCGTGCTCGAGCCCCGCACGCGCGCGGTCGAGCCTGAAACGCTGATGGAATCCCTGTTCAGGCTGACCGAGCTCGAGGCGCGGGTCTCGGTCAATATGAACGTGCTGGTCGACGGCGTCACGCCCAGGGTTGTCTCGCTTGGCGAAGCGCTCAGGCAATGGCTCGACCATCGCCGCGCCGTGCTCATCCGTCGCTCGCGTCACCGGTTAGCGGCGATCGACAAGCGGCTCGAACTGCTCGCCGGCATGATCATCGTCTTCCTCAATCTCGACGAGGTCATTCGCATCGTGCGCGAGGACGATGACCCCAAAGAGGCGCTGAAAGTCCGCTTCGACTTAAGCGAGCTGCAGGCCGTCTACGTTCTCGACACGCGCTTGAGAAGCCTGCGCCGTCTCGAGGAAATGGCGCTGCGCAAAGAACAGGATGACCTGCTCCAAGGAAAAGGCTACGATCGAGGCGCTGCTGGTCAGCGAAAAGAAGCAATGGCAGATGATCGCGGTCGAGATCCGCGACGTCAAAAAGAAGTTCGGCCCCGACACCAAGCTCGGCCGGCGGCGCACCCGTTTCGAAGCCGCGCCGGACGTCATCGTCGCCGATCTGGCGGAAGCGATGATCGAGCGCGAGCCCCTGACCATCGTCGTGTCGCAGAAGGGCTGGATCCGCGCGCTGAAAGGCCAGGTCGCGGATCTCACCGCGGCGACGTTCAAGGGCGACGACGGCCTGAAGACTGCGTTCTTCGCCGAAACGACCTCGAAGATTCTGGTGCTGGCGAGCGACGGCAAGGTGTTCACGCTCGAGGCCTCCAAACTGCCCGGCGGACGAGGGCAGGGCGAGCCGATCCGTCTCATGGCCGACATCGACGAGAGCGCTTCGATCGTCGCCGTCTGGGCTTATGCGCCGGGCGCGAAACGCCTCATCGCCTCAAGCGACGGCAACGGCTTTATCGTCGGCGAGGACGAGCTTCTGTCCTCGACCCGCAAGGGCAGGGCGGTGCTCAACGTCACGAGCCCCGCGACCGCGGCGCTGATCGTTCCGGCCGCGGGCGACCATGTCGCCATCATCGGGCAGAACCGCAAGCTTCTGGTGTTCCCCTTCACGCAGCTCAACGAGATGGCGCGCGGCAAGGGCACGCGGCTGCAGCGCTACAAGGACGGCGGCCTTTCCGACGCGAAGGTCTTCGCCATCGCCGACGGCCTCACCTGGCGCGATTCGGCAGGGCGCACCTTCACTGTCGCAAGGCCCGAGCTTAAGGAGTGGATCGGCAATCGCGCCGAAGCCGGTCGCCTGCCGCCAAAGGGCTTTCCGAAGACCAATCAAGTTCGAGGGCTGACGACCGCCCCGTCGGGCGGCCGGCGCCTTTGGTCGGATCGATCGATGCCAATCACTTAGGCGCCGAAAACTGTCGCCTCAGGCAATTCCGCCGGGGCCACTTCGGCAGGCGAACCGGATGATAAGATGATCGGAGAACTCTAGCGGCAGCCCTTGCACTTGCATTGTCCTGGTTTCACCTTACGCATGCGCAACCACAGCCATCGTTTACCGCAGCGGTTATCGCAAAGTGGTGAGCCTCGCGCCTGCTTATTGTCAGCGGTCAGACGCGTGAGTTTGCGCGGGCGATGGCGGCGTCGATCTCGCGCGATATCCGGAAGATGCTCCTATCAACTCGAAAAGGGCGGCGATTTTACGATGCGACATCCAGGGGCCTCGGCAACATTTTTGCAGGTATCGGCTATCCCGATACGCATGGTGGGGGCTGGCGACATAGTCCGGAGATCTACTGGGCAGTTGTCTACAAATTCGGACGGTGATTTTTGGGGCGGCTATGGGAACTCGGACATTCGCGAAACTCACGGTGAACCAGGGGGTTGGGGAGAACTTCGCCGCGAAGGCGCATGCTATGTCGGGAAGGACGTCCGGGTGTGCCTTTGGCGTTAAATCGGGTTAATGCAGTCAGCCTTTTCGGATCGAGAGGCGAACTTTGAGATGATGATCATCGTTTCGCAAAGATATAGCGAACTCTTGCTTGCGGGCCCCGTGTGGCATGCACGGCGTGTGGCAAGACCGCGACGACCCAAGTGAAGTATAGTGGGCCTGCCACCTTTGGTGGACCGCCAGCCTCGTGGTCGTTACACTGCGGTGCATGTAGAACGCCTTTTGCGACCACCGTTTTTGAAAAACTCAACAATCCACTTTTTAGAAATCTCAACAAGAAGAAACAAGAGCAATATGAAAACAACCGTAGGAAAGTAGTGCACTGGCTGTTGGCTGGATGGCCGGAGACGCAAGAACGGCTTCTCACCAATAAACTAATCGCCGGAGGTGCTTGGACGCACAGGCGGCATCTAGCGTATCTAAAACGACAGTTTCCGGAACTGCTCCACTTTGCGGCGAAGTCCGCCACCTAAACAGCTAAAAGCTTCGACGGAAGACAACTCCATATGACAGTACACTGCCGAATGATTCGGCGCAGCGCGAGAAACCTATTGCTATATTCAGATTTCAAAGTTCAGCTCTGGCCCGAAGGACAGTGGGACTGGAAGCCGTATCAAAACGTTGAGGCGATAACCGCAAAGGAAGCAGCTGAAAGGCTCTATGGTCGATCGCTGCAGGAACGAGGTCCAAATTCTAAAATTCGCGCCCAGGTGCGAGCCGCCGGGCGTTCAAACACGATCTTCTATGAAATCTGACTGACTATCTTAAGGCAGGCCGAATTTGAGCGTTCGCCCCAGGTCGCGGCGACCGCATGGCGCAGTGAACCGCATCTTGACGTTGTCGGGGTCCAGAAGCCAGTCAAGCTGCGCCGGCTGGTACGCATCCTCCGCGGCCTTGCGGATGCTCTTCGCGTCTTCGGCCGCTCGATCCGCAATGTGAGAACACGCTTGTTATCGAGAACGTCTGGTGCCGCGGATCACGCCACCGCCGGCGCCAGGCGCGACTGCTCCTTCGGGAAGGGCCTGAACGTCGTCGCGATCAGGAAGGCGCCAACCCCGATGCCCCAGGCGCCGACATAGAGCCAGCCGTAGTCGCGAAGGCGTCGTAGATCAGTCCTCCGGCCACCGGGCCAATCGCCATGCCGAGGCTGCCCGCCATGGCCGTCCCGCCGATGACGGTTCCCATCATCCGCAGCGGGAAATTCTCACGCGCCAGCACGGCATAGAGCGGCATCACGCCGGCGTAGATGAAGCCGAAGATGGCGGCCACGGCATAGAACTCGTCCAAGCTCCGGACGAAGACGTAGCCGAGCGGCGCCGAACGCCTGGAGGAGCAGCCCCGCACCAGAACGCGCTTGGCGCCGAACCGGTCGCCGGCGATCCCGAAGCCGACCCGGCCGGCCATGCCGGCGAGCCCCTCGACGCTGTAGATCGAAACGGCGGCAATCATCGGGATGCCGCAGGTCATGGCGTAGCTCACGGTATGGAAGATCGGCCCGGAATGGGTGGCGCAGCAGAAGAAGTTGGTGAGCAAGAGGATGATGAATTGCGGCGACCGTACCGCTTCGCCACGGACATGCCGGATCGTGCGGCGCCGCCGGCGTGGCGCTCCCGCCTCGAGCGCCGGCGGCCGCCGTACCAGGAACGCCACCGGGATCATCACGGCGGCGGCAAGCGCCGCGAGGACCAGGAGGGAGGTCCGCCAGTCATAGCGGGAGACCAGCCACGCGGCGAAGGGCGCCATGATGATCGGCGCCATGCCCATGCCCGCCGACACCAGCGAGACGGCGAGGCTGCGATTGGTGTCGAACCAGCCGGTGACGCAGGCCATCATCGGCGCGAAGATGGCGGCAGCGCGCCCCCGACGACGACGCCGAAGATGAGCTGAAACACGAAAAGCGACGTCGCCTGGGCTGCGAGAGCCAGGCTGCAGCGCGAGCTGATCGCGCCGGTCAGGACGAGGCGCGGGCCGCACCGGTCCGAGAGGCTGCCCCAGACGATGCTGCCGAACGCCATAGCGAGAAAGCCGATGGTCATGGCGCTGGATACGCCGGTCACGGACCAGCCGGTGTCCCGGGAGATGGGCAAAAGCAAGACGGGTAGCGAGAACATCGCGCCGATCGCGACGCAGCCCAAAAGGCCGCCCGCCGCGACGATCACCCATCGGTATCGAGATTTCGGTCATTCCCCAGCGTACCAACTGGTAGGGGATTCCTTGGTCAAGGGCAGGGCGGCCCTTTAGCTGCGATCGTGGATCGCGACCGCGCCTACAAGTCAACCCGTCATTCCGCCGCGCTTCCTCGTCGTGCGTCAAGCTCGGCCCAATCGCATCGAACACCCCGTCACGCCGGAGAAGCGCAGGGCGGCCTTGTAGCCGGGGTCGCGAGACCATACCGACCGGTCGGTTGTGGACTAGGGGTCGGTCAGAGGAAACGACGGCCGCGGGCACGCCTCGTGCTAGAGCACTGACTCGAGGGATGGTTCAGCGTGAGCTTGGCCTGAATGGTTTTTGCGGTCGCGGTCCAGACGAAGGGCTTGGGGTTCCTATTGGTGGCGGCGATGTAGCGGGTAATCGCGCTTTCGAGGTCGTCGACCGAGCGAAAGACGCCTCGTTTGAGGCTCTGGCGAGTGAGCTTGGAGAAGAAGCCTTCCACGGCATTGAGCCAGGAGCAGGAGGTCGGCGTGAAGTGAAACGTCCACCGCGGATGTTCGGCGAGCCAGGCCAGCACCTGAGGATGTTTATGGGCGGCATAGTTGTCGAGGATGGCGTGGATCACCTTGCCGGCCGGGACGGACCGCTTGAAGTTGCCCCGCTTTGATGGACGGGTTTGGGCTAAGAGCCTGACTTCGAAATTCAAGCTGGGGCGATTTTGGCCGCGCCGATCTTCGCATGATGAGGAAGGCGAGCGCGAGCAGCAACCATGCGAGCGCCGACTCGATTGTCGCTTCGAAGTCCTTCGACAAGCGTCGCGCCCGGTTGATCCAGCCGAGCGTTCGCTCCACCACCCAGCGCTTGGGCAACACGACAAATCCCTTGACCTCTTTGTCGGTCCGCTTGACGACTGTGACGGCGATGCGGCTCGCTTCGAACGCCGCGCGTTGCGCCTCGTCGCCTTGATAACCCCCGTCGACGAAAGACATTTTCACCCAGGGGCTCTTGAGCCGGACGGCCTCGAGCAAGGGCGCGAGAGCGTCGCGGTCCTGCGTGCTGGCCGCCGTGATCTGGCATTCGACGGGCAACCCGAGCGTATCGACGGCGAGATGGCGTTTGCGGCCCTTGACCTTCTTGCCCGCGTCGAAACCGCGAGGACCACCAGCTTCCGTCGTCTTGACCGATTGGCTGTCGACGACCACGGCGGTCGGCGCGGCTTCGCGGCCCTCCGCCTCGCGCGCGGCCATCACGAAAACCGAGACGATTTGCGTCCACAGGCCACTGTCGCGCCAAGCGTAAAATCTGTTCTGCACCGTCGTGAACGGCGGAAAATCCTTCGGCAAATACCGCCACGGGCAACCGCAGCGGATCATATAAAACATCGCGTTTAGAATGGCTTGCGGATCAGTCGGCTTGCGCCCTCGCCGTTTTGGCGGCGGCAGAAGCGGCGCGATCAAAGCAAACTCCGCCTCCGACATGTCGCTTGAATAACGCGCGCGAATGACATCATATTTCACCCGATCGGCCTCGTTCCAAGGCATCGCGAATCTCCCAAAGTCGTTGCAAACCAAGGGAATCAAGGGCCGCGAGGCCGGTCAACCAATTTTAGGTCAGGCTCTAGACGGGCTTGCTCAGGCGATCATGTTTCCTTTCGTATTCGATGGGCGAGAGATAGCCCAAAGCCGAGTGGCGTCGCGAAGGATTGTAGAAGCCTTCAATGAACTGAAAGACAGCCATTCGCGCCTCGCTGTGAGATTGGAAGCGACGGCGATCAATCAGCTCGCATTCGAGGGTAGCGAAGAAGCTCTCGCACATCGCGTTATCGTAGGCGTCGCCGACTGAGCCTGTCGATGGACGGACGCCGGCCTCCTTGCAGCGGTTGCCGAAGGCAATCGACGTGTATTGAGATCCTCTGTCCGAATGGTGGATGACGTTGTCGGGCTTCCTGGCGGCAAGCGCCATGTCGAGAGCGTCGAGCACGACGCCGGTCTTCAGATCAGCCGAGAAGGCCCATCCGACGATGCGTCGCGACCAGGCGTCGAGAACAACCGCGAGATAGAGAAAGCCGGCCAACGTGGGCAGGAGGTGATGTCGGCCACCCACAATTCGTTCGGCCGCTCGGCCACGAAGTTGCGGCGGACGAGGTCGCTGGCGGGATGACGGCCAGCTCGCCTGCCGGCGTCGTGACCGGAGCGCTTCTGCGCCGGCTGACGCCCGCGATCCCTGCCACCCGCATTAGCCGGGAGACCCGCTTCCGGCCAACCGAGAGGCCATCGGCCTTCAGCTCGGGCCATGAACGCGCGGCGCGCCATAGGTTCCATGCGAGCCGGCGTGGATCGTGCGGATGCGGCGCGTCAGATCGGCGTCGGCGGTCGCCCGAGCCGAAGCCGGTCGGCTCCGCCAAGCGTAATAGCCCGAGGCCGAAACCTTCAGGACGTGGGCCATTGTGCGAATGGGATACATGGCCTGGTGCGCGCTCATGAACCGGTAAACCCGTTCGGGCTCGCCTTGCTCTCCCGCGCGAACCAGGCCGCCGCCTTTGCCAGGATATCGCGCTCCTGACGCAGGCGATGGTTCTCACGTCGAAGGCGACCCAGCTCTTCTCGCTCGACGCTGGTTGGTCCGTCAGAGCGCTTGCCGGCGTCCCGCTCGGCTTGCTTCACCCAAGTGGAAATCGACTGTGCGGTCGGCTCGAACTCACGCGCCAGCTCTTCGGGCGTGCGTCCAGATCGCACCAGATCGACCAGCTGCCGCCGAAACTCCGGCGGATAAGCGGTTCGGTAACGGGGCATCAGACACCTCAAAAATCAACTTCAAG
This sequence comes from uncultured Alphaproteobacteria bacterium, assembly GCA_963802615.1. Taxonomy (GTDB): domain Bacteria; phylum Pseudomonadota; class Alphaproteobacteria; order Rhizobiales; family Beijerinckiaceae; genus Roseiarcus. Next base: position 10,340 of record CAWDKC010000023.1, read on the forward strand.
GGTGTCCACAAAACCGGGTCAACTCCAGTGCAGTGGGTCCCGTTGTCTGTGAGGACCGTGTGGACCTTGTAGGGAACGGCGTCGATCAGCCGACGCAGGAAGTCGCCCGCGGTCTTGCGGGCCACTTTCTCATGCAATTCGACGAAGGCGAACTTCGAGGTCCGATCGATTGCAACGATGAGATAGAGTTTGCCCTGCGCCGTTCGGACTTCGGCGATGTCGATATGAAACTAGTGGCTCGCTTCAACGATTTCGAAAGGAATTAGCGATTCCTTAATCGATCGCGATTTCGAGCGATGGAGGAGATTATGGCGGCGAAGACGCCTTCGGTGAAGCGATATGTGGTGCGGCTGAGCGCGGAAGAACGTCGGCAGCTTGAGGCTATGATCCGCAAGGGTAAGAGCGCTGCGCAGCGGCTTCTGAAGGCGCGCATCCTGTTGAAGGCCGACGTCTCGGACGACGGCGAAGGCTGGAGCGACAGCCGGATCATCGAGGCCCTGGAGACCAGCGTTTCGATGGTCTATCGGGTGCGCAAGCAATTGGTGGAAGAAGGGCTCGAGGCCGTCTTGAGCCGCAAGGCCCCGGCTGCGCCCGCCGTGCCGCGGATTTTCGACGGCGAGAAGGAGGCCCGGCTGATCGCTCTGGCCTGCTCCAAGCCGCCCGAGGGCTATGCGCGCTGGAGCCTTCGCCTGCTGGAGAGCAAGGTGGTGGAGTTCGGCATCGTCGAGGCCGCCAGCGACTTCGACGATCCAGCGCGTGCTCAAAAAAACGCTCTCCAGCCGCACCGCCGCAAATACTGGGTCATTCCGCCCAAGGCCAGCGGCGCGTTCGTAGCGGCGATGGAGGACGTGCTGTCGGTTTACACGCGCCCGCGCGACCCGGATCGCCCGGTGGTTTGTCTGGACGAGACTTCTAAGCAACTCGTCGCCGAAACGCGCGCGCCGGTCGCGATGCGGCCGGGGCTTCCGGCCCGCGTCGATTACGAATACGCCCGCAACGGGGTGGCCAACCTGTTCATGATGTTCGCGCCGCTCGAAGGCTGGCGCCACGTCAAGGTCACCGACCGCCGCACCGCCGTCGATTACGCCCACGTTCTGAAAGACTTGGCTGACGTGCACTTCGCCCAAGCCGAAACAATCGTCCTCATCCAGGATAATCTCAACACCCACGCCGCCGCATCGCTCTACGAAGCCTTTCCCGCCGCCGAGGCCAGGCGCCTGGTTGAACGCTTCGAATGGCACTACACGCCGAAACACGGCTCCTGGCTCGACTTGGCCGAATCCGAACTCGGCGTCCTCGCCTCGCAATGCCTCGACCGGCGCATCCCCAACAAACAGGCCATCATCGACGAGGTCGCCGCCTGGGTCTGCGAGCGGAACAAAACTCACGCCGTCGCCGAGTGGCAATTCACAACGAAGGATGCCAGGATCAAGCTGAAAAGCTTGTACCCTTCGCTATGATCGAATTGCCCCACTAGCCGATCGGGTAAGCCTTGAATTTCTGCCTGGCGGAGGCTTCGCCTTCGACCTCAGGCAATCGGGAGATCCCGTGCCGTTGCAGACACCGATGAAGGGACGAGCGCGTCAAATGCGGGATGGTGGGCTGCAAGGCGTACAAGCAGTCGTCAAGCGGCAACAGAGTATGCCTCCGGAAGGCGACGACGACGGCCTCTTCCTCAACGGAAAGGACCGTCGATCGCGGCCTTAGGCCCGGTCCGCAAATCGGAAACTGACTTCCTCGACTTCCATTTGGCGATGGTTTTCGCGTTGACGCCGTAGCGCTTCGCCAGCGCTCTCAAGCTCTCTTGACTATGCTGTATCGCTCGACGGACCGCCTCCGTCGTTGTGGCGCACCCGTGTAAAACCTGTCCCATAGCGCATCCCTCGAATCCCTCGATAAGACTGCGCCATCACAATGCGGGGACGAAACATCTAGGAAGCCTGCCCGGCTTCATAGCCAGCAATGCCTAGGGCATCAACGACGTCGGACAGGTGGTGGGATGGAGCCAGTTCATCTCGCAGGGCGGCATCCCTGAATCCTCCACCTGGGCGATGATGCTGATCGGGTTCGCGGGCTTGGGCCTCGCCGGCTATCGCCGAGCCAAAGCGGGCGGCGTGAGCTAGCGCGCTAAAGCCTTTTTGCTCACGGGGCGCGAGTTGGACGCGTCTTGAGGCCGCGCGGCGTGGATGGCCGGGACAATCCCCGGATCAAGTCCGGGACGGCCATGACGACAGAGGAGGCTTCGTCACGCCTCCCCGCGCTCGCCCGCTCCAGGCTGACTTCGGCCTCGAGGCTCTCAAGATCGCGGAAGACCGAGGCGACTGCGAGCGTGCGGCCGGCGCGTCGCATGCGCACGAGACCGTCCTTGCCGGCGATATCACCCTCGACGACAAGCTCGTCCCAGCCCTCGGCGTGACCCACATAGTTGATGGGAACGTCGTAGTGCTGACTCCAGAAGAAGGGAACCGCATCGAACGGCTCGCGCAGGCCCAGCATGTTCAGCGCGGCGGCTTGTCCCTGCCGTTCGGCCACGACCCAATGCTCGACGCGGATGGCCTGGCCGCTGTGCCGATCTGGCCAGCGCGCGATGTCGCCGGCGGCGAAGACACCCGGCGCGCTCGTTTCGAGACAGGCGTCCACGACGATTCCCCGGTCCATTTTCAGGCCGGCCGCCTCGGCGAGGCCGATCCGCGGACGGACGCCGATCCCTGCGACAATGAGATCGGCCTCGAGCACGCCGCCGCTTTTGAGCGTCACCCGTTTGCCCGCCATGCTGCTCGCGGTGTCGCGCAAATGGAAGACAATTCCATGCTCCTCATGCAGCGCCTGCACGAGGCGGCTGAACTCGGGCCCCAGAATTTTCTCCATCGGCCGTTCTTCCGGCGCGACGACATGGACTTCGATGTTGCGCGCGCGCAGAGAGGCCGCGACTTCGAGGCCGATGAAGCTCGCGCCGAGGACGACCGCCCGCTTCGCCGTCTTCGCGCGTTCGATGATCGCCCGGCAGTCCTTAAGCGAGCGAAGCACGAGCACGTCCGACGGCCTGGCGCCGGGCAGGGAAGGGTCCACCGGCTCGGCGCCGGTCGCCAGAAGCAGGCGATCGTAGGGAAGCGTGTCGCCATTCGCGAGCGTGACTTCACGCGCCCGGGCGTCGATGGCGGCGACGGTCGTATTGAGGCGAAGGTCGATGGAATTGTCGGAATAGAACTTGGCGTCGCGCAGCGGCAGCCATTCCTCTGGCGCGCTGCCGGCGAGATAGTCTTTCGACAGGTTCGGCCGGTCGACAGGCGGGGCGTCGTCGCTGCTCAGCATGACGAGCTCGCCCTCGTATGTCCGCCGCCGCAGCATCTCGGCCGCGGCGAACCCGGCGGCGCCGCCGCCGACGATCACAATCCTGCTTGGGTCATCCCGCTTTGCCGCGGCGCTTCTTCTCGGGCTGAGCGCGCTTCTCGCCGACGAAGATTTTGCCGTCCCGCTGCTCGACGCGCCACGTATCGACTGGGCTGAAAGCAGGCGCGTGCAACGCTTCGCCGGTGCGCAGATCGAAGCAGGCGTGATGCCAGGGACATCGCACCGTATCGTCGACAACGAGGCCCTCCGCGAGAGGACCATTGTAATGGGTGCACTGAGCGCCGATGGCGAACATGCCAGCGCCGCGGCGCACGAGCAGAACCGGGTCCTGTCCGACATGGCCGAGGAGCTTGGCTCCGTCCGGCAGTTCGCTCGCGGGAACGCCCAACGCCAGATCAGGGCCGACTGGTTGGGCCTGCTCTTCAGCCATTTCGTCCTCCCGGGCCTATTCTGCGCGCGCGTGCTTCGCTCTACACCTAAGTATAACAAACGCCGACGTAAGGCAGCTTGATCCCCGCCCTTGGCCCATGTCATGCTGCTTTCACGACCGCAAAGCAATTTGCGGTTTCGGTCGGGGTGACTTTGGGCGATGGGACGAGTCGACATGAGTGTCGGCTCCTCGAGAGACCTCGACGAGGAGTGAGACAGGCGGGCGGCGCCATGTTCCGGTGGGGTGGGGTTCGAAGACTGGCTTTCAGGCTGGCGCCGTTGGGAGCCGCGTTGCTCCTGAGCGGCTGCGACTTGGGGGTCCTTGCTCCGAGAGGACCGATCGGCGAGGCCAACAAGACGATTCTGCTCGATTCCGTCGCGATCATGCTCGCCATCGTGATCCCGACGATCCTCGCCACCCTCGCCGCCGCCTGGTGGTACCGATCCTCCAACGCCAGGGCGACCTATCTGCCGGACTTCGAATATTCCGGCGCCCTCGAGTTGATCGTATGGGCGATTCCTCTCCTGACCATCATGCTTCTGGGCGGCGTCGCCTGGATTGGCGCGCATGACCTCGATCCGGCGGTTCCGATCGAGTCGAAGGAAGAGCCGCTCAACATCCAGGTTGTGTCGCTCGACTGGAAGTGGCTGTTCATCTATCCGGACGAGCATGTCGCGAGCGTCAATCGCCTGGTCATTCCCGCAGGGGTCCCGATCCACTTCAGGCTGACCTCGGGGAGCGTGATGACCGCGTTCTTCGTCCCTCAGCTCGGCAGCATGATCTACACCATGAACCGCATGGGGACGCAGCTCCATTTGCTGGCCGATGATCCGGGCACGTTTCGCGGCCTCGCCACTCAGCTGAGCGGCGACGGATTCGCCGACATGCATTTCGAGGTCGTGGCGAAAACGGCGGAGGAATTTTACGAGTGGCTTGGTCAGGTCCGCGGCGGCGGCGAAGACCTCACGTCGGCGCGCTATATCGAGCTTTCAAAACAGAGCGTCCTGCCGGAGCCAATCACGTTCAAGACTGTCGAAGACGGATTGTTTGACAAGATTCTCGATCAGACGCTGCCGCCGGGGCCCGGGCCGATCGCCGAGACCAATCCAGGCGCCGCCGCGCGGATGATGAGGAAATAAGATGTTCGGCAAGCTGACCTGGGGCGCCATTCCCTTCGACCAGCCGATCCCCCTGTTCGCGGGCGCCTTTGTTATCGCGGTGATGCTCGGCGTGATCGCTTTCATCACCATCAAAGGCTGGATTCCGTATCTTATGGAGTGAATGGATCACCAGCGTCGATCACAAGCGGATCGGCATCATGTACGTGACGCTGGCCGCCGTGATGCTGCTGCGTGGTTTCATCGACGCGATCATGATGCGCTCGCAGCAGGCGATTGCGTTCCAGTCCCAGGGTTATCTGCCGCCGGAGCATTACAACCAGATCTTCTCCGCCCATGGCACGATCATGATCTTCTTCGTCGCCATGCCGTTCGTGATCGGGCTGATGAACTTCGTCATGCCGCTGCAGCTCGGAATCCGCGACGTCGCGTTCCCGACGCTCAATTCGGTCAGCTTCTGGCTCACGGCGACCGGCGCGCTGCTGATCAACATCTCGCTGGTGGTCGGCGAGTTCGCGCGCACCGGCTGGCTGCCGTTTCCGCCGCTTTCGGAGCTCACCTATTCGCCGGGAGTCGGCGTCGACTATTACTTGTGGGGCGTCCAGATTTCCGGCGTCGGAACGCTGATGACCGGGGTCAATTTCGTCACCACCATTCTGAAAATTCACGCGCCCGGCATGACCTATATGCGCATGCCGGTTTTCTGCTGGACGGCTCTCGCCTCCAATCTCTTGATCGTCGCCGCGTTCCCGGTGCTCACCGCGACGCTCGCGATGCTGACGCTCGACCGCTACCTCGGCTTCCACTTCTTCACCAACGAGGCCGGCGGCAACATGATGATGTTCATGAACCTCATCTGGGTGTGGGGCCACCCGGAGGTCTACATCCTCATCCTGCCGGCGTTTGGCGTGTTCTCCGAAGTTGTAGCCACGTTCTCTCGCAAGCCGCTGTTTGGTTACCGCTCGATGGTGCTCGCGACACTGGCGATCTGCGTGGTTTCCTTCATGGTGTGGCTGCATCACTTCTTCACCATGGGCGCCGGCGCCAACGTCAACGCGATCTTCGGCATCGCGTCGATGGTCATCGCGGTCCCGACGGGGGTGAAGATCTACAACTGGCTGTTCACCATGTATGGCGGCCGGATCGTCTATGCGACGCCGATGCTGTGGTCGATCGGTTTCATGGTGACCTTCGTCATCGGCGGCCTGACCGGCGTCCTGCTCGCGGTTCCGCCGGCGGATTTCATGGTGCACAACAGCCTGTTCCTGGTCGCCCATTTCCATAACGTGATCATCGGCGGGGTGCTGTTCGGAATGTTCGCCGGCTACACCTACTGGTTCCCCAAGGCGTTCGGCTTCCGCCTATACGAGGGCTGGGGCAAGGCCGCCTTCTGGTGCTGGTTTATCGGCTTCTATCTTGCCTTCGTGCCCGCTCTATGTCGTGGGCCTCATGGGCATGACCCGGCGCATGCAACATTACGATGTGCCGGAATGGCATCCCTGGCTCTTGGTTGCGGCATTGGGCGCCGCGGTCATTCTCGCCGGCATCGTGTGTCAGGTCGCCCAGCTCGTTCTCAGCATTCGCGATCGCGAGCAATTGCGCGATGTGACCGGCGACCCGTGGAGAGGCCGCACGCTCGAATGGTCGACGTCATCGCCCCCGCCGGTGTTCAATTTCGCCGTTCTGCCTCAGGTCGAGAGCATCGACGACTACTGGCGCACCCAGCGCCTTGCCGAGCGCGGAGCGGGTCCGACGGCCGAACCGGTCTACGCGCCAATCGAGATGCCGAGAAACAGTCCGACCGGCTTCATCTGCGCCTTCTTCGCGACCTTCGCCGGCTTCGGCATGATCTGGCAGATCTGGTGGCTGGTGATCGTCAGTCTCATCGGCGCCTTCGCGACATTCGTGGTCTTCGCCTGGCGCGATCGCACCGAATATGAGATTCCCGCCGAAGAGGTCGCCCGCATCGATCGCGCCAACCGGCGCGCGCGCGGCGAGGCGCTCGCCACCGCGGAGGCCATGTCGTGACGGCCTTTCAGGCAGGCGCGGATTATGGCGACGGCAGGCGCGAGGAGCGCCATGGCCATGGCCGCGCCGGAGCGGCTTTCGATCACACGGATCCAGCCTCCAAGCGCATCATTGTCGGCTACGGCTTCTGGATCTTCCTGCTCAGCGACATCATCATGTTCTCGGCGTTTTTCGCCACTTATGCGGTGCTCTCCGGCGAGACCGCGGGCGGGCCGAGCGGCAAGGATCTGTTCGATCTGCACAATGTCGCGATCGAGACGGCGTGCCTTCTGCTCTCGAGCTTCACCTGCGGCCTGGCCGCGATCGGCGCCAGGGCGCACAACGGCCTCATGTACTACGGCGGCATGGCCGCCACTTGCGTGCTGGGCTTAGGCTTCCTCACGATCGAGATTCATGAATTCGTCGGCATGATCGAGCAGGGCGCGGGGCCGACGCGCAGCGCGTTCCTCTCCGCTTTCTTCACGCTCGTCGGCTGTCATGGCGTTCACGTCACCCTCGGCCTTTTATGGCTCCTGACGATGGTCGCGCAGGTGTTCGCCAAGGGCTATCGCGCCGACATTCTGCGTCGCGTCCTCTGCTTCGCGCTGTTCTGGCACACGCTCGACATCATCTGGGTCGCGATCTTCACGGTCGTCTATCTTTTTGGAGCAGGCGCATGAGCTCAACAACACACGACCATGAGCCGCTCCACGGCGGTGACCACGCTCCTGGCGACGAGCCCGTGGACCGTCACGAAATCGCGGAAGGCGTCCTTGGCTATCTTATCGGTCTTGGCCTCGCGGTCCTGCTGACCGCGGTGTCTTTCTTCATCGCCGGGACGTCGCTGGTTTGGCACCCGAGCATTCCGATCGCGCTGGTGGTGCTGGCGATTGCTCAGATCGGCGTGCACCTCGTCTTCTTCCTGCACATCACCACCGGCCCGGACAATGTGAACAATGTGCTGGCGCTCGCCTTCGGCGTTCTCATCGTCTTTCTCATCATCATCGGCTCGCTCTGGATCATGACCAACCTGAACCAGAACATGGGGCCGATGACCATGCCGATGGGTTAGCCGATGGTTCGGCCTTGTGGGGCGTCCAAGGGTTAGGATGCTGCTCGCGCGCGAAGCAAACGAGTTGACCGCCCCCAGGCCGCTTTCATGATCTTCGCGTAGGCGCTGGCGCGTTTGCCGGCAGGACGCGTTCGCACCCGAGATAGGCGGCGCGGGATGTTCGCCGCATCACAGGGTTGCGGGGCGGCGCCGAAGCGCGAGCCACGTTTCGACGTGGACGGTTGAGCCTCGCGCGGTTTGATGCTCGATCTCGGCGTCAAGCTCGGGCCGAGCAAGAGCGCGATGGCGGAAATTCACATCGATGTCGTCACGCCGCGGGCGGCGCCAAGCGAGCCGCAGGTCGCAGTGGATGCGCCGAAATTGGCCATGCCCATCACCGCAGAACCACCGCTCTTGACAGGTGTTGAGTTTAGTGGCTAGTTTTACAACTAAACATAATACTAAACTCTCGCTGCCCGTTGGATCGGGCAGGATGAGGCGGCTACGGCCCTAGCTTGGATCCGCCAAGCAATTCGGACGAGCAAAGGAGGAAACGGATATGAGTTGGCACAAGACATCACTTGCAGTTGCATTGGCGTCGAGCGTTCTTGCTGTTGCGTGGGCGGGCGCCGCCGAAGCTCAGGAGAAATCGCTGACGCTTTGCTGGGCCGCGTGGGACCCGGCTAACGCTTTGGTCGAGCTCGACAAGGATTTCACCAAGGCGACCGGCATCGCGATGAAGCACGAGTTCGTCCCTTGGACGAGCTACGCTGACCACTTCATCAACCTGCTCAACTCGCGCAGCAGCGAATGCGACCTGATCATCGGCGACAGCCAGTGGATCGGCGGCGCGGCGGAGAACAAGTGGTACGTCAAGCTCAACGACTTCTTCGACAAGAACAAGATCTCGATGGACACGTTCTTGCCGGCGACCGTCGTCGGATATGCGGAATGGCCCAAGAACACGCCGAACTACTGGGGTCTGCCCGCCATGGCCGACGCGGTCGGTTGGACCTATCGCAAGGACTGGTTCGCCAAGCCGGAGCTGCGCGCGGAATTCAAGGCAAAATACAATCGCGAACTTGAGCCGCCCAAGACCTGGGACGAACTGATTGAAATCGCGAAGTTCTTCACCGGCAAGGAGATCGACGGCAAGAAAGTCTACGGCGCGTACGTCTTCACCGAGCGAGGCTCGGAAGGCATCACGATGGGCGTCACCAACGCGATGTACAATTACGGCTTCCAGTACGACGATCCGAAGAAGCCCTACCACATGGAGGGCTTCGTCAACTCTGCCGGCGCCGCCAAGGGCATGGACGTCTACAAGGAGTTGTTCACCTGCTGTCAGCCGCCAGGCCTGACGAACGCCTATATGTCGGAGGGTCTTGACGCCTTCAAGTCCGGCGAGGTCGCGATGCAGATGAACTGGTATGCGTTCTTCCCCGGCCTCGCCAAGGACCCGAACGTCGGCGGCGACAAGATCGGCTTCTTCAAGAACCCGGCCGGTCCGACTGGCGATTTCACTCAGCTCGGCGGTCAGGGGCTTTCGGTGGTCGCGGCTTCGAAGAATGTCGACGATGCGCTGGCTTACGTGAAATGGTTCGCGCAGCCGGAGGTTCAACAGAAGTGGACGGATCTCGGCGGCGCTTCAGCATCGAAAGCCGTGCTTGAGTCGGACGCCTATAAGAAGAGCGCCCCCTACGCGCCGTCATTCGTCGAGTCGATGGGCATGGTCAAGGACTTCTGGGCCGAGCCGTTGTACGTCCCGCTGCTCCTCGACATGCAGAACCGCGTCCACGATTACGTCGTCGCCAACAAGGGCACTTCGCAGCAAGCGCTCGAACTCCTTGGTCAAGGACTGGCTCAAGGTGTTCAAGCAGGAAGGCAAGGATCCGTCGTGACCGCGCGACGGTTGGTTCTCTAAAAACCCGCCCCGGCGGCGCAATCCGCCGGGGAGACGGGATTGGTTCACAAGCGAGCGGGTTATGTCGGTGACGAATAACGCAAGAGGCATCGCCGAAGGAGTGGCCTTCCGGGCGCCGGCGACGGCCGTGCGGATACGCGGCCTGTCGGATCGGACCGTCGCCTGGCTTTTTATCCTGCCGACGATCCTGTTGCTTCTCGCGATCAACATCTTTCCGCTGATCTGGGCGATCCGGCTGTCGTTCACCGGCTTGATGGCCAACCTGCCCACGCCCGGTCGATTCATCGGCATCGATAATTACGTCGACATTCTCACCGATGAGGACATTTGGGCGAACTTTCAGATAACCGCGCATTTTGTCTTTTGGACGATCGCGCTGCAGGTCCTGGTCGGCCTGGGCCTCGCGTTGCTCATCAATCAGAAATTCCGCGGCCATAGCTTTTGGACGACCGTCATCCTGTTGCCGATGATGCTGTCGCCAGCGGTCGTGGGCAATTTCTGGACCTTGCTGTTCCAGCCGCAGATCGGGCCGTTCAACTATCTCATCGGCTTTTTCACCGGCGTTGCGCCGAGCTCGTTCACCATGATCGGAAGCGTCGCCTTGGCCCCGTGGACGATCGTGCTGGTCAACACCTGGATGTGGACGCCCTATGTCATGCTGATTTGCCTGGCCGGTCTGCGCTCGATCCCGGATTACATCTACGAGGCGGCCGAGGTCGACCGCGCCTCCCCGCTGAGGCAATTCGTGTCGATCACGTTCCCGATGGTCTTGCCCTTCCTCATGCTCGCCGTGCTTTTCCAGGCGATCCAGTCGTTCGTCATGTTCGACCTGGTCAATCTGCTCACCTCCGGGGGACCGGGATCGACCACCGAACTGGTCTCGATCACGCTGAAGCGCGCCGCGTTCGAAAAGTGGGAAACGGGCTACGCCTCGGCGCTCGCCGTGATCCTTTTTGTCACGATATTCGGGGCGGCGAACATCTACGTGAGGGCGCTCAACAAAGTGAAACAGCAATGAGCGCGCTCGAGGGCCGCCGTCCGTTCTCCGAGCCGTCGCCGCTCGTCCGTTGGCTGGCCGGCGCCGTCGTCGTCCTTTACGCCATCGTCACGATCCTGCCTCTGATCTGGATCGGGGCGACCGCCTTCAAGTCGCAGGAGGACGCGGTCGCTTATCCGCCGAAGGTGTTCTTCAAGCCGACGCTCGAAGGTTTTGTCGATCTGTTCACGGTGCAGACGCGTCAGTCGCACGATTTCATCGCCAAGCTGCCGCCGGCCAAGACATGGTACGAGAAGATCGCCCGCGACCGCGACATGGTGATCGCCGGCCCGTCGCGGGTCGTCGAACGATTCCTCAACTCGCTGATCATCGGCTTCGGCTCGACCATTCTCGCGACTTTCCTCGGGACGCTGGCGGCTTATGGGTTTTCGCGCTTTCGCGTGCCGCTCGCCGATGACCTGCTCTTTTTCATCCTGTCGACGCGCATGATGCCGCCGATCGCGGTCGCGGTCCCGATCTACATCATGTACCGCTGGCTTGGCCTCTACGACACGCGGATCGGGATGATCCTCTTGTACACGGCGGTGAACGTGTCGCTCGCGGTGTGGCTGCTCAAGGGCTTCATCGACGAGATTCCTCGCGAATACGAGGAGGCGGCTTTGGTCGACGGTTACACGCGGCTGCAGGCGTTTCGCAAGGTTGTGCTGCCGCAGGCGGCGACCGGCATTGCGGCGACCGCGATCTTCTGCCTGATTTTCTCCTGGAACGAATACGCGTTCAATCTCCTGCTGACGAGCTCGAACGCGCAGACGATGCCGCCCTATATCCCCTTCATCATCGGCGAGGGCGGGCAAAACTGGCCTGCGGTCGCGGCGGCGACGACCCTGTTTCTGCTGCCGATCATGATTTTCACCATCGCGCTGAGAAAGCACCTTCTGCGCGGCATCACATTCGGGGCGGTGCGCCGATGAGCATGAGGACCGAGCCGTCGAAAACAGACGCGCCGGCATGGCGACACCCGTTCCACCGTGGGCCGTGGGAGACGCTGGCGACCGCGGTGATCTCCGTCGGCGTCGTCATGTTGTGCCAACCGTTCTGGCTCGTCCTGTACACCTATTCCTTCATAACGATCCTGACCGGCGTCGTGATGTTCGTCGTTGTCACGAAATTCCCGGATTAGGGCGCGGGGTCATGGCGCAGATCGGGGTTCAATCTCTGCACAAGTCTTTCGGCGATTTCGTCGCGGTCAAGGACTCGAACTTTACCGTCGAGGATGGCGAGTTCTTCTGCCTGCTCGGTCCGTCCGGCTGCGGCAAGACGACCACGCTGCGCATGATCGCCGGGCTGGAGTTGCCGACCTCGGGCCGCATTCTGCTGGCGGGCGAGGACGTGACGCTCAAGCGCGCCTCGGCCCGCGACATCGCTTTCGTATTCCAGCTCTTCGCGCTCTATCCGCACATGAATGTGCGGCGAAATATCGCCTTTCCGTTGGTCTCGATGGGCGTGAAGCGGGCCGAGATCAAGACGCGGGTCGAGGAAGCCGCTCGCATTCTGCGGATCACCGAATTGCTCGATCGCCCGGTGTCGGGTCTGTCGGGCGGCGACCGGCAGCGTGTGGCTCTCGGACGCGCCATCGTGCGCCGGCCGCTCGCGTTCATGATGGACGAACCGCTGGGCGCGCTCGATTCGGAATTCCGCCAGGTCATGTGCGGCGAGCTGCGCGGACTGCACGACCGGCTCAAGGCCACCACCGTCTATGTCACGCACGACCAGATCGAGGCGATGTCGCTGGGCGACAAGATCGCGGTGATGAGCCATGGCGTGATCGAACAGCTGGGGGCGCCGCAGGAGATCTATGATCGTCCGGCGTCGGTCTTTGTCGCCGATTTCATCGGCTCTCCGCCCATGAACCTCTTGACCTTCCACGACTCGCTGGAGCCTGGCCGCGCCAAGGTCCGGCTCGGCGGCGCCGAGATCGCTGTTCCGACGCCCCGCGAAAGCCTTTCGGCGCGCGATCTGATCCTCGGCGTGCGTCCCGAGCATGTGCGCCTGAACGATCAAGCCCCGTTGCGCGGCGAGGTTTTCGGCACGGAATATCTGGGCACCACGCAGATCGTCACCGTCACGACCCCGCATGGCCTGGCGAAAGCCCGGTTGGCCGCCAATCTGAACGTGTCGGTCGGCGACCGGGTGGGGCTCGAATTCCGTCCTGACCGCATCTCGCTGTTCGACGCCGCTTCCGGCCGCGCCATCCTGACCGCGCTGCATGATCATGCGCCAACGATGGAGCTCGCCCATGGCTGAGGTGGCGATCGAGGGCGTTTCGAAACGCTTTGGCGCGACGAGCGCAGTCTCCGACCTGTCGCTCACAGTCGACGACGGCGCATTCGTGGTGTTGCTTGGGCCGACTGGCGCGGGCAAGACCACGACTTTGCGCCTGATCGCGGGCCTCGAGCGGCCGGACGCCGGGCGGATCCTCATCGCCGGTCAGGATGTCACGAGCGCCTCGCCTGCGCAGCGCGACGTCGCCTTCGTATTCCAGCAATTTTCGCTCTACCCCCATCTGACGGTGTTCGACAATCTGGCCTTCCCGTTGCGCTCTCCCGCGCGGCGGTCGCCCGAACCGCGGATCCGGCAGAGGGTGAACGAAGTCGCGGCGCTGCTGCGGATCTCCGACAAGCTGGAGGAGCGAGTGACCAAGCTGTCCGGCGGCCAGATGCAGCGCGTGGCCATCGGCCGCGCCCTGGTTCGCTCGCCGTCCATCTATCTGATGGACGAGCCGCTCTCCTCGCTCGACGCCAAGCTGCGCGCCGATCTTCGCTTGGAGCTCAAGCGCATTCAGGCCGACCTTGGAGCAACCGTGCTCTACGTCACTCACGACCAGATCGAAGCCATAACCATGGCGAGTCGCATCGGGGTCATGCGTGAGGGAACTCTCGTTCAGATCGGGACGCCGCGGGAGATCTACGAGAGCCCGAACGATCTCTATGTCGCGACCCGGCTCGGCTCGCCGCGGATCAATCTGCTTCCAGCGGAGCTTGCTGCGGAGGCGCGGACGCCCGCTCGCGCAACGACACTCGGGGTGCGGACCGAGCATCTTCAGATAACAAGGCCAATGAACGGCGGCCCCGTCGGGCAGGTGCGGTGGGTGGAGCGCCTCGGCGATCAGAACCACGTGCATATCGAATACAAGGGACATTCCCTGGTCACTCTGGCCGATCCGCACCAGCCGCTCACGGCCGGCCAGGAGGTCGGATTGTCTCTGCTCAATCCGCTGTATTTCGACGCCGCCGGGCGTCGCATCGGCGTCGCGGCGGAATGAGGCTTGAGCCCCATGCCTCTTGATCCCGCTCTCCTCAGATCGATGATCGCCGCAGCGGCCGAGCGCGTGATCGCCAGCGCGCCCGAGCTCACCGAACTGGATCAGGCGATCGGCGACGCCGATCACGGACTGAATATGAAACGAGGGTGCGCGCAGGTTCTGGCCGATCTCGATTCGATCGTTGAAAAGCCGACTGGAGAAGCGCTGAAGGCCGTCGGCATGGCGTTGGTGATGAAGGTCGGAGGCGCCTCCGGCCCGCTCTACGGCAGCCTGTTTATGGGCATGGGCAAGGCGCTCGGCGATCGGCAACCGACGATGGACCTCTTGCCGGAGGTCTTCGCCGCTGGCGTCGACGCGGTCGCGGCGCGCGGCAAATCAGCCGCGGGCGAGAAGACAATGCTCGACGTTCTAGGGCCCGTGCTCGGCGCGATCCGAGCCGGCGGCCCCGATCTCGGCGTTCGGTTGCGCGAGGCCGCGGCGCGCGGGGCGGCCTCGACGATCCCGATGCGGGCCACGAAGGGTCGCGCATCGTATCTCGGCGACCGCAGCGTCGGGCACATGGATCCGGGCGCGCGGTCAAGCGAAATCATCGTCGAAGCCCTGTCGCCTTTTTTGGATGAACACGCGTGAGCGAGAACGTCTCTTTGGTGATTGTTTCACACTCGCCTGACGTCGCGCGGGGGACGGCCGAGATGGTGCGCCAGATGGTTGGCGACGAGGTCAAGGTCGCCTATTGCGGCGGTAATCCTGACGGCGGGCTCGGAACCGACGTTCAGAAAATTCTGCAGGCGATCGAGCAGGTCTGGTCCCCGCGCGGGGTCGCCATCCTGGTTGATCTGGGCGGCGCTGAGACCAACAGCGAGATGGCGATCGAGATGCTGCCGGACGATCGCCGCGGCCAAGTGGCGCTGTGCAATTCACCGATCGTCGAAGGCGCGATCATGGCGGCGACGGAAGCGTCGGGCGGCGCGAGCCTGGCGGAAGTGCGCGCGACCGCCGAAGAATTATCGCCGAGGTGAAATGACCGCATTCTCCGATCCTGCTTCCGCGCCGCCTCAAAATGTCGTTGCCGCGTCGGTGCGGCTACGCCATGAAGCGGGTCTGCACGCGCGTCCCTCGGTCAAGCTCACGAAGCTCGCGAAAAGGTTCTCGTCCAAGGTGTCCGTGGCCGCCTCTGTCGACGGGCCATGGATCGACGCAAAGAGTATCGTCAAGCTCATGGCTGCGAAGACGCCTCACGGCGCGATTCTGCATTTTCGGGCGGAAGGCGCGGACGCCCAGGCGGCGGTCGACGCTCTGATCGCTCTCGTCGAAGGGGACTTTCCCGATGACGGCTGAGACCCTTCGGCTGCGCGGCCGCGCCGCTGCGCCGGGCCTCGCCGCCGGCCGCATGTCCAGCCTTGCGGACGCGGTCGCCAAGACCTCGAGGTTCGGCTCCCCGGAAGCTGAGCGCGCGGCGTTAGAGCAGGCGATAGCGAACGCCGCCTCGGAGCTCCGGGCGCTCGGAGGCGCGCAGCCGCGCGAGGCCGCCCAGATACTCGAATTTCAGCTCACATTGCTGGACGACGAGGATTTGTGCGCGCCCGCGTTTGCCGAAATCGGCGTTGGGGCGCCGGCTGGACAGGCATGGACGCGGGCGCTCGACACGCAGATCGCGGATTATGAGGCGGCCGACGACGAGTATTTCCGGGCCCGCGCGTCCGATTTCATCGACATTCGTGACCGTGTGTCCCGTGCGCTTTCGCGTGAATCCAAAGACTGCCCCACTCTTGCCCGACGGAGCCATTCTGGTCGCCGACGACCTCGCGCCGTCTCGCTTCCTGGAGATCGACTGGACGCGCGGCGCCGGCATCGCGCTGAAGGCGGGCAGCGCGACGAGTCATGTCGCCACCCTCGCGCGCGCTCGAGGGGTGCCGATGGTCGTCAGTCTCGGAGACATTCCAGCTGCGGAGGGCGAGTGGGTCTTGCTGGACGGCGAGCGAGGGGAGGTCGAGATTGCGCCTTCGGAAGCGCGGCTGGCTGACTGGCGCGCGCATGTGGCCGGGCTCGCCAAGCGCCGTGCGGACGAGGCCCGGCTCGCGCAATCGCCCGCGGTCACTCGCTCCGGCAAAAAAATCCTCGCACTCGTCAACATTTCTGAACTGGGCGATCTGTCGGCGGAAGCGGCTCACGGGGACGGCGTCGGCCTCGTGAGGACGGAATTTTTATTCGAGCCGGGCCGCGCGCCGCCCGGTGAGGCTGCGCAATACGAGGCCTACCGCGCAATTCTCGATTGGGCAGGCGCGAAGCCCGTCGTCATCCGCGCGCTTGACGCTGGAGGGGACAAGCCGATTGCGGGCGTCACGTTCGACGGGGAGGCCAATCCCTTTCTCGGCGTTCGCGGATTGCGCCTGTTGCTGCGGAGACGGGAGGTGTTCAGGACCCAGCTCCGCGCGCTCGCACGCGCCGGCGCAACCGGAAATCTTAAAGTGATGCTGCCGATGGTCACGACGCCGGGAGAACTCGCGGAGGCTCGCGCGCATCTCGACGCTGCAATGGCGGAACTCGAGACCGAGGGGCTTCCCGCCCGCCGTCCCCCGCTTGGGGTTATGATCGAGGTGCCTGCGGCGGCGCTCACGATCGATCGTTTTGACGCCGACTTCTACTCGATCGGCAGCAACGACCTCGTCCAGTATGTGACCGCCTGTGACCGAGGCGCGGGCGAGCTCGCTACATTGGCCGATCCACTCAATCCCGCGGTCCTGGAGCTCATTCGGCGCACTGTCGAGCATGGCGGGAAGACCGGCGCTCCCGTTAGCCTTTGCGGCGACATGGCGGCCGATCCGCGCTGTACGCCAGCCTTGATCGAGTGCGGGCTGGAAGCGTTTTCAGTCGCGCCCTCAGCTCTCGGTCGGCTGAAAGCGGCGATTGCCCGGTGCGGTTGAAATGCGCGCCAAACGGGATGCGCCCGCAAGCGTCGCCGAATACAAGCAGCTCCTCAAGACCGCGCTCGATAGCCGTCCGTCGGGGATGCGGCAGCGGCTCGCCGAGGCGATCGGCAAGAATTCGGAGCTTCGTGTCGCAGATTTCAAATCCCGCCTACGAGGTGCCCATACCTGCTCGACATGTCGCGATCATTTTCGAGATCTGTCATTTTTCTACTCAAGAACGCGCCGCCTTTCTAAGGGCCTACTCTCGGGCGCATCCCGGTCGGCTCGGCCTTGCCTCCGACGGGGCGCACGCGCGCAAGATCACACTTGCGCTGCCGGACCTTGGAAGCGTGGCGAAGAATCATCAACTGGAGACGCTTATCTTTGACGTCGTGCATCGGCTGGCGCTGTTGCTTGGCGAGGGAAGATGACCGGAGGAGGACCCTCATGAAAAAATTCATGAATGACGTCGACGCCATTCTTTCGGACAGCCTTGCAGGTTTTGCGGCGGCGCACGCCGGTCTCGTCGTGCTCGGACCGGAGAACAAGTTCGTCCGCCGGGCGCAGCTCACGCCGAACAAGGTTGCGCTGATTTCCGGCGGCGGCAGCGGTCACGAGCCGCTGCATGCCGGTTTCGTCGGCTACGGGATGCTGGATGCGGCCTGTCCCGGAGAGGTCTTCACCTCCCCGACGCCCGATCAAATGGCCGCCGCGGCCGACGCCGTCGGCGGCGGCGCGGGCGTTCTGTTCATCGTCAAGAACTATTCCGGCGACCGTATGAATTTCGAGATGGCCGCTGAGATCGTCGAAGGACCGGTCGAGACCGTGATCACCGACGACGACGTGGCGGTTGAAACCTCGACCTTCAGCGCAGGACGTCGTGGTGTCGCGGGCACTTTGGTCGTCGAGAAGATCGTCGGCGCGGCTGCTGAAGCGGGGCGCGATCTGGCGTCCCTTAAGCGCCTGGGGGAGCGCGTCAATGCACGCACGCGCTCCATGGGCGTCGCCCTGACGAGTTGCACGGTCCCGGCGGTCGGCCGGCCGACGTTTCAACTCGGCGAAGCGGACATGGAAATGGGAGTTGGCATTCACGGCGAGCCTGGCCGCCGTCGCGTCCCGATGGCGCCTGCGGATCGCATCGCCGAGGAGCTCGTCGGCGCGATCGCCGGCGATTTGGCGGACATTCGCGGCGAGGCGTTGCTGCTGGTCAACGGCTTCGGCGCCACGCCGATGATGGAGCTTTATCTCATGTACAACGCCGCCCGGACCGAGCTTGAGAAGCGCGGCGCGAGGGTCGTGCGCTCGCTTGTCGGGAACTACGTCACATCGCTCGATATGGCCGGTTGCTCGGTCACCATCTCCATGCTCGACGAAGAGCTCGCCCCGCTGTGGGACGCGCCGGTCGAGACGCCCAGCTTGCGATGGGGCCGCTGACAGAAGCGTCGGGTGGCGAAGACAGTTTTGATGTCGAACGTTGGGCGTCGACACACGCCAGAACCGCACATTGCATGCGTGCTCTTTTGGAGCATGAGTGAGGGGCAAGGCAGATTCGCCGGAACGTCTAAAAACCAGGCCGCTTTGCATTGGACGGAGCCGGTCCGGCTCTTCCAAAGGCGGCGGGCGGACGCTCGTCCGTTCGATTTGGGTTTTCTTGTCTCCTCCCCGTTTCGCCGCCAAGACCCTCGTTTTACGAGGGTTGGATTTCCTTGGATTATCTCGTCCGAATTCGACGACTTTTCAATGGGTTATGAGCGTTTGGAATAAATCTTTTCCCCTCTCAGGCTGTGTGCCGACACGTCAGAAATATGTTTCTGTCCCTCGCGCAGCCAAGCGTTGGCGAGCATCCATTCGATCTCCGGCGCTTGTTTAATGATATAGCACGGACTTCTGCTTTTCTCAAGAACTTGTTGTATTGTACCAGATTTTCTGGACAGCCGTCTTCCGCCGAAGCCGGCCGCCATCAGGCCTCAGCGGGCTTTCGTATAGGTCGTTCTCCCTATTGCCAGGCGCGGTTGGACATCTGGCGCCTCGGCACGGAGGTTGTGACCGGTTGGGGTTGAGCCTGCAAGACCGGTAAGTCCTCGGGAGAGACGAGGACCTCGACGCTTCGCGGCGCGCCGAGGGCCGCGCGTCGAATGAGACCTGCGCGTTCGAGGGTGAGAATCATGGGGTGGACCGAAGGCGGGGTGACGCCGAAGTCCGGTTGCATATCGGCTTCGGCCGGCGGCCGCCGATGTAGGCGCGCACAGACGTCGATGAACGCCGGATCCTGGCCCTGCTTGGGCGTGAAGTCGGGCCGGCGGCCGCCAGACATTTGATTCAACTGTCAATTCATCTGGGCCCTCCAGCGCGGAGGCTGCGATGAACATACGCTATCGTGTGACGTTGACCCAATGCGAGCGCGACGAACTCGGGGCGCTGCTGAGCGGGGCAAGCCTCCGGCGCGGAGACTTCAGCGGCGCAGATTCTTCTGGCCGCGGATGCGGGGGTCGGCGACGAGGACATCGCAGCGAACATCGGGGTCGGCGGGTCTACGGTCTACCGGACCAGGCGGCGTTTCGTCGAAAGCAGCCTTGACCTCGCCCTGAGCGAAGATCCTCGTCCCGGAGCGGAACGCAAGCTCGCCGGCAAGGAGGAAGCTCTGTTGGCGGCGGCCGCCTGCTCGAGCCCTCCGGCGGGCCGCGCCCGCTGGACGCTGGAACTGCTGGCGGACGCGCTGGTCAAGGTGACGACCCACGAGAGCCTGTCGCGCGAGACGGCGCCTCGGCGTCTGGCCGAGAACAAACTCAAGCCGTGGCGCAAGGACATGGGGTGCATTCCCCACCTCGACGCGGATTGCGTCGCCCGCATGGAGGACGTGCTCGATCTCTACGCCCAAGCGCCCGACCCGAAGCGGCCCGTGGTTTGCTTCGACGAGAGCCCGATTCAACTCATCGGCGAGACCCGCCTGCCGATCCCGGCCAAGCCGGGACAGATCGAGCGCTACGACTGCGAGCACCGGCGCAACGGCACGGCGAACCTGTTCGTCTTCCTCGACGTGAACCGCCCCGGGCGCAAGGTGAAGGTCACCGAGCGGCGCGCCGCAGAAGACTTCGCGACCTGCATGCGAGAACTCGCCGAGGTTCACTATCCCGAGGCGGAGCGCATCCTCGTGGCGCTCGACAATCTGTCGACCCATTCGCTCGGCGCCCTCCACCAGACCTTGTCGGCGCGGCCAACGCCTCAAGCGCATCGAACTAACGCGCGTCGCCAATGAATGAGCCACGCGCTGTGATGCGAAGCGCCGCCAAAATGGCGCGCATCAGGCTGACATGCGCACAGGCTGACGTCAGAAAACCTCCGTGCCGAGGTACGAGTTTACCGGTCCCGATTCTGCTCTCACGGAATATGAGGATAGCCAAGCTTATCATTGAAATTGCTTGTTTAATCGATGAAATGAATAGGTTGTGAACGTAAGGGAATAGGCCAGCGAGACAGCACAAGCAGGGAGGGATTTGCCCCATGACTGCGACTTTAACGACGCTGGTCAATTCAACGGTGCCAGCGGCGCCGAGCCTAAGGGCGGTCTGATCGCCGACGCCAAGGGCGACCTTTCGGCGCCACGACTGACGGCGGCGCCCGCAGGGTGGAACTGGGCGCGGCACGAGCACTGGTGGCGGCGGCTGGCCAGGCGGCGCCCGTCGACGCGCGCAGGCGATTTCCGGACCTGCGGCGCGCGGTCCTGTGACAAAGGCTCGGACTTGCGGCTATTTTCTGTTGCCTTCGGTAAATGGAGTTGGCACCAGTTGATCGAAAAGACGCTTTTGGTTTCCACGGCCGTCGCGACGCGGCGAACCAAGCGCGGCGCTCGCCGCGAGCCGGAAGCTTGGATCCATGTCGTCGCTTTGGGCAAGCCCGGCGCCGTAACCCAAGCCCGGCGCCGTAAACCATCGCGAGCTAAGCAAGCGGAATGCAACCCTAGGATCGTTGCATTTCCATGCGAACCCTTGTAGATTTATCTCAATTCTTCAGTGAAAAGTCACTCGAGGGAACGCTCATGCCTGCTTCCGTCACGACCATTGCCTCATTCCCCACCTCGACTGGCGGCGGCGCCGAGCCGGACGGCCTGCTTTTCATAGCTTCAAATGGCGACCTTGTTGGCGCAACTGTCCAGGGCGGGGCGAACGGCATTGGGACAACATACGAAATCGTCAAGACCGGGGGCGGCTTCGCGACCACGCCGACCTTTCTGGCTGACATACCCGACGGCTTAAACACGCTCGTTGGCGTGCCGAACCTAAGCGCCGACGCGGGTGGCGACCTTTTCGGCCTGGAGTTCTCAGGCGGCACGAATGCAACTCGGCTCGATCGTTGAATTTCCCAACGCTGGCGGCAGCCCGAGCACGCTGGCGAACTTCTCCGGCACGAGCGCCTCGCACCCCGGAGGGCGTCTGCTGGTCGATTCCAGCGGCAATTTGTTTGGAACGAGTTTGTCGGGCGGCGCCAACGGCGCCGGCACGGTATTCGAACTCCAGAAGACCGGCGCCAGCTACGCGACCACGCCAACCGTCCTCACCAGCTTCGGCGCCGGCATCACTCCCTCTGGCTCGAGCGCCCTGATCCAAGACGCGAGCGGCAACCTTTTCGGTTCAACCACCAGCTCGGTGTTTGAGGTTAAGAAGACAGGCGCCACCTATTCCGCTCCGGTCTTCCTCGTCCCTTTCCCGGTGGGGACCGAGATCGGCGGCTTAGTTATAGACGCCAAGGGCGACATCTTCGGGACAACGATTTCAGGCGGGGCGAACGACGCCGGCTCGGTGTTTGAAATCGAGAAGACGTCCACCGGCTACGCCAGCACCCCGACCACCTTGGCGAGCTTCGCCCCCACCGACGGGCAACTGACTTTTAACCGCCCGAAAACCATGATCGTGGACGCCAATGGCGACCTTTTCGGAACCACGGACCCGAGCTCCCAGAATTCCGGGGGAATTGTGTTCGAAATCGTCAGGACATCGACCGGCTACGAAAGCACGCCGCGCGTTGTCGTGAATTTCAACGGAGGCGCAAACGGCGTCGGACTGGGCGCCAATGTGGCCGCGGACGCGAGCGGCGATCTTTTCGGGACGACGCAGACCGGCGGCGGCCAACAGCGCAGGCACGGCGTTTGAGATCACCGGCAGCGGTTTTGCGACCACGCCCACGATAGTTCCGATCATCGCCGATCTCTTCTGGCAAAACAGGGACACCGGCCAGGCCTCGATCTGGAAAATGGACGGCATCACCGTGATCGGCGGCGGGCCGGTCACCCCAAGTCCCGGGCCGAGTTGGACCGAAATCGGGACCGGCGATTTTAACAAGGACGGCCATTCCGACATCCTGTGGCAAAACCCGACCAGCGGCAAAGCTTCGGTCTGGGAGCTTGATGGAAGCAACAATGTCATCGGCGGCGGGCCCGTCAGCGCCAATCCCGGGCCGAGTTGGCGCGCCGTCGGGACCGGCGATTTCTACCACGACGGCTTTTCCAACGACATTCTGTGGCAGAACACGAACACCGGCCAAGCCTCGATCTGGAAAATGGACGAGAACAACATCGTCGACGGCGGCCCGGTTACTCCCAATCCAGGGCCTGCCTGGAAGGCGGTCGGAAGCGGCGATTTCAACAAGGACGGCAAGTCCGACATCCTGTGGCAGAACACGAACACCGGCCAGGTCTCGATCTGGGAGATGGACGGAAACAGCCTGATCGGCGGCGGACCTGTCAGCACCAATCCTGGGCCGGCCTGGCAGGCGATCGGGTCCGGCGATTTCAACCAGGACGGCTATGCCGACATCCTGCTTCAGAACAAAGATACCGGCCAGGTATCGGTCTGGGAGATGCACGGGACGACCTTGATGGGCGGCGGTCAGGTCGCCAATCCCGGGACGAGTTGGCACGCCATCGGAACCGGCGCCGGCGGTTCCGATATCCTGCTGCAAAACGTCAGCGGCCAGACCTCGATCTGGGAGATGAACGAAAACAAGATTGCGGGCGGCGGGCCTGTCACCCCCATCCCAGGGCCGACCTGGCGAGCGGTCGGGCTGACCTGATCCGGCGCCGATCGCTGTCGTGCGCCGCGCTCGAAAGGGCGTTCGGAAGAACGCCCGTCTGACGAGCGGGCCAAAGGGCGTTCGGAAGAACGCCCGTCTGACGACCAAAGGGCGTTCGGAAGAACGCGCGTCTGACGAGGGGCTAAAGGGCGTTCGGAAGAACGCCCGTCTGACGACGGGCTATGGAGCGCGGCGCCAACGGCCGCCCCGACCCGAATGCAACCTGCTCTAGGCGCCGATTGCGGTCGCCTCGAGCCTCGCGCTCAGCCCGAGCGCGTCATTGATGACAATCGCGCCTCGCCGCCGCTCGATCAGTCCTTCGCGCTCCATGGCGTTGATCTCGCGCGACACGGTTTCCCGCCGTGTATTGATGCGCGAAGCAAGCTCCGACTGGTTTGGCGGCGCGACGATGATGGCGCGCTTCGGATCCTCGCGATCGGGACGGGCAAGGCGCAAGAGCTCGGCGTGGACACGGCTGCGAACGTCGAGCGCGCCGAGCTCGCCAACCCGGCGGGTCATCTCGCGATTGCGCGTGACCAGTGTCGCGACGACCGCTTCGCCAAGGGGACGGTGGGTGAACATGGTCTCGACAAAGACCGGGCACGGCATTTTCGCGACCGTTGAATCATTGACCGCGAAGACGCTAAGCGAGCGAGGGCCGCCGTCGAGAGCGGCCAGTTCGCCAAAGAACGTGCCCGCTTCCATATCGGTGAAGATGAGGTCCTGCCGCACCCCGTGAAGCACGGCCCTCAGACGGCCAGTCATGACGAAATAGACGTCGCGGTCGTTGGCCGTCTGGCCGAGCACCCATTGGCCCACCGCCGTCTTGAGCCATATGCAATGGCGATCGAGAATCCGGCAGGATTCAGGATCGAGCGTTTTGAAGCAGGGATGCGCCGAAAGTGAATTTATGACCATCATCGCCGCCGATGATCCCTGCTGTGTGGAGGACGCAAGCCCCTACGTCAAGCGGCATTCCAGCGCTCACGACGGCATTGGGCCGACATAAAAGGGGAGGCGGCCGCCAGAAATCGCGGCCGCTTTTCGCCGAATCGCAGTGTATGAGTTCGCAGTGTGACGGCGATCACAGCCGGAGGCCGCCAAGTCGTATAGTTTGCACCAAGAAGCCTCTCCCGCCGCCGGAAGAGCATTGTCACCAGGTCACGATCCCGCGTCGCCGCGCCAAAGGCCTGGTGCGAAACGCGGCCCTCGCGCTGATCTCCCACAGCGCGGGGACAGGAGCGCGGCGCCTTGAGCTAGTTCCGCGGGCTCGGGCGCCGCGCTCGCTCGTTTCATTCCCCGCTCAATGGACGCTGAACTCCATATGTGCACGGCCATGGATGCGCTGGGACCCTTGCGTGTCGTAGAACCGCGTGCTCGGCGCGTCTTCCGCGCCGTAGGAGCGGGCGCCCGGCGCTCCGCGGTTGTGTCCGTACCGAACCCGATTGGGCGCCGCGCGGGCAGGTTGCGGGCCGCCGTGAAGCTGACCGACGCCATTCGCCTTCGGCCCCTGCCGGGCGAGGCAGGCGTTGTAGGCCATCGGCTCGCGATATTGCGCACATCTCGGATCGTCTTCGGCGCGCGCGCTTCCCGCCCAAGCGAGAGCGGCAAGACAAAGCGTGATCGCGGCGCGGGCGGCCATGGCTTCAGCTCCTGAGCGCGGCGCCGGTCCTTTTCGACACCTCGGCCACGATTTTGGACATCGCGGCGTCAATTTCAGCCTCGGTCAGGGTGCGTTCGCGCGGCTGCAGGGTCAAGTGAATGGCGATCGACTTCGCGCCCTCGGCCACGCCCTCGCCGCGATAAACGTCGAACACGCCGACCCTGGCGACGAGCGACCGTTCGGCGCTTTCCGCCGCTTTCAGGATGTCGGCGGCGCTGACCGTCTCGCCGACGACAAAGGCCAGGTCCCGCTCGACCGCCATGAAGTCCGAGCGGTTCAGTTTCGGCTTGGTCTTGGTCGGCTTCGCCTTCGGCGCTGGAATGGCGTCGAGGGTGATCTCAAAGGCGACGATCGGCCCTTCGGCGTCGAGCGCCTCGCACGCGCTTGGATGCAATTGTCCAAACCATCCCACGACCGTCTTCGGCCCGAACTGGAGCGTCGCCGCAGCGGCCCGGATGCAGGAACGACGGACCGTCGCGACGACCTGGACCGCGTTCGCGTTGACGCCGAGCGCCGAGAGCAGCGTCATCGCGTCGCGCTTGGCGTCGAAGACGTCGACCAGCCCGCCGCCGCTCCAGTTCCGGCCTTCGTCGCCAGCCTTGGCGCGGCCGCGCCGCACGGAAGCCGCCGCGATGCGCTGGTCATGTTCGCCCGGGCCCAGAAACACCTGCCCGACCTCGAATAGCGCGACGTCGCTCAAGCCCCGGCGGGCGTTGCGCTCGGCGGCGGCGACCAGGCCCGGAATGAGGCTCGGGCGCATGTCGGAAAGGTCGGCGGCGATCGGGTTGGCGAGGGCAAGCGAGGGCGAGCCGCCGCCGAACAGTTCCGCCGCGGCTTTGGGGACGAACGACCAGGTCACGGCCTCG
This sequence comes from uncultured Alphaproteobacteria bacterium, assembly GCA_963802615.1. Classification (GTDB taxonomy): domain Bacteria; phylum Pseudomonadota; class Alphaproteobacteria; order Rhizobiales; family Beijerinckiaceae; genus Roseiarcus. The sequence continues at coordinate 36,044 of CAWDKC010000023.1, forward strand.
CGGAGCGACAGCGCGGCGAGCGTGCGCTTGGCGAGGCGCGTGCGCTTCTGCATGAGCGTCAGCACAGGCTTCGGCACGCCGTCATCGAGCCGGGGCAGGGGAGCGGGCGGCGCACGGTCGACGCCGGCGATGCGCAGGATCTGCTCCACGACGTCGGCTTTCACCTGGATGTCGGGGCGCCAGGAGGGCGCGAGAACATGGCCCTCTTCGACCCCAAAGCCCAGCCGGCGCAGGATCGCTTCGCCTTCCTCGCGCGGAATGGCGACGCCGAGCAGCCGCTTCACTTCGCTGTAGTGGAAGGGAATCGAGCGTCGCGGCGTCGACGGATCGCCGGCGACCACCATGCGCGAAGGCTCGCCGCCGCAGATTGAGAGCACGAGTTCGGTCGCGAGATCACAGCCGGGGACGCAGAAGTCGGGATCGACGCCGCGCTCGAACCGATAGCGCGCGTCGGTCGTGATCCCGAGCTTCCGGCCTGTCTGGGCGATCGTCGTCGGGTCCCACAATGCGCTCTCGATCAGGACGTCGCGGGTCGTCTCGTCGCAGCCGGAACGCGCGCCGCCCATGATTCCGGCGATCGACTCGACGCCGTTCACGTCGGCGATGACGACCATGCTCTCGTCGAGCGCGTAGGTCTTGCCGTCGAGCGCGAGCACGCTTTCGCCCGAGCGCGCGCGCCGGACGGTCAGATCGCCAGCGACCTTGGCGAAGTCGAATACGTGCAGCGGGCGCCCGCGATCGAAGGTGATGTAATTGGTGATGTCGACCAGCGCGCTGATGGGTCTTAACCCGATCGCCCTCAGCCGCTTCTGCATCCATTCGGGCGACGGGCGATTGGTCACGCCGCGGACAAGCCGCAAGGCGAAGGCCGGGCAGAGATGCGCGTCTGCGGGGGCGAAATCGAGATGGACGCGGGTCGGGCAGTCGAACGCCCCTTCATAGCTCTTCGGCGCCGTCGTCTTCAGGCTTCCTAGCCCCGCCGCTGCGAGATCGCGCGCGATGCCGGCGACGCCGGTGGCGTCGGGACGGTTCGGCGTCACCGCGACGTCGATGACGGGATCGTCGAGCCCGGCGAAGCGCGCGTAAGGAACGCCGACCGGCGCGTCGTCGGGCAATTCGATGATGCCGTCATGATCCTCGCTGAGCTCGAGTTCGGCGGCCGAGCACAGCATGCCGTTCGACTCGACGCCGCGGATGATTCCCTTGGCGAGCGTCAGCTTCTTGCCGGGAATATAGGTCCCCACGGGCGAGAACACGCTTCTCATGGCCGTCCGCGCGTTCGGCGCGCCGCAAACGACCTGCACCGGGCCGCCGCCCGCGTCGACGATGCAGACTTTCAGCCGATCGGCGTTGGGATGGGGCTTGGCCTCAATGACCGAAGCGACGACGAAGCCGTCGTATTTGCGGCCCGGGTCCTCGACCGACTCGACCTCAAGCCCGACGCGGGTCAGCGCGTCGACGATCTCGGCGAGCGAAGCCTGCGTGTCGAGGTGGTCTTTCAGCCAGGAGAGGGTGAATTTCATTACGGACGGTTCTTGAACAGGAGCGAGACCGCCAGGCTTCTTCGGTCGCTTTGCGACAGTGTGGCTATCGCAGTGATAGCCGATTTCGCCAATTCAACGAGGGCGCGGCATTCGTCCTTGGTATACAGGGCTTGCGACGGGAGGTAATCCGAGCGAATTCGCTCGCTCTGAAGCTCGACAACGCTGCTTCCAATCTTCTGCAATGTTCCCACACGGTTCAGGGGCGCGGCGTTGAACGCGGTTTTGAGCGTCCCGTGTTCCAGAGAGCGATAGACCCGGGTATATTCCTGGGAACGCGAATCGATGCGGCCGAGCAACTCGTCTGCGCAAAGCCCGGCCAACGCGTGAAAAACGGCATAGTACGCGGTGCTAACCGCGCGCCGTTTGAGCGTGAGGCCTCTGCCAGATTTCTCAGCAAGCTCTTCCGCTAGCGCCATTAGGCGCTCGACCATCGTCATGGCGGATCCGTCCGTTCAGCTTCCTCCTCCGAGCTGAGTTCGTCGGCCGCGCCGGGATAGTCGCGACGGACGAACACGAACCGGTTGTCTCCAGCCTCGATCAGGCGCGCGCGGATCGCATCCCGGGCGTCAAACAAGGACTCGGCGCTGTCCTCCGGCCGCTGATTGAAGTGCGCGGTGATGCGAATGATCTTGTCCCCGTCGAAATCTTCGTCAAACACGACGTCGGAGCCGGCGAGCCCACGACTGGCGAAGCGCGCCTGCATGACTTCGGAGACGATCTTTCTGATGTCTTCTTCCGTTGTCATCCCGCTTTTCCTCTGAGCTTACGCTCCTCATGATTCCCCGCGCTCATCCGCTCAATCCCCCGGCGAGCGTGGGCATGTCGAGCGGCTTGAAGCCATAGTGATTGATCCAGCGCAGGTCGGCGTCGAAGAAGTCGCGCAAGTCCGGCAGGCCGTATTTGAGCATCGCCAGGCGGTCGAGGCCGATGCCCCAGGCGAAGCCCTGATAGACCTCGGGGTCGATGCCGCAATTGGTCAGCACGTTGGGATGGACCATGCCGCAGCCGAGCACTTCGAGCCAATCCTCGCCCTCGCCGATCCGTATTTCCCCGCCCGAACGGCGGCACTGGATGTCGACCTCGAGCGAGGGTGAGGTGAAAGGAAAAAAGCTCGGGCGAAACCGTATGCCGACGTGGGGCGCCTCGAAGAAGGCGTTGAAGAATTCCTCCAGCACCCATTTGAGGTTGGCGAGCGTCGCGCGATCGTCGACGACCAGGCCCTCGATCTGGTGGAACATCGGCGTGTGCGTCTGGTCGGCGTCGCGCCGATAGGTGCGTCCGGGGCAGATGATCCGGATCGGCGGCTTTTGGCTCAGCATCGTGCGCACCTGCACCGGACTCGTGTGGGTGCGCAGCACCTTCCGCTCGCCCTTGTCATCAGGCTCAAGAAAGAACGTGTCGTGCATGTCGCGCGCCGGATGTCCGGGCGGGAAGTTGAGCCTGGTGAAATTGTAATCGTCGCTCTCGATGTCCGGCCCTTCGGCGACCGAAAAACCCATCTCGGCGAAAATGGCGGTGATCTCGTCCATCACCTGGCTGATCGGATGGATGCGTCCCGTTTCGACGCCGGGCAGGGCCACGGGCAGCGTGACGTCGAGGGTCTCGCGCTTGAGCTGGGCCTCGAGCGCTCGCGCGCTTGAGCAAAGCGCGCCGCGCCGCCAGCGCTTCACTGACCTGATCCTTCAGCGCATTGATGGCCGCGCCATGCGTCTTGCGCTCGTCCGGCGCAAGCTTGCCGAGCGTCGCGAGCAGGGCGGAGATCGATCCCTTCTTGCCGAGCGCAGCGACGCGCGCCGCCTCGAGCGCGGTTTCATCCGGCGCGCTTTCGATCGCGGCCAGCGTCTCCCGTTCAAGGGCGGAAAGGTCCGACATTTCCTCTCAGACTCCCGGCGAGGCCGCCCGCCCGTCCTTGCCCTCCGACGGGAAGGCGACAGGCCTCGCCTAAGCCCTCCCTCGCGACTGCGTTGGGAAGGGCGGCTGAGCCGCCTCAGGCGGCCTTCGGCAGCGAGCCTTTCGCCTGCTCGACGATCGCGGCGAACGCCGCCGGCTCGGAAATGGCGAGGTCGGACAGCACCTTGCGGTCGACTTCGATTCCCGCCGTGGTCAGGCCGGAAATAAAGCGGCTATAGGTCAGCCCATGCTCGCGCACCGCCGCGTTGATGCGCTGAATCCACAAGGCGCGAAACTCACGCTTGCGGTTCTTGCGGTCGCGATAGGCGTATTGCATCGACTTGTCGACCGCGGCCTTGGCGGCGCGGATGGTGTTCTTGCGCCGGCCAAAGAAACCCTTGGCGGCCTTGAGCACTTTCTTGTGTTTGGCGTGGGCGGTTACGCCCCTTTTGACGCGCGACATGGTTCAAATCTCCGGGAAAAGGTTCAGCCGTTCGGCAGGAAAAACTTCTTGACCTTCTCGCCGTCGGTCTTGAACAGAACCGACGTGCCGCGCAGATTGCGGATCTGCTTTGGCGTGCGCTTGATCATGCCGTGCTGCTTGCCGCGCTGGGCGTAGACGACCTTGCCGGTCCCGGTGAGTTTGAAGCGCTTTTTCGCGCCTGATTTGGTCTTCAACTTGGGCATTTGGCTCTCCTTAAGGCTTGACGCCTTTTTGAATTTGCCGGGGCAAGGAGCCCCGTTCGCGTGCGCGCGAGCAAAAAAACCGCCACGGCAGCCCTTGTCGCCGGGCGGTTTTCAGTCGCGCGCTCATACGCGAATGAGGGCGCGGTTGCAAGGGGCGGTCGTCCATCTCGGCGGGAGATTTATTGTCCGCGACGGTTCGGTGTACGATTTTGCGCGCGACAAAGCGATTTCAAAGCCTTAGGCTCATTTTTCTGCAACTCGACCAGCAATTCGCCGGTCAGCAACCTGTGGCCTCAGAGTTTCGCTTCTATATTATATTATATCAGATAATTATGTACATATATTTAAAGTCATACTAGAAGCTTCGGAGCGGCACGCCAATCGTCGATGCGCAAAACCCACGCCGGTCCGAGAGACTGTCGCTTTCGGCCGGACGGCATTCTCAGGAACAGGAGCTTCGGTCTGGAAGTGAATTAGCGTGAGGACCGGGCGGGTCTTGCCCGGCTCCAATTCGGGACCTCCGCGCCAAACCAAGCCAAGGCCGCGACGGCCTTCTTACGAAGACCATCGCAAAACGGCCAGGTCCGACGCGGCGGGCGTCGCCTCTCAGCGCTCGACCGACGCCGCGCTGACCGCCACGTGATGGGAGTGCGCGCCAAATTGGGCAGACACGGACACGATCCCAAACGCTAGCATCCAAACCAGGACGATGGTCGCGAACGCGATCGTCAAGGGACGCTCGTTCCGGTGGTCGATGAGGCCTTCATCGTAAAGGCCTAAACTTGCAAAATACCGCGACATTGTCGCCTTCTCCATGCCTGCCGCCGCTCATGCCCCCACGGCGGCTCGTCTTATGAGGACACTAAACCACAACTTGCCATAAGACGGTGTGACGCGGATCACACTCCGATAGCGCCGCCTTGACGATAAGCGCGGCAGGCCCGTCCTCATTCGGAATCGGCGAAGTTGGCGGAGGGTGGTTTCTTCACGACGTTCCGCTATGGCTCTTGCTGCGAGGGTTGGGTTGACCCGATCAAAATTCGTGTGGGAGCCTCGCTCGGAGATGCAAGCATAGGACTGGATCGGGTTCTACTGCGACGACGTGGCATCCGCGAACCTGATTCGCCGCCGTATCGCCGCCATTGTTCGCGCCAATATCAAATAATCGGGTCATGTGCAGGCATGTCGGGCCCGGCAAGACCCTCGTCATGACAAGGTCACTTCATTTGTCCAACCTTATGAAGCGCGCACATTGTTAGGGCGCCGCGGATCGCTCGTTGCGGCCACGTCGAGTAAACCGGGACCGATCGCCTTCCTGGCGCTCAGGGATTCGCGGACGATTCGGGATCGACGCCCGGACGACGATTTGCGGTCATCACTTCGGTTGACCAGAAGACGAGGTTGCGCCGACCCTACCGGTTGGGGTAGGCTGGTTAAATCACGAGAGGCGCCGTGTTTTGGTCGAGCACGCCTTCGCGCCGACCGTGCGATGATGAGTCGGGCCCGTCGGTCGCCCGCGAACAATTCATAACCCGTCGGAGCCGTGAGAGTGCCTATGGAGAGGACTGCTTTAGATCTCCCCGCGATGCCCAAGACATTGGCCAAGCCACGGGAAGGTCTCTTCGCCAATCATCTGACGCTTTATATAGGCGTTGTTCTTCTCGCGGTGCTCGCTTCCTACGGCTATTGGCTGAAGACCCGGTCCATCTTCGCTTGCCAGGCTCAGGGCTACAGCGCAGACCGTTTCCTCGCCTATTGCGGGGCCGGGAATTATGCCGATTTCGAGGACGGCGCCTTCTATTTCAACCTCGAGCCTAAGGCGCTCGACTACGCCCGCAACGCCGACGTCCTGGTCCTCGGCAACAGCCGCCTGCAGATCGCGCTGTCGAACCAGGTGACGGCGGACTTTTTCAAGCAGGCGAAGGCCAGCTACTACCTGTTGGGGCTCAGCTACAACGAGAACATGATGTTCGTGCAGGAGCTTTTGCGTCGGATCAAGCCGCGCGCCAGCGTCTTCATCATCAACGTCGACGATTTTTTCGAGCGCCGAGAGACGGTCGCCGCGAGGACGGTCCTGCACGATCCCAACGCGCGCAATCGATACGGGGCGAAACGCTTCTGGCAATCCTTGCACCAGCCGATTTGCGGCGCATTTCCGAGGCTCTGCGGGCAGAGATATGTCATTTTCCGCTCGCGCGAAACCGGGGCTTATTACCGGATTCCTAATCCGGAGCCGGTCTACCCGCAAAATGCCGTCAGCTATGACCGGACGGTCGATCCCGCCAAGGTCGCGGACAGCACGGCGCTGGCGACCGAATTCCTCAAGAACTTCGCCAAGGGGAGATGCGTGATCCTGACCCACGCCCCCTTTCCGCACACAAAAATCGGCAACGTCGAGGCGATCGCAGCGGGCGTCGGCTTGCCGCTGGTGGCGCCCGAACTGCAAGGGCTCAACACCTCCGACGGCTACCATCTCGACCGGGTGAGCGCCGATCGGTGGGCGCGGGCGTTTTACGAGGCGGCGGGGCCGGAAATCCGCTCCTGTCTCGAAAAACAAGGCGCGACGCAGTCCTGAAGTTCGCCCATTTGAATTCACAAAAGATCGGCCCGTTTCCCATGCTGCAAGGCGCCTCCCCCCGAAGTCCGATGATGAACTGGCTGCCGATCGCGCGCGATTTCCGCGAGGATCTGCGCGCGGCGCTCGCGCAAGCCAAGCCGACGGAGGCTCTCGAGGGCCTCGCTTCGCTCGCCGCCTGCCGGCTCGGATTTCTGGAGACAGTCCAGCTCGATCGCGCATTGGCGCGACTGGATCTGAAGGAAGCGCCCGGCTTCCAGCCGATCCGGCTCGCCATCCTCGCGTCCTCGACCGTCGATCATCTGCCTCCCGCGGTCCGGGTCGCGGGTTTAAGGCGAAGACTGCTGATCGACCTCCATAGTGGAGCTTACGGGCAATACCGGCAGGATCTTCTGGATCCCGAGTCAGCGCTGCACCGATTCGCGCCCCAGGCGGTGCTGTTCTCGCTCAGCGCGCGGGAAGCGATCGCTGGCGTCGCGCTGAGCGCGAGCGCGGCGGAAGTCGATGGCGCAATCGGGCGATTCGTCTCCGAATTGCGGTCGCTGTGGCGCAAGGCGCGCGAGATTGGCGGCGCCGCGGTCATTCAGCAGACCTTCATCGACGTCAGCGAGCCGGTGTTCGGCGGCTATGATCGCATGGTTCCTGGGGCGCCGGCGACGGTCATCGCCCGGCTGAACGATGAGATGTGCGAGGCCGCGGCGCGCGACGGCGTGCTCGTTCTCGATGTCGCGCGGGCGAGCCAGCGCGACGGGATCGACGCCTGGTTCGACATCGGGCGCTGGCTTCAGGGCAAGCTGGAAATCGCGCCGCAGGCGGCGCCCCTCTATGGCGATCTCGTCGCCCGCATTCTCGCTGCGCTACGGGGCCTGTCGAAGAAATGTCTGGTGCTCGATCTCGACAACACGCTGTGGGGCGGGGTGATCGGCGACGACGGGGTTGACGGCATCGTCCTGGGCGAAGGCAGCGCCGCGGGCGAAGCCCATCTCGCCTTGCAGCGCTACGCCAAGCAGCTCAAGGAGCGCGGGATCATTCTCGCCGTCTGCTCCAAGAACGACGCCAAGATCGCCGAAGCGGCGTTTCGCGATCATCCCGAAATGGTGCTTCGCCGCTCGGATTTCGCCGCCTTTGAGGCCAATTGGGACGACAAGGCGCAAAACCTGAAAGCGATCGCGACAAGGCTCAACATCGGCCTCGACGCTCTCGTGTTCGTCGACGACAATCCAATCGAGCGGGCGCGCATCCGCCAGAGCTTGGCCGTGGTCGCGGTCCCGGAACTGCCGGACGACGCGGCGCACTATGTCCGCTGCCTGGCGGATGCAGGCTATTTCGAGGCGATCGCTTTCACCGCCGACGATCGCAACCGGGCCGAACAATATGCCGCCAACGCGGAACGCGAGGCGCTGCTCGGATCGGCCGAAAGCATGGACGACTTCCTCCGCGGGCTTACCATGTCGGCGGTCTACGGGCCGTTCACCGCCGTCGATCACGCTCGCGTTGTTCAGCTCATCAACAAGACCAACCAATTCAACACCACCACCCGCCGCTATGCGAGCGACGAGGTTTCGCAGATCATGGATGATCCCAACTCCTTGACCCTGCAATTCCGCCTTGTCGATCGGCTGGGCGACAACGGTCTTGTCAGCACGATGATCCTGCGCCCGGCGCCGGACGATGACGATGCGCTCGAGATCGAGAACTGGATCATGAGCTGCCGGGTGTTCGGCCGGGAGCTTGAATTCGAAGCGATGAATGTCGCGGTCGAGGCGGCGAAGGAGCGCGGCGTGCGGGCGTTCGTGGCCGACTACATTCCGACCGCCAAGAACGACGTGATCAGCAAGCTCTACCCCGGCTTGGGGTTCACCGAGATCGATCGAGCCGCGCCTGCCGATGGGGCGACGCGCTGGCGGCTCGATCTCGCCGACTACGTCACCCGGAACACTCACATCATGGGGCAAGAGCAGCAGGATGACCGATCAAGAGATACTCGCCAAATTCACCAGCATTCTTCGCGACCTGCTGCTCGACGACTCGATCGAGTTGACGATGGAAACGCGGCGTGAGGACGTCCCGAACTGGGATTCGTTCAACTACATCAATTTCATCGTCGCGGTCGAAATCGAGTTCGGGGTGAAGTTCAAGGTCGCCGACATCGAATCGTTCCCTGACGTCGGGGCGATCGTCAGAGAGACACAGAAGATGCGGGCCTAGACACGAAGAGATCTCAAGACGTGCTTCCCGGCCGATCGACCAGCCGACAAGCCTGACCAGAGCCCATGCTAGCGAGCCGAACCTTCACCGAGGCCGACCAGATCGAGTTTGCCGCCGTTTCCGGCGATCGCAATCCGATGCACCTCGACGCGCTCCTCGCGCGCCGGACGCAGGCCGGCGTGCCCGTCGTCCATGGCGTCCACCTGTTGCTCTGGGGGCTCGACGCGCTGGCTGGCGCTGAGGGCGCGCTGCCGCCGATGGGCCGGCTCAAGGCTGCTTTCAAGCATTTCGCGGCGGTCGACGAGAGGGTCGAGGTGGCGGCGACGCGGAGCGAGGCGAATGTCATCCTCCGCTTCACCGCGGCCGGAATGACGATCGCCCAGCTCGTGGTCGATTTCGGCGCCCTGTCCACGGCAGCGGACGCGTTGTCCGGCGAACCTCTGCCCGCGCCCGCCGAAGCGCGCGATCTCTCGTTCGAGGCGACGGCTGGAATGTCGGGGAGCCTCGCCTTTGCGAGCCCGCCCGACGCCATCGCCGCGATGTTCCCGGCGGCCTCGGGCTGGCTCGGCCCGCGCCGGGTCGCCGCGCTCGCCGCCACCACCCTCCTGGTCGGCATGGTGTGTCCCGGGCTCCATTCGATCTATGCCGGGTTCACGGTCGAGGCCTGCGACGAGGCCGTCGCGGAGGACAGGCTCGGCTTCCGGGTCACGGCGACCGATCCGCGCGTCCGCTCGGTGCAGCATGAGCGTTGCGGGCGGCGGGCTTAAGGGCGCCGTCCAGAGCTACGCGCGCATGCCGCCCACGCCCCAGGCCTCGATGCAGGACCTGGCTGACCTCATCGAGCCGGGCGCGTTCAGCGGGGTCGAGGCTCTGATCATCGGCGGCTCGCGGGGCCTCGGCGAAGTGACCGCGAAGCTCCTGGCGGCGGGAGGGCGCGAGGGTCACGATCAGCTATCGGGTCGGCGGCGCCGAGGCCGAGGCGGTGGCGCAGCAGATCCGCGCCAGCGGCGGCCAATGCGAGACGCTCGCCTATGACGCGAGCCTGTCGGCCGGGCCGCAGCTCGCCGGGCTCGCCGCGGCGCCGACGCACGCCTATTATTTCGCCACCCCGAAGATTTTCGGGGCGCAGTCCGCGCTGTTCGCGCGCGCCCGGCTGGACGCGTTTCTCAGCGTCTATGTCGAGGGATTTCTCAATCTGGCGGAGGCGCTGAGAGCGCGACGGAGCGACGTCTCCCTGTTTTATCCCTCGTCGGTGGCCGTGGCGGAGCGGCCGCGCGGCATGCTCGAATACGCCATGGCCAAAGCGGCTGGCGAAACGCTTTGCGCCGAGATCAATCAGGCGCTGCGTCCCCTTCACGTCACGGTCGATCGCCTGCCGCGTCTGCTCACCGACCAGACCGCCTCGGTCATCGGAGCGAGCGCGCCGTCTCCGGTCGATCACATGCTCGCGGTCGGTGCGGGAGACGCAGTCATGGCCGCGCAAGGCCGAACGCGCGAGCGCGCCGGCGGGCCCCCTTCAGACAGGCTTGGTAGGATAGGCAATGCTTTTCAATTCGCAGGAATTCCTGTTCGTTTTTTTGCCGGTGACCCTGCTCGGGTTCTATCTCATCGGCCGCGTCTCCCGCCAAGGCGCGACCCTGTGGCTGATCCTGACGTCGCTCATATTCTACGGCTGGTGGCGCGCCGCTCAATATCCTCATCATCGGGCCCTCGATCATCGTCAATTACCTGCTCGCGTCGTTCCTGCTGCGGCTTGAGCCAGCGGGGCGACCAGCCGGGTCTGTCGCGCGCGGTGCTGCTGGCCGGCATTCTGTTCAACGTCGCCTTCCTCGGCTTTTTCAAATATGCCGACTTCGTCTATGGCGCGATCAACGACGCGTTCGGCGCCAACTTCATTCTGCTTCACATCATTTTGCCGCTCGGCATCTCGTTCATCACCTTCCAGAAGATCGCCTTCCTGATCGACGTCCAGGCCGGGCGGGTGAAGGCCTTCACGTTTCGCGAATATTGCACCTTCGTTCTCTTCTTTCCCCAGCTCATCGCCGGGCCGATCGTGCACTACCGCGAGATGATGCCGCAGTTCGCGACAGCGACCTTCCGGTTCGACAAGGAGAACTTCGCGGTCGGCCTCACGCTCCTGTTCTTCGGCCTGTTCAAGAAGGGGGTTCTCGCCGACAACATCGCGCCGCTCGTGTCGCCGATCTACGAGCATTCCGCCGCCGCCGGCCACACGCCTTTCCTGTTGGCGTGGGTGGCCGCGGTCGGGTTCACGCTGCAGGTCTATTTCGACTTCTCCGGCTATACCGACATGGCGCTCGGGCTTGGCCGATTTTTCGGCATCAAGCTGCCGCCGAACTTCAATTCGCCGCTCAAGGCCTCGAGCATCATCGATTTCTGGCTCAACTGGCACATGACGCTGACCAGATTTCTGACCGCTTACATCTACAATCCCATGGTGCTGTCGCTGACGCGGCGCAGGATCGTCAAAGGGCGTCCAGGTTTCGCAGGTCGCAACCCTCCGTTCGGCGCGTTCGTGTCGCTCTTGATGGTGCCGCTGATCACGACCATGTTCATCGCCGGGCTCTGGCATGGGGCCGGCTATGGCTTCATCGTCTTCGGCCTCGTGCACGGCGTCTATCTCGTCATCAATCATGGCTGGCGGGTCTACGCAGCGCACCGCTGGCGGGCTCATGCGGCTTATGCCCGCACCATGAAGCCGGTGGGCTGGGTGTTGACCTTTGTCGCGGTCATCGTCGGCATGCTGTTCTTCCGCGCGACGACCTTGCGGTCGTCGATCGATCTGATCAAAGGCCTGTTCGGACTGAATGGAATGTCCATGCCGCACGGCGCCGCGGCGATCGCGGCGACCTATGGCACGGACATCGAGAAGGCTCTCATGTGGATCGCGATCCTGCTGTTCCTCGCCCTCATCTGTCCCAACACCCTGCAAATGCTTGCTCCGTACGAGCCGGCGCTGGGCGTCAAGCCGGCCTCGACCGCGCCGATCATCGGAAAGCTTCGCATGCCGGCATGGGGTCCTTCGCTGCCGTGGGCGGTGGCGATATCGGTCATCGCCGCGGTCGCGATCTTTTCCACCGGCGGCCCGAGCGAGTTCCTCTATTGGCAGTTCT
>CAWDKC010000024.1:0-99259 GCA_963802615.1 uncultured Alphaproteobacteria bacterium
AGCTGTTTAGTCCCGCGGTTTGCTGGAGCGGGCTGAGTTTAAATCTTTCTGGCTGTGAAGTCCAGGTTTTGCAGACGAACTCGTATGGGGTGAAGCCTCTGAGAAGTCTTGAGGCGTCTGGCGAAGTTGTAGGCGTCGACGAAGTCGCGCAGATGAGCTCGCAGTTGGTCGTGCGTCTCGTAGAAGGAGCGTTTGACGGTTGCGTCCTTGATGGTTCGGTTCATGCGTTCGACCTGGCCGTTGGTCCAAGGGTGCTTGGGCTTAGTCAGGCGATGATCGACATCGTTCTGAGCGCAAGCGTATTCGAAGGCGTGCGCCCAGACGGGCTCTCCGGCGTTGAGGGCGGCCTTGATGTCGGGGGCTGCCGAGCTCGTATTGCCTGGCGTCGTAAAGTGGGTTCCGTTGTCGGTGAGGACCGTGTGTGGACCTTGTAGGGGACGGCGGCGATTAGGCGACGCAGCAAGTCTCCTGCGGTGACGCAGCAAGTCTCCTGCGGTCTGGCGCGCGACCTTTTCGTGCAGTTCGACGAAGGCGAACTTCGACGTCCGATCGATTGCAACGATGAGATAGAGCTTACCCTGAGCGGTTCGAACCTCGGCGATGTCGATATGGAAATAGCCGATCGGATAGGCCTTGAACTTGCTCCTGGGCGAGGCTTCGCCTTCGACTTGGGGCAGCCGAGAGATCCCATGGCGCTGCAGACACCGATGCAGCGACGAGCGCGTCAGATGCGGAATGGTGGGCTGAAGGGCATAGAGGCAGTCGTCGAGCGGCAGCAGGGTATGCCTCCGGAAGGCAACGACGACGGCCTCCTCTTCAACGGTCAGGACGGTTGATCGGGGCTCCTTGGGTCCTGGCCGAAGATCGGAAACTGACTTCCGCGACTTCCACTGGGCGATGGTCTTCGGATTGACCCCATAGCGCTTCGCCAGCGCCCTCAAGCTCGCTTGACTATGCTGTATCGCTCGACGGACCGCCTCCGTCGTTGTGGCGCTCCCATGTAAAACCTATCCATAGCGCATCCTTCGAATCCCTCGAAAAGACTGCGCCATTAAAGCTCGGGACGAAACGATCTCTCTCTCTAGCAGGCTGCTGAAAAACTCACTGCGTTTGCGCAATGAGGGGTGCAGGCGCGATTTTTTGCAGGCGGGCGCGTCTCAATTGCGGGCGGCCGCGGTTCCTGTTCGAGGTTTTGGCCTGTGATTGGGTCATGGTTGTCTGGCTTTTCATGTCGCTGGACGCGCTTCGCCCCTTGCGGCCCTAAGCTTGGGCAGGCGGACGATGGTGCAGGCGGCCATGGCGAAGACGAAAGCGGCGCGGACCTTGGCGAGGCCGCGCACCTTCGCCTGCGTGAGACCGCCGACCGTCTTCGCCCAGCCGAAGCCTTCCTCGATGCGCTTGCGCAGCCGCTGCCCCCGGGTCTAAAGCCCGGGGGGCATACTCGCGGCGACCTCGCTCGGAACCGCGGTCTTGCGCGCCACGCCAGGCTTGCTCACCGTCCCGTTGATCGCGATGTGCGGCTCGATCCCGTGCGCCTTCAACCCCTCGACAAAGGCCTCGGCGTCATAGCCCTTGTCGGCGCCGAGGGTCGCGCCTTTGGGCAGGCGCTGGCTGAAAGCCGCCGCCCCCTGGCGCTCGGCCGTTCCGGTCGCCAGCGTCGCCTCGGCCGCCGCCACGAGCCCGTTGCGGTTCTCCATCAAGACGTGGCCAAGACAGGCGAGACGGCTCTCCTGGCCTGCGCCTTTGCGGGTCAAAGGCGCGCATCCTTGTCCGTCCTCGAGGCGTGCGTCGCGGGGGGGGTCGCCCGGGCCGTTCCCCGGGCCTTCGCCCGAGGCGTTCTTCGGACGGAAGCTTTTCATCGACGCCCAGGCTTTCAACAGCGTTCCATCGACCGAGAAAGGCTGCGCGCTCAGAAGCCCCTTCACTTCCCGCAGGCCGAGGAGCGAAGACAGAAACTCCTGCGCGATCGCGTGGGTGAGCAGGCGGTCGCGGGTCTTGGAGAAGGTCGAGGCGTCGAACGCCTTCTCGTCGATCGCAAGCCCGACGAACCAGCGAAACAGAGCATGTCGAACTCCAGCCGTTCGACCCGTTGCCGCTCCGGGCGGATCGAATAGAGAAGCCTGCGACAGCGTCGCCCGCAGCAACGGCTCCGGCGGAATGGATGGACGCCCGATCCCGTCGTAAAGCGCGGAAAACCTCGGGTCGAGCTCGCTCAGCGCCGCATGGGTCAGCCGCCGCATCGCCCGCAGCGGGTGCTGCGCCGGGATCCGCGCCTCGACGTCGACGCAAGACAACAACGCCCCGCTCGTCCGATCCTCGCCCCGCATCGATCCCACCCCAATTCGCTTATGACAAGCCTCAGCAAATCGGACGAGAACGATAAACACCAGCAAATCTTCGGGCGTCTTTTTCAGCCGCCTGCTAACTCTTTCTCGCCGCCCACACCTGCCGGTATACGGCGCTGATCTCGTCGGCCTCGCGGTCGCGGCTGAACGCGCTGACCACCCGAGCCCGCGCACGCTTTCCCACCGCCTCAACGCGTTCGGGATCGCGCAGGAGCGGCTCGAGCGCGGCGACGAGCGCCTCGACGTCGTCAACCGGCGCGAGAGCGCCGTCGTCCCCGTCGGTGATAATCATCTCGGCTGCGCCGGCGCGCGTCGCGACCACCGCGTCGCCCGCCGCCATCGCCTCGAGTATGGTGAGCCCGAAGCCCTCGACCCGGGAGGCGAAGACATAGATCGAAATCCTCTGATACCAGAGCGGCACCTCCTCGATCGGCAATTCGCCCAAGAAACGGATGCGGTCGGAAAGGCCGGCGGCGGCGACCCGCTGCTTGAGCCCTTCGACAAAGGGCAGATTGTCGACAGTCGTGAGACCGATGACGACCGCGCAGAAGTCGGAATATTGCGGCAACAGCCGGCACATCGCTTCGACGAACAGATCGCTGCCTTTCTGCCGTCGCACGCGGCCGAACGTTCCAATCCCATATTTGCCGGGCAGACCTGTTTTCGCGAAGGCCGCGAGGCGGTCGTCAGGCGGAGAATAGAGATCGACGTCGATGCCGTGAAGGATCACTGTTGCAGGGCGCCGGAGAAATTGCGCGGCGATGTCGCTCGTCGCGATCACCGCATCCATGCGCGCGATGAGGAAGTGGGTCAGCCAGGTTTTCTTGCGCTGCGAGGCCGAATTGAAGATCAGCGCAAAGCCGTAGCCGAACAGGTTCAACAAAAGTCCGGCGAGCATTTCGACGTTGCGGCGCGCATGCCAGATGCGGACCTTGCCGTGCGTCGGCGGACGGAAGCGCAGGCGGAGAAGGTCGCTGAGGCTTAAGCCCTCAATTCCCTCCGGTCGATCCGGTCCACACCACGCCGCGCGCCATCGCCTGGCGATCAGAGGCGCGATCGTGCGGTTGACCGCCGTGCCGCCTGAATAGCGCCAGTTCAGATTGGGAATGACGACCTCGAGCGTGTCGAGGGCCTCGTCGTCGAATTGCCGGCTCATCTCGCCTCGCCCGATGGCGTCGCCGCTGGAAGCGGATCGCGTCAGCGCTCTGTTCGCGCCTGTAAAGTTGCCGATGGATCGATTCGGTCATGAGAGAATACATGGCGCCGACGCCAGCGTGGATGAAGCCCGCCCAACCGGACAAGAAAAACCGGTTCCAAAAGAAGATGCGGAAGAAATAGATTGGCGGATTGAACACGAGCTTGAGCGTCGACGGCTTCCGTCCCTGCTTCAGCCGCTGCTCGGCCTTGAGCCGCGCGTAGGTGATTTCCTTTTTCATCTGCTCGTACAGAGGCAAGCTGCGCTCGTGCCTCAGCAGGCCGTCATGCGCGATTGGCGTCTGGCCATGATCCGCGACCAAGCCCTCATGCACGATGAGGGCTGGATCGAACCGCGCCCTGCCCCGCCGCACAAGCCGGAGGATATGCTCAGGCCTTGTCCAGCGGCTAACAGGCTTCGCTTGCCCGTATAGCGTCAGCGAACGGCGCACCTTCCAGCCCGACACAAACTCGTCGGCCGCCATGAGGCGCGGCAGCGAGGCCCGCAAATCGTCGTCCAGCCATTCGTCGGCGTCGACGCTGAGGATCCAGCGCTCTCTCGTCTGGTCGAGCGCGAACTGCTTCTGCAGCGCGTAGCCGAGCCATGGCTGATGGACGAACCGAATCGGAAAGCCGCGGCGAATGAAATCGTCGACGATCGCCGGAGTCGCGTCCGTCGAGCCGGAATCGACGACGACGATCTCGGCGCAATCGCCAAGGCTTTCGAGGCATTTCCCGATGCAGGCGGCCTCGTTGAGGCAGATCACCGCTCCGCTCAGGCCAAGCGCACCCGGCGCCGGCGGTTTGGCGGAATGGACCGGAGACAAAGTCGCGGGATCGGTTAGAGCCATTTCGCCTTCTGTTTTGGCGGGCCGGCGAGATCCGGGGCGTTCGGTTTGCCGAACTCCGAGGCGCGCCAAGGATTCTGCCGATATCTGACATTTGCTTAGAGCTGGCAAGTTTCAACCGCGCGCCCGCCGGCCCCAGACGCAGAACCGCAGCCTAGCTTGCACGTCCCACTGGCCGTCACCATATCGCCGCAATGATCGAACCCTCCCCGTCTCCCGTCCCGGTTCTGGCCCTCGATTCGGACAGCCTTGCCCAAGGCCCCGGCGCTCCGTCCGCTCCTAATGACACGGCGCTCCTGGACGACTATTCGCGCGTCGTGAGCGACGTTGTGGACCGCGTCGGCCCGAGCGTGGTGCGCATCGACGTGCGCAAGCAGAGGCCGCAGCGCGGGCTCAGGCTCCGGCGTCATCATTTCCTCCGACGGTCTCGCGCTCACCAACAGCCATGTCGTCCAGGGCTCGCGGACGGTCAGCCTCACGACCCTCGAAGGACGCGAACTTCAGGCGCGCGTGCTCGGCGACGATCCCGACACCGACCTTGCGCTGCTCAGGGTCGAGGCCGACGTCTCGCTCCCGGCGGCGAAACTCGGCGACAGCGCCAAGCTCAAGCGCGGCCAGATCGCGATCGCCATCGGCAATCCGCTCGGCTTCGACGCCACCGTGACCGCAGGCGTCGTCTCGGCGCTCGGTCGGTCGCTGCAGTCGCGCACCGGCCGGATGATCGAGGACGTGGTGCAGACCGACGCCCCGCTCAATCCGGGCAATTCCGGCGGCCCGCTGGTGTCCTCGGCGGGCGAGGTGATCGGCATCAACACCGCGGTCATCATGGGCGCGCAGGGCATCTGCTTTGCGGTCGCTTCGAACACCGCGAGTTTCGTCGCCGGCGAGATCGCCCGGCACGGGCGGGTGCGGCGGGCCTATATCGGCGTCGGGGCTGCGACGCTCGCGATTCCACGCCGCATCGCGCTCAGACTTCGGTTCGAACAGACGACCGGGGCGCGGCTCCTCACCGTCGACCAGGCGGGACCGGCCGCGCAGGCGGGGCTGCTGACCGGCGATCTGATCATCGCCCTCGACGGCAAGCCGGTGACAAGCGTCAGCGACCTCGTGCGCGCGCTCGACGCCGACAAGATCGACCGCACCGTCAGCGTCGATTTTCTGCGCCGATCGGAGCAGCTCAGGGTGTGGATCGGACCGGTGGAGCGCCCGCTCGCGGCGTAAAGCGAAAGCTACGCATGGGTCGAATGGGCGGCGGCGAACTCGGTCCCGACCGGGACCGGGGGCTCCATCGCAAAAGCGCTCTTGTGGGCGGCGGGAACTCTCGCTCCCGACATCAGCCGCCAAACTCCGAATAGGACGATGAGGCCTGCGCCGCAACGAGCGTGTAGGACAAACCTCGGGGCGTTGCGGACATCGCGAACCCCGCGATCAGAGGCCCAGCCGCGGCCCCGGCGCCGTGCGCCAGCAACAGGCCGCCGAAGCCGCCACCATCTCCTGTTGCGCGACCGCGTCGCTCAGATGCGCGAGCGCCAGGCTGTAGGTTGGAATGATCATTCCGCCGAACAGCGCGACGCAAAGATAGAGCAGCCATGGATAGGCGTCGCCTGGCACGAGCACGAGCATGGCGATCAGGCTCGCGGCCGCCGCGGCGGCCGCGCCGATGATCACGAGGCGCCGGTCGTAGCGATCCGAGAGCAAACCCAAAGGCCAGGCCGCCACAGAATCCGCCGATCGTTCCACTCGCCATGAAGACCGCAATCTCGCCGATGCTCAGACCCCGCCCCTCGGCGAAAATCGGCCCGAGCGTGAAGAAGGCGCCGGTGGTCACTCCACTCAGGAATCCGGCCACGACGCCCAGAGGCGAGTCGCGGTAGAGCCTGCTCAGGCCGACATGGCTGCCTTCGCCCGGCGGCGCCGGCGCTGCGCCTTGGGTCAAAGCGATCGGCACGAGGGCAAGCGAAATGATGCAGGCGATGATGCAGAACGGCTTGAAGCCCGCTGGATCGGTCGTGGGCAAAAGAAGCTGGCCGCCTATGCCGGCCACCAATCCTGTCATGCCGTAGATGCTGAGAACCCGGCCCCTGTTTTCGGAAGTCGCGCCGGCGTTCAGCCAGCTCTCGACGACAATGAACATGGCCGCGAAACAGAATCCGGTCAGAGCCCGCACCGCGATCCACACGTACGGATTCGCCGCCAGAAGGTGCAGGAGCGGCGCGGTGGCGGCGATTGCTCCGAAGGCCGCGAAGGTGCGGATGTGGCCAACCCGCCTTATCACTCCCGCGGCGCGCAACGATCCAATAATAACGCCCGCCCAGAAGCCCGCCCCGACTGCGCCGATTTGAGCCAGGGTGAAGCCCTCGATCTCGCCGCGGATGCTCAGAATTGTCCCTTGAAACGTATTGCCCGTCTGCATGAGCCAAAAGCCCAGGAGCAGCGCGGGCAATGCTGGAATTGTCGCCGTCAAGCTGGCTGGCATCTCCGCTCCTTTGGTTGACTTGCGCAAGCTGAGGGAGGGCCGCAGGCGTCGATCGTGCGCCTAAGCCTTCGGACGCCTCAGCGGCCCTGGAAGAGCCCGCTCGGCTTTTTCCTCCAGCGCCTGCTCATGAGAACGGATGAAGCGGGCCGCGAAGACCGCGCAGACCACGGCGACGATGAGCACGGCGATGCCGACCGGCCGCGCGTAATGCTCGAAGGCGCGGCCGAGCAGATAGCCGCCTAAGCCAAAGATCGTCGCCCAGACGATCCCGCCCGCTGCATTGAAGAGAAAGAATTCTTCCCAGTTGTAGCGATTGACGCCCGCCAAGAACGCCGCGAAGGCGCGCAGCACCGCCACGAAGCGGCCAAAAAAGACGATTTTTCCGCCGTGCCTGAGAAAGAGATATTGCCCGACTTTGAGCCGCTTCTCGTCAAGCCGAATATAATGCCCAAAGCGGTAGATGAGCGGAAAGCCGAGTTCGCGGCCAATCCAATAGCCGCAATTGTCGCCGATAATCGCGCCCGCGGCAGCCGCTCCGATCACCCAGTAGATCTTCAGCGTGCCCGAGGCCGCGAAGATCGCCGCAGTGACCAGGACTGTCTCGCCGGGCATCGGAATCCCGGCGCTCTCCATTGCAACGATCAGGAAGACGGCAAAATAGCCATAGGTCGCGACGACGTGGTGGAGGTGGGGAACAAGCTCCATGTCAAGGCGACGCCTTAGACTCCGGTCAAGCGACGCGCATTCGCGCGCACTGCGCGCCGCGCGGGCGCGGCGGCGGCCTCGGCGATCGCGGTAAGACCGGCCGAAACGTCGTTGGCCGTACGCACGCCGCCGAACGCAGCCTTGATGAAGAACGAGCCCCAGGCCATCTGCGCCGCGAAAGCGCCTTCGATCGTCGCGTCGATTTTCTCCTGCACCATAAGTCGGGCTTCTCGTGTTTTGTCGGACTGCCGACCGCCAGGCGCGAGCATACTCTGGGTGCGGGCGGCGATCGTCAACGCTGCATCGGCGCCGGCTTGCGCGTTGGCCTTGGCGATGGCGAGAGATCGCCTGGCGACACTTCGCGAAACCATTCAGCTCTCCAGTCAGCGCCGGCACGACACTTGGGGACAAGAAATCGTTCCGGGCCGCATACCATGGGGGAAGTTTTGCGCTGCGGCAAGTGTAAGACGCCTCGCGTCAGCCCAGTGGTTCGATGCGGTACTGAATGAAGCCTGTGCGCACAGCGACCGCGTCGTAAAGCCTGCGCGCGACTGCGTTGGTCTCGTGCGTGTTCCAATATACGCGCGCCGCGCCCGCGTCCTTTGCCGCGCCTGCGACGGCAGCGATCAACGCCCGGCCGACGCCGCCGCCCCTGACCGCCTCATCGACATAGAGGTCCTGCAGATAGCATTGCGGATTGAGGAGCCACGTGCTGCGCTGAAACAGATAGTGGGTGAAGCCAATGAGCTCGTCGTCGCGCTCGGCGACCAGCGCATGCACCGGCTCGAGGGGATCGAAAATGCGCCTGAAAGTCGCATCAGCGACCTCGTCGCTCCACTGGGCGCGATAAAAGACGAGATAAGCGCGCCACAGCGGCTCCCATCGCGCGCGATCCGCCCGCTCGATCGCGCGCACCCTGAAATCTGCCAATCGCCGCCCTCCCCGACACTTCCTTGAACCCGCGCTGCAGGCGCGAGCCAGAGGATCGAGGGTCCCGATCGTCTTGACAAGCGCGCGTCCAAAAGGGCTGCTTTGCCAGCGCCAATCCCCTTCGTCGGCCCACGGAGCCTGACATGACCCGCTCGCCCTTCATTCTCGCTGGCGTCGCGGCGCTGATGGGCGCGGCCGGCGTCGCGCTGGCGGCCGCGGGCGTCCACGCGAACGGGGGCGAGCTCGCCGAGCGGGCCGCGCTCTTTCTGCTGTTGCACGCGGCCGCAGCGCTGGCGATCGCCGCGCACGCCCGGATCGCGGGCCCTTTGGCGCGGGGGCTGGTGATTGTCGGCTTCGTCATGGAGGTGGGCGCGATCCTGTTTTCGGCCGAGCTCGCGATGCATGTCTTCACGCGGCGAGCGCATTTTTCCCTTCGCCGCCCCGCTCGGCGGCACGACCATGATCCTCTCCTGGGTGGCGCTGGCGGTGGTTTTCGCGATCGCGAGCCGGCGCGCGGCTTGAGTTAGTGGTCGGCGAAGCCGGCAAACATTCCGGCTTGGCTTTACTCGGTTTGCGGAGCCAGTCGCGAATTCGTGAGTTTTGCGCGGATTGACGCCCCTTTTGACCAAGCCTAGCCTTTTTTCTGCGCCAGACTTGCGCGTTGCAGCGATCGCAGGAGGATATCATGCAAGCTGACCTCAAGCGCGGCACGGCCGCGTTTCGCATCCGCGACATTGGGTTGTCGGTCGCGATTTTGGCTAGCGCTACGGTGTCGCTCTACCCCTCGGATCGGGCGCTGGCGGCTTGTGGGGCGTCGAGCCGTCCCGCCGGAGTTCACGCGGGAGTGGGCGGCGGCGCTCATGTCCCAACCCGCACGGCTGCGACGTCAACGGGCGCCGGCGGCGGGAGCGGAACCCTCGGATGCGCAGGCGGGTCCAGCGCCTCAGCGCTGCGCGGCCTGCCGACCGCTAGTTCTGGCAGAGTGATCGAACCGGGCGTCCAGGCAGCGCGCGCCGAAAGTCATGCGAGGACCACCGCTAGGATTAAGTCCACAAACGCCAGCGCGCATTTGCACGTTAGGCCCGCGCATCGCGCCTGACGCGGCCGAGGTCTGGAGAGGCTTGTCTAGTCCCGCACGAAGTCGAACTTGTCGACGTCCACAAGCCCCATGTCGGTGATCTTGAGGTGCGGGATCACCGGCAGCGGCAGGAAGGCGACCTGCAGGAACGGCTCGGCCAGCGTCACGCCCAGGCCTTTCGCCGCGGCGCGCAGCGGGATCAGCGCCTCACGCACCGCCTCGAAGCTTTTCAGGCTCATGAGGCCCGCCACGGGCAGCGCAGTTCGGCGACCACCTTGCCGTCGCGCGCGACGGCGAACCCGCCTTCGATCTCGCGCAGGCGGTTGACCGCCACCGCCATGTCCGACCTCGTCGACGCCGACGACGCAGAGATTGTGACTGTCGTGGCCGACCGACGAAGCGATCGCCCCGCGCTTCATGCCGAAGCCCTTGACGAAAGCCGTCGCGTGATTGTCGTTGATTCCGTGGCGCGCGATCACCGAGACCTTGACGACGTCTTGGGCAAGATCGACGCCGCGCTCGCCGTTTTTGAACGGCAGCGTCACCGGAACACGCTCGGTGATGATCTTGCCCGGAATGACGCCGATCGCCTGCGTCGAAGGCCCCTGCCCTCTCGCGACGAAATCGGCCGGCTCGACGCGCCGCGCCTTGACGCTCTCGCGCCCGACCGGCGCGAGCGAAGCGCGCGCAGCGAACAGAGCGTCATCCACCACACGCCCGCGCGTCATCACCAGGGAGACGGCGCAATGTTCGAGGTCGTCGACGACGACGAGATCGGCGCGCCAGCCGGGCGCGACCAGCCCGCGATCCCTGAGCCCGAAGATGCGCGCCCCCGAGATGGTGGCGGCGCGATAGGCGGCAAGCGGCGGCGCGCCAAGCTTGATCGCCGTGCGGATCATAAAGTCGAGGTGCCCCTCCTCGGCGATGTCGAGCGGATTGCGGTCGTCGGTGCACAGGGCGATGAACGGCGAATTGCGCTCGGTGATGATGGGGGCGAGCGCGTGCAAATCCTTGCACACCGAACCTTCGCGGATCAGCAATTGCATGCCCTTGGCGAGCTTCTCTTTCGCCTCCGGAAGGTTGGTGACCTCGTGGTCGGTGCGCACGCCGGCGCTCAAATAGCCATTGAGCGCCGCGCCGCTGAGCAGCGGGCTGTGGCCGTCGATCGGCCGGGTTTGGAACGCCGCGAGCTTGGCGAGGCATGACGGGTCGCGCGCGAGAACGCCGGGAAAGTTCATGAATTCCGCCAGCCCCAGCACTTTGGGATGGTCGGCGAGCGGCAGAAGATCATCGGCCTCAAGGCGAGCGCCCGAGGTCTCGAGCGCCGTCGCCGGAACGCAGCTCGACAACTGCACCCGCAGATCCATCGCGGTCAGCATCGAAGCGTCGAGGAAATAATGCAGGCCGGTCAGCCCCAGAACGTTGGCGATTTCGTGCGGATCGCAGATCGACGTCGTGACGCCATGGGCGAGCACGCAGCGATCGAATTCGAGCGGAGTGAGAAGCGAGGATTCGACGTGGCAGTGCGTGTCGATGAAACCGGGAACGATGACCTTGCCGCGGACATCGATCTCGCGCGCGCCGCGGTATTCGCCCATCGTTCCGACAATGCGGTCGCTGCAGATCGCAACGTCGCTCTCGATCAGTTCACCCCCGACAAGATCAAAAATCCGCCCGCCCTTCAGCACCACATCGGCCTGAGCGAGCCCCTGCCCCTGCTCGATGGCGCGCTTGAGAAAGGCGATGGCGTCGCTCATGCGGTGTCCTTTCGAACGTTCGGCAAAATCCCCGAGGCATTGTTTCAGGCTTGCCGAGCCCGCTCAAGCGATCAGTCGCACGGCTCGATAGGCGATTCCACTTTGACGTCGTCGTCGAATCATCCTCTCGTCGAGAGCCATGCTTCAGCCCATCCTCTCGATCCAGTCGCATGTCGTCTATGGCCATGTCGGCAATTCGGCCGCCGTATTTCCCCTGCAGCGGCTCGGGCGCGAGGTCTGGCCGCTGATGACGGTGCAGTATTCCAGTCATGTCGGCTATGCGGGCTGGCGCGGTCGCGCCTTCGACGCCGCGATGATCGACGATTGTCTGAGCGGCCTCGACACGATCGGCGTGCTTCCCCGCTGCGCCGGACTTTTGACCGGCTATCTCGGCAAGGCGGAAATTGGCGAAGCGGCCCTGCGCGCGCTCGAGCGCATTCGCGCGGCCAATGGCGAAGCACCCTACGCATGCGATCCGGTGATCGGCGATGTGGGCCCGGGGATTTACGTGGCCGCCGGCGTCGGCGAGTTTTTCCGTGACCGCGCCTTGCCGCTCGCGACCATCGCCACGCCAAACGCCTTCGAGCTCGAATGGCTGACTGGCGAACAGGTGAACACGCTTCAAGCGGCGCGGCGGGCGATCGTCGCGTTGCGCGCACGGGGACCGCGGGTCGTGGCGGCGACGTCCCTCCAGCTCGACGATACCCCTGCCGGCGCTCTCGACATTCTGGCGGGGGACGAAGCCGGCCTCTGGCGAGTGCGCACACCGAACCTGCCGATTTCTGTCAACGGATCGGGCGACGTGTTCGCGGCGCTGTTCTTTCATCATTGGCTCGAGACCCATGACACGCCCGAGACGCTATCGCGGGCGGCGTCATCGGTTTACGCGGTCGTGAACGCCACTCTGGCCTCGGGCTCACGCGAGCTGAGCCTGATCGCTGCTCAAGATGAGTTGATCCGCCCGTCGCAACTTTTCGCGGCGGAAGCCGTTTGATCCGTGGAACCGCACATTTACTTTCTTTCCACTTCGGCGCATGAGTGGACCGGGTTCGGTGTACAACAGGGCGCGGTAAGGGGGCGTACATGACACATCCGGTCAATCTTGTTGGGGCCGTCGCGCTCGGCATGGTTTTCGCGTCGACCTGCGCCGACGCGCAGCCAGTTCATCACCGCGCGAAGCATACGGCCCCGGCCGGCCGCCAGATTACCATTCACCAGGGCGTCGAGCCGTGGCTGACGATGGGCACGTGGGCTCCTGTCGGCTCGCGCCAGGGCTATGCTCTCGACACTCTCAATCCGCCTCAGCGGACCGCGAGCCAGGGAACATTCGTCGGCATGCGCGGCGCCGACCGGCTGCCGAACGATGTTTCCCTACCCGAAGCGAAGCGGCCATTGATTACCGTTTCCGCGCCCGGCCTTAGCGGGTCCTGGTTCGAGTGGTACTAATCGGACTGGCATTGCCGAGACCCGGCCGCATGGTAGGGGTGCTGCGGGCACGGGACTCAGATGAAGCGCCGGTTTCAAACGCTGGATGTGTTCACCGATACGGCGCTCACTGGCAATCCGCTTGCCGTGGTTCTGGACGCCGAAGGCCTCGACGACGCGCGCATGCAGGCGGTCGCCGCCGAGTTTAATCTGTCCGAGACCGTTTTCGTCTTCGAGCCAAGGAACGCCATCAACAGCGCCCGGGTGCGGATTTTTACCCCGAAGCGCGAATTGCCCTTCGCCGGCCATCCTACGGTCGGAGCCGCCGCACTGATCGCCCATCTACGCGCAGCCGATCTGCTCAGCGCTCAGGATCTCAGGATTGTGCTTGAGGAGCGGATCGGCGATGTTGTCTGCGTCACGCGCAAGCGGAAGGGCCGGGCGCTTGCGGCTTATTTCGAGCTGCCGAAATTGCCCGAACGCCTCAAAGGCGAACCGCCGTCCACCGCGGACATCGCCGCGAACTTAGGCCTTGAACCACCGGATATTGGTTTCGACGGACACGAGCCGAGCCTTTATAGCGCCGGCGCGCCTTATTTATTCGTTCCGCTGCGCTCACTCGACGCAATCGGCCGCGCCGCGCCCGGCGTCGTGCCCTGGGCGACTACGGATGGGCCTGCGACGTTCGTCTACACCCGCGAGACGGAGCGCAAGGGATCAGCCTATCATGCACGCATGTTCGCGGGCGCTTGGGGGGTGGGCGAGGATCCGGCGACCGGGAGCGCCGCCGCCGCGTTCGCCGGCGTCGTGCAAGCGTTCGACCGCCCGCCCGACGGCGAGCACATGCTGACCATCGAGCAAGGCTTCGAAATGGGCCGGCCGAGCCTGATCGCGCTTGGTCTGGTGATCGAGGATGGCGCGGTCGAGTCCGCGACGATCGGGGGCTCGGTTGTCATCGTCTCCAGCGGTTCGCTTGACCTTTGAGCGAGCAGGCGCGGCTTCTCAGAATAGGCGCGCTCGACCTTAGATTCGAGCCGACGCGCTGGACTTTCGCCGAACGTCAGGCAACGAGCATAGCGGCGCATTGGGCGCGGCTGACCAAGGCCAAGCCTTCGCTGTTCAACGGCCGAGTGCTGCTTCTCGGCCAGCGTGAGTTCGAGACCGGCGCGGACGGCGTGCTCAGGCTGAAGGGCGTCTTCTTCGAGACCGACTACGCCGACTTCGTCGCCTGGGCCGATTTTGGCCACCCCGGCGAACCCGTCGACAATTGCTTCTCGATGGCTGCGCTGCGCTCGGACGACGGCGCGTTCCTGCTCGGCGAGATGGCGCACCATACCTACAGCGCTGGCCAGATCTACTTTCCAGCGGGAACACCGGATCCGGACGACGTCTTCGACGATAGGGTGGATCTTGACGCAAGTATGCGCCGGGAGTTGCTCGAAGAAACCGGGCTCATCGCGGCTGAGACGAACATGGCGCCGGGCTGGACGCTGGCGATAACCCCGCAGCGCATCGCCTGCATGAAACTGATGACGTTCCCTCTGCCAGCCGCCCGGCTCAAGGCGCGGATCGAAGCGTTCCTTGCGCGTGATCCTCTCGCCGAGCTTTCGCGCATCCACATCGTGCGCAGTCCCGAAGACATCGATGAGACGCGGGTGCCGATTTTCGTCGCCGCTTATCTGCGCCACGCGTTCGCTCAAAGATCGGTCGGATAGCCGTGACGCCGTTGTGAAGCCGCGACCATCGACTTGGCCTCGGCGTCGCGCCCGGCTTCGCAGACGTGCGAAGCAGCGTCCGTGTCGCGCTTGATCTGATTGTAAACCGACTGGGCGACATGGCCCATGGACAAATCATTGTCCTGGACCGCGCGAACGTCTTCATCGGCGTCTGGGCTCCTGGCGAGCGATTCGAGGCGTCCCTCCGAGACGCGACGAAAACATTGGCTCGTCAAGAGCCCGAGGCGGTGACCCGTTCCGGATCAAAACGGATCACCGCTTCGCCAGGCGATCGCCTCGCCTCACCGCCCCGCTATCGCTGCAGGATGATGGACAGTCCAGATCTCGGAGATCGAGGACAAAACGACAATCCCGCCGAGCACGACGCATGACCACATCGCCGCATGGAGAGCGGCGAATCCAAGGGCCCAAGGCGCGATGATCACGAGCGCGCCGACGATGAGCGCCACCCATTCCTCCCACTCGGCGAATTGCATGAGCGCGGCGACGCCCATGACAAAGACAATCGCGCCGCCAATCCATGCCGTTCTCGCGGCCATGGGATCCCCGGAAAATCCGAGGGCCCAGGGCGATACGAAGAGCAGCACGCCACAGATCAGGCTGATCCAGTCCTGGACATTCTTTTCGTCCCCGCGCAACGAAGCCCTATTTGCCATTTCAAGCCTCCTTCATCACACGCGGCGTTGAACAACGCCTCTAATTCCTTTACTTAACTCTTGTTTTTGGGGATTTCATGGCGCCCCGCGACAAACGCCTGTGAAGGCGGATGGCTGAATGGAAGGGCAAGCCCTGACCGACAGGATCACCATTTTCGGCTACGGCCCGGTTGGACGCGCGACTGCGGCGCGGCTTTTGTCGGAAGGTCGCGAGGTCATCGTCGCGCAGCGCAACGCGCCAAGCGATCTCCCGAGGGGAGCGACGTTCGCGCCGGTGGACGCGCTCGACCGTGAAGCGGTCGTCAAGGCCGTGCACGGCTCGGGGCAGTTCGTGGTCGCAATCGGATTTCCCTATTCCGGAATCCTCTGGCGCGACGTTTGGCCGAGGGCCATCAGCAATTTTGTCGCCGCCTGCAAAGCAACCGGCGCGCGCATGGTGTTCATCGACGATCTCTACATGTACGGCCCCCAGACAACGCCGCTCACCGAGACGATGCCGCTTTCCGGCTATGGTCTGAAGCCTGCGGCGCGCTCAGCCGCGACCCGGGTCTGGATGGCCGCGGCGGCCGCGGGAGAAGCGCGGGTTGCGGCTCTTCGCGCCCCCGACTTCTATGGGCCTGGCGTCGGCCTCTCTTTTCTCGGGGACACTTCGATAGGGAAGCTCGCCCAGGGCAAGCCCGCAGTGTTCGTCGGCTCGCCTGACGTGCTGCACGACTATGCCTATGTGCCGGACATTGCGCGCGCCGTCACCGCGCTTTTGGCCGCGCCCAACTCGGCCTTCGGTCACGCGTGGCACATGCCCTGCGCGCCGACCCGCACGACGCGCGATATCCTGCGAATCGCAGCCGACACGCTCGATGTGAACCTACGCATCAGCGCCATGCCGGTCTGGATGCTGGGCCCGAGCGCGATGTTCTCGCCGTTCTTGCGAGAACTGAAGGAGATGCGCTTCCAGTGGGACCGACCGTACCAAGTCGACGCGAGCCGTTTCAAGGCCACGTTCTGGTCGGACGTGACCCCGTTCGAAACCGGCGTCCCCGCGACAGCGCTCGGCTTTCGCGACGAATTGAAGCGGAGGCGCTGACGGACGCCCGCCTCAGCTCAGGCCGACCGCTCGCCAGCTCGACCCGGGACTGGGGCTGACCGGGCCGCCGCCGATGATCGTGTTTCCGTGCATCTCCCAGATCGAGGCCTGGCCGCTGGTGTTTTGAAGAAGGATGTCCGAACCGCCGCCGCCGGTTCCGATGGCGTGCCAGCTCGGCCCGGGATTGGCGCTGACCGGCCCGCCGCCGATCAAGCTCGTCCCGTCCATCTCCCAGACCGAGACCTGGCCGGTGCTTTTGTTCTGAAATAGGATGTCGTCGGAAAAGCCGTCCTGGTTGAAATCGCCGGTCCCGATCGCTTGCCAGGCCGTCCCTGGATTGGGGGTCACCGGTCCGCCGCCGTCAAATTGTTCCCGTTCATTTCCCAGATCGAGACCTGGCCGGTGTTGGTGTTCTGCCACAGGATGTCGGACATTGCCGTCCTTGTTGAAATCGCCCGTTCCGATCGCTTTCCAGGCAGGCCCCGGATTGGGGCTGACGGGGCCGCCGCCGACGCAGGGTGTTCCCGTCCATTTCCCAGATCGAGGCCTGGCCGGTGCTGGTGTTCTGCCACAGGATGTCGGAATGGCCGTCGCCATCGAAATCGCCGGTTCCGATCGCGTGCCAGGTCGGTCCGGGATTGGGGTTCACGGTCCCGCCGCCGATGCAAGGTGTTCCCGTTCATGTCCCAGATCGAGGCCTGGCCGGTGTTCGCGTTCTGCCACAGGATGTCGGAATGGCCGTCGTTATTGAAATCGCCCGTTCCGATCTCCGTCCAGCTCGGCCCTGGATTGGGGCTCACGGCCCCGCCGCCGACCAAGGTGCTGCCGTTCATGTCCCAGATCGAGGCCTGGCCAGTGCTCGTGTTCTGAAAAAGGATGCTGCTGGTCACTGTCGATGGGGACGAGCCCGGCCTCAGCGCAGTCAGATCCGCAGGATTAAGTCCGCCCAAATACGTTCCTGAACTGGGGGATATTTCCTGCGTCCCGCCGGGCGTCCCGTCCGTCGTCCACAAGCCGACATACCCTTTGTTATTGATGCCCTGGAACAGCAATTGGCCGTCGTAGACCTCCAGATTGGATGGAGTTAGACCGGACGCCGTCGAGGCCCCGGCCACTGTCAGCATCTGCGTGCCCGCCGCGGTTCCGTCGGTTTCCCACAACTGCTGGCGACCGAACTTGTCGAAGCCGTTGAAGAAGACTTCGCCGTTGAAAACCGTGAGGTCGTTCGGGTTCAATCCAAGCGGATCTTTGGCGGCTGTCGCTCCCGCGGGCTCCGCGAGGAGCTCGTGGGTCCCATTGGTCGTTCCGTCGGTGATCCAGAAGTCCATGAAGGCCATTGTCGTCGACGCCGCTGAACAGGACTTCGCTGCCGAACACCGTCAGGTCAGTCGGATCCAGTCCGGCCGCGGCCGCTCCGACAATCGAGGTTATTTCCTGCGTTCCCCCGGACGTTGCCGTTCGTCGCCCACAATCCGCGATCAGGCCGCTGGCGTCGACACCGTTGAACAGCACCTCGTTGTTGAAAACGGTCATGTCTGTCGGATCGAGTCCGGTGGCCGCCGCATCGGCGATTGGGGTTAGCTCCTGCGTTCCCCCGGGAGTGCCGTCCGTCTTCCACAGGCCGAGATCGCCCGCCGCGTTCGCTCCGTTGAACAGCGCCATGCCGCTGTATACCGTGATGTCGGTCGGGTTGATTCCCGTCGAAGCCGCCCCGGCGGTGATTTCCGTGGTGCCTGTCGCCGTCCCGTCGGTCATCCACAACCCGGCTGCACCCGCCGTATCGATGCCGCGAAACAGCACCTTGTCGCCAAAAACTGTAAAGCCCGGCCCGATCGAGTTGTTAGGGTGAGCACCGTCGAAAGAAAAGAGTCCCTTCGAATTCGCCCCGGCGATGATCAGCGGAACGGTGCCGTTCGCTGTGCCATCGCTCGTCCATATCGTATAAGGACCAATCGAAACGGGGGTAATAGTGGGGCTGAATCCGCCGGCGAAAAGCACCTGGCTTTTGAAAACCGTCAGGTCTAACGAAGCAGTGCCGGGTACGAATCCATACTTCGGCTCGCGGGTGATCAGCGGTGGGGGCGATGCAACGTTAGACACTACAAAAGTTCCGCTTTGCGTGCCGTTGGTCTCCCAAAGACTAGTCGTGTTCGTTGCGTCGCGGCCCTCGAAAAAAACAATATCTGGCAACATCTCGTATTCTCATCCTTAGTATAGTTGTCACGGAGCACTC
Organism: uncultured Alphaproteobacteria bacterium; assembly: GCA_963802615.1. Classification (GTDB taxonomy): domain Bacteria; phylum Pseudomonadota; class Alphaproteobacteria; order Rhizobiales; family Beijerinckiaceae; genus Roseiarcus. The sequence continues at coordinate 18,468 of CAWDKC010000024.1, forward strand.
GCGTCTGCGGTCCTGCCGCCGCGATGCACCGCGAATAGGCGTGCTGCGGAACTGCCCACTGGGGTACTGGCCTCAGCGTCACCCAAGTGCAGTTTGTTTTTTTGCTAACAGATGCACCGGAAGCGGGCAAGAAGAAATTTTGCGCCTAAAGCTGCGCCTCTCGGACGTGACCCCGTTCGAAACCGGCGGCCCCGAGACAGCGCTCGCCTTGCGCGCTGAATTGAAGCGGAGGCGCTGAGTCGACGCCCGCGTCAGGTCAGGCCGACCGCATGCCAACTCGGCCCCGGGATGGGGGTGACAGGCCCGCCGCCAACGATCGTGTTTCCGTTCATGTCCCAGATCGAGGCCTGGCCGCTGGTGTTTTGCAACAGGATGTCGGCGCCGCCGTCGGTTCCGATGGCGTGCCAACTCGGCCCGGGATTGGCGCTCACCGGCCCGCCGCCGATCAAGCTCGTCCCGTCCATCTCCCAGACCGAGACCTGGCCGGTGGTCTTGTTTTGGAACAGGATGTCGGAAGAGCCGTCCTGGTTGAAGTCGCCGGTCCCGATCGCTTGCCAGGCCGTCCCGGGATTGGGGGTCACCGGGCCGCCGCCGATCAAATTGTTCCCGTTCATTTCCCAGATCGAGACCTGGCCCGTGTTGGCGTTCTGCCACAGGATGTCGGAGAAGCCGTCCTTATTGAAATCGCCCGTTCCGATCGCCGTCCAAGCCAGCCCGGGATTGGCGCTCACCGCCCCGCCGCCGAGCAGGGTGTTCCCGCTCATTTCCCAGATCGAGGCCTGGCCGGTGCTCGTGTTCCGCCACAGGATGTCGGAAAGGCCGTCGCCATCGAAATCGCCCGTTCCGATCGCGTGCCAAGTCGGCCCGGGATTGGGGTTCACGGCCCCGCCGCCGATCAAGTTGTTCCCGTTCATCTCCCAGATCGAGGCCTGGCCGGTGCTCGCGTTCCGCCACAGAATGTCGGAGAGCCCGTCGTCGTTGAAATCGCCGGTTCCGATCTCGGTCCAGCTTGGCCCGGGATTGGGGCTAACCTCCCCGCCGCCGATCGTCGTGCTGCCGTTCATGTCCCAGATCGAGGCCTGACCGGTGCTCGTGTTCTGCCACAGGATGCTGGTGGGCGCTGGCCTCAGCGCAGTCAGATCCGTAGGAACGAATCCGAACGGATACGGCGACAAATTGGGTCCTGAAGCGGGGGTTATTTCCTGCGTCCCGGCGGCCGTGCCGTCCGTCGTAAACAAGCCTGGATAGCCCCCCGAGGCATTAACCCGTTTACTTGTGCCCTCGAATAGCAATTGGCCGTTGTAGACCTCAAGATTCAACGGATTTAGACCTTGGGTCGGCGAGGCGGTGGCTGGCGCCAGCATTTGCGTGCCCGCCGCCGTTCCATCGGTCTCCCACAACTGCGGGAGACCGGACTTGTCGAGGCCGTTGAAGAAGACTTCGCCGTTGAATATTGTAAGCTCACTCGGGTTCAATCCAAGCGGATCTGCGGCGGCTGTCGCCCCCGCGGCCTCCGCGAGGAGCTCGTGGGTCCCATTGACTGTCCCGTCGGTGATCCAGAGTCCATTAAGGCCATTGTCGTCGAGGCCGTTGAACAGGACTTTGCTGCCGAATACTGTCAAGTCCGTCGGATCCAGTCCAGCCGCGGCCGCACCGACAATCGAGGTTATTTCCTGCGTTCCCCCGGACTTGCCATTCGTCGTCCACAGGCCGCGATCGCCTGCCGCGTTCGCACCGTTGAACAGCACCTCGTGGTTGAAAACGGTCATGTCGGTCGGATCCAGTCCGGTGGCCGCCGCACCGCCGATCGAGGTTAGCTCCTGCGTTCCCCCGGAAGTGCCGTCCGTCGTCCACAGGCCGAGGTCGCCCGCCGCGTTCACACCGTTGAACAGCGCCATGCCGCTGTATACGGTGATGTCGGTCGGGTTTATTCCCGTCGAAGCCGCCCCGTTAATGCCGACGATTTCCGAGGTGCCTGTCGCCGTCCCATCGGTCATCCACAGCCCGACTGCACCCGCCGTATCGACGCCGCGAAACAGCACCTCGTCGCCAAAAACCGTAAAGCCGGGCGCGAGCGAAATGTTAGAAGCGCTGAGCAGCGTCAAAAAAGAGTCCCTTCGAATTCGCCCCGGCGATGATCAGCGGAACGGTGCCGTTCGCTGTGCCGTCGGTCGTCCATATCGTATAAGGGCCCTGGTATAGCGGGAATCGAGGGGGTTGTATCGGCCGGCGAAAAGCACTTGGCCGTTGAAAACCGTCAGGTCTAACGACACCGAGGTGAGGGGTACGAAGCCATAGTTCGGCTCCCCGGTGATCAGCGGTGGGGGCGACGCAACATTAGTCAGTACAAAAGTTCCGCTTTGCGTGCCGTCGGTCTCCCAAAGACTAACCGTACTCGTTCGATCGCGGCCCTCGAAAAGAACAATATCTGGCAACATCTCGTATTCTCATCTTCAGTATAGCTGTCAGAGAGTACTCGCGTGTGCGGTCCGGCCGCCGCGATGCACCGCGAAAGGACGTGACGCGGAGCCGCCCACTGGAGGTATTGGCCTCAGCGTCACCCAAGTGCAGTTTGTTCTTTGCTAACAGATGCACCGGAAGCGGGCAAGAAGAAATTTGCGCCTGATTTCGGTCCGGCGGCGGCGCCTGGATCAGCCGTCGCTCAGGCGTGGCGCATTCCCTGCGCGCCGACCGGGACGACTGGCGATATCCTGCGAATCGCCGCTGACTCGCGCGGCGTGAAGCTGCGCCTCAGCCCGATGCGGGTCCAAGTCGACGCGAGCCGTTTCAAGGCCACGTTCTGGTCGGAAGGGACGCCGCTCGAAACCGGCATCCCCGAGACCGCGCTCGCCTTTGGCGCCGAAGTGAAGCGGAGGCGCGGAGGGGGCGCCCGCTCAGGTCAGGCCGATCGCATGCCAGCTCGACCCGGGATTGAGGCTGACCGCCCCACCGCCGGCTATGCTGGTCCCGTTCATGTCCCAGATCGAGGTTTGGCCGCTCGTGTTTTGAAAAAGGATGTCGGCGCCGCCGTCGGTTCCGATCGCGCGCCAACTCGGCCCGGGATTGGCGCGGACCGGACCGCCGCCAATCAGATGGTTCCCGTTCATCTCCCAGATCGAGACCTGGCCGCTGCTTTTGTTTTGAAAAAGAATGTCGGAAAGGCCGTCGTGATTGAAGTCGCCCGTGCCGACGGCGCGCCAAGTCGGCCCGGGATTGGGGCTGACCGGACCGCCGCCTTTCAACGTGCTCCCGTTCATTTCCCAGATCGAGATTTGGCCGGTAGTTGTGTTTTGCCACAGGATGTCGGACATCGCCGTCGTTATTGAAATCGCCGGTCCCCACGGCGCGCCAACTCGGCCCGGGATTGGGGCTGACCTTTCCGCCGCCAATTTGGGTGGTCCCGTCCATGTCCCAGATCGAGGCCTGGCCGGTGCTCGTGTTCTGCCACAGGATGTCGGAATGGCCGTCGCCGTTGAAGTCGCCGGTCCCAACGGCCCGCCAGCTCTTTCCGGGATTGGGGCTGACCTTTCCGCCCCCAATTTGGGTGTTCCCATCCATCTCCCAGATCGAGGCCTGGCCGGTGCTCGCGTTCCGCCACAAGATGTCGGAATGGCCGTCGTCATTAAAATCGCCTGTGCCGATCTCTTTCCAATTCGGCCCGGGATTGGGAGTGACGGCCCCGCCGCTGACCAGGGTGGTCCCGCTCATGTTCCAGATCGAGGCCTGGCCGCTGGTGTTCTGCCACAGGATGCTGTTGGTGACTGGCGGTGGGGGGTCGCGATCAATCACGGAGGTGAAGGTGTCAATGACAGGCACGCCGTTGGCGCTGCTCTGATCGTTTAGCGTGAAGGTCGTTTTGGAAGTTGTGTTGGGCGCTCCTGCGGTCGGCGTGAACATCAGGGCGTCGAGTTCGCTGGTGATCTCGCCCGCGGTTCCCGACAGCCTGTAGACCCACTGGCTGACGGTCGTCAGGCTGGTGAAGCCCAATCCGTCGGCGAGCGTCCCGCCCACGCCATCGAGGGTGATCGTCAGCGTGTCGGTCGCCCCGAGGTTGGCGTCGCCAATCGTCGTCTGCGCGAATAGCTTGACCGGCGCCTCCGAAATCGTCGGCTGCCCGGACACCGTTCCTGTAATGGTCGGCAGCGCCGGCCCCGGCGTCAGCGCAGTCAGGTCAAAGGGAGATAGGCCCAACGACTGACTCGGGGAGCTGGGGTGTATTTCCGTTGTCCCGGCAGCCGTGCCATTCGTCGTCCACAATTCATCGTGGCCGTTGCTATCTGTGCCTTTGAACAGCACCACGCCGTTGTAAACGGTGAACCCCGACGGGTCGAAGCCGGCTACGGTCGTCCCCGCTCCGACGATACCGGTCACCTCGTGCGTTCCGGCCACGGTTCCGTTCGTCACCCAGAGCTGGGCGCGGCCCGACAGGTCAAGTCCGCGGAACAGGACCTCGCCGTTGTAGACCGTGAGATCGCTTGGGGCGAGGCCCGAGGAATCGGCGCCGGTTATGCCCGTCAACTCGTGCGTGCCGGCGGTCGTCCCATTGGTCACCCACAACCCCATATCGCCGCTGGCGTCGAGGCCGGTGAACAGGACTTGGCCGTTGTAGACCGTGAGGTCGGTCGGATTTAATCCGGCCCCGACCCCCGCGACGAGTTCGTGCGTGCCGCTGGCAGTCCCATCCGTCACCCACAAACCGGACAGGCCGTTGGAATCGACGCCGTTGAACAGCACTTCATTATTGAAGACGGCCATGTCGGTCGGGTCTATTCCGGTCGCCGACGCCGCGACCACGGTCAGCTCTTGCGTTCCCGCAGCTGTGCCGTTTGTCACCCACAGGCCGAAATGGCCCGCTGCGTTCGCGCCATTGAACAACAGAGTGCTATCGTTTAACACTGTCAGGTCGTTTGGTTGTACTCCCGCCGCCGCCGCCCCGCTGATGCCGGTCAGCTCCATCGTGCCGCCAGCCGTCCCGTTTGTCGTCCACAGTCCAGTCTGGCCGCTTGCATCGATGCCGCTGAAGAGAGCCTGGCCGCCGAAGATCGTCAGGTCGGACGGAGCCAGCCCCGCCGAACTCGCCCCGGCGATGGAGGTCAGCTCTACCGTGCCTGCGGCGGTGCCGTCCGTCGTCCACAGCCCCAAGTGGCCGCTCGAGTTGGCCCCCTCAAACAGAACCTGGGCGCCAAGGACAATGATACTGCTGGGCGTGAGCCCCAAAGCGCTGCCTCCGGCCGGCGTCAATTCGAACGTTCCGCTGCCGGTGCCGTCCGTCTCCCAAAGACCGCTGTAATTGGCGGGGTCCTGGCCTCGGAAAAGAACAATGTGTGGCAGCACGGGCGCACCTTCATTGTGGCGACGGTCGTTACGGACCGCTTGCCTTGCGAACGGGCCGTATGCGCCCGCGATCAGCCGCACAACTTAAGCGTGTTGTTGCAACGACCGCTTAAACGGAGGCCCCCGCGCCGCTTTCTGCAGTAATTTCATGTTTAATGACGAACAGGCGCTTGCCAGCGAACAACAAAATCGATGCTTCGTTCGAGATGTTCCAGCGCGCGCGGCGCGGTAAGGGGCCAAAGACCGGCCGGCCCTCGCGGCCTCTCTCAACGGGTGCGCGTCTCGCGCGACCCCGGGACTTTGAGCGTCCGGGCTATGATCGCTCCGCTCAAGGTCAAAAACGCGATCAGCCCGCGCTGGAAGGCGCGGGCTGCGTGTTGCTGCTCGATCGGACGAAGCGCGAAGCCTCTTACGGTTCTTCCGGAGCAGGCTCCTTGTCGTCCGCGTCCGCGTCCGAGTTCGCGGGCTCGACGCGCTTGCGTGACCTCCGCGCGCCCGCCGCGACGATCAGATCGCGCTCAAGCCGCGGTTGCGCCGGCCCCTCCGGGTAGACGAAGCTGAGCTTCTTGACCCCGGCCTCATCGGCGGTGACGACGACCTTGACCACGCCTCCGCCTTTGAGCCTGCCGAACAGCACCTCGTCGGCGAGCGGCGTCTTGATCTGGGCCTGAATCACCCGCGCCATCGGCCGCGCGCCCATCGCCTCGTCGTAGCCGTTCTTGACCAACCACTCGCGCGCCTCGTCCGTCAGCTCGATCGTCACGTTGCGATCGGCAAGCTGAGCCTCGAGCTGAAGGATGAACTTGTCGACCACGCGGGCGATCACCCCTTCCGGCAGACGCGCGAAGGGCACGATGGCGTCGAGCCGATTGCGGAACTCGGGCGCAAACAGCCGATCGATCGCCTCGGTGTCGTCGCCCTCGCGCTTCGACTTGTGGAAGCCGAACGCCGCGCTGGCGAGATCCCGCGCCCCCGCATTGGTGGTCATGATGAGGATCACATTGCGGAAGTCGATCTGCTTGCCGGAATGATCGGTCAGTTTGCCATGGTCCATGATCTGCAACAGGATGTTGAACAGGTCCGGATGGGCCTTTTCGATCTCGTCCAGCAACAAGACCGAGTGAGGATGCTGATCGATGGCGTCCGTCAGCAGGCCGCCCTGGTCGAAGCCGACATAGCCGGGCGGCGCGCCGATCAGCCGCGAGACCGTGTGGCGCTCCATATATTCCGACATGTCGAAGCGGGTGAGCTCCAACCCGAGGCTGATCGAGAGCTGACGGGCCGCTTCCGTCTTGCCCACGCCAGTCGGGCCGGAGAACAGGTAGCAGCCGATCGGCTTCTCCGGATCGCGCAGGCCAGCGCGAGCGAGCTTGATGGCCGAGGCCAGCGCGGCCACCGCCTCATCCTGGCCGTAGACAGCCCGCTTCAAGGTCGCTTCGAGGTGCTGGAGCACCTCGGTGTCGTCCTTCGACACCGACTTCGCCGGGATTCGCGCCATCGACGCGACGGTCGCCTCGATCTCCTTGACCCCGATCGTCTTCTTGCGCTTCGGCTCCGGCAGCAGCATCTGCGAGGCGCCCGTCTCGTCGATCACGTCGATCGCCTTATCGGGCAGCTTGCGGTCATGGATGTAGCGCGAGGACAATTCCACCGCCGCCTTCACCGCCTCTCCGGTGTAGCGCAGTTTGTGGAATTCCTCGAAATAGGGCTTGAGCCCCTTGAGGATCTCGATCGTGTCGGCGACGCTCGGCTCCTTCACGTCGATCTTCTGGAACCGGCGGACCAGCGCCCTGTCCTTCTCAAAATACTGTCGATATTCCTTGTAAGTCGTTGAACCAATGCAGCGAAGCGTCCCTTGCGCCAAGGCCGGCTTGAGCAGGTTCGACGCATCCATCGCGCCGCCCGACGTGGCGCCGGCGCCAATCACCGTATGGATTTCGTCGATGAACAGAATGGCGTCCTTGTGCTGCTCGATTTCCTTCATCACCTGCTTCAGGCGCTCTTCGAAATCGCCGCGATAGCGGGTGCCGGCGAGCAGCGCGCCCATGTCGAGCGCGAACACGGTCGAATCGGCCAAAACCTCGGGCACGTCCGAGTTGATGATCTTGCGCGCCAGGCCCTCGGCGATCGCCGTCTTGCCGACGCCTGGATCGCCAACCAGCAGCGGATTGTTCTTCTGCCGGCGGCACAGCACCTGGATGGTGCGCTGCACTTCGGCCTCGCGGCCAATGAGCGGATCGATGCGCCCCTCTCGCGCCTTCCGATTGAGGTTGACGCAATAAGCTTCCAACGCGCCTTCCTTTTTCTTTGAATCCGGGCTGTCCTTCGATTCCTTGGAATCGCGCGCCTCGTGCTCCTCATCGGTCCCGCGCGGCAGGCGCGAATCCGAAGCTCCCGGACGCTTGGCGATCCCATGGCTGATGTAGTTCACCGCGTCGTAGCGGGTCATGTCCTGCTCTTGCAGGAAGTATGCCGCATGCGTCTCGCGCTCGGCGAAAATGGCGACCAGAACGTTGGCGCCCGTCACCTCCTCGCGACCTGACGACTGGACGTGGAACGCCGCGCGCTGCACGACGCGCTGGAAGCCGTTGGTCGCCTTGGCCTCCTCCTGACTGTCGACAACGAGGTTTTCAAGTTCGGTGTCGAGGTACTGAACAACGGTCTTGCGCAGCGCGTCGAGGTCGACCCCGCACGCCCTGAGCACCGCCGCCGAATCGACGTCGTCGATCAGCGCCAGCAGGAGATGTTCGAGCGTCGCGTATTCATGATGGCGCTCGTTGGCGAGCGACAGGGCTCGGCGAAGGGTCTTTTCGAGCGCGCGGGAGAAAATGGGCATCGGGCGCCTTTCACTTCTTTTCCATGATGCACTGCAAGGGGTGCTGATTCTTGCGCGCGTGATCCATCACTTGCGACACTTTCGTCTCCGCGATCTCGTAGGAGTAGACGCCGCATTCGCCGACCCCATTGTGATGCACCTGAAGCATGATCTGCATCGCCTCTTGCTGATCCTTGTTGAAGAACGCCTGCAAAATTGAGACCACGAACTCCATAGGGGTGTAGTCGTCGTTGAGCAAAAGAACACGATACATGTTCGGACGCTTCGTTTGCGTCCGGGTGCGCGTAATGACCGCCGCGCCTGACCCTGGCGTTTCTCCTCCTCGCTTGGGTTCGCGCGAGGCGATCGGCCGCATCGCGACCTGCGGCGCGGCCACGCCGAAGCCCGGGTAGAACCACCGCGCCAACCGAGCCATCCCCGCTCGCAGGCGAACGACTAACGGAATTGAGGCGGCAGCCACGGATAGACCCCGATTGATGCCGGTTAGGCTTGAACTCACATCATGACGTCGATGCAGAACCGTAGCAACTCTATCTAGGCGCCGCGCGCCGTCGGCGCCAGATGTCCTTGCCGAATGACAGCATTGCCAATTTGTTGGTCACGCGCAAGAGCCTCCGCGCGCCCGATAACGGGACGCCTTTTGCACGCAACTGGGGATGCGCCTTTCCTGTTCCATTTCGCGAAGCGGAACATAGGATGGCGGGTCGGCGCAAATAAAAAGCCGGCGCTGGAAGGGCGCCGGCGTCGGCGCAAATAAAAAGCCGGCGCTGGAGGGGCGCCGGCGTGGGCTCGAAGAATTTTTTCGCCTCGAGGGATTTTTCTCGCCGCTTGGCGGCGAGAGGATCGCTCAGTTACTTCTGTACGCTCGCGTAGGCCGTGGTGACCGGCTTCAGAGCGTCCGAAGCGACCCGGGTGTAGAGCTCGGTAACCTTGGTCGCCTGAGCGACAAAGCCTTCGTAGGCCTGCTTGGCGAATTCGGTCTGAATCTGGATCGCCGTCTCAACGCTGCGGGCGCCGAGAAGCTTCTCGTACATCGCCGTTCCGGCGGCGAACGCCTTCTTCGAATAATCGCTCGAACTCGGCGGCGATATCCTGCAGACCCTTCGACAAGGTGGTCGAAGCGGCGGTGAAAGCCTCGAGCTGGTCTTTGGAGAACTTCTGAAAGTCTTCGAGTGTTGGCGTGCTGGCTGTCATTGCGAGCTCCCTTCATTGAGTCGGTTTCGCATCCGAAAAGAGGCGAAGCCGCGATGGACGCTAATATGTGCACTGCACAATCGAAGTCAAGCCCAATTTGTTGCAGTGCAGCAAATTCGCGTCGCCTGTCCCAAGGCAACCCGCCAAGAGAATTAAAAAGGGTAAATCATTTCAATCCATAGCCGCCGTTTATTCAATTTGATCTTCATCCGGTCGCCCGCCGTCGTCGCGCCCCGGTCGCGATTTCAAAGGCTTGCTGAAAAATATCGGCGGCTCTTCGGAATCCCGTTAACCGCTGCGTAACCGCTCCCGCATATCGTCGCCAACTGTGTGCGTAACGCAACTGTGATTGGCGGCTCCGCCTCGCCGTTGCGTCAAGTCGGTGGGGCGTTCATGGCGTTGCGTAACAATTGCTTTGGAATCGGCCGGCTGGCTCGTCTGACGACGGCGGCCTTGATTTCGGCCTCGACCCTCTACCTTGCCAGCGGGCAGGCGCAGGCCCATCACATCCGCCATTATCGGCATAGCGCGCACGCGACCCATGCCGCGCACGCGCCGCGCTATGCGCGCGCCCCGCATCATTGGCGGTTTGCTCATTACGCCCGCCGCGCATCGCCGCGGCGCGCTTCCGTAGCGGCAGGCGCAGTTCCCGGTTCGCCGGCCTTTTCCGCGCTTGTCGTCGACGCCAACAGCGGGCGGACGCTTTATTCCGCTGACGAGAACGGACTGCGTCATCCCGCTTCGATCACCAAGGTGATGACGCTCTATCTCTTGTTCGAAGCGCTCGACCGCGGCGAAATGACGCTCCGGACGCAAATCCCGATCTCCGAGCACGCCGCCGCGCAGGAACCCTCCAAGCTCGGCCTCCCTCCCGGCAACTCGATCAGCGTCGACGACGCGATCAAGGCCATCGTGACCCGTTCGGCCAACGACATCGCGGTTGCGGTCGCCGAAGCCATCGGCCAGTCGGAGAGCAATTTCGCCAACATGATGACGCGCAAGGCCCGTGCGCTCGGCATGACGAGCACGGTCTACGTCAACGCGTCAGGACTCCCCAATGACGCGCAGATCACCACCGCGCACGATCTGGCGATCCTCGGACGTTCGCTTGAGGAGCGGTTCCCGCGCTACTTCCGCTATTTCTCGACCACCCAATTCAGCTTCGACGGCGAGATCATCGGCAGCCACAATCACCTGCTCGGCCGCATCGACGGGGTCGACGGAATCAAGACCGGCTACACCCGAGCCTCCGGCTTCAATCTCCTGACCTCGGTCCATCGCGACGGACGATCGCTGCTCGCGGTGGTCATGGGCGGGCGCTCCGCCGCAGGGCGCGACCGGATCATGGCCAACCTGATCGCCGACCACATCGCCGAAGCTTCGACCGCGCATACCGCAGCGGCAGTCGCCGACGCTTCGCCAGCCGAGACGAGCGAGCCCCCGATCGAACCGGCCGTGACGCCGCCGATGCGGGCGCGTCCAGCCCTGATCACCGAAGCCAGGTTTGAACGCATCTCCCCCGCGACACGCGCGGCGAACGCAGCCGGAGAAGGCGACGACGGAGCGGGCGACGAGGAAATTCCGGCGCCTGCCCCGCGCGCGGCGCAGCCGACGGCTGCCGATCTCGGCCTCCTCAAGAAGTCCCGACAGAGCCAAGCCGTCAGGGAAAATTCAGGCCCGGCTGGCGGCGGCGAGCGCGCTGGTCATGCCGCCGCTCGGACGGCCCCAGAGCCCGGCGGAAGACGACCGCCATTCGGCGCGCGCCGCCCAAAACGACGAGGACAACGACGGTCCCGCCGCGCGGGGGTGGATGATCCAGATCGGCGCGCCGGATGATCTCGCCAAGGCCAACGCCCTTTTGATCCGCGCCCAGGAACGCAACCCCTCGACGCTCGCCTCCGCCAAGCCGCTCACCGAAAAAGTGCGCAAAGGCGACGCCACGCTCTATCGCGCGCGTTTCGCCGGCCTGGACGATTCGGCTTCGGCGGAAGCTGCGTGCCGCGCGCTCAAACGCACCGGATTTGCCTGTTTCACCGCCCACGACTGACGCGTACGCTTTCGGAGTTGCTTAGCCTTGACGCTGCATCAGAACATCCTTGGCCTGATTGACCCGCGCGGCAAGCGTGGTCGAGCCGCCATGATCTGGATGAAACTTCTTCATCAAGGTTCGGTGGGCGCGGATTATGTCCGCCGCGCCCGCGCCTTCGGCGAGGCCGAGGACTTCGAACGCCTCCCGGCGCGACATCGCCCCGCCGCCTCCCCGCCTCTGACTCTGACCCTGGTCTGCCTCACGCCAGCCGGCGAACCGGCGGTCGAGATATGCCTCTAACAGGCTGACGCCGTCGGGATCGTCGCGCATGAGCTCCTGACGCAAGGACATGAGCTCCGGACGCGACAGGGTTTCGACCGCGCGGGCCGCATAAGCGCCGGACAGAACCGTCCCGGTCATCGCGCCGCTGTCGTGGTCGAGCCGCATCTCCACCATCGCCGAGCGGGCGCTCGACGCCCGTCCCGGTCGTGCGCCCCCGCCCACATTGCGAAAGCCCGTCGGCGCCCCTCCGGGCGTCTTCCACCCGGCGAAGTTGGCCATCATGCCCGCGACCGTCGCGGCGAGCCCGATCCGCCCGCGCAGCAGCAGGAGCAGCGCGCCGATCATCCCCAAAACGCCGCCGCCGTGGCGCACGATACGCGCCGCCGTCGCGGCGTCCATGCGGCCGAATTGCTTGATCGCCTGCAAAAGAAGAAACAGCAAGATCAAGCCTATAACGAGGTTCATTGCTATAAGGCTTTCGATTGAGCCGGCGTCTCGCCCGAGTGTAGCAGCGCGGACTTAATTCCCGCCGAGGGCAAATCTACGCCAACTTCATCTTTCCCGCATCTGCGACAGCAGGAGCCGGGCCTCGGCGTCGTTCGCCGCCTGCCGAACCAGCCCCGCGTGGCCGCCCGCCGCATAGGCCGCCGCCGCGCGCAGGAGCGCCGCGAGCCTGGACGATGCGCCGGCGTCGAAAGCGCCATAGGCCCCGCCAGTCAGCCGGGCGATCTCGCTGAAGCTTCGCCTCGCCGTCGGGATCATGCCCCTCCTGGAACATGAAGCTCTTCACGCCGAGCAGCGCGAGTTCGCCCGCCAGAGCCGCGAGCGTGTCGGGGTTTTCCTCCATCGCGTCGCCGATAAACACCAGCGCTCCGACTTTCGCGCGCCTGGCTTCGTCGCGCGCATGGGCGAGCACCCTCCTGATCTGCGTCGATCCGCCGCGCACCTCGATGCGGCTCATGAGTTGGGCGAGCCCCTGCCCGCCGGAGACGAAGTTCGACGCCCGGCACTCGTTCAGCCCGCGAAAATAGACGAGCTGCACGTCGAGGCCGCCGAGCCCGGACGCGGCCTGAAACATCTTCGCCTGCAACGACTGGGCAAGATCCCAGGTCGGCTGCCGGCTCATGGTCGCGTCAAGGGCGAAGATCAGCCGTCCGCGGCCGGACGCCGCCGCGGGAACCTTTTTCGCCGCCTCGACGAAGGCGGCGATGTCCTCGCCGCCGCCGCGCCTGGCGAGCGCGCTGTCCTTGTCCTTGTCCATAACGGACACCATGAAGCCTTTGTTCGCTGATTAAATTGGGCAGTGCCGGGCGATTGGCAAGGCTTGCGGCGAACGGGCGCGCTCCTTCTCCCCGCCTTCGGGAGAAGGCCGAGATGAGGGCCTTTGCCGCCGTTCGCGGCCAATCGCTCGACCCCTCACCCTCTCCCCGCAAGTGGGACGAGGGACGGGCGGCTGAGAAAATACGTATTCATTGGGCCTTGGCCTTTAACGTCGATCAATCCTCGCGCCTCGAACTTCCATTTGCTGCTCGCCGCGCGCGCAAAGGCTTCCGACACATGGATCCGTCCGGGCAGGCCATGAGATTCCATCCGACTGGCGATGTTCACACTGTCACCCCAGAGGTCATAGGAAAATTTGTTCTCGCCAATTACCCCAGCGACAACCGCGCCAGTGTGGATGCCGATCCGCAGGCGGAGGTCGGTGTGCCGAGCGGATAAGCTTTCGACGTGCATTTGCATGGCTAAAGCCATTTCAGCGGCTGCCTGAACGTGATCCGCGCGTGGCTCCGGAACGCCTGCGACCACCATATAGGCGTCGCCGATCGTTTTTATCTTCTCCAGGCCGATGCGCTTGGCTGCGCGATCGAAACCGAGAAATATCTCGTTCAGCATACGAACAAGCTCGGTAGCGTCCATCTTTCGAGATATTTCTGTAAATCCTACCAAGTCGGCAAAGACGACGCTGGCTTCTGGAACACGATCAGCGATCAACTGCTTTGAGTCCTTCAATCTTTCGGCGATCGATTTTGGCAGGATGTTCAAAAGGAGCGATTTCTGAGCGAGCGGACTCCTTGTCGAGCGCCCGTTGGGTCGAGTTGAGAATTGCGCGGTTGTAGTAGGCAAACGCAATTGTGAGAAAAGCCACGTTGTAAACCGAAGCATTTCTTATCGTGATTAAGAATTGATCTGGTACGAGGCCTTCCAGAAACCCTTGATTTCCGAGGGCGTACCAAACCTCTACCGCGACGAAAAGCGTCGCCGCGCCGGCTGTCACCCATAACAGGATGAATAACGACTCCACATAGTAAAAAGCTATCAGGATGATGGCGAGCAACAACAGGTCGTTCCACGTTTGATGTCCAAAATACAAGGCGTTGAATGCTACGGTGGCCATCGTAATCGTGGGGGCGTATGCCTGTGCTGACCGATAGAAACCAAGGCTGTTGATCAAGGGGGTCAAGCAAAGGGCCAACGCACAAGCTGCCGTTGTCAATGTTACGACCCTCGTAGCAGGCAGATACTGGGTGAACATCGGAAGTACGCCGATCAACCAAACCGCCGAAATGATTGCGATCAGGTTGCACGCCCTGACGAAGCGAGCCTTCCGAACAGACATCTCGGGCCGAACGCCGGCCTCAATAATTGCTTTGAGAAGCTGCTTCATGCGATCTCCAAGGGTCGCCGCTACAGGAGCCCGAGCGACGCCAGTTCTCGGCGCATAACCTCCGGCATGGCGGCGAAGCCGGGCTGGGCCTCGTCGATATCGGGCGGCGCGTCCTTGGCCTGATAATAGCGCCAGCCCTGAAAGGCGCGCATCGGGCGCGGCGCGACCGCGACCACGCTCGGCCCAAGCCAGATCTTGCAGCGGCCGATCCCGTCGGCGTCGACGAACGGCTCGAGGCCGAGGATCGCCTGTCTGGCGGAGATCATGCCCTTGACCACCCAGTAGAGCGAGCCGCCGTCCAGGACCTGTTCGGTCCGTTTCGGGGCCATGCGGGTGACATGCGCATGCCGGAGCGGCGCGCGGCGACGCTTGGCGTCCGCCATCCGCTCCGCCATCCATTCGCGAAGGTCGCACGAGCGAGTCCGCGCCGACCGCGAGCTTGATGAGGTGAAGGGGCATGGAGCCGATGCTAGCAGGTCAGGCAGCCCGACGCGTACGCAGCGCGAGCTATCCACCGCCAATCGCGCACGCGTCAGGAGGGCCGCCGGATTTCCTACTGGCCGTCGTTGGAATCGAAGCCGCGGCGGTTCGATCGATCGCTCAGGATCCTTTCAGCTTGGCTGCAGGGAGATGGAGACGCTCACGCCGATTTGAGCGCTGTTTTGATCGCGTCAGTCGTTTGTTGGCCTACCCACCCATCGGCATCGCAATTGTGCGATTGCTGGAACGCCGCAACCGCCGCCTTAGTCGCCTGATTGTAGTCACCCGTGACGTCCAGTTGCGGATTGGCGCCAAGCTGATTGAGGGCGCTCTGAATGTCCTCGACGGTCACAATGTCCGGCGCGGCTTCCTGCGCCAATGAAGCCTGGATAGCGGAGATCGTTTGCGATCCAACCCATCCATCGACGTCGCAATTGTGCGACTGCTGGAACGCGGTCACAGCCGCTTTGGTTGCTTGATCGTAGTCGCCCGTCACGTTGAGTTGCGGGTTGGCGCCAAGTTGATTGAGGGCGCTTTGAATATCCTCGACGCTCATAATATCGGGAGTCTCTTGTACGGGCGGGACGAGGGGCGCCGCCGTGGCGGGCGCCGCAGCGGCGGGGTCGCAGCGGCGGGCGCCGCGTGGCGGGCGTCGCAGCGGCGGGTGTCGCAGCGGCGGGCTTCGCAGCGGCGGGTGTCGCAGCGGCGGTTGTCGCAGCGGCGGGCTTCGCAGCGGCGGGCGCCGCCGTGGCGGGCGTCGCAGCGGGGGGTGTCGCAGCGGCGGGCGTCGCAGTGTGCCCGAGCGGATTTGCAGCGAAAGTCGCCAACTGAGCATTGGCCGACGCGATCATTTTCGCTTTGGACACCTTCGATCCGGGACAAGCGTGGTGATCGATCGTGCACTCCTTGTGGAAATGAAGCCCAGAGGCGCCAGGAACATAGTTTTCTAATTTCCACCCGTATTTTTCGCAAAGAACGGCCAAAACGAAAGCGGCGTTGTCGCCAACCTTCGCGCCGTCTCCAGTCGCAAAGTCGTCGGCCCCGACTTCGTAGTTCCCCACCATCTCGATGCCAACGGTTACTGGGTTCCAGCAACTAACACTAACGCCATCAAACCGGAGATCCGACAAGTACCAAATGTAATCCGGGCAGCAAATGAAATGAGGCCCCGCATGCCAAGCCTTCTTATCCTTATTCGTGGATGCAAAATACCGATTCAAACTTCCGCCCCAACCCTCCTTACTTGTCGGCCCATAGGCCTTCCATTGCGCAAGAGATGGAACGCCAGTGTTATGGAGAGTGGGAAATTTGGGGCGCCAGGCTCCCACCTGGATGCTGGAAATCAACTTACGAAATTCGTCGCGAGTATAGTGTTGCGGATTTGGGATAAATGTCTGTTGCATAATACGCTCCCTATCACTTGCCCAATGAACCTGCCCCCAAGAAACCTCGTCTCTCCGACCGAGAGGACGATGGTCGTGCGGTCCGACTATTTCGCCGACTTCATCTCGACGCGGATGCCGTGAATATGTTTGCCTGGAAGGTGTTCTTCGAGAGTGGCCTGCCTCGTGCTGGAAGTCATGATGATCCTTCCCTTGTCTCCGGCGCCCGCGCGCGGCGGCTTTTTCGTGCCCACCTCAGTCCTGCCTCAGATGTCAATCGTTCCAGTTGGCTGAAGTCTTTTGCAAAGGAGGCGGCTCGCCGCAGTCGGCCTCACGCCGGCCAAGTCATTTTGCAGCCGCTCTCCTCGACAGTGCCTGCAACATCGGGGCCCCGAACAACGCTCGTCACTTTGAACATATCATCCGGTCCAGCGCCGCTCGGCTGGGCGTTGCCGACATAGAGACTGGCTAAGAGCTGATTCTGGCCCGCGCGATAAATAGCCGGGTTCGGCCCAAGCGCAATTTCCGGCGGCAGCTGAAAGCCTTGCAGGGCTTTCGCCATGTCGACCGCCTTGAGCGAATTGGCCTTGGCGGCGGCGAGCGCGCAGGTCCAGACCGCGACATAGCCGAACCAAGTGCGCGAGGTTGGCACGCTGCCGGTGCGTTTCTTGGTCGCCTCGACAAATTCGGCGACGTGGGGAACGCCCGGCTGGCTCCAGTACCACTCCATCACCCATGTGCCGAGGCGGGCTTCAGGCGGAAGGCCTCCTAGATTCTCCACCTCCTGATGTGCTCCGGCGAGATGGCCCTTCTTGTCGAGGCCAAACTGCACCGCCTGCTTCAGCGCGTTGGTCATGTCGTCGCCGGGCAGGAGAAATAAGATGACGTCGGAACTGGTCGCCTGCGCCTTGATGAGGTAGGAAGAGAAATCGACATTTCCGAGTGGAATCAGATCCCCACCGGCCCGCTCCCCGCCCAATAGAGCGGAAGCCTTCACCATTCCGGCTTCGAGCGTATGGCCAAAGGCGTAATCGGTCGTGAGATAGTAGAACTTCTTGCCGTATTGCTTGATTAAGGATCCCGCCACGGCGTTCGCTTCCATTTGCGTGGTGTTGCAAACACGAAAGACGTTCCAGTGGCAGTTCGCGCCTGTCACCGCGTCCGTGTGGCCTCCGGGAACGATCTGCAGGATTCCCTTCTCGTTCGAGACCTGCGCTATCGCGAGCGACTGAGCGGAGTTGCTGCTGCCCAAAAGGAAATCGACGTTGTCGCCGTCGATCAGCTTGCGCGCCTTCTGAACCGCTGTGCCGGTGTCGCCGCTGGTCGAATCTTCTACCGCGAGCGCCAGCGCTCGGCCGAGTATGCCGCCCTTACCATTGATCTCGTCGACCGCCATTTGACAACCGATCAGCTCGTTTTTCCCGAGGGCTGCTAAAGGACCAGTCAGTGGGTTGTCGACCCCAATCTTTACGATGTCGGCGGCTCTGGCGGTTATGACGAAGGGACTTGCGAAACGCGACACCCCTGCCGCGAGGCCCGCGCCGAGAAAGGTGCGGCGACGGATGGGTAAATGATGAACGGCTGGTGGGCATGCAACCCTCCCTGAAATCAAATAATTGCGCGGCTCAAAGCAGCGCTGTTTGTTTCTCTGGGTCTACAATTTATTGGTCTATTGGCGGCAAAATTTGCCAGGCGCCCAACAATTCAGGATCAAAGCGCCGAGACCAAACATCTTTAAGAAAATCGCCTCGCGCGGGACGCTCGGCTTTCCTTTCTGGCTTGTCAATAGGTATAAATACCTATACTTCGACTGTCGATCCCGGAGAAAAATCGAATTTGACGCTGTCAGCTTTGCGACGCTTTGCGCAAATCCGACTGAGGCGACGCAGTGCGAAAGGCGCGTTATAAAAGTGGAATCGACGGCTGTGCTTTCGATCGTATTTTCAAAATGAGGGGTTCATGTCGCTTCGCAACGTCAGCGCCTCGCCTCAGGCGAAGCCGCGAAGAGAAGCCCGATCTGCGGCGGTGCTGTCGGAAAAGCTGGTCGGCCGAGCGCTGCGTCTGCGCCCGGACTCTGTTCCCTCGTCTGTCAACATTTGCTTGCCAAAAGCCAAAGGACGTATTATATATATTCCCACTAGCCGGAACTGCCGCGGCTTGGCGGCGGCCTCGAGAAGGAGAAATGGAGATCGAGGGGAGCGTTTGAGCCCGGTCTGAGACGGAAAGAAATTTTTTACTCCAATCGGCCGTAACCCATTGAAAAGGCTCGATTCCAAAAAATAAACGCTAGTAAACGCTAGCATTTTTACTAACGTTTACTAGCGCCTACTGGCGCTTAATGGCGTTTATTCGCGCGCCGCGCGAACGCACAGGTAGGATCTGTGCTTTGCTCTAAGGGCTTTCGGCCGGCCTGTCGGCGTCGGCCTTCTGGTCCGCCTCGACCCGCATGATGCGCTCGCCCATCTCGACCTGGTCGCCGACACTGGCGTCAAGGTCGCGCACCACGCCGGCGTGCGGGGCGACGAGCGCGTGCTCCATCTTCATCGCTTCGACCACGGCCAGGCGTTGGCCCGCTTCGACCCTGTCGCCGTCCTCGACCGCGATCGCGACGAGGCGTCCGTTCATCGGCGCGCGGATCGCGGAATCGCCCTCCCCCGCGCCGGCCTCGGCCTGGTCGAACGGATCGACCAGCTCAACGAACGCCTGCCGCCCCTCGGCGAAAGCGTACACGCCGCCATTGGCCTCAAGCAGCGAGACCGCCTCGCCGTCCTCCCCTTCGGTGACGGGGATCGACATTGGCGCCTTCGATGAGATGCACCCGCATGGGGACTCCGTCGACGGTGACATCGAGGCCCATGCGGCGCGAGCCGACGAGCTCGAAGGAATCGGCGACGCGCCAGGGGTCGAACGGATCAAGCCGCGACGTCCTGCCGCTCGTCGCGCCGCTCGAGCAGCAGCCGCGCGGCGGCGTGGACGGCCTTTGTGTTCGGCGGATGCGGCTGGGCCCCGAGGCGTCCGAGATTGGCGTCGATGAATCCGGTGTCGACTGTTCCGGCGGCGAACTCCCGACTGCGCAGGAGCCCGCTTAAGAAAGCGAGATTGGTCTTCGGCCCGATGATGACGGCGGCGTCGAGCTCGGTGAGGAGCGCGGCCAGCGCCTCGGCGCGCGTGGCGCCATGAACGATCACCTTGGCGATCATCGGATCGTAATAGGGCGTGACGCTGTCGCCGGCGGCAAAGCCGGTGTCGATCCTGACGCCCTGCACACCCTCCCCGCCCTTGAAGGTCATCGCGTGGATAAGCGCGGCGGAGGGAAGAAAATTGTGCTCCGGATCCTCGGCGTAGACGCGCGCTTCGATCGCCGCGCCAGTGCAAGCGATCTCGCTCTGCTTGAGCGGCAGCGGCTCCCCGGCGGCGACCCGGAACTGCCATTCGACCAGGTCGAGGCCGGTCACCGCTTCGGTCACCGGATGCTCGACCTGGAGTCTCGTGTTCATCTCGAGGAAATAGAAGTCCGGGGCTTTCAGGCCGCGCGAGGGATCGGGCATGGGACCGGTAATGAATTCGACCGTGCCTGCGCCGACATAACCTGCGGCCAGCGCCGCCTCGGTCGCGGCTTTGGCCATGGCCGCGCGCGTCTCCCCGGGCAGTCCGGGCGCCGGACATTCCTCGATCACCTTCTGGTGGCGGCGCTGGGCCGAACAGTCGCGCTCGTAGAGGTGCACGCAGGCGCCGTGCGCGTCGGCGAACACCTGCAATTCGATGTGGCGGGGCGAGGCGATGTATTTCTCGATCAGCACCCGTCCGTCGCCGAACGCCTGCCTCCGCCTCGCGCATGGCGCTCTCGAGCGCAGCGTCGAATTCGACATGCGCATCGACGCGGCGCATTCCGCGCCCGCCCCCGCCGGCGATCGCCTTGATCAGCACCGGATAGCCGATCTCATAGGCCTTTTCGCGCAGGAATTTCGGGTTCTGGTTGTCGCCATGATAGCCGGGAACGATCGGCACGCCGGCCCGCTGCATCAGCGCCTTGGCCGAGCTTTTCAGGCCCATCGTCCGCATCGCCTCGGGAGGCGGACCGACGAAGACAATGCCGGCCTTCGCGCAGGCTTCGGCGAAATCGGCGTTCTCCGACAGGAACCCGTATCCTGGATGCAAACATTCGGCGCCGACTGTCTTCGCCAGCGCAAGAACGGCGGCTTGATCGAGATAGCCGTTCGCGCCCTCGCCGATCTCATGGGCTTCGTCGGCGAGGCGGGTGAAAAGCGCCCCCCGGTCGGCCGGCGTATGGAGGGCGATCGAGCGCATTCCCATGGCCCGCGCGGTGCGAATAATGCGGCAGGCGATCTCGCCGCGGTTGGCGATCAGGACGTTGGCGAACATGTCTGGCTCCGACCGCTCCTTCTCTACCGAACACGCATTCGGATGGCGAGCGGCGCGCGCGGCCGTGGCAACTCGAAGCTGTTGACGCGCGGGTCGCGCGAGCGAGCCTCGCTTGAGCGAACGTCGCCAATCGGCGTGTCTCGATCTGGACGAGATCGACGCTTTCGCTGTTAGGCTTGGCTCTGGCTTCCGCATGCGTCGATTAGGCGCCATTGACGCGTTCCGAGGGAGGGGTTCCCCAAATGAGCATTCGTCATCTTGCATTCATGGGCGCCGCGGCTGCGCTGACCGCGCTCATCGCTTCTCCGGTTCTCGCTCAGTCGTCGGTGAAGGTCGGAACGCTCACTTGCGATGTGTCGGCCGGCATCGGCCTGCTTGATATCGCAGCAACAGACGATGACCTGCACTTTCGATCCCGCCAGTGGAGGGCCGCCCGACAACTACACCGGCCGCATTGACAAGTTCGGCCTAACCCTTGGCGCGGTGCAGCAAGGAACCATGGTTTGGGGCGTTCTCGCTCCCTCCACGGGATTCCCGCATGGCGCGTTAGCGGGAAGCTACGCGGGCGTCGGGGCCGAGGCGACCGCGGGCGCTGGTGTGGGCGCCAATCTCCTGGTCGGTGGAATGGACCGCTCATTTTCTCTGCAGCCCCTTTCCATCCAGGGTCAGACCGGGCTCAATTTCGCCGCCGGGGTGACGACCCTGACGCTCCTCTCGGTGCACTGAGCTTGTTCAAGGACCGCGTCGCGCTGGGCCGCGGGCGGACACCGGAACGGAAGGCGCCGGAACAGCGCGGCGGTCGAGATCGAGCGCGGACGGCAAGCGAGACCCCGGACGCATGACCGATGGCCATTCGCGCAAAGCTCGCGGGGACGAGCTCAGCGACCGGCTGGCGCGGAAGGCCGCGGCGCGCGGATCAGGCTCGGCGCGTGGCGGCAGATCGGCGAAACTCGCGCACGGCAGTTCGACAATTCCTGTGGAAAGCGCCAAGGGTCTCGTCGCCGGCGCGCATCTCGACGAACTGGCGCCCGAGCCGCTGAAACGGCCTCGAACCTCGACCGCGGCGGACGCGACCTTCTCGCTGGCAATGAGGATCTGGCCAAGGCCGCGGACAATTTGAGCGCCGCTGTGCGGAAGAACCCCCTCGCGGCGGTCGGGATCGCGTTTTCCGCGGGGCTTCTCCTCGCGCTCCTCACCCGCGGTTAGGGGACATGCGAAACGACATCGTCGGTCTGGCGCAACAATACGCGCAGGAGAAGGCGCAAACCGCGGTGAAACGGGTGGCGATCCCGGCCGCGTTCGGGCTCGTCGCCGCGGTGTTCTTCCTGATCGTCGTGATCGCGCTTTTTCGCCGCCCTCTTCTACTGGTTGACGTCGCTTTATGGGCCGATAACCGCTGCGCTGCTCGTCGCTGCGGTCGCCCTGGTCCTCGGGCTCATTGCGCTCTTGCCGCTGGCCGTCCGACGACGGCCAGCGGCCGCCCCCGCCCGCGCCCAGCCGCCGCAGTTCGCGTCGCAATTCCTGGCGCAGACCGCGCAAGCAGGTTAGGCTCGCGCTGAGAGCGATCCCCGCGCTTTCTGTCCGCATTCCGGTGGTTGGCGGTCGCGCTCGGCGAATGATGGCGAAAACGCGCTGAAACATCGTCGGCAACGAAAATAGCGTGTAACGGATCGATGAGCGCGCAATTCGGACGAGAGAATCCAAGGAAATCCAAGGAAATCCAACCTCATAAGCGAGGTCTTCGGGAGCGAAACAGCGGGCCCCAAGAAAATCCAAACGGACCGAACGGACCCTTGTCGCGGGCGCCCGCCAATGGCGCCTCGGCGCTTCCCTCGGCTCGTCGCGACGCCGGCGCTATTCGACGAAATAGCTCTCGTCGATCTTTCGCACCTCGTAGACATCCTTGACCCGGATGCCGACACGGTGACGGATCATCAGATTGGCAAGCGCCTGTCCGTCGATCAGCACGACCCGCTTGGAGACCCGAGTGATGAAGTCATGGGCGGTGCTGGGAAAGTACGAGGTCGTGACCATCACGCCCTTGCTCGCCCGATGACCCTCGAGGCCGCCAACGAAATCGCGCACTTCGGACAGGGGGACAGCCTTGTTGGGATCGAGCCGCTTGGCCTGAACGTAAACGACGTCGAGGCCGAGCTCGTCCTCCTTGATCACGCCGTCCACGCCGCCGTCGCCGACCCGGCCAAGCGCCCTGCCCATCTCGACGCGTCCGCCGCCGTAGCCCATCCGCACCAGGAGATCGACGATGAGGCGCTCGAAGAAGGCCGGACTGAACGAATGCACGCGCCCGACGATGTCGCGCGCCAGTTCGGCGTTGAGGAGCTCGAAACTCGAAGCGATCGACTCCTCCGCGTCGTCCCGCGAGTCGGTTTCCTCCGTCGCCTCACCGCCCTTGCTTTGGGATCGCCAGGCGACGAATTCCGGATAGCGCTCCAAGAGTCCGAGGTCGATCTCGCTCACCCCCTCGGCGAGCAGCTCGCGGCCTCGGTCGGTGGCGCGGCAGTAGCCGCGCCGGGGCAGTTCGATGAGCCCCGCCTTCGACAGGTAGGACCTCGCCCAGTTGAGCCGGTTGGCGAACAGCGTCTGATTGCCGCTGGGCAGCCTGAGTTGCCGTTCCTCGAGCGGAGATCTTGAGGGCCTTGCTGACTTCGTCCTCCAATCCCGGAAATGCTGATCTCGTCATAGCGCTGCCCAATCGTTTGCAGCGCCGGCAACATGAGTTGCTGAAAACTGGGCACGCCCATTTGTTCTTACGCTCCCCAACCCCACCCAAACTACATGCGAAAGACGCCGAACCGGGTCGGTTCGACCCTAGCGTTCAGCGTGGCCGAAAACGCCAGCGACAGAACCCGCCGCGTTTCCCGAGGCGTGACAATGCCGTCGTCCCAGAGGCGAGCGGTCGCGTAATAGGGCGATCCCTCGGCCTCGTATTTGGCCCGAATTGGGGCCTTGAACGCTTCCTCGTCGGCCTTCGGCCACTCGCGTCCTTCCGCCTCGAGCGCATCGCGCCTGAGCGTCGCGAGCACGCTCGCCGCCTGTTCGCCGCCCATCACGCTGATGCGGGCGTTCGGCCACGTGAAGAGAAAGCGCGGGCGAATAGGCGCGCCCACACATGCCGTAGTTGCCGGCGCCGAAGGAGCCGCCGACGATCAACGTGATCTTGGGCACGTTGGCGCAGGCCACCGCGGTGACGAGCTTCGCGCCGTCCTTGGCGATGCCTCCCGCCTCGTAGCGCTGTCCGACCATGAAGCCGGAGATATTCTGCAGGAACAGCATCGGCACGTCGCGCTGGACGCAGAGTTCGACGAAGTGCGTCCCCTTCAGCGCGCTATCGGAAAACAGGACGCCGTTGCTGGCGATGACGCCGATGAGCATGCCCGAAAGGCGCGCGAATCCCGTGACCAGCGTGACGCCGTAGCGCGGCTTGAAGGCGTCGAACTCCGAACCGTCGACGATGCGGGCGATGATTTCGTGCGCGTCGACCTGCTGGCGAAGGTCGACCGGCGCGACACGCTCAAGCTCCTCGGCCGGATAAAAAGGTTCGACCGGCTTCGCCCAATCGATCGAGCGCTTCGGCGTCCGGTTGAGGTTGGCGACCGACCCGCCGGGCGAGCGCGAGCGCATGCGTATCGTCGCGCGCCAGCGCGTCCGCGACGCCCGAGACGCGGGTGTGCATGTCTCCGCCGCCGAGGTCTTCCGCGCTCACCGTTTCGCCGGTCGCCGCCTTGACCAGCGGCGGTCCGGCGAGAAAGATCGTGCCTTGCTTGTCGACGATGATCGTCTCGTCCGACATCGCCGGCACATAGGCGCCGCCCGCGGTGCAGGACCCCATCACCACCGCGATTTGAGCGACGCCGGCCGACGACATGCGCGCCTGGTTGAAGAAGATCCGTCCGAAATGGTCACGGTCGGGAAAGACTTCGGCCTGGTAAGGCAAATTGGCGCCGCCCGAGTCGACCAGGTAAACGCAAGGAAGGCGGTTCTCCGCCGCGATCTCCTGCGCGCGCAGATGCTTCTTCACCGTCATCGGATAATAGGCGCCGCCCTTGATGGTCGGGTCGTTGGCGATGATCATGACCTCGCGGCCCTCGACAAGGCCGATGCCTGCGACCAATCCCGCGCCGTGGACGTCGCCCTCGTACATGCCGAAAGCTGCGAGCGCGCCGATTTCCAGAAACGGCGAGCCAGGATCGATCAGGCCCGCGACGCGTTCGCGCGCCAGCAGCTTGCCCCGAGCGACATGACGTTCGCGCGCCTTGGTCGAGCCGCCCTCGGCTGCGGCGCGCCGGCGCAAGTTGAGTTCGTCGATCAGCCGACGCCATTCCGCGGCGTTGGCGTCGCCCTCGCTGCTCTTCGCAGTCAAGGCGGTCTTTATTCGCGCCATCGCGTTCGATTTCCTTAGTCCCAGCCCGCCGACTTTGCGGAAGCCGCAGCATTGTTGTCGTTGTTCACCCGTGACACTGTGGCAAATCCATTGCCGATTCTATAATTTGATCCAACGAATGCTTAGCTTCCTCAAGAGCATGCAAGATGTTGTTTATTTGCAACATATTGCCTAGTCACTGTCCTCCCCGGACTTTACGGAAGGCGGTCATCGGCTGGAAGCAGATTGGCTGCGCTGGAGACCTCGGCGACGATCCCGCCCCCGCGAAATCCGGACATTGCGGCGCGCGATGCGTCTCGGCGTTTCGCCGCCGCGCTGTCCCGGCCAAAGTCATCGTCGGGCGCGGTCAACGGCCTGCGTCTGGTCAGATCGCGTCATAGCGCTCGATCCGCCAGGGCTCGGCATGCGCGTCGGCGATCCACGCCTTCCACGCCGGCAGAGCCATGATCGTCTCCATATAGGCGCGCGTCGGCTTCGAGACCGGTATGTCGTAGACATGGAAGCGATTGACCACCGGCGCGAACATCGCGTCGGCGGCGGAGAAGCGTCCGAAGAGAAAGGACCCTCCCCTGCCGAAGGTCGCGCGCGCGTGCTCCCAGGCGGCTTCGATGCGCGCGACGTCGGCGCGGACCTCATCGCTGAGCGCGATCGCCTTGACCGGCCGGCGGAAATTCGTCGGACACGCCTGCCTCAGCGCGCCGAAACCGGCGTGCATTTCGCTGGCGAGCGAGCGCGCGTGGGCGCGCGCCGCCTTGCCCTTCGGCCAGACCGCCTTCTCCGGATAGGCCTCGGCGATATACTCGATGATCGCGAGCGATTCCCAGACCGCGATCTTGCCGTCGTGCAGAGACGGGCACTTTCCCGTCGGCGCGTACTTGAGCATGGTCGCGCGCGTTTCCGGCTGATCCATCGGAATGACCACTTCCTCGAACGGGATCTTCAGCTGCGCGAGCAAGATCCAGGGCCTCAGCGACCACGACGAATAGGCCTTGTTGGCGAGGATCAGCTTCAGCGGCACGGTGAATTTCCGGAAGGGTTTCGCGGCAATTGATCGGCGTGCGCCAAGGCCGAGTCAAGACGCCGCTCGCGCCGGCCCACGTTGACGCCGCCCCTTCTGCGCAGGAGAAGGCGTCTCGAGCGATCGTCGGAGCCCGCAATTGTCATCGAAAAAGGTCGGGCTTCTCGTCGTCGCTGGCGGTCGGGGCGAGAGGCTCGGCGCAGATCGGCCGAAGCAATATCTCAGTTGCGCCGGGCGCCCGCTTATCGTCCATACGCTCGAGGCGCTTGCCGCGAGCTTTCCGTTCTCCGCCCTGACGGTGGTCATCGGGCCCGACGACCGTGCGCTCTATGACGAAGCGGTGGCGCATCTGAGGCCAAGCGCGGCGGCGGCGCTCGGGCCGCCGGCGATCGGGGGCGCGACCCGTCAGCAAAGCGTTCTGTCCGGGCTTGAGGCCCTCGCCGCAGCGGAGCCGGATATCGTGCTCATCCACGACGCGGCGCGACCCTTCCCGTCCGCGGACCTCGTCGCGCGCGCGATCGAGGCCGCCGAACGCCATGGGGCGGCGGCGCCCGGAACGGCGATGAGCGACACGGTCAAGCAGGTCGACGTCGACGGCCGCGTCCTCGCGACCCCGCCGCGCTCCGGCTTGAGAGCCGTGCAAACCCCGCAGGCCTTTCGCTTCCCTCTCATCCTGGCGGCGCATCGGCGCGCCGCCGCCGCCGGCGTCGGCGATCTCACCGACGACGTCGCGGTCGCCGAATGGGCGGGCGCGCCGGCTTATGTGTTCGAAGGCGATCCCGCCAACGTCAAGGTGACCACGATGCAGGATCTCGAAGCGGCCGAGGCGCGGCTCGCGGCGCGCTCGGGGGAGACGCGGGTCGGCCAGGGCTTCGACGTCCACGCCTTCGCGCCCGGCGACCATGTGTGGCTGTGCGGCGTTCGCATCGCCCATTCCGCAGCGCTCAGCGGCCATTCCGACGCTGACGTCGGCTTGCATGCGCTTGCCGACGCGATCTACGGCGCGCTCGCCGAGGGCGATATCGGCCACCATTTCCCGCCCTCCGACCCGCAGTGGAAGGGCGCGGCGTCGAAGGTCTTCCTCGCCCATGCGGCGGAACGCGTGCGCGCGCGCGGCGGCGTGATCGTCCACCTCGACGCGACGCTCATCTGCGAAGCGCCGAAGATCGGCCCGCACCGCGAGGCGATGCGCGCCCGCGTCGCCGAGATCGCGGGCCTCGATATCGGCCGCGTCGCCGTCAAGGCGACGACGACCGAGCGGCTCGGCTTTGCCGGCCGCGGCGAAGGGATCGCATGCCTCGCGACGGCGACCGTGCGGCTGCCTTAAGCGCGGCCGTCGCGACGACTTCACGCCTTGTGATGGACCTTCTGCAGCCCGTAGACCGGCGTCGGGATGCCCTCGAGGCGCGCCTTCAGCTGCAGCGCCAGGAACTGCGAATAGTGGCGCGACTGGTGCAGGTTGCCGCCGTGGAACCATAGGGCCTCCTGCTGGGTCGGCTTCCACATGTTGCGCTGTTCGCCTTCCCACGGGCCCGGGGTCCTTCGTGGTGTTCGGAGCCGAGGCCCCAGACCTTGCCGACCTTGTCGGCCATTTCCTGACCGCAGATATCGGCGACCCAGCCGTTCATCGAGCCGTAGCCGGTCGCATAGACGATCACGTCGGCCGGAATCTCCTTGCCGTCGTCGAGCTTGACGCCGTCGCGGCGTGATTTCCTCGACCTGCCCGGTCACGAGCTTGATCTTGCCGTCGATGATCAGCTGCGAGGCGCCGACGTCGATGTAATAGCCCGAGCCGCGGCGCAGATATTTCATGAACAGGCCGGATTCGTCCTCGCCATAGTCGAGCTTGAAGCCCGCCTTCTCGAGACGCCTTGTAGAAATCCGCGTCGACTTCGCGGATCTTGTCGTAGACCGGCTTCTGCACCGCGTGCGAGGATCCCGTAGGGCAAGGAGGCGAAGATCGAGGTCGGCCTTGGCCGTCGTCATGCCGCCGCGCACCGCGCGCTCCGAATAGAGGTCGCCGAGGCCGATCTCCATCAAGCGTGTCGGAGCGCACGATATGGGTGGTCGAGCGCTGCACCATGGTCACGTCGACGCCGGCTTCGTAGAGCGCCGCGCAGATGTCGTGCGCCGAATTGTTGGAGCCGATGACGACGACCTTCTTGCCCTTGTAAGCGTCGGGGCCGGGATGGGCCGACGAATGATGCTGCTCGCCCTTGAAGGTCTCCATGCCCTTGAAGTTCGGCAGGCTGGCCTTCGACGACATGCCGGTCGCGAACACCAGCTGCTTGGGCCGGAGCGTGACCTTCTTGCCGTCGCGATCGACGACGACCGTCCATTCCTTCTTCTTCTGCATCGTATTTGGCGCTCTTGGCCGTCGTCCTGGTCCAGTAGTTCAGCTCCATCACCTTGGCGTACATTTCCAGCCAGTCGCCGATCTTGTCCTTGGGCGAGAACACCGGCCAGTTCTTCGGAAAGTCGATATAGGGCAGATGGTCGTACCAGACCGGATCGTGCAGGCAGAGCGACTTGTAGCGCTTGCGCCAGGAATCGCCCGGGCGTTCGTTCTTCTCCGACGATGATCGTCGGCACGCCGAGTTGCCTCAGGCGCGCGCCGAGCCCGATCGCGCCCTGACCGCCGCCGATGATCAGCACATAGGGCTGCGTGTCGTAGCCGAGCTTCTCGGCCTCTTCCTCGCGCAATTCCTTCCAGGTCTTGGCGCCGGGATTGACGCCGTGCCTCGCGCCGAGCGGGCGAGTGAAGCCGGCCTTCTCCTCGTGGCCCTTGAGCTCGACCATCGTCGTCAGCAGCGTCCAGATCAGGCCGTCCTTGAGCCGGATATGGCCGTAGCCGCGCGCGATCTCGGTCTCGAAGGAGATCCAGGATTCGAGCACGCCGTCCGCCTCGGTCGCGATCTCGCCCTCGGCGATGCGCCAGTCGCGCGGCTTCACGCGCTTGAGGCAATGGGCCAGCATGTCGCGGACCTGATCGCGCCCCTCCATGGTCTTGATGTTCCAGGTGAAGGCGACGAGATCGCGCCAATAGCTCTCCGCGGCGAACATGCCGACCGCAGCGTCGATGTCGCCCGTGGCCAGCGCGGCCTCGAGCTTGCCGAGAAAGGCTGTCAACCCGAGCATTGGGCGTTGTGTCGAGCATCGTCTCCTCCCGATGGATGTGAGCCGGCGCGCGCCGGAGGGTTCTGCTGGGAGCAAAACTTGCTCGCGTTTTGAGGTGCTGGCAAGCCGGGATGTCGCGTCGATCCACGGCGAGCCCGACCCCGGCCATGGGAGGCGCGAGGTTCCGATCTCGGCCGCGCCCCCTCCCCTACCGGAATGGGCGGCTCTCGGCTTCCGAAGCAACCAGAGCGCGAGTTGGCTGCAAGGAAATGCAAGGAAATCCAAGGAAAAAAGCTTGCATTTCCTTGCATTCCTTTGGCCGAATCGGGCCATTTCAATGCGTTACAGAGAAAAAAATGAAAAAATCCGCCGCCGGCCTCACTCGCGTTCAAGGTTGTGCGTTTTGCGGCCAGTAGGGGGGAAAGATCAAAGTTTCCGCTTATTGGACATCCTCGATGCACCTTTTGCAGCGCAGAACAATGTGCCATAGATTTCTGGATTTGTCAATAAAATGTGCGAGGGCGCGGTTTGCTTCCGCCTCTCGTTCGGCATGTTCGGAGAGCCCGTCGACGCTGCGCGCACTGCTGCTCGATAAGAAAGACCCTACCCCGCCACGGCCTGGCGCAGGATGCGCCTTACCGACGCCGGCTCCTCGAAACGCAAGGTGACCGGAAGCGTCACGACGGCGCGGGCCTGACGGGCGGTGAGCCGCGCCAGGTCTTTCTCGGTCGTCGCCAGAAGCGCGCCGCGCCGGCCCGCTTCCTCGATCAGCGCCTCGACCTCGCGCGGCGTGTAAGGATGATGGTCGGCGAAATCGTGCGTGGCGACGAGCTGGGCCCCGATCCGGCGCAGGGTGGCGTAGAATTTCTCCGGTCGCGCAATGCCGGCGAAGGCGACGACCTCGCGGCCGATCAACGGCGCCGCGGCGAGCGCGTCGGGCTCGAGGCTCGCGCGCAAAAGCGGCTTGCCCGGGGCCAAAGCGGCGATTCGTGACGCAGCCGCATCGTCGCCGCCCAGCACGATCAGCGCCTGCACGAACGGCAGTTGAGCCGAAACCGGCGCGCGCAGCGGACCGGCCGGAACGCAGAGGCCGTTGCCGAAGCCGCTTTCGCCGTCCACGACAGCGAAGGAGAGGTCCTTGACGAGCCCCGGATTCTGCAGGCCGTCGTCGAGAATGAGCGCGTTCGCGCCGGCTTCGACTGCGCTTCTCGCGCTTCGGATCCGATCCGCGCCAACCCAGCACTGCGCCACTTTCGCAAGCAGCAGAGGCTCGTCGCCGACCATCGCGGCGGTGTGGGCGGCCGCATCGACGAGCAGCGGCTCGGCGCGTTCGGCGCCGCCATAGCCCCGCGACAGGAAGGCGACGCGTCGGCCGTCGCCGATCAGCATCCGCGCCAGCGCCAGCGCGGCCGGGGTCTTGCCCGCCCCGCCGGCGACGAAATTGCCGACGCAAATCGTCGGCGCGCCGGCGCGCTCGCCTGGCCCATGCATGCGCCGCGCGGTCGCTCGTCCGTAGGCCCAGCCGGTCGGCTGGAGCAAGCGGGCAAGCAGGGTTGGTCTCGGTTTCAACCAGAAGCGCGGCGCCTTCACCGCCTCGCCCCGGCGGCCGGCAACAGCGCCTTGAGCGCGCCCATCGAGCGATCGACCGCCCCGGCGCGACGCTCCACCGTATCGCCGGCGGCGCGCGCCATGGCGCGCAGACGCGCCGCATTGGCGAACAGCGCGATCAGCGTCTCTCCCAAATCCTCCGGACGCGCGATGGTCAGGGCGCCGCCGGCTTCGTCGAGCGCTGCGTAAGCGTCCGCGAAATTCCCGACCATCGGCCCGTGCAGAATGGCTGAGGCGAGCCGCGCCGGCTCGATCGGATTTTGCCCGCCGCCGGCGACGAAGGACTTGCCGACGAACACCACCCCGGCCAGGCGATAGAAAAGCCCGAGCTCGCCGATCGTGTCGCAGATGTAAACCGCAGTCCCCGGATTGATCGTCTCGCCGCGCGAGCGCAGCGCGCAGCTGAGGCCTTGCTCCTCCAATTGCCTCAAGATCGCCTCGCCCCGTTCGGGATGGCGCGGCGCGATCAGGGTCAGCGCGTCGGGAAACACCTGGGCGAGGCGCTTGTGCGCGGCCGCGGCGATCATCTCTTCGCCCTCGTGGGTCGAGGCGGCGATCCACATCTGGCGTCCAGAGGTGAGGCCCGCGAGCTCGGCCAGCTCGCGCCGGTCGGCCGGCAGCGTCGGCGCGTCGAACTTGATGTCGCCGGCGACCAGGACGTTCGGGGCGCCGAGGCTTGACAGCCGATCGCCGTCCGCCTCGCTGCGGGCGAGGCACACGTCGAACTCCGCGAGCAGCGCGGCGATGAAGCGCGGCGCCCTCCCCCACCTGCGGAACGAGCGCTCGCTGATCCGTCCGTTGACCATCGCCAGCCGCGATTTCGAACGCTTCAGTTCGACGATCATATTGGGCCAGAGTTCGCTCTCCGCCACCAGCGCCGCGTCGGGGCGCCAACGCTTGATAAACCGCCGAACGAACACCGGACTGTCGAGCGGCGCATATTGATGCAGCGCGCCCGCCGGCAGGCGTTGCGCGAGCATTGCGGCCGAGGTCACGGTCGTCGTGGTCACCAGCGCAGTCGCGCCCATGCGCGTGATGCGCTCGACGAACGGCAGCAGCACGCCGGCTTCGCCGACGCTCGCGCCATGCAGCCAGACGAGCGGGCCCGGCGGGCGGACAAGGCCGGTCAGGCCCCGCCGCTCGCCAACCCGCCGCGAATCCTCCTTGCCCCGCTTAAGGCGGATCGCCAGCATCGGACCCGCCAAGGGCGTCGCCAGGAACGAGGCCCATCGATAGCCAATCAGCGAGAGCGGCGCGGTCATTTCGATCTGAGATCGGCGCCGGGATCGCTTGCGCCGACCATGGCGTAGCCCTGCCGGTGCGCCTCGTCGAGCCCACGCTCGACCGCCAGCCGCGCGGCCTCCATCTCGTCATCATCGGCGCGCGGCGACACGGCGATGAGGTCGCCGACGACGATGATCGCGCGCCCGAACGGCAGTCCGAGCGAGGCGCGATCCCAGGAGTTGAACTGAACACGCCGGCTCATGACCGCGGCGGTCGGAACGATCGGTCGTCCGGAGAGCTTGGCGAGCGTCACGATCCCCATTCCCGCAACGCGCGCCTGCTTGGGCACATCGGCGGTCATCGCAACCGATGAGCCGGATTCGAGCTGGCGCAGCAGTTCGCGCATCGCCGGCGCGCCGCCCTTGTAATAGTTACGATCGGCCGGCCCTCCCGAGCCGCGCACCGGAATTATCCCGAGACGTTCGGCGGCCAAAGCCTGGGCGCCGGCGTCTTCATGGCGGGAAATGAGGACCGCGAGCCGATCCATGGTCACCGGCCGGGCGAAAGGCATCATCAGATGCTGGCCATGCCACATCGCCGAGATGAGCGGCAGGTCGTCCTTGATGTAGGCGTCCACGTCCTCGGGAACCGTGGTGAACCGGCTCGTGGCGCGGACGAACGACAGGTAGGTCGCA
This sequence comes from uncultured Alphaproteobacteria bacterium, assembly GCA_963802615.1. Lineage (GTDB taxonomy): Bacteria > Pseudomonadota > Alphaproteobacteria > Rhizobiales > Beijerinckiaceae > Roseiarcus. The sequence continues at coordinate 51,117 of CAWDKC010000024.1, forward strand.
AGCCCAAAGCCGATCGCCTCCTGCGCCCATTGCGATCTGCCGACACGCCTCGCCATGCGGCGCTCAGGCCGTCCGGGTCGGAGGAACGAGGTCGGGCTCGAGCAAACGATGCAGATGGACGATGTAATAGCGCGTTTGCGCGTGGTCGACCGTCTGTTGGGCCTTGGCGCGCCAGGCGCGCTCGGCGCTGGCGTAGTCGGGGAAGAGGCCGACGATGTCGAGCTTCTCGGGATCACGAAATTCGTGGCTTTCCAGCGATTTCAATTCGCCGCCGAACACCAGGTGCAGACGCTGCGGCTTTGCCTCGTCTTTGGCCTTCGCATCGGGAGGGGTCATGGATCACATTTCCTTGAAGGTTTCGCGGAGGGCCGCGGCTCGGCGAGGTCGCCTTTGCCCTCGCGGCGGCGAAAACGCAAGCGGTCGAAGAACCGCCGCCGGTCAGTTTGGCGGCGAGCCGGCAGCGGCGCGAAAGGCGTCCATGAGCCGGGGCGCGCCTGCGTCCGACGCAGCAAGGAGCGCGCCACGGCGGACCTGCCGGGAATTGTAGCGGAGCCGCTCGCCCGAGGAGTCGATCAGGCGCGCGCCCGATTCCTCGAGGAGAATATCGGCCGCGGCGATGTCCCAGTCACTCGAGTTTGCGGCCGAGACCGCGAAATCGATCGCGCCGCGCGCCGCCATGCACAGCCGGTAGGCGAGCGCGGGCACCCGCGGAACGATCTCGATCGCGACGCCGAGCTCGGTCGCCATCGGCTCAATGATCGGCTTGGGGCCAGCGGCGACCCGCGGCGGCCAGCCGGCGGCGGCTCTGATCGTCGCGCCGTTGAACGTCGCGCCCCTGGCCCGCGCCGCCGCATAGGTCTCGTCGAGGGCCGGAGCGTAGACGACGCCCGCCACCGGCCGCTCGTCGACGATGAGCGCCACCGAGACGGCCCAGCGCGGATCGCCGATCATGAAGGCGCGCGTGCCGTCGATCGGGTCGACGATGATGAGGCTGCGGCGTGAAAGCCGCTCGAAATCGTCGACCGTTTCTTCAGACAGCCAGCCTGCGTCCGGCAACGCCTCCTGCAAGCGGCGCCTGAGGTGCGCGTCAGCGGCGAGATCGGCGTCGGTGACCGGCGATCCGCCGGCTTTTGTCACGACCCGGGCGGAGGTTCGACCTCCGGGATTGAAATATTCGAGCGCCACCGCCCCGGCCTCGCGCGCGGCGGAGACCAGAAGATCGCGCGCGGCAAGCGCGTCAATATCCGCGTCGACGCTCAAAGGGAAATGTCCATCGGAGGAAGCTTTGCGGCTTGGCTTAGCCGCAGGCGCTTGGCCGCGCAATCGCAAAGGCGCCTGGGCCGCCGCCTACGTCGTTCCTTCGAGCGCGCTGCGGACCGCCTTCGCCGCCGCGCGGCCGAGCGCTTCGTGCTGGTCGGCCTCGTAATGGATGCCGTCGAGATCCGAGCATCGAATGACCTGGCCCGCGTCCAGGAAGGCCACCCCCTCGCGTTCGGCGACGGCGCGATAGCGCTGGCCGAGGAGACCGGACTTTTCCCGGCCGCCCTCGAACATTTCCGCAAAATCGGTGAGCCTGGCGATCGGGGGCGGCGCGACCAGGAGGATTTTCGGCGGGCGGCCGTTCGGGCCCTGCCCATAGGCGCGAGCGAGAAAAATGAGGCGGCCCGCGCCCTCGGCGATGTCGAAGGCGGAAACGGAAAACCGCTTCTTCAAGTCGTTGCAGCCAAGCGAGAGGATGACGAGGTCGACCGGCGCATGGCTCATGAGGCAGGGCGGGAGCGCGTCCGCGCCGCAGCGATAGGGCTCGATCGGATCGTCGTGGACCGTCGTGCGGCCGTTCAGCCCCTCGGCGATCACCTCGAACTCGGATCCAAGCTCGCGCTGCAGGACGCCGGGCCATCGCTGCGCGCGCGGAAATCGGGCTCCGGTTGCGGGATCGTAACCCCAGGTGTTGGAATCGCCGAAGGCGACGATGACAGGCATAGGCTCAAACTCCTCTCGCTCGGCAGGTCGAAAGCTCCGGTCTAGCTTTCACCCTTCAGAAGCGCGTCCGCGATCGCCGCCCATTCTTCGTCGAGTGAAGTTTTGCAGACCGGCTTGCGCGCGCGGCGGTACCAATAGGCGGCGTTGCCGGCATCGCCCTCCTTGCGATGCAGATAGGCGTGCACCCAGTCGCCGGCCCCGCCCTCGTCGGCCTGCGCGGCATCATGCGCGCCGTCCCAATTCCCCCGCGCGTCGAGCCAAAGCGCGCGCAAAGCCTCGCTCAAGGCTGGCGGCGGCTCGGCGGCGCTGAGCGAAGCGCGGAACGCTTCAATGTCCATCATAGGCGCTCCTATCTCGCTTCGCTCCAAAGAAGACGCCCCGCGAAAGCGCTCATCAGCGCCGCGAAACCATAGTCGAACAGCCTGAGCGCGCGCGGGTTGCGTTTCGCCGCCGCGACAAACCGCCCCGCGACAAGCACGACGATCGCGTTCACCAGCGTCGTAATCGCGATGAAGCCGAAACCCAATACGAACAGCTTCAGGCTCGCATGCGGATCGCTCGCGCTGATGAACTGCGGCAGGAAGGTCACGAAGAAGAGCACGATCTTCGGGTTGGTGAGATTGATGAGCAATCCGTTCGCGAACGCGCCGCGCAGGCCTCCTCGCGCCGAGGCGTCGCTCTTCAGCTTGAGCACGGAGCCGTGACGGATCGCCCGCCAGGCAAGCCACAGCAAATAGAGCGCGCCGCCGATCTTCACCGCCTCGTAGGCCTCGGCCGAGGCCGCGAGCAGCGCCGACAAGCCCAGCGCGGCGGCGAAGGTGTGGACGACGAGCCCGACATTCGCGCCAGCTTGCGCGGCGAAGCCCTGCGCCCTGCCGCCGGCAAGCGTGCGCGACAGAAAGAGGGCCATGTCGGCGCCGGGCGTCGCAGCGAGCAGGACGCAGGCGACGACATAGGCCGCCGCCAATGAGGGACTGGGAAAGAAGGGCGTCACGACGTTCGCGCCTGAGCCTAGATCAGTACAGGCGGTTTTCGCGGTCGTCGTCGATGAGGGCCTGCATTTCGCCGAACGGTCTCCTTGGGCGCGGCGTGAGCGATCATCGCCTCGGCCAGCGTCGCCACTGAAGAGCGATCCGGCCACTCATCCTGCCGCCAAAGCCGCGACCTGATCATGCACTTCGAACAATGCATGAAAGCCTCCTCGACCGTCACGACGAGCACGAGATTGGGCGTCTTGCCGTTCACCGCCAGCCGGCGCTGCAAGTCAGCGTCGCGCACGATCCGTCCCTTGCCGTTGACCCGCAGCGTGTCGTTGTGCCCCGGAATGACGAAGATCAGCCCCACTTCCGGATGGACCAGCACGTTCTCGAGAGTATCGAGCCGGTTGTTGCCAAGCCGGTCGGGAATGGCGAGCGTGCGCTCGTCCAGGACGGCCACGAACCCTGCCGGATCGCCTTTTGGGGACACATCCAGCCGCCCGTCCGCGCCACGCGTCGCAATCATCACGAACGGCGAGGCGGCGATGAATCGCCGGCAGACATCGTCGATGCGGTCAATCGCCTTGTCGCGCACGAGATCGATCGGCGGCTTGATGAGCTCCCGCAGCCGGTCGCGCGTCGTGACCACTTCTTCAAAATGCGCGTCCATGGGCGACATCCTTGGGTCGGGCTTCGTGACCGCCGCCAGTCTATAGCTCAAACAGCACACGCCAGCGAGGGACTGGGAACGAATGGCGTCACGGCGTTCGCGCCGCCATCGCCGCTTCAACTTTCGCGCGCGTCGGCAAGGGCGCGACCGCCCCGTAGCCCAAGGTCGAGAGCGCCGCCGCCACATTGGCGAAGCGCGCCGCGGCGAACGGATCGCCGTGCCGCACATATTCGGCGAGAAAGGCGCCGTCGAAACAGTCGCCGGCCCCAGTCGCGTCGACCGCCTTGACGCTGTGCGAATAGATGCGCTCGCGCTCGCTGGGCGTCGCCGCAAGGGCGCCGCCGCGGCCCATTTTCACCACCACCACGCGCGCGCCGAGCTCGAGGTAAAAACTTGCGATGGCGTCGGGATCTCTCAGGCCCGTCAGCGCTTCCGCGTCGTCGAGGCCCGGGAGCGCGATGTCGCAGGCTCGCATCGCCTCGTGAATGATCGCCCGCGCGCGGCGCAAAGGCCACAGCTTCAGTCTCAGGTTCGGATCGTAGGAGACGAGCCGCTTGGCGTCGCGCGCGATGTCGATCGCGGCGAACGCGGCGTCCGTGGCGGACGATGAGATCGCCTGGCTGATGCCGGAGATGTGCAGGATCCTGGTCGCGCGGATGCGGTCGACCGGCAGGTCGGTCTCGCTGATCCGGCTCGCCGCCGAGCCTGCGCGCATATAGGAGAACTCATGGCCCTGGGCGCCGTGGGTGACGAAATAAAGCCCGGTATGGGCGCCGCCGTTGACGACGATCCGGCTCGCGTCGACGCCTTCCTTGAGCCAGAGCTCGCTCAGCGCCTGGCCGAAACGGTCGGCGCCGATTGCGGTGAAATAGGCCGCGTCCGCGCCAAGCCGCGCCGCCGCGATCATGGCGTTCGAAGTGTCGCCGCCGAACCCCTGCACGAAGGGGGCGCCGTCCTTCGGCTGGTTCAGTTCGACCAGCGCTTCGCCGATCGCCAGGAGATCCGACACGCCCCTACCTCGTCGCGACGGCCACCGCGGCGGAGGCCATCAGGCCGCCAGCGGCGCGATTGACGAACCGCATCGCGCGCGTCGAGCGGAGAAGCGTTCGCGCCCGGTTTGCGGCCAATGCATAAAGCGCCAGGGTCGCAAAGATCACGATCCCGCAAACAAGGGCGAGTTCGAAGAGCGCGAGCGCGGTCAACGTCCTCAAGTCGACGACGAGCGGCATGATCGAGAGGAAAAAGACCATCACTTTCGGGTTGCCGAGCGTCAGCGACAGCGAGCCGAGGAACGCGCGCACACCCCGCGTAGCCTCGGTCGGCGCCGCTCCAACGGCGGCCGGCGCGGTCGCCATTCGCCACGCGAGGTAGAGGAGATAGGCGGCGCCGGCGAATTTGATCGCGACAAAAACCCCGGCGAAGGTCTTGGCGATGACCGCGAGGCCTGTCGCGGCGAACGTGAGCCAGATCATGTCGGCGACGAAATAGCCGGCGATGAACGGCGCGACGCCCTTGAGCCCCTGCCCGAGCACCCGCGCGACCAGCGCCGCGACGCCCGGCCCCGGCGTCGCCACGGCGGCGAAATAGACGGCGGCGAAGAGGAGGAGAGCGCTCAAAGTCATGTCGGTCGCCTGCGCTTGCGCCTCGCCAAGACGTTGAGCGTCTCGACCAGAGAGGAAAAGAACATCGCAGCGTAAATATAGCCTCTTTCGATATGAAAGCCGAAACCGTCGGCGATCAGCGTCATGCCGATCATCAGGAGGAAGCTCAGCGCCAGCATCAACACGGTCGGATTGCGATGGATGAACGCCGCCAGCGGCCCCACGGCGACCATCATCACCCCGACCGCCACCACGACGGCTACGACCATGATCGGGAAATACTCGGTCATGCCGACGGCCGTGATGATGCTGTCGACCGAGAAGACGATGTCGATCAGGATGATCTGGATAAGGCCGGAGATGAGGCCGAGCGGCGCGACCGGCTTTTTGTCTTCGGCCTCATCGTTCGGGTCGACCCGGTGGTGGATCTCGCTCGTCGCCTTCCAGACCAGGAAAAGTCCGCCCGCCAGCAAAAGCAGATCGCGCACGGAAAAGGCATGCCCGAGCACCGTGGCCAGCGGCTCGGTCCACTGCACCAACCACGACGCCGACGCGAGCAGCGCCAGGCGGAACACCAGCGCCAGCGACAGGCCGAGTTTGCGCGCGAGACCCCGCCGGCGTTCGTCGATCCGGTTCGTGAGCAGCGCGATGAAGACGAGATTGTCGAGGCCGAGGACGACCTCCATGGCGATCAGGGTCGCGAGCGCCGCCCACGCGTCCGGGTCTTCCGCGAGGCGGAGAAGATCGTCCATGCGCCGGTGAGCCCTCAGTCCTTAAGCTTCGACCCCCACGCCAGCCGCGGGCGCCCCAATCTAAGGCGCCGCAGCGCGTTTCCAAGCTCGGGCCTGAGATCGCTGGCTCGGTATGAATACGTAGGCGGACGGCCTGCCTATAGCGGGGCAAGAGCGGTAACGCGCCAAATACGATTGTCTTACACGTCTTAAACCGGGCGCAATTGGGATAAAGCCGTCCGGGCGCCGGCCTTCAAACCGCATATTCGGAGCGCATGCCTCGTTAAGCTCTCAGGCCGTCGAAGCCTTTGAAGATCCGGTTCGGAAGCCCGACGCGGCGTCCACCAGGTCGAGAAAAGTTGGCAGGCGGTATTTCGCCAGTTGCTGTCGAAGAAGCCGAGTGGCGGCGATACTGACAAAAGCGACTGCCGCTCCCGCTGGCAGGTCCACGAGGTAGTGCCCCCCGACGCTAAGGGTGGCCACGATCAAAAGCATATTGAGTGGGACCAAAACCGCCAGCGCCCAGCGGTGATGGCGCACCGCATACACGAGCAGGATCGCGAGCGTCGTATGGAAGGACGGAAAACTGATGATGCCCTCGACGCGCGAAAAGTCGAAAGCAGCCCACTCGCCGTTACGGATCGTCATCAACGTTGTCATCCAGCCTGTACCGATGTGCGCAACATGGCCGAGCGCGGGAGTGAAAACAAAAATCGCGCAGGTCAGGACGAGACTGATGCAGAACTGCCAGATGATCTCGCCGTTGCGGTCGCCCGGACGGCTGACACTGCCTATGAGGAATACCAAAGCGCCTTGATAATATAAGCTAAAGTACGCCTGCTGAAGGAGCCAATCGAGCGTCGGGTGATTGGCGACCCAATTGGCCTCCACATTCCAATCAAAGCCAAACAATATCGCATCGAGCTTTGTCAATGCACTGTCTACTAGCGGATATCCAGAAGCGGCAGCAAGGTAAGTGAGTGGTGTAAAGACTTTCAACACCGCTATAAGCTGCAAAATCGATAACAATAGGTCGGATACGATCGCTGTCGACGACCTCACGCGGGGCGCCTGTGCGCCAACAATACTGTAAATTGCAGCGCATAGAACAATTAATATGTCAAATTTAATCGCCGACCAAAGAGAATTCCATACGATTGTGACGTTTAGCTCCCATAGTCCGATCGCAGAGACGAGGCCGACGATTCCTATAAATACCCACCGGGTCATATTGTCGTTAAGCAGAGGGCGAGGAGTTGGAGGGAGAGTATTTAAAACCATAGCCACCTGCGGGCAAATGAGGAGAGCAAGGTCGTCCCCAGCACGATCGTCTGAGATATGGGGCCCAATGCCAGCGGTGGCCTCAACAGGGCGCAGACCTCTAACTCCAGCAGCCGTAAGGATTGGGGTCGATCGCGGCCATCAGACCGACTTGCGGGGCCCATCTGCCGGAAGCCGACACTTGCGTCAGATCGGCCGGATTGCTGCTCAGGGCCAGATCAATGGCAGCGCGTTCGGGAATTGGATCATGGCAAGGATCCCTGAAGAGAGGCCCCTCGCCATTTTCCGTGCTCGATCGCATTGTGTGAATGGAATTCCGACTTGATCGTGCGCGCCAGCCGACAAGCTGCGGCGGGCGCGCATGCGCCACGCTTACTTGAGCGTGGTGCTGATCTCGTTGAACACGGTGCTGACCTGCGTGCCGACAGCCTGGACGGCGACGATGATGAACACCGCAATCAGGCTCGCGATCAACGCATATTCGATCGCCGTCACACCGGATTCATCGCTAAGAAAGTTACGAACTTGAAGCATGGGATTCTCCTGACGCTCTATGGGATCCTGCGTTCGCAAGCTGCGGCTGTTCCTGAGCCGAGGCTCTTGAAGTGGCCGCAGGTCCCGACCACGATGCAAAATCCCACCCAGCGATTGCCAACGGCTAGATTGGACGCCTAAAATTTTATCGATCACCCGTTACGGGGCGTGATTGGCCGCTGATCCTTAATTAGTGGCGACCTGCAGCCAGGAATCCCGCGCCTATCGACCGGCGCTCGGGCCGCTGTTGCATTTCCGTGCTTATGAGGCTTGTGCAGGCGCAGCCAGGACCGCGTCTTCGACCTGCGCCAGCCGATCCTTGCCGAAGAACATCTCGTCGCCGACAAAGAAGGTCGGCGCCCCGAACACGCCGCGCGCGACCGCGGCGGCGGTGTTGTCGGCAAGCTTCAGCTTGACGCGGTCCGTCTGGGCCGCGGCGAGCAGGCTCTTCGAATCGAGCCCGGCCGCATCGATCCGCCGCGCCAGAATCTCCGGATCGTCGAGCTTGAGCCCCTCTTCCCACAGGCCCTGAAGGCCCATCTCGATATAAGCGGATTCCTGACCGGCCTCCCGCGCGGCGATAAGGCCGCGCATCAGCGTCAGCGTGTTGACGGGGAAGTGCGGGTTCATGCGGAACTTGTCGATTCCGTGCTTGGCGACGAAGCGGCGGATCTCCAACATTTCGTATTCGAGCTTGCCCTTGATCGGCGCAAAGGCGACGGTCGGCGCCTGGTTGCCGGTCGCCTTGAAGATGCCCCCGAGCAGACACGGGTTGATCATGAGCCGCGCGCCGGTGCGAGCGAGGATGGGGGGAAGCGCGCGATGGGCGAGATAGGCGTTGGCGCTGCCGAAGTCGAAAATGAACTCGATGGTCGCGCTCATCACCATGTCTCCGACCACGGGCGCAGGTCCATCTCGAATGTCCAGGCGCTGCGTTGTCTGCCGATGGAGCCAGACATAATTCTTCGCGATCTCGTCGGGAACGAGAATCTCCTCCCGCTTGAGCTTTTCGGCGGCGTCCGGCAGGAGGCCGCGGATGAAGGCGCCGTCGATCGCGCCGTCGATCACCACATGGGCGACGTGGACGCCCTTCGGACCCAGTTCGCGGGCGAGACTCTGCGCCAGCGCCCGGAGCGCATGCTTCGCCCCGGCGAAGGCCGAAAAGCCGGCGCCGCCGCGGACGCTGGCGGTCGCGCCGGTGAACAGGATCGTGCCGCGCCCGCGTTCGATCATTCCCCGCGCCGCCTCGCGGCTCGTCAGGAACCCGGCCAGCGCCGCCATTTCCCAAACCTTGGAATAGACCTGCGTCGTCGTCTCGACGATCGGGAAACCGCACATTGGCGCCGATGTTGAAGACGAGCACCTCGATCGCGCCGATCTCGCGCTCGATCCGGCCGATGAGCGCCGCGACATCGGCTTCGACGCGCGCGTCGAGCCCGAACGCATGAGCCTCGCCGCCCTCCGCGCGGATCGCTTCCGCCAGCTTCGTCGATCGCCTCTGTATGCCGCGGCCGCCGGGTGACGCAGACGCGAAGGCCCTCGCGCGCAAAGGCGCGCGCGATCGACGCGCCGAGCCCGTCGCCCGCCCCGATCACGAGGCAGACGCCGCGTCCTTGCTCATCGCTCATGGGCGCAAGTCCGGGAAATTCTGGATGCCGCCGTAAAGGGGATATTCGGACCGAACCTGCCGCGACTGCGGCGCAATGACAAGGCGATCCCCCTCCGATTTGTCGAAATCGACCGCGCCGACCAAGGTGAAGCTGTCCAGGACGAAGGGCAGGCTCCGTCCGGCGAAAACGTCGGGCTTGTCGAGAAGACCGAAATGGAGGTGGGGTCCGGTGGAAGGTCCGGTGTTGCCCAATTTGGCGAGGGGCGCCCCGGCCTTCACCGCGTCGCCAACCTTCACCTTGAGGCTGCCGTGGCGCAAATGCGCATACCAGGCGAAGACATTCGGAGCGATTTCAAGCATCACATTGTTGCCGCCATAGTCCGACTTCGACTTCGGCGTCATCGCGACCAGCGGCTTCGCATCGGACATGCCGTCGTTGATCGAGACCACGGTTCCGTCGGCGACCGCGAACACGTCCTCGCCAAAGTCATAGTACTGTTCGACCGTCTTGCCGTCGCCGTCGAAGAGGCGATCGCCCTTGACCTTGCCCCAGTCGACCGCGAAGGTTTCCGCGGTCTCGATGCGGGCGCCGTCGATCGCGACCCGTTCGTCGCGATGGACGTTCGGCCTGCAGCAGCCGCTGGTGACGAGCCAGCCATCCCCTGCGAGGGGCGGCCGGAGCACGATGGCTGGCTGGCGGTTGATCGCAACCTCTGGCCCATCAACCTCAGCGCGGTCGATCATCGCAGCCAGGTCTGAGTCCGGCTTGAGGCGGTAGGCGATCCGGTGCGTCACCCGCCCAGGCGCCGCGCCAGGCGGCAGAATGAGATCGATATCAACCGACACGGCCGCCGACGGTGGAATGACGGGTGACGGCGTCTTCGCGAACAGGGTCTGGGTCGCGGCCGCAAGGGCGTCCCCATCCATCCGCATGAGTTCGTTTCCTGCGGGATCGAGCACGGTCACATTCGACAGCGTCACCGGCTCGGAGAACACGCTGACGACCAGAAGTTCGTATTCGACGTGATCCATGCCGTCGTCGCCGCGGACGACCTGAGCCTCGTGAATCGGACTGACGAGGATCGCTGTCGGCCGGCCATAGTCTTCGGCCGACGCGCCTGACGCGAGAAGGAAGACAGCCGCCGCCGCGAAACAAACGCGCATCTTGCCAGTCTTTGTGGCTCGCCTCAGTGCGAGCCGCGACTATCGGGAGCGCATAAGGAAAGTCAATTGGCGCGAAACGCGGGCCACGCGCCGCTTCGCTGCGATGCGCGCGTAACGCCATCGCGGTCTAGAAGCCCCACTTCAGTCCGCCGGTGGTGTGGCCGCCCTGATCCTGACCCATGGAAATCGACAGGCCGCCCTGCGGCTCCTTCGGAATCGGGTAGGAATAGCCAGGAAGGCCAGCACTCTTTCTCACGACGGTCGTGCCCTCCGGCGGCGCATAGGGGTCGGAGAAGCGAACCGCCTCGTCGAGGCTCGCCGACTTCTGGGCGGCGGGGCGCTTCATCTTCGCCGCGTGCGGTCGAGGGGTCTTCGGCGGATCGAAGGACAGATCTTCGGCCGACGCCTGCGTCCAGGCGACAGCGCTGAGACATGCGATCGTCAAACAAAGGCGATTTCATCGCAGCGGCCCTCTTTATTCGCGCCGGCCGGAAGCCCTTCTTTACGAATTGTTAATCATACGTGAACGCTCACGCAACCCAATTCGTCCGCATTCGATCACATTTTCATGGGCCGAGCTCGTCGGCCAATCCGGCGACGCAAACTCTGGCGCCCGGCTGAAAACACCCCACATAAGACGGTAGATCGCCGGTCAGGCGCGCGGCCCCGCCGGCCGCAGCGCGTCGAGGCTCTTTCCCATGCGAAACTCCAGTCCGTTGCCGGGGCTGATCTTCATCATCGTCTTCGTGGCTGGCCTGGGGCTTGCGTACGCGACCATGACCCCGGAGAGCTATGTCGAGAGCGTCTCGATTGCGGTCTTGAGCTTCATCGTCGCCTCGATCGTCGCCAATGCGGTCAAGGTCGCCGACCAGTGGGAGCGGGTGGTGGTGCTGAGGCTCGGCAAGTTCCGCAGTCTCGAAGGCCCAGGCTTGTTCTTCATCGTGCCGATCCTCGAGACCGTTCCCTTCCGGATCGACACCCGCGTCATCACCAGCACCTTCAGAGCGGAACAGACGATGACGCGCGACACGGTGCCGGTCGACGTCGATGCGGTCCTGTTCTGGAAGGTGGTCGATCCGAAAACGGCGGCGCTCGACGTCGCCGACTACGGCTCGGCAATCAACTGGGCGGCGCAGACGGCGTTGCGCGACGTGATCGGCAAGACCCAGCTGGCCGACATGCTGGAGGGGCGCGACAAGCTGAGCGTCGAATTGCAGCGCATTATCGACGCCCGCGCCAAGCCTTGGGGGATCGACGTCATCTCGGTTGAGCTCAAGGACGTCCGGATTCCAGCCGCCTTGCAGGACGCCATGTCGATGCAGGCGCAGGCCGAGCGCGAGCGTCAGGCGCGCGTGATCCTGGGCGATTCGGAGCGGCAAGTGGCGGCCTCGTTCAACGACGCCGCCAAGATGTACGCGGACAACCCGATCGCCTTTCACTTGCGCGCGATGAACATGCTCTACGAGGGCCTGAAGCGCAGCAACGCGACGATCGTCATCGTGCCCTCGACCGCGGTCGAATCGATGCAGCTCGGCGGCATGCCGACGATGGCGACGGTCGCCAGCGCCATCGCCCACGCGCAGGCTCCGGGAACCGCGCCGGCGCCGGCAGCCGGGTCTTCGGATTGACGGGCGTGCGCGTTCGGCGCGTTCGGACTTTCGGCTTGGGGGAACGTTGTCGATGGGCGAGACGGACACGAGTTTCGCGGGATCAATCCCGGACCTCTACGACACCTATCTCGTGCCGCTCATCTTCGAAGCCTATGCATCCGATCTTGCCCGACGGGCCGCTGAGACCGAGCCGGCGCATGTTCTGGAAATGGCCGCCGGAACCGGCGTCGTCACCCGCGCGCTGGCCCCGCTCCTCGGCAAGCGCGCGCATTACGTCGTGAGCGACCTGAACCAGCCGATGCTCGACAGGGCGGCCAGCCGGCAGGGTCCTGACACGCGCATCGCCTGGCGACAGGCGGACGCGCTCAATCTTCCGTTCGAGGACGCGAGCTTCGACACGGTCGTCTGTCAGTTCGGCGCGATGTTCTTTCCCGATCGGGTCGCGGGTTACCGGGAAACGCGCCGCGTGCTCAAACCGGAGGGCCGGTTTCTGTTCAATGTTTGGGACCGGATAGAGGAAAACGAGTTCGCCCATGTGGTGACGCGAGCCGTCGGCGCCATGTTTCCGGGCGACCCCCCGCGGTTCCTCGCCCGAACGCCGCACGGGTATCACGATCTCGAGCAGATCGAGGGCGAATTGCGGGCGGCCGGCTTTTCGGGGATCGAATGCGTGACGCTTCAGGAGAGGAGCGAGGCCGCGAGCCCCCGCCAGGCGGCGCTCGCCTATTGCGAGGGCACGCCGTTGCGCGGCCGAGATCGAGCTTCGGGACCGTTCAGGTCTGGAGGCGGCGACGGCCCGGGCCGCCGAGGCGATTGCGGAGGCCTTCGGAAACGGAGCGGTCTCCGGAAAGATACAGGCTCACGTGATTACGGCGCGGGCTTAATGCTTCGGCGGGCCGAAACTCGCAGGCAAGTCCCCTGAGTGGGTCTTCCGTCACCGTCGCAATTCGGGTTCTTCGTTAGCCGCTGTCATCCCTTTCAATAGTGGTATCGGCATTGCGCAATCAGAAGCCCGTCATCTGATGGCTTGTAAACAAGGCGGTGTTCTTGAGACAGCCGCCGAGACCACCAGCCGGACAGTTGTCCGCGCAGCGGTTCGGGCTTGCCGGTCCCAGAGAACGGCGTGCGAGCGCATTCCTTGATCAGACCATTGCAGTCGCGCGAGCAATTTGGGATCGTTCGCCTGCCAATGAAGATAGTCGCTCCCAGGCGCGCTCGCTGGAAACGAGCCTCACTCGGCAACCGCCCGCTCCGTTCCGCCGCCGCGATCGAGCTCTCCGATCGCCTCCAACAGCCTCTCTGCGTTTTTGCCGCTGCGCAGCAGATAGCGCGTCTCTTCATAGGACGCGAAGTCCTCCAACGACATCAGAACGGCCATCGGCTTGCCCCGGTCACGCGTGATGATAAGCGGCTCACGGTCTGCGTTCACACGATCTATGGCTCGCGGCGAGATTACGTCGGAATTCTGAGTAGGAGGAAATGCGCATGCATTGCTTGTACCTGATCGCGTACGGAAAGCAAGCCAACCCGCCACCGGGGCGGTCACGACAACGCGTCCTTGACGACCCGCCCGTCCTTCATGATGACCAGGAAATTCCTGTCCGGATCGGCGATGAGCTTGAGATTGGCGAGCGGATCGCCGTCGACGAGGATGAGGTCGGCGAGCGCGCCCTCCTCGATCACGCCAAGCTTGCCCGGATAGGGGTTGCGCGGGCCGGACATCGCCAGGAGTTCGCCGTTGACCGCCGTCGCCATCTTGAGGATTTCGGCCGGGCGATACCAACGCTCGAGCGTCGTCAGGATCGCGCCCTGATGCGCCGTCATCTTCGAATCGAACAAGATGTCCGTGCCCCACGCCGTCTTGAGGTTGAACGCCTTGGCGAATTTGTAGGCCGCGTCCGTTCCGGCGTAGACCTGCTGGGCTTTCGCCTCGCCTTCGGGCGTCGGCTGCGGATTGGAATATTCGTTGTTGAGAAAAGGCTGGGCGCTGAGCCAGACGCCCGTTCGGCGATGAGCTCGGCGGTCGCCTCGTCCATCAGGTGGCCGTGCTCGATGCATCGGACGCCGCCGCGGATCGCGGTCTGGATCGCGCGCGGCGTATAGGCGTGCACGGCGACATAGGTGCCCCAGTTCTCCGCGGCGTCGACCGCGGCGCGGAACTCGGCTTCGGTATATTGGCTGACGTCGATCGGATCGTAGTGCGAGGACACCCCGCCGCCCGCGGCGAGCTTGAGCTGGCTCGCGCCGAGCATCAGCTGCTCGCGAGCCCGCTGGAGCACGCGATCGACGCCGTCGGCGATGGCGCCGCCGCCGATCGCCTCGACCCGGCTCAGCGGCGCATTGGGGGAAGCGGGAACCTCATAGGGAAAGCGGAAGTCGCCATGGCCGCCGGTTTGCGAAATCATCGCGCCCGACGGCCAGATGCGGGGTCCCGGCGCGAGGCCCTGTGTCGATCGCGCGCTTCAGGCTGAAGGTTGGCCCGGCCATGTCGCGAACGCTGGTGAAGCCGCGCATCAGCGTCTTTCTCGCTTCGTCGGCCGCGACCAGGGTGATGTAGCCGACATCCGCCGTCATGAGGACGGTCAGCGGCAAGGACGCCATCATCGCGTGCCAGTGCGCGTCGATGAGGCCCGGCATCAGAACCCGGCCGCCGCAATCGATGACCCGGACGTCGGCGTCGAGCGGGGCTTCGGCCGGCTCGACCGCCTTGATCGTCTTGCCGTCGACCACGACCCGCAAGCCCTCCAGGAGCGTGTCCGACTTGCCGTCGAACAGCCGCACGTTGGTGAACGCGACGCGCGAGCTGGCCGCCGCCGAAGCGCGGGCAGGCGTGCTGCCCGATCCCGCGGCGAACACGCCGAGCGAAGCGCCTGTGGCGGCGATGGACGAATGAGCGGGAGAATTTTTGCGCGAGATGCGCGTTCAGTCGCGCAAACGCCGGAGTGTGGCAGAGGACACCCTGCCCGCCGCGGCGCTTCCCCATCATCCGGCGCGCAGACAAACATTCGCGTCCCCCAAGGACTGGCGTCGCGCCGCTTTCGGGCATCGACAGACGCTATGTCGGATCGACGGCCCGTCGCAATCGGCGAAGGCGCAGGCGAAGGTCCGTTCAGGCCGGCGTCGGCGCGTCGGGGCGGATGAATTTCTCGTGTTTGAGCTCGGCCCAGAGGTCGGCGGGGATGGGATGGCGGAAGGCGGCCACGTTCCGTTCGACCTGGGCGCGCGAAATCGCGCCGGGAATGATCGAGGCGACGATCGGATGGCCGAGCGGAAATTGCAGCGCCGCGGCGGGGAGCGGAACGTGGTGGCGCGCGCAGACCGCCTCGATTTTCTTCACCCGCTGCCAGGATCTCGGGGCCGGCGGGCGCGTAATTGTACATCGCGCCGGGAACGGCGCCGGTCGCAAGAATTCCGGAATTGTAGCCGCCGCCGATGATGATCCCGACGCCCCGCTCCTCGCAGCGCGGGAACTCGCTCTCGAGCACGTCCTGCTCGAGCAGCGTGTAGCGCATCGCCAGCAGGAAGAAATCCATGTCGAAGAGATCGAGAAAGCGCGGGATCGAGCCCATCGAGTTGAAGCCCGCGCCGATCCCGCCGATGACGCCCGCCTCGCGCAATTCCGCAAGCGCCCTCCATCCGCTCGTCTTGAGCTGCGGTGAAATAGGCGTTGAGCGTCGCGGGATTGTGATCCCAGGGGTCGAGATCGTAAATCAGCAGGACGTCGACCCGATTGATTCCGAGCCGCTGAAGGCTGTCCTCGAACGAGCGCATCACGCCGTCGTAGCTGTAGTCGAAGACAGTCTGAAACTCGAGGCCGCCGAGCCATTGATCCTTGATGGCGTTGGGGCCGAGCGGCCGGCGCAGGACGCGGCCGATCTTGGTCGAGATGACGAACTCGTCACGCGGCTTGCGGTAGAGCGCGCGGCCGAGCGAATGCTCGGCGAGTCCGCGTCCATACCATGGCGACGTATCGAAATAGCGCACGCCGCCGTCCCAGGCCGCGCCGATGATCGCCGCCGCCTCGTCGTCCTCGACCTTGTCGAAGAGCTCGCCCAGCGGCGCGGTGCCGAGGCCGAGCTCGGTCACGCTGACGTTGGTCCGGCCAAGCTTGCGCGTTTTCAGGGGCGGGAGATTCGCGCCGCTCATGTCCGGGGGACTCTTTGCTGATGGCCAACCGAGCGCGCGCTATTCCTCGGGCTCCGTCCCGAAACGGAGCGGATAGCCCTTGGCCGCGCCAGCTTCAGTGGCGCGCGCGGCCTTGGTCTCGGCGATGTCCTGCACGAACACCGCCACCACGCAGACGCCCTTGCGATGCGCGGTTATCATCACGTTGAGCGCCTGGGTTTCATTGAGACGAAACACCCCCTTCAGGACCTCGACCACGAAGTCGCGCGGCGTATAGTCGTCGTTGAACAGAATGACCTTGTGCAGGCGCGGGCGCTCGACGCGAGGTTCGGTCTTGACCTGCCGTTTGGTGGCGATCTTGCTCATCGTGCTCTCTTGCGGGCGCGTGTCTCGGAAGCGACAAATATTTTGCACCCTCGCTCCGCCGGTTTCAAGCCGGTTTGCCGGCGCCGACGGCTGGCGCGATCTCGTACTCGACGTTCAGGGACATGCGCGAGTTCCGCGGCGGCGGAAATATTCTCCAACGCTTGTCGCCATGGTAGAACACTCGGGCCCGGGCAGGCGCCCGTGAGCAATGAGCCTCACGGACAATTGTTGTCCCATTCGATCGTCTGATTGAACCGCGGCGGCGTTGATAGCGTTGGAGCGACGGCGATGCGCCGGGGTCCTGGATCATTGCGCGCCGCCCGATCCATAGGAGGAGACAATGATCGTTCGACAGGCGGCCGCACTGGCGGGAATGGCGCTCATTCTCGGCGCCGCGCCGGCTCATGCGGGACCATGCACGGATCGGATCTATCAGACCGACCTCGACGTCTCCAAGCTCCTGAACTCCGCCGCCGCTGAGGGGCGGCCGGCGGCCCAATCGGCGTTCGCCACCATGCATCGCCAGCCGACTCCGGGGTCGATCGCCAGCGCCGAACAACAAGCGGGCGATCTCACCAGCGAGGAGGTCCAGGCGATCACCGAGGCCATGGATGTGGCGCGTCATGCCGATGACGAGGGCGACCGCGACGGCTGCGAGAAGGCGCTGAGCGACGTCGACCGCATGCTCAACCGTTAGCCCAGCCGCGCTTGGGCGCCCGCGCGTCGCGATCGAGGCCACCGAGTTCGTCCACGAGGGCTCGGTCGTGACCCTCGCCCCGCTGCTCGACGCCCCGCCGATCATCCGCTTTCATGCCGCTTTCGCCTTCGCGGCGATCGGTCTCGGCGCCGTGCAGCTTCTGGCCCCCAAGGGGACGCTCCCGCACCGGACGATCGGCTGGGCGTGGGCGCTTCTCATAATTCTGGTCGCGGGAACGTCGCTCTTCATCCACACGATCCGAACCTGGGGACCGTGGAGCCCCATCCACCTGCTGTCGTTGTTCACGCTGGCGGTCGTTCCCCTCGCCGTCCTTCGGGCGCGCCAGCACGACGTCCGCCGCCATCGCTCGGCGATGATCTGGATTTTCACCCTGGCGCTTGTGGTCACCGGCTTGTTCACGCTGGCGCCGGGGCGAATCATGAACAAAGTGGTGTTCGGCGGCTGATCCGGCGGAGGTTGCGGTGGCCCCTGACACGGTTCTGCGACGCGCACGCGCTTCCGGGATGCGGCCCATGGCGCGCCACACCCTGGCTGCAACCAGCCCGCGGCCGTCACGATCCGGACGCCAAGCGCCAACACCGGCCCGACCATGTCGGAGGCCAATGCGGGAACGATGAACTGCACTAATTGATGACGCTTGTCCTTGTCTTCCTGTAGCCAGCATAGCCCAGGCCGAGGAAGCCGAGCAGCAACATCGCCCAGGTTGACAGCTCGGGGGCGGCGATGACGGGCGGATCAGGAGGATCGGGTAAGGGAGGGTCGGGGACAACGATGGGAGGAGGGTCGGCGGCGAGTTCCTTCACCGTCACAGTGTCAGTTTGGTGAGCAACATCGTTGAATAACTCGTAGGAGCGCAAAAGAAACGTTGGGCTGCTTTCCGAGCCTGAGTAAAATTGCGGGCTGGAAAGAAAATCGAAAACACCGTCCGCCTGAATCCGCCGCCCATTCCTGCCTCCCAAAAAGTCAGGTTAGCGAGAGTTGTCGGCGACTTTCCGATAACGGCCGAAACAGACGAAATACTGAACCAGTGGCCAGGGACTGGGAAGATCGAGCGTCGGGTTCAGAGGCAGCTCGAAAGTCGCGATCTGAACGCCGTTGGTGCTGGTGATGGTGAACTGAACGTCGGTCGCGCGCGCGCCGCCGACCGTCGCCAACGCGAACGCCAGTCCCATGGCAAATGCCTGGATTCGCATGTTCCCCGAGCCAGTCGCTTAATTCCAGTTACGGCATGGTAGTGAATTGAATCGAGTCTCGCAACCACCAAATTGTACCTGAAGCCGGATTCGCCGCGCCCCGCGATCGGACGCGGCGATCCACGAGGGGCGAGATCCGCCCATTCAACGCATTGTGACCGCGGCTTCCGCGACGCGCCTTGCGGCGGCGGCGCCGCGGCGCCAGAAGTGCGCCCGAAAGACCGTGAATGCGCTCCGCCATTCTTACCGCCTTCATCATCGCGACCGCCCTGTTCATGGAGAACATGGACGGGACCGTCATTGCGACCTCGCTGCCGGCGATCGCGCTCGACCTGCATCAGGATCCGATCGTCCTCAAGCTGGCGCTCACCTCCTACATGTTGACGCTCGCGGTGTTCATTCCGGCCTCCGGCTGGGTCGCCGACCGCTTCGGCGCGCGCACGGTGTTCTGCAGCGCGATCGTCGTCTTCACGCTCGGCTCGATCCTGTGCGGCGCCTCGTCTTCGCTTTCGACCCTCATCGCCGCGCGCGTGTTCCAGGGGCTCGGCGGAGCGATGATGGTGCCGGTCGGGCGGCTCGTGCTGTTGCGTTCCACAAAGAAGAGCGATCTCGTCAGCGCGATGGCCTATCTCACCGTGCCGGCGCTGATCGGCCCGATCGCGGGCCCGCCGCTCGGCGGCTTCATCACCACCTATTTTCATTGGCGCTGGATCTTCTGGATCAACGTGCCGATCGGCATTCTCGGCGTCCTGCTGTCGCTCAGGTTCATCGAGAATTTGCGCGAGCAGGCGGTGCCGCGCTTCGACTTCAAGGGGTTCATCCTCTCGGGCGTCGGCCTCTTGAGCCTCATATCGGGCCTGAGCATGATCGGGCGCGGCATCGCGCCCTATTGGCTGGTCGCGGCGATGATCGCGATCGGCGTGCTTTCGCTCGCCGCCTACGTCCGGCACGCCAACGAAAAGGAGGACGCGATCCTCGATCTCAAGCTGCTCACAATCCCGACGTTTTTCGCCGGCGTCGTTGGCGGCTTCATATTTCGAGTGGGGATCGGCGCCCTGCCGTTCCTGCTGCCGCTTTTGTTGCAGGTCGGATTCGGCCTCACCCCGTTCGCATCCGGTTCGCTCACGTTCGCGGCCGCCGCCGGGGCGCTCATGATGAAGTTCACCGCCTCGACGGCGCTGCGCTGGTTCGGCTTCCGCCAGACGCTGGTCGTCAACGGCCTCATTTCGGGAGTGTTTCTCGCCGCCTGCGCGCTGTTCACGCCATCGACCCCGCATTGGCTGCTGCTGCTGATCCTGCTCGCGGGCGGTTTCTTCCGGTCGCTCGTCTTCACCGCCCTCAACGCCATCAGCTACGCGGACATCGAGGCGCCGAAGATGAGCCGCGCCACCAGCTTCGCCAGCGTGTCGCAGCAGATGTCGGGAGCGGTCGGCGTCGCGGTGGCGGCGATTTGCGTGGAAGCGATCCAGCTCGGCTTCGGCGATTCCGAGCTCATGGCGCGCGATCTCTCGCTCGCCTTCGTCCTGGTGGCGATCGTCTCGAGCCTGTCGGTGTTCGTCTTCGCCCAGCTCAAGCCGGACGCGGGCGCCGCAGTGTCGGGCCGGATGGTCTCGACCAGCGGAGGACGCGCGACCGCGGCGGCGGAGTGAGCCAGCCGGCGGCGGCCGGGGCGCTGCGGGTTTGCTGGGCGGTCAAGTCGCTGTAGACGGAAGTCGTCGACGGATTCGACCGTGGGGCCTAAACAAGAGCTACGGGCGGTCGGAGCGTTTGGCGGCCAGGGCCGTCTCACTCCAACAGGTCCGGTTGCTCCTTGACGATGCGCGCATAGAGCGGCTGGAACTGGAACCAGCCCGAGAACGGGCTGCCCACGATTTTATGGGACTGCGCGGCGGCTTCAGGCGAAATGAGCTTCAAGCTCTCGCCGTTCCTTAGCGCCGCCTCGGCCAGGAGCTGCACCTGGCAGGACCGCTCCATGGTGATGAACCACCACACCGCCTCGTCGACCGTTCCCCCGACCGTGATCAGGCCGTGGCTCTGCAGGATCGCCGCCTTGCGCTCGCCGATCGCTTCGGCGATCCGCTGGCCTTCGTCGAGTTCGACCGCCACGCCGCCAAAGTCGTCGTAGACCGCATGGTCGTTATAGAAGGCGCACACGTCCTGGGTGATCGGCGCGAGCGGGCGCCCGAGCGTCGAAAAGGCGCGCCCGTAGGTCGAATGGGAATGGGCCGCGGCGTTCGCGTCAGGCCGCGCCGAATGGACGCGCGAATGGATGACGAAAGCCGCCGTGTTGACCGGATAGTCGCCCTCGACGACAGCGCCTTTATGATCGCAGCGGATCAGGTTCGAGACCTTGACCTGGCTGAAATGGACCCCGAACGGATTGACCCAGAACGTGTCGAGGAATTCGGGATCACGCGCGGTGATGTGCCCCGCGACCCCCTCGTCGAAGCCGAATTTGGAAAACAGGCGAAAGCCCGCCGCCAGTCTCTGCTTCCGATGCAGCCGCTCGTCCGCGAGATTGTCGAATTTCGGCGGCGTCGGCAGTTTCCCCATCAGCGCCGCCGGATCGACCGGCGCTTTGGGCTCTTTGGCCTGCACGTTCATGATTGTTCCTCCCGCGTGAGCGTTGGCGCTCCGGCAAGCATAGGACCGAACGCGGCGCCCGTCAGCATCAGACTACCGCTCGGGCGGTCCTGAAACGGGAAATCGGATCCGCCTCCGTAGCGCGTCGATGTACGACAGGACGTGCTCGAGTTCCTCGGCGGCGCGACGGGTATAGTGCGGCCCCGCGGACACCGGCTCGCCCAGGATTGCTCGGATTTCATTGTCAGACGCGAACTCGCGGAGCTCAGGCTCAACGGAAGAGGCTCTTGAAGCCTCGTCCTCGCCCGGGGTGAGCCACACGATCGAGGGGTCGTTCTCAGTCCATTGGAGAAGAGTGCGGGCAAGCGAGTCTTGCGTTTCGGGGGGCAGCCCGCGCAAGATTTCGACGGCTCGCTCGAGAAGCTCGGTCACGGCGTCTCAGCATAACACATTTGTGGGGAACTTGAATGGCAAATCGCGAGCCTTGACCGCTATCTGCCGTCTATAATGGGCGATCACGCAGCTGGCGTCGCTCCCCTGAACCCCGTGGCCAGCAGATAAAGCTCGGCGCTGTCCGCGCGGCTCGCCTTGGGCTTCACATGGCGCACGGTTGCGAACTCGCGCTTCAGGCGGGCGAGCAGCTCGCCCTCAGCGCCGCCCTGCAGCACCTTGGCTACGAAGAAGCCCCCCGGCGCGAGGACTTCGCTGGCGAAATCGGCGGCGAGCTCGACCAGGCCAATGATGCGCAACTGGTCAGTCTTGCGGTGGCCGGTGGCGTTGGCCGCCATGTCGGAAAGGACGCCGTCCGCAAGGCCGCCGAGCCATTCGCGCAGGCGCGCGGGGGCCTCAACGTCGTGGAAGTCCATTTGCCGGAACTCCACCCCTTCGACGGCGTCCATCGCCAGGAGATCGATGGCGATCACCCGGCCCCTGCCCTGGCTCGCTCCCGTGCGCGCCGCGGCAACCTGGCTCCAGCCTCCAGGCGCGGCCCCCAGATCGATAATGCGCTGGCCAGGCTTAAGGAGCTTGTGCTTGTCGTCGAGCTCGATGAGCTTATAAGCCGCGCGGGAGCGAAAGCCTTCTCGGCGCGCCTGGGCGACGTAGGGGTCGTTGAGCTGGCGCTCGAGCCAGCGAGCGGAAGCTGGCGTGCGCTTGCGGGTCATCTTGACCCGGGTTTTGAGCGCCCGGCCGCCCTCGCGGCCAGAGCCTCCTGTCGTCACCAGCGTTCGCGCGGGCGGCGGTGCAGACCGACCCCGTCGGCGCGCATCATGTTACTGAGGATTCCCTCGCGCAGGCCCCGGTCGGCGATGCGCAGCCGCTCGGCGGGGAAATGGGTCCGGATCGCCTCCAGGATGGCGCAGCCGGCGAGCACCAGATCGGCGCGTTCGTGGCCGATGCAGGCGTTGGCGGCGCGCTCGGCATAGCTCATCGCGCGCAAACGCGCGATCGCCCCGTCGACCTCCGCCTTGCCCAACCACAGTCCGTCGACCGCGCGCCGGTCATAGCGCGGCAGATTGAGATGCACGCCCGCAATGGTCGTGACCGTGCCGGAGGTGCCAAGAAGATGGAAGCGGTCGCAACGCGCTTCGTCCGCCACCCGAGCAACGAAAGGCGCAAGCGCTTCCGACACATGGGCGGCCATGGCGGCGAAAGCTTCCTCGCTCACGTCCACCCCGCCGAACGTCTCGGCCAGCGACACCACGCCGAGCCTCAGCGACTCCCACGCCTTCACCCGGTTGGTCGCGTGCGGCGCGCGAGGATCGAAGCCGAGCCATATGATTTCGGAGGATCCGCCCCCGATATCGAACATCACCGTCGAGCGGGCGTCCTTGTCGGCGAGATCGCCAACGCCAGCCGCTGCGAGATGCGCCTCGGTCTCGCGGTCGACAATTTCGAGCTCGATGCCGAGCCGGTCGCGAACGACGGCGACGAAGTCGGCGCCATTGGCGGCCGAACGGCAGGCTTCGGTGGCGATGGTGCGGGCGCGGGTGACCCCGCGCGCAACCATCTTGTCGCGGCATACCTTCAACGCCTCAAGCGTGCGTGCGATCGCCGCCTCGCTCAAGATTCCGGTCAGCGACAGCCCCTCGCCCAGGCGAACGATGCGCGAAAACGCGTCGATGACCCGGAATCCCTGAGCGGTCGGCCGCGCCACCAGCAGCCGACAATTGTTGGTTCCCAGGTCCAGCGCCGCATAGATGTCGCCCCAGCCATTGCGCGCATCGGCCGGGCGTTCAGTTGCAAACGGCGTGTGAAACCCAGGAACCGGATTCCACGTCGAGACTTGACTCAAACCACTCCCACCCCGTCTCACGCCCCCGGTGCAGGCGACGCCCTGTCAAACGAGTGTAGCAATCCTGTCGCCGGATGCAACGCGCTTGCGTCTAAGTCACGGTTTGAAGAACGGATGGGGATATAGCTAAAGCGGGTGTGAGCAACAGTCTGGGCGCCCCCTCAACCCATCGACAATCGCGGCTCGCGGCGAGCGTTGCGCGGCGCGGTCCTCGTCTTGCGCCAGCCTGCGTAGCCGAGCCCCGCGAACCCGAGCATCATCATCACCCACGTGGATGGCTCGGGGGCCGTCACCTGAAACGGCGCGACGATATCATAGCCGTTACCGTCGGCGTCCAAGAGTGAAATCCGGTACTCGTAGTCGCCGGCAATCTCATGCATTGCGAAGTCGAAATTGTCGGCGATAAAGAGGGGGAAGTGGCTGTAACCCTCAAGCCCCGCGAACGCGGGTACACCTATTTGGTCGACGGCCGGGACCTGAGACGCGCCCGAGCTATCGTTCAACGCTCCATTGGTGAAGGTGTCGGCGGTATACGTCAGCGGAAATATCGCGTTGGGGATGATCGGGCCCGATGTGAAATCGGGTGAGGAACCCGTAGGACTCCCCGGGCCAGCGACGACCATGAAGGCCAACACCACGCCCATGCCATTTGAATAATCGGCAACGGGGAATGTCGTCGATTCCACAAACCCATTTGCAGCGACCCCTTGGCCGATCTCCTGGTCGTATGGACCAGGGTGCGGCGCACCTGGCCCGATGCCCACATTCGGGTTGAAAACATGGTCAGGCGGCGGCAAAATCGCCTCTGCGGTCTGGAGGAATTCTGCATATGAGCTGGCCGCTGTGCCGATAGGGGCTGCGAACAGGTGGAAGTCAGTCGGTACGAAGGTCGGGGCGCCAACTGTCGTCACAACGACCGCAGCCCGCGCGACAGGCGCAACAATCGCAGCCAAAGTCACGACCGTTATCCAGAGAATCGCTTTCATCTTGTTGAGAGACATGGCCATGCTCCGCGTACGCGTTAAACGAGCATAAGCCGGGACATTCTCACCCTGAGAACACATCCGGTCTGGTGTAGATTACACCCCCAAGCACGTTTGGCAATGGGAAATAGGTAGAACTACCTATAAGGCGCAGAGGCGCCGATCAGGATGTGGCCCGACGGAAACAGGCGGGGGCGAGGCGCCGAAAAAAGCCGGCCCGAGACAATCTTCCGCGCAATCTTTGTCGACAATTTGGCTCTTATAGCGTTATCTGTTGATAAGGGCCGTTGCCGATGGCGCCTTTGATCCAGTTGGGCGGGTCGAGTTTGTCGCTCCAGGCTTCGAGGGCGCGTCGCCATCCGAGATAGTTGGGGAGGTTCTTGGTTGCGACGCCGTTGAAGCGGCCGAGCCATTGCTTGAGCCGGCTGTGGTAGGCGTTGACGTTGTTGATATGCAGATGCGGGGCCTCGGGGGCCGGCTTCCCCGGGGAGGGCACGGCATGGAACGGTATCCCGGCTTGGCGGGCGAAAGCCGCGATCGCCTTGCCGCCGTCGCCGATGAGATGATTGCCCGGCGTGACGACGCCGGCCAGGGCGGCCTTCACCGAAGCGCTGTCGACCTGGGGCAGGACCGCATCGAAGGTCGCGCCCTTCCGGTCGCGGGCGACGAGAACGGGAATGTTGTCCGAATGGAGTCCCGGGCGCCTGGCCGTTCCGCCGCGTTTGCGCGGCTCGCGCGACAGATCGGACCAGCGGCCCTTGAAGGATTCGAGAATAAAGGTTTCGTCCGCCTCCACGATCCCACGCAAGGTTCGCGGCTTGTTGACGGCGGGCGCGCGCAGAAACCGGTGGCGCCATCGGAAGGCCGTCGTCGGATGGACGCCGCAGAGCGCCGCGGTCTTCGCCAGGCTCTTGCCCTCGATCATCGCGCGCGCGTGATCGAGCCACTTCTCCTTCTTGCGCAGATGCGCCATCGGCGTCTTGGTCAGCGCGTTGAAGGTGCGCCCGCAGCTCTTGCAGCGGAACCGCAGCAGCCCGTCCGAGCGGCCCCAACCGACGACCTCGCGGCCCGCGCAATGGGGACAGCCCTGAGCCGCGACGCGCTCGACGCCCGCCGTTCCCAGCGCGTCCTCGCGGCGACCGCGCCGACCAGCCTTCCTCCCCGAAACCTCCGCTTCAGCCGCGGCGAGCGCCGCCACCGCCTCCGCCCGCTGCGCCTCGCTCATCTCCGAGATCGCCGCAAGCCAGCCCGCAAAATCATCAGCCTTCATCGAATCGCTCCCGGACTCCGCCCAGCCTAAGTCAAATCAACAGATAACGCTATAAGAGCACGACAATTTCTTGCGGAAACTCAGAACTTGGGTTAGGCTTGCCCCATGAACAATCCTGCCCTTCCACATGGCCTCGAGCGCGCGCTCCGTCGCGGCGCCTCGCGGCGCCAAGGGAAAGGGCGGGCGAAAAATTTTCCCCGCGAAAACCCCGCGTAACCCATTGAAACGTCTCGATTCTGACGGAGAAATCCAAGGAAATCCAAGGCTCAAAAACGGGGTGTTCGCAACGGAACGGCCACGCGCCAAGAAAACCCAAAACCAAGGAATCTCGCCGCGCTATTTTAGTCAGATGACGCCCTTCAACAGTTCATACGCGAGCCGAGGGGCGCCCAGAATGTTGCTGACGCCCGCTTTAGCTATATCCCCTTGAAGAACGGGTGCCGAACCTTGTCGCCCACCTTGAGCCCGATCGAAGCCGCGATTCCGCCGTCCAATTCGAGCACCGCGACGCAGGCGCCGCCGGAAGGAATCACGCGCTCGGACAACGGCTCGGCGTTGGCGGCGATGTGCGTCACAACCCCTGACGGCGCAATGAAAATCATGTCGAGCGGGATGTAAGTGTTCTTCATCCAGAAGGCCACCGGCGCCTCGCGGTCGAACTCAAACAGCATGCCATGATCGGGCGCCATGTAGCGCCGGTCCATGAGTCCGTGTTCGCGGGTCGCGTCGTTGTTGGCGATCTCGACCTGAAACGTATGCCGCCCCGTGGCGGTGACGATCTCGAGCGAATCAAGCCCGCCAGCCTGCGCCGGGACGCCGGCGGACGCGGCAAGGAAGACCATGAAAGCCAGCGCCGCCCATAGAGCCCTCAGCAATTCTGACGAATCGCTCAGGGCTCCAAATTTGATGTCGCGCGCTTTTCCCGAAAACCGGTCGCCACATTTTCGCGAGCCGCGCTCAAGCCGAACTCCGATCACCATCATCGCCGCTGTTCCTCGACCCTCGCGCGGGTTATCGCGGGATGGCGCGCCGGTTTCAAGAACAAGCAGAAGAGCGCGTCAAGCGCCTGAGCCGCGCATATCGAGAGGGTCGAGCTGCTGAAGCGTTGTGGGCCGAAACGACGTTCAGTGCGGCGTGAACATCTTCGGACCGTCGAGCGGCCTCACTTCGGCCGCCATCAAGCCCTTCGGCCCCGGACCGAACCGCACCAGCATGCTGTCGCCCGGCTTCGGGTCGATAAAGCCATAGCGGCGCAGCGTCTCCATGTGGACGAAAATATCCTCGGTGCCCTCGCCGCGCGTGAGGAAACCGAAGCCCCGGGCGCGGTTGAACCACTTGACGATGACGATCTCGAATGCGCCGACCGTGCTCGCCTGCGCGCGGGTGCGCGGTGGCGGAAGGTCCGGAACGGAGGCCGGGTCGGGCTCGGTGATCGCGAGCACCCTGAACACCTGCAAGCCGCGTTCGCGCCGCTGCGCCTCGGCGACGACGCGCGCGCCTTCGCGAAGACTGGTGAATCCGTCGCGCCTGAGGACGGTCACATGAATGAGAACGTCAGCTTCGCCGTTGTCGGGCAGGATGAAGCCATAGCCCTTGACGGCGTCGAACCATTTGACCCGCCCGGCGATTTCCACCAGCCCGACCGGGCGCTCGTTGCTTTCCGCCATACTCGCCGTCGCTTCCGACGGCTTTACGAAATCATCGCTCAATTCGTCCCCCACTCAACGCGTCGGCTGTACATATTCGCCGCCCATGAATCACTTGCGCGTCGCGAAAGGGACCATCCGCTCGGGGCCCGCCAAAATAGCGGAGATCCGCAACGCAGGTGATTCGTCCCCAAGATAGCAAATCGTTCGGCGCTGAATATAGAAAACACGCGAAACTTGAGCGTGGCTGTGGATATGGGGCAAAAAAATCCCGCCGAGCCGCGATGGCCGACGGGATGATACAACTGGACGCAGCGCGCGCCGCTGCGGAATGGCGCCGGCGTGGTTGCGCTATTCGCCGTCATCCTCCGGCTCGGGCGGCGGCGTCAGGCCCTCGAGCCCGCGCAGCAAATCCTCTTCGGTCATGCGGTCGAACTGAACGTCGACGCCAGCTTCGATCTGAGTCTGCACATCCGGATTGACCATCGGCGGCGCGGCTTCTGTTTCCGGCTCGTCGATTTCGACGTGCTTCTGGAGCGCATGGATGACATCCTCGCGCAGGTCGCCAGGCGCGAGCTTGCCGTCGCCGATCTCGCGCAGTGCGACGACCGGATTCTTGTCATTGTCGCGCTGGACCAGGAGCGGAGCGCCGGACGAAACCGCCCGCGCGCGGTGGCTGGCCATCAAGACCAGATCAAATCGATTGTCGACCTTGTCGATGCAATCCTCGACGGTGACGCGAGCCATGGAGACTCCTTAAGCTGTTGAAACGGGCGGCGAAATGGAAGCGCGCCTCGTACACCGCGCGGCGCGCGGATGCAAGTCATTCCCAATTCTAGGCGACAAGCTTCTTGCGGAGCAAATCATTCACGTACGCGCTAACGTTTGGAATGGCCTTCAGGCGATCGGCGACATCGGGATCGAGCATGATGTTGACGCGGCGCTTCTTCGCTTCTGCGGGCAGGGACGGGCGCCCACGCTTGGCGGTTGCGAAGAATTCCTGATCAAGTTCACGGACCTCGCCGTCACGTTTGATGTAGGGCCTTTTCATACTTGTCTCTTTCTCTCTCGTTCGCTTTGCGAAGACTGATCACGCGGAGAGCCTCGCCACGCTGACACCAAGCGAAAACGCACAGGCGATTGTTGATCGGGGCCATTGTGACAAACCGGGGCTCCGCATAGTCCACGCGAGTGTCTTCAACGGTGAAGGCTTTATCCCAATCGACCCAGGCGACGTCCGCGAAATCAAGGCCGCGTTCGGCAAGAGCCTTCTTTCGCTTCTTGTCATCCCATTCAAGCTTCACGAGGTATTTATATACACACATAAAATGGCGCCGTCAATAAATGTGTGTACGAAAATGCGACAGGCGACCGAAGGCGAAGCAATCCTGGCGCACGCGTGTCCTCAGCTCGAAATCCAAGATAATTCTGCTAAGATGGCCTAACATGCTGCGGGTCCAAACGAGCTTTCAGGACACACCGGGCGACGGCTATTATTTCGTTTTGCTCTACGACGAACGTCCTCTTGTCGAGCAGGTCGAGACGCTTGGGCTGCGAGACGGCGACGCGGTCATTTTGTGGGAGCCAGACTGTGGAGAGTTCACAGTTGAGGCGGTTCTCCTTTTTAACTTCAATCACCCCATGATGTTTGAACCGGCTTTATGGGCGAAGGCCAGGGGTCAGACTTTCAAACTCAGTCAATCACCTCTGGCCCGCCAGTTTCTGCGGTGAGCGCCAGAGCTGCCCCGGCGCGCCGCCCGCATCCGCGCCATGACGTTTGCGAACGCCGCGGCGAAAAGCTCGACGTCTGTTTCCGTGGACGCCCAGCCGAGACTGAGGCGGATAGCGCCCCGCGCCAGATCACGACGAACGCCCATCGCCGCCAAGACATGCGACGGCGCGACCTTGCCCGACGAGCAGGCCGAGCCCGAACTGACCGCGACGCCAGCGAGATCGAGCGCAATCATCAGCGTCGCGGCCTCGACGCCGGGAACGGCGAAGCAGACAATGTTGGGCAGCCGCGGCGCGGTTTCGGCAAAGACCACCGCATCGGCGGCGACCGAACGGACGGCGACGGTCAGGCGATCGCGCAAGCCGGCGAGACGCCCCGGCTCCGCGTCCAGTTCGGCGAGGCACGCGCGCGCCGCGGCGCCGAAAGCCGCGATCGCCGGGACGGATTCGGTGCCCGCTCGCGCGCCGCGCTCCTGCCCGCCTCCGCGCATGAGCGGCGCGCCCAGGCTGACCTCGGCGCGCGCTACGATAAGGGCGCCTGCGCCCTTGAGCCCGCCCATCTTGTGGGCCGACAGCATGAGCGCGTCGGCGCCGAGCGCGGCGATCTCGCAAGCCATCCGCCCAGCCATCTGCACCGCGTCGCAGAACAGGAACCCGTCCGCGGCGTGGACCAGCGCCGCCGCTTCGGCGACCGGCTGGATCACGCCTGTCTCGTTATTTGCGCCCTGTAGGGCCACCAGCGCGCGACCGGGACGACGGCAGGCGGCCTCGAGCCAGTCGAGATCGAGCCGCCCGTCCGGAAGCAAAGGCGCCACCTCGACAGTCGGAAACCGATGCCCCGACAAGACACAGGGGTGCTCGCCGGCGGAGACGATCAGCCGCTCGAGTGGCGCTGCGTTTGGCCCGCCGCCGAACAGCGGATTGAGCGCGGTGTTGGCCGCCTCGGTCCCGCCGGACAGGAACGTGACGCAACGGGGGCTTACTTCCGCCAGCCTCGCGACCTCGGTCCGTGCGTCCTCGACGATACGCCGGGCGGCCCGGCCCTCGGCATGGACCGACGAAGGATTGCCGGTCGTTTCCATCGCGGTGAGCGCAGCTTCGCGCGCCTCCGCGCGCAACGGCGCGGTCGCGTTATAGTCGAGATAGGCCCGGTTCACTGGGGTCGCGGCGGCGGCGATCACGGCTCCAATTCTCGCGTTAGGGGCGGAAGCCGCGGCAGGACTTGCGGTTTTTCCTTGCAATTGCCGGCGGCGTGCGTGCTATGAGGCGGCCTCCGAGGCGAGCCCCCGTCGACCGACCGAGACAGATTCGCGCTGAATTTCGCGCCGTAAGGCGCCGAGCGAGCGCAGTCGACGCCCGACCGGGGACGCTTCAAGGCAGTGTGGAGTGTTCATGCCCGAGGTTTTCTTTACCGGTCCCGCCGGTCGGCTGGAGGGTCGTTTTCATCCCGCCAAGCAGCGCGGGGCGCCGATCGCGGTGGTGCTTCATTCTCACCCGCAATTTGGCGGGACGATGAACAACCAGATTGTCTACAACACTTATTATAGTTTCGCCGAACGCGGGTTTTCCGTGCTGCGTTTCAACTTCCGCGGGGTTGGACGGTCGCAGGGCGCTTTCGATCATGGCCAGGGCGAATTGTCGGACGCCGCCTCCGCCCTCGACTGGGCGCAGACGATCAGCCCGGAGGCGCGCGCCTGCTGGATCGCCGGCGTCTCGTTCGGCTCCTGGATCGGCATGCAGCTTCTGATGCGCAGGCCCGAGATCGAGGGCTTCATCTCGATCGCTCCGCCCGCCAATCGCTTCGATTACAGCTTTCTTGCGCCCTGCCCCTCTTCCGGCCTGTTCGTCCATGGCGACAAGGACCGGGTCGCGCCGCTGAAAGAGGTCATGGCGCTGATCGAGAAACTGAAGACCCAGAAGGGCATCGCCATCGAGCACGCCGTCATCCCGGAGGCGAACCACTTCTTCGAGGATTGCATGGACGAACTCCAGACCGTGGTCGGCGCCTATCTCGACAAGCGTCTCGGCATGCCGCGTCATGCGCCGCCGCCCGTGCGCAAGGACCGGCTCAAGCCAGTCGCTCCGCCCTCGCCCCGCGAGGGCCAACAATAGAGCCGCGAATCCAGTGTCCCTGATCACAACGACCGACGAACTGGCCCAGGCCTGCCAGCGCCTGGCGCGTTCGCCGTTCGTGACCGTTGACACGGAATTCCTGCGCGAAACGACGTTCTGGCCAATTCTGTGCGTCGTCCAGCTCGCCTCTGACGACGAGGCGCTGGCGATCGACGCCCTCGCCCCGGGGCTCGACCTCCAGCCCTTGCTGCAACTGATGGCCGACGAGGGCGTGGTCAAGGTGTTCCACGCCGCCCGGCAGGATCTCGAGATCTTCTGGAAGCTCTCCGGCCTCGTGCCAATTCCGCTGTTCGACACCCAGGTCGCGGCGATGGTGTGCGGCTACGGCGAGCAGGTCTCCTACAGCGAGCTTGTACAGTCGATCTGCCATGTCGGAATCGACAAGTCGTCGCGCTTCACCGATTGGGCGCGCCGCCCCCTCGCCGAAGCGCAGATTTCTTACGCGATCGGCGACGTGACCCATTTGCGCGACATTTATAAGGCGCTGTCGAAGCGCGTCGCTGCCGCGGGCCGTCAATCCTGGCTCGACGATGAGATGAAGACGCTGAACTCGCCTTCGACTTACGAGCAGCATCCCGAGCGCGCATGGGAACGCTACAAGGGCAAGGCGCGCAAGCCGCGCGATCTGGCGATGCTGATGGAGCTCGCGGCCTGGCGCGAGAGCGAGGCGCAGGCGCGCGACGTGCCTAGGGCGCGTGTCTTGAAGGACGAAGTGCTGATCGAGCTTGCGCTCGCCGCCCCGCGCAGCGCGGAGGCGCTCGCCAACCTGCGCGCTTTCCCGCGCGGGATGGAGCGCTCGCGCGCCGGCGCGGAGATTCTGGCGGCGGTCGAGCGCGGGTTCGAGCGCGACCCCAAGACATTGCCGAAGATCGAGCGCGAGCGGCGAAACGGCGCCAATGTTGGCGCGACGGTCGAATTGCTCAAAGTGCTGCTGAGGCAGGTGAGCGAGGAAAGCGGCGTCGCCGGCAAGCTGATCGCGACTGTCGACGATCTCGAGGCGATGGCCCAAAACGACACGGCGGATGTGGCTGCGCTCGGCGGCTGGCGGCGCAAATTGTTCGGCGACAGGGCGCTCGAACTCAAGCACGGGCGCCTGGCGCTGACAGTCGAGAACGGCAAGGTCGTCACCCTCGAATGGAAAGACGCGGAAGCGCCGCCCGCCGCGGATTAGGATTGGGCTTGCGCGCCGGGGGGATGGCTTCGTTGAGCGAAAGCGTCGACATCGTCTGGCTGCGCGACGATTTCCGCCTCGATGATCAGCCATCCATTCACGCCGTCGCAAATCGTTCGGCGCTCTTCATCTATGTCCATGACGAATTAGGCGGCGGCGCGCGCCCGCTGGGCGGGGCGGCGAAATGGCGCCTCGCCCAGTCGCTCACTGCGCTTGAGAGCGAGCTTTCCGCTTGCGGCGCGCGGCTCGACATCATCAAAGGCGACGCTGAAGAGACGATCCTCGCGCTTGCCGCCACGGCGAACGCCGGCCGCCTCTTCTGGACCCGCCGCTACGAAGGCGGCGCAAAAGCGCTCGACGCGCGCGTCGCGACAGCGCTCAAGGCCCGCGGCGTCGAAGCGCTGACTTTCAACGGCGCCCTGATGCGCGAGCCTGCCGAACTGGCCAAGCCCGATGGAACGCCGGTGGGCGTCTTCAGGGCCTTCCTGCGCCGCCATCGCGCGCTCGGCCCCCTGCCCGCTCCGACGCCGACGCCCAAACGACTCACCCTCGCGCCGTGGCCTCATGACGCGCCGGACGCGCGTCGATCGCAGCCCTGAGAGCTCAGGCCCAGCGAAGCCCGATTGGTCCGGCGAACTCGGCCTCGGCGAATCGCCCGGAGAAACAGGCGCGCTCGCCTCGCTTAAGACCTTCGTTGCGAAGGCGCTGAAGACTACGCGGACGAGCGCGACGTTCTTGCGCATGGCGCCGCGTCGCGCCTGTCGGCGAACCTGCGTTTCGGCGAGATCTCGCCGCGTCGCATCGCGCACACGGTCGAAACTGCGGCCGCCGCGAAAGCCGTGCGCTGGCCGATGCAGCGGAGAAATATCTCGCTGAGCTCACCTGGCGCGACTTTGCAACGGCTCTCCTGGACGCCCATCCCGATCTGGCGACGCGTTCGCTGCGGCCCGAGTTCGAGCGCTTTCCCTGGCGCCACGACGAGGATGGGTTTCGACGCCTGGGCGCATGGGCATACCGGCTATCCGATCGTCGACGCCGGCATGCGCCAATTGTGGCGGACCGGATATTTGCCCAATCGGGCGCGCCTGATCGTCGCTTCGTTCCTCGTCAAGCACCTGCTCGATCGACTGGCGACGTGGCGAGGCATGGTTCTGGGACACGCTCATCGACGCCGATCCGGCGAACAATCCGCTCAACTGGCAATGGGTCGCAGGCGCCGGCGTCGATTCCGCGCCCTATTTTCGCATCTTCAATCCCGTGCTGCAGGCGGAAAAGTTCGACCCTGACGGCGCCTATGTGCGCCAATGGGTCCCGGAGCTGGCGCGTCTCGAGGCGCCCGCCATTCACAGTCCGTGGAAGGCCTCGAGCGACGCGCTGGACCGCGCTGGAGTCGTGTTAGGAAAAACCTATCCCAAGCCGATCGTCGATCATGGCCAGGCCCGCGCCCGGGCGCTCGACGCTTTCGCCAGGATGCGAGGCCGGTGAAGGGCTAGAGCACGAGCAGTTTTTTCACCAGCGCAAACACTTCTTTGTAGGGAAGCTTGGTCGCGCCTGCGATTGCGAATGGCACAAGCGCAGCGGCGGCGAGCGGCGCGACCGCCGACCGGCTCATCAGAAAAATCGACAGCTTGCGGGCGGCGGAATATTGCGTCGCTGGGTCGGACAGACCGGGCGCAATGGTTTCGGAAGCGTCGTTGGCGGCCAGGTTGCGGCCGATGAGGGCGCGCTCAGCCGCGCGATAATAGCCCGTCGCCTGCGCGCCGAAGACTTCGACCGATCTCGTCTTCAGGTCGGCGAGAGGCTTCGAGAACGCCAGCAATGGAAAGGCGAAAAAGGCAAACACAATCGCCAGCCACCCGGTGATGATGTAGCCGAACGTGACCGAGGAAATGTTGGCTTCGAACACGTGCCTGACGACCGTGATCGCGAGCCCCGAGCTCATCCCGAAGACGAACATCGAATAGGCGTTCGGATACTCGGCGAGAAAGGCCAGGCCGCCCTTGCCGTCGGGATGGGTCGCGACCAGCCGGAGCTCGAGCGCCGCCATCCGCCAAAGCAACGTCGCCCAGACAATATAGCGCCAAAGGCCGCGGAACAGCAGGAAGTAGAAAAGCGGCATGCTGCAGACCACGCTCCACCATCCCGCCAGCGTCACATGCGCGCCTCCGTTGACGACCTCGACCTCCCAGGTCGAGCTGTCGGCGGTCTCGAGATTCGCGAGGCGCGCCAGCGTCCCTGCGATCGCGAGGCCCAGACAAACGATTTCCGCCAAATGCGAGTCCCGCAA
Organism: uncultured Alphaproteobacteria bacterium; assembly: GCA_963802615.1. Taxonomy (GTDB): domain Bacteria; phylum Pseudomonadota; class Alphaproteobacteria; order Rhizobiales; family Beijerinckiaceae; genus Roseiarcus. The sequence goes on from CAWDKC010000024.1 coordinate 85,776, forward strand.
TCTGAGCGCCCGCACCACCGCGTTCGCCGCCGCTTCGAGGGAGCCCGGCGCAATGATCGGCGCGCGAACAAGCTGGCCGATCTTGCCGTGCAGGCCGTATTCGACCTGCTGCTCGGCCAACACGAAGAGCGCGATGGCGATAAAGAACCGCGCCCAGGCGCCAAAATCGAGCAGGAAAGAGCGACCACCCGTCAGGGTGAAAGCGTCGCCGTGAATGAGGCTCAACAGGAACGGAACGCCCCAGGCGAGCGCGACAAACATCGCGGCCCTTCGGCCGGCCCAGAGCGCATCCTCGCGGAGCAGACCCAGCCGACGCTGCAGTTCAAAGAACGGCCCGCCATGCGAGGCGAGATAGTCCCCGATCCGGCTCGCTTCATCCTTGTCGAGATCGTCGATCTCGACCGGATCGCCGTCCGAAGCCCCTTCCGCCATTCGCTATCCTTCCAACGCGCTCGATCGCGGTTCCTCACGAGAGATCGCATCGCGCGCCGTTGGCTGTCATCGCCGCGCTCGATCCTGCGCGCAAGAGGGCCCTTTGACCGGATGCGAAGCGGCGGCGGCTCGAGCCCGCTTTCGGAAGCCCCTTAAGACACGCGGCAAATTCGCGCGCAATCGGAGCGTGGGGCGGCCGCGACGCGGCTTGGCTCCCGAGCGGCGACTTAGGCCATCTCGCTCACTTGCCCGTCGCGAAGGGTGACCCGGCGGTCCATGCGGGCGGCGAGGTCCAGATTGTGTGTGGCGACGAGGGCCGCGAGCCCGCTCGCCCTGACCAGCGCTGCAAGCGTGCCGAACACGTGATCGGCGGTCTTCGGGTCGAGGTTGCCGGTCGGCTCGTCGGCCAGCAGCACCCGAGGGCCGTTGGCGACCGCGCGCGCGATCGCGACCCGCTGCTGTTCGCCGCCGGACAATTCGGCCGGGCGATGGCTCTCGCGCTGAGCGAGACCAAGATAAGACAAGAGCTCGCGCGCGCGGTCAGCGGCCTGGGCGCGCGGCAGCCCCGCGATCATCTGCGGCAGGACGAGGTTCTCGAGCGCGGAGAACTCCGGCAGCAAATGATGGAACTGGTAGACGAAACCGATGTCCGTGCGCCTCAGCGCCGTCCGCTTGTCGTCGCTCATGGTCGAGGTCGCGGCGCCGCCGATCCTCACTTCGCCCGCGTCAGGCCGCTCCAGTAGGCCCGCCAGATGCAGAAGCGTCGACTTTCCAGCGCCGGACGGCGCGATCAGCGCCACCGACTGGCCCGGCAAAAGTTCGAGCGACGCCCCGTTCAGGACCTCGACCGTCGTGTCGGCCCGCCCGTACCGGCGCTCCACCGCCTCGAGGGACAGCGCGGCGACCCGCGCCTGATCATTCATAGCGCAGCGCCTCGACCGGATCGAGCCTGGCCGCGCGCCATGACGGATAGATGGTCGCCGCGAGCGACAGGATCAGCGCAATCGCGACGACGGAGAGAACGTCGCGTCGTTTCGACCCGCGAGGGCAGTTGCGACAGGAAATAGAATTCGGAAGGAAAGAGATTTTCCCCGGTGATCCAGCTCAAGCCCTTGCGGATCGGCTCGACGTTGTAGGCGACCAGGAGCCCGAGCGCGAGACCGACCGCGGTGCCGACAAATCCGATGGTCGCGCCGGTGATGAGAAAGATCCGCATGATCGCGCCGCGCGTCGCGCCCATCGTGCGCAGGACGGCGATGGCGCGCGCCTTGTCCTGCACCAGCATGATGAGGCCGGAGATGATGTTGAGCGCGGCCACCAGCATGATCAGCGTCAGAATGGCGAACATCACGTTGCTCTCGACCGCGAGCACGTCGAAAAAGCTGCGGTTGAGTTGCCGCCAGTCGGTGTCGATCATCGGCCGCCCCTGCGCCGGCCTCGATTTTGCGCCGCATCGCGTCCATGTCGTCCGGATCGGCGACATAGACTTCGATGACGCTCGCCTGGCCGTCCTGATTGAAGAAGGTCTGGGCCTCGGGAAGCGGCATGAAGATGAAGGTGTTGTCGAAGGTCGTCATGCCGATCTGGAAGATGGCCGCGACCGTATAGCTCTTCATGCGCGGCGTGACGCCGAACGGCGTCTCCGCGCCATGGGGCGCGATGATGGTGATCTTGTCGCCGGTCCTCAGGCTCAGGTGTTCGGCCAGCTTGGAGCCGACCGCCACGCCCTGGCCGGAGTCGAAGCCGTCGAGCGAGCCCTGAATGATGTGGCCCTCGACTCCGGGCAGGCGCTTGAGATCGCTGCCGCGAATGCCGCGCACCAGCGCGCCCGACGAGCCATAGGGGGAGCTTGCGAACGCCTGGCCCTCGACCAGCGGCAGCGCCAGAGTGACGCCCGGAACCTTGCTCACGCGCTCCGTCACCGCATCGTAGTCGGTGAGCGGCGTCTCGACGCCTTGCAGGAACATGTGGCCGTTGAGGCCGATCATCTTGTCCATGAGATCGTGGCGAAAGCCGTTCATCACCGACATGACGACGATCAGCGCGGCGACGCCGAGCACGATGCCCAGGAACGAAAAGCCGGCGATGACCGAGATCGAGCGCTGGGCGTTGCGCGCGCGCAGATAGCGAAACGCGACCATCCACTCGAAAGCCGAAAACGCCTTGGCGGCCCGGCGCCGCGACGGGAGCGGCCGCCTCGACCGCAAGGGCCGTCAAAGCGCCCCCTGCCCGCCGAGCCGGGCGATCGCCGCATCCACGCTGATCAGCTCACGCTCGCCGCCGCGGCGGGTCTTGAGCTCGACCTTGCCCTCGGCGAGGCTCTTGGGACCGATGATCGCCTGGTGCGGCGCGCCGACCAGATCCATGGTCGCGAATTTCGCGCCGGGCCGGTCGTCGCGGTCGTCATAGAGCACGTCGACGCCAGCTTTGGCGAGCGAGGCGTAGATGCGCGCGCAAGCCCCGTCGCAGGCGGCGTCGCCGACTTTCAGGTTGATGAGCCCGACCCGGAACGGCGCGACCGCGTCCGGCCAGATCGGGCCGTTGTCGTCGTGGTTGGCCTCGATCAGCGCGGCGGCGAGCCTGGTCGGGCCGATGCCGTACGAGCCCATATGCACGGCGTGCTCCTTGCCGTCCGGTCCGTTGACGACCGCCTTCATGGGAGCCGAGTACTTGGTTCCGAAGTAGAAAATATGGCCGACCTCGATCCCGCGCGCGGAAATCCGGTCCTTCGGATCGAGCCGCTCGAAGGCGGCCGCGTCGTGTTTGTCGGACGTGGCGGCGTAGAGCGAGGTCCACTTGTCGACGACCCCCTGCATCGTCTTCGGGCTCGTCGAAGTCGATGTCCTCGGGCGGCGTCTTGAACGACGAGATAGTCGCGGTGGCAGAAGACTTCGCTCTCGCCGGTCGACGCCAGGATGACGAACTCGTGGCGAAGGTCGCCGCCGATCGGGCCGGATTCCGCCCGCATCGGAATGGCGGTGAGGCCGAGCCGCGCGAAGGTGCGCAGATAGGCGGTGAACATCTTGTTGTAGGAATGGCGCGCGCCCGCCTGATCGAGGTCGAAGGAATAGGCGTCCTTCATCAGGAACTCGCGCGAGCGCATCACGCCGAAGCGCGGCCTCACCTCGTCGCGGAACTTCCACTGGATGTGATAGAGATTGAGCGGCAGATCCTTGTAGGAGCGCACCGAGGCGCGGAAGATCTCGGTGATCATCTCCTCGTTGGTCGGCCCGTACAGCATGTCGCGGTCGTGCCGGTCGCGGATGCGCAGCATCTCCTTGCCGTAATCGTCGTAGCGTCCGGATTCGCGCCACAGATCAGCCGACTGGATGGTCGGCATCAGGACCTCGATCGCGCCGGCGCGGTTCTGCTCCTCGCGGACGATGGCGCAGATCTTGTGCAGGACCCGGACGCCGAGCGGCAGCCAGGCGTAGCTGCCCGCCGCCTCCTGCCGGATCATGCCGGCGCGCAGCATCAGCCGATGCGAGACGATTTCCGCCTCTTTCGGCGTCTCCTTCAGAATCGGCAGGAAATAACGGGAAAGACGCATCGAGGCAGGCTCAGAGAACAGGAATCGGCCGGGAGCCGTACGCTTCCGGATGAAGCGGCCTTATGGCCGCAAAGGTCGGGCGGAGCAAGCCGCAACGACCTGGCGCATGCGTCCGGCTTGGCGCTCTGGCGCGCCGCGCCCCCAGCACCTCCATGGCTTCGAACTCCGCGGCCACCCGCATCTCGCAAGTCAGGACCTCCGAACGGCTAACTGACTGTGATACGCATCACAGCGGATGAACGAGGATGCGATACGGTCGAAAATCTGAAGGGTTGCGGTGAAGCAACCTGAGGCGAGCCAGAGGAGGACGTCAAATGGTCAAGCGCATTATCCTTCTGCTGGACGGGACGTGGAACGACATCGACGCCGGGCCAGCCGACACAAACATCGTGCGAATGCGCGGATTGATCTCCCAGCATCTCGTGAGGATGTCCCGCCACGGCCATTCGGGCGAGGGGGGCGGCGAGAAGAAAGTCCACGGTTACACGAAGTCCGGCAAGGAGCACATCGTCTACTACGAGCGCGGGGTGGGAACTGGCGCGTTCGATCGATTCCGGGGCGGCGCGTTTGGCGAAGGGCTGACGCAGAATATCCGGCACGCCTACAAGTTCCTCTCGTTCTGGTACGAGCCGGGCGACGAAATCTTCATCTATGGGTTTTCGCGCGGAGCCTACACCGCGCGATCCCTGGTCGGATATCTCGGCTCCGCCGGCCTTTTGCTGAGGGACAATTGCAACGAGGAATTGGAGGCGCTGGCGTGGCGGTACTATCGGACGCCGCCCAATGACCGAATGCCGGCCGACTGGCGACGTCTGACCGACAACGCGCACGATCGCAATGAGCTGCGCGTCAAGCTTCTCGGGGTTTTCGACACCGTTGGCTCTCTTGGCATTCCGGCCAGCATTGCCTGGCGGCTCAACCGCAACGAAAACGGCTTCCACGACGTCGAGCTTTCGTCCATCACCGACGTGAACCTGCACGCGGTCGCGATCGACGAGCACCGCTGGCCGTTCCAAGCCACGCTATGGAGGCAGCCGCCGTTCAAGAAATCTGACGCGAAGGTGGAGCAGGTCTGGTTCTCGGGCGCGCATAGCGATGTCGGCGGAGGCTACATCGAAGAAGAGACAAGAGACCCCAAAGCCCCCTACGCGGACAACGTCACGCTCGACTGGATGATTCAAAGAACGAAGCACTTCTATCCGGACTTCCCGTTCGATCTCGATCCCGACGCGAAAGCGATCACGGACTGGAACAACGCCAAACTGCACAATTCCCGCAGCGTCGTCTATTATGCCTGGCGGTTCGCCATTCGATCCATCGCCAATGTCAAGATCGGGGCGGGCTTTTACCAGAAAGAGGTGTCGCGCGACCGGCACGCCCACCCTATCGGCGAAAAAATCCATATTTCCGCCCTTCAACGCCTATTGCCGGACCCGTCGGACGCTGCGCCGGCGAAGCCATACAAGCCGACGAACCTGGAGAACGTCCTCGAGGCGATCGAAACGACCTACGGGCAAGCCGCAGACGGAGTCGGGCAGCCTGGCGCGGACAGCAAACCGAGTTTCGACTTGCCGGTCGTTGATTGGGACGGGCGCGAAATACCGAAGCATGGCCCCCGGGCCGAGCAGCTTCTGCAACTGCTCGCGAGACGCGCGCGGGACGTAGCGCCCGCCGTTCGTCCCGGCGCTGTTCACGCGTCTGCCAAAGAGTCTCCGCCCGTCTTTGAACGGAGCGCAGAGTCCCCTGGCGCACCTTAGAGCTGGACGAACCCGATCTTGCCGTCGGCGCTCTTCTTCGAGACATACGGGAGATAGCCGACGGTCGTAACCGCCGCCGCCTTCGCGTTCGATTGTGGCGAGGCGTGGTCTGCGCGGACGGGTCAATCCAGTCGCAAATCTCGGCCCGGCGCTGGGCGCCTGCAAAAGGCCCCTATCAGGCCGTTCGCGCCAGGCCCCGCAGAAAATTGATGTCCACGAGCCCGGCGTGCTGCTTGGCGACCTTGCCCTTTTCGAACGCGATCAGGGTCGGAATGCCGCGAATGCCGAAGCGCGCCGCGATCGCCGGCTCCTCGTCGACATTGACCTTGGCGAAGCGGGCGCGCGGTTCGAGCTCCTTCGCCGCCTTGTCGAAGATCGGCGCCATCGTGCGGCACGGCCCGCACCAGGGCGCCCAGAAGTCGACGATCAGCGGCATGTCGTTGCGCTCGACATGCTTGTCGAAGGTCTTGGTCGTCAGCGCGATCGGCTCGCCAGTGAACAGGTTCGCTTTGCAAGCCCCGCACTTGGCCTCCGAGGCGGGACGGTCGGCTGGGATGCGGTTGACCGCGGAGCAATGGGGACAAACGGTGTGGATGGATTCGGTCATGGGGTGCGCCCTCTCGACGGCGCTCGCTAATATTTGGCCCCGATCAGAGCCATTTCAAGCGATCAAGGGCCGTCGTCAGCGGGTGAGATCACGAATTCGTGATCTCACCCGCAGTAACCTCGCCGCCGCGGAGACGTACTGGCTGCAGGGGCGAGAGGCTCCAACGGTCGGGCTTCCGCCGGACCGCACATCTCATGGTTTTATCTGGAGATTTTCGGATGAACGCTAGATCAGCCATCACCGCCGCGACCCTCGCCTGCTCGCTTGCCGCCGCGCTCGCCACCGCCGCCAACGCCGGTCCCGCCCCGGCTCAGCCCGGAGCCGACAAGTGCTACGGCGTCGCCATGGCCGGCAAGAACGATTGCGCCGCCGGCGCCGGCACGAGCTGCGCCGGCACGTCGACCGTCGATTACGATCCCGGACACTGGAAATATGTCGCCAAGGGGACCTGCGAAGGCATGACGACCCCGAAGGGCCACGGCTCGCTCACCGCGATGTGATTTAAGGCCAAGGTCCCTCCTCCCTTGGCTTTGCGGCCCCGCTTCTCTCCCAGGCGGGGCCGTTTTTGTGTCATGCTTCCGGAAAATCCTCGATCCTGAATTCCGCTTCCGCCCGTTCGCCCCGCTCGGCGAGCGCGCTCTCCCGCAGGCGCAGTTCGACCCGCCGGATCTTGCCCGACACGGTCTTCGGCAGTTCGAAGAATTCGAGCCGACGCACAAGCTTGTAAGCCGAGAGGCGCCCGCGCATGTGCTTGAAGATCGCCGCCGCCGTCTCGCGGTCGGGGGCGCAGCCTTGCGCGAGCGCGACATAGCCTTTGGCGATCGTGTGGCGCACGGGATCGGGCGCCGGCACGACGGCGGCCTCGGCGATCGAGGGATGTTCGATCAGCACGCTCTCGAGTTCGAACGGGCTCAAGCGATAGTCGCTCGATTTGAACACGTCGTCGGCCCGGCCGATGAAGGTGATGTAGCCGTCGGCGTCGCGCGAGGCGACGTCGCCGGTCTTGTAATATTCGCCCTCGATCGGCATGAGTGCGCCACGCTCGTTCTGATAGCCGGACATGAGACCCGCGGCGCGCGGACGCAAAGGAAGCGCGATCTCGCCGCTGTCGCTCTCGAGCCCGTCGGCGTCGATGAGCACGACGCGGTAGCCCGGCAACGGCCGCCCCATCGAGCCGGGGACGATCCGCTGTCCGGGCGAATTGCCGATCATCATGGTGGTCTCGGTCTGCCCGTAGGAATCGCGCAACGGCAGGCCCCATGCCCGTCCCACCTGCTCGATGATCTCCGGATTGACCGGCTCGCCCGCCGCATTGACCTCGCGCAAAACGACCTTCCATTGTCTGAGGTCGTGCTGGATCAGCATCCGCCACACGGTCGGCGGCGCGCAGAACACGTCGTGACCTGATGCTCGACCAGCGCGTCGAGCGCCGCGCGCGGCTCGAAGCGCAAGGCGAGCGCGATGATCGTCGCGCCGGCGTTCCAGGGCGCGAAAAAGCTCGACCAGGCGTGCTTGGCCCAGCCGGGCGAGGAAATGTTGAGATGCGCGTCGCCGGGTTTGATGCCGAGCCCGTACATGGTCGAGAGATGCCCGATCGGATAGCTCGCGTGGGTGTGCACGACGAGCTTCGAACGCGCGGTCGTGCCCGAGGTGAAATAGAGCAGCATCGGGTCGTCGGCCTTGGTGGGCCCGTCGGGATGAAAGATGATCGCGCGCCAAGCAGCGCGTCGTAGGAGCGCCAGCCGGACGGCGCCTCGCCGATCGCGATGCGCTCGACGCCCTCGCCAAGGCCGGCGAATTTCTCCGCGTCGGCGCCATGCGCGACCAGATATTTGGCCTGGCCGCGCTCGATCCGGTCGGCGATGTCGGCTTGGCCCAAGCGTCGGCATCGCCGGGATCAGCACGAGGCCGAGCTTCATCGACGCCAGCATCGTCGCCCACAATTCGGGAACGACGCCGAGCATCATCAGAAGACGGTCGCCGCGCCTGGCGCCGAGCGCGCGCAGGCCGTTGGCGAGGCGCGACGACTTCGCGCGCAAGCTCGGCGAAGGTGCGCGTCTCGACGCGCTCGCCGATCACTTTGAGCGCGGTCTTGTGCGCCATGCTCGCCCGCCGCAAGCTCGGCGTCGAACCATTCGAGCGCCCAGTTGAATTGCTGCGGTCGCGGCCAGGAGAAGGCGGCGCGCGCGCCGTGATAGTCGTGCCCAAGTTCGAGCAGACGGTCGCGCGCCTCGCGGAAGGTCAGAGGCTCGGGAGACGCGCGGGGCGAGGAGAAGGGGGCGAGAGACATGGCGCCATTGTGACTCCGCTTGACGGAGCCGGCAACGGCGTCCAGGCGGCCTCGCGGGCCGCCGGCTGCAACCTGCGCGCGAACGCGCGTTGCAATAAACGGCAGTAAACGCCAGTAAATGCAAATAAACGCTAGTAAAAATGCTAGCGTTTACTTGCGTTTATTTTTTCGAATTCGGGACTTTTCAACGGGTTACGGCCGATTGGAGTAAAAAAAATCGGCCTCCTCTGAACTCGCGTCAAAGGTTGTGCGCAAACCGCCTCAACGCCATCCTTTCCTTCAGCCGCGCGGCAGCCTGCGAGATTGCGGAGGTCAAGCTTCTTCGTCAGTGAGAAAGGTATAGCACGAATTCCGTTTTTCGTAAAGCATTTGCTGGCTCTTATAGCGTTATCTGTTGTTGCCGGCGCTTAAGGGTCGAGCTATGAAATCCTCGGCCGTCATGGCCGGGCTTGTCCCGGCCATCCACGCATTGCCGCAGTAAAAGGCAAGCTCGTTAAGGCAGCGACCGTAGCTTATTGAAAACATTTGAGTGTTGTCAGCGGCAGGAGCGCCTTGTCGGCGCTCGGCGTGGATTGCATTGTTAGGGGCCCGTCTTTGGTTGAGGATGGGGACGCCGGCGGGCGCTCCGATCGTGGATTGGTCCTTGAAAGACCGTGGCCATCTCGGACCCGCCGGCGTCGCGGTCTGACACGCGAACGGTAGTCTGGGCTCTTGACGCCCGTATGCAATCCGGCGTGCCGACCAAGGGTCTCATCTCAGACTGTCCGGGGGCGCGATGCAAGGCGATGGCGAAGGTCTTGTCGGGGTGGATGTTTCGAAGGCCTGGATCGACGTTTGCCGGTCTGGGTCGAGGCATGTCGAACGGGTCGCCAACACTCCGGACGGCCTGGCGGCTTGGGTCGGGCAGGCCCGGCCGACGCTTGTCGCCATGGAGCCGACCGGGGGCTACGAGCGCCCGCTCTGTTCGGCGCTCGCGGAAGCGGGCGTTCGCTATGTGAAGCTGCACCCCAACACGATCCTGGCTTTTCGCAAGGCCCAGGGCCTGCGCGCCAAGACCGACCGGATCGATGCGATGCTGATCGCCCGCTATCTCGCCGACGCGGTCAGGCGCGCCGATCTGCCAGCGACCTTCCGCGCCGATGAGCGCCTGAGGGCGCTGGCCGCCCGGCGCAGGCAGCTCGTCGACGCCCGCCAGGCGGAACGGTGTCGCGCCGATCTGGCGAACGATCCGATCATTCGGGAAAGCCTGGCGGCGGTGATCGCGGCGCTGACCCAGAGCCTTGACGCCATCGAGGAGGCGATCGAGCGCCACATCGCGAGCGATGGGGGGCTCGATCGCCTCGCCAAGGCTTTGCGCGGGGTGCGCGGCGTCGGTCCGGTCGTCGCCGCGACGCTGGTCGCCGACCTGCCGGAGCTCGGCCGCCTGACCGGAAAACAGATCGCTGCCCTCGTCGGACTCGCCCCCCACACGCACGAAAGCGGAAAAAAGCGCGGCCATGCCAAAACCGGCCACGGAAGACCGCTGGTGCGCAGCGCCTTGTTCAACGCCGCCCGGGCCGCCATCCGCCATCCTTCCCCAATGCGGGACTTCTACACTCGCCTCGTCGAAACCAATCATCGCCCCGGAAAAGTCGCCCTGACCGCCGTCATGCGAAAAATCCTGGTCATCGCCAACGCCGTCGCTCGAGACCACTTCAAAGCCGAAGATCGTCAAACCGCTTGACGCCTTCCACGGTAGATGGCCGGATCGAGCCCGGCCATGACGGCCAGAATTCGATAGCTCGACCCTTACGCGCCAGCGCCAACAGTCTACGACTAGAAGAGCCACATTTCTCTTGCAGAAAACCAGAAGGCATGGATTAAGCTCGCGCCAATGAGCAATTCCTGCCCTTCCGCATGGCCTCGACCGCAGGCGCCCGATTCCGGCGCCTCTCGACCGGCCAGGGAAGGGGCGCGAAAATTATTTCTCAACGAAAATCGCGCGTAACCCATTGATAAGTCTCGTTTTGGACGAGATATTTTTAGGAAATCCAACACCCAAAACCTAGGGTTTTCGTAAGAAAACAGGCAGCGGCCAAGAAAAACCAAACGGGGGCTTTCCCTCATTCCGCCGCCGCGGTTCCCGCTTTGGCGCGCCATAGGTATCGGGAATCTTGTCGGCGTAGCCGGCGACGAAATCGTGCGCGTGGTCGACCTCTGTCGCGGGCTTGAGCGCCTCGTCCACGTAAGAAGCGCCGTCCTTGTCGGCGACGACGCGACGCAGAATCGCGCGGTAGCGCAGGGCCAGCGCGGCCCATTTTCCGGCGACCGACACAAAGTCCCACGCACGCCGCGGATAGAAGACCGCCGGGCTCTCGCGCGGCAGGTCGGGAGCGGCGCTGCGTCCGGACCTTGCGACGCAGGAAGCCGAGCTGCAGCGGATGCACACCCTCGATACGGCTCCCGCCGGCGAAGGCCGATCAGGCATTTCGGTCAGCTTGTTGCGGTTGAGACCCCGTTGCGACGGCGCGGCGCATGATCGGTCGCGACATGCTCGTCGCTGTTAATAGCGCGTCCAGGCATCGCGATAGACGCCCTGCCATTCCGCCGGCGACATGCGCGAATGGCCGGTCACGACATGTTCGAGATCGTACTTGTTCATATCGGGATCCATCGCGACCCCCGGGCGCGGAACAGCTTCTGGTGATCTTCCGAGCCCGGCAGCGGCGTCAGGCAGAAGAACTCGAGGATATCGACCGGCAGCTCGCGCTTGATCGTCTCGATGTCACGGGCGATCGACTCCTGCGTGTCGGTCGGGAAGCCGAGGATGTAGCCGCACCAGGTCATGACCTTGGCGCGTCGCCACGTCCAGCATCTCGCGATATTCCCAGATCTTTGTTCTGACGCTTTTCTTCGCGCCCATCAGCGAATTCCGGATTGATGTTTCTAGGCCCGATGAAGACCACGTTCCAGCCAGGCCCGCGCCGCCTTCTCGATGAAGCCACGAAATTATCTGGCGGACACATGTTGAAGGTCTCGACGAGCCTTGATCCGGAGCCCTCGTTCTCGCGCAGAGTCGATCAGCCCGATCAAGATCAGCTCCCAGTTGCGGGTCCGGCGAAGAAGTCTCATCCATAACGAGGAGCGGGTCACCGCCCCTGCGCGGATTGGCGCGCACGATCGCCTCGACGTCGTCGGGCGTCCGGATGGCGCCGACTTGCGCCCCTGGAGCGTTTGATGATGAGTGCAGCAGCTGCCGCTGAACAGGCCACCGCGTCCCGCGTCGAAGCTGGTGTAGTTGCCTGCCACCCTGGTTCACCGAGGACCAGCATGGCAGGACGGGAATTGACCCGCGCACGGCCAGTTCCGGCATGTCGTTCAGGTAGTTGTCGACCGGCTTCGGCTTCCCCAAATCGACGTCCTTCCGGAACTCCGCAGGCCGGCCTTCGCCCCCGCCTCGCTAGGATCGGCCCGGCGCCTGGGCTTCCCTCGGGTCGGGCGGCAGGTCGCGGCCTCATGGCGATGCAGCCCGAACGTGGAACCCGCCGACCACGACGGTACGCCCTGCTTCCGGAACTGGCGCCCGAGTCTGAGCGCACACGGAACTGATTCGACTCGACGCCGACCAGAGCGACCATCCCGCTATCGGCGAGGATGCGCTTCGAAATGGCGGGAAAATCGACGATGGTCTTCCACTCGTCATAGATCTCGAACTCGATCTCCACGTCGGCCGGACACGCGCTTCCGCGCATCGCTAGCCAGCCATAGACGCTGGCCAGACTATTTGAGGGATCGTCGAGCACCACCACTGGATGACATCACCATCATCGTCGTAGTGCGCGACCGCTTGATTCAGAACGATCATTGAACCTCGCTTGGCCATCGAGCCCTCATGAGAAGGTTGGCTGGCCGTTCGTCATCTGAGCGGCTACCGCCTTCGAGGGGCGCGGGCAACTCCGGATCGGTCTGGGCCGCTCGCCCGCCTGTCTGGGCCCGTCCGGGCCGCCCGCACACGGAGGAGAAATCGACACCATCGTCGCCACCGTCTGAAGCGGCCGATGAACGCCCGACGCCTGGAGCACATCCGTCCAGGCGATGCAGGCCTACATCGATAGCGGTGCTTATGCCGGGATCAATACGCTCATCACCCGCCACGGCAAAGTCGTCCATGTCGGCGAATTCGGCTGGCGCGACAGGAGGCCGGCGGGCGGTGACCGCCGATACGATCTTCCGCCTGTCTCGATGACCAGCCGATCGTCTACGTAGGCCTCATGACCTTGCTCGAGGAGGGGCGCTTCCGGCTGATCGCCCCGCTGGCGGAGGGTCTTCCGGCTTCGGGGCGGCGAAGGTCAGGGGGGCTCACGGCAGTCTGGTCGCACCGGTTCGCCGTCGTGGTCCACGACTTGATGACCGTATGAGCGGCTCTCCTACCGTTTCGGTGAGAAACTCTCCACCCGTATCGCGTCGGCGAAGCCAAGCTGCTGAGCGCTCATCACACACTTGAGGCCGCCGTCGACGATCTGGCGCGCTTTCCGCTCGCCTTTCAGCCCGGTTCGCGCTCGCGCTACAGCGTCGGCATCGACGTCAGCCACCCGGGTCGATCGAGGTACGTCTCCGGCTGCCCGCTCGGCACTTCTTGCGCCGAGACGCCTGTTCGAGCCGCTCAGGAATGAGCAACACAGCGTTCGGCGTCGCGGAGCGCGACCGCTTCGCCACCATCTGCTGACACAGAACGTGGTCGAGCGCAGCATGACCATGGGCCACAGTTCACCACGTGGATAGACGGCGTCGACGCCCCCGCCCCTCAACATGTCGAAGGTCTTTCTCCAGTTCGAATTTGGCCGGACATTGTTCCGTACGTCAAGGGCG
>CAWDKC010000025.1:0-72855 GCA_963802615.1 uncultured Alphaproteobacteria bacterium
ATGCGTGAAGCCGTCATCGTCTCAACCGCCCGCACACCGATCGGCAAGGCCTATCGTGGCGCGTTCAATGACACGCAGGCCCAGACGCTCGGCGGCCATGCGATCGCCAGCGCGCTTCAGCGCGCATCCATCGATCCTGCCGAAGTCGACGACGTGGTGATGGGCGCGGCTCTCCAGCAGGGATCGGAGGGCGGCAATGTCGCCCGCCAGGCGCTCCTGCGCGCCGGCCTTCCGACCAGCGTCGCCGGCATGTCGCTCGACCGCCAATGCGCCTCTGGCCTCATGGGGATCGCGACCGCCGCGAAGGAAATCATCGACGACGGCATGAGCGTCACCATTGGCGGCGGGCTCGAATCCATTTCGCTCGTCCAGAACGACAAGATGAACCGCTATCGCGCCCAGGATCCCTGGCTCGTCGAGCATCGCGACGACGTCTACATGAGCATGCTCGAGACGGCGGAGATCGTGGCGAGAAGCGCTACCAGGTCACCCGTCAGCGCCAGGACGAATACGCGCTGCAATCGCAGCAAAGAACCGTGGCGGCCCAGGCCGCCGGCCGGTTCGACGCCGAGATCGCGCCCTTGCCCAGTGTGATGAAGGTGGTCGACAAGGCGACCGGCGCCGTCTCGGACAAGCCGATCACCTTAAGCCAAGACGAAGGGCCGCGCGCCGACACCACCCTGGCTGGCCTTTCGGCGCTGAAGCCGGTGTTCGCCGACGGGCAGCGGGTCAAGGCAGGCTCGTTCATCACCGCCGGCAACGCTTCGCAACTGTCCGACGGCGCCAGCGCCTGCGTGTTGATGGAGGCCAAGCTCGCCAGTCAGCGCAATCTTGAGCCGCTCGGGATCTATCGCGGCATCGCCGTCGCCGGCTGCGATCCGGACGAGATGGGCATCGGCCCGGTCTTCGCGGTGCCGAAGCTGCTCAAGCGCGCATGGTCTCACGGTCGACGATCTCGGCATGTGGGAGCTCAACGAGGCGTTCGCCGTCCAGGTCCTGTACTGTCGCGATCGGCTGGCATCGACCACGACACGCTCAACCTCGACGGCGGCTCGATCAGCGGTCGGTCACCCTTACGGCATGAGCGGCTCGCGCATGACTCGTCCACGCGCTGGTCGCGAGGCAAGCGGCGCGGCGCGCGCTACGTCGTGGTGACGATGTGCGTCGGTGGCGGCATGGGCGCCGCCGGTCTCATCGAAGTCGCCTGAACGATAAGATCGCTCGCGTGGCCGACCCGAACCCCATGGCGCCGCTCGCGGCCTTTCGCGGACAGAAGCCCCCGGCGCCGGCGTGGTTCGAGCGCGTGGTGGCGATCGAGCCCGAGCGGGGCTTTGTCGCCGTCGACGGCGCTAAGGTCGAGACCCTCGCCTGGGGCGATCGCGGCAAGCCCGGTCTCGTGTTCCTGCACGGGGGAGCTGCGCACGGCGACTGGTGGAGCTTCATCGCGCCTTTCTTCGCCCGCGAGCGGCGCGTTGTCGCGCCCTCGTTCAGCGGCATGGGGCGTTCGGATTGGCGGCCCGCTTATGATTTCCGCCAGTTCGTCCGCGAGGCTCGCGAAACCGCGCGCGAGGCCGGCGCATACGACGCGGGCCCGCCGGTTGTCGTCGGTCATTCCTTCGGAGGCCGTATCGCGGCCGGGCTCGCGCATGATTTCGGCGACGAGCTCGCCGCGGCGGTGATGGTCGATCCGCCCTTCTTCGCGCCTCAGAACCAGCGCAGTCCCGCGCCGCCTCGCGCGACGTCGCGCGAGCATAGTGTTTCGCAGGCCATCGCTCGAGGCGATCATCGCCCGCTTCCGTCTCGCGCCGCCGCAGGCCTGCGGACGACCTGTTCATTCTCGACTTTATCGCGCGCCGCTCGGCGCGAAAGGCGGTCGGCGGCGACGGCGCCCCAGGCTGGTCATTGAGCTTCGACCCGCATTTCTGGGAGAAGTTTGGGCGGCTCGATCCGATCGCGTTGGTCAAAGGCGCGCGCTCGCCGCTCGCGGTCATCCGCGGCGGGAAGTCGCCACTCTTCCAGCCCGACGACGCCGCCTATCTCTTGAGCCTGATCGCTCCCGGCTCTCCTTATGTCGAGATCCCCGAGGCCGAGCATCACGTGATGATCGACCAGCCGCTGGCCTTTGTCGCGGCGCTCCGCGCGCTGCTCGCGGCATGGCCACTCGCCAAGACAGCGTAAGCAGTCTCCGAAGTTGCACCGTCAGCGTGCAGTCGCCTGGCTGCGTCCGAAAGCGATCTGGCTGGGAGAGGCGCGTGTATTCTCTAACCCCGATCCGACAACTGATTGTCTTGCGATGGTTCCCGCTCTTGGCTAGACTTCAGCGACTGACAGACGTTTCATCGCCATTAAGTTTTAACTCAGCTGAGCACTGCGCAGTGCCGAGAATACTTACACAACATCGTGTTTTTATTGGCTCGCCCGGTGGGCTGTCGCTAGGCGGTGTGGACGAATTTGATCAAGCAGAGGCCGGCGGCGAAGGCGACGATAGACCTGAAGTTCCTGGCTGTCTTTTCGCAGCGGAGGGCGACGCGCTTGAACCGCTTGAGGCGTCCGACGCCCTGCTCGATGCGGGGGGGGCGGGCCTTGTAGAGGGTTCGCGCGAAGAAGGCCGGCTTGTTCTTTTCGTTGGCCTTGTGCGGGATGACCGGCGCGACGCCGCGCGCCCTCGCGGCGTCCCGATTGGCCTTGCTGGCGTAGCCTTTGTCGAGAGATGACGGCGCGAGGCTGAATGTCGGGCCCGATATCGAGCAGAGTTTCGAAGGGACGCCCCGTTGGAAGCTTCTCCGCCGGTCAGATCGAAGGCGATGATGTCGCCGGAGGCATCCGATTTTGCGTGGATCTTCGTGGTGAAGCCGCCGCGCGAACGTCCGAGCGCCTGCCCGTCTTGCCCCCTTTTGCCCCGGCCGCCGACACATGCGCGCGCACGATGGTTGAGTCGAACATCTGAAGGAGATGGGCTGTGGAACTCATCGACGCGAGCGTGTCGAAGAACGCCTCGAAGACGCCAGCCTTGCTCAACCGATCGAAGCGCTTCCACACGCTGTTCCAAGGACCAGAAGCGCTCCGGCAGCGCGCGCCAGCGAACGGTCTCGACGGTGAAGACCTGCAGCGCCTCGAGGAAGCGGCGATCGTCCTCGGCCTTCCTCCCACGACGCGGCAGGCAGGCGCGAAACACCGCCAGCGTGTGCGCCCAATCGTCCTCATCCATCGTTGTCGACATGAGCCCCGGCCCTCTTGAATTCGGTCGGAGTCCTAGGAATAAGGCCCGAATTTCACAGGAAATCGCAAAAACGTCATCGGTCGAAATGGCGCGCGCTGCCGGAGCGCTTCGGTCCTTGGAACAGCGTGTGGAAGCGCTTCGATCGGTTGAGCAAGGCTGGCGTCTTCGAGGCGTTCTTCGACACGCTCGCGTCGATGAGTTCCACAGCCCATCTCCTTCAGATGCTCAACTCAACCATAGTGCACGCACGTGCTGGCGGCCGGGGCAAAAGGGGGCAAGACGGGCAGGCGCTCAGACATTCGCGCGGCGGCTTCACCACGAAGATCCACGCAAAATCGGACGCCTCCGGCGACATCATCGCCTTCGATCTGACCGGCGGAGAAGCTTCCAACGGGCGTCCCTCGAAACTCTGCTCGATATCGGGCCCGACATTCAGCCTCGCGCCGTCATCTCTCGACAAAGGCTACGCCAGCAAGGCCAATCGGGACGCCGCGAGGGCGCGCGGCGTCGCGCCGGTCATCCCGCACAAGGCCAACGAAAAGAACAGCCGGCCTTCTTCGCGCGAACCCTCTACAAGGCCCGCCCCCGCATCGAGCAGGGCGTCGGACGCCTCAAGCGGTTCAAGCGCGTCGCCCTCCGCTGCGAAAAGACAGCCAGGAACTTCAGGTCTATCGTTTTGCCTTCGCCGCCGGCCTCTGCTTGATCAAATTCGTCCACACCGCCTAGCGACGTCGAACGAGTTCACGACGGATGTCCACTTTCCGCCCAAAGCGGTCGTCTGCGCGCATGCCAGTTGAGTTTTTGACCCTAGAGCAACGCGCCTTTAGATCGAAGCGCAACCGGCCTTATTGTCATTCCCGCGCAAGCGGGAAGTCTAAAGTCTGAGGCCTTGCTGGATGCCCGCTTTATCTTATACCTGAGGGGCGGACGGCGTGGTGGATTCCGATCGGCCGCGTTGCGGCCGCCGGGAATGACAAGATCAGGCGGACGGGCTCGGATGGCGCTCGGTCGCCGCTTGCGCGGACCTAAGCCAGGAGCGAATGGACGAGGCGCGCGAGGTCGCCTCCGTCAGAGAGATGCGCCAAAAATCCGGCGCTTCGCGCCGCTTCCAGATCGTCGCCGCTCGCGCCAATGGAGAAGGATCGTTCGCCGACGATCGGCCACATGCCCTCGAAGAGGCGGCTGGGCTCGGGCTTCCGCGTCACATCATCGATTCCATGACGGGCGCAAACCGATCGACATGGGCCCCTTCGGGCGCGAGGCGCTCCTGCATCGCCGCGTTCAACCGCGGCTCGTCGCCGCTCGCAACCAGGACATAATAGCCGCGATCGTTGAGCGTGCGGATGGCCTCGACCGCGCCCTCTCTCCATTGAAACGTCTCCGGCCGAGATGAATCGCGCTCAGCGAAATCGACGAGCGCGTTCCGGTCGAGAATGGCGGCGGGACGCGCCCGCACGTTGGGCAATTCCCGATGCCCCTGTTCGAGCGTTTCGGGCAGCCCGATATCGAGGAAATAGCCGTCGAACCTGACGCCCTGAATTGCGCCGCGCTCGACCAAAGCCGGAAAGACGTCCTGTTCGAGCGAGCAGGGCAGGTCGTGCACGAGGTCGAGGACCTCGCGTTTCAGCACATAGATCCCGCCATTGATGATGCCCGGGCCCGGCCGGTTCACATCCTTTTCGAGGAACGCGGCCACCTTGCCCTGATCCTCGACGACGCGTCCGTAGCGCGCGGCGTCGGGAACCGAGCGGAGCGCGAGCGTCGCTGTCGCGCCGGTTCGATGCGAGGCCTGCTCCAGGGCGCGCAGATTGATGTCGAAGAACGCGTCTCCGTTCATCATGAGGAAGCGCGGATCGAGGTCGTTCGCGCGCGATCGTCAACGCGCCGGCGGTGCCGAGCGGGACCTTTTCGCGCAACACCCGGATCGTCGCCCCGCCAATCCGGCGCCCGTCATAGGCCGCCTCGAGAACCTCTCCGAGATAGCCGCCGAGCAGGAGGATATCCTCATAGCCGTGGCGTTCGATCATCTCGAGGAGATAGTCGAGGAACGGACGGTCGCCGGCGATCGGCAGCATCGGCTTCGGAATGGTTTCAGTGATCGCGCCAAGCCGCGTGCCCTTGCCGCCCGCCAGAATCACCGCCTGCCGGATCGCCGGACCGTTCATGGCTTGTCGGACGGTTGCTTCGCGAGCGAGCCTTGCTCGCCCCAGACGCGGTCCGCCTCGGCCGCTGCGAGAAAGACGTGGTAAAGCGTGCTTGCCGGCATATGGTCGACGATCGGCGCGCCGCTGGCGTCGACATGGTCGATCCAGCCTCCCGCGACGGGGCGGCCAAGGAAAACCGCAAGCAGCCGATCGATGGTCTGCGCCGCGCGCGGCGCCGCCTGCTCGTCTCCGGTTTCGGCGGCCGCGACCTCGGCCTTGATCGCTTCGGTGTGAGGCCAGCAGCGGCGCGAGGTCTTGTGCACGCGCCCATCGTCGAGCAGCTCGTCAACGACGAAACCTTCGGCGTCGAAGCCGTGCCGGTCGCCGAACTCTTTCAGCGCCCGCGCGACCGGCAAATCTCCCCGTCCCGAGAGCGCGGCATAGCGGCGAAGAAGCCACGACCACTCGAAATGATGGCCAGGCTCGCATATGCGCCCATCAACCCCTTCCCGCGGATTCCAGGAACCGTCAAAATACTCAGCCAGGATTCCGGTCCGATGCTGAAAGAAACGCGCGGCCATCATGCCGTAGAGCTCTGCGGCGCGAGCGAGAAACATTTCGCGCCCCGTCGCTTCGAACCACGCCAGCATGGCCTCGAAGAGATGCATGTGCGGGTTCTGTTCGCGTTTGCTGGCGTCGGCCGGCAGAACGCTGTGATAGCCTCCGGTCGGCGACTCGAAGTGCTGATCGAGAACGCTCAATGTGTCGAGGGCGGCGGCAAGAAACCGTGGCTCGGGCGAGAGCTTGTAAGCCCATGCGAGGCCGAACAGCGCAAAGGAATGCGCGTAAAAATCGCGCTTCGCGTCGTGGACGGCGCCGTCGGGATGAATGGAAAAGATCCAGCCGTGGCCGCCATCGGCGCCGTGATAGCGGTCGATGAGCCGGTGCGCGGCTTCGAGCGCCGCGGCTTTGCCTTCAGGCCGCCAGCCGAGCAACGCCGCATGCGAAAAGACATAGATCTGACGCGCCTGCACCATGGCGCGCCTCGGCGCCGCGTGAAGCGGCGCGCCCTCGAAGGTCAGGCGCTCGACGAAGCTTCCGCGCGCTGAATCGAATCCCGTCTCGCCCCAGAGCGGCAACGCCTCATCGACGACCCAGCGCTTGAGGCGCGCGACCGAGCGCCCGGCATCGATGTCATTCGCCATGATGGGCCCAGCCGAGCGCAGCCTTGCCGCTTTCGTCCGTCATGCTTCGATACAGCGGGCTAACCATGATGGGCGCAATACCAGTCCCACGTCTCTTTGAGACCCTCGCGAATTGAATAAGCCGGCTTGAGCCCGAGGCCGCCGATCTTCGAGAGGTCATAGGCTCGATAGCCCTGTCCGTTCGGCTTTGAATGGTCCCATTCGATTCGCCCGCTCATGTCCGTGATCTCAGTGAGCGCATCGACCACATCGCCTATGCGGTAGATTTGGCCGCTCCCCATGTTGACCGGTCCCTCGACGCTGTCCATGACGCCCAGCGCGATCCGCGCCGCATCCTTGATGTAGACGAAGTCGCGCTGAGCGGAGCCGTCGCCCCAGACAGGGACGGTTCCGCCGCTCGTCTTTGCATCGTAAAACTTCTTGATCAAGGACGGAACGACGTTGCCCGTCTCGGCGTCGAACCTGTCGCGCGGTCCAAAGAGATTGGCCGACACGATGTACGCCCATTTCAGGCCGTAGCTGTCCTGATAGGCTTCGAGCATCGCGAGCATTGCGAGCTTGGCGTTCGCATAACCGGCATGCGCCGAATGGGGCCGGCCGAGAAAAATCATCTCCTCTTTGAGCGGCAGGCCGGGCGAGGGGAACGGATAGACGGCGCCGGTGCCCATGACCGTGACCTTGCGGACGCCGGCGCGGCGCGACGCCTCGACGACGTTCATGTTCATCACGCAATTGTCATAGAACAGCGGGCCCTGATTCTTCAGGCTTCCCCCGATCCCGTAAACGCGCGCCGCCGCATGGAAGACGTGAACAGGACGGCGCCGCTCGAATTCAGCGAATGTCGCGGCCGTATCGACAAGATCGCAGTCGGCGCGCGCTAACGGAGTGACGTTCTCGTAGCCTTCGGCGCGCAAGTGATCGACGAGCGCGGACCCCATCAGGCCGGCGGCGCCGGTCACAAGAATTCTATCTGACTTATTCAAATTCACGTCTCTCGATGGCGTCCGTCCATAGACCGCGTCCCGCGCCGCGAAAGCGCGGTCTATCGAGACAGGAAGCTCTCCTTGCGCCGGACACGCTCACGCCAGTACTCAAGCAAGTCGCTCATTGTCTTCTCAAACGAAATTTCAGGCGCCCAGCCCGTGTGGGTGCGAAATTTTGTCGTATCGGGCACCTGCAAGTCGGCGTCGATCGGACGCAGGCGCTCCGGATCGATCTCGACCTTGATATTCGCGCAGGTCGATTGCCCGATCAGCGTATCCAGCATGGCCCGGATGGTGCAGGTGTACTGCCCGCCGATGTTGTAGTAAGCGGCCGGCGTCGGATTGACGGTGACCAGCATGTGGTAGGCCCGCACCGCGTCACGGACATCCGCCCAGGTGCGCAGCGAATCGAGATTGCCGACCTTGACGACGGGAGGCAATTTATTCGCCTCGATCATCGCGATCTGCTTGGCGAAAGTCGACTCGGCGAATACGTCGCCTCGCCGCGGCCCGGTGTGGGTGAACATGCGCGTCGTCATGACGCACATCTTGTAGGCTTCGGCATAGTACCGACCCACCAGATCGGTGCCCACTTTCGAGATCGCATAGGGCGACGCGGGGTGGAATGTGCACTCCTCGTCGATCGGCAGCTTTTCGCGTGGGACGCGGCCAAAGACCTCCGACGAGGCGCAGACGTGGATGATCGCTTCTGGCGCGAAACGCCTGAGCGCTCCAAGGAGCCGCTCCGTGCCCTGGATGTTGGTGTCCAATGTATCGAGCGGGGCGGTGAACGAGGTTTGTGGATAGCTTTGAGCCGCAAGGTGAAAGACATAATCGGGTCGCGCCGCCTGAACACAATTCTGTATCGACATTGTGTCTCGCAAGTCGGCGTAGTGAAGCTTGATCCTGTCGCCGGTATTGATGCTGTCGAGATGGGAGGAAATGTTGTCCAGCGGGCTCCGCCAGCGGATCATGCCGTGAATTTCCCAGTCGGTCTTATCGAGAAGGTAATCCAACAGGTGCGAGCCAACCATACCTGTTATGCCCGTGATCAAGGCGCGCTCTGTCATTTATCCCCTCTTGCGAATGACCGGCGCGAGGCGCCGACTTTAAGTCAGGTTCGAAAATTTCATCGGCTGATGATGCTGGCGCCTGCGTCCTCCAGGGAGATTTTGACGAAGCTCTTTTCTCCAAACGTCTCGATCATTTTCGCTTGCACGTGATCGGGCGCCATGAACAGCATGAAGCCGCCGCCGCCCGCGCCGCAGAGCTTGCCGCCGTAGGCGCCGAGACGCATCGCCTCGTCGTAGGCTGCGTCGATCTGCGGCAGCGTGACGGACGTTGAAAATCTCCGCTTCGTCTCCCAGCCTTCGCTAACAAGCTTGCCGAGATCGGAAAGCATGGCTTCAGGATTTTTTCCTTCCAGCAAGGCAAGCCCATCGTGGCAAAGCTTGACCAGATGGTTCAGATCCTTTTAAATCTTCTTTTCTTCCGTATTCTTCAACTGCTCTTGCAGGGTCGCCGACGCGTGCCGCTGAATGCCGGTGTAGACTAGGCAGAGCGACCGATCCAGCGCATTGCGGCACTCCGTCGCCATTTGCGCCGGACGGATCGTCAGGTCATCCTTCTGGAATTGGTACAGGTTGAGGCCGCCGAAGGCGGCATGGATCTGGTCCTGAATTCCAACGTTCTCCTTCAGCAAATCTCTTTCGGTGTGAACGGCGCGCTTGAAAAGATCAAACTTTGTGATTGAACGGCCCTGCAAATATTCCATGAGCGCGATAAAGCCGACCGTAAACGATGAGGAGCTTCCCAATCCGGAATTTCCCGGCAAGTCGGAAATAATGGCGATGTTGAGAGGCTTGACGTAGCCCATCTCAAGGAGCGTCGCGCGAATGACATTGTGCTTTATGTCTTCGACGCGATCGACGCCCTCTACAATACGATAGGTAATCCGATATCTATTTTCGGCGAAATCGGCCATCGGCAGCGCGATAGTATAAATGTACTTATCGATAGACGCCCCAAGCACCGCACCCGGATTGTGATGAAAATAGGTTGGGTAATCTGTTCCGCCTCCGAAGAAGCTGATCCGAAGCGGGGATCTCGAGATATTGATCACTGAAACCGTCCCCCGTCGAAAGGCTAGGCGTAAAATCCGCCGCGCTGGCGGAATTCCCTCCCAGAATGTCAGCCATCTCGATGGGCGGTGGGCCTTCGTGCATGACGGCGTCGCTTTGATCTCGAATGCCGCATGCGCGACTCGAAATCACCCATCTAAACATGATGTTGATTGTTACCGGACGCTTGTACCATGGTAATAGCGTTGGGTCCAGCTTGGATGGTCGAGCGACCGAGGAAAGTCTCTCCGGTTGAGTGCCCGCATCAGAACGGCTAGAGGGCTGGCCAAGGATCCAATCTGAATTGTAGCCGGACCGGCGACAATCGGGCCGAGTTGAAGCGCTTGCGGCGCGAGACGAGATCTTGCGGCAGGAACGCGAGATCCTGAAGAGGGCTGCGACTTTTTTCGCCAAGGAGGGAAGTCGATGAGGCTCCGTCTCATCGATGCGGCGAAAAAGGATTTCCCCGTCCAGCGTCTATGCAAGGTCCTCGACGTCAGTGCGAGCGGATACCTCGCCTGGAAGGAGCGCCCGGCCTGCCGCCGACAGCGTGACGATATGGTGCTGCTGGCTCATGTCCGCTCGGCCTTCACCCTTTCGAACGAGACCTACGGCAGCCCGCGCATGGTGCACGAACTTCGCGACAATGGGCTTACCATCGGCCGCAGGCGCGTCGCCCGGCTGATGCGCGAGAATGGGCTCAGGGCTCGGCAGAAGCGGCGGTTCAAGCGCACCACCGACAGCCTTCACGCCTTTCCGATCGCCCCGAACCTTCTGGACCAGGACTTCGCAGCGGCCGGGCCGAACCAGAAGTGGGGCGCCGACATCTCCTACGTGTGGACCCGCGAGGGCTGGCTCTACCTCGCCGTCGTCATCGACCTGTTCGCCCGGCGCGTCGTCGGCTGGGCAACCAGCGATCGGCTTCACAAGGAACTGGCATTGTCGGCTCTGCGCCGGGCCATCGCCGTGCGGCGTCCGGTCGCCGGCCTCATTCACCACGCGGACCGCGGCAGCCAATACTGCTCCCTCGATTACCAGGCTGAGCTGAGGAAGAACGGCATCCTGATTTCGATGTCGGGAAAGGGAAACTGCTTCGATAACGCCATGGTCGAGACGTTCTTCAAGACGCTGAAGGCCGAACTCGTCTGGCGCACCGTCTTCCGGAGCCGAACTGAAGCGACCGCCGCAATCGGGCGCTATATCGACGGCTTCTACAATGCCGTCCGCCGCCATTCGGCGCTCGACTTCATCAGCCCGCTTCAGTTCGAGAGGCAGGCCGCGTAAACTCGAAAACGCTCTCCGCAAATGCGGGGCAAGTCCAGTGTCAGCCAAATCGCCCAGTTGTCTTCAAGTTGTGCTCCAAGTCTTGCCGAAACCCTGGGCGACTGGCCACACGATCGACTTGGCGCTCCTTTTGAACCGGCGGAAATTCGATTGCGTCGCCATTGGCGAGATGATTGAAAACCTGCTCGGCTCGCCGTCGCCAGGAATGATGTTCGCGCACGAACGCGCTGGCGGCGTCGACTGCGCGCTGATTGTTCGGATTGCTTCGATCCTCGTCGAGGACTTTGGCTAGGTCCGAACCGTCCGGCGACACCTCACAGAACGCGTCCGTGGGCAGGATCGACTCATATTCGCCGCTCCGGGGCAGGACGCCGAGCAGACGCGTCCCTGCCGCTAGGCCCTCAAAGTACCTCATCACCAGCGGACTAAACCCGCCAGTGCGCTCAGGTTGGTCCAGATCGGGCGGGGTGGCCACGAAGTACTGTGCGCTCGACGCCAGCTGTCCGACTTGCTCGGTGGTCAACCCGCCGTCCTTAGAATAAACGTAACGAAGGCCACGCGGTTCGCAATACGCGAGCAACGCCTGATGCAACGGCTCATAGCGACGGCCGAGCCAGAAGGCGAAGATCGATTTCTCCTCTTTGCGCGGGTAGAAGACATGGGTGTGGGCGCCGAACGGCAACCACACAAACTTCGCCAATGGAAAGCGGCGCGTCAGTTCGTCCATCGCCTCGCGGTAAGCGACAAAACTCGGATCGAGACGTTCGATTGTCGCGGCTAGGCCGATCTTGGTGAGTGAAGGTTTCCACGCGTCGAGGACGAAGTTTGACCGGCGAGCGCCCAAGTTCAGATACGAGGCTAGGTGAATGGGACCGTTAGGACGCGCAGCGAGCTGGATCCAGAAAAGCGCGTCACAGCCCTTCACCTCGGAGCGAACCTTGCCCCATTCGCTCCGCTGCCCCCAAGCAAATGGCGGAGGAGCGATCGTCCGGACGCCAGGTTGGACAGCCAGTCCGGAAAAAAGCGGCGGCAACAGTGTCGTCCAATAGACGCTAGGATTAAGCGCCGAGTTGGAGAGCAGACCCAGTTCCATAGCACCCCCGGAGCCGCCGCTCGTAAACGTTACTTCCCGAATGGCAAAGGCGGCAACGTCGCGCGGTGGTTCGCAATGCAACATTGCCCGAGTTCGGCGACTTTGGCAAACCCTTGCGGCAGTTCCTTGGGGCCGCTCCAAGACCGTCGGACTGCGGGAACTCGTGGAGTTTCTGGCTTTTGAGCGAGCCGAACCGACGATTTGTAACTGCCAAGGAGGGGTGAGTCCGGAAGGTCACGGTGGGCGGGGAAATGGGGCTGGAGATGGGTTTGAGGGAGTGAGCGGGGGCAGGCTGTAATTCAAGGCGGGCATGGAGCTTCCTGCCGAAATTCGCAGCCTCATCGAAGAACTTCAGCGCCGGATCGAGACGCTTGAGGGTCGGGTGGCCGAGCTTGAGCGCGAGAACGCCGCGTTGCGGGCGGAGAACGCCGATTTGAAGCGCCGGCTTGGCCTCGACAGTTCGACGAGTTCGAAGCCGCCCTCGAGCGACGGCTTGCGGAAGAAGAGGGCCGAGCCTGCCAGCGCGCTTGCGCCGGTCGCCGGGCGGATCGGCGCGCTCGTCGCCGCCGCGCGCGCCCATCATCTGCGCGAACTCAAGGCGCTGATCGAGTTCGATCATGAGCCGTGGGCGGCGCCCATGCGCGATTGCCTGCTTGACGCCAGCCGGGCGGTCGGGGAAGCCAAGGCGCGGGGCGCGAAAGCGCGCTCGACCCCGCCCTTCTCGAGCGCTTCGCCACCCGCTTCCGGGACATCTTGCGCGAAGGGCTCGCCTTCCACCGCAAGCCGCCCCGCCTTCCCCAGGGCCGCCACAGGCAAGACCAAGCGACGACCGGGAGAGAACCTGTTGCGCCGGCTGCATCGGTTCAAGGACGATGTCCTGCGCTTCCTCGCCGACTTCGAGGTTCCCTTCCCCAACAACCTCGGCCCGAACAGGCGCTGCGCATGATGAAGGTGAAGATGAAAATCTCCGGCGGCTTCCGAACTTTCGACGCCGCTCAAGCCTTCGCCGCCCTCCGATCCGTCACCGCCCCCGCACGAAAACTCGGTTGGAACATCCTCCAAACCCTCACCCGCGACGCGCCCTCCCTCATCAACGCCCTCCCAGCCTGATCCCCCCTCCTTGGGAGTTACAAACGCCCTACAAACAGTTTCCCCTTGTGGACAGGGCTGCTTCTTGGGTAGGCTCCCGCAAAACGAGCCGAATTGGGGGAAGTGCGGCTTATGGCTTTCGGTCATAGCAGGGAGGAGCGCGCCGAACTCGACGCGCAAGCGCTGGCCATCCTCGAGGCCTGTCCAGACGTCGGCAGCTTCATCCGGCGCGGGCTCGGCGGCGACCTGGACCGTGAGACGCTGGTTTATCTTCGAACGGCCCTCGACCCCGCCCCTGTCATCACCAGCGCTGGAGAATTTCTTGGCCTTCTCGAAGCCGCGCGCCTCTGGCTGAGGCGTCACGGCGTCGGTCCCGGCGACGTCGTCGCCATTCTCGCCCCGAACGTCACGGCGACTTCGATCGCCTACTGGGCGGCGATGGTTTCGGCAATCGTGCAGCCGCTCAATCTGCTTTTCACGCGCGAGGCGATCGCCGCTCAGCTCGACGCGGTCAAAGCCAAAATGGTCTTCGTCCCGCCGCCGGGCGCGCCGGGCGCCCTGTACGAAAAGGCCGAGGCCGCGGCGGCGCAGGTCCCGAGCCTCGAACGGATCGTGACCTTGCCTATGGATGGGCGCGTCGCCTTTGACGGGGAGACGCTGACGCCCGCCCCGCTGCCCTCGAACCCCGAAACGGCCAGTCCCGACGCGCTCGCCGCGCTGCTGCCGACCGGCGGGACGACCGGCGTTCCCAAGATTGTGCCGCTCACCCATCGCAACATCGTCGCCTCCGCGACGGCCTCGATGCTCGCAGCCGACGGCCGACCTGACGACCGGGTCGTGATCGTGCTGCCCTTGTTCCACGTCGGAGGCGCGTTCTGCGGCTCGCTGGCTGCGCTTGGGACCGGCGCGACCATGATCCTGCCGACGCCGGCGACCTTCCGCAACCCCGAGGTCGTGGCCAATTACTGGCGGATCGTCGCCGATCACCGCGTGACGATCGGCGCCTTGGTGCCGACGGGGCTCGGCGCCGCCGCCGGGGTGTCCGCGCAAGGCTGTGATCTCTCGCGCCTTCGCCTGTTCGTGACCGGCGCGTCGGTCTGCCCGCCGGAGATCGAGAACCGCTTCCTGCGCGTCTGGCCGGGCGATTGCGTGCGCCAGATCTACGGCATGACGGAGTTCGCGGGCGCGATCACGCAGACCCCCTGGAACCTCGAGCAGCGGCCGGGTTCGGTCGGGCTTCCGGTGGCGCTCGCCGAAGTCGCTGTCCTCGCTGACGGCAAGATCCATCGCGGCCCGTCGCCGAGCGGCGAGATCCTCGCGCGGGGACCGCAGATGTTCGGCGGCTATTTCGACCCGCGACAGATCGGGGCTTCGTTTCACGAAGGCTGGCTGCGCAGCGGCGATCTCGGGCGGATCGGCGCGGAGGGCGAGATCTATGTCACAGGCCGCGCCAAGGACGTCATCATCCGCGGCGGCCACAACATCGACCCGACGGCGATCGAGGACATCGCCTTGCGCTTCCCCGGAGTGGGCCTCGCCGCCGCGGTCGGGCGGCCGGACGCCTATGCGGGGGAGACGCCGATGCTGTTCATCACGCCAACGCCCGGCGCCGCGATCGACCGCGAGGCGCTCGCCGAGTTCATCGAGGAGGGCGTGATCGAGGCGCCGGCCCGCCCGCGCGCGATCGTCATGATCGATGACATGCCGATGACGCCGGTCGGCAAGATCTTCAAGCCGCGCCTGCGCGAAATCGCCGCCGAGGAGGCGGGCCGCGAAGCGCTCGCGGCGGCCTTGCCGGGCGCCGCTTTCGAGGTGGCCGCGCGCCATGGCGAGACGGGTCTCGTCCTGACGGCGAAGGTCTCCGCCGACGCGGTGGAGCTCGCGCGCGCCGAACTCGGCAAGTTCCCGGTCCGCTTCGAGATCGTTGCGCTCTAACCCCTGGCGCTTGACCGTACGCAAATTCGGCGACGAAATCTTTCAAGCGGGCTATCGGGACGCCGACCCCCCAACACGTAAACACTCGAAACCGCGAAGCGAAGCCGAAAGGTGGGATTTGTTAAAGTCGTTACGCCTGAGGCATCTTGACGTCTGACGCGCCAAAAAAATTTGGGGCTGTCCCAGATCCGTAGCGGATTTAGGATCAAGGAATGCGGATAAGGGGTTGTCGTCTGAGGGAAAAGACGCAGGATCGGTTGGCGGATTCGAAGGATGCGCTATGGGATAGGTTTTACACGGGTGCGCCACAACGACGGAGGCGGTCCGTCGAGCGATACAGCATAGTCAAGCGAGCTTGAGGGCGCTGGCGAAGCGCTATGGGGTCAATCCGAAGACCATCGCCAAGTGGAAGTCGCGGAAGTCAGTTTCCGATCTTCGGCCAGGACCCAAGGAGCCCCGATCAACCGTCCTGACCGTTGAAGAGGAGGCGGTCGTGGTCGCCTTCCGGAGGCATACCCTGCTGCCGCTCGACGACTGCCTCTATGCCCTTCAGCCCACCATTCCGCATCTGACGCGCTCCTCGCTGCATCGCTGCCTGCAGCGCCATGGGATCTCTCGGCTGCCGCAGGTCGAAGGCGAAGCCTCGCCCAGGAGCAAGTTCAAGGCCTATCCGATCGGCTATTTCCATATCGACATCGCCGAGGTTCGAACCGCTCAGGGTAAGCTCTATCTCATCGTTGCAATCGATCGGACGTCGAAGTTCGCCTTCGTCGAACTGCACGAAAAGGTCGCGCGCCAGACCGCAGGAGACTTGCTGCGTCGCCTAATCGCCGCCGTCCCCTACAAGGTCCACACGGTCCTCACCGACAACGGAACCCACTTTACGACGCCAGGCAATACGAGCTCGGCAGCCCCCGACATCAAGGCCGCCCTCAACGCCGGAGAGCCCGTCTGGGCGCACGCCTTCGAATACGCTTGCGCTCAGAACGATGTCGATCATCGCCTGACTAAGCCCAAGCACCCTTGGACCAACGGCCAGGTCGAACGCATGAACCGAACCATCAAGGACGCAACCGTCAAACGCTCCTTCTACGAGACGCACGACCAACTGCGAGCTCATCTGCGCGACTTCGTCGACGCCTACAACTTCGCCAGACGCCTCAAGACTTCTCAGAGGCTTCACCCCATACGAGTTCGTCTGCAAAACCTGGACTTCACAGCCAGAAAGAATTCAAACTCAGCCCGCTCCAGCAAACCACGAGACTAAACAGCTAAGCGATTGGAGGATAGCCTGCCGGTCGAAGGGCTCGTCGAGGTGGACGAAAGCTATTTTGGCGGCGTTCGGAAAGGCAAACGCGGGCGCGGCGCAGCCGGGAAGGTCCCCGTCTTCGGCATCCTCAGGCGCGGCGGCAAGGTCCACACCGTGATGATCCCCAACGTCCGCAAAGACACGCTCCTTCCCGTCATCCGGCAGAGAATCGTTCCTGATTCGATTGTCTATACTGATAGTTATCCCGCCTATGACATTCTCGACGTCTCTGAGTTCCACCACCACAGGATCGACCACTCAGACGCCTACGTTCTCGATCGCCACAAACCACATCAACGGAATCGAGAACTTCTGGAACCAGGCCAAGCGCACCCTCAGCCGATACAACGGCATTCCGGAAAGCCCACTTTCCCCTCTTCCTCAAGGAGACCGAATTTCGCTTCAACTCCAGAACGCCCAGTCAGCAATTGCGAACCCTCAATCAATTATCTCCTTCCGATCAAGAGAAGTACAAGCGTTCGGGCTTATGACCATTGTCAGAGGTCGGTCCGCCATAGGCACGTAAGCCTCGAGTATACCAAGTCTTTTAAGCACATGTCTAATCATCTCGATGCTAGCAGTCAGCCGAAATTCCGATTTCTCCTCCCCATCCACAGCATTAAGTCGGAATCCAAGAGATGTCCAGTTCCATTCAAATCCTTGTTTAAAATATAGAGTGGATACTGGGTCTCTTACGGAGATTACAGCCTCACCAGAAAATATTGTATGCAATTCCGAGACCGTCTTGGGATTGATCCCGCGCCGCTTGGCAAGCGCCCTCAGGCTCTCTTGACTATGTTGTATCGCTCGACGGACTGCCTCTGTCGTCGTGGCGCACCCATGAAGAACCTGGCCCAGAGCGCATCCTTCGAATCGCTCGACAAGATTGCTCCATCAATGCCCGGGACTAAATAGCTAGCAAGCGAAACACCTTGCGCAAGGTCTGGGCCGTCGGGACGGCGTCGGCGAAGGGCAGAAACCCGCGCAGCCACTCCAACGCCCCGCTCGCAACCTCCTCCACCCCTTCCCAGTCGTCCGCTCCGCACACGACCCCGACCAGCGTCGCCAGAAGCCCCTCGTCCAAGGGATACGTCACCATCCCCGCAATCCGGTGCTCGGAAACAACCCGCATAGGATCCAGAAACCCAAGCGACATGGCGTGATCCTCCCACGCCTCATCGAACCTAACTTGGTTAACCAACCCCTAGCGAGTGAGGACTCTGCCCTGCCAGTCAGCCGGCGGGGCCTTTGGTATAAATCAAGTCTAACGCAAGTCCACCCTCTGCAGACTTCTGTCGTCATGGTCGCCCCAGGCCTTGATCCGGGGATTGTCCCGGCAATTCGCGCTTCCGCATGCATGGTCCCGCGGTCCGAAGATGCGCGAGGGCTGCCGATCCCCCGCCCTCCGCTTCCGTTATTCTGCGCGCAGCAGTCGCCAACTCACGCTTCCAGAGCAATCGACCTGATTATAGCATAACAGTATCGTATACTTCCGTCAGAAACAGCGGATTTCGCCGGTAGCGTTTGTGTCGTCGGGATCGAGGACGCGGCCTATTGGACCGCCCAGCCCTCTACTCGTCGTTCGACGCGTTGAGGTCGTTCCAGCCGATATATTCGCCCTCGAGGGCTTCGCGCAGCCGGACCCCTATGCCTCCGCCGCCATTCTTAGGGATGAACACGGCGCCGGCGGTCTCGAGCGCGATGCGGACTTTGTCGAACGCTTCGTTCGCAATGGGATCGGGCGCGCCGGTCTCGAACTCGTTGATCGTCGACACAGGCACACCGGCCGTCGCGGCCAGCTTCGCCTGCGACCAGCCGATGAGGGCGCGCGCGGCTCTGACTTGGGCAGCTTCGATCATCGTCCCAAATCATTCCGCCGCCGTCGCGGATATCGCGACGGCTGGGGAGGGCGCCGAGTCGCGAATGCTATCGCCAAGCGCCTTGCGGGCGAGCGCCGCTTCGCCGCCGCTGGTGGCGTGATAGAGCGACAGCTGCTCGAATTCGTCCGACTTGGGCGCCTCGATCGGCGAGATCGCTGTAGGTCCAGCGGTCGGGCGCCTCGAGCGCGGCCTTGAGGACTTTCCGCGTTTTCAGGAAGAAGCTCGTATATTTCCACGCCTTGCTGACGATCTCGAACCCGTATCGCGGATAGAAGACGAAGCGCGATTCGATCGGGCAGGCCGGCTGCGCCGGTCGCGACGGAACTTCAGGCGGAAGGCGCCGCCTTCGAGCGGATGGACGCCCTCATGGTCGATCATCAGTTTGAACCAGAGCATCGTGCTCAGGATCTGCTTCGGGCGTCCATTTTTGATTGCGGCTGCGCGCTTGAGAATCGTGCCGATATGGTCGAGCGTATAAAACGCGTTCCACGCGGCCCGGTAGGCGTCCTCCCACTCCTGGTCGCTCATTTTCGAATGATGCGAGACGCGGTGGTTGAGGTCGTATTTGTTGATGTCGGGGTCCATCCAGACGCCCTTGGCGAGCATCTTCTGGTGATCCTCCGAGCCCGGCAAAGGCGTGAGGAAGAAGAACTCGAGAATGTCGAGCGGCAGTTCGCGCTTGATGATCTCGATGTCGCGCAGGATCAACTCTTTCGTGTCGGCGGGGAAGCCGAGGATGTAGCCGGCGAAAGTGATGGCGCCGTGCGAGCGCCACTTCTGCAGCATCACCCGATATTCGGTGATCTTGTTCTGACGCTTCTTGGCGGTGATGAGATTCTCGGGGTTGATGTTCTCAAGCCCGATGAACACGCGTTTGACGCCGGCGGCCGTCGCCTTCTCGATGAAGTTCGTGATCTTGTGGCAGAGCGTGTCGACCTGAATTGTGAAGCCGACGGCGATGCCTTCTTCCTTGGAGCTTGATCACCCGGTCGAGCAGGATCTCCCAGTCGCTGTTGCGGGCGAAATTGTCGTCGGTGATGAAGAACCGGTCGATGCCCTGGGCATTATTGTCGCGGATGATCTTCTCCAGATCGTCTGGCGTGCGGAAGCGGCTCTTGCGGCCCTGCACGTTGATGATGGTGCAGAACGAGCACTGATAGGGGCAGCCGCGTCCAAGATCGATGCTCGAATAGGTGCCCGGACGGTGCGCTCGACATGCTTGCGTGGCAGGATCGGCGCTGGCTCGCCGTTGAGCGACGGCAGCTTGTCCATGAAATTGTAGAGCGGCTTGAGTTCGCCGTTCCACGCGTCGATGAGCACCTCATCGAGCCGATGCTCCTCGGATTCGCCAGCGAACATCGAGATGCCGAGCGCCTGCGCCTCGACGATCTCCGCCGGAAGTTCAGGCAGCATGGCGAGGCAGCCCGAGACGTGGAAGCCGCCGAGGCAGACCTGATAGCCCGCGGCGCGAAACTGACGCGCAATATCCACGGCGCGGGGAAATTGGTTCGACTGCACCCCGACGATGCCGATCAGCGCACGGCCGCCCCGGCGCTTAAGGTCGCGGATGATGCGGCTCGGGAACACTCGGCGATTGGTCTCGTCGTAGGTGTCGACCTCGATCCTGACGCCCGGGCCCAGAACCTCGCGGCGGCTGGCGTCCTCGGCCAGGCTGTTCATGCAGGCGAGCGTGTTGGACGGCAGCGCCGAGCGGAACCACTGGATCGGATAGCCGTCGTCGTCGTAGTGGGTCGGCTTGACGAGAACGAAAGTAAATAACGAATCCGACGCGCCAGAATCCGGCTCGGCCTCGATTGGACTCGACAACGCCCTCATTGAATCAGTTGCCCCGCAGAAGAATCCGCGCACCGCTAGCACGGGCGGCTTATCCGAGCAAATCCTTGGCCCTTTTGGCGAGCTCAACTCAGGCCGGTCACATCGGCGGGACGAGCCCGTCCTTGCCGACCAGGACGAAGGCGGCGTCGATCGAGCCGTCCCCTTGCTTGGGTCCGCGGGCGATGATCGCCGCGCCGGGCTTGAGATCGGTGCGCGCGCCAGACTCGAGCGCGACGATCGGCGTCTTCGGATCGACAATGATGGTCTGCTCGCCGCCTTTGTAGGTCACTGTGAGCTTGGGGCCGGTGGTCGCGTCGACGCGGGCGGAGATGGCGCCATTGGTCATCGAGCTTTTCGGCGCGAGGTCAAAGGGGCGGAAGCCCTCGCCCGTTCCCCGCATCGCTTCGGGAAAGATGTGCACTTCCATGGCCTTGAGTTCGTTACCCTCCCCCGGCATGGCGGCGACGCCGACGAAGGAGCCCGGCTTCACGTCGGTAAGCGCTGCGGGAACAACGAGTACGAAACGTGTTTTCGGACCGAGGTGGATCGTCTGATCCTCGCCCGCGCGGGTATGCACGTTCAAGGTCGAGCCGTCGGCGCTGATCGTTTGGATAGTCGCGCGCGCGGTCGCGACCGGCGGGTTCTGGGCAAAGGCGGGCGCGACAGCGAAGACGAACGCCGCGGCAAGGCCAATTCTGAACGACGTCATCGCAAGCCTCCTAAAGCAGCATATGGAAGGAGCCGAGCCTGGTACGGCCAAGACAGCTTTTAGAGAATCACGATGACGCTTCGAAGGCGAAGCCTCGCCTTGAACCGGCGTCTCAAGGCGACCGTTGTAAAACATTTGTGGAGGTGACGCGCTCTCAGCAAACGCTGGAAATTGCCGTCGGTCGAGACGCGCTATTAAATCGACGATTACCAATGTTGCGGCGCAGACGGCGAACAAGGCCCCGCAGCCTCAGATCTTAAAGAGTTACTGTCGATAGCAAAAAGGATATATAAACGTATAGATTGATGCGAATTCAATGTAATATTTGTTATGTGAGAGCTTTTCTGCAACTAATACCTGATACTTAGGCGGTGTGGACGAATTTGATCAAGCAGCGGCCGGCGGCGAAGCTGACGATTGATCTGAAGTTCCTGGCTGTCTTTTCGCAGCGGAGGGCGACGCGCTTGAACCGCTTGAGGCGTCCGACGCCCTGCTCGATGCGGGCGCGGGCTTTGAAGAGCGGGCTTTGAAGAGGATGCGTGCGAAGAAGGCTGGCTTGTTCTCTTTTCGTTGGCCTTGTGGGGAATGACGGGAGCGATGCGGCGCGCTCTCGCGGCGTCCCGATTGGCCTTGCTGGGGTAGCCTTTGTCGAGAGATGACGGCGCGCGGCTGAATGTCGGGCTCGATATCGAGCAGGGTTTCGAAGTGACGCCCGTCGAACGCTTCGCCGCCAGTCAGATCGGCCGCCGGTCAGATCGATGGCGATGATGTCGCCGGAAGCGTCCGATTTTGCGTGGATTTTCGTGGTGCAGCCGCCGCGCGAGCGTCCGAGCGCCTGGCCGTCTTGCCCCCCTTTGCTCCACGACGGTTGAGTCGGACATCTCAATGAGATGCGCCGTCGAACTCATCGACGCGAGCGTGTCGAAGAACGCTTCGAAGACGCCAGCCTTGCTCAAGCGATCGAAGCGCTTCCACACGCTGTTCCAAGGACCGAAGCGCTCCGGCAGCGCGCGCCAGCGAACGGTCTCGACGGTGAAGACCTGCAGCGCCTCGAGGAAGCGGCGATCGTCCTCGGCTTTCCTCCCACGACGCGGCAGGCAGGCGCGAAACACCGCCAGCGTGTGCGCCCAATCGTCCTCATCCATCGTTGTCGACATTGGCCCCGGCCCTCTTGATTCGGTCGGAGTCCTATAAATCAGGCCCGATTCCGCAGGGGAATCGCAAAAACGTCATCGGTCGAAATTTCGTCCACACAGCCTAACAAGCTTCCTTTGTTCCAAGGCCTTGGAACAACCGGAATTCTGAATTCATCCATAGCAAGCTCCTTGCGCCCACCACCGGGCGAGCGCTTTTCGGTGTCTTCAGGGCGTGCCAGATAGCGTTCGTGCGCCGAAGCGGGAGAATTCGATGGCAGCGGATAGCCGAATTCGAGGGGCGGGTGGTTGCGATTCGCGGTGCCGTGATCGACCTCGCGTTCGACGGCGAATTGCCCTTGATCGAGGACGCGGTCGAGATCGTGGAGGCTGGTGGCCGGGTCGTTGTCGCCGAAATCCAGGCCCATCTCTCCTCGGGGGGGGCGCGCGCGATCGCGCTGGAGCCGACGACCGGCTTAAGGCGCGGCGACGGCGCGCGGCGCACTGGAGGACCGATCACGATCGCGGTCGGAGAGGCGACGCTCGGGCGGCTTCTCGACGTGCTCGGCCGCGTCGGCGACCGCGGGCCGCCGCTGCCGGCCGACGCGCCGCGATGGCCGATTCACCGCAAACCGCCGCATTCTCGGCGCAGACCGGCGCGACGAAACTGTTCGCGACCGGCATCAAGGTGATCGATCTGCTGGCGCCGCTCGCGCAAGGCGGGAAGGCGGCGATGTTCGGCGGCGCGGGCGTCGGCAAGACGGTTCTGGTGATGGAGTTCATCCACGCCATGGTCGAAGGCTATCAGGGCATCTCGGTGTTCGCGGGCGTCGGCGAACGGTCGCGCGAAGGCCACGAGATGCTGCTCGACATGACGCAATCGGGCGTTCTCGCGCGCACCGCGCTTGTCTACGGTCAGACGAACGAGCCGCCCGGCGCGCGCTGGCGCGTGCCAATGACGGCGCTGACGATTGCCGAGTTTTTCCGGGACGAGCGCCATCGCAACGTGCTGCTCCTGATGGACAACGTGTTTCGCTTCGTCCAGGCGGGATCGGAAGTCTCGGGCCTCCTCGGCCGCGCGCCCTCGCGCGTCGGCTACCAGCCGACGCTGGCCGACGAGGTCGCCGCGCTGCACGAGCGCATCGCCTCCGTCGGCGACGCCTCCGTCACCGCGATCGAGGCGGTCTACGTGCCGGCCGACGACTTCACCGACCCGGCGGTGACGACCATCGCCGCGCATGTCGACAGCATGGTGGTCCTGTCGCGAGCGATGTCGGCTGAGGGCATGTACGCGGCGGTCGATCCGATCGCCTCCTCCTCGATCCTGCTCGATCCGCTCGTCGTCGGCGAGGAGCATGTAGCGGTCGCGACCGAGACACGGCGCGCGATCGAACATTATCGCGAACTGCAGGACGTCATCGCGCTCCTCGGCATGGAGGAGCTTCGGCGCCGAGGACCGCAGGATCGTCGAACGCGCGCGGCGCCTGCAGCGGTTCCTGACGCAGCCCTTCGCGGTGACCGAAGCCTTCACCGGCGTCGCCGGCCGCTCGGTCAAGGTCGCCGACACGGTCGCCGGCTGTAGGGCGATCCTCGCCGGCCAATGCGACGACTGGCGCGAGAGTTCGCTCTATATGGTCGGGACGCTCGATGAGGCGCACGAGAAGGAGGACGCGGCGCGCGCACGCCGAACGAAGCCCGGCGGAGGCGCGCGCATGAGCGAAGGTCTGCATCTGACGATCGCGACGCCCGCATCCCTCCTGGTCGACGCCGGCGATGTGGGCTCGCTGCGCGCCGAGGACATGAGCGGGTCGTTCGGCGTTCTGCCCGGCCATGCCGATCTCCTGACCGTGCTGCCTCCCTCCGTCGTGCGCTGGACCAGGCGCGGCGAAGCTCAGCGCTTTTGCGCGGTCAGCGGCGGCGTGCTGACGGTTTCCAGCGGCGACCGCGTCTCGATCGCCTGCCGTCGCGGGACGGTCGGCGACGACCTCGCGGCGCTCGAGGCCGCGGTCGCGGCCCAGCGCTCGGCCGAGCTCGACGCGGACCGGCGCGCGCGGGTCGAGCAGACGCGGCTCCATGCGCGCGCGCTTCGCCAGCTCATGCGCTTCCTGCGTCCCGGCGCGGCGCCGGCCGCTCGGCGACGGCGATACGCCCTTCACCGGCGAGGCCGCGCCTATGACCGCGCCCGGCGGAAGGCCCGACGGGA
Source organism: uncultured Alphaproteobacteria bacterium (assembly GCA_963802615.1). GTDB lineage: Bacteria > Pseudomonadota > Alphaproteobacteria > Rhizobiales > Beijerinckiaceae > Roseiarcus. The sequence continues at coordinate 24,144 of CAWDKC010000025.1, forward strand.
AAATGGAGGACGCGGCGCGGCTGGCCGCCGAGCGCTTGCGTCGGCCCCGCGACGATCCCGAGCCGTCGTTCGCCTCGCGCCTCGGCCAGATCGGCGTGCTCGGATGGGCGATCGTCGCGCCGATCCTCATCGGCGTCGTCGTCGGCCGCTGGCTCGACTGGGCCTTGAAGACCGGCATTTTCTTCACCGCTCCGCTCATCATGCTCGGCGCCGCGGCGGGCTTATGGACCGCATGGCGATGGATGCACCGGCAATGACGCTCGTTCTCCTCGCCGCCTTCGCCGCTGGCGCACTCCTCGGGGCGGCGCATTTCGGCTCGCTCTGGTGGAGCGTCGTCCTGATGCGCGACGGGCGGACGGCTCTCGGCGTCGCCGTACAGGCCCTGCGCTTCGCCGCGCTCGCGGTCGCGCTGGCGCTGATCGCGCGCGAGGGCGCCGCGACCCTTCCTCGCCGCGGCGCTCGGGCTCCTGGCGACCCGCGCCCTTCTCGTGCGGCGCTATCGGAGGCTCGCGTGAAGTCGCCTTGACCCTCGAACCGCTGTTCCAGATCGGGCCGGCCGCGATCACCGAGCCGGTCGTCGTCTCCTGGGCGGTCATCGCGGTTCTTGCCGGCCTCTCGGCGCTGGCGACGCGCCGCCTGAAGCCTCATGCCCTCGAAGACCCAGGCGACGCTCGAACTCCTCGTCTCGACCATCGACAGCCAGATCCGCGACACGATGCAGGGCGATCCGGCGCCGTTCCGCGCGCTCATCGGCTCGATCTTCCTGTTCGTTCTCGTGTCGAACTGGTCGTCGCTCATTCCCGGCGTCGAGCCCGCGACCGCGCATATCGAGACCGACGCCGCGATGGCGCTAATCATCTTCGTCGCGACCGTGGCCTGGGGCGTCAGGAGCGCGGGGCCTAGGCGGCTATCTCAAGACCTTCGCCGAGCCGAGCTGGGTGATGATCCCGCTCAACATCGTCGAGCAGTTCACCCGCACCTTCTCGCTGATCGTGCGCCTGTTCGGCAACGTGATGAGCGGCGTCTTCGTCATCGGCATCGTCCTGACGCTGGCGGGCCTTCTCGTGCCGATCCCGCTGATGGCGCTCGACCTGCTGACCGGCACGGTGCAGGCCTATATTTTCGCGGTGCTGGCGACCGTCTTCATCGGCGCGGCGGTCGGCGAGCGGCGAAAGCCCGCCGCCGAGACCGCCGCCTCAAGGAGCTCACTAAGTGAACGACCTCATTCAAGCCGTCAGCATCTTTTCCGCCGCGCTCGCCGTCGGCCTCGGCGCGATCGGGCCGGGCCTCGGCGAGGGCAGGGCGGTCGCCTCCGCGATGGAGGCGATCGCGCGCCAGCCGGAGGCGGCGGGCACGATCTCGCGCACCCTTTTCGTCGGCCTCGCGATGATCGAAACCATGGCGATCTATTGCCTCGTCATTGCGCTGCTCGTGCTGTTCGCCAACCCGTTCATCAAATAGGCCGCCCAAGATGCGGATCGACTGGTGGACGCTGGCCCTGCAGACGGTCAACGTCCTCATCCTCGTCTGGATTCTGAGCCGCTTCCTGTTCCGGCCGATCGTCGGGATCATCGAGGAGCGGCGCGCGGCGGCGGCGAAGCTCCTCGCCGACGCGGAGGCCGAGAAGAACGAGGCGATCGCGGCGCGCCAGGCCGCAGAGGCGGAAGCCGCGACGATCGCCGCGGGGCGCGACGAGGTCCTGCGCCAGGCGGCGGCCGACGCGGAGACGCAGCGCGCCGCGGCGCTCGCGTCCGCCCGCGCCGAGGTCGAGCAACTGCGCGCCGCCGCGCGAGGCCGACATGCGCAGCGCCCGCGCCGCCGACGCCGCGGCGGCTTCCGACCGCGCCGCCGACCTCGCGGTCGATATCGCCGGCAAGCTCATCGCGCGCCTGCCCGATTCCGCCCGCGTCGACGGCTTCATCGACGGCCTCGCCGAGGCGCTCGCCTCGCTCCCCGACGTCGAGCCGGGACGGGATCGGCGGGACGGACAGGCCGCGGCTGACGGCGGCGCGCGAGCTCACCCCGCAGGAGGCGCAATCCTGCCGCGACGCCTTCGCCCGAGCGCTCGGCCGGCCGCTCGACTTCGCCGTCGCGACCGACCCCGATCTCATCGCCGGGCTCGAGCTCGAAACCTCGCACGCCGTCGTCCGCAACAGCCTGCGCTCCGACCTCAACCGCATCGTCGAGGAACTGACCCGTCATGACCGCGCCCAGCATTGACGGCCCGACTGGCTCGCGGCCGAGCGCGAAGCGCTGAGCCGCGTCGATCTCAAGGCCGAGGCGCAGTCGGTCGGACGCGTGGAGGCGATCGCCGACGGGGTCGCGCAGGTGTCCGGCCTGCCCGAGGCGCGGCTCGGCGAGCTCCTGCGCTTCGAGGGCGGCCGGATGGGCTACGCGCTGTCGCTCGAGCCCGAGACGATCAACGCGGCGATCTTCGACGAGGACGAGAAGATCGGCGTCGGCTCGCTCGTCTCGGCGACCGGCGAAGTCGCGCGCGTGCCGGTCGGCCCGGGACTGCTCGGCCGCGTCGTCGATCCGCTCGGGCGCCCGCTCGACCGCGACGAGCCGATCGCGGCCGAGGCGTTCCATCCGATCGAGCGGCCGGCGCCGGCGATCATCGATCGCGCTCTCGTCTCCGAACCGGTCGCGACCGGCGTTCTCGTCGTGGACGCGCTCTTTGCGCTCGGGCGCGGCCAGCGCGAGCTCATCATCGGCGACCGCGCCACCGGCAAGACGGCGATCGCGGTCGACACGATCATCAACCAGAAGCGCACGGACATGATCTGCGTCTATGTCGCGGTCGGCCAGCGCGCGACCGCGGTCGAGCGCGTGGTCGAGGCGGTGCGGCAGTTCGGGGCGCCGGAGCGCTGCGTGTTCGTCGTCGCCTCCGCCGCCGCCTCCGCCGCGCTGCAATGGATCGCGCCCTTCGCCGGCTTCACCATCGCCGAATATTTCCGCGATCGCGGCGGCCACGCGCTCGTCATCGTCGACGACCTCACCAAGCACGCCGCGACCCATCGCGAGCTCGCGCTGCTCGACCCGCGAGCCGCCGGGACGCGAGGCCTTCCCGGGCGATATTTTCTATGTCCACGCGCGGCTTCTCGAGCGCGCGTCCAAGCTCTCGCCCGAGCTCGGCGGCGGATCGCTGACCGCGCTGCCGATCGCCGAGACCGACGCCGGCAATCTCTCGGCCTTCATTCCGACCAACCTCATCTCGATCACCGACGGCCAGATCGTGCTCGAATTCGCGCCTCTTCGCCGCCAACCAGCGGCCCGCGGTCGATGTGGGCCTGAGCGTCAGCCGCGTCGGCGGCAAGGCGCAGGCGCCGGCGCTTGCGCACGGCCGCCGGACGGCTGCGGCTCGACTATTCGCAGTTTCTCGAACTCGAGATGTTCACCCGCTTCGGCGGCATCGCCGACACCCGCGTGCGGGCGACGATCGCGCGCGGCGAGCGCATCCGCGCGGCGCTCGCCCAGCCGCGCTTCGCGACGCTGAGGCTCGTCGATCAGGTGGCGCTCCTGTCGGCGCTGTCGGAAGGCGTTTTCGACAAAGCGCCGGTCGCCAAAGTGGGAGAAGCGCGCGCCCGCATCGCGGCGCAGCTCGACGCGCTGGCGCCGCGAGGCGGTCGCGGCCGTCATGGCGACCGGCGCGTGCGACGAGGCCCAGCGCGCGAGCCTCATCGAGGCGGTGCGCGCGCTTGTCAGCGCATCCGGGCCATCATGACCGAGCGGCTCAGCGACGTCGTCGCGCGCATCGGCTCGGTGCGGCAGCTCTCCTCGGTGATCGGGGCGATGCGCGGCATCGCCGCGGCGCGCGCCCGCGAGGCGCGCGAGCGGGTCGAGGGCGTGCGCGCCTATGCGGCGACCGTCGGCGCGGCGATCGGCCAGGCGCTGGCGCTCGCCGAGGACGGCGGCGTTCCGTCCGGGTCGCGAGACGGCCGCGACGGTCATCTCGTCATCGCGCTCTGCGCCGAGCAGGGTTTCGCCGGCATGTTCAACCGGCGGGTGCTCGACGTCGCCGAGCGGCTGCTCAAGGCCGACGGATCGCACCACCGGGAGCTCTTGCTGCTCGGCGGGCGGGGGCTCGCGGCGGCGGAGGAGCGCGGGCTCGCCGTCGGCTGGAGCGCGGCGATGGTCGCGCATGTCGACGAGGTCGGCGCGCTCGCCGACCGGGTGACGGAAGCAGCTCTACGCGCGGCTCGAAGTCGGGGCGCGCGACGCGGGTCAGCGTCGTCCACGCCGCGCCGGCGTTCGCCGAGATCCATGTCGTCGAGCGCACGCTCGCGCCCTTCGACTTCGCGCGGTTCCCGCGCGCCAAAAATCCGTCGCCGCCGATCATTTCGCTTGCCGCCGCAAATCCTGCTGGCCGAGCTCGCGCAGGAATACGTGTTCGCCGAACTCTGCGAAGCCCTCACCCTCTCGCTCGCCGCCGAGAACGAAGCGCGCCTTCGCGCGATGACCGCGGCCAAGTCCAACGTCACGACGATGCTCGAGGAGCTCATCGGCCGCTCCCGGCGGTTGCGTCAGGAGGAGATGACCAACGAGATCATTGAACTGGGCGGGCGAAAGGCGCGAGAACGTTAAGGGACCCACGCGGGCAAGGGAGCGCGATTGGCGCGGCGGCCATCCGATAAGTGTCGGCTGAGGAGTTGGAGATGCGCTTCTAAGGCCAACTACGGCCCGCCTTGACGGTGCCTGCTCGGGCTTGGTTCAATGCAGGGAAAGAGCAACCGCCGTACATTTAGGCGGGGCCAAAGCGGAACCCACGCGGGTGGCCCAAACGGAAGAAGCAGAAACGACCTGCCCACGTCCGGGTGGCGAAGATCGCCTGGTTTTCCCTGCCGCGCAGCGATGGGGGCCGGATCGACTGGCATACGAGCGACATTGGGAACGTCTCAGGTTCGATGCTTCCCAAGCACGACCCCCAAATCGAGGCTGTCTGCGCTGACGGCCCCGGGCGCGTTTTGCTGTTCCAGGAAACGCCTCCGCGCGTCGAACTCATCGACCCCGAGGCGCCGTTAAGTGTGGTTGCGTCGATCGATCTTGCGGTAGAAGGGCGCGGCGAAATTGCGCGAGCGTGGTCCGACCCGAAGGGGTCGCGGGCGAAGAAATGGTGCTGCTGCCCGGCGGGCATTTGCTCGTCGCCAAGGAGAAGAAGCCGGCGGCTTTCATTGAGTTCGGCCCGCCAAATTCGAGGTCGCTGGGCTTGGTCCGCGGCGGCGCACTGGCGAACGGCGCGGTGGCCGATCAAAAAGGGCGCCACGGCTTCGTTGCTCTCGCAATCTGGCTTCCCGACAAGATACTGGCCAAAACCTGCGCCGACTTCAGTGATCTCGAAAATGGTCCCGATGGTCGCCTCTATCTGCTGAGTGACAAATCCTCCACGATTGCGCGGCTCGATGATCTCCCGTCGGGCGGCGGTGCCGCTGCGCTCCTCGTCGGCTGAAGCGCGTAGAGGCAGTCGTCGAGCGGCAAAAGCGTATGCCTGCGGAAGGCAATGATCACCCCCTCTTCCTCGACAGTCAGAACCGTCGATCCGGCGTCCTTGGGGCCGGTCGGAAGATCGGAGACGGACGTCCGCTTCTTCCACTTGCCGACCGTCTTGGGATTGATCCCGCGCCGCTTGGCAAGCGCCCTCAGGCTCTCTTGACTATGTTGTATCGCTCGACGGACTGCCTCTGTCGTCGTGGCGCACCCATGAAGAACCTGGCCCAGAGCGCATCCTTCGAATCGCTCGACAAGATTGCTCAATCAATGCCCGGGACTAAACAGATAGCTGGCTGTATATGCGTTTCACGCTCAGCTATCGCGACGTCGAAGATCTGCTTGCGGAGCGCGGTCTGGATATCTCCTACGAAACGGTCCCGCGATGGGTTTTGAAGTTTGGGCCGTTGTTCGCCCGAGAACTTCGGCGTCGACGCCCGCGGCCAACCTCTCGGTGGCATCTCGATGAGATGGCCGTGACGATTGCGGGCCGGCGGTTCTGGCTCTGGCGGACGGTTGACGACGAAGGCGAGGTTCTCGACCTGCTCGTGCAACGGAGGCGCGGCAAGGCTGCAGCGGTGAAACTGATGCGCAAGCTGCTCAAGAAACAAGGGCTTCGCGCCTGATGTGCTGGTGACCGACAAGCTGCGCTCTTACGGCGCAGCAAAGTCCGAAATCGGATTGTCGGCTCGCCACGACCAGGGCTTACGCGCGAACAATCGGGCTCAGAATTCGCACCAGCCGACACGACGGCGCGAGCGCAAGATGCAGCGGTTCAAATCGCCCGGATCAGCCCAACTGTTCCTTGCCGTTCACGCCGCCGTCCACAACACGTTCAACCTCCAGCGTCATCTCACTTCCCGCCGCACGCTTCGCGCCCTAAGAGAAGAAGCGTTCCGGACGTGGCGAGCCGCCACCGCCGCCTGAGGTCAGCGCGCCTTCCAAACCTCGCGCCGCGCCAATTCAAGTTGGTGTGACATTGAGTGCTGCGCGGACTGCGGTAATGTGGGCGGTCGCCGCAATCGACGCGGACATGAGACGTTTCGCACGAGCCTCGGCGGCCTGGCGCCGGCTCATGAACGATTCCCGGCGTAGGGCACTTGACCGCGCTGGGAAAATCGACCCAACGCTCGACCAGTCGCCTATCAGTCCGTGTTACTCATCTCAACCTCGCTGTCAGCGCTTAATTCCTCCATCAAATCGCGGATACGCGGATAGAGCTTGCGAAACGTAGCGTAGCGCCTTTCGTAAACGCGGACGTTGCGGGGATCAGGTTCAATTGTGGATGCGGCCGGATTCCACTGCTTGATCGCTGCTTTCGAGACGTCACCGATCGCGAGTCTCGCCAGAAAGGCGTCGCCGTAGGAAGCGCCGATGCTGACCTCTCGCACCTCCTGTTTAAGCCCAGAGATATCGGAGGTGGCCTGCGTCCAGATCGGGTTGCGCAGCCCGCCGCCAACGGCGACGATTCTGGATGGCGGCACCCCAGCCTCGGCGTAAGTATCGAAGATGCGGTTGGTTGCGAAGGCTATCCCCTCGAGAGCGGCTCGGTAGATGTCGGCCCGCGTGTGAGCCAGAGTGAGGCCGACGATGGCGCCTTTGGCGTTCGGATCGTGAATCGGCGTCCGCTCGCCGGAAAGATAGGGGAGAAAAACGAGCCCATTGGCGCCGGGCGGCGATACTTGAGCCTCCGCCGCCAGTGTTCCCACGGCCGCCTCCGGACTGAGGTCACGCGCCAACTGATCGGCGAACCAATGGGTGAGTGTCCCGCTGGTCGCAAGGCCGGCCATGGATGCGTATTGATCTGCAAAAAGCCACGGCGCGTGCCAGAGCCGAGGATCCCGGATGCGCTCGGACCCGATCCGGATGGTGAAGATGGTCGAGCCGTACATCAACATCAGCTCGCCCGGATCGACGACGCCGACGCTAATTGCTTCGGCCGCCGCATCGATCGTCCCGACGATGACAGGCGTTCCAAGGGCAAGCCCCGTTTCCTCGGCGGCCTGCCGGGTGACGGCGCCCGCGATCTCGGTCGTCCAGGCAATCTCCGGTAGGCGCTCGAGGTCCGTGATGTCCGGCGCAAGAGCATCGCTCCCCGTTCGCTGTTCGATGTCGTAAAGCGGCGCCACGCTGGAAGCGCTGTAATGGTCGGTCACGAAGCGCCCGGTCAGCCGGTGAACCAGGAATGACGTCGCGTTGAGGAACGTTCGCGTCTTCGCGTAGATGTCCGGCCGGTTGCGCTTGAGCCATAGGATCTTCGGGCCAACGGCCTGCGAAGTCAGCGCGTTGCCGGCGAACGAGAGGATCCGGTCGGCGCCGAGGCTTGCGGTCAGATCCTCGATTTCGCGAGCGGCGCGCGTGTCCACGCCATAAAGCACAGCGTTCATGAGCGGCGTGCCCGCCCCGTCGACGGGCAGCATGCAGGGGCCGATCGCGCTCGCGCCGACGGCCTTCACCTCCGAGGCGTCAAGCCCGCTGCCAGCGAGAAGCTTACGAGTGAGCCAGATGAAGTCGCCCCACCAATCTTCCTCGGCGCGATGCTCAGCCCAGCCCGCGCGCGGCACAATGAGTTCGTGCGGGCGAGCGGCGCTCGCCAAAACACGGCCGCCAGAAGTCGACGATGACGCCTTTCAACTCGTAAGTCCCGATATCGATGCCGAGGGTGGCGTTCATTCCGGATAGTCGTCACGATTGAGGCTGAAGTCGGCCTCAACGCGCGACAGTCCGGCGGCGAGGAGCGCCGAGAGGCAGACAAGATCGGAAAGGTCGCAGACCTCGAGAGCCGAATGCGTGTAGCGGCAAGGGAAGCCCAGATCGATCGCGGCGACGCCGTGATGAACGAGCTGTACATAGGACGAGTCCGTGAGCACGCCGACTTGAGCGCTGCGCTGTAGCGGCAAACCCGCTTGTTCCGCAGCGCGCTCAAAAAGCGAGACGAGCGCGGGATGCGGAATCGTGCCGTTCAACGTGCCGCGCCCATGGAAGCTATAGAGGCTCATGCCCGGACCGCCTCCGAGCGCAAGGTCGCCGCGAGCCTGCATATCGGGGGTGTCGGTTGCGAGCATGAGATCAAGCTGGATGGCGATGTCCGGCTTCAGCACTTGAGCGGCAGGCATCGCGCCGCGCAGATTGTATTCTTCCTGGGTCGAGAAAACGAAATGGATTGTCGGTCGTTAACTCATCGGCGTGAGAAGCCGCGCGACCTCTACGACTACTGCGCAGCCAGCGCGATCGTCGACCGAGGTTCCAGCGATACGGTTTCCCTCAAGCGCGATTGCTTTCGGCGCATAGACCACGGGCGAACCGATCTTGACGCCAGCGGATAAGACGGCTTCGGCGCTTGAGAAGCCGGCGTCGACTAGGATCTCCTGGTATGGGACGACACGATACTTTTCTTCAACAACCGTCGCGTGGTGGCTCTTGTTGCCAATGACTGCGCGGATGTCGTGTCCCTCGCCAACGCAGATGAGAAGCTCCTGTGCGGCGAGCGCTCGTTCAGGGACGCCGCCGAGACGCTCAAGCCGGAGAAATCCGCTCGCCTCGATTTTCCGGACGACGAATCCGAGCTGGTCCATGTGGGCGAACAGCATCACGCTTGGCCGGCTCGGGTCGCCTTGTGCGGTGGCGATCAGATTGCCGAGCCGATCGGTCGTGGCCGTCAGGCCGAAACCAGCCATTTCGGCAGCGAGGCGCCGGCGCACACGGCCCTCGTGCCCACTGAGACCGGGGATCAGCATGAGCTCCATCGTGAGCGCCCGGAGGCGCTCGCGCGACGGACCGGCGCCGGACACCGGAGCCCCGGCTATTTGCCCGCTCCCGCCGTAAGCCCCATCACGATGTAGCGCTCGAGAAAAATCCCGATGAGTAGTAGCGGCGTGATCGCCGCCGTCGCGAGCGCGGCGATCGTCCACCAATTGATGCCGGAGGAGCCCGTCTGGCTCGCCACCATGACGGGCAGAGTCTGTGCGTCGAACCCGGTCAGGAGGGAGGCGAAGAAGTACTCGTTCCAGCAGAGGACTAGCGACAATATGAAGGCCGCGACCATGCCCGGCAGCGCGATGGGCAAGACGATGCGGAGGAAGGCGCCCCAGATCGTGCAGCCGTCGACCAGCGCCGCCTGCTCCATCTCCATCGGGATGGTGTCGAACTGATCGCGCATTACCCAAATCACGATCGGCAGAACCATCAAGGTGTAGATGAAGATGAGGCCGATCCGCGTGTCGAGCAGCGCCAGCCCTTTATAGAGAACGAGAAACGGTAGCGCGAGGACGACGGGCGGAAGAATGAGCTGGGAGACGAAGAAGAACGAGATGTCCTTGTTCCGCCACGGGCCGAACTTGTAGTCGAAACGGCTGAGCCCGTAGGCGGCGAGGGAGCCGATGACAATAGCGAAGGCGGAAGCGCCGACCGAGCAGATCACGCTGTTGACGAATTTCTTGAGGAACTCCTCACGAACGTTGGACGTGGCGAATATGGTGTCTGGGGAAAGCCCTAGGGATTGCCATCCTTTCCAGGCCGGCATGAAGTCAACCCACGGAATCAGATGGCCTTGCGTAACGTCGCGCCCGAGCTTGATCGAGGTCGACAGGGTCCAGTAGATGGGAAAGAGCGCGATGAAGGTCCAGATGATCAGGAGCGCATAGATCGCGATGCGTCCGACGATACGCGCAAAACTCCGCGGCTCGACGGCGTGATCGCGCTCGGCGAGCGCCGTGGCGTCCATAGCGGCGTCGACGGTCATCGCCAGGTCTCCGTCCTGCTCGCGCGCATCATGTCACCTTCCGCACGTAGCGGTTGGCTACGTTCAGGAGGAGCGTGATGAAGATGATGATGATGACAAGATAGACCTCGGCCACCATCGTTGCATAACCGACATTCGAGCGATCGCGGTACTCGCGGTAGACGAAGCTGGAAATCGTGTCCGTCGCGCCGCCCGGCCCCCCCGCGGTGACGTTGATGACGATGTCGGCGAGTTTCAGTTCGAAGATGGTGCGCAGCACGATCGCCGTTATGCTGACCGGCAGCATCAGAGGAAAGGTGATCTCCCAGAAGGACTGCCAGCCGGTCGCGCCGTCGACCTTGGCGGCCTCCTTCACCTCGTGGGGCAACGCCTGCAAGCCTGCGAGCAGCAGGATCACCATGAAGGGAATCCAGACCCACGCGTCCATGGCTATGATGGCGGTGCGGGCGATCCAGGGGTCGGTAAAAAAGGCGGCGTTGGACCAGCCGAGCCATCTGGCGAAATTCGCCAGAGGCCCGAAGCGGTTTTCCATCAGCGACTTCCCGATCATCCAGCCGATTGCTACGGGGCTCAGCATGAATGGCAGGAGGAAGGCGATGCGGAAGAACTTGCGGCCGCGAATGTCGGCGTTGAGGAGGAGCGCAAGGCCGAAGGCGATCACGTACTGAACGAGGACGGTCAACACGTAGAAGACCATATTGCCGAGCGCGTTCCAGAAATAGGCGTCGCCCCAGAGCGTGCGCAGATTGTCGAGGCCATTGAAATGATGGCCGCCCTGCGCGTTGAGGTTCCAGTCGGTGAAGGCGATGGAGAGACCAAAGAGCGTCGGGAAGATCACCATGGCGCCGGTGAACAAGAGGGCGGGCAGCACGAACAATCGTTGCTGTCCGAGCACGCCATGCTCCAGAACTTGGGCGATCCCCAGCGCCATGCACCAGGCCAAGAACGCGTAAAGGGTCGGACGCCAGTCGACAAAGCCGATTGAGGTGAGGCCTGCCGCATCGGCAATTTGCAGCGCCGCGACGACAAGGAGCAGGCCCGAAGCGACACGGTAGATCCACTTGCCGAGCGACAACCGCTCGGGGAGAACCTCTTCATGTCCTGCTTCAAGTCTCCCGCTGCTCACAACGCCTTGTCCGTCTTCGCGGTTCAAAAGCAAAACTCGAATTCCGTCCGCGGCGGCGCGCACGCGCGCGGACGGAATTGTCCCAAGTGTTGCGCCCTTAAGTCAGACCCATCGAGATCCGATAGTATTTGACCTGGTTTTCACGCCCGAGCTTGTCGGTCAGTTTGTCCCAAGCCGCTGCTACGTTATCGGCGCCCTGCTGCGCGGTCTGCTTGCCCGCGAACGTCTTTTGCAGTTCATCCTCGGCGATGCTGTAATATTGAAAGATGCCGGGGATGCGCGGCTCGATCGCCGAGTTCGGGTGATTGTAGGAGTCCGACTGCGACTTCATGTACGACCCGATGTACTTCTTGTCGTAGCCCGCGAGCGCCCAAAGGTCGAGATTCGTGTGGCTCTTGCGGTAGGGCTGGAACCCGGAGGGATAAGCGGCCGTCCACATCGAGAGGTCCTTCCCGCCTAGGTGAGCCGCCGCGCTCCACGCCGCCTTCTGCCGTTTCGGGTCGCTGTCGACCTTCTTCATCACATAGATACCCCAGCCAAGATAGGCCATGTTCGGCGCCTGGTTCGGGCCGCTTGCGAGTTTCTCCCAACTCCCTTTGCGGAAGTTATAGACGTCGTCCGAACCCGGCAGAATGTCGAAGTCAACCACGTCGCCAATCGTCGATGTGTCGCTCGTTCTCGCCATGGAACCGATGTCGCCCCACCATTCGAGTAGCGAGCCGGTGCCCGGCAGGAACTGTTGAAACGCGGTCGTGCCGGGATCTGCGTTGATCTGGTCGGGGGGCTCGGAAGGAAGGGCGTCGATGATGTCCTGGATGGCGCGCACCCAGGCGGGATTGTTGACGAGCGGCTTCATGTTCTCGTCGAACAGCCAGTTCTTTTCGCCTGGATACTTGGCGTAGGCGGTTGCACGGCTTCCCGTGAAATAGAACTGGAACCCGCCCCAAGGCTTTGGCTGATCGAGGAATCCGTAGACCTCCTTACCCTTGACCTTCTTGCCCTTGAGGAACTTGGTGACCTGCTGAACCTGCTGCCAGGTCTTCGGCACTCCCCAAGCCGCAAGGCCGGCCTTGTCCTTCCAGTCCGCCCATTGTTTTCCGAGATCGGGATCAGAGAACACGTCGGTGCGGATGTTTATGGTGTGGCAATCGCTGTCGATGGTGACGCGGTGGATCTTGCCGTTCCACGTCCCGACTGGCGGCTTGAGATAGTCGACGTAATCGTCGAAATCGATCTGCGTCTTCACCCAATCCGGCATGTCGGAGAGAAGGTCCTTGACTCCCATGTCGCCTTCGAACGGCGCGCCCATCTCGAGGATGTCAAAGTCTGCGGTGCCGGTCGCGATGGATTGCTGAAGGCGAGCGTTATAGTCGGCCTGCGCGAGATCGATCCACTTAATCTTCGCTCCCGTGTAGGCCTCCCATGGCGTGAGAAAGCCACGGAAAAGGAAGTTGTGGAGGTTCTGGTTGTTGAGGCCCATGAAGGAGAACTCGACGCCAGCGAATTCGCCCTGCTTCACAGTGGCCTTGGTTGGCCCGAGGCACACGGCTCCAACCTTCTGCCAATCGGCGTCAGTCGGCGAGCCGTTGCCTGCGCCGGGAATCTTCAGGATCTGAGAGACCACGCTGTCTTCAGCAAAGGACGGCGTGGATGTCAGGACGGACGAGCTTGCGGCCAGAGCGGCGCCGCCGGCGGCCGCTTTCAAAACGTCGCGACGGCTTCTCTGCATCGCCATGAGTTGTTCGTAGACTTGGACACGCATCGATTATTCCTCCCTCTGGCGCCGCGTAGCGATTCCGGACAGGCGGCGCGGCATCGCGCTCGCATTCACCCAACGCGCGGCTAGCGCAAGTTCCATGACTTAAGCTGGCGTTTTGGGCCAAAGTCAATTGCGTGGACCCTGGGCGTTTGCCCGCTCGACGCCGAGCGCTTGGCACAAGTGCGCGAGAATGCGGTCCCGTCCTTTTTATCCCAAGTTCAGTGCTCGCCTCGCGGGCGGATCGGGAATACCATTCGTCCTCTGAGATCCGCGACTTGTCGACGCCGTCCGACAGGAGCGCCATGAGCAGCGAGGTCTCGCCCTCACCGGCATGATCGAACGGGTAGCCTTCCATGACCGAAGACAGTATGAGGGGATGCGCCTTGATCCAGTTGAAGGGGTCGTCGCCGGTCGACTGTTGCGCGTAATAGTCGGCCATCGAAGTCCGCGCCCCACCATCCCTCGCCGCGCTCCGCCTCGAGAAAGGCGAAGATGCCTGGCGGGCAGCGAATTTGAACGCGAGGTCGGTCGGCATGCCGGCCGTGAAGTTCTCGGTCTGATGATGGATGACGAGGTGAATGTTTCGGAAGCCGACGCGCAAGAGCCCGGTCAACATCGCCTTGGCGAGAGGCATGAGCGCCTCGGCGTCGACATGAAGCGCGCCTGTGCGCTCCGGCGACGCCACGGCGTAGCTCGCCGCGCCATAATAGAAGGGCGGCAGGATGACGAAGTTTGTCTCGCTTTCTAGAATCTCGAGGATTCCGGTCACGGCGAGCGTGTCCATGCCTACCGCCATGTGCTCGCCATGGTATTCGAGCACCCCTTTAGGGATGTGATCAATGTTGTCTACATGCTCTTCCTCGCCTATGAGATTGCGCGGAAGGCAACAAAAGACCTTGTTGAGTATGAACCGGCAGCGTCTGAGTTTATTATTATTATCGTGATAACCGAACTCAAATGTTACGCTTTTCTGATGGAATACTGCCGCAAGACGTTTCCACAAGAAGATATCAGGGCATAGCGTTTAGACCTTCGTCGGCAAGATTATATCACGGAGGTCAATTGGATGTACGCATTGGTGGCCGAACACAAAGATCACACCAGCTTAGAGACGGAAAATGTCTGGCGGCCAGCCTGTCGACTGATAGGGGAGTTACGGAAACAATTCCAAAAAGTGCTCAAGGAAGATCTCGATGAGCGTGTCTTGAAAATTGCGCCACTCCGCGCCTCTTGAGAAGCGTCGAGTAAAAGCGTGGCGAGGCCTTGGAGCAAATCGGCGCTGCCCCGTCGCGGGCTACGAGCTTTGGAGCGCGCCGGCCCTTCCGTCTCGCTTGACGAGCCAGATCGCGCCCCCGGCGATCAGCGCGAAGATCGCGCCAAGCGCTGGGAGGCTTGGAGCGTGAAAAGGAACCATGTCCCATCGCGGCCAGATAATCTCGTTGGTGTTGAACGACTCGTCGCTATAGCGGCAGAGGTTCATCGAGGCGTCGTCCGCCAGCATTTCAACCTCGATTTTACCGATCAGCGCATCAATCGATTTGTGATCGGTGCCGGGCTCATGGGCAAGCTGCAAGAGCAGCGCCCGCCCGGCGGCGAGATAGGCATGCGCGCATTCGTTGAACGGACTGTCCTCGCCCGTGACGCTGCCGGGGACGATCCCCAGAGACAGGCGAAGGACTGCAGGTTCAGGTAGTCCTCCAACCGCCAGGTCGTCAGGTCGAATCCGAGCCTGGCGTTGGCCAGCGCCCGGATCGCGGGCAGATTGTCGCGGATCACCGCCATCTAGCCATGCGTGAGACTGGGTATGGAGACGCCTGCCGGAGGCGGCCCGCCGCGCGTGGAGATCCGACGCGCTTGGCTGGGCGATGGAGCGAGCACGAAGATGGCCGCAATGAGGGCGACCAAGCGCCTCTCACAACAGGCCCCCTAATGGCCCCAACGCCACAAGATTCCAGCGTCCGGCATGACCGCTCAGTCTGGCGAGCGCGAGCGGCGCGACGTCGATCCGCGCGAAGGCCGAGGAACTGGCGCCGAGTGCGTTCACGATCGCCGCTCGAACGACCGCGGCGTGGGTGACGGCCAGCGTCGCGCTTTCGCGCGCCAGCGATTGCGCGAGCCAAGCGCGGGTCCGCTCGATCAGAGCTGCGACCGACTCGCCGCCATGCGGGGCAGCCGCGGAATCGCCGAGCCAGGCCGCGAAGCCGTCGGGCTCGCGCTCAGCAACCTCCTTCGAGGCGAGACCGCGCCAGCGCCCATAGTCGCAGTCTCTGAGCGCCATCTCGACTTCGGCATCGAAACCCAGCGCTTGCGCGGTCTCGCGCGCTGCGCGCTCCGGGGCGGTCAGCACATGAGCATAGGCGCGCAATCGGCCTCTCAACGCTTGGAGGGAGCCAACGGCGGAGGCTTCAAGCGCTTCATCGTCGGGAAACCGGGCCGCGCGGGTCGCGGCGGAGGGGCCATGCGCAAGCAGGTCGAGGCGTGCGGTCATGGGGCCTGCCCGCGCGCGTCCGCGACTTAGTAGGCGGCTTGCAGCCGGCCCGGCTTCGCTTGCGCGAAATCATGTTCGACCCAGGCCCCGAAGCCGAGCCCGAGCACCGTCCACAGGATCGCCTGCGCGCCGAGCGAAGCCATGCGGAACTGCCACAGCACGACCGCCGGGAAGCCTTCTGGAACTTCGTTGAGTGGGGGCATCACCAGCGCGAAGACAACCCCCGCGACAAGAAAGACAGCGGCGCCGATCAGGGTCGCGTTCCACCCGCCGAGCTGATCGACGAGGCGATTGCGGACGTTCCAGGCGGCGATCATCGAGGCGAGCGACAGCAGGATCATGCCGAAATAGATTGCGGTGCGCAGGCCGATCGTGTCGGGATTGCCGATCGAGGGCGGGTTGGCCGGATATTTGAGGATCGGGACGGCGTAGACGGCGAGGAAGCCGCTGACCGCGAGCAGCGCGGCGGTCGCGCGAGGGCTCCAGTTCCCCATGCGCCCGTAACAGATCGCAAAAGCAAGCGCGAACAGGCCGCCGAAAGCGACGCTGTAGGTGGCGACGCCGGTGAAGAGACCGATGCCGGCCTGCGTCGGCCGGCTGACCAGCTCCGGCTCCTCTTCGTATGGCGGCGGGGTTTCGCCCTTCGCCACCGCGGAATCATGCTCGGCCTTGGCTTTCGCCTCGTCCATCGCCGATTCGAAGGCGATGGCGCGATCAACCGCAGGCTCGCCCACGACCTTCAATAAACCAAACGAAAGCAGGGCGGCGACGAAGCCGACGATCATTCCCCGCCACAACAAAGATCCTGTCGTCATTGCGATCATCCTCAACCCAAACTCGCGCCGACGCCGTCATGAGACGTTCGGCGCGGCCTGCTCGAGCCAGCTCATCTTCCCGGATCAGGACTCCCGGTCGGAGTCCGCATTACCCAACGCCTTTAGTGGCAGGGGAAGCCGAGCAGATGGCGGCTGTCGTGCACGAATTCATGCACGTACATGCCCTTGATGATCGAAGTCGCGCCTTCCTCAGCGCCGACGAAATAGACGCCGATCAGGCAAAGAAGGCCGGCGAAAATGACCCAGGGAAGGAGTTCGCGAATTGGGATCGCGGCGGGCCGTGCGGCGTTGGGAGCAAGTGTAGAAGCACTCATATCGAACCCCCGGGGGATATCGCGTCCCCGTTTGAGACGTGCTTCGTCGCGGAAAGGGTCTGACTCTCGGTCGAAGGACCGATCACAGTGGCGCGACCGCGCCGGACTTGCACCGGCTTCCAGTCCCACGACGCGCCACTTGACAATACGAGCCTTCGCGGCGCTGTCAATCGAGCGCCTCTAGATAGCCACTTCGCAGTGGATATGGTCCTGGTGGTACCTCCGCAGGACGGGGTCGGGCGTGTCGGGGCACAAGATCTGGCTACGGCCGCCAATCGAGCTTTCCCAGTCCCTGCCATTGTCTGACGCCTCGCGCGCGAGGAAATGGTAGACCGCGTAGAAGAAGCCGCCGGCGGCGACGGAACGGTTTGGAACACGCTGTCCGCAGACCCCAACCTGAACCTCCTCTATTTCGGCGCAGGCAACGCCGGCCCTTGGGCGTCATCGATCCGCAACCCATCATCGATGAAAGACAATCTCTACACGTCTTCCGTGGTTGCTCTCGATCTCGACACCGGCAAATACGCCTGGCACTACCAGGAGACACCCGCGGACGCCTGGGACTACGACGCGGACCAGGATCTGATCCTGACCGACCTGACAATCGATGGACAGAAACGCGAAGTCCTCCTGCATGCGGCGAAGAATGGCTTTTTTTACGTTCTTGATCGCAAAACCGGCCAGTTCATTTCCGCCAAGAACTTCGTCGATGTGAACTGGGCGACCGGCTACACGGCCGACGGCAAGCCCGATCGAAATCCCGGGCGCGCGTGGGACCGACAAGCCGGTCGAGGCGATTCCCGGGCCGTTTGGCGCGCACAATTGGCAATCGATGGCGTACAGTCCGAAGACCGGCTTCGCCTATATCCCGGCGCAGAACGTTCCCTTCATGATGATCGACGATCCCAAGTGGAGCCAGGGCAGCGCGACTGTCGGTCAGCCCATGAACGGGATCGGCTGGAACCTTGGCAAGAACCTCGTGGCGACGCCGCCGAAGGGCAAGCCTTTTGGCCGGCTCATCGCCTGGGACGCGGCTCATCAGAAGGCCGCTTGGACGCAGGATTACGCGTCTCCGTGGAACGGCGGGACGCTCGCGACCGCAGGCGACCTCGTCTTCCAGGGAACGGCGGACGGGCGACTGGTCGGTTACAATGCGACAAGCGGTGAGAAGCTGTGGGACGCCGCGCTCGGCAGCGGCGTGGTCGCAGCCCCGATGACCTATGAGGTCGACGGGAAACAATATGTCTCGATCGCCGTCGGCTGGGGCGGCGTCTTCGGACAATCACAGCGCTCGACCGATCATGCATCGCCAGGCACGGTCTACACGTTCGTGATGGGCGGCGACGCCAAGTTTCCGGAGGTCGCGCGTTACAAGCTGGGGCCGCTCATTTCCGGGGTGAAATACGATCCCAAAGACGTACCCGCAGGCTTTGGGCTCTATGTCAGCAATTGCCTTTTCTGTCACGGCGTGCCGGGCGTCGACAAAGGCGGCAACATCCCAAATCTTGGCTATGTCGATGCCGACTTGATCGCGAAGCTCGACGACGCGGTGTTCAACAAGGCGTTTGCCGAAATGGGCATGCCGGATTTCACAGGCAAGCTGAAGCCGGAGGACGTAGAAAAAATCAAAGCGTTTATCCAGGGCACCGCCGACGCGGTACGGCCAAAGTGACGCTGCTCGCAAGGTCGGAATGGTAGCTGCCCGACCTTCGTAGGCCGGACGTTCGTGTTCGGACCCAAACGATCCCCGCGATCCGGACGATCGCGGAGGTCGGCGCTCACAAGAACATCGCTCGATCTCGCGTGACCGTGTTCGCCAGATGCTCGGCCACCGCGCGGATGCGGCCCAGACTGCGCGTGTCTTCATGCGTCACCAGCCAGTACGCGCGCGTCGCCCGACGCTCGGGCAGGACGCGGACGAGGTCCTTGAACCCGCGGGCGATGAAATCGTGCACGACGCCCAAGCCCACGCCTGCGCGCACCGCCTCGAGCTGCGTCACCGCATTGGCGCTTTCGAAGCTGGTCGGCGCGCCGCCGAAGAGTTCGCGCACATAGTCGAGCGCGGATGAAAACGCATGCTCCTCGACATAGCCGATGAGGCGGTGGCTCTTCAGCGCCTCGATGTCGGCTGGCGCCCCATTGCGCTTCAAGTAGGACGCGCTCGCGTAAATCCCGAGCGAATAATCGGTGAGTCGGCGGGCGACGAACCGCCCCGCCTCCGGCTTGTCGAGACCGATCACGATGTCGACCTCGCGGCGCGCCAGCGGCGTCAGTTGCGGCAGCGGCATCAGTTGCAGGCGCATGCCCGGATGGCGCTCGGCAAAGTCGCGCAATGCGCCGACAAGATAATAGGTCGAGAACCCGTCCGGCGCGCCGATGCGCACATCGCCCGAAAGCTCGAGATCGACGCCGGAAATCTCGCCTTGCGCGTGCAGGAAAGCGCTTTCCATCTGCTCGGCTGCGCTGATGAACCGCTCGCCGGCGCCGGTGAGCTTCGCGCCCGTGGTCCGCCGGTCGAACAGCTTGGCGCCGACCGTTTCTTCGAGCACCGCGATGCGCCGGCTGACCGTCGCATGGTCGAGTTTCAGCCGCTTGGCGGCGGCGACGAACTGCCCGCCGCGCGCGACCGCGAGGAAGACCCGGACGTTATCCCAATCCATCGGACTCGGCGCTCAGCTTGAGGAAGGAGACTTTAGGCAAGTCAGGCGCCTTCGTCGGTTTCCACCCGCTCCTCACCATCCAGGGGGGGGACGGCGCGAGAACGCTCAAGACCTCAGCGAACGCAGGAGAAAGTCGGTGACCTTCGCCATCAAATCCGCGTTTACGCGTCCGATTTTCTCGACATGACCGATTTCGATGGTCGCGAGTTTGCAGGGACGAATGAGGGACGGCGCCGGAAGGCCTGCGTCTGCGTAAGTCGCTCCGAAAGGGACATCTTCAGCCGATGCCCGGTTTTCGGCGCTCGTTATCATCGCAACCCAGAGCAGGCGTCCGCTTTCCCCGAGGCCTCCTCTGGACACTACCAAAGCCGGACGCCGCTGCCGGGTTGACCGATCCGTGTAGGGAAAGGGCACTCGGACGACATCGCCCTGCTCAAAGCCCGGCATAGGCCTTCCGGTCGGCGTCGCTGTCCCATTCGGAAAAAGCGCCGAACGGGTCTTCGGCGGCTTTGTCCGGAGCCTTGGTCAGGATGACCTTGCCCCCGTCGATCTCATAGGCAACCTCATCGCCTTCCGCCAGACGGAGGGCGGCGCGAACGGGCTGCGGTATTGTGGTCTGAGCCTTGCTCGTCAGTTTGCTCGTGATCATGGCTCCAATGTAAGGAAAATCCTTACCGCGTCAAGATCTGGGCGCCTTAGCGCTTTTTCGCACAGCCGATGCGCGCTCTCTCAAATTGCTGTGCGCAAATTCGTGGCGCATAAAGACGTGAGAACACTGACATCAGGGAGCGGAGCGATGATCGAATATGGGCATTTCATCGGCGGCAAGCAGGTCGCCGGCAAGTCGGGGCGAACCGCGGACGTCTTCCAGCCTATGGACGGGACCGTGCGCGCGCAGGTCGCGCTCGCCTCCAAAGCTGAGGTTCGCGCCGCGGTCGAAAACGCGAAAGCGGCGCAGCCGGCGTGGGCGGAGGTCAATCCGCAGCGCCGCGCCCGCGTGCTCATGAAGTTCATCGACCTCATCGCCAAAAACAACGACGAACTCGCCGAGACGCTGGCGCGCGAGCACGGCAAGACGATCGCCGACGCCAGGGGCGACATCCAGCGCGGCGTCGAGGTGGTCGAATTCGCGCTCGGCGTCCCGCATCTGATGAAGGGCGAGTACACCGACGGCGCCGGCCCCGGCATCGATCTCTATTCGATGCGCCAGCCGCTCGGCGTGGTCGCTGGCGTCACGCCGTTCAATTTCCCGGCCATGATCCCCTTGTGGAAGCTTGCGCCGGCGATCGCCTGCGGCAACGCGTTCATCCTAAAACCCTCGGAACGCGACCCCGGCGTGCCGATGCGGCTCGGCGAACTGTTCGTCGAAGCGGGCGGACCTCCGGGCATTCTCAACGTGGTCAACGGCGACAAGGAGGCGGTCGACGCCATTCTCGACGATCCCGACATCCAGGCGATCGGCTTCGTCGGCTCGACCCCGATCGCCGAGTATATTTATACGCGCGGCACAGCGACGGGTAAGCGGGTGCAGTGCTTCGGCGGCGCCAAGAACCATATGGTGGTGATGCCCGACGCGGACATGGACCAGGCGGTCGACGCGCTGATCGGCGCCGGCTATGGCTCGGCGGGTGAGCGCTGCATGGCCATCTCGGTCGCGGTTCCTGTAGGGCAGAAGGCCGCGGACGACCTCATGCGCCGGCTCATTCCGCGCGTCGAGGCGCTCAAAATCGGACCGTCGACCAATTCAGGCGCCGACTATGGGCCGCTGGTGACCAAGGCGGCGCTGGAGAAAGTGCGCGGCTACGTCGATATCGGCGTGAAGGAGGGCGCGAAACTCGTCGTCGACGGGCGCGACTTCAAGATGCAGGGCTACGAGAACGGCTTCTACATGGGCGGATGCCTGTTCGACAACGTCACCAAGGACATGCGCATCTACAAGGAGGAGATCTTCGGGCCGGTGCTGTCGGTCGTCCGCGCGCACGATTACGGCGAGGCGTTGGGATTGTGCAACGACCACGAATTCGGCAACGGCGTCGCCATCTTTACGCGCGACGGCGACGCAGCGCGCGACTTCGCCAGCAAGGTCAAGGTCGGCATGATCGGGGTTAACGTGCCGATCCCGGTGCCGGTCGCCTACTATACGTTCGGCGGCTGGAAGCGCTCCGGCTTTGGCGACTTGAACCAGCACGGGCCGGATTCGATCCGCTTCTACACCCGCACCAAGACGGTGACGGCGCGCTGGCCATCCGGCATCAAGGACGGGGCGCAGTTCTCGATCCCGACGATGAACTGAGGGGCTTGGACGCGGGGGGCTTGGACGAGGGCCGCCGGGGGCTTATGCTGGCTCCCGTCCCGTTCTCCGCAGGCTTGCGAGAAGCCTCTCATGTCGACCGCTCTCAAGCTGATGACAGTCGATGAGTTCCTGCCCTGGGCAGAGGGCCGGGAGGGACGTTGGGAGCTGCACGACGGCGTTCCGGTGATGATGTCGCCAGAACGGTCTCTTCACGCCGAGACCAAGGCAGAGGCGTATGTCGCTCTGAGGGAGGCTATTCGGCTCAAAGGATTACCGTGCCGTGTCTATCCGGACGGCATGGCGGTAAGGATAGACGCAAGGGCGACCTACGAACCGGACGCCTCGGTCGTCTGTGGCCCTCGTGTCGCCGCCGACGCCATTGAGATCGACAATCCCCTCATCGTGGTCGAAGTCCTCTCCCCAAGCACAGCCGCGATCGACCACGGGCGCAAGCTCAGCGGCTATTTCTCAATTCCCAGCCTGCAGCATTATCTCATCCTCGATCCCGATCGACGCGTCGCCATTCATCACAAGCGTGGGGCAGGCGACGTGATCGAGACACGCGTGCTGACAGGCGGCGTGGCGCGGCTTGATCCGCCGGGATTTGAAGTTGCGGTCGAGGCCCTGTTCCCGCCGGCCTGATCAGCGCTCGCGGTCGCGCGCCGAGTTCAGAACCTGAACAAGGTCAAGCCCGGGCCGGCGTTGCCGAACCGGTCGGTGAGCCTTTCCTGGCCGCGCATGCCCATGAAGGTGCCCGAGATTGGCGTCGGCTGGTTGAACGTGTCGTAGACATAGCCGTTGCCCGTCGAGCCCACGGGGACCTGCGTGCCGGCGGTCAGGTAGGACGGGCGAGCATGCACTGTAATCTGCCGGCCGCCAGGAGCCGGACGCTTCGCGCGCATTTTGACCGCAGTCTGGCGCGGCTTCGCCTTGTGCGGCGGCGCCCTCAGAGGTCCCGTCGTCTGCGCGGCGCCCTCTTCCAGCGTCCCTGTCTGGGCGTTCGCAGGCGCCGCCGCCGCGAGGCCGGCCGCGAGCGCAGCGGCTCCCAGGAGCCGAACGAAACGAACCATAATCACTTCCTTATCGCTCGACGCGGGCAACTGGATATAAGGCGGCGCACTGAAAGCAAAAGAGCGACGTCTCGTCGAGAGTTCGGGGCCGCCTGAAAGATCGCCGCCGTCAATGCCCCGGCTTTGGCGGAAAATCAATGCCGGTCGCGGGTGGGAGGCTGGCCGCAGGGCCGCGCCGGCCAAGTCGCACGACCACTCGATGTTGGCGTCACCTTGTGGGCTCTAGACGTCATGTTCGCGGGCTGAGTCGGTGGCCCGCCCTTTCGTGCAGGTAAAAGCGAGGGTTGCTCGGGCAGGCCGAGCGGAGCCTCATGCACGGAGGGCGGACCATGGGAAAGCATAGCGAAGTTTTTGTTGCTTTCGACGTCGCCAAGAAGAAACACGCCGTTGCAATCGCGGAAGGGGGCCGGACCGGCGAAGTCCGGTTCATGGGCGATGTTGAGAACAGTCCGCTGCCGATCGAGCGGACGATCAAGAGGCTGGCGGAACGATACGAACGGCTGCATGTCTGCTTTGAAGCTGGACCGACGGGATATGGGCTTTATCGCCAGATTCAAGCTCTCGGCCACGATTGCATGGTGGTCGCTCCGGCGCTGATCCCGAAACGGGCGGGCGAGCGGATCAAGACGAACCGGCGCGACGCTGTCACGTTGGCACGGCTGCATCGGGCGGGCGAGTTGACCGGAGTTCGGGCGCCGGACGAGGCGCATGAGGCGGTGCGCGATCTTGTGCGGGCCCGCGAGGCGGCAGCGGACGACCTTCGTCGCAAACGCCAGCAGGTGCTCTCCTTCCTGCTGCGACACAGCCGGATTTATAGCGGAGGCGGACATTGGACGCTGGCGCATCGGCGATGGCTGGCCGGTCAGAAGTTTGAGCATGCCGCCCAACAGATCGTCTTTCAGGAAGGGATCGATGCGATCGAGGATGCAATTCAGCGCCTGCGTCGCATCGAGAAGCAACTTGCTGTCATCGTCCCGGACTGGTCCATGGCGCCGGTTGTCGCGGCTTACCAAGCGATGCGCGGCGCCTCGTTTCTGGTCGCGGTGACCTTTGCCGCCGAGATCGGCGATGTGCGTCGGTTTGATACGCCGCGACAGCTGATGTCTTTCCTTGGCCTGGTCCCGGCGGAGAGTTCGACTGGCGATACGGTCCGACGAAAGGGCTTGACCTTGGCGGGCAACAGGCGCGCGCGTCGGGCGCTGGTCGAGGCGGCTTGGACCTACCGCATCCTGCAGAGTTAGCGAGACCCTGAGAGCCCGGCTGGCGGGAGCGCCAAAGCCCGCGCGCGACATCGCCTGGAAGGCGCAGGTCCGTCTGTGCGCTCGGTATCGTCGGCTCAGCGCCACGGGCAAGAAGGCGCCTGTCGTCGTGGCCGCGATCGCCCGCGAAATGGCCGCCTTCCTTTGGGCCATCGGACGGGAGGTCGCGCCCACGTAAGTTAGGACGATCTCTTCTTTCCCCTGCGCAGAGCCGGGAGTGGAGCACGTAGGTGGGGAACTCCCGTCGCTAGTTATGTGGCCGGGCTCGCGCCCGACGCCCGTCCTCTAGACCGAGGAAAGCCCCGAGACGAAGACACGGAAGGCGGTACCCAACCCGCGGATAAGAGTTTGATCAACCGTCGTCTCTCGCTCCGCTCCCGGCTCTGCGCAGCCAACGCCTTTCTCACCGACGGCTTTCCGCCGACCGGGCGCTCAATCGCGCCTCGCCTCTTGACCGCGAACATAAGAGAGCTAGCTGTTTCGTCCTGGAGTTTGATGGGGCATTGTTATCGAGGGATTCGAAGGATGCGCTATGGGACGAATTCTACACGGGAGCGCCACAACGACAGAGGCGGTCCGTCGAGCGATACAACATAGTCAAGAGAGCCTGAGAGGGCTTGCGAAGCGCTACGGCGTCAACCCGAAGACGATCGCCAAGTGGAAAGCGCGGTCCTCCGTTTCCGATCTGCCGACAGGGCCGAAGGAGCCCAGATCGACGGTCCTGTCAGCTGAGGAGGAGGCCGTCGTCGTTGCCTTCCGAAGGCATACTTTGCCGCCGCTCGACGACTGCCTTTATGCTCTGCAGCCCACGATCCGCATCTGACGCGCTCGTCCCTTCACCGCTGTCTGCAACGCCACGGGATCTCCCGGTTGCCGCAGGTCGAAGGCGAAGCCTCGGCCAAACGCAAATTCAAGGCCTATCCGATCGGCTATTTTCATATCGACATCGCCGAGGTTCGAACTGCGCAAGGCAAACTCTCCCTCATCGTCGCCATCGACCGAACCTCGAAGCTCGCCTTCGTCGAGATTGCACGAGAAGGTGGCGCGCCGCACCGCGGGGGACTTCCTGCGCCGCCTGATCGCCGCCGTCCCCTACAAGGTCCATACCGTCCTCACCGACAACGGAACCCACTTCACCACGCCAGGCAATACAAGCTCGGCAGCGCCGGACATCAAGGCCGCCCTCGACGCTGGAGAGCCTGTTTGGGCCCACGCCTTCGAATACGCCTGCGCCCAGAACGACGTCGATCATCGGCTGACCAAGCCCAGGCATCCATGGACCAATGGGCAAGTCGAACGCATGAACCGCACCATCAAGGACGCGACCGTCAAACGCTGCTTCTATGAGACCCACGACCAGCTGCGAGCCCACCTGCAAAACTTCGTCGACGCCTACAACTTCGCCCGAAGGCTCAAGACCCTCAAAGGCCTCACCCCCTACGAGTTCATCTGCAAAGCCTGGACTTCACAGCCCCACAGATTCACGATCAACCCGCCCCAGCAAATGCCGGGACTAAACATCTAACGCCAGTTGGTCAATTCCGCCAAGTCGGCCAGCATCGACATGACCTCGAACTTGGCCTCCGCGGCCTCAGCATTGGCCGAAGCGCAACAATCCCGCAGGACCGTGACCCGAAAATCGCAGTCGGCCGCGTCCGTTACTGTGTGCTCGACCGAAAATTGCGTTGCAAGCCGCGCCTTCCCTCTGGCCGTGGGTTTTGAATTGAGCGCAGGTATTGAAATTGTGCTGTTGCGTCAAAGTGGTCAATAGACCTTTGCTGCAGTTTCGTAGAAGATGTCGGCTCGTTCGGTTGAGCTGAACCTGGCCGCGGCATTTCGATGCGCTGCAACCAAGTCCCGATGGCTCGTCCACAATTTCTCGATCGGAAAGTTGGAGCCGAACATCAATTTGTCGCTGCCAAAGACTTCAATCGCGGCGTCGTAGATCAGGGAGATAAGCGCCGGGTCGTTCCTGTGTGCGAACGTGCCAGAGTCCCGAGAGCTTGGCATATAGGTTTGGCGCCTTGGCCAGTGTACGTAGGCCAGCCTTCCATTCGTCCATTGTGGTCGGATCGTCGGCGGTAAGCATGCCGCAATGGGTCAGGACGAAGATCGTCTCCGGGTTCTCGCCGACCAGTTGCAGACCGTCTTCCATCTGCGAAGGGAAGAGCTGTAGGTCGAAGGACAGTCCATAGTCTTTCAATCGGCGCACATTGGCCCGCACCTTGGGGTCGATAAGCTGATCCGCCGACGGCGCGAAACGGAAAGCCGGTGTCTCATGCCAATGAAGCTGCATGCGCACGCCCCGCAGCAGTGGATACTTCGCCAGTCGGTCGAGTTGGGGTCGCACGTCGTCGACGGTCATGTCGGCATAGCCGACGATGGCGTGCGGCCAGCCGGTACGGACGGCAGGTTTCCGAAACGAACGCCACTTCCTTCTCGAAGTCCTCCTTCGCCCAGTTTGTCTGGACGTAGACACCTTTCTCGACACCGGAGCCCTCCTGATCGGCGAGGAATTCCTCGATTGGGTAATCGCGCCGGATTGGTTCGTAGGGTCCGAAAATGCGAGGCGCCATCGGTCCGACGAGCCAAGGCTGATCCTTCTGGCGCCAGATGTGAAAATGAAGTCGATGATCTTCGGCATCACGACGCCTCCCGCCAGCAGTCGCTCGCTCGTCTTGCCGGCTTCGCAAGTGAAAGCATGAAATCTGTAACCGCCTCGATGCCGGAACCGTCGGCGAGATCGTCGAGATGCGGCAGCACCTTCGCAAGTGCGGCCGTGCGTGGCCGGAAGCGTGAATCAGCAGCCAGGGGCGTCAGGAGCGACAGGCGAAAGGCCCTGGCCTTGAGCCGCCTGAAGGCTTGCTCCATCTCGCCATGGTCACCGCGTTCGAGGCCATCCGACAGGATGACGACCGCCGCGCCCCGCGCGAAAGCGGCAAAGCGCGGCACGGAGAGGAGCGCCAGCAGAGCCGGACCGATGCGCGTGCCGCCATCCCAATCCTCGACGGCTTCGGCGGCGCGCGCCAGCGCGAGCTTGCGGTCGGCGATACGCAGCGACGCCGTGATGCGGGTGAGGCGTGTCCCGAGGGCGAACACCTCGGCGCGATCGGCGCGGCGCACAACCGCGTGCGCGATTTGCAGGTGGCCTTCGGTATGAAGCTTCATCGACCCCGAGATATCGACCAGCAGGAGGAGCCTGCGCTGCGCATTCGCACGGCGTCGCAGCAAAGGCTGCGCCACGTCGCCGTCAGATTTCACAATCGAACGCAATGAACGCCGCAGATCGGGGCGTCCGCGCCGTGCTCCGATGGTGCGAAACGAACGGCGCGTCGGGACGGCGCGCGGCAAGGCTCGGGCGAAATGTGACAATTCGTCTTCCACGGCGCGGAATTGCCTCGTTGCGAGCTGTTCGGCCGACGACGAGAACTCGCCGCCGGCGACGCGCTCATTGGGGAGGACGAGATCCTGCCGCGCGCCGCGATCATCCTTGACCCGCATCTCCTCATCACCATCACCTCGGGATGTGATGACCGCCTCGCCCCAGAACCATGCACGGAACAAGGCGTCGAACTCACCCGCGCGCTCTGGCCCGGGCGCGAGCGTCGCAAGCGCTGCTTCGCAGATGTCGTCCCATCGATCGCGGTCCGAGGAGCCTTACAGCGTCGAGGAAAGCGACGATCTGTTCCGGTGCGATCGCCAATCCCGCGATCCGTAACAAACGCGCGAAACCAGCGAGGTGCGCCGATGCGACGGGGAGCATCATGCGAGCGCCTCCTCCAACAGGCGCGGCAGGTGGGGGGCGAGATAGGCAAGATCCTCTTCGTCCTTGACCAGCACGCCGATCGCGCGCCTGAACGCCTCGGGCCAAGGGCTGCCGCCTTTTTCGAGCACCGTTGCGGCATTCGGCCCATTCCACCGCCTCGGAGATGCCTGGCGGCTTGGCGAGTGGCCGGGCGCGGATTTCCCTCACTGCTTTTGCGACGGCGGCCGCCGTCGTTTCGGCCACGTCGCCGGCGCGGGCCATGATGATCGCTTCCTCGCGAGCCTCGTCGGGATAGGCGATCCAGTGATAGACGCAGCGCCGCCGCAGCGCCTCGGCGAGTTCGCGCGTACGGTTGGAGGTCAGCACCACAACGGGACGCACCTTCGCGGCGATCGTGCCGCGCTCGGGTATCGTGATCTGGAAGTCGGACATGAACTCGAGCAGCAACGCCTCGAACTCATGGTCCGAACGGTCGATCTCGTCGACCAGCAGCAAGCTTGTCTCCGGCGACCGCCAGAACCTGGAGCAGCGGACGGGCAATCAGAAAGCGATCGTCATAGATGTCGATCTCGGTCTCGCCGGCCTGGCGGATGGCGAGAAGCTGGCGCTGGTAATTCCACTCGTAGAGCGCGTGCCCGGCGTCGACGCCCTCATAACATTGTAGCCGCACAAGGTCGCAGCCGAGGGCGCGGGCGAGCACTTTGGCCGCCTCGGTCTTGCCGACACCCGGCGCGCCTTCGAGGAGCAGCGGCTTTCCCAACCGGAGGGCGAGGAACATCGCGGTCGCCAGACCCTCGTCGCGAAAGATAGCGCTCCTCGCGCAACCGAACTGGAGAGAGATTCGGGCGAAGCCGTCACCGCGTCGCGCTCGTGCGCCGGCATGGTCACGCCGTTCGCTGCGCCTTCAGCGCGCGCAGGATGCGTTCGGGCGTGATCGGCAGATGTCGACCCGCACGCCGACCGCGTCGAAGATGGCGTTGGCGATCGCCGGGATCGGCGAGTTGGCGGTCATCTCGCCCGGACCCTTGGCGCCGTAGGGACCGTCGGCGGCGGGGCGCTCGAGGACGACGATTTCGATTTCGGCGAGGTCGCCCGGTCCGGGCATCAGATATTCGTTGAAGTCCGGGCCGCCGTGAGCGCGGTCGGGATAATAGGGCTCGGTCGTCTCGTAGAGCGCGTGGCTCATGCCCATCCAGGCGCCGCCGACGATCTGCTGCTCGACCATCTTCGGATTGAGCGCGCGGCCGATCTCGATAGGCGTTCTTCAGCGAGAGGACCGTCACCTCGCCGGTCTCGGTGTCGACCTCGACCTCGGCGACCGTGCAGGCATGGGCATAGCAGGTCGGCCGGCGTCATCTCGCCGGTCTCGGGCTCGGGATAGGAGCGCGGCTGCAGGAACATGCCGCGGCCGGAGATCGTCCGGCCGTGCTTGAAATGGGCGGCGAGCGCGGTCTCGAAGATCGAGATCGACTTCTCCGGCGCGCCCTTGACGTGGATGTTGCCCTTGCCGTCGGTCTCGAGATCGCTGGCGTCGACCTCGAGCTCCTCCGCCGCGACCTCGAGCAGCACCTGTTCGCGCTTCCTTCGCCGCCATGATGATGGCGTTGCCGATGCGGTGCGTGCCGCGGCTGGCGAAGGTGCCCATGCAGTGCGGGCCGGTGTCGGTGTCGGCGGTGTCGATGATGACCTGTGTCGGCCGGGACGCCGATCGTCTCGGCGCAGATCTGCGCCATCACCTGTCTTGAGCCCCTGGCCGAGATCGACGCTCGACAGCGTGACGACGAAGCTGCCGGTGGTCGTCGCGTGGACCAGCGCCTGGGTCGGATCGCCGCCGAGATTCATGCCGGTCGGATAGTTGACCGCGGCCACGCCGCGGCCGCGCCGCTTCGCCATGCTCATGCTCTCCCGCGTAGCGACGACAGCGTGCATGTAATGGTCGGCGACCGGCCAGTTGGCGAGCTTGCGCCGCCGCCTGCATGCATTCGACCAGCGCCGCGCCGTCCGTCTCCTTGCCGTGCGCCTTCATGTCGCCGTCGCGATAGGCGTTGATGATGCGGAACTCGATCGGGTCCATGCCGATGAGCCGCGCGAGCTTGTCCATCTGCACCTCGAGCGCGAAGTCGCCGATCGTGACGCCGAAGCCGCGCATCGCCGAGGACGGCGTGCGGTTGGTGTAGACGCAGTGGCGTCGACCCAGACGTTCGGGATCGTGTAGGGGCCCGGCATAGTGCGCCGCGGCCTTGGTGCGTGCCGTAGGGCGAGTGGCGCGAATAGGCGCCGGCGTCGACATAGAGCCGGATCTTGCGGGCGACGATGCGCCCGTCCTTCATCACGCCGTCCTTGATGTAGATGCGCTCGGCGGCGCGCGGCGAGGAGACCTGCATCTCCTCCTCGCGGCTGAATAGACGAACTTGACCGGCCGGCTGGTGAGCATCGCGGCGAGGATCGCGATCGGCTCGACGATGACGTCGACCTTGCCGCCGAAGCCGCCGCCGACCGTGCCGCCGATCAGGCGCAGCTTCTGGAACGGCATCTGCAGGATGAGCGCGGTGTTGTCGAGCGTGAAGAACAGCGCCTGCGTGTTCGGAGTAGCAGGTGAAGCGGCCGTTGCCTTCCGGCACGACGATGCAGCCGGTCGTCTCGGTCGGCGCATGCTCGATCGGCGAGGACTGGTAGCGCTCCTCGATGACGTGGTCGGCTGTCGGCGAAGCCCTTCTCGACGTCGCCGAAGCGCACGCGGCGGCAGTGGTGGCCCTCATAGGTGAAGTAGTTGTGGCCGTGATATTCGTTGACGAGCGGCGCGCCGGGCTTCAGCGCCTCCTCGACGTCGAAGACCGCCGGCAGCACCTCGTAGTCGACCTTGACCTTCGCGACCGCCTCGGCGGCCGCCCGCTCGGTGTCGGCGAGCACCGCGACGATCGGCTCGCCCTTGAAGCGGACCTTGTCGACGGCGAGCACCGGCTCGTCGTCGGGCTCGACCTGGATCAGGCAGAGGATCGTGTAGATGTTCTTCGGCACGTCCTTGTGGGTGAGGACGCGGACGACGCCCGGATCTTCTCCGCCTCGGACGTATCGATCGACTTGATGCGCGCGTGATGGTGCGGGCTGCGCACCATCTTCAGGTGGAGCATGCCGCGGGAAGTTGCGGTCGGCGAAGTAGGCTGTCTTGCCGGTGACATGACCCGGCACGTCGGACCGCTGCTGCCCGACTCCGAGCTGGTTGAGATCGTCGTCGCGTTCGTCGGCGAAAAATTCTCTTGCAAGCCGGATCATCGAGTTGCCCTCAGGCCGCGGCGCGCGAGTTGGCGCGGGCCGCCGACAGGATCGCGTTGATGATCGGCTCGTAGCCGGTGCAGCGGCAGATGTTGCCGGAGATCGCCTCGACCACCTCGTCCCGGCTGGGATTCGGCGTGCGGTCGAGCAGGGCCTTCGCGGCCATGATCATGCCCGGGGTGCAGAAGCCGCATTGGGCGGCAAAACCATCGAGGAAGGCGCGCTGAAGCGGGTGCATTACGCCGTCCTTTGCGAGACCAGCAGTGGTTTCCACCGATTGACCCTCGCAGGTCTCGGCAAGCGTCAGACAGGACAGGCGCAGTTCGCCATCGACAAGAACGGAGCACGCGCCACAGGCGCCCTGATGGCAACCGCCCTTGGGCGAGGTATCGCCGAACTTCTCGCGCAATGCGTTGAGCAGCGTCGCGCCGCTCTCGACGAACTCCGCCCTGTCCTCGCCATTAAGGGTGAACTGGATCGGAACCTTCTTCGCCATCGGTATCCTCCCTGGCGTTCGGCTGGGGCTAGCGGCTAGCGCAGCAGCAGCCGTCGGAAATGCACCGGCAGAACCTCGCGCCGGTACCATTCGCTGGCTATGGGATCGGTCGGTGGGCGAATGCCGTGCGACACGGCCTCCACCGCCTTGGCGATTCCATCCTCGGTCAGCGTCCTTCCGACCAGAGCATCTTCGGCAAGCTTGGCTCGAATCGGACGGTCCGCCATGCAGCCCAGCGCTATACGCGCCCCGGTCACCGCGCCTCCCGCATCCACCTCGATCAGAGCGCCAATCGACAGCACCGACACGCCCTTCGGCTTGATCCTGGAGACCTTCGCGAAGCGAAACGCGCCGATCCGTGGCAGGCCGAAGCGGACGCCGGAGACGATGGCCTTGAATTTTTCCCGGATCGCCAGAAATGCATCCAGGTCCATCGACCCGGCCTCGGTCTCCACCTGCGCGCCGAGCGCCAGCAAGGCGACGGTAAAGTCTCCGTAGGGGCTCGGCGCGAACAGATTTCCGCCCACGGTCGCCATGTTGCGGATCGCCGGGCCGCCGACCGAACGGGCCGCCGGAGAAATCTCAGCCAGATCCGCTCGTCGGGCGATGCTTGACATGGTCACGGATGCCCCAATGCGCACCTGATCGCCGAAACTCTCAATTCGACGGAGGAGGGGATCGGAACTGCGGACCAGCGTATCGAACGACAGATCGCCCTCATTGGCGGCGCGAACGACAAGTGTTCCGCCTCCCAGATAGCGTGCGGAATCTGCGGCGAGTTCAGCGCCGGCCTCGCTCACGGTTGGATAGGTGTTAATCGACAGCGGCATGGTCTCCTCCCAACCGCGCTTCAGGACGCCGCCAATGACTCGTTGAGCGCGTTGAAACCGCCTGGAACACGTTGTCACCCATACCCTTGGCGATCTCCTCCGCCTTATCCGCCGGCGCGTCGAACGTCGCGCTCCAGATCGCAAACGTCCTCTCCCCGTCGGTGACGCGCTCGAGCTTCGATGTCGAACTGTGATTGGAGATCGGCGCGGGGTGGCCGATGATCGAATAGGTCGTGAGGTGGTCCGCGTCGGAAAAAGCCAGCAGTCTCTCACGGATCGTGGCTCCGGAAGCGACCTTGAACTTGCGCATCGCGCCGATGTCGGTAGCCGTTTTGCCGTCCTCGATCTCGCTTTCGACCATGCGCGGATGCCAGGAAGGCAAGCCGTTAAAGTCTCGGATCCGCGCCCAGACGTTTTCGATCGGCGCATCGATGACGCTAGATACATATACGGTCGGCATTTGGCACCTCGCGCTGGCTGGGTCTAGGCAACCTTAGCCGCAGATCACAAGGCGGCTTATCAATGCGTCTCGCCTGCTTATCGAAGTCTGAAAATCTCACGCCGCGCTGCGCGCGGCCTCGCGATAGAGCGTCGGCGATACGCCGGCATGGTCGCGGAAGAAGCGTGTGAAGTTGGCCTGTGCGGTGAAACCCAGATTGCAGGCGACCGAGGTCAGCGGCTCTTCCGTCGCTTCGATCTGCCGCAACGCCTCCTCCATGCGAAGGGTGTTCCAGTAGACGTTCGGGGTCAGATCCATTTGCTCTTTGAAGAGGCTGAAGAAGTGTGGCCGCGAAAGGCCGACACTGCGCGCCACCTCATTGAGACCGAGCCGTCCGGAAACGTTCGCTTGCATAATGGCGAGCGCCTTGCGGATCCTATGGTCGAGCCGGATGGCGCCGTCGTTCGCGGCAGGAGCGTTCATCTGCGCCCTGCCAATTCGCTCGATCAGACGATCAATCCTCCGTTCGATCTCATAGGCGGCGAACTCCCCGGAATCGTAGCTGCCGAGAAGCTGGTCGAGCAGCATGAACGCATCGACGCGCAGGTCCTCGTCGAACCGTGTGATCGGGTTGCGAAACAACGGATCGCCGCGACGCACGCCGATGCGCGCGGCAGCCCATTCAGGCTCGAGGTAGAATGCGAGAAACGATCCGGGCTCTCTCCGGAAAAATGGTGGCTGTGCGATTGCAGCGAATTCACGCAGACGACGTGGTCGGGGCCGGGCTGGACTTCCATACCACCCACGATCATTTGGCCCGGCTCGCCTTCGAGCCAGATGATCACGTGTGCTTCCGGATGAGCATGCGTGACCAGATCGCTGGCCGCCGTCAGCACCGACACATGCCCGAACGCCCCCCTGAGGAGCTTGATCGAGACCATATTTCCTCCCGGCACCTCTCCGTGCGCCTTATGCAAATCTGGTCCGACCAGCGCATTTCGTCAAGCTATGTTCAGGTGAAGCGATCCGCCTTCCACACGTCCCGGAGCGTGATGATCGTGCTCCGCTCCCCCCACTGAACTCGCTTACAGCGCTTCCGGCGATCCGGTGCTCGCCACGACCCTGAAGAAATGCCCGCCGTGAGCGGCCCTTCTAGGCGGCCGCACGGGATCGGTTTGGAATTTCTTGGCGCGTCGCTGTTCTGCTTTGAAAAACCCAGATTTAGAGGGTTGGATTTCCTTGGATTTCCTTGGATTCTCCGTCCGAATCCGAGACTTATCAATGGGTTACACGGGATTTTCGCTGAAAAATTTTTCGCGCCGCTTTTGCCCCGTGGCCCTCGAAGCCCCGGAAGGAAAGGCCGCCGAGGAGGCTATGCGGAAGCGCAGAAGGGTTCATGGAATGGAGTGTAACGCAGATTCTGATTTTCTGCAATCGATTGTCGCGCCGACCAGGAGAAAGCTCAATCGGCGGGGCGGCTTTGGACACAATGGAGACGAACACCAGGAAGCGTCTGACCGCGCTGCTCACGAAACTGATCACAGGTTTACGGCGCCCCCTTGCCGACGAACCCGTCAGATTATTGCTGGGGGCCCGCGCTGTAAATT
Source organism: uncultured Alphaproteobacteria bacterium (assembly GCA_963802615.1). Taxonomy (GTDB): domain Bacteria; phylum Pseudomonadota; class Alphaproteobacteria; order Rhizobiales; family Beijerinckiaceae; genus Roseiarcus. Next base: position 58,585 of record CAWDKC010000025.1, read on the forward strand.
CATTCGCCCGTGGATTGACTAATTCTGCAACCGACCATTAGCTGACATCGCTTTTTCATCATGTTGAGAAAATGGGAGGGAGCCAATGGTATCACGTCACGCCGCTATCTTTACCAGCACCGTACTGGGTTTGTGGCTTTATTCCACCTCATCCGACGCTGCTGTCACCCATACGACTGCGAATCTCAATCTGAGGTCTGGGCCCTCGACGACCCATAAGGTGCGGGCAGTCATCCCCGCGGGCGCCAAGATAGACATACACAGCTGCGGTCACACCTGGTGCTACATGGGGTGGGCAGGACATGAGGGATATGTCCACTCGGACTATCTCGTGCATCACGTTACAGTCGTGGTTGCGCCACTTGTCCCTGAAGTTCATGTCCACGAACACCACGTGCACCATCATCACGCATCGTCCTAGGAAGACGATCAAAGGCGGCATTGAACGGGTCTGAACTCTGCGGGTTCTTCCTGACCTCACAGGCTGTGCGCAATGAGCATCCTGTTGGAAATGATCGGCCGCGGTTGGGAAAACTTTCTCGCGCGGCCGAATGGCTCGCTGAGTTTGCGGTTTTATATTCAGCCGACGATGGCGAGCTTGTTGGCTCTGCGCGCCGGCATTGAGGATGCGAAGCAGGGCCGGCAGGGCTATTTGTGGGCGATACTCACGCGGCCGGAGAGACGTCTGCAGTTGCTCCACGAGGGCTGGCGAGGAGCGATGACGCCTTTCCTGTTGGCGCTTGTTCTCGATTGCATCTATCAGATCATGACGATCCGGTTTGTCTACCCGCTGGAACTCCTGTTCACGGCGACCTTGCTGGCGCTGGTCCCGTACGCCTTATTGCGGGGACCGTTCAATCGCCTTGCCCGGCTGTTCCTGCCGGTTGCTCGATCGCCGCCGGTGGTAGAACGTGCGGGCGACAACAAATTGATTCACTGAGGAAACGGAACAAGGAAGGGCCAACACGATGTCGAGCGAATCCAAGACACAGGACTGGTCGAAGCCCGCCGCGATGGCGATCCCCAAGGGAGGATACTTTCAGGACAAGGTCGAGCAGGGGCGTTACGGGCCCATCTTTCCCAAGACCCCGGCCTGCTACGGCTTCTCGATCCTCGCGAAAATAATTCCCGGCCGCGAGGACGTCTTCTACAAATACGCCAAAAGCATCGAGGAAACGATCGCGGCCCAGCCGGACGCCCTGGCTGTCTTGCAGCTGCACTACCTGCGCTGGGTGCTCTTTCCTATCAAGGGAGACACCTACTTCATGTACCAGGGCATTTTCGACACCGACTTCGATAAGTACACCGAGGATGCGGTCACGCTATTCGGAATCACGGGTCTGCGGACAGTGTTCGAAAATCTGGAGGGTTTCCCGACGGACTGGCAGACAAACCCCGGCGCCTTCGTCAAATTTGTCCGCGATCATCAATGCCCGAGCTTCCTCGAATACGCAGAATATCCGTATGTGAGCGCCACTGAAATCAAAAAAGCGCTCAAGCTGAAGGCCGCGTTCTCCGAAATGCTCGATCAAATGCAATGATTCCTCGGGAGAGGATTGTCGCTCGAACGGCCACGATAGGCGCTGCATTGAACTACGCGACTGGAGGATGATCGTGGCGGACAAGCCCCCTAGAGAAATTCAGACCCTAATCGACAATCACATCAACGCTTTCAACACCCAGGATAACGAACTTTTTTTTCGTGTTTTCGGGGACACAGCCATCATTGTTGACGGCATCGCACCCTATCGCTGGCTGAATCCGAACGCCCCCGCCAATTGGCTTGCTGACGTAGCAAAGTGGCGTGAGGACCTCGGAGTCTCTTACGAGCGCCTGTCCTACGAAATGGGGTTCTGGAACGTGGAAGGATCGGATGCATACGCCGTCATAGCCGGGACGCTCACGGTCACCATCAAGGGTAAAACCGTCGCGCGGACCGGTACGCTCGCATACACGTTTTCAAAGCACGGCGATGAGTGGAAGATCGATGCACAAGCGTGGGGGCGAACGTCGTGACGCCATCAAATCGCTAAACAAGAAAGGTCGCGATGCTCGAATTCGACGACATTCAACACATCCTGCTGACGCGCGCCCCGGCGCTCGCGGCGAGGTACGAGTTTCTGTCGTTTCGTAACGGAGCCGGCGGCCGCGCCTGGGCGTCAGCGATCAAAGAGACGATTCATTCGGCGGCGTCGATGCGCGCCAGCGTCGATCAGGACAAGCGCTGGGTGACGGCGGCTTTCACCTGGAACGGCCTTCGCGCGCTTGGACTGGACGAGGCTTCGCTCGCCTCGTTTCCCGAGGAGTTCAAGCAGGGCATGGTCGCGCGGGCGGAGATGCTCGGCGACACCGGCGTGAACGCCCCCGAACATTGGGTCGGCGGCCTCGCGAGCCCCGATCTGCACGCCATCGTCATTCTCTTTGCGCGGGACGACGCGGAGCACGACCGCTGCGTCGCGGAGCACGCGAAGCTTGTCGCCAATTGCTCCGGCGTCGAGGTCCTCTCGACGCTCGACCTTCACGCGATTCCGCCGCTTGATCATGCTCACGATCATTTCGGTTACCGGGACCGACTGTCGCAGCCGGTCATCGAGGACGCGGGCGAGGCGCCCACGCCCGGCTCCGGCGATCCTTTGAAGGCAGGTGAGTTCATCCTTGGCTACCCAGACGAATACGGCGTCACGGCCGACAGCCCGCAACCGAAAATTCTCGCGCGGAACGGCAGCTACATGGCCTATCGCAGGCTCGCGGAGCATGTCGGGAGGTTTCGCGACTTCCTTCGCCAGCATGGCGAGACGGCGGAGGAGCAGGAGCTGATCGCCGCCAAGCTGATGGGGCGCTGGCGCAGCGGCGCGCCGCTCGTGCTCTCGCCCGACAAGGACGATCCGGAGCTCGGGGCCGATCCGCAACGAAACAACGATTTCAACTACAAGGAGATGGATCCGCACGGATATGCGGTCCCGCTCGGCTCGCACGCGCGCCGCATGAATCCGCGCGACACCGCGGCGAACATGAACCGGCGGCGAATGATCCGCCGCGGCGCGACCTATGGACCGCATTTGCCGGACGGCGCGGCCGACGACGGCGCCGATCGCGGCATCGCGGCGTTCATCATCTGCGCGAGCCTCATCCGGCAGTTCGAGTTTGCCCAGAACGTGTGGGCGAACGATCGCAATTTCCACGAGCTTGGCAACGAGCGCGACCCGATCATCGGCGCGCAGGACGGAACGCTGGAGTTCAAGATCCCCAAGCGGCCCATTCGCAAGACAATCGTCGGGTTGCCGGCTTTCACCACGGTCATGGGCGGCGCGTATTTCTTTCTCCCTGGCCTCAAAGCGCTGGGCTATCTTGCGTCACTGAACGAACCGGGCCGGGCCTGAACCCGCCAAGCAGGACAAAGGGACGATCCTCGATGTCAGCGCAAGCCTTCGCCCGGACCTACAATCAGGATCACATTCCGCGCAAATACACGGCCGGGCAAGCGGCGCATCAGCATCTACTGGACGTGGAGCTACCCTTGGGAGGCGCAGCGCGACCCGGCGGCGATGGACAATCGCTTCTCGACCATGACCGAGGTTCGCAACGTCCTCTGGCCGGCCTACGAGACGCCGGAATGGAGCGCCGCGCAGTTTCTTCAGGGCATTGCGGGAACGCTTGAGCTGTTTCACCGCTCGACTCTCAGTTTCCAGAAGATCGCCGGCGAAACGACAGGCCATCCGGTCGCCGTCTTCCAGCGCATCGACCAGGCCGGCTACAAGCAGCCGATCGACGAACGCATTCTCGCCGACGCCGACACGCTGATGGTGTTCGGGCTCGATCATATTCTGTCCGAGCAGGAGGCGGCGCCGGAGGAGATCGCGGCGCTGCGCGAATGGCTGAAGCGGGACGGCTCCTGTCTTCTGCTCGCGCCCCATCACGATGTCGGCTTCACCGACGACATGAAGCAACGCCAGATGGAATATCTGCACCATGGCGACCGGCTCGTGCCTCGCCAGCAGCGGTTTGGGCAGTACACGCGCTCGTTGATGGAGGGGCTCGGCGTTCCCGTGCACAACACCTACGGCCTTCGGCCGGCGGTGGTGAAGGGCACGACCGAAATCGCTCCGCTGACGCCGTTCCACGACCTCGACAGCCTTGGCCTCTTGCAGAACGTCCCGACCCTCAATTTCCACCCGCATCTGCCGCACTACGAACTGACGGGAAGCGCGGGCTCCGTCCAGGTGCTCGCGCGGCAGCCGATCGACCTCGAACGTCCGCATCCTTTCACCGAAGCTGGCGAGAGGGAATTCAACTGCCTGCTGTGGGTTCCGCCGAACGAGCAGATGGCGGGAGACATCGTTCTGGTCGATTTCACCAATTTCACCACCCTCTTTGGCGGCACGAAGAGTCTCGAGACCTTCTGGAGGAATCTCGCGGCGATGAGGTAAGCGGCAGTTCGTGGCGACGCCGCTGCAAAAGCCGTCACGCGTTTTACACGCGCAAGAGCCGTCGCTTTTCGCTCTGGCGCTTTGGGCTTCTGTCATCGGCGCCTTGATCTCGGCCGGCCCTGCTCTTGCCGGCTCGGATTCCCCGACCTCGAGAACGGGACCGGTGACGATCCGACCAAGCCGGTGGGCAAGATCGAGCTTCTCGATCGCTACACCGAAGCCCCCGGTCCCGGCGTCGCGGAGGGTACGACCAAGAGCGTCCAAACCAACACGCCGTTCGCCCGGATCGATGCGCCGTTCAGGCTCTCGCCGCAATGGGAGCTGAACTTCCGAACCGAGATTCCGGTCGTGTGGACGAACGGAGTGACGCCCACGAATCCGACCGGCGCGACTGTGTCCGGCTTCGGCAACGTGCTCGGTCAGGCGTGGATCGTGCACGACTTCGATCAACGCTGGGCGGTCGCGCTCGGCGGGCAACTGATCGCCCCCACCTCGACCAACGGCGTGGCGATGGACGCCTGGGAACAGGTCACCGGTGTCGTGCGTCCGCGCCATGCTTCCGGAGATCAGTCCGGGCAGCTATTTCGCGCCGCAGGTGCGTTACGGAATTGATTTCGAAGGCAACGACGACGGCCGCCTGTTGCGGCAGTTGCGCATCGCTCCGACCCTCAACATCAATCTGCCGCACAACCTGTTCTTCACGCTTTACCCAAGCCCCGACATTCGGCTGAACTATGGGACGCCCGTGTGGAACCAGACGGGCCGATTGTTTCTGCCGCTCAACTTCATGGTCGGCTGGAAGCCGACCGAGCATACGGTGATTTCGGCGGAGTTCGGCATTCCGATCATCAAGGATTTTCCCGTTTACACTTTCAAGACTTAATTGAGAGTGGGCTATCTGTTTTAGGCGCCATTCTGTCCTCCCATTTAACCTCGAGCTTCAGTGTTCGCGCGGTCGAACTCTACCGGAAGTCCCAAGCCGTCAACCATGATATATATTACTTTCGTAATACGTAAAAATGACTTGACGGTTTGTTAACGACGCGACAATCTACAGATTGTGACCGACCTTTGGATGCGGCTGGTTGGGGCACGCAGCGACGCGCCGAGTTTGGCGCTCTCCAAAGGAGGGACTTCATGGTGAATCATAGAATGGCTCTTGGCGCGGCCGCGATTGCGGCCGTTGTGTCCATGCCTGCGTCGGCAGGCAATCTCGTCACAAATGGGGGCTTTGAAACCAATTTTGGGGCGGGTCAGTTCAATCAAACGTTGCCGGGCTCATCGGGCGGCCAGAGCGCCAGCGCCCCTGGAACGACAGCGAGCGGCTGGACGGTGATCGGGACGAACTCGAGCTTTCCGAACGGTTACGCATTCGTCTTTAACAACGCCAACAGCTTCACGACGACGAACTCCACTGTCGGACCGGCTTCGCAATATGCGAACCCCGGCGGCCACAACTCGTTGCCTTTGTGGGGCAATTCGGGGGACGCCAGCCCTGAGGGAAACTTCTTCTACGGGGTCGATTCGACCTACCATCCATCGGCGCTCACCCAGGAAATCGGCGGCTTGACCGTGGGCCAAACCTATACCCTCACCTTCGACTACGCGGCTGCGCAGCAGTTCCAATATAACGGCAACACGATAGACGATTGGGTCGTGACGCTGGGAGGCCAGACGATCGCCACGACGAACATTGACCTCCCGAGCCACTCATTTTCTGGCTGGATGAGCGACACGGTCACATTCACCTATGAGGGCATCGGCTCGGACCCGGGCCTATTGTCATTCGTCAACAATGGGAAGGGAGGTTGCAATTCCGATTTCCTGCACTGTGCAATCAACGATCCCTCCGCCAGCGGCGGACCGCCATTCTCCCTCCTCGACGGCGTGTCGCTGACGTTCGGTCCCTGAGCCGTCGACCTGGGCGATGATGCTCTTGGGCTTCGCAGGCCTCGGCTATGCGGGTTTGCGAAGCCGGCGCAGATCCGCGATTGCGGTCGCGTGAACACCGCCGCGTAACCCTGAGAGGCAAAAAGCCATGCCGCCCGCCTGCGAGCGGCATGGTTGCTTATTGTGTCCCAACTATCGTCTCGCGCGGACCAACCGCACGGTCAAACGGCGTCATCATGGCCGCAGAAACGTATCGAGACCTCTACGTGTTGCTGTTCCCCGCGGCTCGGCTCGGCGTGTGGCTCGCGATCTTTGCGGCGGTCTTCGTGCCGGTCGAGCGGATCTTCGCGCTGCATAGCCAGAAGATCTTCCGTAAGGAGATCGCCGTCGACCTTGGCTACTACTTTCTCACCGGACTCCTGCCTGGCCTGCTGCTCGGGCCGCCGATTTCGTTGGCTGTCCTTGTAGTCCATCACTTCATCCCGGGCGGCGTCCTTGGGGCGATCGCCGCTTGGCCGATTTGGCTCAAGGCCTGCGCCACGATGATGGTGGGCGAGACCGCCTATTACTGGGCCCATCGCTTGAGCCACCAGATCCCGTTCCTCTGGCGGTTTCACGCCGTCCATCACAGCGCGGAGCAGCTCGATTTTTTAGTCAACACCCGCATGCATCCGGTGGACCTGGTGTGGTCGCGGATGATCATGCTGACGCCGATCTTCGCTCTGGGGCTCGCGAACCCTCTCCGCTTCGGCGACGGCCTCATGGCGACCATCGTTCTCCTCTCCGGGTCGACCTGGGGATATTTTATCCATTCCAACGTTCGCTGGCGTCTGGGGCCGTTCGAATGGCTTCTGACGACGCCTGCCTTTCACCACTGGCATCACACCAACGACGGCAAGCGGCGCGACTGCAACTACGCGTCCATGTTTCCCTGGCTCGACCGTATGTTCGGCACCCATCATTTGCCCGAAGCATGGCCTGAACGCTACGGAATCGATGAACCGATGCCCGACTCGCTTGCCGGGCAATTCATCCATCCGCTCGCGCCGTCGCGGCCGGTTCTCTCGGCCGAAAGCAGCAGGGCTGCGCAGTGACCTCGCTGGCCCGCCAGTCAGCCCCGCGATCCCCGGTCCACTGATCCACCACAATTCGCCTTGCTGTTCGCGTTGCCGCGAGCGCTTGTGCCGCTGGCGCCTCGCGCGTAGTTTTCGAACCTGTCGAACGACAATTGCCTGGCGACGCTGACGCCTGCAAAAACTGCGGAGGGCGACGATGGACCTTACGAGAGAGCAGAGGATGACCATCCTCGCCGCATTTCTCGGCTGGATGCAGCCCGGGGCGCCCTTCCGCAATTCGGCGAAGCTCATGCGCTCCTATGAGCAGTCGCATTTGCGGCTCGGCATGAGCCGGATCGATCTCCTCATCATCCATGACCTCGATTTCTGGTTCCATACCACCGAGCAGAAGGTCACCGCCTATCTCAACCAGCTCTTCACCTCCGCTGGAGGGCGCTCGAGGAACTGCGCAAGCACAAGCTCATTCGCGGCGTCGGAGCGGGTATCGACGAGGTCGGTATGATCCCGCGCTTCCTAGACATGGTTGGCCTCGATTTCTTCCTCGTCGCTGCGCTACACGCTGGTGGAGCAGGAGGTGCTGGAGGCGGAGTTTCCGTATTGCGAGGGCATGGGTGTCGGTGTCGTGATGGGCGGCGTCTACAATTCCGGCATCACGGCGAGCGGGCCCGTCCCTGGGGCGAAATACAACTACGAAGACGCGACGCCCCAGGCGATCGCCAGGGTCACGCGCATACAGGCGGTCTGCGAGAGACATGAGACGGCCGCGTGCCGCGGCGGCCCTTCAGTTTCCGCTCGCTCATCCCATTGTGGCCCCCGTCATTCCGGGCGCGCCGAAGCAGGTCCGTCAGAACGTGAGCCATTTCAAACGTCCCATTCCCGCCGTCTTATGGAGTGAGCTAAAAAGGCGCCGGGTTAATTTCGGAGAAGGCACCAACGCCAACGTGAGAGCGGCAGTTTTCCTGCACTCAACACCGGCAACTGGGCAAAATGCTTCACGGCGTCGAGCGCCACTTTTCAAGCCACAAGGCTCCCCGGCCTTCGAAGCCGCTGTGCCGATCCTGTCGCAGCTTCTGAAGGCGGAGACGGCGGACCTTCGCCAGATCGGTCCTTCGGGGAATGCCCGGAAATGGGCTTCGCAAGTTATCCCGCAAAACGATAAGTCCGCGCGCCGGCTACCCCGGCGTCGAGCGCGAGCACTGCGCCCTCATCGGGATGTCCGGCCAAATGATCAAATTCGAGGCCAAAGCGCGCGGAGGCCGCGGAAAAAGTCCGCAGCCCGTCGCCGCCGAAACAACAACTCGTAGGATTGCGAACAGGCAACCGCACGACGCGATGAAGTTGGCCCTGCGTGTCGAAACGATGCAGGCAACTATCGCCAAACCGCGCGTTCCAAAGATATCCCTCAACATCGAGACACAACCCGTCGGGATAGCCCGGTTCGGCTGCAAAAAGCCGCCGGTTGCCGATATCACCCGAGGCGCGGTCGTAGTCGTAGGCATAGAGTTCGCCCGCAAGAGTGTCGGCCGTGATCATTACGCGGTCGCGCCACACGAACGTATTGGTGATTGCGAAAGCGTCGTCACACGCGCGACGGCATTCGCCCGACGCTTCGATGCGGTAAAGCGAGCCTTTGCGGCCCTCGATGGACTTCGGGGTTCCATCGGGCGCGATGTTGTTCTGCATGGTTCCTACCCAAAGGCGCCCCAGCGGATCGGCTGCCGCCTCGTTTAGACGATTTTCCGGGTGGTCCGGTTCCGGGACGACAAGAGTGTCGAAGCGGTCTCCAAAATCGAACAAAGTCACGCGACGGCCTACCGCGACGACGGCGCCACTTTGCTGACGGGGCACTATGGCGGCCGGGAAACCCGGCGTCCGCCATTCCTCGTAGCGTCCAGTGCGGACTTCGAGTTGCTTAATGGCCTGTCCGGTAATATCCACCCACAGAAGCGAGTGATCCTCTTCGATCCAGCGAAGGCTCTCGCCCACGCCGTCAGCAGCGCGATGCACTATGTCGATCACAGACATCGTCGCCATTGGCTCGCTTCTTTCGTCTGCGGTTGGTCCCTGGGCACGGGGGGTCCGGCCGGCCACACCGAGTCCTTTCAACAAAGGCGAGACGCTGCGCCCATCAACTATCGCATCAGCCGCTAGGGCGATTAACCGTAGCGTTTCGCCTGTTGCTCGGCAACCAGCACCGCGAGGATGAGCAGCAGGCCCCGAGCTATGGCCGAAAGTTGGTGACGGCGTGAATCGGTGAAGGCGGCATATCGTGGGGGTGTTCGAGCCTCCACTTCTCCATCGAAGGAGTGATACGCCGTGTCCAACGATAACGTCGTCAAGCTGATTCAGCCAGGGACGTTCACCGACCATCTGACCGAGGTCTTGCGCAATGGGGCGTGCGCCTTGTTGGCCCAGGCGGTCGAAGCGGAGGTCGCCGAGTTTCTGGCCACGCATGCCGATCTCAAGACCGGGGATGGCCGCCGGCGCGTCGTGCGCCACGGCCACCTGCCCGAGCGCGAGATCATGACCGGCATCGGCCCTGTCGCCGTGCGCCAGCCGCGCGTGCGCGACCGGGAGGCGGGCGCCGACGATCCCGAGCGCATCCGCTTCACGCCGACGATCCTGCCGCCCTACGCCCGGCGCTCGAAGAGCCTGGAGATGCTGATGCCGATCCTCTACCTGAAGGGCGTTTCGACCGGCGACTTCGCGGAGGCGCTGGCCGCCTTGCTCGGCAAGGATGCTCCTGGCTTGTCGGCCTCGACGATCGCGCGGCTGAAGGAGGTCTGGATCGACGAGCACAAGCGCTGGAACGAGCGCGACCTGTCGGCCAAGCGCTACGTCTACGTCTGGGCCGACGGCATCCATCTGCAGGCGCGTCTGGAAGACGAGGCGCAATGCATCCTCGTCATCATCGGCGCGACACCGGAAGGCACGAAGGAGCTGCTCGGCTTCACCGACGGCACGCGCGAGAGTGCGCACGATTGGCGCGCGCTGCTGCTCGATCTGAAGCGCCGGGGCCTGACGATCGCGCCGGAGCTCGCCGTCGCCGACGGCGCGCTCGGCTTCTGGAAGGCGCTCGGCGAGGTCTGGCCGAAGACCCGCGAGCAGCGATGCTGGGTGCACAAGACGGCAAACGTGCTGAACAAGCTGCCGAAGAGCCAGCAGCCCAAGGCCAAGCGCTGCCTTGCAGGACATCTGGATGGCCGAAACGAGAGCCGACGCCGAGACCGCGTTCGACGCCTTCATCGAGAGCTACGCGGTCAAGTACGAGAAGGCCGCCGAATGCCTGCACAAGGATCGCGACGCGCTGCTCGCCTTCTACGACTTCCCTGCCGAGCATTGGAAACACCTGCGAACGACCAACCCGATCGAAAGCACCTTCGCGACCGTGCGCCACCGAACCATCCGATCGAAGGGATGCCTCTCGAACAGGACCGCGCTCGCCATGGTGTTCAAGCTGGTCGAGGGCGCGCAGAAGACCTGGCGCCGCCTTGATGGCCACAACCAGTTGCCAAAAATTATCGAGGGTGTGAAGTTCACCGACGGGCTGCGAGGTCATCGCCAAGCCAGCCGACCTTCAGACCCAAACCGCCGCCGCCTGATCCTTCAGGCCGTCACCAAAAATCGGCGATAGCTCCAGCAGGCCACCAGCGACCATCTGATAGAATGTGGGCACGCTGGTCAAAATCATCCCGTTGTTCAGCACGCCAAGGATGATGACGCCGAGAACGCCGCCGACGATCGTGCCTTTGCCGCCAGTCAGCGCGCACCCGCCAAGAACCGCTGCCGTGATTGCCTGCAACTCCAGACCATCCGACCCGGAGATCGGTTGTCCAGATCCCGTCCGCGCCGTGAGTAGCAAGCCGCCGAGGCCTGCCGCGGCTCCGCTTAGGATGTAGACGCCAATCTGGTAACCTGTGTTATTGAGACCGGCGAGCTGCGCCGCTACGGGATTGCCGCCGATCGCATAGATGTTCCGGCCAACAACCGTGTAGCGCATCAGGACGAAGAAGATCGCAACGACCGCGACAAGGATTTCGATCGTGATCTGCAAGCCTAGGAAGCGACCTGAGCCTATCTGGCGGAAGAGTGGGTGGAAAATACTGATTGATTGCCCGTCCGACATGATGAAGGCGACGCCACGGAACGCCGCCATGGTGCCGAGAGTGGCGATGACCGCGTTGACCCCGCCGACCGTGACGATCAGCCCGTTGACCAAGCCGGCGATGGCGCCGATCACCAGACCGAACAGGATGCCGAGCGCGGCCGAGCCAGTCTGCTGTACGCCCAGGGCAATGCCGACTGTGGACAACCCGACGACGGCGCCGACAGAGATGTCGAGTTCGCCCGATATGATAACGATCGTCTGGGCGGTAGCGAGAATGCCGAGGATGGCCATCCCCTGACCTATGTTCTCGATGTTGCGCGCGGGCTCACCTCCGAGCCGCAGGCCAACGTCGAACGCTACGATGCGCTGCGCGAAGCCCGGGAGACGCGCCATGCGTCATAACCCCGCCGCCGGCGCCGTCGTCATCATGCTGCGCACCCTCAAAATGCACGGCATGGCTCAGGCGGTCGGCGAGTTGACCGAACAAGGCTCCCCGGCCTTCGAAGCCGCAGTGCCGATCCTGTCGCAGCTTCTGAAAGCGGAAACAGCCGACAGGGAGGTGAGATCGACGGCCTACCAGCTCAAAGCGGCCCGCTTTCCGAACTATCGCGACCTTGCCGGCTTCGACTTCGCCAGCAGCGAGGTCAACGAGGCGCTCACACGTCAACTCCATCGTTGCGAGTTCCTGGAGGATGCGCACAATGTCGTCCTGGTCGGCGGCCCAGGCACGGGCAAGACGCATCTCGCCACCGCAATCGGCGTTCAGGCGATCGAGCATCACCGCAAGCGCGTAAGGTTCTTCTCTACCGTCGAACTCGTCAACGCTCTCGAACAAGAGAAGCTTAGGGCAAACCCGGCCAGATCGCGGCGCGGCTCACCCACTCCGATCTCGTCATCCTCGACGAGCTTGGCTACCTGCCGTTCAGCGCCTCCGGCGGCGCGTTGCTCTTCCATCTGCTGAGCAAGCTCTACGAGCGCGCCAGCGTCATCATCACGACCAATCTTAGCTTCGGTGAATGGGCGACCGTGTTCGGCGACCCGAAGATGACGACCGCGCTACTCGACCGTCTCACCCACCGGTGCCACATCCTCGAAACCGGAAATGACAGCTTCCGCTTCAAAAACAGCTCGGCCAAAGCCGCCAAACCCGCAAAGGAGAAACCTCGAAACTTGACGAACGCCTGACCCTAAAACCATCATCAAGCCGGGTCAGTTCTCAATGGAAATCCCGGGTCAGTTCTCGACGGAAATCGACAGACTTAAGACCTCACGCGCTTCACCTGGCTTCAAGTCGCCTTCCGCATCCCGATCGAATGCGACAACGACGTGATAGGTCGCCATGTCCACGTCGATGCCTTGGACCTTGTCGGAAGCCACAGCGTACGAGAAGGGACGGTAGTCCTCGGTCAGACCCACGCGAAGAACGCCAGCTCCAAGGATCGCGTCGAGACGCGTGGGCGTCTCGGAGTTGGCGCGACTGATGAGGGCGGCCAGAATCAGGCAGGAGAAGACGCCAGAAGCAAATCGGATGGGACGCTCTCTAGAAATGCACAGGTCATGGAGTTCGGTCCGCGGCAGAGGCAACTGAGGTTGCGGCATCTGGCCGCCAATCTCAATCGGCGCAGCGCGTTCGGAGGACCTCAGCGCGGTGTCCACAGTCGCCGGTCGAACTGAAATGGCCGCACCGGACCGAGTTGAATTGATAGAGCATCCGGGTGAGCCGGGTTGATAAGCACATTGTAGGATTCGGGCACGATCCACGAAGGGACGCGCAGAAGTGCGGATTGCCGCGACTCAATCCATGCGTCGCCGATCACGCGCGGATCGTCGGGAGGCTCGTGGATCGTCTCCGCGACAATCGCGGCCGTGTCGATCGCAACGAGCACGTAGTCATCAGGCAGCATGTCCCAGTCGAGGTCCAGGTGGACGCGTACCTCGAGCACTGCGAGCGCCGCGGTCTCGGCAGCGTAGATCAGCGGTCGCCCGGGTGTATTCCATCGGCCGCCATAGAGGCGGGCGCCATCACCCGAGAGATCCGCGAACGGCCGCCGACAAATCCGCCAGATCGTCGTCACACGGCGAGGCCATGGTCGATCCGGTGAAGGAGGTCTTCCACCTCCCTTGCGCCTTCGGTGGTGTCGAGCATTTCGAGCGGGGCTTCGCCCTCCAGCACCTTCGTCGGACGCCGAAGCCAACGAGACGCCTTATCCTGGGATCCGAAGGTCTCCTCGGCGGCGGCAAGAACCCGAACCACGCGCACCAGCCGGTCAGACTGCTCCGGCGTAAGCCGGCCAATCTTGCGCCTATGGCTCAAGGTCTTTCGCGGCAGAACGATTTGATCGACTTCGGCCAGGGTGAGCCGCCCGGATTTGAGCAGTTCTTCTACGCCGGAGACGGGTAAACCCTGTCGGGTTGCTTCAATCACCCCGCGGCGGGTTTGCCCGCGCATCCCGGAGATCTCGTCAGCTCGTAGGGAGCGAGAGTAAGTCAGACTGGTCTTCCTTTGGCGATATGCCGGTAATATACGCGCATATCGCCGGAACGCAATCCCAAGGGTGTGACGGGCCGCCATCGCGCCAGGCCGCTAACCCAGAGGGCGCCAAAGCCACAGGAGGCTCGTCAAGCTAAAGGCCTCCCGCGTTATCGAAGCTTGCTAGGCTCCCGCCGCACCTGATCGGCTGGCTTATTTTCCCTCAAGCCGACATGCACCGTGTGTCGCAGAGGTTGTCTGGCAGTCCAGGTCAAGTAGGTGATCTCAGGGGCTCTGTTG
>CAWDKC010000026.1:0-64384 GCA_963802615.1 uncultured Alphaproteobacteria bacterium
TTGGAGTGAAATGAGCAATGGCTCAATTGCTCAATGGCTCAATTACTCAATGGCTCGATTACTCAATGGCTCAATTGCTCAAATTGCTCAATTGCTCAATGAGGAATTGAGCAATTGAGCCATTGTTACATTTTCGAATTCTCAACTCGCCACCGCTTTCGCCACTGCCACACCAATTACCGCCCGATTTGTTTTGTACGCAGTGTAAAAAGTTTCGTCGGAGATTTTAAATTAAATGGCCACTTTATCCATTTGAGTTCTTAAAATTCCATTAGCCTGCTTGAACAAAACAGTGAGCGCATTGCTGTGCGCAACGCGCTGACTCACCGCATTGCGCGGAGAAGAAACTACTGCCTCATAATCATCCATTGCAGTTTGAAAATCTGTAAGCGAATCGGTGGTGATGCCGTAAGTTTTCAACGCTTTTATATTTGCGTTGATCGCATCGTACATGTTGGAGCACCTGGGCACCAGCATTTCAGCAGTAAGTCGCCTGAGTTCCCGAAAAGAAAAAGCAACCTGGTCTTTCAGTTCAAGGTCGTTGGTGCTGATGGCAAATGCAGAAACAATTGCGGCGAGATCAGCAGCCTGCTGACAAAGCGCGATACGCAGTTGTTGCCTCTCGGCAGTAACGCCGGTGATAACATTGGATTGCAGTTTCACGGTGTCGTGAATTTGCTCAACTAATGTTTGAAAGTCGGTGAGTGCATTTTGAAATGCGGGCACTGTGGCAACCGCATCTGTGTTGTTGTTGCAATAAGCAATAACGGCATCGTACATGGCAAGGCGCGAATCATTAACCTTGTTCATAGGATTGGTTTTTATTTAAAAAAATTATTGACGCAATAAAAATAATAGCCCAATTTGGCAGATGCAATAATTAATCGCGCATCGTGTTATAGAATTATTACTACAAAAATATTTTGCTACCGGTTATGCGTAAGTAATAAACCATTTGGCGAAACCAATTTTGCATTTCGCGGAACATTTTACAGACCATAAAAAAAATTTCCGGACTTGGCGGCACCCAGCTTTGATCCCGCGCTAATTTTTTTCCACTTCGCGGAATTTTTTTCTTTTATGCAAAAATTTTTCCAGGCTCGCGCAACACTTGGCGTTTTTCGCGGAATCTTTTTTCGGTTGGGCGGGGGTATTTTGGGGTGTGGGGGGGGGTGGAGGGCGGGTGAGTGAGGTGCTCTAGAAATGACACAGTGTATAAGGGTTATTATGTGAAGCGATAAAAATTAGGTTTCAAAAGTTTAGTCAAGTTCTTAATTCAATCTTTTTCTTAACTAGCATTGTTCAATTCTAGTTAAATGCTTGTAAACTGCAACCAATTGAACTAAAATCTATTTAAATTTTTAATTAGATAAAAATTTCTTCTTAATCTTCAAAAGAGTTGTACAAACTTTTATGGGATATAAACTAAACTCTGAGGCTTATATACTGTTTACTCAAATCGAAGTAGCAGTAAGAGAATTCATGATTAGCATTATAACAAATAGAGGTGTTTATGACTGGTCCAGAAATTTTTTAGGGCAAGTACATCTTACAAGCCTTAAAATAATTGGGAAGCGAATTTATGAGGCTCAGGAAAAACAAACATTACCCGAAATCGAAGATGTCTACTTTTACAATATTAATAGAGAGGTAAAAGTAAGAAAGGAGCTTTTTCGAGGTGGCAAATTATTGCATCCTTTTTATTACTTAAACTGGGCAGATTTTATTTGCTTAATAAATAAAGGATCAAATTTTGCAATGTTCGAGGATGAAATTGGAAAAAATAATACCTGAAATAATCATAAATAATTTGAGAGTTTCTAAATTGTTTAAAAAATGATATTGACTCCATTCAAGATTTATATCAAAGAGTGATTTTGATTAGTTCAGAGCTCATTTGAATCAAATATCCATCGCGTTGCCAAATTTTTTTCAATTAAGCGAACTTCAATCATCAGAGGAGACAATAGATTATTTATTGAATTCCTTAAATGAATCGGTAAGAAAAGTTGAATTAAAATCAATCTTAGAGATGGATGAAATTAATGAAATTTCCACTTTATTAATTAAGGTAATTTCTTCTTTTTGGATAAATTCATTTTATATAGAACTGGTAGAATTTGATGTCGATTGAAATACAAATGGAATTATATAAAAAATTAAGAACAATGATTGGACCTATTAAAAATCCAACATTGGAAACATACTAATTCACAATTATTATCGAAAATTAAAAACGCAATTCATGGATGATAAGTTTCTGATAAATCCATTTGATCGCACTGCATTAACTAGCTATAGATTGCTTGCAGGTCGAATTGAAGAGTTCAGGCAAATTGGTTTTTATTCTGAGAAGTGCAGGTAAAAATGCAAATAGAATAAAAAGCATGTAATTATAGGAGAAAGAGGTGTTGGAAAAACAAGTATTCTTAATTTGATAGAGGCTGAATGTGAGATTAATAATGTAATACCAATAAGAATTGATTTAACAGACGCAAATACAAAAAACTCTTGTGATTTATTTTGGCATTTATTTAGTCAAGCTTTAAATAAGTTATTTTCATTAGGCTTTTTTGAAGCGAAAGGAGGCCCAATAGACTTAATGGTTCAAAAAATTCTCAATTCAGATGGAATCCAAGATGAAGCCAATTGGGTTTTTAATACTCCAATATTGAGAAGGAATTTCTTGAATAATGTTAGTTCAAATTTTGAATTTAATTTGTTTATTGAAGATTTAAAATTAATGCGTAAACATATTTATGAATCAAATAATTCAAGTTATAATGAAAATACAAAGTTTCTTTTTCTAGTTGATGAATCTCATCATTTGTATAATAATAAAGAAATCATAAGAAAGTACGTTTTGTGCTTCAAAGCCCAGAATTAGGGGTTGGCTTCGTGTTTGCTGGAGATGCGGGTTATAAGACCTCGCAATGGGAAATGATTTTTGGAGGTTCTTATCGAGATTTTGAAATAATAAAACTTGGTTATTTTAATGACGTAGAATCAGTTGTTGATTTTTTTTCGAAAATCGTTAAGTTCTATTCATTGGACGGACGACGAAATCGATGAAATATTATTTTATAAATTCAAGTTGGTAGATGACGACGGCGCTGCTCGATCGCCTCACGCACCACTGCGACATCGTCGAAACCGGAAACGAAGAGCTGGCGCTTCGGAAAAATCGCGCCTGACTTCAAACCATCCGAGCCTAACGTCACCGCACTCGCCCCGGCTGCGCAACCCCGACCAGCTCCGCCGGGGCGAGCGCTACTGTCGCACGCGACACCCTGAAGAGGATCCTCTTCGGTGCAAATCTGGGGGCCCGTTTCTGTGCTCATTGACACCTTGCGGGCCGTGACGGGGCGAGCGTGAAGGGCGGAAGGCGGTTTTTGCGGCTCAGCGCACGTATAGCGCACGTACAGGACCGAAACGCACCGGCTCGCGGTGCAGTTTCCTTCCTAAGCGTTTGAAAAGACTGGCTCCCCGAGCAGGACTCGAACCTGCGACCATTCGATTAACAGTCGAATGCTCTACCAGCTGAGCTATCGGGGATCAGCGTGGGCGCGATATAGCAGAATCCGGCGCGATGGGAAGGGCGTTCTTGGCCCCTTGCGCCGCGCGCGAGCGGCGCGCACCCTCGCGCCCATGCGCGATCCCATGGCGTTCCCGGAACTGTTGACGCCGGCTGAAATGAGCCGGGCCGACCGCATTGCGATTTCGGCCGGAACGCCGGGCATTCAGCTCATGGAGCGGGCGGGTCTCGCGGTCGCCGACGAAGCGGCGCGGCTCGCGAAATCGCGCGGCCGGATCGCCATTCTGTGCGGGCCCGGCGGCAACGGCGGCGACGGTTTCGTCGCCGCGCGGCTCCTGGGAACGCGCGGCTATAGGGTCGAACTCGGGCTGCTTGGCCGCCGCGACGCCTTGAAAGGCGACCCCGCGCTCGCCGCCGCTCGCTGGTCCGGCCCGGTCCTCGAGGCTGCGGCGGTTGACCTTGGCTCCGTCGACTGCGTGATCGACGCCTTGTTCGGGGCCGGGCTTGCCCGCGATATCGACGGCGAAGCGAAAGCGATCATCGAGCGGATCAACGCTTTCAAGCGCGCCGGGGGGTCCGTGCTCGCGGTCGACGTTCCCTCCGGAATCGACGGGGAAACCGGCAAGATTCGCGGCGTCGCGGTCGAAGCGAGCGCGAGCGTGACCTTCTTCCGGCTCAAGCCCGGTCATCTCCTGCTGCCGGGGCGCACGCTCGCCGGCGCGATCCGGCTCGCCGACATCGGCATTCCCGAAGCCGCGCTTGCGCCCATCGCGCCGCAAGCCTTCGTCAATGCGCCGGCCGTCTGGCGCGCGGCGCTGCCGCATGCGGGCGCGGCGAGCCACAAATACGCGCGCGGCGCGGCGCTCGTCCTGTCGGGCTCGGGCGGCCACACGGGCGCCGCCCGGCTCGCCGCCCGCGCGGCTTTGCGGGCGGGGGCCGGCATTGTCAGCGTCGCGAGCCCGCCCGACGCGGTCGCGGTCAATTCCGCGCACCTGACCGCGGTGATGGTCGCGCCGTTCGCGAACGTCAGGGACTTCGAGGCGCTGCTCGCCGACGGGCGGCGCCGCGCGATCGTGCTCGGGCCCGGCGCTGGCGTCGGCCGGGCCTTGCGGGAGCTGGTCGCAGCGGCGCTGACCAGGCCCGCCGAAGCAGCGCACGATCGTGCTCGACGCCGATGCGCTGACGAGCTTCGCCGGCGAGGCGGCGCGGCTTGCGGCGCTCATCAGGCGCGGCGGCCATCAGGCCGTCCTGACCCCGCACGAGGGCGAGTTCGCCAAGCTGTTCGAGGGCATGGCGCAAGTCCGGCTCGAGGACGACAAGCTCGCGCGCGCAAGAGCGGCGGCGCGCCTCATGGGCGCCGTGGTCCTCGTCAAGGGCGCCGACACGGCGGTCGCCGCGCCCGACGGCCGCGCGACCATAGGCTGCAGACCTGCCGCCCTGGCTCGCCACCGCCGGGTCGGGCGACGTGCTGTCGGGCCTGGTCGCGGGGCTTACGGCGCAGGGCATGCCGGCGTTCGAAGCCGCTTCCGCCGCAGTCTGGCTGCACGGCGCCTGCGGCCGGTCGGTCGGCCCCGGCCTGATCGCCGAGGACCTGCCCGAGGCGTTGCCGGGGGTCTTGAGGGCGCTCGGATAGGCCCGGCCAGCCGGGCAAGGCTGCCCAGCCGGCGCCAATAGGCGCGCGTAAACGCCAGTAAACGCAGTAAACGCTAATAAACGCTAGTAAAATTGCTAGCGTTTACTAGCGTTTATTTTTTGGAATCGGGCCTTTTCAATGGGTTACAGCCGATTTAAATAAAAAATTTCTCCGCTCGCAAATCCGATCTCACATGCCTTCAGCGGCAATCTGTCTCGCACCCGCGGTCGGGCGCGTCCATTCTGGCGACCCTCAGTTTATAGCACAGATTTCTGCGTTTGCCAATATCAAAGTCAAATTTTTGATTCCACGTTGGCGCCGCGGGCGCGTCGGGAAGGATAGAGCGTGTTGCATTGGAGTGGGCCCTTGGGCAGACAATCGGGCGAGTTGGAATTGACCGTCGAGCCGAGCTTTCGAAGGAAGGGATCCGCCGGCTGATGCGCGAGCATGACCTCCAGCCTCGCCGGTGTCGTCGTTATGTCGCCCCGACCGACAGCGACCATGACCAGCCAATCTATCCCAATCGGACCAAAGCCCATCGACGGGCCGAACCAGCCCTAAGTCGCGACAGCGGGCTCGGCGAGCGACCGCCTGAGAGCACCGCTTCTCTGTGCTTGGGATCTGAGCTTATGCGGGCGAAGCCCCGAGGGATGATTTGCGGCTAAGCAGGATTGCCGAAAAGTGGATGCCGGTTTTCGGCTCAAAATCCTGCGAAATCAAAGGAATTCCTAGCAAGTCTGTGTTGGTTCGCGAACGCAGACTTGCTTCGCGAGCCGCGACACTCACGATCGCAGTTCCATTTTGTGACCGGCGTCACAGCGAAGATTTTCAGATGAGGATACGGCTTTACAACCAAAGAGATCCGGTCGCGGCGGACAAGAGAATTTCTAAGTCAGCAGCCTATGGCGGGCGCCCCCGAATTCAATTGAGGCAGACAGCGTGCTGGTTGCGCTTTCTGGATTTTTTGGGCTGTAAGTCCTTCGGACAGGGATTCGCGCAGAGGCTGTCCAAGCAAACGAGGGCGGCGCCGGACATTTGGGAGTGTCAAATACCGCGAAGGACCTGGAGATGCAAGAGGCAGTACTTCCCTCCCTGGCGTCGAGTTACCGGAGAACATGGCTCGAGAAAGTCATATTGAGTCGTGCTGGGCGCTGGTTAAAGACCGGCGACCGAGCTGCCACGATAGACCGATTGTTCACCTCACCACACGTGCGAGACCTCCAGTTAATTGTAACGGCTGCTATCCTTGTAGCGTTTGTAGTCGTTGTTTTTATCCTACTGCAATCATTGGTAAACGTTGTGTGGTGGATCTACAAACATCAAGTAAATTTCAATGTTCTTCCTTTCTTATATTATCTGTTCTTGGGCACAGGCCATCGATTACTATTTGTGGTGCCTTTGTTCGCCGCTTTAGGCGGCCTTCTGACATGGGCCTACCAAGTCGGCAGCGCACGGCTCGGCGTAGTTGATCTGTTCGCCTGCGAGATCAGCACATTGTGTCGAGTGGCCGCAGCGTTCGACACTGTCCGCAGCTATGTTGACAGGTTCGAGGAAGGGCCACCGAGGGCGGAGGTCTCCTCAAGCGCCGATGATTTACAGCCGACGGCGCGTCCGTTCACTTCCCAAGAGAGTTATTTCCCAGTTTTCGATAGTAATACGCGCGATCTGGAGACGTTGGAAGCGCGGGTCGTCGTCTATATCACGGAATTCTACACCTATATGAAAGCCGTTCGAGATACCCAGCGGGCGCTCGCAAAAACGAGGCCCGGGCCTGGGGAATTGGAGCGCTTGCCTACTGGGGCGCGCTCGGTGGGCGCCTGGCACGAGGCCGTGCGCAATGTTGTCTACATGCTCTATCTTGCAATGGAGAGCGCGCGGCACTCAATTCGGGAGCTGGTGGACTTCGAACCGGAACAGGCGGAGCGCACAATCATAATTCTCATCAGCGAATTGGAAGCCTATCGCTTTCTATGCGGCCAATTCTCCGAGGGAGACGTCCGTCGGCAACGAATCCTGTTGCGGGAGGTCGGTTATCAGAAGCTCGTCCCGTTCCTCATCAAGTTGGTTGATGAAAGCCGCGAGGCCGAGAAAGAATTGCGTGAGCCTCCTTTGGCGGCGCCACACTGGGAGCCAGCCGCGCTGCTGCTGCCAGAGTTGAAAGAACGTTTCCGACTCGCGGTCCCGGCGACATTGAGATGGCAGTCAGATGCGATCGGAGCTCCGGCAAACACCTGACACCTGGCTCTCGCCCAACCCGGCGCGCCTCGGTGAAATCTCAAAGCCAACACCGCCTCGGCGGGCGACAACGCCACAGGGCAGCGGCCTTTTCGCGGTACTCGGGGTCCTTGACCATGCTCGCGAAGGCCTGGCGGCTGGGATAGCGCAGAGCGCGCTTGACCGCTTTCGGCGGATGCTGGCGACGCTTCTCGATTGAATTTTGGCGCAGAAGAGATTGGCGCCTCTCATGCGATGTCGGCACGATCCTCACCCAGGGCCTCGCGCACCAGACGCTGCGCCTCGCGCCGGCGGGGGCCCTCGAGGAGCTTGCGCAACTGGGTGATGAGGGCGTCGCGGCTTAAGCCGTCCGGTCGCAGGCAGTCGGCTAACAATCGTTGCGCCTCGGCGATCAGCGCGTCCTGGGCGCGGACGGCGGCTTCGAGTTCGACGGTGCGGTCGGTCATGGCTCCTCCTCCTCCGGCTCGCCGATTGCCGGGCCGCGCCTTCAGGCAAAGGGTCGGCCCGCTTGCCTTCGACAACGCGCGCGATCGGGGAACGGTCCCGCGCGCCGCTCCGATTCTTGGGCCGGGCGGCTGTCAGCCAGTGGAAATTTTCGCCCTCAATACCTACATCCCGCTCAACGCGCTGCACCGGCTTTAGAACAGCCCTCAGCGGCGCCCCCGCACTGGCGAATGGCGGCGGCTTTCCCCTTGGCCGCCTGCCGACCGCTGAGGGCCCCGTCGCCGGCTCATAACCCCATGAGTTGGCGACACCGGCCGTTCACCGGTTACGAACACTCAGCCGCGCCGCGCCTTCAGCTGACGGGTTCGGCGCGTTCGCCCGCCGCAACGCGCCGCAGCGCCTGCGGGGATTGGCCGAGAACGCGCACGAACGCCGGCGCATCCGTTCCTGATCTCCGAATCCGGTTTTGCGCGCGACCACGCCGGATCAGGCCGCCGCCTGCGAGCGGCGGAGCCATTCGTCGAGACCGATGCGGCCGAGGCGCGCTTCGTTCAGGGGGACGAGCGAGCGCTCCTCGACCTTGCCGCCCCAGTATCGGGCCGCGGGGTCGCTCACGACCTGCCGGGGGTCGCCGATCGCCTTCAGATAGCGGGCGACGATTTCGTTGAACGGCGCCCGCTCCGGGCCGGCGATCTCCATGACGCCGTGTCGCGGCGAAGCGAGCGCGGCCTCGGCGACGAAGGCGGCGACATCGTCCGCCGCGATCGGCTGGAACAGGACGGGCGGAAGCCTGACCGTCTTTCCATCCGTAGCCGAATCGGCGACGCCGCGGAGGAATTCCATGAACTGGGTCGCGCGGACAATGGTGTAGGGGACGCCCGAGGCCTTGATCAGTTTCTCTTGAACGACCTTGGCGCGGAAATAGCCGTTATCGGTCCGGTCGACCGCCACGATGGAGAGCGCGACATGATGGCGCACGCCAGCCGCGGCTTCGGCCGGCAAAAGATTGCGCTCGGAAGTCTCGAAGAATTCCAGCACCGCCTTGTCTTCAAATGAGGGCGAATTGGCGAGGTCGATCACGGTCTGCGCGCCGGCCAAGGCGCTCTTGAGCCCTTCGCCGGTGATGGTGTTGACGCCGCTCTGGGGCGAGGCGGCGACGACGTCGTGGCCGCCCTGGCGCAGGATGGCGACCGTCTTCGAGCCGATCAGGCCGGTGCCGCCGATAACGACGATCTTCATGGGCTTACCTCCGGGGTTCGAATGACAAGCGACTCCGAACGGATTCGAATACGCTTCCTCGGATGTCGCGCTCGGATGTCGCGGAGCGGGCGCCCTTTAATCCCTTCGATCGCCTATTTTATGGCTTCACCCCAGAGGGGAGCCGAAATTCGTCATCAGCCGAGCGAGCCCGCCAGCAGCGCCGAATGCGATGCGCTGAGAGGCGATACGCCATGGATGGCGGCGGTCGCGGCGAAGTTTGACTCCATCACCTGCGACAGCACGCCGAAATGCGGGCTGGGAGGGGGTCCATTCTGGATGACGACGTTGCCGCCCGGCCCGCCGTCGAGACGTGTCCGCCCCGGAATTGCCGATCAGCACGTCGTCTCCGATACCGCCGATCAGAGTCGCGCGGTCTGCGCCGCCGATGAGGAGGTCATCGCCGTCGCCGCCGTTGGCGGTGAGTTGTATGCCGATGTGCCCCGACGCGGTGATGACGTCGTCGCCGCCGAGGCCGTTGATGACAAGGCGATCGTTCGCTGCTTCGGCGCCTGAGATTGTCACAGTCGCCGCGAGACCTGAGACGGTGATCAAGCCGCCGCTGTTGGTCACGGTGATCACGTCGGCGCCGCTGGTCGCATTGATGATGATCGTGTCCGCCTGGCCATCGCCCGCGCCGCTGCCCGGGGGCGATGCGAGATCGATGTTGACGTTTTTGACGCCCGTCCCAGTCAGGTCGTTGACAGTGATCGTGTCGGCGCCGCCCAGCGCGTTGAAATCGATTGTCTCCATCCGGTTGAGGTCCATCGTGACATTGCCAACGTCGCGGAAGAACCTGGCTCGGCCGCCGTTGGCCGAGATGTCGATGTTCTCGTTGACGTTCGCGCCGTTGAACAAGAGCGTATCGGCGCCCGCCTGCCCATCCACCGTGTCGCTGCCGTCGCCCGGATTCCAGACGAAGGTGTCGTTTCCTCCGCCAAGCAACGCAACGTCGTCGCCACGACCACCGAAGACGAGGTCGTCGCCCGCGCTGCCGGTAATCGTGTCATTCCCGTCGCCGCCATTGATCGTGAGGTTCATCTGACCGGCGTGGAGGTGGGACGCGTCGATCGTGTCGGCGCCGCCGAGCCCATTGATTGTGAGTGCGTCAACCCCGGCGTCAATGCCGTTTATATTCGTCTTCGCCGCCAGTCCGGTGACGACGACGGCCGCGCCGGCTGTCGCGACACGAATCGTATCATCGCCGGCTGTACCATTGACGACCACCGTGTCGGCTTGGTCGTCACCCGTGGGACTGCTTGGACCCGGCCCGAGCTGGGCAAAGACCGTGTTGACGCCTGTTCCGGTCAGATCGTTGACCGTGACATTGTCGACGCCGCCGAGGGTGGCGACCATGATCTGCTCGACGCTGTTGAGGTCCATTGTGACATTGCCAACGTCGCGAGTCAGTCTGACGCGCCCGCCGTTGGCGGCAACGTCGATGTTCTCGTTCGCGTTGGATCCGTTGAACTGCAGGGTGTCGACGCCATCCTGGCCTTCGACAATGTCGCTGCCGTCGCCAGGATTCCAGATGAACCTGTCGTTGCCGGTCCCCAGAAAAGCGACGTCGTCGCCGCGGCCGCCAGTCACATAATCGTTTCCATCGCCGCCGATGAGGGTGTCTGCGCCCTGACTGCCGGTGATGGTGTCGTTGCCCGCTCCGGCGTCGACCGTGAGCCTGATCGTTCCGGCGCTGAGCCCGGAAGCATCAACTTTGTCATTGCCGCCCAAAGCATTGACGACGAGCCCGTCGTTGGCGCCCTCGGCGCCGGCAATCGTCACTTGAGCTGGCAGTCCTGTGACGGCGACCGAAGCGCCGCTGCCCGCGATGGTGATGTGATTGCCGCCCGCTGTGCCGTTCACGATGACGGAGTCGGCCTGCCCATCGCCGATGCCGCTGCCGGGCGGTGACGCGAGGTCGATGGTGACCTGCTTGACGCTCGTTCCGGTCAGATCGCCGACGGTAATCGTGTCGGCGCCGCCGAGCGCGATGAAGTCGATCGTCTCGATGCTGTTGAGGTCCATCGTGACGTTGCCGACGTCGCGGAAGAGCCTCACTCGCCCGCCATTGGCCGAGATGTCGAAGTTCTCGTTCACGTTCGCGCCGTTGAACAGCAAGCGTGTCGATGCCGCTCCGACCCTCGACAGTGTCGCTGCCGTCGCCCGGATTCCAGACGAAGGTGTCGTTGCCGGCGCCGAGCAGGGCGGTGTCGGCGCCACGGCCGCCGGTGACAACGTCGTTACCGTCGCCCCCGAGCAGCATGTCATTGCCGTCGCCGCCCGTGATCGTGTCGTTGCCCGCGCCGCCGTCGAGGGTGAGGCTGATAAGGCTGGCAAGCCCGTTGCCGGCGGTAATCACGTCATCGCCGCCGTTCGCGTGAAGAACCAGATTCTCGGTTGTGCCGATGTCGAGAGAGAACGGCGCGGGGCTCGACGCGGTCGAAGCGCACGCGCGAGCCATTCGCCGTGATGGTGAAGGTTTCGGCCCCATTGCCGCCATTGACCTCGGCGGTGTCGATCCCGTCACCGCCCTCGAAGAGGTCGGTGCCGTCGCCGGGATTCCAGATCATGCGATCATCGCCGGCCTGGCCGAACACCTGGTCATTGCCGGTCCCGCCGGTCAGCACGTCGTTGCCCGCGCCTCCGAACAGAAGATCGTTGCCCCCCTTGCCAAGGAGCGTGTCGTCGCCGTCCTGGCCGAACAGCAGATCCGCGCCCGATCCGCCGGTGATCGTGTCATTGTCCGCGCCGCCAAACAGGTCGGCGCCGGGCAGCGCGCCGTTCGACTCGTCGAGCCTGATCGTGTCGGCGCCGCCCTGCCCAAAGGCCTGAATCACGGACGTGTTCGCGACCGTCGGCGTGCCTCCGATCACCGGAACGGCTCCGCCGTTCACCAGAATCCGTCCGGCCGCATCGCGGCTCGTGACAATGGAGTTGTTGCCGTTGTCGCCAAGTTCCGTCAGCATGCCGGCGGTAGGAATGAAGGTCGCGCTGATAGCCATGATCTTGATCCTATAGATTCGTCGCGCCGATTAAGCGTGCTACGATCGGACAACTAAAGAACACGGATGTTTGATGCAGGTAATGAAAGGTCTAGTCGTCGAATCGAACGAGACGCCGACGCATTGTACGTGCGGTCGACGTCGAATTGTTCGGATTACTTGTTCACACCAAAGCGGCGCGGGCTGTACGTTGTTAATGTTAACTCGCATCACTCGCGTGTTATTATCTATAGTTTTGTTAACCCTCCGTCAATTAGGTAGAATTACCCAGATCAAACGCCGTTGACGGTGGAATTTGAATGCTGCGGCCAATGGAAGCTTGTGCTTTGAGAGAGATCCAATGGGTCGAATTTTTGAACTTGCCCGGCTGGCTCAAAGGCCGAGGCGCTCATCCAAAGGTGAGCCGGCGTCATCTCGCGGACTGAGGCGCAACGCTTTGGCTGGAACGCGCGCGATGGGGTCTGGACCCCCAGGGATCAATCTGATCGCGACCAGGGCCAACGCAAGCCTTGCGCGACGGACGGCGGGCGGGCAGAGTGGCCGCAAGAGAGTCGGGCGCTTTTGGGACGCCCGTCGGTTCTCGAGGCGTGGGGCCAGAATGCGCGTTGTCTTCCTGATCGGGATGCTTGCGGGGCTGAGCGGCTGCGCGAACTACCGCGACGTTAGTTTCATCTATTATCCCAATGCGCCGCACCGTGAGACGTTTCCGTCGCGGTCCGAATTTTACGCCGTGGCGGAAAAAGAATGCGCGAGATACGGAATGAGGGCGTCCTACCACTGGAGCAACTACTATCCCGATTTCCAGCGCGTCAGGGTCAATTACCTCTGCATTCAGTGACCTCCACGCGGCCCCGGGCCTCGGCCGAAGTTGTAGTTCAATGAGACAGGGCTCCAATGGGGCGGCGTGGGATAGGGCGCAGCTTCCGCGATCGCCGCCATGACGGCGATGTCGAGGTTCGGCGAGCCGCTTGACGCGACCAGCCTGCGGCCGACCAGATTGCCGCCCTCGTCGACATAGAAATCGACAATGCCGTGCCTGTTGGCGAGGTCGATGTGGAGGTCCGGGCTCTCGTGCAGATGGGCTTTGATCTTCCCGTAAACGATGGTCAAATACCGGGCTTCGGCGTTGCCGCCGGCGACCGGCGAGGCTTCGGTCGCGCGCGCGAACTTGTATTGCGGAAGCTCCTGGATCGTCGGCAGCGGCTCGCCGACCGGAGCCTTCTCTGGCGGCGCGGGCGGCGCGGCAGGGGCGGCGGTTTGGGTCGGATTGTCCTCAGGCTTCGGGTTCTGGTCCGCCGGTAATTCGCCTTCAGGCTCAGGCTTGAGGTCGTGCGCGGGCGGCGCGGCCTCGCCTTTCTGCTCCTCGGCGGGGTGGGGCGCGGGCGCGGGCTTATCTGCTTTTGGCGAAGCGCCCGGATTGGGCGGAGGAGGGGCCTCGGGCGTCGCCTTGGCTTCAGTCGTCTTGTCGGGCGAGTCCCGGTTGACCTTCTCCTTGGTCGCCTCCGCAGGCGCGTCATAGGCGGGCTTTTCGACCTCCGGTTGGGGCGGCGGCTTCGGTTTCTCCTCCGGCGGCTTCGGCGGGGGCGGGGGCGGCGGCTGCTCGATCACCACCTCGACCGGAATTTCCTGCACGGCGGTCGGAATCGTGAGCGGCCAGAGCCAGTAATAGAGGAAGAACGAGAGCGGAATCAGGAGATGGAACAGGGCCGCCGCGATGAGCGCGAGCACGTGGAACCTGCGCTCGGCAGGCGTCGGCGGCTCGGGCGCGTCAAGGCGCTCGACCGGCTCGGCGATGAAATCGGCCTCGGATAGCAACGTGGCGGTCAGCGCGCGGCTCCTCTCGCGAAAGCGCACGGTGTTTCCTTGGCTGAATCGCTCGTCGCCGGTCAATGGCCCAATCGGTCACTTTGCCGCGCGCGCCGATTGGCGTATGCCCTCGAGCATGAACCGGGCCGGGGGCGGGGGCGGCGAGGCGCCCCGAAATCTGATCGCGGAATTCGACGCGGACGCATCGGCGCCCGCGCGCGCCCCGCGGGCGCTCGTGTTCGATTCGGGCCTCGGCGGACTTTCGGTGCTGGCCGAGATCCGGCGCCTGAGGCCGGACGTCGAAATCGTCTACGCCGCCGACGACGCGGCCTTTCCCTACGGCCGGCTCAGCGAAGCGGCGCTCGTCGCCCGGGTCGAGACGGTGATGGCGCGGCTGATCGGCGAAACCGGGCCCGATATTGTCGTCATCGCCTGCAGCACCGCCTCCACCCTGGCTCTGCCCACCTTGAGGGCCGCCCATCCGCGCCTGCCGTTCGTTGGCGTGGTGCCGGCGATCAAGCCGGCGGCGTCGGCGTCGCGGTCGCGGCTGATCAGCGTCCTGGCGACGCGCGGCACCGTGGCGCGCGATTACACCCATGCGCTGGTGCGCGATCACGCCGCCGGTTGCGAGGTGACTTTGGTCGGCTCGCCTCTGCTTGCCGTCATCGCCGAGCGCGTGATGCGCGGCGAAGCCGTCGACGAAGCCGAGATCAGGCGCGAGATCGCGCCGTGCTTCGTTGAACAGCGATGGTCGCCGCACGGACCAGATCGTGCTCGCCTGCACCCATTTTCCGCTTATCCTGGACAAGATCGAGCGGCTTTCGCCTTGGGCCGTCGGCTTCGTCGATCCCGCGCAGGCGATCGCGCGCCGTCTCGATGCGCTGATCGGCTCTGGCCCGCCGGGCGCGTCGCCCGCCAGCGAGGGGACCGCGATCTTCACCAGCGGCGACGCGCCGCCGGCGGCTTTGCAAAAAACCTTGCTTCGCTACGGGCTGGCGTTTACCCCCGCGGCAATGATCGCCTTCGCTACGGCCTGATCGCCTCATCAATTCCAGAACCTTCGAAAGGCAGCCCATGCGTCCGTCGGACGGACAACCTGTTCGCCTCAGCGACTATCGCGCGCCGGACTATTTCATCGACCACGTCGAGCTCGACGTGTCGCTCGACATCCATGCGACGCGCGTTGTCTCGACCCTTTCGATGCGCCCCAATCCGGCCGGCCGGGGCGGCGCGGCGCTTGCGCTCGATGGCGACGAACTGGTGTTCGTTTCCGCCCGACTCGACGGCGAGCCGATCGACGCCGCCAATTTCGAGGCGAGCCCGTCGGGGTTTCTGCTGCGCCGGCCGCCCCGCCGCGCCTTCGCGCTGACGATCGAGACGCGCCTCGATCCCGCGGCCAACACCAAGCTGATGGGCCTCTATCGCACGGGCTCCGCCTATTGCACGCAATGCGAGGCGGAGGGATTTCGCCGCATCACTTATTTTCTCGATCGCCCGGACGTGCTCTCGACCTATCGGGTGCGGGTCGAGGCGGACCGGGCCGAGGCGCCGGTGCTTCTGTCCAACGGCAATCTCGAAAGCGCGGGCGAAGCGGACGCGCCCGGGCGCCACTTCGCAATCTGGCGCGATCCGCACAAGAAGCCGAGCTATCTGTTTGCGCTGGTCGCCGGCGATCTCGGTCCTATCACGGATTCGTTCGTCACGATGTCGGGCAAAAAGGTCGCGCTTGCGATCTATGTCGAGCATGGCCGCGAAGAGCGGGCGCATTATGCGATGGACGCGCTCAAGCGCTCGATGGCCTGGGACGAGCAGGCATATGGTCGCGAATATGATCTCGATATTTTCAACATCGTCGCCGTCTCCGATTTCAATATGGGCGCGATGGAGAACAAGGGCCTCAACGTCTTCAACGACAAATACGTTCTCGCCTCGCCGGAGACGGCGAGCGACGACGATTACGCCAATATCGAGGGCGTGATCGCGCACGAATATTTTCATAACTGGACCGGCGATCGCGTGACCTGCCGCGACTGGTTCCAGCTCTGCCTCAAAGAGGGGCTGACCGTCTTCCGCGACCAGGATTTCTCGGCCGACATGCGCTCGGCGCCGGTCGAGCGCATCGGCGACGTGCGCGCGCTCCGCGCCGCGCAGTTTCCCGAGGACGCTGGCCCCCTCGCGCATAATGTGCGCCCCGAGGTCTATCACGAGATCAACAACTTCTACACCGCGACCGTCTACCAGAAAGGCGCCGAAATCGTGCGCATGCTGAAGCGCCTGATCGGCGCCCAGGCGTTTCGTACCGGCATGGATCTCTATTTCGAGCGCTACGACGGCCAGGCGGCGACCGTCGAGGATTTCATCGGCTGTTTCGAGACGGTTTCGGGACGCGATCTCTCGCAATTCATGCGCTGGTACAATCAGGCCGGCACGCCGAAAGTCACGGTCCGCAGCGCCTACGATCCGGCCGGCAAGACCTATCGGCTCGACATCACGCAAACGCTTGCGCCGACGCCCGGGGCAAAACGTCAAGGCGCCGATGACGATGCCGCTCGCGCTCGGCCTGGTCGGCGCCAACGGCGGCGACCTGTCGCTGACATCGTCGGACGCGAGCGCCGACGAACTTGCAAGCGGCGTGTTCGAACTCAAGGATTCCGAGCGGTCGATCGTCTTTCGCGATGTGCCGCAGCGGCCAACGTTGTCGTTCCTGCGGGGTTTCTCCGCGCCGGTTAAGGTCGACGACGATCTGACCGAGGAGGATCTCATCGTCCTCTCGCGGCACGACAGCGACAATTTCAATCGCTGGCAATCGGTGCAGAGTCTGGCGTCGCGGATTCTGTTGCGCGGCGTCAACGCCATTCGGGCCGGCCGCGCGCCCGAGCGCAACGGCGGACTTGCGGCCGCCTTCGGCGCGCTGATCGAGGATGTCCGCGCGGGGCGCGTCGATCATTCCTTCGCCGCGTTGGCGATGGGCCTGCCGACCGAATCCGACATCGCGCGCGAGATCGGCGACGACGTCGATCCGGACGCGATCCATGCCGCGCGCAGGGCCATGCGCGGCGCGCTCGGGCGCACCTATGCCGGCGCGCTCGCCGCGCTGCATGCGGAACTCGCCGATGCCTCGCCTTTCACCCCCGACGCCGCGGCGGCCGGGCGCCGCGCTTTGCGCAACGTGGCGCTTGGCCTGTTCGTCGACGGCGATGTGATCCAGGGACTGGAGCTCGCCCATCGCCAGCTCGCCGACGCCGACAACATGACCGAACGCCTCGGCGCGCTGTCGGCGATCGCCTTCAAGCCGGACGACAGGCGCGAACACGCGCTCGAGGCGTTCGGCCGGCGCTACGCCATGGAGCCGCTCATCCTCGACAAATGGTTCGCGCTGCAGGCGCAGATCCCTGAGCGCGAGACGCTGGAGCGGGTGCGCGGGCTGATGAACTCACCACGGCTTCTCGCTCGCCAATCCCAATCGGGTGCGGTCGCTGATCGGCGGCTTCACCGCCAACCAGAGAGAGTTCAACCGCGCCGACGGCGCAGGCTTCGCCTTGCTTGAGGAGGTCGTCGGTGCTTCTCGATCCGACCAATCCGCAGATCGCTGCGCGGCTCCTGACCGCAATGCGATCCTGGCGCTCGCTCGAGGATGTCCGCCGGGGCCATGCCGAGGCGATGCTGCGGCGCATCGCCGCGAAACCGTCGCTGTCGCCCGACGTCCGCGACATCGTGACCCGCAGCCTGGGGTGAATCTCCCTCTCCGGTAGCCCGCTCCGAAGGACGCCCGTCCATTGAACGGGCTTTGAGGGGAGGAAGCGCGCTGGCGGTCTCCACGTCAACTCAAGGGCAAACGGTTCTCAAGCCGCCTGGAACGACAGGCGTTCATCCGGACGTGCTGACGGCTTACCCCCTTCTCCCAGCGGCAAGTGGCGCCGGCCTGATTTTACTGCCGCCCCTCGGCCACAATTTTTACGCCTGACGCTTTGTCAAGGACTGGACAAAGATTCGCACAAGGATTCTTATCGTAGTGATTCGGGCGTTAAGGCGGCAGTCCGAGTGTAGTTTGTGGCGAAGTCTGGGAATGGGCAATGACGCGCGTTAGCGCGGCAAACGGGGACCCTTATTCAAAATGGGGCCAGTTGAAGCACTAAGCGGGGACGGGGCGGTTCGGTTCGCTGCGGCGTTCGCTCGCCGGCCTGCCAAGGCGATCGAGCAGGCGCGTGGCGCGGCCCCCCGGCGGCGCCGTCCGCCGGCGACGGATTCCGTCGGCTCTTGTCACCGGCGTCGCCATTGCGATCTTCGCCGTCCTCGCGCTCACCCTCCAGCATTTGCGGCTCGAGCGCGATTTGGCGCTGAGCGCCGGGGCGCACGAGGTCGACATGCGCGCGACCCTGCTGGCGGAGCAGCTGAACGCGGCGCTGAGCGCCGATCCGCAGGCGTCCGAAGCCGAAGTTTTTCGCAGCGTTCTTAAGGCTCATCCCGAGGAGCGGCTCAGGCTATCGATGCTCATCGGTCGCGACGGCCGCGTGATCGCATACGAAGGAACCCAGGACGCTTCCGATTTGGCGCTGGCGGCCCTCGGCGGCAGCGCAAGACCGTCCCCAGCCCGCGACATTCCGGGCGGCGTGATCCGCATCCAGACCGAACATGGCGGCGACCAGTTCGCCGCTGTGCGTGTGCTGCCGAGGACTTTGGCGAGGGTGGCGTTTGCTTCGCCCGTCGAGGACCATCTCCTTGCCTGGCGCGACACGGCGCTGATCACGGCGTTCCTGCTTGCCTCGACGGTCGGGCTGATGGTCGGGGCGGCGGCCCTCTGTGCGCGCAGGGGCAGGGATGGTCACACGCAGCAGCGTCGTTGACTTCGGAGGGGCTGCTCCTGGCCACGGTCGCGGAACTCACTCAGTCGCGCCGGTCGCTCGAAGAGCAGGCCCAGCAGCTTGCCGATCTCGCCCAACGCTATCACGAGCAGAAATCGTGCGCCGAGGCCGCCAATCGCGCCAAGGCGGAGTTCCTCGCCAATATGAGCCACGAGCTGCGCACGCCGCTCAACGCGATCATCGGCTTCTCGCAACTGATGGGAAGCCAGACTTTTGGACCTTTGGGCTCGAAAAAATACGGCGACTATTGCGCCCACATTCTCGCCAGCGGCGAATATCTCCTGCGCGTGGTCAGCGACGTCCTCGACATGGCGCGGCTCGAGGCGGGCCGGGAGAGCCTGACTTACGCGCGCTTCCGCGCCGAGCAGGCGGTCAGCCGGGCGGTGCTCGATATCGCGTCGATCGCGCGAGAGAAGGGGGTCGCGGTCCGGGTCGACGTCGACGCCGAGGTGACTGTCGAGGCCGATCCTCTGGCGGTCGAGCGCATCCTCATAACGCTCCTGCGCAATGCGGTGAAATTCGCGCCCGAGGGCGGCGAAGTCTCGATCGGCGCCGCTGCGGGCGCCGATCTCATCCATTTCACCGTCGAGGACAATGGCCCCGGAATCGCGGCGGAGAACCTCGTGCGGCTGGGCCGGCCATTCGAACAGGCCGCCGCGGTCATGATCAATGGCATGAAGGGATCGGGCCTCGGTCTCGCCATCGCCAATTCGCTGGTCGAATTGCATGGCGGGACGTTGCGCCTGCAATCGAGGCCCGGCCAGGGCGCGGCGGCGCTGGTCAGTCTGCCAAGAGCGCAGCGCGGATCGCGCCCGGTCGTGTTGGCGCGCGTGGCGTAAGCGGCCCGAAGCGGCCCACCCGGGGCCGACTGAACTCGATAAGCACGGACTTCGAAGGGTTTCGCGCAGCGGTCTCGGCGCGAACAGACGCGGCTCTACGCGCAATCGCCGTGGTTAGAGCCCGCGGAAAGGCTCCTCCACCAAAAAATACACGCACTCGCGGCGTGTCCGCAGTGTGACCTGGATCACTGCCGCCGGGGAAGCGGCGCTGTATTTGTCGCATACGGCCGCCCTTTGGGCGGCCCGGCCCTGGGGAAGCGGAACGCGGGTTTTGGGCGTGAGGCGGGAGTGTCGATGATCGCGATTCAAGTCCGTCGTTTCGATTTGGGCGCGTCTGGTTACGGAGGTTGGCGGCGATGATGAGTCATGTTCAGGAGTTGGGAATTTGGCAGGCGCGCGTTCGAGCACGCCGAGCAGATTGGGGATGCGTCCACGCAATTCGACGCGGTTTTGCCGAGCGTTGATCCGCAAGCCGACGGGGTGACGGTCGAGGCGGCGGTGAAATGGTTCAACGCCACCAAGGGCTATGGTTTCGTCGAGCTCTCGGACGGCCGGGGCGACGCGTTCCTGCATCTGAAGACCCTGCGCGAGACTGGACGGCAAACCCTGCCTTCGGGCGCGAAGATCCGCGTTGTCGCTCGCAGCCGGCTCCCGGGGAGCGGAGGTGGTGCGGGTCGTTGAGGTCGACGCCACAAGCGCCGTCGACCGATCGTCGCGGCGTTCGACGATCGACCCGTCCGCCGCCATCGAGTTGACCGGCAAGGTCAAGTGGTTCGACGACACCCGGGGCTTCGGATTCGTGGCCAGCGACGATTTTGGCCGGGACGTGTTCGTCCACAGCACCACGCTCGGCGCCTGCGGCGTCAGCGGCCTCTTCGAAGGCCAGGCGGTGTCCATGCGCGTCGTCGAGACGCCGAAGGGCCGCGAGGCGATTTCGATTGTCGTATAGCCAAAGCCGCTGGCGTTGTGAAAGGACCGCGCCGGTTACGCTGCTTTATTCTGGCGACGCAATCGGCGCGCGAGGACGCGCATCACGCTGAGCGCGAAAAACGGGGTGTTTTGGACCAGGAAGAGAAACTGATTTTCCTTGATCGGCGCCAGCGTCACGTCGGTCAAAGCGACAGCGGTGGCGCTGCGCGGGCTGTCGTCGATCAGCGCCATCTCGCCGAAAATGCCGTCTGCCTCGAGGGTCTCGAAATGACGGTCGCCGCTCCGGATCTCGACGCGTCCGCGCACGACAATGAAGAACTCCTCGCCAGGATCGCCCTCCTGGAAGATCGTCTGGCCTTTCGCGAGATTGCGGGTCGGAAACCCAGGACCCAGGAGATGATGGAAACTGCTTTTCGCTTCCGGCATTTCGCCGTCCTTGCGCATTACGCCATCGACAATTGCCTCCCCAGCCCGACACAACAATAGGCCGATCGGGGAGTCCTGACAAATATTCAGCCTATCGCGCGCGGAACGCTACAACATGAGGGCGCCAGGCCCACCTGCCGAGCGGAGCGCGCCGGGTCGATCAATGCGCTGAGCCTGCCAGTTCGCCGGTGATGACGGCCTCCACCTCCGCGACCGTCGTGTGCTTCGGGTCGATGTCCTCGGCGACGATCTTGCCCTGTCGCATGACCGCGATGCGGTCGACCACCTGGAACACGTGGTGGATGTTATGGGCGATCAAAATGCAGGAGTGACCGGAATCGCGGGCGTTGCGCACGAAGCGCAGGACGCCCTGCGTCTCCGCGACGCCGAGGTTGTTGGTCGGCTCGTCGAGGATGATGAGGTCGCTGTCGAAG
This sequence comes from uncultured Alphaproteobacteria bacterium, assembly GCA_963802615.1. GTDB lineage: Bacteria > Pseudomonadota > Alphaproteobacteria > Rhizobiales > Beijerinckiaceae > Roseiarcus. The sequence continues at coordinate 21,404 of CAWDKC010000026.1, forward strand.
TGCATCGCACGCGCGATCGCCACCGCCTGCCGCTCGCCGCCCGAGAGCGACGAGATCGGCGTCGAGGCCGGGATCGACTTGCCGATTCCGACCCTGCGCAGGAGCTCGCCGGCGACCTCTTCCATCAGCCTTGCGTCCATGCGGTTGAGGAAACGCGGACCTTTAAGCGGCTCGCGGCCGAGGAACAGATTGCGCGCGATCGAGAGCTGCGTGACGAGCGCCGAATCCTGGTAGATCGTCTCGATGCCGAGCGCGATCGCGTCGGTGGTCGAGCGGATGTCGACGCGCTTGCCGCGCATGATGATGTCGCCGCTGGTCGCGCGCACGGCGCCGGACAGCACCTTGATCAGCGTCGACTTGCCGGCGCCATTGTCGCCCAGGAGGCCGACGATCTCCTGGCGTGCGACGTTGAAGTTGACGTCGTCGAGCGCCTGCACCCGACCGTAGAACTTGTCGATGTGCTCCATGCGGATGAGAGGTTCGCTCATCGCTCAGGTCCCCGACTGATGCCGGCGTTCGAGCCAGGAATGCAGCGCCATCATGCCGAGAATGATCGCGCCGATGAAGATGTTGTAGGCAAGGCCGGGCACGCCGATCAGCACGATGCCGTTGCGCATCACCCGCAGAATCAGGATGCCGAGCACCGTCCCGATGATCGTGCCGCGTCCTCCGGTCAGCGCCGTCCCTCCGATCACGACCATCGCGATCACCTCCAGCTCATAGCCGGTTCCACTGTTCGGATTGGCGGCGGAGGTGCGGATCGAACTGATGATGCCGGCGAACGAGGACATCACGGCCGAGAGGATGAACAGCGCGACCTTCACTCCGGAAACGTCGACGCCGCGCGCCCGCGCGGCGCTGGGGTTGCCGCCGGTCGCCTGAATCCAGTTGCCGTATTTGGTCTCCGTCAGAAGGTATCCGAGGATCACTGCCGCAGCGACGAACCAGAACAGCGAGGCGTAGACTCGGAACGGCCCGATGTAAAAATCGCCGACGAGAATATTGGCGAGCCATTGCCCCTCGGCGCTCCAGGTGCGCTGCGGGAAACCGTTGGTGACGAAAAGCGCCGTGCCGCGCACCACCAGCAACATGCCGAGCGTCACCAGAAATGAGGGGATCTTGAGGCGCGTGACGAACAGCCCGTTGACCAGCCCGATCAGCGCCGCGACCACGAGGCTGATCACGAATGCGACGCCGAGCGACGTGACGCCGGCGTTGAACAGCGTCCACATCACGACGGGCGCAAATCCAAACAGCGAGCCGACCGAGAGGTCGAATTCGCCCGCCGTCATCAGAAGGGTCATCGCCAGCGCGATGATCCCGAGCTCGACGGTGAAGGTGAGCGTATTGCTGACGTTCAGGACCGACAGGAATTCGGGATTGAGCACAGTGAACACGGTGATTTCGACGACGAGCAGCACGAACGGGCCGAACTCCGGCGCCGAAATGAGACGTCGGAGGGTTGAGTCTGTCTTCACGCGCTTATCACCGATGCAGGTGCGGACGGAGGCGAACGCCTCTTCCGCCTGGCCCGTTCATTCTTCCGAGCGCTGCGTGGTGCGCGGCGCTGTTAAGGATGCAGGATCCGCGCGCTGAACCAGCGCCTTCGTCCGGTCTTTGAGCCAGCAGTGCTCACGGATCGGCGAAGGCGAGCGCGCGGATGATCGAGCGCGACTACTTGCCCGACATCATCTTGTCGTAGATGTCGGCGTTCGTCTTGTCATAGAGCGTGCCGACCGTGATGTTGAAACCCGGCGGCACGCCGCCTGCCGCCATCGCTCCAAGGGACAAAGCGAGATAGCTCGTCGCCTGGGGATCCTGCCACATGGCTGCGTTGACATAACCGTCCTTCACTTCGGCGGTCGTGTCGCGCGAATTGCCCCAGCCAACGACCGGGATTTCACCAGGCTTCACCCCGACCTGGTCGAACACGCGCTTGATCGAGCCCGTCACCATGTCGCCAAGGCCGATGATCGCGCTGATCTTGCCCTTGTTGGCGGTGAGGTAGTCGCTCATGCGCGAGATGACTTCCGCCTGATCGAGCGTCGCTTCGGTGACTTCCGACTTGATGTTGAGCGGTCCGAAGACGGCGTCGATGCCCTTCTTTTCTTCGACGCCATAGCTCGCGCCCGGAACCTCGACTGGCATCCAGACGAAGTCGCCGGACTTCACCAGCTTGTGATCGACGAGATATTGCGCCCACCCCTTTCCGACGACGAGAAGATCGCCGCCGACGTAAGCGTTGAAGTTCACTTTTGGATCGGGCGTATTGAAGTTGATCACCGGGATGCCGGCGGCGCGCGCTTCCTTGACGACATCGACCAGGCTGCCCGGATCGGGGCTGGTCGTGACGATCGCGTCGGCCTTGGCGGCGATGGCGGTGCGGATCGCCTCCTGCTGCGAGGGCACGTCGCCGTTGTGGAACGACGTCTTGACGGTCTGGCCGGTATCCTTCGCCCACATGTTCGCGCCAGCGAGAAAATAGGTCCAAACCGGATCGGCGGGCGAGCCGTGCGAGATCCAGTAGAATGTCTTGGCTTGAACCGCTAGCGGCGCCGACAGCGCAAACACTGCGACGGCGATCAGCCTCGCGACCATCCTCAGCATGGGCGTTCCTCCTCATTGGCGCCGGATTGTCTTTCGGTCTTGTCGGCGGCCGGCAAACTTTGCATGGCGGCGCGAGCGAGACAAGCGGCCTCAAATCTCGAACTCGATTCCGATCTCCATGATCTGGGAGCCGGGAATCTTGAAATGGGCGCCCGGGCGTTGGGCATTGTGATGCATGAAGGCGAACAACGCTTCGCGCCATCGCGACAGGCCCGCGCGCCGGCCCGAGGGAATGATCGTCTCGTGGCCGGTGAAATAGATCGATTGGGAAACGTCGGGGATCAACCCGCGCGCCGCGGCTCGCGCCAGCGCGTCGGGGACGTTCGGCTGCTCCATGAAGCCGTAGCGCACCTGGGCGCGCGCGAGCCCCTCCGAGATCGAAGCGACAGCCACGCGATCCTCTTCTGTCACGTAAGGCGTTTCGGTGGTCGTCACCGCGACGAAGAGCACATGTTCGTGCAGCACGCGATTGCAATTGACGTTGTGCGACAGCGCGAGCGGCACGCCCTTCGCCAGCCGGCCGAGCACGACCGCGGCGCCCGGCAGGCGATAGGGCGGATCGCGCCGGATGTGATCGAGGAAATCCTGGACGCGCTCCCGGATCTCGACCCGGCACGTGTCCATCACTTCCTCGCCTTTGCGCCAGGTCAGCATGAGGAACGCGATGACGAGCGCGATGAGCAGCGGAAACCAGCCGCCCTCGAGGAGCTTGGTCGACGTCGAGGCGAAAAACACGAGATCGAGCGCCAGCAGCGAGCCGTTGACCAGATAGACGATGAGCGGATTGTGCTTCCAGTGCAGCGCGACAAAGGTCGCCATCAGCGTGGTGATGACCATGAGCAGCGAAACCGCGATGCCGTACGCGCCGGCGAGCGCGTCCGACGAGCCGAAGCCGAGGACCGCGATCAGCGTTCCCGCGGCGAGCGTCCAGTTGACGAACGGCATATAGATCTGGCCGATCTCGCTGCCTTCGGTGTGGATGACGTTCATGCGCGGCAGGAAGCCCAGATTGACGGCCTGCTGCGTCACCGAGAAGGCGCCGGTGATCGTCGCCTGGGCGGCGATCACGGTCGCGACAGTGGCCAGCGCGACCAGCGGATAATGCGCCCATTGCGGCGCAAGCTCGTAGAAGGGGCTGTCGAGTCCGCCGGAACGGTGCATGAGCAACCCGCCCTGGCCGAAATAGTTGAGGGTTAGCGCCGGCAGCGCCACGCCGAACCAGGCGACACGGATGGGCAGCGGGCCGAAATGCCCCATGTCGGCGTAAAAGGCCTCTCCGCCGGTCACGGCCAGGAACGCCCCGCCGATGACGACGAAGGCGAGCGGCCCGGCATGCCAAAGATAGGTGATCGCGGCCAGGGGATTGAGAGCCGCGAGAATGCCTGGCTCCTTGACGATGCCGATGACGCCGAGAAGGCCTGCGACAAGGAACCAGATCAGCATGACCGGTCCGAACAGGCCGCCGATGAACGCCGTGCCGTTCCGCTGGATAAGAAAGAGGCCAATGAGGATAATGACGGTCAGCGGAACGACCGCATGCTGCATCTGCGGCGCATAGATCTTCAGTCCCTCAATCGCGCTCAGGACGGAGATCGCCGGCGTGATCACGCCATCGCCATAAAGCAGGGTCGCCCCGACGAGGCCCACCACGATGATCGCCGCCCGCAGACGGTTCTGCTTGGCGCGGCGCGGGCTCACCAGCGCCAGGAGCGCCAGAATGCCGCCCTCGCCATGATTGTCGGCGCGCATGATGAGCACCGCATATTTGAACGAGATGACGACGATGAGCGACCAGAAGATCAGCGACACGATGCCGAGGACGGCTGCGGGCGCGACCTGTCCGGTTGGGCTCGCCGATCGGACAGCGACGTTGAGCGCATAGAGAGGGCTTGTGCCGATATCGCCGAAGACCACGCCCATGCAGGCCAGCGCCGCAGGACCCAGGGGCCGCGCGGTTCTCTCCCGTGGCGCGCCCACCGGCGTGGCCTCGATCTTCGCCGCTGCGCTCATCCTGCGGCCTTTTCGACCGGTTCTGGACTTCTACGAGTAGCGCAGGCTGGAGGGCGGGTAAACCGGGCCGCTGACGTCGCCTCGCCCGCGTCGCCGGCGTTGGCGCTTCAGGCGGCCCGGCGCGGGCGGTCTATTGCAGGTAGTAGAGAACGCCGACGCGGAATTGGTGCGAGGCGTTGGTTTGCCGGATCGTTGCGCCGCTCTGCGGGTTGACCAGCGTATTGACCGTGCCGCTGTTGAGGTAGCGGTAGCCGATGTCGAGCGTCATGCTCGGGGTGATCTTGTAGCCAATTCCGGCCGCGAGCGCCCAGGCCATCGACCATGTCGTCGACCGGATCGAGCGGTTCCAGAATTGCGGCGCGAAGGCGATGTTGGGTTGCGGCGCCAGCGTCTGCCCCGCCGCATTGACCCACACCGGCGGAGATGCGCCGATGGCGGAGAGGTCAGCGGCATAGGGCTGGCCGTTGGCGGTCTCGTTGAAGTTCACGCTTCCGGTTAGCGTGTTCATGTTGGCCCCGACCCCGCCGCCGATGTAAGGGGTGAAGCCGTAGTAGGTGCCGAGATCGACATAAGCGTTGCCGAGGAAAGCGTTGTCGTATTGGTGCAGGCTCGCCGACCCGTTGCAGGTGTTGGTCGTGTCGTAGAGAAAGCCAAGCGGGACGCCGCCGGGGCTGCTCACTCCGGTGAGGCCATAAGGGCAGACCACGGTCGCTTGACGAGACCCTCCTGGGCCGGTTCGGTAATCCCACGTGGCGTCGAACCGCAGCCAGTCGTTCCACCGATAACCGAACCCGGCGCCGCCGGTGAAGTTCGTGGTCGACCAGTTCGCTCCATTGCCGATCGTGAACGGCGCGCCGACGGCGCTGAGCGGCGGCAGCGCGATGGTCGAGAACGAAACGCTCGGCGCGCGGTCGAAGCTGACCCCGAGATTGCCGCGCACGTACCAGTTCGTGCCGACCTCGAACATTGGGGATTGGCTCGCCGGCATCGGGAGCGGCGGAGCCGTCCCCAAGAGATCGGCGGCCGAGGCCGGCGCCGCTGCGATCGCTGCGGCGCAAGCGAGAGAGAACAGAACCTTCATTGGCCACCCCAGAATCGCCGCGTCGACAGAGCGACGCTTCCGAGGGCATTCTGGCGGCCGAATACTTAAATATCGTTTAACTGTAACAAATTGTTACCTATAATATACCTACCGATCCAAAGTAACGTAAGGTAACTCATGCCGCATGGTCAAGCAAACGCCGACTCGAGGCGAGGCTATTGGCGGCTGCTTGCGTGGGACTGGAGCGCCGGGACGGCTCGTCGGAAGCCTCAGGTGCGGGCGAGCACCAGCCCAACACCGGCCAGCAACACGCCGACGAGCTGTCGCGGTTCGAGCGCCCTTGCGTCCGTTCCCATAAGGCCGAAACCGTCGATGAGCGCCGACGTAGCGGCGACGACGAAAAAATAGAGGAGGAAGGTCTGCGTCGGTCCAAGCCTGGGCGCGACGAAGGCGAGGCCCGCGACGATAAAGGCGCCCATCATGCCGCCGGCGACGACTTTCATGCCCTGCGCCATGACAAGGCTCTTGTCGGGAAGCGGCAGCCGGTAGATCACAACCGCAACCACGAAGAGGGTCAGTGTGGAGATGGTGGCGGACATCGCGCCGACCCAGATCGGGCCGATACCTGATCGAACCGCCGAGCCATTGGACATGGCCTGAACGACCTGGAAGCAGCCGCACGCCATCGCAACAAACCAAAGGGTCGCTTTCAAGTTCTCACTCCGGATTTCAAGGCTTGAGCCTGGATGGCCAATGTCCCGTCGATAAAGCGCGTCTCAGTCAGGAACGCCAACAATCGCTTCGCGAACTCCCGTCTCTGAGACGTGAGCGGCGGCCGGGTCCGTCGCCATTGCGGCTTGGCTGGCGCCTTCCCTAGATCCGGCCAGGGCGACGCGGCGAACCAGGCGCGATAGTTTTCGGCGAACCTCGCCTCGCCCCGCCAGGAGTCAAGCTCCCAGGGCTTCGGCGCGTTGACGAAATGCAGCACGATCGGCTCGAGCGAACGTTCGAGGTCGAGCAGGAAAAAGTCGCCCATGAAATTGAAGCGCGGCGAGAGCGCCGTGAAATTGCCTTTGAGCGCGGCGTTGAGCGCGTCCTGCTCCATGAACGGATAGCGCTCCGGCTCGTCGCGCAGCGCCTTCACCACGCGCTCCGTCAGCTTCTCGGCCCGCCACGCCGCCCGGTCGATCGCCATGAGGCCGGCGTTGAAGTAGGGCGTGTCGAGCGCAAGGCCAAGCGAGCGGCGCGAACGCTGGAACTGCCGCGCCAGCGCATCGTCCCTGAAGTCCATGAGAAAGATCATGTCATAGGCGGCGGCGAGCGGCCGTCCGCCAAGATCGAAGCTTTCGAGCCGCTTCAAGCCCGGGCGGACGATCAGCATGTCGGAATCGACAGTGACGATCCGCTTGAAACGCGAGGGCAGGATGTCGTCGAGAAACAGGCGGCGGAAGACCGCCCGGGAAAAGCGGCCTCGTCCTGCAAGGTTGGCGTCGAAGCGATTGAAGTCGAGGGTGATGAGCTCGATGCGCTCGCGTAGACGGCGCGGGCAGCTTGTCGAAGCCGGGGAGCACATCGTCTGGCGCGCAGATCAGGAAAATCTCGCGCTCCACGTCCGGTTCGGCGTCGATGAGGGAAGCGATCGCGCGCAGCGCGGCTGCAAAGAACGCCCGGTCCGGCGTGAAGCAATAGGCGGTTCGCATGGGTCCCCGTTCCTGCGCCGCCGCTCGAACGACTCACGCCCAGAATCGCTGTTTATCCGCTCCGGTCTTCGCCATGATCATAGCCAGTGTGGAGGGCCGGGGCGATCTGTTTCAGGTCGACGAGGCCGATGTCGTGTCGGCGCGCTCGAACCGGCATTCGCCGCAGGTGGCGGATTGGGAGCTGTGGAGCGAAGAGGGCATTATTCGCGTATTTGTTTGTCGCGTGATAGTTGGACCCGTTCCCGCACCGGGGCCATGACGCCTCTGCCGCAGAGCCAACAGGAGGGCTCGCAATGCTTCCACAAGCGGAGACGGCCTGTTTCGCGATCGCCGACATATCCGGCTACACGCATTTCGTGTCAGGCGTCGAGCTCGATCATGCCCAGGATATCATCGCCGACATCATGGACACTCTGGTCAGGGCGTTGCGTCCGCCCTTCCGTCTCGCCAAGTTCGAGGGCGACGCGGCTTTCGTCTATGCGCTTGCCGACAAGGTCGATGGATCGCTCGTGCAGGACTTGATCGACCAGGCGTATTTTGCCTTCCGCAAGCGGCTCCGAAGCATCAAGCAGGCTAGCACTTGCGAATGCCAGGCCTGCAGCCGGATGCAGAGCCTGGACGTCAAGTTCGTGGTCCATCACGGCGAGTTCATCCGGCAAAAGATGTCGGGCCGCGAGGAGCTCGCCGGCCGGGACGTCATTCTGGTCCACCGCCTCCTCAAGAACGAAGTCGGCAAGACGTTTGGCCCGCATGCTTACGCGCTCTATTCCGGCGCCTGCGTGCAGGAGATGGGCATCGATCCCGCGGCCCAGGGCCTTCACGAGCATTCCGAGACGATCGAGCATATCGGCGAAACGAAGTGCTGGGTGAGCGACCTCGAAGAGGCATGGACGCGGGAAACCGAGACGGCGCGCAACCTGGTTCAGCGCGCCGGCGCCTATATGCTCATCGAGAGGGATTTCGCCGCGCCAAGGCAAGCTGTGTGGGACCTCGTCACCTCGCCTCAGCACCATGCCCGGTGGCAGCGAAGTGACGGCGTCATCGAGAACAAAGCGCAGGGGCGTCGCGGCGCGGGCACGCAGAACCATTGCCTGCACGGCAAGGACGCGGTCATCGAGGACATCGTTGACTGGCGCCCGTTCGACTATGTGACCCTCACGGCGCTGCTGCCGATCCCCGGCGCGCCGAAAATTTTGTTTTCCTATGCGTTCGAGGAACCCGATGACGGCGCAACCCACTTCGAATTCCGCGTCGCGAAGCCGAAGCCAAAGGATCTGCCCTTCTACGAGCGCGTAAGGCCCACGATCGAAGCGAACTTTACCGCTGGATTCGATATCCTGCGCACAATGGTCGCGGAACGACTGGCGTCTTCGACGGTCGAGGACGAGCCGCACCTGCCGGTCTCGCGCGAGCGCTTCGTGACGCAGCTGCTCCACCCGCGTTAGAGCGCTCGGCTATTCGGTCGAATTGCCTCGCGCTCTCGTTTCTTTGATTTCGCGCGCTTTTTGGCGAAAAACCGGTGTCCACTTTTTCGCCGCGCGCTAGGCGGAGCCCGTGAAGGTCAGGGCCTTCTACGAGCGCCTGCTCCTGCCTGCCGCCCGCAAAAAAGCAACCAGCAGCAGCACCGCGGCGGGCCATTGAAACCAGATGTGGTTGAGGCCGCTGAACACGTTGATCGCAAACAGGAAGACGACGATGGCGATCAGCACCGCGCTGGCGCGAGGCAGCCTTGTGTACCATTCCCAGGCGCGAGCAAAGCCGCCCTGCGCACGATCCTCGGGGCGGGGAGGTGGCGCCGAAATCTGAACCCGCCTCCGGTCGTGACGCCTGCGGCCGCGAGGGCGCGCCGCCTTGAACGACACGATAGCCCGTCACCGGATTGACGACGTTCTTCAAGCGCTGCTCGCCGAGACAGTCGAATCCGATGGACAGTTTGTTGTGCACCTGTTCGTACACAGGGCCGGATATCAGGATTCCGCCTGGTTCGGCCAGTTCCTGCAGTCGCGCCGCGATATTGACGCCGTCGCCATAGATGTCGTCGCCCTCCACCATGACGTCGCCGAGATTGATCCCGATGCGGAATCTCATCCGTTGCGGCTCGGGCAACCCGCCGTTGTGGCTCGAGAGCTCCTGCTGTGTCTCGACCGCGCATTGCACGGCCTCCACGACGCTGGCGAACTCGGCGATGACAGCATCGCCCCAGGTGTTGACGATGCGCCCATCGTGGCGTTCGATCAGCGTCGCCATCGCGTCGCGGGACCGCCGCAGTGTTGCGAGCGTGCCTGCTTCGTCAGCCCCCATGAGGCGGGCATAGCCCTCGACATCGGCGCATAGGAGGGTCGTCAGCCGCCGTTTTACCTTGGTCGTCATGGGCGCCCATGGTAGCGCAAAATTCTTCGGAGGGCACGGGCTTGTCTGAGGGCCAGCGCCGGTCCTCAGCGCCGCCTCAAGAGAGCGGTCAGGACCAGGCACACGTAGGCGCCGATGGCGGCGGCGAGAAATCCGTCGATATAGGCGAGAACGGCGGCCTGCTTTGCGACCGCGGACGCAAGCAGGCTCGTCGCGCGTTCCGCAGCGAGCGCAGCGTCGGCCGAGTGCGCGGCGACAGCGTTGCGATAGGCGGCCAGCCGATCGGCCGTCTGCCCGCCGAGGCTGTCGACATGCAAACCGATGAGATTGGAATGGACCTGTTCGCGCACGCGCACGAAGGTCTGCATGAAGGCGGTTCCGATCTCGCCGCCGAACAGGCGGCTGGTCTGGAACAGCGTGCCGATCGTCAACACGTCGGCCGGGCTCATCGAGCGAACCGCGAGAACGACGACCGAGGTCAGGGCGAACGATTGTCCGATCGCCTGCAAGACCTGGGAGGGAAGAAAGTCATCGGTCGCCCAGTCGTGGGTGAGGCCGGTCCCCATGAGACAGGCGATTCCAATCAAAATCGCGCCGAACGCCAGCGTCAGACGGGCGTCGACGCGTTGCAGAAGCCAGCCGAGCGGAAGGACGATCAGAAGCTGGGGGAGCGCGATCCAGAGCAGAACCGCGCCGACCTGCAGCTCGCGATAGTTCTGCACCACCTGAAGGTAGGTCGGAATGATGTAGGCGGTGGAGAGAATGATGAACCGGAAGCCGGTCACCAAAAGCAGGATCGGCGACAAGCCCTCCTCGGGCGAGCAGCCGAAGGTTGAGAAACGGCTTTTCGACCCGGTCAGCTCACGCACGACGAAAGCGAGGGTGAGCAATCCGCCAGACAGCAGGAGCCCATTGACGAGGCCGTTGTTGCGCCAGTCGAGGCGGTTGCCCTGGTCGAGGCCCGCGTAAAGAAGGGCGAACCCAAAGCCGGAATAGACGAGGCCCGGCCAGTCGAGGTGCGCAGCAGGCGCGATGTTGACCTTCTCGCGCGGCACTCCGTACCAAATGCACACGAACATGATCGGCAGCGCCAGGCAATATTGCCATTCGATCCATCGCCATGACACGCTGTCCGAGTACCAGCCCTCGAGCGAGGCCGCGACGTTCTGCGACAATTCCGAGTTCATCGCATAGACCGCGAGACCGTAGACGACGAGGCGCTGCGGCAGATTGCGGACGATGAAGCCGATGGTGAGCGGGATGAAGGTTCCCGGCGCCAACGCCGGCGAGAAATTGCGCCGTGAGGAAGGCGGTGAGATTGGGCGACAAGGGCGCCAGCAGGCTGGCGACGAACAGGAGCGCCATTCCGTACAGAAGGATTCGCCGAACGCTGAAAATGGCGCCGAGATAGGGGCAGGCGACGCCGATGAGCATCTGGCCGACGCCGAAGCTCGTCGTCATCCATGCGCCTTCGTCGAAACCGAAGTGCAGCCCGCCGCGCAGGTCGGCGAGCCCGAAGGTGGTGATGCGGCTGCCGATGGTTGAAAGGAGCGCGCCGATCAGGACGCCCAGGATGCCGATGTAGGGCCTGAGCGAATTGGCGTCGAGCCGAATGAAAGGGCTCCCCGTGTTTGTGAACGGCGATGCCGGCGCAGGTGACTGGCGCCTTGGCGCGGACCTCCTCCGCGCCGCTCGACGTGAATGGGAGCGTGGAGGGCGGTCATGGGCGAGGCGTCGCGTCGCTCGTCGTCGTTCCGCTGCTCTGCGCGGGGCCAGCGCCGGTGTCGACCGTGGCTTCGACCGACATGCCCGGCCTCACCAAAGCTCCAAGCGAAGGATTGCTGTCGAGCACGATCTTCACCGGCACGCGCTGGACCACCTTGGTGAAGTTCCCGGTCGCATTGTCGGGCGGCAGCAGCGCGAAGGTGCTGCCTGTTCCCGGCGACCAGGAGTTCCACGTGGCCGGTGAGCTTGAGATCCGGAAAGGCGTCGACCGTCACCCGCGCCGGCTGCCCGACGCGGATGTTGGTCATCTGCGTTTCCTTGAAGTTCGCAAGCGCCCAGATGTTCGGCAGCGGAAGGACGGCGATCACTTGCGTGCCGACATTGACGAATTGCCCGAGCCGCACCTGCCGCTGGCCGACGAGACCGTCGGCGGGCGAAAGGATTCGCGTATAGCGCAAATTGTCCGAGGCGAGCGCGACTTGCGCCTCGGCTGCATTGATCTGGGCGCGAAGCTGCTTCTCCTGAATGTCGATCGCCGCCAGCGCCGCCTTCTGCTGGTCGAGCTGCGCCTCGTTCAGGCGCCGTTGTGCGATCGCTTTCGTCGCGTTGGCGTCCGCCTGTTCGACCAGCTGTTGCGTGCCGGCGATTCCGGTCTTGTACAGGTTGCGCTGGCGCTGATCTTCGAGCTGATAGCGCAGCACGTCGGCCTCGGCCGCGTCGATCGTCGCCTTGGCCTCCCGGACAAGCGCCTGCTGGATGGCGCGCTGGTTCTCGAGATTGGCGAGCGTGGCCTCGGCCGCGGCGAGATTGGCTTGAGCCAGGTCAAGCTGGGCCTTGTAGTCGGACGGATCGATGACCGCGATCAGATCGCCCTTGCGGATGGTCTGGAAGTCATTGACCGGCATTTCGGTGATGGTTCCGGACACGCGCGCGGAGAGCGGCGTCACGTCGCCGGCGACGAAGGCGTCGTCCGTCGATTCGAAACGCGCCGCGCCCGTCCAGCGGTCCCAGTGCCCTGCGGTGTACCAGATGAGCCAGGCGGCGAAGATGAGGAACGCGATGCGGAGGATCGGATAGAGCCAATGACTGCGCCAGGCTGGGGCCGTGGCGGTGGTTTGCGCTGGCGCGCTATTGGCTGGCTGCGTGTCTGTCATCGCGCCTCCTTGAGTAGCGCACTATGACAGAATCCCGAAAATGGCGTCCAGACTGAGGGTGTTAGCCGCCTTCCGCGCCTGCCGGCTCGGCGTGCCCGACGACCCGGCGCGCTTCGGGAAAGGCCTGCCTGACCGAGCGCTCGAGCGAATCGACGGCGTCGTGAACGGTCTCGACCGGCGTTTCCGGATCGACATGGCAATGGAAGAGGACAAACACGCCGCCGGGGGTTTCGCGCACCCGCACGTCGTGGATGTCGCGCACGCGTCCCTGTTCGGCCGCTGTTGCGGCGAGCGAGGCTTCGATGCGGCGGGCGAGGTCCGACTCGGCCAATTGTCCGGTCGCCTCCGGCTCGGCCGGCTCAATGTGGGTCTCGACTTCGACATCCTCGCCGATTTCCGCGGCGATCGCATCTTCGAGCTCGGTGGCGAGAAGGTGAGCGTCGCCGAGACGTCATCGCGCCGTCGACTTCAAGGTCGAGGGCGACTGTCTTGCGCGCGTCAATGTCCTGAATGGTGACATGGTGCACGGGCAGGCCCCGGCGCGCGGCGGTCACCAGCACCCGCTCGAGGATCGTCTCGTTGTCGAGCGCAAGCGGATTGGCGGTGATGGTCAATTCGGCTTGCGGCCATTTTCGCGCGATCCGGGATTGCAGCTCCGCCTTGATTCCTGCGACCCGTTCGAGCGGCAGGGTGCGCGACACCGAGACGATGACGTCGCCCACGATCTTCGGCCCGCTCGGCCTGAGGCGGATCGCCTCGATCCCCGCGACGCTGGCGTCGTGCATGACCAGGCTCCTGATCGCGTCGGTCAGCCCCTCGGGCGCGCGGTCGATCAGCGCGTCGATCGTCGTCCGCCCCAGGCGATAGCCTGCGACGGCGATGAAGCCGGCGACGCCGATCGCCGCCAGCGCATCGGCGCGGGGGAAACCCGCGCGAGTCGCGACAAGTCCAAGCAGCACCAGAACGGATGCGACGAGATCGCTCGAATAGTGCAGCGCGTCGGCGGCGAGCGCGTGGCTCGAGGTCGTGCGCGCCGCATGAGCCAGCGCCCGCCAGCGCACGATGTCGACGACGATCGAGACGAGGATCGCGCCGATGGCGAAGGCGCCGACGTCGACCGCAACGTCGCTGCTGCGGATGCGCTGGAACGCCTGGATTGCAACGCCGATCGCGAGCGCAGCGAGAAGGCCGGTCTCGGCCAGCGCGGCCACCGCCTCGATCTTGGCGTGGCCAAATGGATGATCGGCGTCGGCGGGTTTGTCGGCCTCGCGCACGGCGAAGAGGGTGAGCGCGCTTGCGCCGATGTCGATCGTGTTATGCGCCCCTTCAGAGAGCAGCGCGAGCGAGCCGGAAGCCAGGCCCGCCGCGAGCTTGAGCGCGGCCAGGATTGTGCTCGCCACGATCGAGGCCGCCGCCGCGCGCTGCTTCAGCGCCGAGTGGCCCTCGGCTGGCGGCTTCGTCGCCAAAGCGTGGTCCATATGTCCGGGGGCTTCCCCTCAAGATCGGAGGCGTTATGCTCTGAACCCATTCACGAAGCAAACCCCGACGAGGAGCCCATGGAATATCTGCATACGATGATCCGCGTGACGGATCTCAAGGCGACGATCGCATTTTTCGAGCTCATGGGATTTGTCGAGACACGACGCATCGAGAACGAGAAGGCTCGCTACACGCTCGTGTTCCTCGCCGCGCCCGACGATGTCGAGCAGGCGAAGGAGAGCCGGACGCCGACTGTCGAGCTCACCTACAACTGGGACCCGGAGGAATACACCGGCGGCCGCAATTTCGGCCATCTCGCCTATGCGGTCGACGACATCTATGCGACCTGCGCCAAGCTCAAGGCGGCCGGCGTGACGATCAATCGTCCGCCGCGCGACGGCCACATGGCCTTCATCCGCACGCCAGACTTGATCTCGATCGAGCTTATCCAGAAGGGCGAGAAGAAGGCGCCGGCCGAGCCGTGGGCGTCTGCGCCGAACATCGGGGTGTGGTGATCCGCCGACCGCTTCATGCGATCGCGGCGCTGACCAGATTGCGGAACAGGGCGCGGAAATATTCGCGGTTCTCCGGCGTCTGAACCATGAACACGGCGAACAGGGAGTCGCGCGGCGACACCCAGAACGCCGTGCCCATCATGCCGCCCCAGAAGAACTCGCCGACGCTGCCCGGGGTCGGCGCTTGACCGGGATCGGTGCGCACCGCGAAGCCGAGGCCGAAGCCGTGACCCCGCCACAAGAGATAGTGGGCCTTCCTCACGCCTGCATCGAGATGGTCGCTCGCCATGAAAGAAAGCGTGCGGGGACTGAGAATGCGCACGCCGTCGATCGCGCCCCCGAAGCTCAGCATCGCGGCGAAGCGGGTATAATCGGCGAGCGTCGACATGAGCCCCCCGCCGCCAGACTCGAATTTCGGCGGTGACGTCGAATCGCGCGTGTCGACGCCAGCTGCGGTCATGAAATCGAACGAGAACGGCTCGGCCCGCCGAGCGAGCTTCGCCTCGGGCGTGAAGAACGCGGTGTCGACCATGTCGAGGGGCCTGAACAGGCGCTCCTGCAACACTTCGCCGAGCGAGCGCCTTCGACGATTTCGACCACGCGCCCGAGCACGTCGGTCGAGAGGCCGTACTCCCACACTTCGCCCGGCTGGTGCATGAGCGGAAGCGCCGCCATCGCCTCGACATTTTCGGCCAGCGTCCGGTTCGAATCCACGACGTTCGCCGCCTTGATGAGCTTCTGGACGGGCGAGGCCCCGGTGAAGCCATAGGTCAGCCCCGACGTGTGCCGCATCAGGTCCTGGATCGTGATCGGCCGCTTGAGCGGCGCAAGGTCGAGCTTGTCGCCGTTGACGACGCCGACTTTCGTGTTGGCGAAGGCCGGGATGAATTTCGACACGGGATCGGTGATGAGGAGGCGACCTTCCTCGACCAGCATCATCGCCGCGACCGAGACGATCGGCTTGGTCATCGAATAGATGCGGAAGATCGCATCGTCGCTCATCGCCGGCCCGCCTGGACGCAACGCGCCGACCAATTGCCGGTAGGCGATCTTGCCGTGGCGGGCGATCAGCATGGAGACGCCGGGCGCTTTTTTCTCCTCGACCTCGCGCGCCATGACATGGGTGATCCGCTCGAGCCTTTCCGGAACAAAGCCCAGCGTTTCGGACGGAGCATAGGAAAGGCCGGAAGAACTCATCGCGCGGCTCTCGGTTTCAGGGGATTGGGACCATGGGGCGCCGGCAGGCGGCGGGCAAGCAGGCGCGCCCGGCTGGACAGCGGACCCCGCGCGCGGGACAAAGCCGAATGAGCCTTCTCGACGGCATGGAGCCAAAGCCCGAGCCGCCGCCGGCGCCGCTCGCCGGAGCGGCTGAGGCCGATGACGCTCGCCGAGGTCTCGGGCCAGGAGCATCTGACCGGACCGAACGGGGCGCTGACGCGTCTGCTTGCGGCGCCCTCTCTCGGCTCGATGATCTTCTGGGGGCCGCCGGGCAGCGGCAAGACGACGGTCGCGCGGCTGATCGGCGCGAGCCGCGACGACACGTTCGTGCAGCTCTCGGCGATCCATACGGGCGTGGCGGAATTGAAGAAGATCTTCGACGCCGCGCGCGTGCGCCGCGCGCAAGGGCAGGGCACGCTCCTGTTCGTCGACGAGATCCATCGCTTCAACCGCGCGCAGCAGGATTCCTTCCTGCCGGTGATGGAGGACGGCTCGATCACGCTGATCGGCGCGACGACCGAGAATCCGTCGTTCGAGCTCAACGCGGCGCTCCTCTCCCGCGCGCGCGTGCTCGTGTTTCGGCCGCTCGGCTCCGAGGCGCTCGAAGCGCTGCTTGAAGCGCGCCGAAGACGTGATGGGCAAACCCTTGCCGCTCGACGATCAAGCGCGCGAGGCGCTGATCGGCATGGCGGATGGCGACGGCCGCGCGGTGCTGACCCTCGCCGAGGAGGTTTGGCGCGCCGCGCGTCCGGGCGAGACGCTCGATGCGACCCAACTCGTCGAAGTCGTGCAGCGGCGCGCGCCGATCTACGACAAGGCGCAGGACGGGCATTACAATCTGATCTCGGCCTTGCACAAATGCGTGCGCGGATCCGATCCGGACGCGGCGCTCTATTATCTCGCGCGCATGTTCGACGCCGGCGAGGACCCTTTGTTCATCGCGCGGCGCGTGGTGCGCATGGCGTCTGAGGATATCGGCCTTGCCGACCCGCAGGCGCTGATGGTGGCCAACGCGGCCAAGGACGCTTACGATTTTCTTGGCAGCCCCGAGGGGGAGCTCGCGATCGCTGAAGCCGTGGTCTATGTCGCGACCGCGCCGAAATCGAATGCGGTCTACAAGGCGTTCGGCGCCGCTCAGGCGCTGGCGAAAGCGCATGGCTCGCTCGCGCCGCCGAAGACCATCCTCAACGCACCGACCAAGCTGATGAAGCGCGAGGGTTACGGCGCGACTTATAAATATGATCACGACGAGCCCGAGGCGTTCAGCGGCCAGAACTATTGGCCCGACAAGCTCGGCCGCCAAACGCTCTACGACCCGGTCGAGCGCGGCTTCGAGCGCGAATCAGGAAGCGGCTCGAGTACTGGGCGCGGCTGCGCGAGGAGCGGGGCGAGGGGTAGGGCCCTCATCCGGCCCTTCGGGCCACCTTCTCCCCGAGGGAGAAGGGGCGCCGGCTCGCCGAGGGAGTAGGGGCGCCGGCGATCGAGGCGTTCTTCCTTCTCCCCCTGGGAGAAGGTGGCCGCGCAGCAGCGCGGACGGATGAGGGCGGCGGCCGCGGCCCTTCAGGAGATCGCCTTGAACTTCGCCTTCAGCGCCTTGATCACGTTCGGCGGCGCGAAGGCGGAGGCGTCGCCGCCCATCGAGGCGATCTGGCGCACGAGCGTCGCGGTGATCGGCCTCACCGGCGAGGAGGCCGGCAGAAAGACGGTGCGCAGCTCGGGCGCCATCGCGCCGTTCATGCCCGCCATCTGCATCTCATAGTCGAAATCGGTTCCGTCCCGAAGCCCCCGGAAGATCAGCGTGGCGCCGGCTTTGCGCGCGGCTTCGATGGCGAGGCCGGTGAATTCGACGACCTCGAGTTCGCAAGCGGCCTTGGCCATGATCGGCGCCGCCGCCTCGCGGATCAGCTTCAGCCGCTCCTTGACCGTGAACAGGGCAGCCTTGTTGGGGTTGGAGCCGACGCCGACGACCAGCCGGTCGCACAAAGCCGCCGCATGCTCGATCACGTCCAGATGACCGTTGGTCATCGGATCGAACGAGCCGGAGAAGAAGCCGACGCGGGTCATCGCGCAAGCGTTAGCTTGGGCGGAGGACGCGCGCAAGCAGACCTACGTTCGTCCATATGCGAAGGGGGCCGAGTGCGAGACAAGTCGCAATCTGCATGCCCCGCTTGATTGTCAGACGTGCGGGCCCCATCTTTCCAACAGCACCCAACGCCCGAAAGACGCCATCAGCATGATCGTAAGCGCCAAGGTTCCAACAATCAGCGGCTCAAAGTACATGCAGCAGCTTTGCAAGCACTGGAGCCACAGACTGGAAGTCGACCTTTCCGATGAGAAGGGCGTGGTCAGGTTTCCGGATGCGGTCGTCGTGCTCGAGGCGCGGCCCGATGACCTGTCGGTGACGATCGACGCTCAAGCGAAAGAGACGGTCGAGCGCATGAAAGGCGTCGTCGCCTCGCATCTCGACCGGTTCGCGTTCCGAGAAGCGCCGCTCAAGTTCGATTGGTCCGAACCCGGACGTCGTCTGAAGACAAGCCGGCCGACGGACGCCGCCGCGCTGCTGGTCGTGACGAGCGATTGACCGGAATGCTGAGGAGACGTAACGGACAATGAACGGTGACGAACTGCGCGCCATCCAGGCGCCGCTCAAGGAACGCTACCGCGGCGACGCGAAGGCGGGGCTGGTGACGCTCAAAGCCAATGGCGCGCTCGATTCCTCAAGCATCGCCTGCAAGGTCGAGACCGGACGGGCGCTCGCCATAGCGGGGCTTCATCCGGCGACCGGAGGAAGCGGCGCGGAGCTCTGCTCAGGCGACATGCTGCTCGAGGCGCTGGTCGCCTGCGCCGGCGTGACGTTGAAGGCGGTCGCGACGTCGATGGGGATCGCGTTGCGTTCGGGCCAGGTCGCGGCGGAAGGCGACATCGACTTTCGCGGCACGCTCGGCGTCGACAAGCAGGCGCCGGTCGGCTTCACCGACATCCGGCTCAAATTCGAACTCGACACCGATGCGCCGCAGGACCAGCTCGACACGCTCCTTAAGCTGACCGAGCGCTATTGCGTCGTGCTGCAGACGCTGAGGCGTTCGCCTTCCCTCGAGGCGACGATCGCGAGGGTCTAGGCCCGCTCGCAAATTCGCCCGGCGAGGATTCGGATCGCCGGGCGAACAGCTCTAATCGAGGCAGGCGAGTAGAATGAATTGGGAGCCCATTCTTCGTTGGGAGACTTGCTAACGGGGGGCGGCCCGCGCCATCTCCCTCAAATTTCCTTTCGCGCGAAGGGTCGTCGTTGCGCGCGCCAGCATCCTATGCCGGGACAGGCTTTGTCCATGGGCGAGTTTACCTAGGCGCACGCGGCGGGCCGCCTCGTGCGGGCGCCCCTCAGCGGATCGGGATCTCGATCAGGGACGGGCCCTCGCGCTTGAGCGCTCGTTTGATCGCCGCGCCGATCGCATGGCGATCCTCCGCCCGCTCAGCCGGCACGCCCATCGACGCCGAAAGCGCCTGAAAGTCGATCGCGGGATCGGCGACATCCATGCCGACGAACCGGCCAGCCTTCGCGTTGGCGTAGCCAAGCGACTTGGCGACGTTCTGCAACACGCCATAGCGGCGATTGTTGAAGACGACAAAGATGGTCCGCGTTCTGTAATGCGCGGCGCTCCACAAAGCCTGCGGCGAATACATCGCGCCCCCGTCGCCGACGAACGAAGCGACCCAGCCCTTTGATACGAGCGCTGCGCCGACGGCGGCGGGCATGCTGCAGCCAAGCACGCCGCCGCGGGCGAAGAAGTAGCGGCCGGGCTCGGTCGTCATGAGATCCTGGACGCGGCCGAAGGTCGCCGCGGAATCGTTGGCGATGATCGCGTCCTCCGGCAAGGCGTCGAGCGCCGCCAGCACTGCGGCGTCCGCGCTGAGCGGCGCGCTCGCGCTTTCCGCCAGAATGTCGCGTGCGCGTCGCCTCCCTGGCCTCGCGCCGTCGCTCGCCTCGCGCGGCGAGCCGCGCCGCGACCTTGCCCTTGTCGGTGAGGTCCGCGAGCGTCTCGGCGACCGCGGCGAGCGTCTGGCTGATGTCGCCGAGCAGCGCCATGTCCGCGGCGTGTTCGCGTCCGAACGCTTCCGGATTGTCGGCGATATGCATGACGGCGACCCCCTCGGGCACCGGCTCGGCTTCGCGATAGGGATAGGCGACGAAGGCGCGTCCGCCGACCAGCACGATGGCTTGAACGGACTGGAGGTGAGCGCGCATGTCGGCGAAATCGGGCTTCAGCACGCCCGCCCAACAGGGGTGGTGGGAGGGAAACGCGGCGCGCGAGGTGAGCTGAGTGCCCCAGACCGGAAAGCCGCCGGCCTCGGCGAACGCGACCAGCCCCGCGCTTGCCGCGGCCGGCAGGTCGTCGCCGAGCAGCACCACCACCCGCTCCGGATCGAGGGCGGCGAGCCTGGCGGCGAGGCCTGCCGCGTCAGGGGACGGTCCGAGCCGCGGCGGCGAAGAGGCGGGCGGGGTCGCCCCGTGCACGTCCTGATCGAGGATGTCCATCGGCAGCGACAGAAACACCGGCCCGCAGGGCGGGGTGCGGGCAAGGCCGAAGGCGCGCCTCAGCGCCGGGCCGACATCGTCGCCGCGGCGCAGTTCCTTCGCCCATTTGGTCACCGGCGCGGCAAGGGCGACGAGGTCGCCCGAAAGCCACGGCTCGGTCATCAGATGCCTGGTGTCCTGCTGGCCGGCGGTGACGACGAGCGGCGTCTCGCTCGCTTTCGAAGCGACCAGCACGCCCATGGCGTTGCCTAAGCCCCCCATCGCATGCAGGTTGACGAAGGCGGCGCGACCGGAGGCGAGAGCCCAGCCGTCGGCCATGCCGACCGCCGTCGCCTCCTGAAGCCCGAGCACATAGCGAATGTCCGGCGTATCGACCAGCGCGTCCATCAGCGGCATCTCGGTCGAGCCGGGATTGCCGAAGACGTGGGTGATGCCCTCATCGCGCAGGATGTCGATGAGAACGTCGCGCGCGCGTCGGGCCATCGGTTTTCTTCCCTCTGTTCGCCTCGCATCCTACACGCGCTCGGGGGCGGCGAGAATGCACGGGCGCCGTGGCGACGCTAGGGTGACCACAAGTCGGGCGTGAGCTGCGGCGGCGGCCGCTGGGCCAGGCGATCATATTCGGCGGCGAAACGCTCGTTCGGCTCGCGTCCATCCTGATCGCTGGAAAATTCGCTCTTCAGGCGATTGAGGAAAAACATCTCGTGCGTGCGCTGATGCTTCGCTTCGACGTGACCGCGCGGCTCGAGATCAAACAGGGCTTTTGCGTGCCCGGCTGCTGTGTCGGAGACATTGATCCGGCCGGGCAGGCATTGCGCCTCCATGAACGAGGCAATGTTGACCGCGTCGCCCCAGATATCGAAAGCAAAGCGGCGATTGCCGACGATTCCACAGATGACTGGCCCGGTGTGAATGCCGATCCGCAATTCAAGCGAGGGCAGTCGCGAGGCGTCGCCCCGCGATTTCATGCGGGAGACCGTCGCCTGCATTTCCAGCGCGGCCAGACCGGCGTCGATCGGATGCATGAGGCCGGTCTCGGGCACGCCGCCGACCGCCATGTAGGCGTCGCCGATCGTCTTGATCTTCTCCAGTCGGTGACGGGCCATGATGTCGTCGAATGCGCTGAAATACTCGTCAAGGAGGCCAATGAGCGCCGCCGGCTCCGCTTGCTCGGATAGAAGCGTGAAACCCTGAAAATCGGCCAGCAGAACCGTTGCGGAGCGAACATATCTCGGCTGGACTCTGCCATCTCTCTTCAGTTCCTCGGCGATCGCGCGCGGCAGAAGATTGTCAAGAAGCTCCTCGGCGCGCGCTTCTTGTACAGCGACGTCCTCACGCGGCGGCTCGGGTTCCGCGATCGTCTGGTTATGCCCGATCCGCCTTCGACGCAGCTCCAACAGGGTGAGAACCTCACGCGAAAGCCGGCGAAGCGCTTCCGTCTGTTCAAAGGTGAGCCGACGCGGCTCAAAATCCAGGACGCAGAGCGCCCCCAGCGCATAGCCCTCGTCGGTTATGAGCGGCACGCCGCAATAGAACCGGCAGTGGGGTTCGTCGACGACCACGCCGATACGATCAAACCGGGAGTCCTGCGTCATGTCCGGCACCACGAACATCTCGGCGCCGCATATCGTGGTCGCGCAAACCGAGGCCGCCCGCGGTGCATCCGGCCGGTGCGGCGGAAAGCCGTATTTCGCCTTGAGCCAACTGCGATCGTCGTCAATGAAGCTGATGTAGCCGATCGGGCATCCGCAGATTTGCGCCGCCAGCACCGCTATCTCATCGTAGGCCGTTTCGGGCGGGCTATCCAGGATGTCGAGCGCGCGCAGCGCCTTGAGCCGCTCCGGCTCGTTGGCGGGCATCGGAAAGGCCAACAGGTCTTTCCCGGCGTTGTCCGCGCTTCGAGGCCTTTCAGAAGGTGAAGCGGCGCCGCAGCCCGGGGGCGTCGGCGCTGCGCCTTGGGCGACAAAGGTCCTGGGTGAATCGGTCAATGTTCGTTCCTTTCGCAAAATGGCGTCAAGCCGCTTCGTCTCGCGACAAGGGAAGACCGGCGCCGTGCGCTCCCGCGATTCTCAGAAGCTCAGGTCCCGACGTGACAGCGGCCGGCAAAGCGCCAGGCTCCTGTGTGATCGGGGAATTCGAAAACTTGAAAGGACAGGGTCCAACTCCGCGTTTCATGCCGCTTGGACTCGTCCCCTCCCTGTGAGGCTCAGTTGGGAACAACCGAGCGATGGGGCAAGGTTTCTAGCAAGCGCAGGGCGCGCGGGGTGTGACGAGGCTCACAATCGGGGCCATCGGGCAGGGGGATCTCGGCAGGCGGCCGGACTAAATTAAATTTGCGAATCTTCTTGCTAAAAAACAGAAAGTCTGCTATGATCCTGTCTGGATCAGAAAATTCACGAGTTCTCATGCACGACGAACCGAAGCTTACCTCCGAGCGGGCGCGCAAGCGCGCCGCCGGCAAAATCCTCCGCGAGGTGTCGATCAGGCGGCGAGAGACGTATTTTGACCTGCTCGTGTCTGGTTACAGCGTTGAGCAGATTGCGAGCCATACACAGCAAAGTCAGGCGACTATCCGCCGGGCGCTCGGTCAGGCTCTGGCGAAGCGGCGGCTCGATGCGCCCGAGGACTACGCCCGCATCCAGGTCGCGCGGCTGACCAAAGCTTTGCGCTGCGCCGACGCCTCGCTTGAGGAAGGAGACCTGAAGGCGATCGTGCCGCTCCTGAAAGTCGTGCGCGAGCTCAACCTTTATCACGGCGTCAATGTTGGTTCGGCCCGACCCGCGCCCGCGGCGCTGCCGGAGCTCGCGCAAACATCGCCGCCGCTTGCGCTCACCCATTCGCCGGGCGTCGCGCTTACGGAGGCGTTCGAGGACGAAAAAAGTTGCACAAAAGCGCAGCTAAGTATCTGAAATCATTCGCGCGCGTAAACTTGTGCGCGAGGGCCTGAGTCCGACGATATCAAGGGGTTGGCCCACTCGAAGCCAAACTAACATGCCCGATTTCGTCTTGGCTCAAGCCTCCGCGTCGTCCTCGCCTCCGGCCTCAGCGCCCGTTTCGCCAATGCGGTCGACCGAGACGACGTGCTCCTCGTCCGCCGTGTCGAACACGATCACGCCCTGCGTCGACCGGCCCGCAATGCGGATGCCGGTGACCGGCACCCGGATGAGCTGGCCGCCGTCCGTCACCAGCATGAGTTCGTCGCTCTCCTCCACCGGGAACGAGGCGACAAGCGCGCCGTTGCGAGCGTTGACCGCCATGGCGACGATGCCTTTGCCGCCGCGCCCGGTGACGCGATATTCGAACGAGGAGGTCCGCTTGCCGTAGCCGTTCTCGGATATGGTCAAGATCACCTGCTCGGCCGCGCGCATCGCTTCGAAGCGCTCAGGCTCGAGCGTGTCCGCGCCATTCGGCTCCGCGCCGTTCTCGTCTTCGCTCTCGGCTGCGCCTCGGCTTCCTCCGCCTCGCCCTCGGCTCCCGCGCGGCGCTGCTTGAGATAGGCGACGCGTTCGTCGGCGGTCGCGTCGAACGATCTTGAGGATCGCGAGCGAGATGACGCTGTCGCCCTCGGCGAGCGCGATGCCGCGCACGCCCATCGAATCGCGGCCCTTGAACACGCGCACGTCATCGACGGGAAAGCGGATGCACTGCCCACGCGCGGTGGTCAGGAGAACGTCGTCCTTGTCGGAGCAGATCTGGACGTCGACGATCCGCTCGCCTTCGTCGAGCCGCATGGCGATCTTGCCGGCGCGGTTCACCTGCGCGAAATCGCTGAGCTTGTTGCGCCGGACCGTGCCGCGCGTGGTGGCGAACATGACGTCGAGCGCCTCCCAGCTTTCCTCGTCCTCCGGCAGGGCCATGATGGTGGTGATGCGCTCGTCCTGCTCGAGCGGCAGCAGGTTCACGAGCGCCTTGCCGCGGGCCTGCGGGGCGGCGAGCGGCAGGCGCCACACCTTCTCCTTGTAGACCTGTCCAGCCGACGAGAAGAACAGCACCGGCTGATGGGTGGAGGCGACGAACAATCTGGCGACGAAATCCTCTTCGCGCGTCGCCATCGCGCCGCGCCCCTTGCCGCCGCGCCTTTGCGCGCGATAGGTCGTGAGCGGCGCGCGCTTGATGTAGCCGCCGTGGCTCACCAGCACGACCATGTCCTCGCGCTGGATGAGGTCCTCGTCCTCCATGTCGGCGTCGCTGTCGAGAATGATGGTGCGGCGGGGTGTGGCGAAGTCGGTCTTCGCCTTGACGAGCTCGTCGCGGATGATGCCCATGAGGCGCACGCGCGAGCTCAGGATGTCGAGATAGTCGGCGATTTCCACCGCCAGCCGGTTGAGGGCCTCGGCGATCTCGTCGCGACCGAGCGCGGTCAGGCGCGCGAGGCGCAATTCGAGGATCGCGCGCGCCTGCGCTTCTGAAAGGCGAATGGCGCCGTCGGCGTCGAGCGCGTGGCGCGGATCGGCGATCAGCGTGATGAGCGGCGCCATGTCGCGCGCCGGCCACATCCGCTCCATCAGCGCCGCGCGCGCGGTCGCCGAATCGGGGGAGGTGCGGATGAGGCGGATCACCTCGTCGATGTTGGCGACCGCGATTGCGAGGCCGACCTGGATATGCGCGTTGTCGCGCGCCTTGGTGAGCAGATATTTGGTCCGCCGCGTGACCACTTCCTCGCGGAAATCGAGGAACGCGCGCAGCATGTCGGTGAGCGTCAGCATCTCCGGCCGGCCGCCGTTCAGCGCGATCATGTTGGCGCCGAAGCTCGATTGCAGGGCGGTGAAGCGCCAGAGCTGATTGAGCACCACGTCGGCGACCGCGTCGCGTTTGATCTCGATGACGATGCGCATGCCGTCGCGATCGGACTCATCGCGCAGGTCGGAGATGCCCTCGACGCGCTTCTCGCGAACGAGCTCGGCGATGCGCTCGATCAGCGTCGCCTTGTTGACCTGGTAGGGGATCTCGCTGACGATCAGCGCTTCGCGGTCCTTGCGCAGCTCTTCGACCGCGACCTTGGCGCGCATGATGATCGAGCCGCGGCCGGTCGCATAAGCGGAGCGGATGCCCGCCCGCCCGAGGATAGACCCGCCAGTCGGGAAGTCCGGCCCCGGAATATGCTCCAGCAATTCGTCGAGCGTGATGTCGGGCTTGTCCATCAAAGCGAGAAGACCGTCGATCACCTCGCCGAGATTGTGCGGCGGGATGTTGGTCGCCATGCCGACCGCGATGCCGCCTGCGCCGTTGACGAGCAGATTGGGAAAGCGCGCCGGCAGGACGACCGGTTCGGTTTCCTTGTCGTCGTAGTTCGGCTTGAAATCGACGGTGTCCTTGTCGAGGTCCTCGAGCAGCGCCAGCGAGACGGGCGCAAGGCGCGCCTCGGTGTAGCGCTGCGCCGCGGGCGGATCGCCATCGACCGAGCCGAAATTGCCCTGCCCGTCGATGAGCGGCGCGCTCATCGAGAAGTCCTGCGCCATGCGCACCAGGGCGTCGTAGACCGCAAGCTCGCCGTGCGGATGATACTTGCCGATCACGTCGCCGACGGTGCGCGCCGACTTGTTGTAGGGGCGGTCGGGGGTGAAGTTGAGCTCGCGCATCGCGTAGAGGATGCGCCGGTGCACGGGCTTCAGGCCGTCGCGAACGTCGGGCAAAGCGCGGCTCACGATCACGCTCATCGCGTAATCGAGATAGCTGCGTTTCATTTCATCGAGGATCGAGACGGGCTTGATATCGGCCGGTCCGCCGGGGGCGGGCCGCTCGTCAATAATGTCGGGCAATGGGAAGAGGTCCTTGACGCCAATCGCGTCGCGAGACTTTAGCCGATTCCTGCCGGCGACGCCAGTGTTCGCATGACGTCGATCGCCTATACAATCTGGTGGATTTCAAGGTGTTACGGAAATAGTCCGATCAGGCGACGTCCTGTCTCGATCCAGGGCTCGCAATCCGTCGTCTGCCGGGAATCGAACGGCGCCCGCGGCGCATAACGGTCGTCACGAGTGACGCAGCCGTCTCGGTTACCGGGCCAGAGCTTTTGCCCATGCCCAACGAACAGGCCGCCCAAACCCCTGGGCGGCGTTGCTGCCGGGATACGCGGGATGGATCAGCCGAGCGCTGGCGCGAGGCGATCCCGCCGGCGGGCTGGGGCGGCGTCGCTCTGTGAGAGGCGCTTGGGCGCGCGGAGCAGTGCGAGCGACAGTTCCCGACCTTAGGCCTCCCGGCGGGCGGCGTTCGGCGCCGCGAACCGCGACCGCCTCATGCCGAACCACGGCTTGGACCAAGAGCAAAAAATGCCGCCTTTAAGCCGCCAAAGGTCGGCCGCGGGGTTGGCCTTCGCGTTTGTCGTCGCTCGGATCCCAGGCCTCAGGCGGCCCGAAGCCTTGATCGGCGAGCACCGGCAAGCGCCGCAAGACCGGCCATCATCATCGCCCAAGTCGGCGCTTCTGGAACGGGGGGAGCGCCGACACCGATATCGCGAACGAGATTTGGTTTACATTCAGCCACCCGCTGCTAGCAGTCAGAAATACGGGTCGAACGGGGCTCATGTCGACAATTCCAAAAAAGCCGCGCGTTGTAAAATCTCCGGGTTGGCTGCTGAGCGACTGGGTGAAGCTGTTTGACAAGATCAACGGGACAGCGTCGCCCTCCTCGTTCCCGTAGTTCATCGCGAACGCCTTGACCGAACTTGGGAGGGTTATGGCGATGTTGGGTGCGCCGGGGCTCGAAAGATTTCTAGAGCTCACAATCGCCGAGCCGCCTGTGAACGTGGCGACTCACACAACCAATTGCTGGGTCCATGGTCGCTTGCAAGTAGGTCACGGAGTCGTATCCGACTGAGACGTCGTCAGTCCCGATGACGACGAAGTCGGACGGGGCGTGGAGTGGGCCCGTTGGGGCGGACAGGGATCAGGCCGCCGTTTTGACCGTGGGCCGGGGGTTGCGATCGTCGAACTGTTGCGGGCTGAGATGGCCCAGGGCGGAATGGAGACGGCGCCGGTTGTCGGCCTCGTCGATGAACCGCGGAAGGTCGTGGGCGACATCGGCGAAGGTTTCGTAGGCCATCGGATAGACGGCTTCGACCTTGAGGGTCTTCATGAAGCTCTCGGCCCTGGCGTTGTCGTAAGGGTTGCCGCTGCGCCCCATCGAACCGACAAGACCGCAGCGAAGCAAGGCTTGCCGATAGGCCTGAGCGGCGTAACCACGATCCGAGTGGTGGACACAGCCGGGAGGAGGCCTGCGGCGCTCGATCGCGGCGTTGAGCGCGGCGAGCGTCAGGCGGACGTCGATCGAGCGGCTGATCGCATAGCCGACGGCCCGACGCGACCAGGCGTCGAGAATGACCGCGACGTAAGCGAAGCCTTCGACGACGGCGACATAGGTTATGTCCGCGACCCAGAGCTGGTTCTGTCCATCGATCGTCAAGTCCTTGGTTCGATTGGGGTAGATTGGCTGGTCATGGTCGCTGCCGGTTGTGGCGACATAGCGGCGCCGCCGGCGAGGCTGAAGGTCATGTTCGCGCATCAGCGGCGGATCGTCTTGTGATTGACGATCATATCCGCGATGTCGAAGCTCGGCGCGAACCCGCCGCCAGCCATAGAACTCGAACTCGTCGCAGATCCCGGAGATCGCCTCGACGATCGCGGTGTCGTCCTGCGCGACGGTCGGTTCGTCGTAGAAGGTCGAGCGGGCGATTCCCATCAGCCGGCATCCTTCTGCGACGCTGAGACCCCGGGGCCGACCACGACGGACGTAGTCGCGCTTCTCGGCCGCGGTGCGCTTTTCGCAGCCCCCTTTAGAAACTCGAGCTCCAAAGCCTGCTTGCCGACGAGACGCTCGAGCGCCGCGATCCGGGCTTCGTATTGCTGGAGCAGATCCGCGGCGGCGGCATCCTCATCGAAGTCGCCGGCCTCGTACTTCTGCACCCAGACCCGGATCAGGTTTCGGCAGATGTCATGGCGCTTGCCGAGCCCGTGAAGGGTCTCGCCGGCCAGGAACTCCTGAGCGACCTGGCGCTTGAACTCGATGCTGTGGGTGCGGTGCTTGGCCATGGGCTTCCTTCGCTCGAAAGCCCGGCTCGACGGTCAATTCCAATTGCCCGATTGTCCGCCCCAACGGGCCCACTCCACTGCAAGGGGTCCGGAATGGCGGCGTTCCTGACGGTTCCAACCGCCGCCTCCCAACCCGCCCGGTTGTCGTAAACTGTGACGCCCGCGTTCGCCGCCGACGCGGCGAAGAGCGCCAACCCTCCGATAATGGCCCCTAAACACGCCTTCATCATGCTTCTCCCTGCTTGCGCGCAACTTCGACAGCGGACTCTCAAACTTCCAGCAAGTCGCCCGAATGGCCGATGGCCGAGGACAGGCCGATCAGGGGCCGAGCCTCGTGAACGCCCACGGGCGCCGCACGCGTCCGGGTTTCACACGCCAATGCTGGGGCGTACGCTTATGGCGCGCGGCCCAGCTTCGATACTTTACCGTTGCTTGAACGCTGATCGTCGCTGCGCGCTTCTGACGCCGATCTGCCCGTCCAGCGCGCGAAAGCGTAGTTAAAAGAAGTCGGCCCCTCATAGCCCAGCAACCACGCAATCTGCGCGAGCGAAATGCTCGTTTCCTTGATGTATTCGAGCGCGAGGCTTCGTCGCAGGCGATCGACGACATCATTGTAGCTTGTGTCCTCCTCAGCCAGCCTTTGCGAAAGTATCCGCTCACTCAACCCCAGAGCCTTCGCCACTCTTCGCCGGTTGGCCTTGCCATGCGGCAGCAACTTCTGCACTTCGTTCTCGACTAAACCCCGGAGGGTCTCACGAGCCGTGTTGCGCTCCTTCGCCGCCGCGTCGCAAATGGGCTGAAGCGTGTCCAGCAAGTGCCGATCTTCGGTCACCAGCGGAATTGCAAGCGTCTCATTCGAAAGGCCGAACTGATCGGCTGACGCACTGAACTCGACAGGGCAGCCGAAGAAGCGTTCGAACTCCGGCAGCTCGGAGTTGTGCGCCAGGGTGAATGTCACCCGCGTTGGTCGAAAGTCGCGGCCGGCCATTTCCCGCAAAGCTTTGATCAGAGCGGCGATCGTGAATTCGGTGTTCTGCCAGGCGAATTGTCTGGGAAGGCCGACAAATCTGGTCTGAGCGATCACTCCCTCCGGCGATCGAATGAGTTTCAGACGCACGGCTTCGTTGACAATGCGGCAGTAGCGCGCCAACAGCGCCAGCGCGTCGCCGATGTCTTCCGCAGCTGAGGCGACATAGAACAGCAGTCCGACTTCGCGCGGATTGGCCTGCTGGGCGAGGTGCAGCCCGAAGACATGGTCCCCGAGCGCCTCCCCCGCGTACTCAAGAAGCTTGCCTTGCGCCAAAGCGGAGATGCGACGATGACGGTTGTCGATATCGCCTTCTGAAACGCCCGCGCGATTCAGCAAAGGGGCGATCGGGAGGTTGTGCTCGCGAAGGAGGGCAATCGCCTGCCGAGCGGCGAATCCCGTCGCGCTTGGTAGAATTTGCCGGCCTGTTTCCTCGGTCACGTTCAACGCTCCGAGTGTGAGAGCTGCGCCAATCGAGCGGCCGATCTGGTCGCATTGGCAAGACGTCGAGACCGGGAGCGCGCGACATCGGAACGAGCGCGCCGCCCGAGACGCCCCGAACAGGAAACGTCATTTTGCTACAATACCCACAGCCTAAGCCGCGCCAGTCCAAATGCGTCAAACGGGCGCCGAGCGCCTTGGGGAGGGGAGTGCTTGGAACTGTAGTCTGCGAGAGCGCGACCTAGGCCTGAAGGGTTGCTCAGGGCCGCTGTCAGCGCCCGCCGGAGACGTCGAGCAGCGCGCCGGTCACATAAGACGCCGCGTCGCTGATCAGCCAGACGGCCGCAGCGGCGATTTCCTCGGCCGTGCCCGGGCGACCCATCGGGGCGGTGGCGCCGAGGACGAAAGCGCGGTCTGGCTCGCCGCCGCTGGCGTGGATGTCGGTGTCGATGAGCCCCGGGCGGATGGCGTTGACCCTGACGCCCTCGGGGCCGAGTTCTTTGGCGAGGCCCAAAGTCAGCGTGTCGATCGCGCCCTTGGACCCGGCATAGTCGACATAGAGGTTCGGCGAGCCCAAGCGGGCGGCGGCCGACGACATCAGGACGATCGATCCGCCCGCGCCGCCGGAGGATTTCGACAGCCGCCGCGCGGCCTCGCGGGCGGTGAGATAGGCGCCGAGCACATTGACCTCGAAGATGCGCCGCATGCGCTCGGCGCTCATCTCGGCGAGCTTGGCCGTTGGCGCGACGATGCCGGCGTTGGCGATGACCGCGGTCAAGGGCCCGAACGCCTTTGCCGCGGCGTCGAACATGCCAACCGCATCCGCTTCGACCGACACATCGCCTTTGAGCGCGACGGCGCGGCCGCCGCCCTTGGCGATCATCTCGACGATCGCATCAGCCGCCTTGACGTCTTCGCGATAGTTGACGCCGACCGCCCAGCCGTTTTGCGCGGCGAGCAGCGCGCAGGCGCGGCCAATGCCGCGCGAGGCGCCGGTGACAAGGAGGGTTTTGGCGGCCATCTGCGACCTCGGGAGCGGTAAGGGGGAAGACCGAGGGCGTTCAACCAAGCGCCGCCTCGATGTCCTGAGCGAGCGTCTCGGGCTTGTCGAAGGGCGCATAACGGCGCGCGGCGCGACGCCGCCCGTCGACCAGGAACTTGGTGAAATTCCACTTGATCGCCCGCGTGCCGAAGAGGCCGGGCGCTTCCTGTTTGAGCGCCTTGAACAGCGGGTGGGCGTTGTCGCCGTTGACCTCGATCTTGGCGAACATCGGAAACGTCACATCGTACTTGTCGCTACAGAATCTCTCGATTTCGGTCTCGTCGCCCGGCTCCTGGTGGCCGAACTGGTCGCACGGGAAGCCGAGCACGGCGAAGCCGCGCGCGCGAAAGCGCCGGTGCAACGCTTCGAGCCCCGCATATTGCGGCGTGAAGCCGCACTGGCTCGCGACATTGACGATCAGCAGCGTTTGCCCGGCGAAATCGCTGAGCGTGCGCGCCTCGCCGTCGATGGTCGTGAGGGGAATGTCGGCTGGGAGAGGCATGTGGAGCTCCGACTGACTCCATGGCTTTGACCGGCGCCCGGAGCGAGACGCGAGGCTTTTTATCCTCTCGGTTTGAATGTCAGCAATAGGCGTTGTGCTAAGGATGATTTTCATTCACTTCCGTTCTGTGAGACAGGGAGGCAGCCTTTGAAAAAGCTTTCGATCAAGCTCCTGGGAATTGTGCTTATTTCCGCTGCGCTATCTTCGGCGGTCAGTCCGGCGTTCGCGTTGGGCGGCTGCGGTCCGAACCGCCATCGCAATGGATGGGGCGCATGCGTCTGGGGCGGCCAAAACCAAAACTGGTGCCTGAGACGCACCGGCCACACGGCGACGCGCGCTCCCGATGGGACGTTGCGCTGCTATCGGTGAGACTTGCCCTCGCTGACGGCTCGACGTCCTGCATCTCGAGGCCGACGCGATTCCCGTGTCGATTTGACTTGTTGTTCGAGAGATCGACTTCGCGCAAGTCCATAGCCCTCGGAAGGTGTCGGCCTCGACTTCTGCTTCGGTGAAGGGTTCCGAACGCCCGGAGATTGACGTCCGGACCCGGCGCGACGCGCCGAATCGATTGCCGACTCTGGCATTGAAACTGGATTGTCGTCGGCTCAAGATAGGGTCTCGGCGCGCCTCGAATTTGCGCCGGCGCAATTCTCCTTCCGGGATTTTCGCCATGGCCGCAGCTTTGAAGAGTCGCGCCGAGCGATACCAGCAGGGCAGGGACCTGCGAACGCGGACCCCGCGCCAAGCTCACGCGAAATTGCATGGCCCCCGGGATCGGGACGCCGTCGCCATTCTGGCGGAATCCGACGCCGAGCGGGTCGCCGAGCTCGTGCCTGAGCGCTACAAGCGAATGATAGCCGACCCGTTCGGGTTCCTTCGCGGGGCGGCGGCGGTGATGGCGACCGATCTCGCGCATCAGCCGCTCGCAGGGGCGCCGGTGCAAGCCTGCGGCGACTGTCATCTGATGAACTTCGGCGCGTTCAATTCGCCCGAAGACAACATCCTCTTCGACATCAATGATTTCGACGAGACGCTGCCCGGCGTCGATTTCACCGTCGACCTCAAGCGGCTGGCGGCCAGCGTCGCGGTCGTGGCCAAGGCGGCGAACGTGTCGGACAGGCGGGCGCGCAGCTTCGCGGCGAGCGTTGTGGCCGCCTATCGCGAACACATGTTCGCTCTCATGGAGCTGTCTCCGCGCGAGATCTGGCACAGCCGGATCGATCTGCAACAAGAGCTCAACCACATCGAGAGCCCGGAACTGCGGCGCAGCCTTTCGACCCTGATCCGACATGCCCAGCATCGCGGTCTCGACAGGGACGACAACTTTCCCCATCTCGTCACCGGCGGCGAACCCAGGATCGCCGACAAAAAGCCGACGATCTTCCACCTCAATGCGAAGACACTCGGCGGCCGCAGGATCGACTTTGCTCGCGGGTTCGCACTTTACCGCGAAACGCTGACGCCCGACCGGTCGGTTCTCCTCGACCGCTATCGATTGATGGACGTCGCTTTCAAGGCGGTCGGCGTCGGCTCGCTCGGGACGATCTGCGTCGTCGGGCTGTTCCTCAGCGGCGACGGCGATCCGCTCTTCCTGCAGGTCAAGCAGGCGCAACGCTCTGTTCTCGAGCGGCTCTCGAAAACGCTTGCCTACCAAGGGCCGCAAGGCAGGCGCGTGGTCGAGGGGCAGCGCCTGATGCAGGCGGCAAGCGACATTCTGCTCGGCTGGACGTCGGACGAGGCCTTAGGGATCGAGTTCTATGTTCGCATCCTGAAGAACCGCCGGCTCGGCGCGGTCAGCGAGCTCGCCGAGCAGCAGGCGCTTTCGGAATATGCCCGGCTGTGCGGCCGGACGCTCGCGCGCTCCCACGCCCGCACCGGCGACCCCGCCGTCATCGCCGGCTACATGGGAAGGAGCGCGGCGTTTGACGACGCGCTCGCCTCGTTCGCCATGGCCTATGCCGAGCAGACCGTGAAGGACCACGCCGCGCTGGCGAAGGCCAAAGGCGGCGCCAAGGCCGAAGCTCCGCCGAAGACCGCGAAGCCGGGCGGAAGCCCGAACGGACGCCGAAGTCCGCCTAACACCCGGCTTCGGCGAACCGCCCGAGCGCGACGCTAGGAAGGCGACGTCCTCGCTTCTGCGGGCGGGCGATGGCGCCGATTAGCGAGTCCGAATCGAACCTTTTCAATCGCTTGCGAGGCGATTAGCGAGTCACTTCCCGCCCGCCCTTTCGCTTGCGCCACGGGGCCCTGCGATCTCGCGACAGACGCCTTCACGGGTCCACGCCTCATGTTTGAGGCAGGCAATCGAGAGTCGCGGCGTTCTCTAGAGCCGCCTCGACAATCTCCTTTGTCAGCATATATAGCATGAAACTCTGTAATTCGCAAATTATTGTTCAATCTTTCATAAATTTGCATTGTTATCAAAGCTTTATATAAGTTACTTCTCTAAATAAATGAACGAACAAGGGAAGCGCCAAACTCCCGCATCTCATTCCGCCGCCATCGCGGCGAGCCTGGCGACCGTGTTCATGTTGCGCGCGGTCCCCTCGCTGGCGGCCGGGATGCGCAGCTTGGAGCGGCCGATCCCGTCCGGGTAATGGACGTAGATCTCGCGCGCGCTTAAGCGAACCTCCTCGTTCGCCTGGCCTTTGACATTTTTCAATGCGTCGGGGGGCGGGGCCTGGTCGAGGAAGATGGCGACCGTGGTGTTCGCGGCCCGGTCGGGGAATGGGTTTTTCGCGACCGCCTCGGCCATTTCGGCGGCCGTCCGGACGATCACGCCAACTGGCTTTCCGGCATAGGACTGGAGCTCCGCCTCGAGCGCCGCCTTGGCCTCAGCCTCTACGCCGTCCCGCTCGGCCACGACATTGCCGCTTGCGATATAGGTGCGCACGTTTCGGAATCCGGCCTTCTCGCATAAGACGTTTGAGGTCGCTCATCGGCAACTTGCCGGTTCCTCCGACATTGACCGCGCGCAAAAGGACGACGAACACGGGCATGGCCGATCGGCTAGAACACAATCGCTATCGCCCTGCGCGAATATTCTGATTCAAACGGAAGAAATTTTCCGGATCATAGTGTCTCTTGAGGGCCACGAGGCGATCGTAGTTCGCGCCGTAGGCGGCCCTCACCCGATCTTCGCCTTCGTCGCCAAGGTTGTTGACGTAGACGCCATCGAGGGCGAACGGCTGCATGGCGGCGTACATGTCTCTCGCCCAGGCGATATTGGCCTCGTCGGTTGACGGGTCTGTCCATTTCGAAACCGGGAAACAGTCGTGCGTCGCGCTTCGGTTCGCGTAAGCAGTCGCCGCAGTTGGCGTGCGGGCGATGGCCCCGCCGACCTGCTGGAACACGAACAAGGAACGGTTCGACGGCGCGGTGGGAAATCGCTCGATCAGCGCGTCGATCGCGGCGTCCGTGATTTCCCGCAGAAACTGCGCTTTCCAATAGAAGCGCTCGCCGTGTGGGAAGTTCGCGTCGGCGGCCTTCTGCAGCTCTACGTAGGGCGTAGGCCCGATCCGATCAGCGATTGGCGTAAGCCCTTCGCGCAGCGGCCGCAGCGCCAACTCGCCGTCGCCTATGGGCCCGGCGTAGAAGGTCGAAATCGTGACGCCCGGTTCGCCGTCCGGCCGCGTGAACAGCGCCGCGTCGGCGTAGACTTCGTCCGGAGCGGAAACCGAGAATTCCGCGTAGCGCCGCAAAGCGTCGCGAGCCTGACGCCAACCATAGTCGAGCGATCCGGCGAGCGCGATTGGCCCAAGGGCGTGCAGCCGATACGTGATCGCCGTGACCACGCCAAAGTTGCCGCCGCCCCCGCGCAGGCCCCAGAAGAGATCCGCGTTCTCGTCCTGGGATACGTGGAGAACCCGCCCGTCCGCTGTGACGATCTGGGCCGACAGCATATTGTCGCAGCTCAACCCATGCTTGCGGGCCAGCCGGCCGATCCCGCCTCCCAGCGTAAGCCCGATGAGGCCCGTGTCGCTGTTGAGGCCTGTCGGGGTGGCGAGGCCGTGAACCTGAGTCGCGGCGTCAAGATCGGCAAGAAGCGCGCCGCCCTCCGCGCGCGCGGCGAGGGCTTTTGGGTCCACCGTCACGCGATTCATGTGCGACAGATCGATAACCAGGCCTCCATCGCAAACCGAGGCGCCGGCGATATTGTGCCCGCCGCCTCGAACGGCTGTGAGGAGGCCGGTCACACGCGCGAAATCTATCGATTCGACGACGTCGCGGACACTCGCACAATAGGCGATGAGGGCTGGCCGCTTGTCGATCATGCCGTTCCAGACCCGGCGGGCCGCATCGTAGCCGAGAGTCGGAAGGAAGGACCAGCGATCCGGAGAGGCGTCTCCGAAAGGCCTCGGCCGTCTTGCCGTCTACGGTCACGGCCTCGCTTGTTCGCTTCAAACTGGCGGTCGTCATCGCGTCAAGCCTCCTGCTTGGTCGCGGGCATTGTGCAGGCCGCCGCCGCGCCAAGCAAAATCGAATTGGTCAGGTGGTGGATGAGCGTGATTCATCTATATTCAACCCATGCGCCGCCTTCCCCCGCTCGGCGCGCTGCGGGCCTTTGAGGCGGCGGCGCGGCTTTTGAGTTTCAAACAAGCCGCGGACGAACTGAATCTCACTCCGACCGCGATCAGTCATCATGTCAGGCTTCTTGAGGACTATTGCGGCCGAAAGCTATTTCGCCGCCGCCCGCGGCCGTTGGCGTTGACCGACGCCGGAGCAAAACTCTTTCCCCCGCTTCGGGATGGGTTCGACGATTTCGCCGTGGCGCTCTCGCTGATTGACCCGACGACCGATGCTCAGCCGCTTCGTGTCACGACGACCAACGCCTTCGCGAGTCGCTGGCTCGTCCCGACTCGGCGGCTGGCGGGCCGCGCACGAGAATCTTTCATTGTCAGTGATCGGAACCGATCGCGTGGTGAAGCCTGATCGCGACGAGGCCGATCTTGCGCTCCGCTATTCGCGTTCCCCGCCGCGCGGAGCCGTTTCCGAAATCTTTCGCGATAAGTACTTTCCGGTTTGCAGTCCCAAGCTCTTGGCAGGCGAGCCTGTGTTCAGCGCCGCGGATCTTGGCCGCTATCCGCTCATCCGCTACGACTGGTCTTCGGACGACCGCGGCTCTCCCAATTGGGAGCGTTGGTTCGAAGCGGCATTGCCGGACGATCCGGGCGCGCGCCTGAAGTGCAAGGTCGCGCTCAGTTTTCGCGGGGAGTTGCACGCGATCGAGGCCGCGCTCGCGGGCCAGGGCGTTGCGCTGTGCAGCGACATTGTCCTTGCCGACGATCTCATGTCGGGAAATCTCGTCAAGGCAGTCGACGTGGGACTGCCGGGCTACGGTTTCTATCCGTTGTATGAGTCCAACCATCCGCGCCGAAAAATCATCGAGGACTTTGTCGAATGGCTCCGCGCCCTAGCTTTGGAGAGCGACCAGGACCGCCCTCCGCCGGCCCAGGCCGCCGGTCCATGAGGCGACTTCCTTTCGGAAGATTTTCAGTCTTGGAAGCGCACGGATTTGCTCAAACGATGACTTTCCGTGGGTCAGAACGGGATGTCGTCGTCGATCGGCCCCGCGCCCGCGTCGCCCCCGTCTCCAGACGGGCTATGGCGACGCGGCGATCGAGCAGTCGCGGAACGCGCCACGCTCCCTGGATTGCCATAGCCCGTCTGGAAGGACGGGCGTCTTTCGACGTTCTATCGTTCCGTCTGGAAGGACGGGCGTCTTTCGACGTTCTATCGTTCCGTCTGGAAGGACGGGCGTCTTTCGACGCCCTATCGTTCGCAATGACCATTCCCCGCTCTGCCCGGTCATCGCCAGCACGTTGCGGGACGCGCCGCAGTTCGGGCTGTGATCGATCGTGACCGTCATAGCTGCGCCTCCGGGCTTATGGCCTCGTCCGTGTCTCCCGATTGATAGAGAAGCCATCCCGCCAGGCCCAGGCCGCAGATCGCGCCGACGAGCTGAGCCACGATGAAGGCCGGGGCGTCAACGGGCCGGATTCCGGAAAAGGTGTTGGTCAAGGATCGCGCGATCACCACGGCCGGATTGGCGAAGGATGTCGACGCCGTGAACCAGTAGGCGGCGGTGATGTAGAAGTCCGACCAGCCAGGCCACTGAAGCGCGGGCGCATTTCAGTCCGCAAAGGATCGTCATGACGAGCCCGAAGGTCGCCACCCATTCTGCGAACCATTGCGCGCCGCCTGTCCGCGCCTTCATCGACACTTCGATCATCGGCAGCCCGAACATCAGATGCGCGGCAAAGGTTCCGACAATGCCGCCGGCGATCTGGGCGGCGACATAGAGGCTTGTCTCCTGCGGCCCGAGATCGCGCTTGAGGGCAAAGACGAGGGATATGGCCGGATTGAAGTGGGCGCCGGAGATCGGCCCGAAGATCGTGATCAGCACCACGAGAATCGCGCCCGTCGGCAGCGTGTTGCCCAGAAGCGCGAGCCCCGCGTCCTTCGTCAGCGTCTCGGCCATGATGCCGGACCCCACGACCGTCGCGACCAGAAGCCCTGTTCCAAGGGCTTCAGCCGCAAGCCGCCGGGCGAGCGTCAAGGTTGCGACGCCGGCGTTTTCGGCGGCATGGCGCCGTCGAGACGGCCGATGTCCCGAAGCTTCGCGCCCAGGGCCATTGTGTCGAGGCTTCGGATCGGGAGGCTGATGAAAACCGATATCCGGTTCTTCAAATATCTGAACGCGGTGACGAAGGCGCGCTCTTTCTCAACGTCGCTTCCCTCGACCGCAGCCGGGTCCTCGATGCCCCAATGCGCCGTCATCGGCTGGCCCGGCCAGATGGGGCAGGTCTCGCCCGCCGCGCTGTCGCAGACGGTGAACACGAAATCCATGACCGGCGCGCCCGGCACGGTGAACTCGTCCCATCCTTTCGACCGATAGCCGTCCCGTCGGATAGCCGTAGGCGTCCAGCACCTTCAGCGCGAACGGGTTGATCGTCCCCTTTGGGTGACTGCCCGCCGAGAACGCGTTGAAGCGGTCGATCCCGTCCTTGCGCAGGATTCCTTCCGCCAGCACCGAGCGCGCGCTGTTGCCCGTGCAGAGAAACAGGACGTTGAACGGGCGGTCGCTGATTGCCATTCCCCTACTGACAGCAGGAGGGAGCGCAGCAGCTCCCGGCTTGGGCGTTTGTCGCGACGCCCGGCTTCTTGGCGCGGACGAAGGCGCTCATGAACTTGTCGCCGACTTCGGCCGCGATTGCGTCGACATCGACGCTCTCGCTTGTCAGGAATTCGCGGGCGTCCTGCACGTCGTAGACGCGCGTCGGCTCGATGCCGATCGCCTCGAAACCGGCCGCCGCAAGCCGCATCCGGTAGTCGTTCTCGTCGAGCGCGCCGGCGATGCAGCCCGCCCAAAGCAGCATGTTGTGACGGATCGCCTCGGGAATTGCGCCGCGCGTCACGACATCGGACACGGCGAAGCGGCCACCCGGCTTCAGGACGCGGAACGCCTCGCGCAGCACCTTGTCCTTGTCGGCCGAGAGATTGATGACGCAGTTCGAAATAATCACGTCGACCGAGCGATCTGGAAGCGGAATGTGCTCGATTTCTCCTCTCAGAAACTCGACGTTCTCCGCGCCGGCTTTTCTTTGGTTTTCGCGCGCGAGCGCCAGCATGTCGTCCGTCATGTCGAGCCCGTAGGCCTTGCCCGTGGGGCCGACACGGCGCGCGGAGAGCAAAACGTCGATGCCGCCGCCGGAGCCAAGATCAAGAACGGTCTCGCCTTCCTTAAGCTCGGCGAGCGCGGTTGGATTCCCGCAGCCGAGCGAGGCTGTAAGCGCGTCTTGTGGCAAGCACTTGGTTTCGTCGGCGGCGTAGAGATTGGCTGAAATCCCCTCCGACCCCGAATTCGCCGTCGTAGCAACACGATGAACCCGTCGCTTGAACGTTGCGCGCGATTTTGGCGTAGCGCTCGCGCACGACTGCGCGGATATCGGTCTCTGGCATGGCGTTCCTCATGGGCAGGCGCAAGTAATGGCTTCGGGCTTGATCGCCCTGTTGCGGGTGCAACACTCGGCGAAGAGGAAACCGACGATTTCCTGAAGCGTCGCGGTATCGGCGGTGTAGCGAAGGAACGTGCTCTCGCGGCGCACGGCGATGAGGCCTTCGTTCTTCAGCTTGTCGAGGTGATGCGAGAGCGTCGAGGGCGGGATGCTCAACTCCGAGCCGATTTCGCCGGCGACGAGGCCTTCCGGGTGGGCCGAAAGCAGAAGGCGGACGATGCGCAGCCGTGCTTCGGACCCGAGCGCCGCGAGCATGTCTGCGTAGCGGGTTGTCACCTCCGCGTCGGTGATGGGCATGGCCTTTCCTTTCCATAATTCCATAATTATAGAATAATCGAATGTCAATTGCCCTTAGAGGGGTGCTTTCCCAGCCGCCACCGCAACAGGCGCTGCGACCTTGAGAACGAATTGCTTTTGCGGCGAGCGAGCCGCGGGTCCTCGCTACTCTCTGAGCAGCTCGTTGATCCCCGTTTTCGCCCGCGTCTGGGCGTCGACGGTTTTCACGATCACGGCGCAATAGAGCGAAGGCCCGGGCGAGCCGTCGGGCAGGGGCTTGCCGGAGAGCGAGCCCGGCACCACCACCGAATAGGGCGGCACGTGGCCCATGCGGAATCTTGCCGGTCGTCCGGTCGATGACCTTGGTGGAAGCGGAGATGAAGACGCCCATCGACAGGACCGACCCTTCGCCGACGATGACGCCTTCGACCACCTCGGAGCGCGCGCCGATGAAGCAATCGTCCTCGATGATGGTCGGGTTGGCCTGCAGCGGCTCGAGCACCCCGCCGATCCCGACGCCGCCCGAGAGATGCACGTTCCTGCCGATCTGCGCGCATGAGCCGACCGTGACCCAGGTGTCGACCATGGTCTTTTCATCGACATAGGCGCCGAGATTGACGAAGCTCGGCATCAGCACGACATCGCGGGCGATGAAGGCCGAGCGGCGCACGATCGCGCCAGGAACGGCGCGAAAGCCGGCTTCCTTGAAGCGGTTTTCGCCCCAGGCTTCGAACTTCGAGGGCACCTTGTCCCACCAGGTCGCCTGTCCCGGGCCGCCCTTGACGAGCGCATTGTTGTCGAGGCGAAAGCTCAGGAGCACCGCCTTCTTGAGCCACTGGTTGACCTTCCACGAGTTCGGCCCGGTCGAGCCGGGCAATTTTTCTGCCACCCGCGCTTTGCCCTGGTCGAGCAGGTCGAGCGCCGCCTCGACCGCATCGCGCGCATCGCCTTTGGTCGCCGAATTGATTTTGGCGCGGTCCTCGAAGGCCTTTTCAATGGAAGTCTGAAGGCGGACGTCGGTCATGGGGGCGAGCGCTCGTAGGCTTGGGGAGGGGCGCGAGGTTTTCGCGTGCGGGCGCGGAATGTCAATGGCCCGCTCACCAAACGCCACCGCGCGAGAGCTTATGGAGGGCGGCTCGAATTCGCAGTTACAGCGGCGTCCTTCGTCGGCGCGCTAAGGGACGACATGATGGTCATATAAGCTTGGGCAAACTCTGCGACACCATGCGTTCCCCCGGTTATGGCCCTCCGCATGGACGCCATATCACCTGACTGCGACGCAGTAGAGATTTGAGCCTGCTTGGTCGCGACGAGCGCGCAGAGAACGCGTGCGGCGACATCGGGGTCGTTCATGTCGTCAGGAGACTCTAATGAGCCGCGATCCGAGCCCCAACAACTCGTCCATTTTTGCGTAGTTGTTGCGACCTGTAATCTGCACGAAGCCGCGACCCTTGAACTTCGGGCCATCGCCAGGTTCTTTGTTTCCAAGGCTTGCGGCGCGACTGGTCCCAGATTTGTACTCTGTCGAACGGGGTGTTCTGGGTATTGAACGAGCTCATTGCTTCTGATATTGGCACGAATCCTGCTGTCTCCGCCTTAATTGTCGCTAGAGTAGCCGCTATCAACTCAGGTGAAGATAGATGAAATTCCTTCATGGCTACTTTAAGGAAAGGCAGATGCTTGAGATGCATTCAACCGGGGTGCCTGGGAACGCTGCTTTCACCATGTCGACCGATAATTTATCGACGTACAAATATTCGTTAGGACCTACCAGAGAATTTAAGTCTCTAATTTGGCTTTGTGAGCTAAGAAATGTATTGTCAAAATGCTCGGGACGCGACGCTGGTGTTTGCTTTTGATTGTTCGACTTCTGCGTTTGCCAGAGCGAGTTCGATGGTCAGGCTCTTTTGTTGTTCAAGATAAGGCTTCCTCGCGTCGGGAGTTCTCAGGTAATCCCACAAGGTAGGCCGTAGTTTCTTTGATCTTCGCAGAGACCATGGCGACATGTCTTTGCGCCTGATCCTTTTCGTCCTGTGCCTCCGAGTTCGCCTCCGCGGCGTCGACGTCCCTTATCGACTGGATTTTGAGCTTGTATCGCTCTCTCGCCCAGTTTTGCAGCGGGTGTCCATCGATTTCCGCGAGCGCCCCCAGTAGAATGACATTGTTGTCCTGGGTTGTCTCCTTGCCGAAGGCAAGCTGAAAATATTTGTCAAACACGTCTGAGTTCGTCTTCAGTTTTTCCAATTCAATTTGCGTGTGACTTTGAATATAGCCTTGAATGAAGCCCACCCCAGCTTTGTCCCACCGCAAACAACGTCCCAAGAACCGCTGCTGCGCTGGTGATCTTAGCCGCCAATAGACCCGCCGCGGGCGGAGGGGCGGAAGGAGGTGTGGCCGGCGTTGTTCATGGAACGAATTCCAGACTTTAGCCAAAAGACCGTTGGTTGTTGGGTGTTTCAAGCGTGGGATTAGGTTCTCGTCAAGCCAGGGCAAGCGTCCGCCAACCACATTTGACCTTGTCGGGCGCTTGAAACCAAGGCAAATGAGGCCAATCTCAGGTGTGTAGCTCATTGGCGAGGTCGGATCATGGCAAAATCGATGGTCATCGCCGCCTTCCTGATTGCGGCCACCGCGAGTGTTGCGGCCTACGGGCAGGACAATAATCTTGTGGCTCCGGAGCTTAGCAAGCCTCAGCCGGGGCATCTTCTGGATCGGGACTACCAGACGTCGACCGGCGCAACCGTTCCCCAGCCAGGCGTTCCCCAAGGGTCCGGGCCCACGCCGCTCGATCGCAAGATCCAGCAGGAGAATAACCAGATCGACAACAGCATCTGCAAGGGGTGCTAGGCGGCTCGGTCTGGGAGCGGGCACGCCTTTGTTAATGAGTTGCCGCGGACAGGCCTCCCGCCCCCGATAGCCCGTCGAGAGACGGGCGTCCTTCCGAACGCCCTATGGCGGGGGTGGGTCGGGGTGGGGGCGCGCCATGACCGGCCGGTCGCAAGAAGCCTCAGACGCACGCGACGAGCGCCGAGCGGCGCCTGTGGCAGGGCCTGCGGCGCGAGCAGGTCGCGGACTTCCGGTTTCGTCGCCAGGTTATTCTTGGGGGCTTCATTGCCGACTTCGCCTGCTTTGAGGCGCGGATGGTTATCGAAGTCGATGGCGCGACCCATGCGACAGACGAGGAGATTGCTCGCGACGGCAACGCGCTCGGCGGCGCTCGCTGCACAAGGCTATGACATTCTGCGCTTCACGAATGACGATGTCTTTCACAATCTCAATGGCGTGCTCGAGACGATTTACATGAGGCTTGTCGCT
>CAWDKC010000027.1:0-59471 GCA_963802615.1 uncultured Alphaproteobacteria bacterium
AATCAAGGCCGCGTTCGGCGAGGGCCTTCTTTCGCTTCTTGTCATCCCATTCAAGCTTCACGAGGTATTTATATACACACATAAAATGGCGCGGTCAATAAATGTGTGTACGAAAATATGATAGGCGAACGGAGGCAAGCGTCCGGCGCAAAGTTGTGTCTCAGTTCGAAATTCAGGACAATTCTACGTAGCCTAGCAATGCTGCAATCCAAACGAGCCTTCAGGGACACACCGGGCGACGGCTATTTTTCGTTTTGCTCCACAAGGAACGTCCAATCGAAGAGCCGGTCGAGACGCTTGGGCTCCACGATGGAGACGCAGTCATTTTGTGGGAACCCGACTGTGGGGACTTCACAGTTGAAGTGTTCTCCTTTTAACTTCAAACATCCCATGACGCTTGAACCTGGTCCAAGGGCGAAGGCTACGCTTTCAAGCTCAGACAATCCCTCGAGCTATCACATTTTCGGCGGATAGCGCCTGGCCGCCCCGGCGCGCCGCCCGCATCCGCGCCATGACGTCTGCGAAGGCCGTGGCGAAAAGCTCGACGTCTGTTTCCGTGGAGGCCCAGCCGAGACTGAGGCGGATCGCGCCCCGCGCCAGATCAGGACGAACGCCCATCGCCGCCAAGACATGCGACGGCGCGACCTTGCCCGACGAGCAGGCCGAGCCCGAACTGACCGCGACGCCAGCGAGATCGAGCGCAATCATCAGCGTCGCGGCCTCGACGCCGGGAACGGCGAAGCAGACAATGTTGGGCAGCCGCGGCGCGGTTTCGGCAAAGACCACCGCATCGGCGGCGACCGAACGGACGGCGATGGTCAGGCGATCGCGCAAGCCGGCGAGACGCCCCGGCTCCGCGTCCAGTTCGGCGAGGCACGCGCGCGCCGCGGCGCCGAAAGCCGCGATCGCCGGGACGGATTCGGTGCCCGCTCGCGCGCCGCGCTCCTGCCCGCCTCCGCGCATGAGCGGCGCGCCCAGGCCGACCTCGGCGCGCGCTGTGACAAGCGCGCCTGCGCCCTTGAGCCCGCCCATCTTGTGGGCCGACAGCATGAGCGCGTCGGCGCCGAGCGCGGCGATGTCGCAAGCCATCCGCCCAGCCATCTGCACCGCGTCGCAGAACAGGAACCCGTCAGCGGCATGGACCAGCGCCGCCGCTTCGGCGACCGGCTGGATCACGCCTGTCTCGTTATTTGCGCCCTTGTAGCGCCACGAGCGCGCGACCGGGACGGCGACAGGCGGCCTCGAGCCAGTCGAGATCGAGCCGTCCGTCCGGAAGCAAAGGCGCCACCTCGACAGTCGGAAACCGATGCCCCGACAAGACGCAGGGGTGCTCGCCGGCGGAGACGATCAGCCGCTCGAGCGGCGTTGCGTTTGGCCCGCCGCCAAACAGCGGATTGAGCGCGGCGTTGGCCGCCTCGGTGCCGCCGGACACGAACGTGACGCAACGGGCGCTGACTCCCGCCAGCCTCGCGACCTCGGTCCGTGCGTCCTCGACGATACGCCG
The DNA here is from genome assembly GCA_963802615.1 of uncultured Alphaproteobacteria bacterium. GTDB lineage: Bacteria > Pseudomonadota > Alphaproteobacteria > Rhizobiales > Beijerinckiaceae > Roseiarcus. The sequence continues at coordinate 1,505 of CAWDKC010000027.1, forward strand.
GGCGGCCCGGCCCTCGGCATGGACCGACGAAGGATTGCCGGTCGTTTCCATCGCGGTGAGCGCAGCTTCGCGCGCCTCCGCGCGCAACGGCGCGGTCGCGTTATAGTCGAGATAGGCCCGGTTCACCGGGGTCGCGGCGGCGGCGATCATGGCTCCAATTCTCGCGTTAGGGGCGGAAGCCGCGGCAGGACTTGCGGTTTTTCCTTGCAATTGCCGGCGGCGTGCGTGCTATGAGGCGGCCTCCGAGGCGAGCCCCCGTCGACCGACCGAGACAGATTCGCGCTTAATTTCGCGCCGTAAGGCGCCGACGAGCGCAGTCGACGCCCGACCGGGGATGCTTCAAGGCAGTGTGGAGTGTTCATGCCCGAGGTTTTCTTTACCGGTCCCGCCGGTCGGCTGGAGGGTCGTTTTCATCCCGCGAAGCAGCGCGGGGCGCCGATCGCGGTGGTGCTTCATTCTCATCCGCAATTTGGCGGGACGATGAACAACCAGATTGTCTACAACACTTATTATAGTTTCGCCGAACGCGGGTTTTCCGTGCTGCGTTTCAACTTCCGCGGGGTTGGACGGTCGCAGGGCGCTTTCGATCATGGCCAGGGCGAATTGTCGGACGCCGCCTCCGCCCTCGACTGGGCGCAGACGATCAGCCCGGAGGCGCGCGCCTGCTGGATCGCCGGCGTCTCGTTCGGCTCCTGGATCGGCATGCAGCTTCTGATGCGCAGGCCCGAGATCGAGGGCTTCATCTCGATCGCGCCGCCCGCCAACCGCTTCGATTACAGCTTTCTTGCGCCCTGTCCCTCGTCCGGACTGTTCGTCCACGGCGACAAGGATCGGGTCGCGCCGCTGAAAGAGGTTATGGCGCTGATCGAGAAACTGAAGACCCAGAAGGGCATCGCCATCGAGCACGCCGTCATCCCGGAGGCGAACCACTTCTTCGAGGATTGCATGGACGAACTCCAAACCGTAGTCGGCGCCTATCTCGACAAGCGTCTCGGCATGCCGCGTCATGCGCCGCCGCCCGTGCGCAAGGACCGGCTCAAGCCAGTCGCTCCGCCCTCGCCCCGCGAGGGCCAACAATAGAGCCGCGAATCCAGTGTCCCTGATCACAACGACCGACGAACTGGCCCAGGCCTGCCAGCGCCTGGCGCGTTCGCCGTTCGTGACCGTCGACACGGAATTCCTGCGCGAAACGACGTTCTGGCCAATTCTGTGCGTCGTCCAGCTCGCCTCTGACGACGAGGCGCTGGCGATCGACGCCCTCGCCCCGGGGCTCGACCTCCAGCCCTTGCTGCAATTGATGGCCGACGAGGGCGTGGTCAAGGTGTTCCACGCCGCTCGGCAGGATCTCGAGATCTTCTGGAAGCTCTCCGGCCTCGTGCCAATTCCGCTGTTCGACACCCAGGTCGCGGCGATGGTGTGCGGGTACGGCGAGCAGGTTTCCTACAGCGAGCTTGTACAGTCGATCTGCCATGTCGGAATCGACAAGTCGTCGCGGTTCACCGATTGGGCGCGCCGTCCCCTCGCCGAAGCGCAGATTTCTTACGCGATCGGCGACGTGACCCATTTGCGCGACATTTATAAGGCGCTGTCGAAGCGCGTCGCTGCCGCGGGCCGTCAATCCTGGCTCGACGATGAGATGAAGACGCTGAACTCGCCTTCGACTTACGAGCAGCATCCCGAGCGCGCATGGGAACGCTACAAGGGCAAGGCGCGCAAGCCGCGCGATCTCGCGATGCTGATGGAGCTCGCGGCCTGGCGCGAGAGCGAGGCGCAGGCGCGCGACGTGCCTAGGGCGCGCGTCTTGAAGGACGAAGTGCTGATCGAGCTTGCGCTCGCCGCCCCGCGCACCGCTGAGGCGCTCGCCAATCTGCGCGCTTTCCCGCGCGGGATGGAGCGCTCGCGCGCCGGCGCGGAGATTCTGGCGGCGGTCGAGCGCGGGTTCGAGCGCGACCCCAAGACATTGCCGAAGATCGAGCGCGAGCGGCGAAACGGCGCCAATGTTGGCGCGACGGTCGAATTGCTCAAAGTGCTGCTGAGGCAGGTGAGCGAGGAAAGCGGCGTCGCCGGCAAGCTGATCGCGACTGTCGACGATCTCGAGGCGATGGCCCACAACGACACGGCGGATGTGGCTGCGCTCGGCGGCTGGCGGCGCAAATTGTTCGGCGACAGGGCGCTCGAACTCAAGCACGGGCGCCTGGCGCTGACAGTCGAGAACGGCAAGGTCGTCACCCTCGAATGGAAAGACGCGGAAGCGCCGCCCGCCGCGGATTAGGATTGGGCTTGCGCGCCGGGGATGGCTTCGTTGAGCGAAAGCGTCGACATCGTCTGGCTGCGCGACGATTTCCGTCTCGATGATCAGCCATCCATTCACGCCGTCGCAAACCGTCCGGCGCTCTTCATCTATGTCCATGACGAATTAGGCGGCGGCGCGCGCCCGCTGGGCGGGGCGGCGAAATGGCGCCTCGCCCAGTCGCTCACTGCGCTTGAGAGCGAGCTTTCCGCTTGCGGCGCGCGGCTCGATATCATCAAAGGCGACGCTGAAGAGACGATCCTCGCGCTTGCCGCCACGGCGAACGCCGGCCGCCTCTTCTGGACCCGCCGCTACGAAGGCGGCGCAAAAGCGCTCGACGCGCGCGTCGCGACAGCGCTCAAGGCCCGCGGCGTCGAAGCGCTGACTTTCAACGGCGCCCTGATGCGCGAGCCTGCCGAACTGGCCAAGCCCGATGGAACGCCGGTGGGCGTCTTCAGGGCCTTCCTGCGCCGCCATCGCGCGCTCGGCCCCCTGCCCGCTCCGACGCCGACGCCCAAACGACTCACCGCCGCGCCCTGGCCTCATGACGCGCCGGAGCGCGCGTCAATCGCAGCCCTGAAGCTCAGGCCCGCCGAAGCCCGATTGGTCCGGCGAACTCAGCCTCGGCGAATCGACCGGAGAAACAGGCGCGCTCGCCTCGCTTAAAACCTTCGTTGCGAAGGCGCTGAAACACTATGCGGACGAGCGCGACGTTCTTGCGCATGGCGCCGCGTCGCGGCTGTCGGCGAACCTGCGTTTCGGCGAGATTTCGCCGCGCCGCATCGCGCACACGATCGAAACCGCGGCCGCCGCTAAGCCGGCTCTTGGCGATGCAGCGGAGAAATATCTCGCTGAGCTCACCTGGCGCGACTTTGCAACGGCTCTCATGGACGCCCATCCCGATCTGGCGACGCGTTCGCTGCGGCCCGAGTTCGAGCGCTTTCCCTGGCGCGACGACGAGGACTCGGTTTTCGCGCCTGGGCGCATGGGCACACCGGCTATCCGATCGTCGACGCCGGCATGCGCCAATTGTGGCGAACCGGATATTTGCCCAATCGGGCGCGCCTGATCGTCGCTTCGTTCCTGGTCAAGCATCTGCTGATCGACTGGCGGCGCGGCGAGACATGGTTCTGGGACACGCTCATCGACGCCGATCCGGCGAACAATCCGCTCAACTGGCAATGGGTCGCAGGCGCCGGCGTCGATTCCGCGCCCTACTTTCGCATCTTCAATCCCGTGCTGCAGGCGGAAAAGTTCGACCCTGACGGCGCCTATGTGCGCCAATGGGTCCCGGAGCTGGCGCGTCTCGAGGCGCCCGCCATTCACAGTCCGTGGAAGGCCTCGAGCGACGCGCTGGAGCGCGCTGGAGTCGTGTTAGGAAAAACCTATCCCAAGCCGATCGTCGATCATGGCCAAGCCCGCGCCCGGGCGCTCGACGCTTTCGCCAGGATGCGTGGCCGGTGAAGGGCTAGAGCACGAGCAGTTTTTTCACCAGCGCAAACACTTCTTTATAGGGAAGCTTGGTCGCGCCGGCGATTGCGAATGGCACAAGCGCAGCGGCGGCGAGCGGCGCGACCGCCGACCGGCTCATCAGAAAAATCGACAGCTTGCGGGCGGCGGAATATTGCGTCGCTGGGTCGGACAGACCGGGCGCAATGGTTTCGGAAGCGTCGTTGGCGGCCAGGTTGCGGCCGATGAGGGCGCGCTCAGCCGCGCGATAATAGCCCGTCGCCTGCGCGCCGAAGACTTCGACCGATCTGCTCTTCAGGTCGGCGAGAGGCTTCGAGAACGCCAGCAATGGAAAGGCGAAAAAGGCAAACACAATCGCCAGCCACCCGGTGATGATGTAGCCGAACGTGACCGAGGAAATGTTGGCTTCGAACACGTGCCTGACGACCGTGATCGCGAGCCCCGAGCTCATCCCGAAGACGAACATCGAATAGGCGTTCGGATACTCGGCGAGAAAGGCCAGGCCGCCCTTGCCGTCGGGATGGGTCGCGACCAGCCGGAGCTCGAGCGCCGCCATCCGCCAAAGCAAGGTCGCCCAGACAATATAGCGCCAAAGGCCGCGGAACAGCAGGAAGTAGAAAAGCGGCATGCTGCAGACGACGCTCCACCATCCAGCCAGCGTCACATGCGCGCCTCCGTTGACGACCTCGACCTCCCAGGTCGAGCTGTCGGCGGTCTCGAGATTCGCGAGGCGCGCCAGCGTCCCTGCGATCGCGAGGCCCAGACAAACGATTTCCGCCAAATGCGAGTCCCGCAATCTGAGCGCCCGCACCACCGCGTTCGCCGCCGCTTCGAGGGAGCCCGGCGCAATGATCGGCGCGCGAACAAGCTGGCCGATCTTGCCGTGCAGGCCGTATTCGACCTGCTGCTCGGCCAACACGAAGAGCGCGATGGCGATAAAGAACCGCGCCCAGGCGCCAAAATCGAGCAGGAAAGAGCGACCACCCGTCAGGGTGAAAGCGTCGCCGTGAACGAGACTCAACAGGAACGGAACGCCCCAGGCGAGCGCGACAAACATCGCGGCCCTTCGGCCGGCCCAGAGCGCGTCTTCGCGGAGAAGACCCAGCCGACGCTGCAGTTCAAAGAACGGCCCGCCATGCGAGGCGAGATAGTTCCCGATCCGGCTCGCTTCATCCTTGTCGAGACCGTCGATCTCGACCGGATCGCCGTCCGAAGCCCCTTCCGCCATTCGCTATCCTTCCAACGCGCTCGATCGCGGTTCCTCACGAGAATCGAATCGCGCGCCGTTGGCTGTCATCGCCGCGCTCGATCCTGCGCGCAAGAGGGCCCTTTGACCGGATGCGAAGCGGCGGCGGCTCGAGCCCGCTTTCGGAAGCCCCTTAAGACACGCGCATGATCAGAGCGTGGGGCGGCCCCGACCGGCTTGGCTCCCGAGCGGCAACTCAGGCCATCTCGCTCACTTGCCCGTCGCGAATGGTGACCCGGCGGTCCATGCGGGCGGCGAGGTCCAGATTGTGTGTGGCGACCAGGGCCGCGAGCCCGCTCGCCCTGACCAGCGCTGCAAGCGTGCCGAACACGTGATCGGCGGTCTTCGGGTCGAGGTTGCCGGTCGGCTCGTCAGCCAGCAGCACCCGGGGGCCGTTGGCGACCGCGCGCGCAATCGCGACCCGCTGCTGTTCGCCGCCGGACAATTCGGCCGGGCGATGGCTCTCGCGCTGAGCGAGACCAAGATAAGACAAGAGCTCGCGCGCGCGGTCAGCGGCCTGGGCGCGCGGCAGCCCCGCGATCATCTGCGGCAGGACGAGGTTCTCGAGCGCGGAGAACTCCGGCAGCAAATGATGGAACTGGTAGACGAAACCGATGTCCGTGCGCCGCAACGCCGTCCGCTTGTCGTCGCTCATGGTCGAGGTCGCGGCGCCCCCGATCCTCACTTCGCCCGCGTCAGGCCGCTCCAATAGGCCAGCCAGATGCAGAAGCGTCGACTTTCCAGCGCCGGACGGCGCGATCAGCGCCACCGATTGGCCCGGCAAAAGTTCGAGCGACGCCCCGTTCAGGACCTCGACCGTCGTGTCGGCCCGCCCGTACCGGCGCTCCACCGCCTCGAGGGACAGCGCGGCGACCCGCGCCTGATCATTCATAGCGCAGCGCCTCGACCGGATCGAGCCTGGCCGCGCGCCATGACGGATAGAGGGTCGCCGCGAGCGACAAGATCAGCGCAATCGCGACGACGGAGAGAACGTCGGTCATTTCGACGCGTGAGGGCAATTGCGACAGGAAATAGAATTCGGAAGGAAAGAGATTTTCCCCGGTGATCCAGCTCAAACCCTTGCGGATCGGCTCGACGTTGTAGGCGACCAGGAGCCCGAGCGCGAGGCCGACGGCTGTGCCGAGAAATCCGATGGTCGCGCCGGTGATGAGAAAGATCCGCATGACAGCGCCGCGCGTCGCCCCCATCGTTCTGAGGACTGCGATTGCGCGCGCCTTGTCCTGCACCAGCATGATAAGGCCGGAGATGATGTTGAGCGCCGCCACCAGCATGATCAGCGTCAGGATGGCGAACATCACGTTGCTCTCGACCGCGAGCACGTCAAAAAAGCTGCGGTTGAGTTGCCGCCAGTCGGTGTCGATCATCGGCCGCTGCTGCGCCGGCTCGATTTTGCGCCGCATCGCGTCCATGTCGTCCGGATTTGCGACATAGACTTCGATAACGCTCGCCTGGCCGTCCTGATTGAAGAAGGTCTGGGCCTCAGGAAGCGGCATGAAGATGAAGGTGTTGTCGAAGGTCGTCATGCCGATCTGAAAGATTGCCGCGACCGTATACGCCTTCATCCGCGGCGTGACGCCGAACGGCGTCTCCGCGCCATGGGGCGCGATAATGGTGATCTTGTCGCCCGTCCTCAGACTCAGATGTTCCGCCAGCTTGGAGCCGACCGCCACGCCCTGGCCGGAGTCGAAGCCGTCGAGCGAGCCCTGGATGATATGTCCGGCGACTCCGGGCAGCCGCGCCAAATCGCTGCCGCGAATGCCGCGCACCAGTGCGCCCGACGAGCCATAGGGGGAACTTGCGAACGCCTGGCCCTCGACCAGCGGCAGCGCCAGAGTGACGCCCGGCACCTTGCTCACGCGCTCCGTCACCGCATCGTAGTCGGTGAGCGGCGTCTCGACGCCTTGCAGGAACATGTGGCCATTGAGGCCGATCATCTTGTCCATGAGATCGTGGCGAAAGCCGTTCATCACCGACATGACGACAATCAGCGCGGCGACGCCGAGCACGATGCCCAGGAACGAGAAGCCGGCGATGACGGAGATCGAGCGCTGGGCGTTGCGCGCGCGCAGATAGCGAAACGCGACCATCCACTCGAAAGCCGAAAACGCTTTGGCGCCCGGCGCCGTGACGGGAGCGGCCGCCTCGACCGCAAGGGCCGTCAAAGCGCCCCCTGCCCGCCGAGCCGGGCGATCGCCGCATCCACGCTGATCAGCTCACGCTCACCGCCGCGACGGGTCTTGAGCTCGACCTTGCCCTCGGCGATGCTCTTGGGACCGATGATCGCCTGGTGCGGCGCGCCGACCAGATCCATGGTCGCGAACTTCGCGCCGGGCCGGTCGTCGCGGTCGTCATAGAGCACGTCAACGCCAGCTTTGGCGAGCGAGGCGTAGATGCGCGCGCAAGCCCCGTCGCAGGCGGCGTCGCCGACTTTCAGATTGATGAGCCCGACCCGGAACGGCGCGACCGCGTCCGGCCAGATCGGGCCGTTGTCGTCGTGGTTGGCCTCAATCAGCGCCGCGGCGAGCCTGGTCGGGCCGATGCCGTACGAGCCCATATGCACGGCGTGCTCCTTGCCGTCCGGTCCGTTCACGACCGCCTTCATGGGAGCCGAGTACTTGGTTCCGAAGTAGAAAATATGGCCAACCTCGATCCCGCGCGCGGAAATCCGATCCTTGGGATCGAGCCGCTCGAACGCCGTCGGGTCATGTTTGTCGGACGTGGCGGCGTAGAGCGAGGTCCACTTGTCGACGACCAACTGCATCGTCTCGGGCTGATCGAAGTCGATGTCCTCGGCCGGCGTCTTGAACGCGAGATAGTCGCGGTGGCAGAAGACTTCGCTCTCGCCGGTGGAGGCCAGGATGACGAATTCGTGCGACAGGTCGCCGCCGATCGGGCCGGATTCGGCCCGCATCGGAATGGCGGTCAGGCCAAGGCGTGCGAACGTGCGCAAATAGGCGGTGAACATCTTGTTGTAGGAATGACGCGCGCCCGCCTGATCCAAGTCGAATGAATAGGCGTCCTTCATCAGGAATTCGCGCGAGCGCATCACGCCGAATCGCGGCCTCACCTCATCGCGGAATTTCCACTGGATATGGTAGAGGTTGAGCGGTAGATCCTTGTAGGAGCGCACCGAGGCGCGGAAGATCTCGGTGATCATCTCCTCGTTGGTCGGCCCGTACAGCATGTCGCGGTCGTGCCGGTCGCGGATGCGCAGCATCTCCTTGCCGTAATCGTCATAGCGCCCGCTTTCGCGCCAGAGGTCGGCGGATTGCACTGTCGGCATCAACACTTCGATCGCGCCGGCGCGGTTCTGCTCTTCACGGATGATGGCGCAGATCTTGTGCAGGACTCTGACGCCGAGCGGCAGCCAGGCGTAGCTGCCCGCCGCCTCCTGCCGGATCATGCCGGCGCGCAACATCAGCCGATGCGAAACGATTTCCGCCTCCTTCGGCGTCTCCTTCAGGATCGGCAGGAAATAACGGGAAAGACGCATCGAGGCGGGCTCAACGAACGCGAATCGGGCCGGAAGCGGTACGCTTCCGGATGAAGCGGCCTTATGGCCGCAAAGGTCGGGCGGAGCAAGCCGCGCAACGACCTGGCGCATGTGTCCGGGTTGGCGCTCTGACGCACAAGGCCCGCACTCCATTCCAATCGGTCCGCGCGGGCGAGGGCTTGGCATCGGACCTTGGCTTCGAACTCCGCGGCCACCCGCATCTCGCAAGTCAGGACCTCCGAACGGCTGACTCAGACTGTGATGCGCATCACAGCGGATAAACGAGGGTGAGGTACGGTCAGAATGTGAACGGTTCCGCTGAAGCAACCTGAACGAGCCGTCCCAATCGCATCCCTCGAGCCAGGGACGAGCCGCGGGAGAGGAGGACGTCAAATGGTCAAGCGCATTATCCTTCTGCTGGACGGGACGTGGAACGACATCGACGTCGGGCCAGCCGACACGAACATCGTGCGAATGCGCGGATTGATCTCTCAGAATCTTGTCAAAGCCTCCGGCCACAGCCGCACGCACCACAACGATAGCAACAAGAAGGTGCGCGGCTATGTGGCGTCGGGCAAGGAGCACATCGTCTACTACGAGCGCGGAGTGGGAACTGGCGCATTCGATCGATTTCGGGGCGGCGCGTTCGGCGAAGGGCTGACGCAGAATATCCGGCACGCGTACAAGTTCCTGTCGTTCTGGTACGAGCCGGGCGACGAAATCTTCATCTATGGATTTTCGCGTGGAGCTTACACCGCGCGATCCATAGTCGGATATCTCGGCTCCGCAGGCCTTTTGCGGCGGGACAATTGCAACGAGGAACTGGAGGGGCTGGCGTGGCGGTACTATCGGACGCCGCCCAATGACCGAATGCCCGCCGACTGGCGACGTCTGACCGACAACGCGCACGATCGCGCTGAGCTGCGCGTCAAGCTTCTCGGGGTTTTCGACACCGTTGGCTCACTTGGCATTCCGGCCGCCATTGCCTGGCGGCTCAACCGCAATGAAAACGGCTTCCACGACGTCGAGCTTTCGTCCATCACCGACGTGAACCTGCACGCGGTCGCGATCGACGAGCATCGCTGGCCGTTCCAAGCCACGCTATGGAGACAGCCGCCGTTCAAGAAATCTGACGCGAAGGTGGAGCAGGTCTGGTTCTCGGGCGCGCATAGCGATGTCGGCGGAGGTTACATCGTCGAAGAGGACAGAGATCCGGACAAAGACTACGCGGACGACGTCACGCTCGACTGGATGATTCAAAGAACGAAGCACTTCTATCGTGACTTCCCGTTCGATCTCGACAGCGGCGCGGACGCGGTCAGAGAACGGAACGGCGCCGAATTGCACAATTCCCGGAGCGCCATCTATCACGCTTGGCGGTTCGCCATTCGGTCCATCGCCAATGTTAAGATCGAGCCGAGCTTCTGGAGCCATCGGAAAGAGGTGTCGCGGGACCGGCACGCCCACCCAATCGGCGAAAAAATCCATATTTCCGCCCTTCAACGCCTGTTGCCGGACCCGTCGGACGCTGCGGCGGCGAAGCCATATAAGCCGACGAACCTGGAGAAGGTCCTCGAGGCGATCGAAACGACCTATGGGCAAGCCGCTGAAGGAGTGGGACAGCCTGGCGCGGACAGCAAACCGAGTTTCGACTTGCCGGTCGTTGATTGGGACGGGCACGAAATACCGAAGCATGGCCCCCGGGCCGAGCAGCTTCTGCAACTGCTCGCGAGACGCGCGCGGGACGTAGCGCCCGCCGTTCGTCCCGGCGCTGTTCACGCGTCCGCCAAAGAGTCTCGGCCCGTCTTTGAACGGGGCGCAGAGGCCCCCGGCGCACCTTAGAGGTGGACGAACCCGATCTTGCCGTCGGCGCCCTTCTTCGAGACATACGCGACGGTCGTGAACGCCGCCTTCGCGTTCGAGGGCGCCGACCCGGCGCGCCGCTGGGTGGGCGTCGATTGCGGCGAGCACGTGGTCTTGGCGGATCGGTCAATGCAGTCGCATATCTCTCCGCCCGGCGCTGGGCGCCTGCAAAAGGGCCCTATCAGGCCGTTCGCGCCAAGCCCCGCAAAAAATTGATGTCCACGAGCCCGGCGTGCTGCTTGGCGACCTTGCCCCTTTCGAACGCGATCAAGGTCGGAATGCCGCGAATGCCGAAGCGCGCCGCGATCGCCGGCTCCTCGTCGACATTGACCTTGGCGAAGCGGGCGCGCGGTTCGAGCTCCTTGGCCGCCTTGTCGAAGATCGGCGCCATCGTGCGGCACGGCCCGCACCAGGGCGCCCAGAAGTCGACGATCAGCGGCATGTCGTTGCGCTCGACATGCTTGTCGAAGGTCTTGGTCGTCAGCACGATCGGCTCGCCAGTGAACAGGTTCGCTTTGCAAGCCCCGCACGTGGCCTCCGAGGCGGGACGGTCGGCCGGGATGCGGTTGACCGCGGAGCAATGGGGACAAACGGTGTGGATGGATTCGCTCATGAGTGCGCGCCCTCTCGACAGCGCCTGCCAATATTTGGCCCCGATCAGAGCCATTTCAAGCGATCAACGGCCGTCGTCAGTGGGTGAGATCACGAATTCGTGATCTGACCCCGCAGTAACCTCGCCGCCGCGGAGACGTACTGGCTGCAGGGGCGATGAGGCTCCAACGGTCGGGCTGCCGCCGGACCGCACATCTCATGGTTTTATCTGGAGATTTTCGGATGAACGCTAGATCAGCCATCACCGCCGCGACCCTCGCCTGCTCGCTTGCCGCCGCGCTCGCCACCGCCGCCAAAGCCGGTCCCGCCCCGGCTCAGCCCGGCGCCGACAAGTGCTACGGCGTCGCCATGGCCGGCAAGAACGATTGCGCCGCCGGCGCCGGCACGAGCTGCGCCGGCACGTCGACCGTCGATTACGACCCCGGGCACTGGAAATATGTCGCCAAGGGGACCTGCGAAGGCATGACGACCCCGAAGGGCCACGGCTCGCTGACCGCGATGTGATTTAAGGCCAAGGTCCCTCCTCCCTTGGCTTTGCGGCCCCGCTTCTCTCCCAGGCGGGGCCGTTTTTGTGTCATGCTTCCGGGAAATCCTCGATCCTGAATTCCGCTTCCGCCCGTTCGCCCCGCTCCGCGAGCGCGCTCTCCCGCAGGCGCAGTTCGACCCGCCGGATCTTGCCGGACACGGTCTTGGGCAGTTCAAAGAATTCGAGCCGACGCACAAGCTTGTAAGCCGAGAGGCGCCCGCGCATGTGCTTGAAGATCGCCGCCGCTGTCTCGCGGTCGGGGGCGCAGCCTTGCGCCAGCGCGACATAGCCTTTGGCGATCGTGTGGCGCACGGGATCGGGCGCCGGCACGACGGCGGCCTCGGCGATCGAGGGATGTTCGATCAGCACGCTCTCGAGTTCGAACGGGCTCAGGCGATAGTCGCTCGATTTGAACACGTCGTCGGCGCGGCCGATGAAGGTGATGTAACCGTCGGCGTCGCGCGAGGCGACGTCGCCGGTCTTGTAATATTCGCCCTCGATGGGGATCCGTTCGCCGCGCTCATTCTGATAGCCGGACATGAGACCCGCGGAGCGCGGGCGCAAAGGAAGCGCGACTTCGCCGCTATCGCTCTCGAGCCCGTCGGCGTCGATCAGCACGACGCGGTAACCCGGCAAGGGCCGCCCCATCGAGCCGGGGACGATGCGCTGTCCGGGCGAATTGCCGATCATCATGGTGGTCTCGGTCTGCCCGTAGGAATTGCGCAACGGCAGGCCCCATGCCCGTCCCACCTGCTCGATGATCTCCGGATTGACCGGCTCGCCCGCCGCGTTGACCTCGCGCAAAACGACCTTCCATTGTCTGAGATCATGCTGGATCAGCATCCGCCACACGGTCGGCGGCGCGCAGAACACGGTGACCTGATGCTCGACCAGCGCATCGAGCGCCGCGCGCGGCTCGAAGCGCAAGGCGAACGCGATGATGGTCGCGCCGGCGTTCCAGGGCGCGAAAAAGCTCGACCAGGCGTGCTTGGCCCAGCCGGGCGAGGATATGTTGAGATGCGCGTCGCCGGGTTTGATCCCGAGCCCGTACATGGTCGAGAGATGCCCGATCGGATAGCTCGCGTGGCTATGCACCACGAGCTTCGAACGCGCGGTCGTGCCCGAGGTGAAATAGAGCAGCATCGGGTCGTCGGCCTTGGTGGGCCCGTCTGGATGAAAGAGATCGGCGCCAAGAAGCGAGTCGTAGGAGCGCCAGCCGGCCGGCGCCTCGCCGATTGCGATGCGCTCGACGCCCTCGCCAAGCCCTGCGAATTTCTCCGCGTCGGCGCCGTGCGCGACCAGATATTTGGCCTGGCCGCGGTCGATCCGGTCGGCGATGTCGGCCTGGCCAAGCGTCGGCATCGCCGGGATCAGCACGAGGCCGAGCTTCATCGACGCCAGCATCGTCGCCCACAATTCGGGAACGACGCCGAGCATCATCAGAAGACGATCGCCGCGCTTGGCGCCGAGCGCGCGCAGACCGTTGGCGAGCCGCGACGACTCGCGCGCAAGCTCGGCGAAGGTGCGCGTCTCGACGCGCTCGCCGATCACTTTCAGCGCGGTCTTGTGGCCATGCTCACCCGCCGCAAGCTCGGCGTCGAACCATTCGAGCGCCCAGTTGAATTCTTGGGGTCGCGGCCAGGAGAAGGCGGCGCGCGCGCCGTGATAGTCGTCGCTGGAGCTCGAGCAGACGGTCGCGCGCCTCGCGGAAGGTCAGAGGCTCGGACGCGCGGGGCGAAGCGTAGGGGGCGAGAGACATGGCGCCATTGTGACTCCGCTTGAGGGAGCCGGCAACGGCGTCCAGGCGGCCTCGCGGGCCGCCGGCTGCAACCTGCGCGCGAACGCGCGTTCCAATAAACGGCAGTAAACGCCAGTAAATGCAAATAAACGCTAGTAAAAATGCTAGCGTTTATTTGCGTTTATTTTTTCGAATTGGGACTTTTCAATGGGTTACGGCCGATTGGAGTAAAAAAAATCGTCCTCCTTCTGAATTCGCCTCTCGGGTTGTGGGCTGAAACCCCCTCAAGGTCAATTGTTCCCATCCTTTCCTCTCGCCGCGCGGCGCGCTTCAAACAGCGCCGAGGTTGGATTCCACTACCAGGAAATATATAGCATCATTTCTGTTTTTCGTCAACAGTTTGCACAAGCTTTTTTCCGCCCTCCCGCGGTTCGCGCCACCCTCAATCGTTCAAGCGTCAGTGGGAATGGGACAATCGGCGACGAGCAGCGCGATGAGGCGATCGCCGAGGAGCGCAATCGCTTGCACAATCCCGGCGGCGTTTGCGCAAGAGATCGGCCGGCAGGAAGCTTGGCTCGGCTCGCTTACGAGCGAACCAAAGCCGAGACCTGCGAAGGCGCTGAAAAAAGTATGGCGATGGCCAAAAACCGGGGCGAAGACGCCTTGAATGACGCCAAGACCGAGTATGATGCGATCCAGCGGCTTGATCGTCGCGCTGGCGGGCAAAGGCGAGCCTGCAAGCCTTCCTGATCTGCGGCGAAGGGGCGCGCCTCAAGCGTGAGCTGACCCTGCCGCCGGCTCAAGTCGCAACCGCATGCCAGCTCGACCCGGGATTGCCGCCGACGGCGCCGCCGCCGATCGGGGTGTTCCCGTTCATCTCCCAGACCGAGGCCTGACCGCTGGCGGTCCGCCAGAGGATGTCGGAATAGCCGTCCCCGTTGAAATCGCCCGCTTCGACCGCTGTCCATGCCGGCCCCGGATTGGCGGCCAGGGCCCCCCCTCCAATCGTGGTGTTTCCGTTCATCTCCCAGATCGACGCCCGGCCATGCGGCGTCCGGCGGCGCGACCGCCGTGTGCGCTGCGTCACATCAAGCGCCTCCCATTTTTGATAACGTAAAAACGATAGATGCACACATCATTTTAAATCACTCACGCATCGAGGATTATTCAATGTCGGTGACCTCATTTCCAGACAGGTCGAAGGCCGTAACGCAAGAGATGTCTCCCGACGAAATTACGGACCTTGGCATCTCTTGGGTCAATCTAATATTTCATGGACCACTATTCAGGAGTATTTTTGCATTTTCTTTCGTAATTGGTTACTTCTATTCTATCAATATTACATGGTTTCCATTCTTTTCTCTTACAGAACATTTGGTATTTGCGCTACAGGGATTGCCAGTTGCGTTAGGCGGCTCAATCATATTGCTAATTCTTGTTAGCATTTCTCATAATTCAGACAATTGGGGAATTTCTCCGGAACGTAAGCGGATGTGGTTAGACGTATTGGTTTGACTTGGATGACCGCTCTGTTTTTTGCTATTGTCTGGTTTAGTTATCATAAGTCTGTAGCAGGTCCCTTTTGCTTTTTTGCCTTGATAGCAGGTGTTTATTGCTTTACCTTTATTCGCTCGCCCGAAGATAATTTTGTACATGTAATGTATTGGGGTATCAACGTCGCTACTTTATGCCTCTTAGTTGGGTTTCGTGACTGGAGAATTTCACAAACATGATACCGATATTATTGACGTTATCGATGAAAAACGAAAGCAGTGGTAGAGATAAGACAAATATAAATAGGAGTTTACGTTCACACTGGGCAAGTACTATTTTACGGTAATGCTGGAATATTATTCTTTGATGAAAAAGACGGAGACGTTACTCTTATAAGAAAAGACAGTATTGCGGAAATATCAGATGCGCGATAAACATTTCAGATACGGATAGGCATCAAGACAAACGTATTTGCGCATCCAAACATATTGACGGCTGAGCAAGCTGGGCAGCTCATCTTCACTCGGTTTTCGAGTTGAGGAAAAATACCCCGTCATCGGACGCAGACATGATTTCTGTTTTTCGTCAACAGCCTGCACAAGCCTTTTCCGGCTCCCGCGGTTCGCGCCACCCACAATCGTTCAAGCGTCAAATGGGAATGGGACAATCGCGACGAGCAACGCGATGAGGCGATCGCGGAGGGGCGCAATCGCTGGCGCGATCTCGGCGGCATTCGCGCAAGAGATCGGGCCGGCAGGAAGCTTGGCGATCGCGCCTCGCGATCCGAACCACGCTCGCCGGCGCAGGGGCGGAAACCCCTAAATGAACGCCCAATAGCCCGTAGCGCCAATTTGAAGCGCGGCGATGCCGATGAGCAGCGTTCGAAAGGGCTGTTTTCTGGTTTTGTGGCGCAGGGCGTGGCAGGCGATCAAGGCGCCCAACGAGCCGCCCAGCAGAGCCACTAAAAGCAGGCTCTTTTCCGGAATGCGATATTCCCCGTTGAGCGCGCGCCTCTTGTCAGCCCAGTAAACCAAGTAGGCGAATCCGTTGATGAGCAGCACGAAGCCAGCAAACTCACCCCATGCTGGAAACATTTTGGCGCGCCCTTGGTTTCGTTGATTTCGCCGTTTGGGCGGCTTGCATGGCGCCCTTCAAAGCATCGCGTATAAAGATTGAGAGAGCGTGACAACACTTCCATGCGGCCATACACTTGTCTGTAGCCGGCTCCGTGTCACGTACCCTCGCACATATGCCTGCCCGCATCGTCAGATCGCGGCCGCGTCCGAGACCTCGCGCCAATGCGCAACGCGCTCTTTCAGCGCGCGGTCGCGCCCGTAAGTCAGCTCATCGAGATCGATCTCTTCGAGGACCCTGAAGGCGAAACTTTCAGGTCCATGAATGTTCCAGGCGGACTGAAGCGCGTGGTCGTCTCGACGCCTTGCCGCAGCGCGAAAGCGCGGCGGGAGGTCGCGCTTGTCGCTCGCTGAAATGCTCGGCCTCACCCGCCCCCCGTCCGGATTGGCGGCAGTTCGGGCGCGTCCAGCCCGGCGAACGGATCGCGCCAGGCGGGGATGTCCATCAGCCGCGCATGCCAGGCTGCGACGCGCGGAAAATCGTGAACCGGCAGGCCGGCGAGGTCGGCGAACGGCAGGATACAGGCGACGCGGAAATCGGCGTAGGTTGTGTGATTGCCGACGAGCCAGTCCCTCGCGCCCAAATGCTGTTCCAGAATGGCCGCCGAGGAGGCGAATTCGTCCAGTCCCGATTGCACGAGATCCTGCCGCACCGGACCAAGGCCATAGCGCTGCTTGGTCACGCGCTCGAAATGGACCTGATCGCAGGCCCTGACGAAATTCCAATAGCCCCAGCTTATCCAGCGGATGATTTCGGGAAGGCGAATCGCCCATCGGCCAGAAGTCGGATTTCATCAGTTGCGAAAGCCGGCAGGCGATCGCGTCCGCCTCCCAGAGGGTCTTCTCCCCCTCGACCAGGATGGGAACGCTCAGGTTTGGATTGAGTTTGATGAACTTGTCTCGCTGCCCGGGCGAGAAGGGCGAAGCGAATTCAAACTCGACCGGCGCGTTCAGGAAACGCGCCGCGGCCACCGCAAGGCGCGGATTGGGGTTGCGGCTGAAATAGAGCTTCATGGCGCTTTGCTCACGCGGGCGACGATGCGTTGTCTTCCGAACGCCTCCTGGAGGCAATCGGCGTTTTATTTGAACTTGCAATCTGCCTTGCGCGCGTGGGTGGATTTGCCCATTGCGCGGCTCGTTCGGGACTGCAAATCTCATTGGGATCGGGCCGGTTTTCGCGAGAAACGCGCGAAATCAAGACAGTCTAAACCTCCAGCAATTCGACCCGATCGCTGACGGCTCGAACGCATTAATCGGAATGGAGCGTGACGCCCCGCCGGCGCGGAGCAAGCGCACGCCGAGCAAGCGCACAAGAGGGATGAATGGCGGCCTTCTCGGAAATCCTACCGTTGTTCGGCGTCGACGCCGCAAAGGCTTTCATGATGGTTCCGGTTGGGGGCTTCAATCTGATCTACCATTTTCTCGGCAAGGGCGCGTCATTCGCCGATAGCCTCGGGGGCCTTTCAATAAAAGACGTGACCGATGAGATTCGCAAAGCGCCGGACGTCTCGACGATCTCCAAGAACCCCAAGCAACCCTTGTTCGTCGACAAAGACGACATGACGGCGTTCTTCCACGCCGCTCTTCAAGGGCTTTCGACCGACCCGTCGCAGCGCCTGTTGGCGGTGACCGCCAATTCGCCTGGCGTCCACACGGTGACTTTCAAAGCCTCGCGACGATCGGAGTCGCTGACCGTATGGGCGCTCGACAAAAGGCCGACGACGACAATTTCCTTCCGGTACGTGAAGTATATCGGCCAGTGGCCTCCGCCAGGAGAAACCGAAAAGGATGCAGACCGATACAGCAAGGGGGTCAAAAGAACCAAGGATGAAGGGGAGAAATACGCAAAGCTTATAAGCCAGCTTTTGCGTCATCAGGCCAATGTTTCAGTGGAATTGAAGAGCTCTGACGATCTCGGATTGACTACGCCTTTCGGGCCAAGGGCGTCCAACGCATGGTTCAAGGAGCGACTTCTGCCAAACCGCGACAAAGCCGCCGATAGGACGATCTTCGTTGTTCCTCAAATCGACGGCGCCGAGGGACGATCGATGATCGACAAGGATCCTACAGCGCTCATGGTGGCTGAAAACCCAAAAGTTGTTTGGGCCGGAAATGCAGGAGACCCGTTCCAACTTGTCGCCACTCATGAGCTTGCGCACACGCTTGGAAGCAAGCACAGGAAAGAAGAAGGATTGCTGATGAGCGATTATTACTTGAAGCAGGGCTTATTGATCGACAAAGACACGCTTAACGAGATCAACCCGCCATCCAAGAAGCCCTAGCGGCGGCGCGCAACTTTTGTTGGTCCAACCGCGGCCGCCCATGGAGCCGGCGCCTGCGGAAACGTCAGATCGAACGTCAGATCGCTTCCGCGCCCAAGACCTCGCGCCAATGCGCGATCCGTTCTTTCAGCGCGCGCTCGCGCCCGTAAGTCAGCTCATCGAGATCGATCTCTTCGAGGATCCTGAAGGCGAAACTTTCTGGCCCATGAAGGTTCCAGGCGGATTGCAGCGCTTTGTTCGTCTCGACGCCTTGCCTGAGCGCGAACGCGCGGCGGGTCCAGATCGTGGAGAGATCGGGCGCCGTCCCGACCCATTGCTCGTCGGTCGCCGCGCAACGGATCGCATAGACGCCGGCGATCGCCTTGCGCTCCTTGTAGGCCGAGACGGCGGCCTTGCGTTCGCTTCGGTCCATCGCTGCTACTCCCGCCGCTTCTTCGGCGCGTAAGGGTTCTTGCTGCCCGGGCGCATCGACAGGCGGATCGGCACGCCGATGAGGCCGAAGGTCTCGCGCAGGCCGTTGACGAGATAGCGCTTGTAGCTCTCGGGAATCTTGTCGACCGAATTGCCGAACAGCACGAAATACGGCGGGCGCGCCTTGGGCTGGGTCATGTAGCGGATTTTCACCCGCCGCCCGGAGACGGCGGGCGGCGGCGTGCCCTCCACCACCGGCGCGAGCCAGCGATTGAGCCGGCCGGTGGAGATGCGGATGTTCCAGATCGCGTCCGTCGCCATGATCGCTTCCATGAGCTTGTCGACATGCGCGCCGGTCAGGCCGGAAAGGGGGATCACCCGCGTTCCGCGCAGCTGCGGCAGGAGCCGATCGGCCTCCTCGCGCAATTCCTGCGCGCGCAGCGCTCTTGTTGTCGACCAGATCCCATTTGTTGAGGCCGATGACCAGCGCCCTGCCCTCCTTCTCGACGAGATCGGCCAGCGTCAGGTCCTGCCTTTCGAAGGGTATCGTGGCGTCGAGCAGAAGCACCACGACTTCGGCGAAGCGCACCGCGCGCAATGCGTCGGCGACGGCGAGCTTCTCCAGCTTCTCGACGATCCGCGACTTCCGGCGCAGGCCCGCGGTGTCGAAGATCCTGAGCTTGCGGCCTTTCCATTCGGCGTCGAGGCCGATCGAGTCGCGGGTGATGCCGGGCTCGGGGCCGATCAGCAGGCGATCCTGGCCGAGGATGTGGTTGATGAGGGTGGACTTGCCCGCGTTCGGCCGCCCCAGCACGGCGATGCGCAAGGGCCTGGCGAGATCGAGTTCGCTGCCGTCCTCTTCTTCGCCCAAGACCAGCGGCTCGGCCTCGCCCTCCTCGTCCGGGTCGAGACGCGCGGCGGCGCGGCAGGACTTCGACCAGCGCGTCGTAGAGTTCGCTCAGGCCCTCGCCGTGCTCGGCGGAGAAGGCGATCGGCTCGCCGAGGCCGAGGCCGAACACCTCGTAGACGCCGGCCTTCCCCGCGGTGCTTTCCGCCTTGTTGGCGATGACGATGATCGGCTTACCGGCGCGGCGAACGGCTTGGGCGAAATGCTGGTCGGTGGGAGTGAGGCCGGCGCGCGCGTCGACCACGAACAGGATCGCGTCGCAATCGATGAGCGCCGCTTCCGTCTGCGCGCGCATGCGCCCGGCGAGCGTTTCCGCTTCGCCCTCTTCAAGACCCGCAGTGTCGACGATGGTGAAGGACAGGTCCGCGATCCTGCCCTCGCCCTCGCGGCGATCGCGGGTGACGCCCGGCTCGTCGTCGACGAGCGCCAGCCTGCGGCCGACCAGCCGATTGAACAAAGTCGACTTGCCGACGTTCGGCCGGCCGATGATCGCGACTTTGGCGCTCATGTTGTTCCGCTCAGTGGCCCAGCGGCCAGCGGCTAGAGTTTAATCATCACCGTCATCGCGAGGAGCGAAGCGACGTGGCGATCCAGGGGGCGGTAGAGCGCCCGACGTTCACCTGGATTGCTTCGCTCCGCTCGCAATGACGGCTCTGGGTCGACCTGAATCTTCCCGTGCTGGGCTTACTTCGCCGCCGCCGCCGATCGGTTCGAGGCGATCAGGCCGAGCCAGCGGCTCGCCGCTTGCCGCTCGCCGGGCGACACTTCGGGATCGCCCAGCACGAAATCGAATTGCTTGGCGGCGTCGTCATAGTCCTTGCGTTCGAGCGCCAGCGCGCCGAGCGTGAGGGCGGCGAGACGCCGATAGGGTCCGCCCGGCGGCCGAAAGCGCGGTCAGCGCCGCTTCGCCCTTCTGCTGCTCGCCGGAGCATGTCCACGCGCAGGAGCGCGGCGCGCAAGCGGGCGGTGTCGCGCAGCAGCGGGTCGATCGCGGCGTCGCCGGCGACGGCGTCGAAGGCGCCGATTGCGCCCTGCGGATCCTTGCTCGCCTCGGCGCCGGCCGCGGTCATTTGCGCGAGCGCCCGATAACCGCTCGGCCCTTGAGTCGCGATCTTGTCGAGACCGGCCTTGGCTTCGTCGAGCTTGCCGCCCTCGAGCGCAGCGAGGGCCTGCTGGAACTGGTCGCCGGCCGCCTGCGTCGCTCGTTCGCGCTCATATTGCCAATAGCGAAAACCGGCCGAAGCGAGCACGATCAGCGCCGCGGCGGCCAGGATCTGATTCTGGTATTTTTTCCAGAATTCCGCCGCCTTGTCGCGCCGGACTTCCTCGTCAACTTCCTGAAAGATGTCGCTCATTATCGGCGCGGCCTATCACAGAGGAACCGCGAAAGCGAGCGTCAGTTGCAAGGGGCGTCGCCGACTCGATCGCAGATCGGTTCGCGTCGCGGTTGATCCAGATCAATTACGCGCGGGACGCTATTCGTGATCACGTCTTCAAGCGGGTCTGCATCCACGCCGTCAATCGTGGGGCATGTGCGGTCATGGACACCGAGGAGAAGCAAAATGGGCGATCCAAGGCAAATCGCAGCGCGCGCCAGTCGTCGCACGGTTCTTATCGCCGCTGGGGGCCGCGTCGATGCTCGGCGCTGATGAGCGAAAGCGCGGAAGCGAAAATGGCGCAGACGGCGGTGCGCTACCAGAGACTCGCCCAAGGACGGCAAGCAGTGCGACGGTTGCAAGCTGTTCGTCGCGCCGAACGCGTTGCAAGTCTGTCGCCGGCGACATCTCGCCAAAAGGATGGTGCGCGCTTTGGGTCAAGAAGGCGTGATGCGCACTTCGGCGTCGAGGCCGATCGAATAACAGCGTGAAGTCATGAATTTGCATGAATGGTCGACAATTCGACCGCGCGCTCGTGGGTGGAGCGGCGCTTGCGGCTGAAGGTGAGGAAGCGCCCATGAACGCTGCGGCGAGGGGATTAATCACGACGGTTACCGGATAGAGCCCGGGGCGAGGATATTCGCCTTCGCACTTAGTCCTCGTGGCGTTTGATTGTTGGGACGGCAGCGTCCCTTTCAGCCGAGCGTCAGCCCGGCCGAGACGCCGTGCCGAGTTACGCTCGCCAGACGGGACAGCCTTGCGCAGCTTGTCACACCGCTTTTCCGGAACTGACCCCGTTTGGCCGCCGCTTCAAGATCGGCGGCTACACGCTCGGCGGCGGCGACTGGACAGGTCCTCCGGTCTCCGCGATGTACATGGCGGGATTCACCCATACGCAATCGCCACAGGATGCGCCGCCCGCGCCCGGATTGCACACCAATGACAATCTCGTCTCGCAACAAGTGTCGGGTTTCATCGCCGGCCAGCTTTACGGGAATCTCGGTTCATTCATCCAGATAACTGGCGACCCCGTCGGCGGAACGGTTGGGTTGGACGCATCTGACGTCCGTTACGCCGACACGCTCAAGCTGTTCGGCAAAGACACGATCTGGGGCATCGACGCCAACAACACGCCGACCGTGGAAGACCCCTGGAACACGACGCCCTCATGGGGGTGGCCGCAGATCTCATCGACCATCGCGCCGGCCTTCGGGCCGCCCTCGACCCACATCGAGGACGGATATGGCCAGATCGTCGGCGGCGCTGGCGCATACGCGTTCTGGAACGACATGCTGTACGGCGCCTTGACTTTCTACAAGGGACTTCCGGTCCCGGCGCTGCAGGCTTTCAACGTCGGCAACTCGACGACGGACGCGCTGTCGAATGTCGCGCCTTATTGGCGCGTCGCGCTCGAGCCGCACTGGGGGCCGCACTACCTGATGGTCGGCACTTTCGGCATGTACGGGCAGGTGACCCCCGGCCGTCAATATGGCTACGGGACGGACAACTATCTCGATGTCGGTTTCGAACTCGCAATACCAGTATGACGGCGACCAATACAGCGTGACCGTGAAACTGACGGACATCATGGAATGGCAGCGGCTGAACGCCACCTACGCACTCGGCGGCTCATCGAACCTGAGCAACAAGCTCAACAGCTTCAAGGCCAACGCGTCATTCGTCTGGGATCATACCTACAGCATTGGTTTTGGCTATTTTAATGTCGCCGGATCCGGCGACTGCAATCTTTACGGATCGGGCAACAACGTCAATTGCGCCCCCGCGAGCATCGGCGAGTTCAACAACAGCTCCATCAGCAGTCCGAACGGCAACGGCCTCATCCTTGACCTCGCCTGGCTACCCTTCAGTCACGGCGCGCCACCGCCGCTCCCTTATTCGACAATGAACGTGCGGCTCGGCCTGCAGTTCACCGACTACCTGCGCGTCTACGGCGGCAAGAACAATTTCGACGGCTCGTATCTTGGCGGCACGCATAACGCGCAAGGCAACAATTCCGTGTTCGCCTATGCGTGGTTTGCCTTCTGACCCATTGCTTGCGGCCAAAGCTGGGCCGAGCACATTGCGAACCCGCGTGTCGCTATCTCAAGCCGAGCAGGCGGCGCGACGGGTGAAAACCTCTCAACGGAAGGGATGCGGGCTCGCCGGCGCCCCCGCCTCCTTGGCCAGGCGCAGGATCACGTCGCTCATGTCCTCGCCCAACGCGCGCGCCGCGTCCAATTTGGCGGCCAGGCATTTTGGCATCAACACCTTGTACATGCCGCCTTTTCTGGACTTTGCGGTCACCCCTTCTCGAACCAGTTGGTACGCCGCCCTCGTGAGAACAACCTCGATCATTCGCTTCCTTCGCTGCCTTATCCGCCTGAAGTTAACAGGCGTCCAAAGCCCGCGAAGGTGTGCGTGCTCGTCGCGCAAGTCCAACAATACTTACGCCATCCCCACCCCACAAATCTGCAGGGGACGCCAACGCAAGCCTGGCGGGCCTGCCCCGCCAGCGAATAAAAGCGCGTCCTGAGGTATTCTCCCAAGACCTTGCCGCGGCCGCTTGGCCGAGAAGGTCGTTTGCCTGACTTCGGGACGAGTTGCGAAATGCGGAGACGTGGAGAGCGCGGCGCCGGAGTTTCCTTCGCAACTCCCGAACTCCGCCTTCGTCCTGACGCGCCCCGCAGGGGCCTCGAAGAGCCTGCCCCGAGCCTGCCGAGGGGACGCTTCAGCACGCGTCGAAGCGGGCGCAGCGCTCTGGAGCATCCTTCGAGACACGAGGCTTCGCCTCGTTCCTCAGGATGAGGGCCGCGGTTCGCGACGGGATCATCGAGGGTGCGGCGGGCGGTCTTTGATCGCGTTCATCTCGCTGGCCGCTCCGATCGCGCTTCTCCCCGTCCGCCCGGCCATGGCCGACGACGGCGCGCCGGTGGTTTCGCCCGACCGGCTCGAGGATGCGCCCGCGATCAAGCCCGACCCCTACCCCGGCTTCGACAATTTCGCCTGGCGCGCCTTCATCGCGCTCAATTGGCCCTCGCTGACCGACGCTGCGCATCGCGGCGAGCCGGACCGCGCCAAGACGCTTGGCGATCACGGGCCCGCGCGTCTGGGAGACCTTCAAGGCGCGCTACGAACTGTTCCAGGTCGGCGCCGACGGGCGCCCGATCGCGCCTCAGCCATGGGCGACTTACGAAGCGGCGAACCCGTGCGGAGCGGATGTCGACAATCGCGCGAAGACGCTCGCGACCTTCACGCCCTTCATGGATTTCAATCAATCCGCCTTCTTGCGCCGGCGTCGGCGCCAATCCGCTGGTGGCGCAGAACCACACCTACACCCGCTACGAAGGGCGCCTCAACGAACCCGAGTACGATGCGCTCGCCGGTCATGGCTGGAGCCTGGGCCAGAACCTGCCCGATCCGGCCCATCCTGCGGCATTGCCCACAGGCTCGATCGCGGTCAAAGCCGCATGGCGGCCTCTGAATGCGGCGGATTCGCCCGCCGTGAGAGCGCGCTATTACGTGGTCGAGAACGCCAACATCGTCGACGTCGCCAAGACGCTCGCCGCCGGCCATGTCGTCTGTTCGAAAAGCGATGTCGCGCTGGTCGGCCTGCACATCGTCATCCGGACGAAAGACCGGCCGCAGGGACTATGGGGCACGTTCGAGCATGTCGACAATGTTCCCCCGGCTGGAATGGGCGAAGCGCGCGAGCCCGACGCCAGGCGAAGCAGGCGCGCCCTATTCCTATTTCGATGGCCAGAAGCCCAAGCTCGGCCTTTGGCCGACCTTCGGCCTGCCCGACACTCTTGCCGGTCAGCATGGATCATCCGCCCAAGCTCGACCCCACGCCCATGCAGGTGGTCCGCCGCCATCCGATCCATGCCTCGACCATGGCGATGAACCGCGCCTATTGGGCGCTGCCGGGAATCAAGGGGACCGTGTGGGAGCATTACATGCTGGTCGCCAGCCAATGGCCGACGATGCCCGAGCGCGCCAAGCCCGCAAAACGACGGCGCCTATTTCCCCGGCCAGCCGCTCGCGGCGGACGCGCCGCGTGAGAATTATCAGTCCGCCGACGCGCCACATGAAAACCTGGTCAACACGACGATCGAGACCTATTTCCAGGACGCCCCCTCAAGCTGCATGTCCTGCCACCAGAGCCTCTCCAACGCGCTTGGCCACGACTTCGTCGGCATGCTCGGCAGCTTTCGGTAGAGGCTGCGGCCGAGGGAAGGGCTCGTCAAAGCTCGATGAGCTTGGACTCGTTCCGACGTGAAGCGGCGGTTAAAGGCGGACGTTGCAGACGTTCTCAGCCGGTCATGCGGGCAATCGGAAAGCAATTGTTTCATTCCGCGACGGTCTTATCCCGGCTCGGGCCAGGGCAGCAGCACGATCTTGCCTCCGAGACCGCCGGCGTCAATTCGATCATGGACCTCGCGCGCGGCCGCGATCGGTAGCCGGTCGACAACGACGGGATGGATGGCGCCCTCGCGCAACAGATCGAACAGGGCGGCCATGTCCGCCTTGAACTCTTCGGGGCGCCTCACGCGGCGATCGGTGATGCTGTACCACACAGCGCGTCGGCCGCCGAACAGGAAGCTCAACCCGTTCCACACCTTCAGCCGGGCCAGGCCGAGGCCCGCGGCGAGCAAGCCTTCACGCCCAACCGCCATTGCTTGCGACCCATAGCCGACAAGCAGGCCCCCCTTCGCGAGGGAGGCGAACGAGCGGCTGAAATGCGCGCCACCGATCGCATCGAATGCGG
Organism: uncultured Alphaproteobacteria bacterium; assembly: GCA_963802615.1. Taxonomy (GTDB): domain Bacteria; phylum Pseudomonadota; class Alphaproteobacteria; order Rhizobiales; family Beijerinckiaceae; genus Roseiarcus. The sequence goes on from CAWDKC010000027.1 coordinate 27,132, forward strand.
CGTCGACGCCGGCGCCTCCCTTGCGCCCTGAAGTGATCCGGCGCACGGCCGCAACGAAGTCACCGGCGCGGTAGTCGATCGCCACCGCGCCGAAACGCTCAACCGCGGGCGCGTTCGCGGCTGAGCAGGTCCCGATCGCCTCAAGGCCGAAGCGCCGCGCCAGGTCGAGCAGAGCCGTGCCGACCGTTCCCGAGGCGCCGATGACGAGGATCGCTGCGCCCCGCGGCAGGCGCCGATATCGGGTAAGCATTTGAAAAGCGGTGAGGTACGCCAGCGGGATGCAGACCGCTTCGGCGGGATCGATCCCATTCGGGACCGGAACCAGGAAGCGCGCAGGGCGGATCGCATATTGCGCGTAGCCGCCAACGACACAGAGATCGGCGACCAGCTGGCCTTCGCGCGGCGCGGTCACGCCAGACCCGATCGTCTCGACGACGCCGACAAGGTCATAGCCTGGCGTGAACGGCAGCGGCCCTTTGAAGTCCGGATATCGGCCGCGACGGATGAAGGCGTCGGTGAAGCCAGTCCCGGCGGCGAGCACCTTGATCCGGACTTCGCCCGGACCCGGCGCCGGAACGGTCTCTTCTTCCGCCAGTTCCAGGACTTCGGGACCGCCGAACCGAGCGATACGGATATGTCGCCAAGGCATGCGCTAACGGTATCAGCCATTGTCGTGGGCGTCATGCTGAACGCGGCCGGGGCGCTCACCGGAAGCTTGCGCGATATCGCCTTCGGGTCGATTTGAACCGTTCGCCGCGCCGTCCGACAAATGTCCGCTCTTTGCGCAATGCGCGCCGTCCACTGCGTCGGCTTCGCACGGCGCCAATCCCGCAGACGATCATCGGGCAAGCAGGCGATTGGGATTTGACCTTGGATGAGGTCCGACATGCGCCGCTCGACGGCCCGCAGGACGATTTGACTGCGCGCCAATTTAGAATCATTCTAAATCGAGTTTGGAACTCCTTCTAAACCGGGGGAGCGGTTGGCCGGGCCCAGCGAGCCCGCTCCACGAGATCCCGTCAACCCAGGAGGCGCTCATGCCCGAGACTTGCAACCATTCCGGCGTCAGCCGGCGCACCGTGCTTCTTGCCGCCGCCGGCGCCGCGCCCCTTTTAGCCCTGACGAGCGGCCAGGCGCAGGCCAAGATGGCGCAGACCGCGGTCCATTATCAGACCACTCCGAAGGACGGCCACCAGTGCGACGGCTGCAACTTCTTCATCGCCCCCAACGGCTGCAAGATGGTCGACGGCGACATCGCGCCGACCGGCTGGTGCGCGCTATGGGTCAAGAAGCCGGCCTGACGAGAAGCGCTATGGCCGACGCCGCTGAGCCGCGCGTCGGCCGCCGCACACGAACTTGGCGTCGAATTCAAGACGCTCGCCGTCTCGGCGTCGGTCGAGTTGGATGGCCGCTCAGGCGATCGACAAACTAGGCCGGCGGATCGCGCCAATGTCGGCGCGATTTGACTAAATCATTCTCACTTAGTCGGAGCGGCAGACCGTGGGCCCGGCCTGAAGTCCTGCAAGTGCTCGCCAGACACGAGTCTCTTCCGAGATTGGGAGTGGTCCCTCGGGAGTGAGCGAAACAGCACTTTCTCGACAACGATCCTATCGGGAAGGGCTGCGTCTGGGCCATCCTCGTACAGGGCGAGCGCAGCGCGCCCCGCTGCATAGTCATCGTCCGCCGTCCCAGCCCGGCTGGATACCAAGTAGATGGCTGGCGCTGCCTGAGCGCCCTGACGATCGTCCGTAACTCGCGGTTTGTCCGCCATTTGCTTCCTTTCGAGGGCGAGCGCTTCAAACGTGTCTGACTCACGCGTTGTAGTCGTCGGCGCTCGTCTTGTCGACGTATGCTGGGCATCGATCCGATGATGAATCGGGTTGATCCGGGATAACAGGCGCGCGCACTCCCTTATTTCCAAGCCGCTCTATCACTTTCCCGTGAGGTCAAGACACTTCAATACTATTGCGGGGTTCATTACACTTACCGATTAGGTAGTAATACCCATTAGGAGTATTGCACGGCTCGGAGGAAACCGCCGCAGCGAGACGAAAAAGAGGCCGCCGCCATACAGTTTCGTAAGGGTCTCGGGACCGCCGCTTGCTCGAGTGCTGTCGGCCGGTTTCAAGCGTGCTCCCAGCTCAGGGACACCGCCTGACCCTCAATCCGTCCCGGAGTCCTCCCGAAACACAATCCTTAGACCAGGATTGTTGTCGAAGACCGAACAGGCGAGACCGTGCAGTTCGGCGACCGCAGAGACGAGACTGAGGCCAAGGCCGCTTCCCGGGGAGTTTCTGGATGCGTCGCCACGAAAGAACGGCTCGAGGAGTTTCGCCAGATCTTCGTGACGGACGCCGGGTCCGTGATCGGCGACGATCAGTTTCACTCCCGATGACCCAAGCGTTCCTTCGATCTCGACACCAACGCCAGGCGGAGTATGGGTGAGTGCGTTGTCGAGGCAATTCGCGATCATTTGGGTGAGGAGTTCCCGGTCGCCCTGTAGCGGCAGGGGTTCGTCGAGCCGTACGACCAGAGCCCGGCCCTGCTCTTCGGCGGCCGGACGGAACGCATCGGCCACATCATGGGCAATTTCGGCGAGATCGAGAGCCTGGAAGCGCGCTCGCCTCGCGCCTGCTTCGATCTGACCAATGCGGAGGAGAGCGTCGAAAGTCTGGAGGACGCCTTCGACTTCTGCTGCCGCGCCTTCGATGGCTGATGCGGTGGCCGCTGCGCCTCCTTCGCCGGACCGCGCTGTCTCGAGGCGGCGCAGGACGCGCGAAAGGGGTTTTCGCAGATCATGGGCGATGTCGGCGCTGACTTGCTTGTTCGCCAATAGAAGCGTCTCGATGCGTTTGAATAGTCGATTGAACGTTCGGGCAAGAGCCGAAAGGTCGTCCTCGACCGCGGCCATCGGAATTCGGCGACTCCAGTCGCCGGCCATCATCCCCCGCGCGGCGCGGCGCATGACGTCGATGCGGCGAAGGAACTGCGCGCTGAGCCAGAGCCCGCCGGCCGCCCCAAGCGCGATCGTGGCGACAAGCGCCCAGGCGAAAGCCGTGATGACCTGTCGTAGGATTTCGTTAGGCCTTTCGAGTTCGTCGGCGACAATCAGAAGCGAGCCATCGGAGAGCCGGGTCGCCAGCGCCCGTTGTCTCTCGGGCTCCTGCTCTGGGGTCTCGTCCGCGCCCACTGGGACAAAATTGAACCAGCCGGCGCTCCTCGGGACGGCCTGGGCCTGAAGCTCCACGTCGCCGCCGAGGCGCTGGGAGTCCGGCCCCCAAAGCCCCGCAGTCGAACGGCCGCCGCTTGCCGCGCTTGCGTTTAGGACGGCGATCAGGGCGTCGCGTCCCCGAGTGACGAAAATCTGTTGCAGCGCGTCGCGCTCTTCAACGATCTCCTCATCGAAATCGACGAGAATTTGGTGGCGGACCGACCAAAACACAAACGCGCCGAGCGCGATGTTGGAAGCAGCGAACAGGGCGAGATAGAGCGCCGCGAGCCGGAAGCTCGCAGTCCGCAGAAGCCTATTCCGGCGCACGAAGGCTGTAGCCTGCGCCGCGCACGGTCTGGATGAGGGCGACGCTGCCGCGGTCGATCTTGGACCTCAGGCGGCTCATGAGGGTCTCGACGATGTTCGTCCGAGGGTCGAAATGAAAGCCCCACACCTGTTCCAGGAGCATCTTTCGTGTGATCAACCTGCCTTCGTTTCGCATGAGGACTTCGAGCAGGCGGAATTCGCGCGGCTGCAGATCAATAGCCGCGCTTCCCCTGCGCGCCGTGCGCGCAACAAGGTCGATTTTGAGGTCGCCCGCTGTGAGCACGGTCGACTTCATTCCGAGCGTCGGACGTCGCGCCAGCGCCTCAAGGCGCGCAAGGAGTTCTTCGAAGGCGAAGGGCTTGACCAGATAGTCGTCACCGCCCGCGCCAAGCCCGTCGACACGGTCGTCGACGCCAGACAGGTTGGTGAGAAACAGGACCGGCGTCGAGACGCCCTCCGAGCGAAGCAGGGTGACGACGGAAAGCCCATCGAGCCCGGGCAACATGCGATCCAGGACGACGACATCGAACGTCTCGGCAACCGCCGTCTGAAAGCCCTCGCGTCCGTTTTCGGCGATTTTCGTCACGTGTCCGCGCGCCTGCAGACCTCTAGCGACGAATTCGGCGGTTTCTGAAATCGTCCTCAATGACCAGGATTTTCATGCGAGTCCCGCCTCGGAAACCTCCGCTTTGCCACTGAACCACTTTAACGACGCGCCCCGCGATCCGCCATCCCGCCTCGCGGCGCAACCATTTCGGGTGGAGCAATGAGCCTTCCGCTCGAAGGCTCCGCGCAGCGCCGATTGACTGTGCGCTCTTGGGTCAAGAAGCCGGCCTGAAGAGAAGGGCTATGGCCTACGCGCGCTGAGCCGCGCGTCGGCCTCGATCTCGACCTTCATTTCAGGCTTGAGCAGCGCCGAGACGACGACGATCGTCGCCGCCGGGCGGATCGCGCCGAAAACCTCGCCCTGCACCGTGACCACCGCCTCGCAATAAGAAACGTCGGTGACGAAGGTGCGCAACCGCACGATATCGGCAAGCTCGCCGCCCGCTTGCCTCATCACCTTGGCGAAGGTCGCATAGATGGCGCGGGTCTGCTCGGCGACGTCGTCCGGCATCGTCATTTTCGCATAGTCGTATCCGGTCGTGCCGGCGATATGGACCTCATCGCCACAAACGACCGCGCGCGAATAGCCGTGTGACGTCTCGAACGGCGAGCCTGAGGAAATCAGCTTGCGATCGGTCGACTCCGCGCTCATGCGAACTCCATGATCACCGCGTCGACCGCGAGCGAATCGCCTTCCTTGGCGAGGATCGTCTTCACCGTCGCGTCGCGCTCGGCCAAGAGCACGTTCTCCATTTTCATCGCCTCGACGATGCAGAGCTGCTCGCCCGCCTTGACCTCCTGCCCGACCTTGACCGCGATCGCCTTGACCAGGCCCGGCATCGGGCACAGCAGGAAACGCGAGCCGTCCGCCGCCTTGCGCTCGATCATCAGCGCCGCGAGCTCAGCCTCGCGACGGGTGTAGACGCGCACGTCGACGGCGACCCCGGCATGCGAGAGCGCATAGCCGTTGAGGATCGGGCGCGCCTGCACAGCGATGTCGGCGCCGTCGATGGTTCCGCGCCACAGCGGATCGCCCGGCTTCCAGTCCGAATGAACCTCAACCTTGCGGCCGTCCGCGAACACGATCGCGACGCCGGCCTGCTCTCGGCTCGATCTCGAGCTCGATGCGCCTCTTGCCCATCGCGACCACCCGCTTGAGCTCGAAACGCGACCTGATCGGGCTCGCGCAGCTGCCCGGAAATATGCCGCTTTCGCTCGTTGAGCGTGTGGTCGATCAGCGCCGCGGCCACGACCAGACGGCGCTCGGTCTCGCCCTCGGCGACGAGGGGATGAAATCCGTCGGGAAATTCCTCGGCGATGAAGCCGGTCGACAGCCGTCCCTCGCGCCAGCGCGGATGCTGCATCAGCGCCGACAGAAAAGGGATGTTGTGGCGGATGCCGTCGATGACGAAGGCGTCGAGCGCGCTCGCCTGCGCGTCGATCGCGCCAAGCCGGTCGGGCGCGTGGGTGACGAGCTTGGCGATCATCGGATCGTAGTGGATCGAGATCTCCCCGCCCTCGAACACGCCCGTGTCGTTGCGCACCGTGACGCCCTCGCGCGTCCCTTCGGCCGGCGGGCGATAGCGGGTGAGCCGTCCGGTCGACGGCAGGAAGCCGCGCGTCGGATCCTCGGCGTAAACCCGGCTCTCGACCGCCCAGCCGCTCAGCTTCACGTCCGCCTGCTTCAGGCGCAAAGGCTCGCCCGCGGCGCTGCGGATCATCTCCTCGACCAGGTCGACGCCGGTGACGAGTTCGGTCACCGGATGCTCGACCTGCAGGCGGGTGTTCATCTCGAGGAAATAGAAGCTGCGGTCCTGGCCCGCGACGAACTCGACCGTGCCGGCGGAATCGTATTGCACCGGCTTGCGCGAGCGCGACCGCCTGTTCGCCCATCCGCTTGCGCGTCGCCGCATCGATGCAGCGGCGAGGGCGCCTCCTCGATCACCTTCTGGTTGCGGCGCTGGATCGAGCATTCGCGCTCGCCGAGATAGATGACATGGCCATGCTTGTCGCCGAGCACCTGGATTTCGACATGGCGCGGATTGACGATGAATTTCTCGACGAAGACGCGATCGTCGCCGAAGGAGGATTTCGCCTCCGAGCGGGCGCGGGCGAAGCCTTCGGCGACTTCCTTGCGGGAATGGGCGATCCGCATGCCCTTGCCGCCGCCGCCGGCGGACGCCTTGATCATCACCGGATAGCCGATCTCGTCGGCGATCTCAGCCGCCTGCTCCGGCGTTTCGATCACGCCGAGATGGCCCGGCACGGTCGAGACCTTGGCCGCGTTGGCGAATTTCTTCGATTCGATCTTGTCGCCCATCGCCTCGATGGCTTTGGGATTGGGGCCGATGAAGACGATGTTGGCTTCGGCCAGGGCATGCGCGAAGGCCGCGCGCTCCGAGAGAAAGCCGTAGCCCGGATGGACGGCCTCGGCGCCGGTCTTCAGACAGGCCGCCACGATCTTGTCGATCGAGAGATAGGATTGCGCCGCGGGCGGCGGGCCGATGGCGACCGCCTCGTCCGCCATTTCGACGTGCAGCGCGTCCTTGTCGGCTTCGGAATAGACGGCGACGGTCCTGATGCCCATCCGGCGCGCCGTCTTGATGATGCGACAGGCGATCTCGCCGCGGTTGGCGATCAGGATTGTCTTGAACATCGCGCCCTTGCGAGAAAAGCGCCCCGCTTTCCTTCAACGGGCGTTTCTATTGGAACGACGGACGCGGGTAAACAACCCAAAACGCCTCGCCATTGGCCGACTGAGCGCGGCTCTTAAGCTTCAGGAGCAGACCTCGACGTCCCGCCACGCGTTCTTAAGTCGCGCGCGGGTGAGGTAGCAGCCAAGAGCCGGCCTGGGATCCGGCCACGCGAACGGGGGTCCCGGCCACGGAAAGCCGCTGAAGCCAAAGTAGCCAGGGCCGACCTTCCAGTCGACCCGCTCGGGCGGGTAGGAGCCGTAGGGCTGAGCTTTCGCCGCGCCCGGCTGACCAAGGACGCCGACCGCGAAAAGAGCGGCGACCGCGAGCGAGGCTGCAGCTTTGACCATGTCGAGACACCCCTCGATCGCGGCCGGCGCCTGTAAAACGCCTGTGAGCCGCTGGTCAGCGATACCGCGCGCCGTCGGCAGCCGCAAGCCGGTTCCACGATCAGGGGGAGAGGGCCGGGAAAGCTATCCGGCCGTTGCGCGCAGCGTGGCTGCGGCGGCGGATCCGCCCGCGGCGGCTCGCTCCTTGACCGCGGCGACAAACCAGTCGGGCGCGCGGTGCGCCTCGGCGCACACATTGACCAGCGCGGCCAAGGCCTCAACCGACTTGCATTCGTCGACGCGGGCCAGAAGCCAAACGGCCCGCTCGTCGCTGACGACGCCCGGCTGCTCGGTCTGCCGCACGACGTGTTCGGCAATCATGTCGACAAAAAACTCTTTCCACTCAGGCGCATTGTCCATCTCGGCGCGGACGACGGTGAACAGTTCATCCGCCGATTCGCGCGAAACTTCGCGACCGGCGAACACCTCCCGCTTCAGCCATGCGACATCTTGCGCCGTCACCCGGCGCCCGAGGATCATCGCGCTGATGATCGTCCGGCTCCTGTCGATTGCGAAAGCCATCATACGCACCTGCACTCTCTCCGGTCCGACGACTCCGTCGACGGGCCTGGACGTGCGGAGACCCTGCGCCTCAATATTTTCCCGCAGGTGAATCCGGCCGGTGCGTGATGAAGAGCGTGTTGGCACAGTTAAGCTTCAGCAAAGGGGAATGGTTTCACGAAGATGAAAGCCCAGCGTTAACGAACGATCAAGAAAGTCCTCACGCCCTTGTCATTCGACCTCCACGCGGCGCTGATCCGGCGTTCGCGCGGTTGCAAAACTCGCGACGAGGAGACTTCGTTCCAATGAAAACAGCGCCTTCTGCGATCGCAGTCGCGACGCTGGACGCCGTCGCATCCGAGGTCGGCTATAGGTCGATGGCGCTACGCTGCGGACATTTCGACGCCAGCGCCTGGGTCGGGGCGTCCCGCGACCTCCGCGCCGACCTGGGGTGACGACGGGGCGTTCGGCGGGAGCGTCATGAGCTTTGAGCAGAGCGAGAACAGCGATCTCCTCAGCCCGCAGGTCGGCTGATTTGGAGGAGGCGCTCTCCTCCATGGCGTTAAGCACAAGCGCGCCGCTCAGATACGCGGCCGAAATCGCGGGGTGGATATAGGACTTGCGACAGACCGCGGCCGTGTTTCCCAGCGCAGCGGCCACTTTCTTCACCGCTGCGCTCATCACCCGCTTGGCTTGCGTTGCGCTGGTGAATGGATCGGAGGTCGAGAGATGACGCGCCATCAACGTCGTCCCGGCCCAGGTGCGAAAATCCTTGGCGGTGATGTCGACGCCGGTAATCTCTCTCAGGTAAGCGTTGACGTCGCCTGACGAGACGGCGTGCAATGTTCCATTCTCGTCGAAATATTGCAGCAGATCCTGCCCGGGCAGGTCCTGGCAGGCCCGAACGATCCGCGCCACCCGCCGGTCGCGCATCGCCAGCGACCATTGCTTGCCGCTCTTGCCGGTGAACTGGAAACGAACCTCGGAGCCGTCGACCGCAACATGATCGCTTTTCAGCGTGGTGAGGCCATAGCTCTGATTGGTTCTTGCATATTCGTGGTTGCCGACGCGGATCAGCGTCGTCTCCAGAAGGTGCACGACCGTCGCCAGAACCTTCTCGCGCGGCAGGCCGCGCAGGCTCATGTGCTCGGCGACTTTCGCCCTGATCGCCGGCAACGCCGCGGCGAACTCGAACAAGTGCTCGTATTTCGAGTGTTCCCGAGCCTCGCGGTACTCGGCGTGATACTTGTACTGCTTGCGCCCTTTGGCGTCGCGGCCGGTCGCCTGAATGTGCCCATCCGCTGCGGCGCAAATCCAGACATCCGTCCATGCCGGCGGGATGACGAGCGAGCGTATCCGCTGAAGGGCGCCGGGGTTCGTGACCCGCCTGCCCTTCGCATCGAAATAGACAAAGCCCTTGCCGGCGCGCCTGCGCTGGATTGCCGGGCCGTTGTCGCAAACGTAGCGCAGCCCGGGCGGCGCCGGCATGTCCACATCAACGGAAATACGGATCTCGGCATCGAGCATGGGCGCGCCCTCACTTTCCCCCGAACGCGGGATGTGCGCTCTCTGTTCCCTTTCCGATTTTCAGGGCCGATGAATTGGCCGCCGCTAAGAACCGCCTCGGAGCTCTTTCCTCGGCCAAGTGTCACGCACGCGTGTCTTCAAAACGTCGGGCGCATGCGATATTGACGGCGCTCACGAGGCTCATGCGCAAATTTGCCGACGCCATGACGGCCGGTCTCCCGGACGTCAGATGAGATCGCATGAGCTGCGCCACGGCCGTCGTCCGTATGGCGCGAGCGCGGCGGGGTCGCGCGCTGGGCCGCAAAATAGGAGTTACCCGCATGGACACCAATCGTCTCGGCCATTCCGGCCTGCGCGTGCCGGCGCTGAGCTTCGGCACCGGCACGTTCGGCGGCGGCAACGATTTCTTCAAGGCCTGGGGATCGACCGACGTCGGCCGGCGCGTCGCGTCTCGATCGATCTCTGCCTCGATCACGGCGTGACGCATGTTCGACACCGCCGACGTCTATTCGGACGGGCTCGCCGAGGAGATCCTGGGCGAGGCGATCAAGGGCAAGCGCAACCGCCTGCTCATCTCGACCAAGGCGACCTTCCCGATGGGCGACGGCCCGAACGACTACGGCTCGTCGCGCCAGCATCTCTTGGAGGCGGTCGAGGGCTCGCTCAAGCGGCTTGGCAGTCGAGACGATCGACCTCTTCCAGCTGCACGGCCAGGACTACAACACGCCGGTCGAGGAGACGCTGTCCACGCTCGATCAGCTCGTGCGCGCGGGCAAGGTCCGCTACATCGGCTGCTCGAACTTCTCCGGCTGGCATCTGATGAAGTCGCTCGCGGTCTCGGACCGCTACGGCTACGCCCGCTATGTCGCGCACCAGGCCTATTATTCGCTGCTCAATCGCGACTACGAATGGGAGCTGATGCCGCTCGGCCGCGACCAGGGCGTCGGCGCGGTGGTCTGGAGCCCGCTCGGCTGGGGCAAGCTGACCGGCAAGATCCGGCGCGGACAGCCGGCGCAGCCCGGCACCCGCGCCCACGCCATTCCGGAAACCGGGCCGCGCTACGACGAGGAGCGCCTGTTCGGGATCGTCGACGCGCTCGATGAGGTCGCCAAGGAGACCGGCAAGACGATTCCGCAGATCGCGCTCAACTGGCTGCTGCGCCGGCCGACCGTCGCCAGCGTCATCATCGGCGCGCGCAACGAAGCGCAGTTGCTCGAGAACATCGGCGCCGTCGGCTGGAAACTGACGCCCGAGCAGGTCGCGAAGCTCGACGCGGCGAGCGACGTCGCAGCCGGCCTATCCGGTCTGGCACCAGCGCGGCTTTCCGATGCTCAACGAAAGGGCGGCGCAGAGCTGAAGGCCGCGCGAGGCGACGCGAGCGCGCCGCCAGTTGCTGGCCGCGCCCTTCCCTCAGAATGCGTTGCGGTCGTGGTAGGTCTGCAGAAACTGCCGCACCCGCGGCTCGGGGCTCTCGTGGAACACGCGGCGCGGCGCGCCTTCGTCGATGATGCGGCCTTCGTCGATGAAAGCGATGCGGCCGGCGACATGGGCGGCGAAGCCCATTTCGTGGGTGACGATGAGCATCGTCATGCCTTCGGCCGCGAGGCTCTTCATCACCTCCAGGACTTCGCCGACCAGCTCGGGATCGAGCGCCGAGGTTGGCTCATCGAACAGCATGAGGCGGGGCTGCATCGCCAGCGCCCGCGCGATGGCGACGCGCTGTTGCTGGCCGCCCGATAGACGCGACGGATAGGCGTCGGCCTTGGCGGCGAGCCCGACCCGGGTCAGCATCGCCGTCGCCCGATCCGCCGCCTCGCGGCTTGCAAGTCCGCGCACGCGCCGCAGCGGCTCGGCGACATTGCTGAGCGCCGTCATGTGCGGCCAAAGATTGAAGTGCTGGAACACCATGCCGATCTCGCGCCGCATCTCGCGCAAGGCGCGCGGCGCCATTGGCCGACGCGCTCCGTCGGGCGCGTCCTCGTAGCCGATCAGGCGGCCGTCAATGCGCAGGTCGCCGGAATCGTAAGGCTCCAAAAAATTCACGCATCGGAGCAGCGTGCTCTTGCCCGACCCGCTGGGCCCAATCAGGCACACGACCTCCGAGCGGCCGACCGTAAGGTTGACGTCGCGAAGCACCTGATGCGCGCCAAAGCTCTTGCTGACTTTGGCCAGCTCGATCATCGGCGCGCTCACGCTCGCGCCTCATGCGCCAGAAACGCCGTCACCCGAGATTCAACCCTCGCGCCCAGGCGCGACACCGCTTCGACCAGGAGCCAGTAGAAGACCGCCATGGCGAAGATGGCGTCGAACGCGGTGAACGTCTCCGCCGCCATCGTCTGCACCTGGTACATGAGCTCCGGCACGGTGATGATCGACAGCACCACGGTCTCTTTCGACAGAATGATCAGCATGTTGACGATCGCGGGAACGGCGGCGATGAGCGCCCCCGGCAGCATGACGCGAAGCATTGTATCGAATGGCGCCATGCCGACGCTCACCGCCGCCTCGACCTGGCCGACCGGCACGGCGGCGAAGCCGGCGCGAAAGATCTCGGCGAAATAGGCCGAGGAGTAAAGCGCAAGGCCGAGGATTCCGGCTGCGGTCGCGCTGAGCCTGAGCCCGATCGACGGGCCGCCGGCGTAGAGAAGGAAGAGCTGGACCAGGAAAGGCGTGCCGCGGAACAGCTCGATGAACGCCCTGATCAGCCAGTCGAGCGGCGGGATCCGCAGCCGACTGAGAAGCGTGATCACGAACCCGAGGACGAGACCGAGCGCGCTGCCTGCGCCCCAGCACAGGATGGTGACGCCGAAGCCGCTCAGAAGCGAGGGCGCGTAATGCCAGAATAGATCGAGGCTCATCGGCTGCCTGCCCTCGCGAGCCGTCGCTCCGCGATCGAGCCCCATACCTGCCAGGCAAAGGTTGATCGCGAGATAGAACAGGCCCCCGCCGACATAGGCCTCGAGCGGCCGATAGGTCTGGGTGGCGATGTTCATGCTGACGCGGGTGAGTTCGGCGATGCCGACCACCGAAACGAGCGACGAGGCTTTGATCAAGAGGATGAACTCGTTGATCAGCGGCGGGGTCGAGATTTTCGAGCGCCTGCGGCAGAAGAATACGCCGCCAGATATCGAGGCCGGAGAAACCGAGCGCGGTCGCCGCCTCGCCCTGCCCGCGCGGCACGGCGTTCAGCGCGCCGCGCAGGATTTCCGCCTGATAGGCCGCCGACGACAGCGCCAGCGCCCCGACCGCCGCAACGATCGCCGGCACGTCGAGCCCGTATTCGGCGAGGAAGTAATAGATGAACAGGAGCTGGACCAGCAGCGGAACGCCGCGGAAGACGCTGACATACGCTCCCCCGAGACGCTTGAGCCAGGGGCGCGGCGAAACGCGCGCGACGCAGACGAGCGCGCCGATCACGAACCCGAATGCGATGCCGGCGAAGGACACGGCGACCGTCGTCGCCGCCGCATGCGTCAGATAGCCGAACGAATGGAGGATGACCTCGGGTTTCATGCAGGGGGCGCGCGAGGGGCCGCCGGCGCATCGGATCCCCCGGCCGCGTCCTTCGAGGCCGCTTCGCGGCGCCTCAGGACGAGGCGCCAGCAAACGCCGCGGTGGAACAAGCCCTCATCCTGAGGAGCGCCGCGCAAGCGGCGCGTCTCGAAGGATTTCAGTTGGCTCTCCCTTTGAATGGCCGTCAAATGGAGGGCTGAGGCACCGTCTTCGGCAAGTCCATCGTCTGTCCGAACCAGGTCTTCTGGATCTTCGCCATTGTCCCGTCGGCCTCGACCTTGAGGATCGCTGCATTGATCGCGTCGATCAGCGTTTGGTCGTCGAGCCGGCCGACCCAGGAGAAATAGGTCGGCTGGCCGAAGGGCGGCATCACCATCGCGAACGCGTCGGAGCGCTGCTGGACGACGTAGGCGAGGTTCGGCAGCGAATTGACCGAGGCGTCGATGCGTCCGGCGGCAAGGTCGGCGTAGGACTGGTTGTTGTCGACATATTCCTTCACTTCGACCGGCTTCGGCAGCTTGGCGGCGAATTCCTTGAGCTGCGCCAGCTGCGAGGTGCCCTTCTGGCCGCCGACCGTCTTGCCGGCGATATCCTCGGGCTTCATGATGCTCTTGTCGTCGGCCCGCTTCATCAGCGCCGCGGTCGCGTCGGCGATCGGCACCGTGAAGGCGTAACGCTTCATCCGCTCCTTGGTGATGGTCACCGGCGCGATGCAGAGATCGAACTTTTTCGCTTCGAGCCCCGGCAGAACGCTGGTCCAGGGCAGATCGAGATAGGTGACCTTGAGCCCCATCTCCTTGCCGACGGCGTCGATGAGGTCGCGGTTGAGACCCTTGTAGGTTCCATTGTCGGAGATATCGAACGGCGGAAACTGCATCTCGGTCGCGGTCGAGAGCACGCCGCGCTTCTTGATCTCCGCCAGCGTATCGTCGGCGAAGGCGGCGCGCGTCAGACCGAATGTGGCGCCCGAAGCGGCAACCCCGGCCAACCCCATTTTGAGCGCGTCGCGCCGGGTCCAGGCGAGCGTGTCGAATTGCGTCATTGCCGATCTCCGTTGGCCCGTTGGCGATGGACTCAAAGGCAATCAAATCCCAGAGCCCGATACAGGGGGAAAGCCCATCTCTCTGCGGAGAGCAATGTTGACGACCGCCGTCCGGGTGTCAAATACGAAAGCGGCCAATGGCCTCGACTGACCCTGGCGGTTGCCCGGTCGGGCGGGACGTGCATTCTATCGGCTCTCCAGCCCCTGCGGCGCGATCCGTCCGCCGCCAAAACAACCAAGACACAAGGCCTTGTGCATGATTGAGGAACCGCCGCCGATCGTTTTCAGCCCCTCTATCGAACGCCCGTCGGCCGATGTCGTCGAGCGGTTCCGCGCGCCGACCAGCTTCATCGTCGACGCCATGAACGGCGCTGGAGCCCTCGACTGGCGGATCAAGCGGCTGGTGGGCAGTTCGTTCGTCGGCGTCGCGCTCACCTGCGACTGCGGCCCGCTCGACAATCTGGCGTTCATGGCGGCGCTCGCCGAATCGAAGCCGGGCGACGTGTTCATGGTCGCGACCAACGGCTATGTCGCCGCGGCCGTGACCGGAGATCTCTTGATGTATGTCGCGCGCAATCGCGGCGCCGCGGCCTTCGTCACCGACGGCCTCGTGCGCGACCTCGACGACCTCGAAACGGTCGGCCTGCCGACTTTCGCCATGGGCGTCACGCCGAATTCGCCACAGCGGCGCGGGCCCGGCTCGGTCGGCCTGCCGATCGTCTGCGGCGGGGTGGCGGTCGCCTCGGGCGATGTGGTGGTTGGCGACCGCGACGGCGTGGTTGTCGTCCCCCGCGCCCGCATTGATGAAACCCTCAAGAATCTCGAACGCGTCAAAGCCATGGAGGCGGCGACGCTCGAGCGCGTGCGCGGCGGATTGAAAGAGCTGCCAGTCGAGGTGCCTGCGCTCAAGCGGATGGGCAGAGGGTGAGACCGGCGCCGAGCAGGCTCGTGAGAGGAAGGCGCCGGCCGTGATCGATTTTCCCATCATCGATTCCCACATTCATCTCCTCGACCAGCAGCGGTTTGGCTATGCGTGGGCGAGCGGGGCGCCGACGCTCAAGCGCGACTGGACGCCGGACGATCTCGCCAACGCGGCGAAGCCTTACGAGATCGAAGGGCTGGTGTTCGTCGAGGTCGATGTCGACATGCCGCAATATCTCGACGAGGCCGAATGGGTGGACGGGCTCGCCGCCCATGACCGCCGCGTGCTCGGCGCGGTCGTCTGCCTGCCGCTCGAGCGGGGAGCCGCGATCGAGCCGGAAATCGCGCGCGTCGCCAGGCTCAAGACGGTGCGCGGCGTGCGCCGCCTGATCCAGAGCCAGCCCGATCCGGAATTCGTGCTGAAGCCGGGCTTTCTCGAGGCGCTGCGGTTGTTGCCGAAATACAATCTGTCGTTCGACGCCTGCATTTTTCACCCGCAAATGCCGAACACGCTCAAGATGATGCGCCAGTGTCCGGAGGTTTCCTTCATCCTCGATCACATCGGCAAGCCCGGGATCAAGGCCGGCCTCCTCGACCCCTGGCGGGCGCAGATTGGCGAGATGGCGGCGCTGCCCAATGTCGTGTGCAAGCTCTCCGGCGTCACCACCGAAGCCGATCACAAGACCTGGACCCGCGATCAGCTGAGGCCCTACATCGATCATGTGATCGAATGCTTCGGCCCGGACCGCATTCTGTATGGCGGCGACTGGCCGGTGTCCGAGCTTGCCGGCGGCTATCTGCAATGGCTTTCGACGCTCGACTGGGCGACGGCCGGCTTTTCGCCAGCCGACAAGCGCAAACTTTTCCGCGACAATGCGATCAAGGCCTATCGGCTCGACGCCTGATGGATAAAGCCACGCTCGAGCGCAAAGGCTACAGCGTCGCGGCGGTGCGCGAACTCGCACGCAGGGAGCTGCCGCGCGTGCTGTTCGACATGGTCGACGGCGCGGCCGGCGACGAGATCACCATGCGCGACAACGAGGCGGCGATCGCCGCAATGGAGCTCGTGCCTACCGTGCTTGCCGGGGCGCCCAAGCGCGACCAGTCGGTCGAACTCTTTGGACTGAGGCTCCCCTCGCCCATCGTCATCGGGCCAACAGGCTTCGCCGGGCTCCTCTGGCCTCGCGCCGAGATCGAGACGGCGCGCGCCGCGGCGCGGTTCGGAACGATCTATTCGACAAGCCACGCCTCGCTGTCGAGCCTGGAGGAGATCGGCGCGGCGACGCCCGGCCCGAAATGGATGCAGACGTTCCTCTACAAGGACAGGAGCCTCACCAAGGAATTCGCCGCGCGCGCAGCCTCCGCCGGATACCAGGCTCTCATCCTCACCGTCGACAATCAGGTGGTTGCGGGGCGCGACCGCGACGCGCGCAACGGCACGTTCTTTCCTCTGCGTTGGGGTCCACGCCGCATCATCGACCTCGCGAGCCATCCGGGCTGGCTCATCCGTATGCGCAAGACGCGCTCGCCCAGCTTCGCCAATTACGGCGCACGCTCCTCGATGGCCGCCTTCGGCCCTCTGATGATGGAACAGCTCGATCCGGACATCGGCTGGCATGACGTCGACTGGCTGCGCGGCTTGTGGAGCGGGCCGCTCATCCTCAAGGGCCTGCTGCATCCGGGCGAAGCGCGCGAGGCGATCGAGCGTGGCGTCGATGGGATCATCGTCTCCAACCATGGCGGCCGCCAGCTCGACGGCGCGGTCGCTTCGATCCGCGCGCTGCCGGGCATCGTCGAAGCGGTCGGCGGCAGAGCGCCGGTGCTGATCGACGGGGGCTTTCGCCGCGGAATCGACGTCGTCAAGGCGCTGGCGCTCGGCGCGCGTGCGATTCTGATCGGGCGCCCGCATCTCTGGGGCGTCGCCTGCGCCGGCGAGGAGGGCGTCTTCTGGGTGCTGGAGCTTTTCCGGCGCGAGATCGACCGCGCGCTCGCGCTTGGCGGCTGGGACGGGTTGGCCAAGCTCGATCGGGGCATATTTTTTTAAGACCAGCCCGGGCGAAGGGCCGTTGGTTCCGCAGCCGCGAGGTCTCAACGCGCTGGAGCCGCCCGCGCGCAAGTGTAAGCAGCGATTTAGGTTTCGGCTTATCAGGAAGGAAGGCGCTATCTCGTCTGAACCACAGATTCCTCTCTCCTTTCGATCGCGGCGTAAAATTATCGCGCCGCAGCAAGAACCGTGTTCGAATGCTTACGGCCAAGCGTCCAGGAGAATAACGATGTAAACACGAGGCTGATAAGGTACAATCCGTCCCTCGTTCCTTTCGCTCTATTAACAGTTTAACATCGAGCTTTCTGGAAGTCTCCTCATGGAGTAGTCTCAAGGGATATCATCCCTCTGACGAGTTTCCTTAGTGTTCGTCGTCGAATCCGCAGCCTAGGTTTTAGCCACCATCAGGCCGAGCCCATGGCCGGTATCGAGCGATTGCTTATTTCGACAGGAGGCGACCGGCGTTGACCAGGATCTCGTAACCGACCGCCTTTTCGCTGAATCACGATGAAGCTGTTCTTTCGGCGCCAATCTCTTGTTCGAAGAGTTTGGTTCGAGTTCTGACCACCGCGAGACGCCGTTAATGGAAAAAGCCGAGCGCATGGACAGGAAAAGCTTCACAGGTATTGAGATCGGTCGCTTTCTTTGCGCGTTCGCCGTGATTATTTGGCATTACCAACAGTTCTTTCAACTTGGGGTTGAAGGAGGCGGCTCCGACGCACCCTCGGACGTCGTAAAATATCCACTTTACTCCGTCTTAAGCTTCTTCTATCTGAATGGGCACCATGCCGTAGTTATTTTCTGGATGATTTCCGGCTTCATCTTCTTCTGGAAATATGGCGAAAGCATCCACGAGCGGAAGGTTTCTGTCTATCGCTTCGCCATGCTGCGCTTCTCCCGCCTCTATCCCCTGCATTTCGCCACACTGATCTTCGTGGCGCTCCTGCAGCCCCTCTACATTGCTTCGCATCGGGACTACTTCATTTATAGCCACAATGACACTTCTCATTTCCTGCTGCAGTTGGCGTTCGCCTCGAACTGGTGGGGGTCGCTGCCATTCACGTTTAATGGTTCGATCTGGAGCGTTTCGGTCGAGATTCTCGCCTACGCCTTCTTCTTTCTGCTGGTCCGTTTTTTCAGACCGGGGCTCTTCCTGTGCCTCGTCGTTGCGGTCGTCTTCAAGGCCCTGGATCATTTTCAGCCCCAAAATCTCTTCGTCTGCATCGAGTATTTCTTCGTCGGGGGCGCGGTCGTTCGGCTGATCGAGAAGTTGAACCGCGCACAAAGCCGGATCGTGTTCTGGCTGTGCGCGGCGGGGATCGTTGCGATCGGCGCGACCCGCCTCGGCAGCGGAACGGTCATTATCTTTGCCTTCTGCTGTCTGACTGCGTTCGCCCTGCTCAGCGAGGCCCTTGGCTCACGCTTCGAGCGCATCTCGAAGCTCGGCGACCTTACTTATGCGTCCTATCTCATCCACTTCCCGAATTCAGCTCCTCGTCGTCCTCGTCCTCGACTGGATTGGCGTCAGCCGGAACGTCTTCTTCTCGCCCTTTGCTCTCATTGCATTCATGGTGGTCACCTTCGCCCTCTCTTGGGTTGTCTTCCACGGCTTCGAGATGCCGGCGCAGAAGCGGATTCGCGCGCTCGCGCTGCCGCGCGGGACTGGGGCTCCCATTGATCTGACGCCCAGAACCTCCGCCCCTGACAACCGCAGCTGGAATTCGCCGTAATTAAAAGCCCGATCCGGACCAATAAAATCAGGCTGATCTGCTTTAGCTGCCCGGTTCTTGGACAGTTGAGGCTCCGCAGTCCGGCGGAGCGGTCGCTCGCTACTCCACAGTCACGGACTTGGCCAGATTGCGCGGCTGATCGGCGTCTTTGCCCATGATGACCGCGGTGTGATAGGCGAGCATCTGGATCGGCGCGGCGTAGACGATCGGGGCGAAGTTGGCCGCCATCTCGGGCATCGGCAGGACGTGCTCGATCGCCACCCCGGCCTCCTCAGCCGCATGGCCGTCGCTGATCAGAATGAGGCGCCCGCCCCTCGCCGCGACCTCCTGCATGTTGGACACCGTCTTTTCGAACACCGCGTCGCGCGGCGCGATGACGATCACCGGCATCGCTTCGTCGATGAGCGCGATCGGCCCGTGCTTGAGTTCGCCTGCTGCGTAACCTTCAGCGTGGATGTAGCTCAGTTCCTTGAGCTTTAGCGCGCCTTCGAGCGCCAGCGGATAGGCCGTGCCGCGGCCAAGGTAGAGCACGTCGCGGGCGCGAGCGATCGCGTGCGCAAGCTTCTCGGCGGCGGGCTCGAGCTTGAGCGCCTCGGCGAGAAGACCTGGCGTCGCGACGAGTTCGCCCACCAGCGCCAACTCGGCCGCTCCGTCGATCGTCCCGCGCGCCTTGCCCAAGGCGATCGCCAGCGCCGCCAGCACGGCAAGCTGGCAAGTGAAGGCCTTGGTCGAGGCGACGCCGATCTCGGGACCGGCGAGCGTCGGGGCGGCTGCGTCCGTCAATCGCGCGATGCTCGAATCCGGCACGTTGACGACGCCGACTGTCCTCGCGCCCCTCTCCTTCACGTAGCGGAGCGACGCGAGCGTGTCAGCCGTCTCGCCCGATTGCGAGATGACGATGGTGAGATCGCCGTCGTCGACCGGCGCCTCGCGATAGCGGTATTCCGAGGCGACGTCGATCTCGACCGGCAGCCGGGCCAGCCGCTCGATCCAATATTTGGCGACGAGCCCGGCCATATAGGCGGTGCCACAGGCGACGATCGACACGCGCTTGAGCCGCGTCGGGTCGGCCGGCCAGGCGAACGGCTTGAGCTTGAGCGCCGTCATGTCGATGTAACGGGCGAGGGTGTGCCCGACCACCTCCGGCTGCTCGTGGATCTCCTTGGCCATGAAGTGCCGGTAATTGCCCTTTTCCGCGAGAAGGCTGCCGGCCGGGCTTCGCTGGATGCGGCGCTTGACCCGTTTGCCGCTCGCCTCGTGGACGTCCACCCCCTTGCGGGTCAGCACGACCCAGTCGCCCTCCTCGAGATAGGCGACGCGGTCGGTGAAGGGGGCGAGCGCGAGCGCGTCCGAGCCCAGATACATTTCGCCCTCGCCATAGCCGATCGCGAGCGGCGCGCCCTGGCGCGCGCCGATCAGGAGATCCTCCTCGCCCTCGAACAGATAGACCAGCGCGAACGCCCCGCGCAGCCGACCAAGCGCCGCATGAACCGCCTCCTGCGGGCGACTTGCCCTTGGCGAGTTCGTCCTCGACGACGAAGGCCGCAATTTCGAAATCGGTCTCCGTCTCAAAAGCATAGCCTTTGGCGGCGAGTTCCTGGCGCAACGCCCGGAAATTCTCGATGATGCCATTGTGGACGACCGCAAGCCTCGGCGAGGCGTGCGGATGGGCGTTGGTCTCCGTCGGCTTGCCGTGCGTCGCCCAGCGGGTGTGGCCGATGCCGATCGAACCGCCCAGCGGCGCCGTGGCGAGCTTCGCCTCGAGGTTCTTGAGTTTGCCTTCGGCGCGCCGCCGCTCGAGCTTGCCGTTCTCGAGCGTCGCCACGCCGGCGGAATCGTAGCCGCGGTATTCGAGCCGCTTCAATGCATCGACAATCGAGCCCGCGACCGGCCCGGTCCCGAGAATCCCGACAATTCCACACATGGAAAATCCCCTGTCCGAAATGGTCTCGGCCAAGACCAAGCC
This sequence comes from uncultured Alphaproteobacteria bacterium, assembly GCA_963802615.1. Classification (GTDB taxonomy): domain Bacteria; phylum Pseudomonadota; class Alphaproteobacteria; order Rhizobiales; family Beijerinckiaceae; genus Roseiarcus. Next base: position 47,602 of record CAWDKC010000027.1, read on the forward strand.
TTAGGCCGACGATCGGCTTCGTCGCAAGTCACGTTCGGCGAAGGGCGTGAAAGGATGCGGCGCCGCGATAACTTAAAGTTGTAACATATCTTGCGCCAGCAACAATATGACAATGCTCAAGAATACAGCGCCAAGGCCTGTGGGAGCCCAGTTACGACAACCAGGGCCTGCCACGGCGAAATCTTGGCGCGAGATGTTCAAGGCCGATCAAACCGCGTCAGAGTCCAACGGAATTCGACTTGGCCGGTCGGAAGGCCGTCAATCTATTGCGGGTTCGCTGGGACTGCGGGATTCACCGCCGGTGAGCCCCAAAATGGCGAATTGAGGTTAAGAGCTCCAAATCACTTGACGAAATTGATACATTATGATTGGTTGCAATCAATCAATTTCACGCGTGGCGATTAAGTGGGATTTTAAGGTCTCCGTAACCGTAGTTTGCTGAGTGCCGCTTTTTAAAACGGGGTTTCATGCGAGCGCAAATACTGGTTTGCACGGTCGGTTTCACTCTGGCGTTCGGAGCGGCGGAAGCATGCGCCGCTCAGGCCCCGCCCGCCCACGCGATCGTCCAACCCGCGTCGATCTCTGGTGACGGCAGTCATGACCTTGGCGCTTTGCCGCCGCCTTCCAATTCAGACGACCCAACGCCAGCCTCTGCTTCGACCGGGAGCAGCGCGCAACCTGTCCCCGAACTGCCGATCTGGGCAATGCTGCTCCTTTGCTTTGCTGGGCTTGGACTGGCCAGGCTCAAGAGAGGCCGTAAGGATCGGCTTTCGCCGGGAATCGACTAATCGCCGCGCGCGCGTTGCGCGAACTCACTCCGCCCCGCCGCCCGCCCTTCGCCTTCCGTCTGGACGCGCAATCTCAGAAGTCGCGCACCTTCGGCTTCAGGCCGTCCGGCTGGGGCGTGAGATGGGCAACGCAGCGCAGTTTCCATGGGGGCTGGTTCTCGCCCCGTGACGCATTCCGCGCTGGCTCCTTCATGCTGGTCCACCCGCATAAAATGCGGATCCGGAAGGCTAAGCCCCGAGGCGCAATTTCTTCGGAAACTGACCCGACATCCCGCCCGCTCGTCGATCATGGGCGGTTGATGCCAAGCGTGGGCCGGCGTTATCCATACGAGCCTCACGCGACAAAAAAGGGCGATGGTGGGCTCGTTCGAATTCACGACCTGGGTGGCGCTGGCCGGCGCGGCGGTCGCCGCCGGTCTCGTCGCGATCTATTTCGCCTCGCTCTGGATCCTGATACCTGCGGCGCTCATCGGGGCCGGACTCGGCTATTGGGCGGAGCAAGTCGGGCGGCGCTATCTTGAGCGCTGGCTCGCCGCGCGGCGTCCGCGATAAGGCGTTGCCGGCCGCCGGACTCGCAGATATCCAAGCACAAGCTCTGTCGCTTCATCGACAAAGGCATCGGCCTTTTCCCCGGCAAGGATGTCCGGGCGATGCAGAACCGCGGAATGTGTCAGCGCTTCCACCGTTGTCACCACGACGAAAGCCGCGAGGTCGAGATCGGCGACGCCGATCTCGCTGCTATGGGCCTCAAGATAGGCGCGAAAGAGCTCACAGGCGTTTTGCAAAGCCGCGTCGACATTTTCGAGCTGCCCTACGCGGGGAACCTCCTCGTCCAGAATACGATGAAGCCTGGGGTCAACGCGGTGTGCGGCGATGGCGGCCGTGACGAACTCGCGCGCTCCGATCTCGATGGGGCTCGCCGCGATCTTGAGATACGTGTCGCGAACCACGCGAGACAATTCCAGCGTATGGCGCTCGATGACAGCCGCGACCAGCGCTTCCTTGCTCGGAAAATACTGGTAGAGCGAACCAATGCTAACTCCCGCCACGGACGCAATTCGATTGGTGCTCGCCCGGTCATAGCCTTCCCTGGTCAAAACGCGAGCGGTCGCTTCGACGAGGGCGTCGACCGTCGCCCGTGACCTGGGCTGGGAGCCAGCCTTTCTAGGCTTTGTTTGCGCTGGGCGCGCCATTTCTTGCGTTCCGGGAATGCGAGTATGAAAGGCGAGCATTAGCTCATATTATGTCGGCGCGAAAGCACAGATGATTGGCTCTTGCAGTGGAAGATCGACATGAAATCGCGCGCCCGCTACGGTATTGACGCTCCCGGCTTGTTCCGTTTGAACATCATCCTCGCGGTTCTCCTCGGAACGGCCGCGACGGCCGGCCTTGCATGGCCCGGCGCGAGGCAGGCTCCAATCTGGTTGTGCGCCGGCGCTTTCATCGCCGCCGCGTTCCTCTTCTTTCTGGCGATGGTCATGTTGTGGTCGAGCCTCGTGGGCAAGATGCGGGTTCGCGACCGCCTGGTGGCGGCCCTGGCGCTTTCGGGGCAGGAGCGCGTGCTCGACGCCGGATGCGGACGCGGGCTGGCGATGATCGCCTGCGCAAAAAAGCTGATCGGAGGGCGGGCCGTCGGCGTCGATCTCTGGGCCGCGAAGGACCTCTCGAACAACAATCCCAAAGCGACGCTCGCCAACGCGGCGGCCGAAGGCGTGGCGGATCGGGTCGAGGTGGAGACCGGAGACATCACCAGGCTTCCGTTCCCGGACGCGTGCTTCGACGCGGTCGTCTCCATGACGGTCATTCACAACATCCCTTCGCGCGACCTCCGCGACCAGGCGTTGAACGAGCTCGTGCGCGTGCTGAAGCCGGGCGGCCGGATCGCTATTTTCGACCTCCTGCACACGGCTCGCTACGCCGAAGTGTTGCAGCGGGCCGGCATGGCGGTGCGGGACATCGGACACGACCGTCTGTGGCTTCTGTCGGGCCGTTCCCTGCTCGCGCAAAAAATCAGCCCTTAGCCATGGGGTCGGCATGAAAACGCCAACGAACCCTCTCATGGACGGCCAAAGCTCTCCGACCTTGAACAGCGAAATTGGAGCGGCGGACACCCAACCGCGCCCACGTTGCGCTACTCCGCCGCCCGTCTTCCGCCCTTCGCCTTCCGCGCCAGCACCGGCTTGAGATACTGCCCGGTATAGCTCTTCGGATTGCGGGCGATCTCATCGGGCGTGCCTTCGGCGACCACTTCGCCGCCGCCGTCGCCGCCTTCCGGCCCCATGTCGACGATCCAGTCCGCGGTTTTCACAACTTCCAGATTGTGCTCGATGACGATCATCGTATTGCCCTGGTCGACCAGCTCATGCAGCACGTCGAGCAATTGCGCGACGTCGTGGAAATGCAGCCCCGTGGTCGGCTCGTCGAGGATGTAGAGGGTGCGCCCGGTCGAGCGGCGCGACAATTCCTTGGCGAGTTTCACCCGCTGCGCCTCGCCGCCGGACAGCGTCGTCGCCTGCTGGCCGACCTTCACATAACTTAAGCCCACCCGCTTCAGGGTCTCCATCTTGTCGCGGATCGACGGCACCGCCTTGAACAGGTCCGCCGCCTCCTCGACCGTCATGTCGAGCACGTCGGCGATCGACTTGTCCTTGTAGCGCACCTCGAGCGTCTCGCGGTCGTAGCGCTTGCCCTTGCACACGTCGCAGGTGACGTAGACATCGGGCAGAAAGTGCATCTCGATCTTGATCACGCCGTCGCCCTGGCAGGCCTCGCACCGCCCGCCCTTGACGTTGAACGAGAAGCGGCCCGGCAGGTAGCCGCGCGCCTTGGCCTCCGGCAGACCGGCGAACCAGTCGCGGATCGGGGTGAAGGCGCCGGTGTAGGTCGCCGGGTTCGAGCGCGGCGTGCGCCCGATCGGCGACTGGTCGATGTCGATCACCTTGTCGATCTCGCCCAAGCCCTCGATGCGATCGTGCGGCGCGGGCGGCTCGTTCGCGCCGTTGAGGGCGCGCGCCGCGGCCTTGTAAAGCGTGTCGATGACCAGGGTGGATTTGCCGCCGCCCGAGACGCCGGTGACGCAGGTGAAGAGCCCGAGCGGAATGGTCGCCGTGACGTTTTTCAGGTTGTTGCCGCGCGCGCCGACGATCGTGAGCTCACGGCCCGGATCGGCGGCGCGGCGCCTGGCCGGGATCGCGACCGTCCGCTCGCCCGAGAGATAGTGGCCGGTCAGCGAATTGGGATTGGCGGCGATGTCGGCCGGCGTTCCCTCGGCGACGATCTCGCCCCCGTGCACGCCGGCGCCCGGGCCGACATCGACGACGTAATCGGCGGCCCAGATGGCGTCCTCGTCGTGCTCGACCACGATCACCGTATTGCCCAGGCCGCGCAGGCGCCGGAGCGTATCGAGGAGCCGCGCATTGTCGCGCTGGTGGAGCCCGATCGACGGCTCGTCGAGCACGTAGAGCACGCCGGTCAGGCCCGAGCCGATCTGCGAAGCGAGCCTTATGCGCTGGCTCTCGCCGCCCGACAGCGTGCCGGACGAACGCGCGAGCGTGAGATAGTCGAGCCCGACGTCGCGCAGGAAGGTGAGCCGGTCGACGATCTCCTTCAGGATGCGCTGCGCGATCTCGTTGCGCTTGGCGTCGAGCTTCGCCGGCAGGCCCCTGGCCCATTCGATCGCGGCGCTGACCGAGAGCTGGCTCACCTCGCCGATGTGCTGGCCGTCGATCTTGACCGCCAGCGCCTCGGGCTTGAGGCGAAAGCCGTGGCAGGCCTCGCAGGGCGTCGCGGTCATGTAGCGCTGGATCTCCTCGCGCGACCACTCGCTTTCGGTCTCCTTGTAGCGGCGCTCGAGATTGGCCACCACGCCCTCGAACGGCTTCTTCACTTCATAGGCGCGCAGGCCATCGTCATAGGCCATACGAATTTCATCGCTCCCCGAGCCATGCAGGATCACCCGTCGCGCTTCAGCCGGCAATTCGCTCCAGGGCTTGTCGAGCCGGAACTTGTAGTGCCGCCCGAGCGCCTCGAGCGTCTGCAGGTAATAGGGCGAACTCGTTTTCGCCCAGGGCGCGATCGCCCCCTGGCGCAGGGTGAGCCTCGGGTTGGGGACGACGAGCGAATCGTCGACCCTGAGCTCCGAGCCCAGGCCCCCGCAGACCGGGCAGGCGCCGAACGGATTGTTGAACGAGAACAGCCTCGGCTCGATCTCGGGGATGGTGAAGCCGCAGACGGGACAGGCGAACTTGGACGAGAACAGGATGCGCCGCGGCTCGCTTTCGCCCTCGGCTGTGTCGGCGAATTCGGCGACCGCCAGGCCGTCGGCGAGATCGAGCGCCGTCTCGAAGCTCTCGGCGAGCCGCGCGCCCATGTCGGGCCTGACGACGATGCGGTCGACGACCACCTCGATGTCGTGCTTGAACTTCTTGTCGAGCGCCGGCGCGTCGGCGATCTCATAAAACTGGCCGTCGATCTTCAGCCGCTGGAAGCCGCGCTTCATATAGTCGGCGATTTCCTTGCGGTATTCGCCCTTCCGGCCGCGCACGACCGGCGCCAGCAGATAGAGCCGCGTCCGCTCCGGCAAGGCCAGCACCCGGTCGACCATCTGGCTCACCGTCTGGCTCTCGATCGGCAGGCCGGTGGCGGGCGAATAGGGAATGCCGACCCGCGCCCAGAGCAGGCGCATATAGTCGTGGATCTCGGTCACCGTGCCGACGGTCGAGCGCGGGTTCTTCGACGTCGTCTTCTGCTCGATCGCGATCGCCGGCGACAGGCCGTCGATCTGGTCGACATCCGGCTTCTGCATCATTTCGAGGAACTGGCGCGCATAGGCCGAGAGCAACTCGACATAGCGGCGCTGGCCCTCGGCATAGATGGTGTCGAAGGCGAGCGAGGACTTGCCCGAGCCCGAGAGGCCGGTGAACACCACCAGCTTGTCGCGCGGAATGGTGAGATCGACGTTCTTGAGGTTGTGCTCGCGCGCGCCGCGGACCACGATCGTCCGGCCGCCGAACAGGGCTTCGACAGGAGCGTCGACGGGCTCAGCGGTCTTGGTGGCGCGCACCGGGCGCGCTGCTGATTTGGGTCCGGCCATGGCGGTTCCTGGAGGCGGCCTTCCTTAACGGTAACGCACGGTTGCGCACGAATCGCGCTTGCGCGGACGTCGCGCCGATGCTAGAACAAAAGAAGAACAAGAGCAAAGGCGCTTTTCCAGCGCCGGGACCTGCGGTTTGAGGTTAATGTAGTCACAGGCACGCCGCTTCCCAAGCGTTCGATGCGGCGAGATGTGGATAAGCACGGCGTTTTGTAGCCGCGCTCGCTGAGCGCGGCAGACGCGGTCGCCGACCGCGTCTACAAGAAGGCGGCGGCGAGGAGAGGATCATGGCGGGCAGCGTCAACAAAGTCATTCTGGTCGGCAATCTGGGCAAGGACCCCGATGTCCGGCGGCTCAATTCCGGCGATCAGGTGGTGAGCTTCTCGGTCGCCACCTCCGAGACCTGGCGCGACAAGAGTTCGGGCGAGCGCAAGGAGCGCACCGAATGGCACAATGTCGTGATCTTCAACGAGAATCTCGGCAAGGTCGCCGAGCAATATTGCAAGAAGGGCACCAAGGTTTACCTCGAAGGCCAGCTGCAGACGCGCAAATGGCAGGACCAGAGCGGCGCCGACCGCTACACGACCGAGGTGGTGCTGCAGCGCTTCCGCGGCGAATTGCAATTGCTCGACTCGCGCGGCGGAGGCGAGGGCCGCGACAGCTTCCCGGACGAAGGGGCTCCGCGCAGCTCGGACTTCAACCGCGCCGCGACCAGCGAGCGCCGCCCGGCCCTCTCCGGCGGCGGGGGCGACGCGGGCGCGGGGCCGATCGACGACGACATCCCGTTCTAAGAGCCCGTCCGGCAGGTTAACAACTCGCTTGAATCGCGTATGATTGAAGAAGGCGGCCCGAATCGCCTGTGAGGTCGCCGGATGTGGAGCAACGAAAACCGCGGAGGCTGCGACCGCGGCAAGATGCGCTATCCGAGCGATGTGACAGACGAGGAATGGGCGCTGGTTGAGCCGCACATCCCGCCGGCCCGGCGGGGCGCGGCGCCAAGCGTACGGTGAGGGTGCGCGAGGTCGTCAACGGGCTCATGTGCGTCCTCAGCGCCGGCTGCCAGTGGCGCGCCATCCCGAAGGATCTGCCGCCGCGCTCGACGGTCTACGATTATTTCGACCTTTGGAGCTGGGACGGCACGCTCGATCGCATCCACGAGGCGCTTTATGCGCGCTGTCGCGAGGCGGCTAGGCGCGAAGCAAGCCCGACCGCCGCGATCATCGACAGCCAAAGCGTCAAGAGCGCGGAAAAAGGGGGGCTTGCGCGGATCCGCCGGGCTATGATGCGGGCAAGAAGATCAAGGGCAAGAAGCGCCATGTTCTGGTCGACACCCAAGGCTTGCTGATGCACGCGATCGTGCATTCCGCCGACGTGCAGGATCGCGACGGCGGCGCGCTGCTGATGGCCAGCCTGTTCGGCGCCTTCCCCTTCCTGGTCAAGCTCTACGCCGACGCAGGCTATCAGGGGCCGGAATTCCAGGGCGCGCTGAAGCGTGTTCTCGCGCGCGTCAACCTCACGATCGTCAAACGAGCCGATCAAGCCAAAGGCTTCGTCGTCCTGCCCAAGCGCTGGATCGTCGAACTGGAGTTGACCCGGTTTGGTGGACACCCTTGAAGTTGATTTTTGAGGTGTCTGATGCCCCGTTACCGAACCGCTTATCCGCCGGAGTTCCGGCGACAGATGGTCGATCTGGTGCGATCTGGACGCACGCCCGAAGAGCTGGCGCGTGAGTTCGAGCCGACCGCACAGTCGATTTCCACTTGGGTGAAGCAAGCCGAGCGGGACGCCGGCAAGCGCGTTGACGGACCGACCAGCGTCGAGCGAGAGGAGCTGGGTCGCCTTCGACGTGAGAACCATCGCCTGCGTCAGGAGCGCGATATCCTGGCAAAGGCGGCGGCCTGGTTCGCGCGGGAGAGCAAGGCGAGCCCGAACGGGTTTACCGGTTCATGAGCGCGCACCAGGCCATGTATCCCATTCGTACAATGGCCCACGTCCTGAAGGTTTCGGCCTCGGGCTATTACGCTTGGCGGAGCCGACCGGCTTCGGCTCGGGCGACCGCCGACGCCGATCTGACGCGCCGTATCCGCACGATCCACGCCGGATCGCATGGAACCTATGGCGCGCCGCGCGTTCACGGCCCGAGCTGAAGGCCGATGGCCTCTCGGTTGGCCGGAAGCGGATTGCTCGGCTGATGCGAACGGCAGGAATCGCAGGCGTCAGCCGGCGCAGAAGCGCGCCGATCACGACGCGGCAGGCGACGGGCCATCATCCCGCCAGCGATCTCGTCCGCCGCAACTTCATGGCCGAGCGGCCGAACGAATTGTGGGTGGCCGACATCACCTTCCTGCCGACGTTGGCCGGCTTTCTCTACCTCGCGGTCGTTCTCGACGCCTGGTCGCGCCGGATCGTCGGATGGGCCTTCTCGGCCGATCTGAAGACCCGCGTCGTGCTCGACGCTCTCGACATGGCGCTCGCGGCCCGAAAGCCCGACAACGTCGTCCACCATTCGGATAGTCAGAGGATAGTCGCCAGTTTCCTGGGCGGCCTGACTCTCACAGCGATGGACCGTTTGGTAGGCTGGCGCCGCGAGGCGCCCGGTGCGGTCTGACCCACACTCAGATCGACCAGGTCGTGTCTTTCCCCGGACCTGTCGACCGCCCGGGAACGCCTTGCGGTGAGGCTTTGCCTCGCCGATGCCTGTGACCCGAGAAGGGCCTGACCTCCATGGTCTCGTGACTGTCCTGTCCGCGCATTCGGTCCCGGTGAAGCCAGTTAGGGCATGGCAATCTGGAGGCTGGGAATGGCGGTCATCGAAGGGCGAGAGCGACACATTGTCGGCGGCGTCGATACCCATAAGGATCTTCACGTCGCAGCGGTAGTCGATGAGCAGGATAGGATCCTCGGAACACGATCCTTCCCCACGACCCGGCAGGGCTATCGCCAGATGCTCGCCTGGATGCTCTCCTTCGGTGAGCTTCAGCGCATCGGAATCGAGTTCGACCGGCAGCTACGGCGCAGGGCTCCTGCGCTTTATGCAGCAGGCAAAGGTCGTGGTCCTCGAGGTCACGACCCCCGACAAGCAGGATCGACGGCGGCGAGGAAAGAACGACGATCTCGACGCCCAGAACGCGGCCCATGCCGCCCTTGCAGGCCAGCGGACCGTGACGCCGCGAAGCCGGGACGGCATGATCGAATCCCTACGGATTCTGATGGCTTGCCGGAAGACGGCGGTCAGCGCCAGGCGCATCGCCCTGCAGATGATCCATAACACGATCGTCTGCGCTCCCGACGCCCTTCGCGATCAACTGCGCAACCTCACCCGCATGCAGCTCGTCCGTACGTTGGCCTCCTGGCGGCCGGATCTGACAGCATATCGCGATCTGGATTCCGCCTATCGCATCGGCCTCAAATCGCTCGCTCGACGTTACCTTGAGCTGCACGACGAGATTGCGGATCTCGATGTGATGATCGCCGCCATCGTCAATGAGCTGGCGCCGAACCTCGTCGCCCGCAATTCGATCGGCCACATCGGAGCCGCCCAGCTTCTCCTAACGGCCGGCGACAACCCTGAAAGACTGCGGTCAGAAGCCAGCTTCGCATCGCTGTGCGGCGTCAGCCCGGTTCCGGCATCGTCGGGAAAGACGGTCCGCCACCGGCTCAACCGCGGCGGAGATCGCGCCGCAAACAGCGCATTACACATCATCGCCATCGGGCGCTTACGGACCGATCAGAGAACCAAGGATTATGTTGCTCGTCGGATCGCAGAAGGCCATTCCAAACTCGACGCCATTCGAGCGTTGAAGCGTTACCTCGCGAGAGAAGTCTTCACGCTCATCACGCAACGTCGCAAGGAAATCAACGCCACCCGAATCGCCGCTTGACAAACAGAAGGGCGTCCGCGGTTCGCAATACACGTCGGTCGCCTTCGGCAATCGCTGCAAGGAAGCCGGCGTTCGTCCATCGACAGGCTCGGTCGGCGACGCCTACGACAATGCGATGTGCGAGAGTTTCTTCGCCACCCTCGAATGCGAGCTGATCGATCGGCGTCGCTTCCGATCTCACAGCGAGGCGCGGATGGCCGTCTTTCAGTTCATCGAAGGCTTCTACAATCCGTCGCGCCGCCACTCGGCCCTGGGCTATCTCTCGCCCATCGAATACGAAAGGAAACATGATGGCCTGAGCAAGCCCGCCTAAGCCCCAACCCGTCCATCAAAGCGGGGCAACTTCAGATTCATCCCCCAACGGAATTACATTTCCTACTAACCCGACTCCTGCCAAATCCACACAATCCAAAAATCCCAGCCCACCCTGTGACTTTTCTGACTCACCCGCCTGGGCGGTTAACAAAAAAGGTAACTCCCAAGCCGGTGCTGTTTTGTAAGTTCGATTTGTCACAGGATTTGGGAAAGTGCGGGCGGGTTGGGGATTGATGGAGACCGGCGGGTTTGGATGTAAGTAAGGTATGGGTGATTCGTTTCTCCGGACGTGGAAGAGCTGGTCGCGGCGCTGCGGGCTGAGATCGTGGCGCTGCGGGAGGAGGTCGCCGAACTGAAGCGGCGTTTGGGCCAGGACAGTTCGACCCGTTCGAAGCCGCCCTCGAGCGACGGGCTGAAGAAGAAGCCGCGGATCGCGGGAAGCCTGCGCGAGCCGTCGGGGCGCCTGAGCGGCGGGCAGAAGGGCCACAAAGGGCGACACGCTGCGGCAAGCCGCCGAACCCGACCGGATCGTGCGGCGCGAGGCGTCGCATTGCCGGCACTGCCAAGCGCGTCTTCCGGCCGGAACGGCGCAGGGCGTCGAGGCGCGGCAGGTGTTCGATCTGATCGAGCGGCCGCTGATCGTCACCGGGCATCGCGCCTCGATCTATCGCTGCGGCCGCTGCCGGGGCGTGACCAAGGCCGGGTTCCCCGAAGGCGTGGTCTCGCCCACGCAATATGGCGAGCGGATCAAGGCGGCGGCGATCTATCTCAACGTCCAACAGCTGATCCCCGAAGATCGCGCCGCCGAAGCGTTGAGCGACCTGTTCGGCGCGCCCTTTCTGTGTTCGGCGAGCCTCACGGCGTGGGTTCGCCAGAAGGCGCGCGACCTGGAGCTCCTCCATGCGGGAGATCGGCCCCCGCTTGGCGGAAGCGAAGGTCCGCCATCTCGATGAAACCGGCCTGAGGGTCGCGGGCAAGCTGCATTGGCTGCACACGACCTCGAGCGAGGCCTTCACCTTCTACCGGGCCGAGGACAAGCGCGGCGCCATCCCCTCGGACCTCAAGGGCGGCGTCATTGTGCACCACGGCTTCGTTCCCTATGGCGCGCTCGGCCAGATCGACCATGCGTTGTGCAACGCCCATCATCTGCGTGAGCTCAAGGCGCTGATCGAACTCGACGGCGAGGCTTGGGCGACGCCGAGGCTTGGGCGACGGCGAGGCTTGGGCGACGCCGAGGCTTGGGCGACGCCGACGCGCGACAGGCTCGTCGCCGCCAACGCCGCCGTGCGCAAGGCGCGCGACAGCGGAGCCAAGGCCCTCGCGCCCGACCAGGTCAAGGCCTTGGTTGATCAGTATTGGCAGGCCGTGCGCGAGGGCCTGGCCTTCCATCGCGCCTTGCCCAACTTGGAGCGCAGGCCCCAATCGCGCGGGCGCCTCAAGCATCGGCCCGGCTTCAATCTCCTGACCCGGTTCAAAACCCTCAAGGACGACGTGCTCCGCTTCCTCGTCGACTTCGACGTCCCGTTCACCAACAACCTGGCCGAACAGGACATCCGGATGACCAGGGTCAAAATGAAAATCTCGGGCGCTTTCCGAACCCTCGCAGGGGCAAGGGACTTCGCCTGCCTCCGATCCATCGTCTCCACCGCCCGAAAGCAGGGTTACGACATCCTCCAGACCCTCGCCGCAACCCCAGACGCCATCAGCCAAGCCCTCCTCGAATAGCCACCGGCTTGGGAGTTACGATATTATTCCAAACGCTCATAACACATTGAAAAGTCGTCGAATACGGAC
>CAWDKC010000028.1:0-102859 GCA_963802615.1 uncultured Alphaproteobacteria bacterium
GAAGCCGCGGGGTTTCGCCCTCGAGTTTCGCCGCGGCCCCGTAGGCGTGGTCTGCGAGATCGAAACGCCCCAGTCGATCGTAACTCGCCGCCAATCCGATCCACGCCATCACGTCATTTGGCGATTTTTCGACCGCGTCCTGAAAATAACGCTGCGCCAGACCGAAGTTGCCATCATAAAACCGCTGGATGCCCAGCCTCACCGGCTGATCCGATGGATAATACTTAACGTCGCCCGGATTTTGCCCGGTGACCGGATTGGGGACCGGCGTCGGCGTCAGCGCCGTCTGGTTGCACCCAGCGGACAGCGACGCCAACCCGATTGCCAGACAGAACCCGACCCACGATCTCGACGCCGCCGCGGTCAAAAACTCCACTCTCCACCCTCTGCATCCTGGCGATGCATCTATCCCGAGTTCCGACCTCTGTCGTCGAGGTTTCGAAATCCGGCCAAAACCCATAGCCCGGTGAGAAGGACGGCGCCAATGCGCCGGCAGCGAGGCGTCTGGAACGCCTCGCCCAGAGCCGGCGGCTATCCTGGCTGAGCTAACCTCGCGCTTGTGAGCGCGCGGCTTGAGCTGGTCTGTCGACCCCAAACCGATCCGGATGAGAACCGTCGTTCTACGACGCTTGTCCTCCCGCTCGTTATCGGGACTTAGCGCACTATCAACGATAAGTGAATTGCATTGCCTCTGTTGGCGATGCGGATTGTGACTTGGGGTTGACGGATTCCTCTCGGGCGCTGTCGCCGTTGTCTCTGGCGGATGATCAACAGGCAAGCGATTGGGCGTCGGTGGGAAGCGGACGGCTCGAAGCGGGACGAGCGCGCGTGTGCGGCTGTGGAAGGTCGAGCTGCAGAAGTTCGCCGACGAGACCGGGCTCGCGATCAAGGTCCGACCCTATCCGCCGGGTACGTCAAAATGGAATAAGATCGAGCACCGGATGTTCTGTCACATCACGCAGAACTGGCGAAGTCGACCGCTCACCGATCGCCCGGCCGTGGTCGAGTTGATCGCTGCAACCACAACAAAAACCGGCCTCAAAATCGAAACCGCACTCGATACCCGAACCTATCAAAAAGGCATCAAAGTCAGCAAGGCCGAATTGAATCGTCTCGACACGACCCGTTCCATCCTGAGGGGAACTACAAGATCATGCCTCGGATAAGAGAACACTAGCTATGGTTGCGGGCGCCCTAAGCCAAAAGACGCTGTGAGAGCCGCTCTCCTCCAGGCGGCGCTTCGGGCGGTTCCGCTGAATGCCGGACGCCACGGTTGCGGGCTTGGGCTTGCGCGTTGACCGCCCGGCTCGTCCGCCGTTAGCGTCGCTTGATGTCTCTCGACCTCTCCCCGCTCGATCGCGAACTTTTAGGCGGCGTTCACGGCGGCGGCGCGGCCTTCGCCATGCGCCTGCTTGTGCGCTTCGCCGAAGCGGTCGACGCGCGCGCCTTCCTCGACATCGAGGGGAGCCATGTCGACGGCTGTCTCTATCATGGGCGCGCCAGCCTCGACTTTGCCGAACGGATGATCGAACTCGGCGGCAAGGTTCGCGTGCCGACAACCCTCAACGTCGGCTCGGTCGATCTCATTCATCCCGAGCTCTTTCGCGGCACAAAGGAGCACGCCGAGAACGGAACCCGGCTCATGGCGGGCGCATGTCGAGCTCGGCTGCGCGCCGACCTTCACCTGCGCTCCCTATCAGACGCATGTGGCGCCCGCGCTTCGGCGCGCAGATCGCCTGGGGGGAATTGAACGCCATCGTCTTCGCCAATTCGGTGATCGGCGCGCGCACCAATCGCTACGGCGATTTTATCGACCTCTGTTGCGCAATGACCGGCCGCGCCCCCGCGTACGGTTTGCATCTCACCGAAAATCGCTTCGCGCGGGCTTTGGTCGAGATCGTCGCAATACCGGAAGATTGGGATAATGAACGGCTCGCGGTCGCGGTCGGTCATAGTGTCGGACGCCGCTGCGGCGCCCTCGTTCCGGCGATTGTCGGCTTGCCCTCGGACGTGAGCGAGGATGATCTGAAGGCGTTGGGCGCGGCCGCCGCTTCGTCCGGCGCGGTGGCGCTGTTTCACGTCGTGGGCTGCACGCCCGAAGCGCCGGACCTCAAGACCGCTTGCGGAGGCCTCACGCCGAGCCTTCACCTGCGACTGACGGCCGAAGATTTGCGCGAGGCGGCGCGCTCGCTGTCCAACGTTGCTGATGGCGCGCCGCTGGGCGTGGTCTCGCTCGGCACGCCGCATTTTTCGATTGCTGAATTCGCTCGCCTCATGCCCCTTCTCGACGGCGCGCGCCCGCTGGTCGACATTTTCATCAACTGCAGCCGGACGACGCTGGACGAACTCCGCCAGCGCGGTTGGGAAGAGCGGTTGAGCGCCGCCCGGGTGACGCTGGTCACGGACACCTGCGTCTATGTCAGCGCGCTGTTGCGGGCGGGGGTGGGGACGGTCATGACCAATTCCGGCAAATGCGCCTATTACGCGCCGGGCAATCTCGGGGTCGAGGTCGCCTACGGGTCGCTTGCCGAATGCGTCGCTTCGGCGCGCGCGGGCAGGGTGGTGCGGCCATGAACGCGCGAACGTTCCGCGCCGTCACCCTCGTTTCGGGCGCGGCGTCCGGTCCGGTTCTGCGGCTCGACGATCCGCTCAGCTTCTGGGGCGGCCTCGATTCGGCGACAGGAACCGTCATCGATCGCTGGCATCCGCAACGGGGCGCGAGCGTCAGCGGGCCGCATGCTGTTGATGTCGGGGGGGCGCGGCTCGAGCTCGGGCAGCGCGACGCTCGCCGAGGCGTTGCGGCTCGGCGCCGGGCCAGCCGCGATCCTGATGCTGGAGCGCGACGCGATCGTCGTCGTCGGCGCGATGGTCGCAGCGGAGCTTTACGGACTTGCGTGCCCGGTCGCGCTGGCTGACGCGCGAGATTGGGAAACGCTGGCGGCCGCGGCCAGCCTCACGCTGGAGGCCGGCCCGAACGGCGCTGCGATCAGCGCCGACCCTTGACCTCACGCCCAAGGCGCGCGCCGCCCGAGCGAAAGTCCGGACGGCGGCTCGGTCGCGTCTCGACGGCGACAGGCCTGCCGCCTCGCGCGTCCCGATGCGGCGTGTGATGCGGACGCTTCGACGACGGCGCCGCCGCCGGCGCGCGGCTGCCTTACGCACGACGGGCGCGGGCTTCGGGCCCGCTGCGCCGCGACGATCGGTCTTGAACAGAGTGAGCCGCGTCAGGCGCTCGATCGCCCGCAGGAGATCGCGCTCTTCATGGTCGCAGAACGAAATCGCCTGGCCGGCCTTGCCCGCTCGCGCGGTGCGGCCGATGCGATGAACATAGGCCTCGGCGACCTGCGGCAGTTCGAAATTGACGACGTGGCTGACGCCGTCGATGTCGATGCCGCGCGCCGCGATGTCGGTCGCGACCAACACCCGCGTCTCTCCGCCGCGGAAGGCGGCCAAGGCGCGCTCGCGCTGCCCCTGGCTCTTGTTGCCATGGATCGCGGCGGCGTTGATGCCGGCCTCGTCGAGGGTGCGGGTGACGCGGTCGGCGCCGTGCTTGGTGCGGGTGAAGACGAGGACGCGTGTGAGTTCGGCATCGTCGAACAGTTCGACCAGCAGGTCGCGCTTCTTCGCTGCTTCGATGAACAGCACGCTTTGCTCGACGCGGTCGGCGGTCTTGGCGGCGGGCGTCACCGAGACCTCGACCGGATCGCGCAGCAATTCGCCGGCGAGCGCGCGAATGTCGGTCGGCATCGTCGCCGAGAAGAACAGGTTCTGCCGCTGCCTGGGCAATTCGCGGACGATGCGGCGGATCGGCTTGACGAAGCCGAGGTCGAGCATCTGGTCGACTTCGTCGAGCACCAGAAACTCGACCGCATTGAGACGCGCGACGCCGGCGTCGAGATGATCGAGAAGACGGCCGGGCGTCGCGACCAGCACGTCGAGGCCCGCTTGCAGCGCGCGAATCTGCGCGCCATGCGGCACGCCGCCGAACACGACGGCGATCTTCAATCCGCAGCCCGTCGGACAGGTCGCGGAAGCTTTGGGCGATCTGGCTCGCGAGTTCGCGCGTCGGGCTCAAGACGAGCACGCGTGCGCCGCCTCTCGGCGCTGGGCGCCGGTCGGTGACGATCCGGTTGAGGATCGGCAGCGCAAAGGCCGCCGTCTTGCCGGTGCCGGTCTGAGCGATGCCGATGAGATCGCGGCCCTTCATCAGGGGCGGGATGGCCTGGACCTGAATCGGGGTCGGACGCGTATAGCCGAGCTTGGCCAGAGCTGTATTGAGGGGCGCGGCGAGGCCGAACCCGTGAAAACTATCCAAGGTGTAAGTCTTTCAAAATGCCGCAGCGGCGCGAGACGCGCCTATGGCGGCGGGGGGGTAGGAAACGCCCCGCGTGTCCGGACGTCGAATGAAGAGGTAAGGGCGGTCGGCAGGCGGACTGAAAGTCCTTCACGCGGCCGAAACGCCAATGGCCGCACCGTCGCGGCTTGACCCGCATGTGGACTGGGCATGGCGCAAAGTCAAGGATAAATCGGCGCGAACCAGGAGACTTGGGGCCCGCCGCCTCAGGCGCTTACCGCCAGATGTCCATGGAATCGCTGGCGCAATTCCGTCTTGAGCAGCTTGCCGGTCGCGGTATGCGGGAGAACGTCGACGAACACGACATCGTCCGGCAATTGCCATTTCGCCAGTCTTTCCGACAGGAACTGGAGGAGCGCGGCTTTGGTCGGCGTCCGTCCCTCGCGGGGATGGACGATCAGGAGCGGGCGCTCCTGCCAAACCGGATGTTCGACCGCGATGACCGCGGCCTCGAACACGTCTGGATGCGACATGGCGAGGTTCTCGATCTCGATTGAGGAAATCCATTCGCCGCCCGACTTGATGACGTCTTTCAGCCGATCGGTGAGCTGCACATAACCATCCGCGTCAATCGTCCCGACGTCGCCGGTGCTGAGCCAGCCGTCCTTGTCGACCGCCCCACCGCCCTCGCCCTTGAAATAGCCCGAGATCACCCAGTTTCCGCGTACTTTCAATTCGCCGACGGAAACGCCGTCGTTCGGCAGATCTCTCCCGCCGGGATCGACCAGCTTGAGGTCGATCCCGAACACCTGGCGCCCCTGCTTGGCCTGCATGTCGATGAGCTCGCCGGCGCTGACGCCTGTGTGCTTGGCAAGCGGCGCGCCAACGGTGGCGAGCGGGCTGGTCTCGGTCATCCCCCAGGCCTGCACCAGGTCGACGCCAAGCAGCTCGTGGAACTTCTCGATTGTCGCGCGGGGCGGCGCGGCTCCGCCCGAGACAACGTGTTTGAGCTTGAGTCTGGAAAGGTCGAGCTTCGCCTTGTTCGCATCCACGTAGCTGAGGAAATTGAGCCAGATCGTCGGAATGCCGAAGGCCTTGGTGCATTCCTCGCTCTCAAGCAGCATGTAAAGGCTTTCGGGATCGAGCTTCGGACCCGGGAGCACGAGCTTGGCTCCGCACATCGCGGCCGAGAAAGGCAGGCTCCAGGCGTTGGCGTGGAAGAGGGGCACCACGGCAAGGATCGAATCGCGCGCCAGAAGGCCGAGCGCGTCGCCCGCGCAGGCGGCGAAGGCGTGCAGCAGCGTCGAGCGGTGGCTGTACAACACGCCCTTTGGATGGCCGGTCGTCCCGGAGGTGTAGCACAGCGTCGAGGCTGTATTCTCGTCGAACAGCGGCCATTCGCAGTCGGGCGAAGCCTTCGCCAGCAGATCCTCGTAGGCGAGAAGCCGGTCAAGCTTGGTCTTGGGAAGCTCGTGTCCCCCGCAAAGCGCGACCCAGCCGCGCACGAGCGGCAGGCGCGGGGCGAGTTCCTCGATAAGCGGCGTAAAAACCGGGTCGAAGAACACATACGCGTCTTCCGCGTGATGCATGATGTATTGGATCTGGTCGGGAAAGAGCCGCGGATTGACCGTGTGCAGAACGCGTCCCGAGCTGGTCACGCCATAATAGATTTCGAGATGGCGCCAGCCGTTCCAGGCGAGCGTCGCGACGCGGCGCCCGCGCTCCACCCCGAGCGCATCGAGCGCATTCGCGAGTCGCTTGGCGCGCCGGGCGACCTCGGCGTAAGTCGAGCGGTGGATCGCCCCTTCCGCGTCGCGGGAGACGATCTCGCGGCCCCCATGCCAGGTCGAGGCGTAGTCGATAAGCCCCGAAATCAGAAGCGGACGGCTCTGCATCAGCCCGAGCATGGTTTCCTCCCTCGGTCTCGTCAGGCCTCGTCGAAGCCTCGGGCGCGGGCTTGAGCGATCGAGCCGCTCTTCCGCGACGTGACATCAAAGCCGATGCAAGTTTATCCAATCCAGATCTGTTGGCAATGCGGCGGGAAACGCCGCAAATCGCGCCTCGCCGCCAGCGCCATCGGATTGACCATGGCTCCCGCCAATGCGAGGAACCGCTTCTTGCAAAAAATCGACAGGGTGATGAGCGCGATGGTCGAAGTGTTGGGGCTGGGCAATTCACTTGTCGATCTTTTGGCCTATGCGGACGACGATTATCTCTCCGCCCAGGAGATGCTGAAGGGCGCGATGAATCTGATCGACGAGGATCGCGCCGAGGCGCTGTACGCCGCCCGTGTCGATCCACGCGTGATCTCGGGCGGCTCGGCCGCCAACACCATCGTCGGCGCCGCCTCGTTCGGCGTCTCAGCCGCCTATGTCGGCAAGGTCAAGCAAGACCCGCTCGGCGTCGCATTCGCCGATGACATCCGCTCGACTGGGGTTGGTTTCTCGACCCAACCCGCCGCGCGGGGGCCAAGCACGGGACGCTGCTTCATCTATGTCACGCCCGATGGCGAGCGGACGATGAACACCTATCTCGGCGCGAGCTCCTATCTCGCGCCGGTGGATGTGGACGAAGCCTTGGTCAAGTCGGCGAAGGTCGTCTATCTCGAGGGCTACATGTGGGACCGCCCCGCGGCCAAGGCGGCGTTCCAGAAGGCCGGCGAGATCGCCCGCGCCGCAAATCGCAAGGTTGCGCTCACACTGTCGGATTCGTTCTGCGTCGATCGGTTCCGCGGCGAATTCATCGAGCTCATGCGCTCGCGGACCGTCGATACGATCTTCGCCAACACCGACGAAGTTCTGTCGCTGTACGAGACCCCCGATTTCAATGAGGCGCTCGACAATCTGCGCGCAGAGGGCGTGCTTGGCTTCGTCACCCGCTCGGAAAAGGGCTGCATCATCGTCAATGGCGATCAGACCTGGGAGGTCCCGGCATTCCCGATCGCCAGGCTCGTCGATACGACAGGCGCGGGCGACATGTTCGCCGCCGGCGTTCTGGCCGGGCTCGCGCGAGAGCGCGATATGACGACGTTGCGGACGGCTCGGCGTGCTGGCCGCGGCGGAAATCATTCAGCACATCGGCGCCCGGCCCAATGTCTCGCTGGCAGGGCTGGCGAAAGAGAATAGCCTCGCGGTCTAGCAGGCGGCTGAAAAAGACGCCCGAAGATTTGCTGGTGTTTATCGTTCTCGTCTGATTCGCTGAGGCTTGTCATAAGCGAATCGGGGTGGGATCGATGCGGGGCGAGGATCGGACGAGCGGGGCGTTGTTCTCTTACGTCGACGTCGAGGCGCCCATCCCGGCGCAGCACCCGCTGCGGGCGATGCGGCGGCTGACCCATGCGGCGCTGAGCGAGCTCGACCCGAGGTTTTCCGCGCTTTACGACGGGATCGGGCGTCCATCCATTCCGCCGGAGCAGTTGCTGCGGGCGACGCTGTCGCAGGCTTCTCTATTCGATCCGTTCGGAGCGGCAACGGGTCGAACGGCTGGAGTTCGACATGCTCTGTTTCGCTGGTTCGTCGGGCTTGCGATCGACGAGAAGGCGTTCGACGCCTCGACCTTCTCCAAGACCCGCGACCGCCTGCTCACCCACGCGATCGCGCAGGAGTTTCTGTCTTCGCTCCTCGGCCTGCGGGAAGTGAAGGGGCTTCTGAGCGCGCAGCCTTTCTCGGTCGATGGAACGCTGTTGAAAGCCTGGGCGTCGATGAAAAGCTTCCGTCCGAAGAACGCCTCGGGCGACGCGACGCACGCCTCGACGACGGACAAGGATGCGCGCCTTTGACCCGCAAAGGCGCAGGCCAGGAGAGCCGTCTCGCCTGTCTTGGCCACGTCTTGATGGAGAACCGCAACGGGCTCGTGGCGGCGGCCGAGGCGACGCTGGCGACCGGAACGGCCGAGCGCCAGGGGGCGGCGG
Source organism: uncultured Alphaproteobacteria bacterium (assembly GCA_963802615.1). Taxonomy (GTDB): domain Bacteria; phylum Pseudomonadota; class Alphaproteobacteria; order Rhizobiales; family Beijerinckiaceae; genus Roseiarcus. The sequence continues at coordinate 8,205 of CAWDKC010000028.1, forward strand.
CTTTCAGCCAGCGCCTGCCCAAAGGCGCGACCCTCGGCGCCGACAAGGGCTATGACGCCGAGGCCTTTGTCGAGGGGTTGAAGGCGCACGGGATCGAGCCGCACATCGCGATCAACGGGACGGTGAGCAAGCCTGGCGTGGCGCGCAAGACCGCGGTTCCGAGCGAGGTCGCCGCGAGATGCCCCCCGGGCTTTAGACCCGGGGGCAGCGGCTGCGCAAGCGCATCGAGGAAGGCTTCGGCTGGGCGAAGACGGTCGGCGGTCTCACGCAGGCGAAGGTGCGCGGCCTCGCCAAGGTCCGCGCCGCTTTCATCTTCGCCATGGCCGCCTGCACCATCGTCCGCCTGCCCAAGCTTAGGGCCGCAAGGGGCGAAGCGCGTCCAGCGACATGAAAAGCCAGACAACCATGACCCAATCACAGGCCAAAACCTCGAACAGGAACCGCGGCCGCCCGCAATTGAGACGCGCCTGGGTCGTGTCCCGATTGGTGGTGTAGCTCGGTTGGAGCAAGCGGCTCGCGAAGCGCGCTCTCGATAGCGCTGTAGCGAGCGAGCGGCTTGCGGCGGTCATCGGCGGTTCTCCGGTAGGTTTGGGTTGCGAATCAACAAACGCAACCGAGGAATCTCCGATGACCGACGAGATGATGAACCTTCGCGCGCTGGTGGAGAAGGCCCCCGACGCCGACATCCCTGCGCGACATGATCGCCTTCGCCGCCGAGCGGCTGATGGAGATGGAGGTGGGCGTGAGACCGGGCGCAGCGCATGGCGAGCACTCGCCCGACCGGCTCACCCAGCGCAATGGTTAGCGCGACCGCGACTGGGAGACGCGGGCCGGAACGGTGGAGCTGCGCATCCCCAAGCTTCGCAAGGGCTCCTACTTTCCGAGCTTCCTCGAGCCGCGCCGGATGGCCGAGAAGGCGCCGACCGCAGTGATCCAGGAAGCTTACATCCAAGGTGTCTCCACCCGCTCGGTGGACGATCTCGTCAAGGCGATGGGCGCAACTGGCGTCTCCAAGAGCCAGGTGTCGCGGCTGTGCGAGGAGATCGACGCGCGGGTGAAGGCTTTCCTCGATCGCCCTCTCGAAGGCGATTGGCCTTATGTCTGGCTGGACGCGACCTACGTGAAGGTCCGCCGTAACCACCGCATTGTGTCTGTCGCCGTCATCGTCGCGGTCGGCGTCAATGCCGACGGGCGGCGCGAGGTGCTCGGCATGGACATCGGCCTCTCCGAGGCGGAGACCTTCTGGACCGAGTTTTTGCGCAAGCTTAGGCGACGCGGCCTGCGCGGCGTCAAGCTGGTCGTCTCCGACGCCCATGAGGGCGTCAAGGCCGCTGTCGCCAAGCTGATGAACGCCACCTGGCAGCGCTGCCGCGTCCACGCCATGCGCAACGCGCTCGCCCATGCCGGCAAGAGCAGCCGCCGCGTGGTCTCCGCCTTCATGGCGACAGCCTTTGCTCAGGACAGCGCCCAGGCCGCCAAGGCGCAGTGGCGAAGGGTCGCCGACCAGCTCAGGCCGAAGCTCGCCAAACTCGCCGGCTTTATGGACGAGGCCGAGGACGACGTGCTCGCCTATATGAGCTTCCCTGCCGAACATTGGTCGAAGTTGCACTCAACCAACGGCCTCGAACGCCTCAACGGCGAGATCAAACGCCGAACCGAAGTTGTGGGCATCTTCCCCAACGATGAGGCCATCATCCGCCTGGTCGGCGCTATCCTTCTGGAACAAAACGACGAATGGGCCGTTCAGCGCGCCCGCTATATGACGCTGGAAACCATGGCCACCTTGAGCGATGATCCCATCGTCGGATTGCCCGCCATGGCTATCTGACCAACCCGGCACTCGCCGGAAATCCTCGTGGCCCAGGGCCTGTCCGTCAGCGCCATCGCCCGGCAGGTCGGCGTCGACCGAAAGACCGTGAGGACCTACATAGCCAAAGGGCTGGAACCGCCGGCCTACACAAGAAGCGCGTGCCAGCGCCGAGCCTCGTCGATCGCTTCGAACCGTATTTGCGCGAGCGCCTGGCGGCCTATCCCGCCCTGACCGTCCGGCGTCTGTTCCGGGAGATCAAGGAGCGCGGCTTTACCGGCGGCTACAGCGTCGTGCGCGACCGCGTGCGCTACATTCGTCCTGCCCGCAGCGCTGGATTTGAAGCGCGCTTCGAGACTTCGCCAGGCGAGCAGGGCCAGGTCGACTTCGCCCGGTTTGAGGTCGAGTTCGCCGACGAGCCAAGGGTCAAGCGCATCGTCTGGCTGTTCTCGATGGTGCTCGGCTACTCCCGGCTGATCTGGGCGCGGTTCGTACTCCACCAGGATCTGCAGAGCGTCCTAAGCTGCCACATCGCCGCCCTCGAGGCGATCGGCGGAGCGCCGCGCACGATCCTCTACGACCGCATGAAGACCGCGGTCATCGGCGAGGACGCCGACGGCCTCGTCATCTACAACCGGGCGCTCGTCGACCTCGCCCGCCATTACGGCTTCCAGCCGCGCGCCTGCCGGCCCTATCGGGCCAAAACGAAGGGCAAGGTCGAGCGGCCATTCCGCTACATCCGCGAGGACTTCTTCCTCGGCGGCGCATTCCGCAACCTCGACGACCTGAACGAGCAACTCCGTCATTGGCTGGATACCGTCGCCAATCCGCGCGTGCACGGCGACCACCAATAGGGTCGTCAACGAGGCCTTTGCCGAGGAAAGGTCGTCATTGAAAGCCCTGCCGACCGTTCCCTACAGGGCAGTGCTGCGGCTCGAGCGGCGTGCTTCGCATGAAGGCATGGTCAGCGTCGGCGGCAATCTCTACAGCGTGCCCGACACGACGCGGCGACGCGTGTTCGACGTTCACGTTCTTGCCGACGAGATCCGCATCTTCGAGGACGGCACGCTTGTTGCGACCCATGCGCCGCTGGAGGGACGGGGTGAAAAGCGGCTCGATCCTTCGCACCGCAAGCCCGTCAACTCGTGCCGCCGTAGCCTGCGAGATCCTGAGACCCTGATCCTGACGCGGGCCGGCGACCGCGTTGTTCGTCGCTCGCTCGACTTCTACGCCGCCGTCGGCCGCCGTCTCGCAGGCCTCGGAGGCGCACGATGAGCGCCTCCTCCGTCATCGAGCGCGTCAAGACCAGCCTTGTCGCCTTGAAGATGCCGCGGGCGCTGGAAGTCCTCGACGTCACCCTGCGCGGCATCGAGCGCGGCGAGATCGGCGCCATCGAGGCCATCGACGCCTTGCTCACCGAAGAGCTGACCACGCGCGAGAACCGCCGCGTCAGGATGGCGGTCCAGATGGCCAGGCTGTCGGCGATCAAAACCCTCGCCGGTTTCGACTTCGCCTTCCAGCCGTCACTCGACAGAAACCGCATCCTGGCCCTCGCCGGACTGCAGTTCATCGATCGCGCCGAAGCGCTCCATCTCATAGGCCCGCCCGGAACCGGCAAGACCCATCTGAGCCTGGCCCTCGGCGTCGAGGCGGTCAAAGCCGGCCGCAGCGTCTACTTCAGTTCACTCGCCGACATCGTCGCCTCGCTCGCCAAGGCCGAACGCGATGGCGCTCTTCGCGAGAGGATCCGCTACTACTGCCGGTTCGCGCTGCTCATCGTCGACGAGATCGGCTACCTCCCAGTCACGCCCGGCGGCGGCAATCTCTTCTTCCAGCTCGTCAACGCCCGGTACGAAAAGGGCGCGATGATCCTCACCTCAAACCGCGGCTTTGGCGAATGGGGCGAGATCTTTGGCGATTCCGTCGTCGCGACGGCCCTTCTCGACAGATCGCTTCACCACGCCGTCGTCATCCAGATCGAAGGGTCGAGCTATCGGTTGCGCGAGCACGCCGACCTCTTGCCCGAAAACATCCGCTTCAAGCCGAACGCCGCCGCCAATCCAATTCCACCGACCCTGAAGCGTCGCGGGCGGCGGCCAAAGAATGGAGATGCCGATCACGCACACGGCTGATCGCCAACCCGTCAGACTGGGGAATTTTCCGGCGCCACTTTTGAGGAAAATCAATCGCGGCGTCTTTGACACGTCCGTCGTGGTCGGCCCCGGGGTCTCAGCGTCGCAGAAGGATGCCGGCTGATGGGAATCGCCCGCTCGACCTTCTACGACGAACCGACCGTCGCGCAGGACGACACCGCGATCGTCGAGGCGATCTCCGGGATCTGCGACGAGTTCGAGTTCTATGGCTGGCGGCGGGTTCGCGCCGAGCTTCGACATCGCGGATATGATCGTCAATCACAAGACGATCCGCCGGCTGATGCGCGAACATGACCTTCAGCCTCGCCGGCGGCGCCGCTATGTCGCCACAACCGACAGCGACCATGACCAGCCAATCTACCCCAATCGAACCAAGGACTTGACGATCGATGGACAGAACCAGCTCTGGGTCGCGGACATAACCTATGGCGCCGTCGTCGAAGGCTTCGCTTACGTCGCGGTCATTCTCGACGCCTGGTCGCGTCGGGCCGTCGGCTATGCGATCAGCCGCTCGATCGACGTCCGCCTGACGCTCGCCGCGCTCAACGCCGCGATCGAGCGCCGCCGGCCTCCTCCCGGCTGTGTCCACCACTCGGATCGTGGTTCGCAATACGCCGCTCAGGCCTATCGGCAAGCCTTGCTTCGCTGCGGTCTTGTCGGATCGATGGGGCGCAGAGGCAACCCTTACGACAACGCCAAGGCCGAGAGCTTCATGAAGACCCTCAAGGTCGAAGCCGTCTACCGATGGCCTACGAAACCTTCGCCGATGTCGCCCACGACCTTCCGCGGTTCATCGACGAGGCCGACAACCGGCGCCGTCTCCATTCCGCCCTGGGCCATCTCAGCCCGCAACAGTTCGAGCGATCGCAACCCCCGGCCCACGGTCAAAACGGCGGCCAGATCCCTGTCCGCCCCAAAGGGCCCACTCCAGCGCCACGGGTTTTTCCACCGAGAACTGACCGATGTTCGAGCCTAGCCCGCTTGGCCTACGCGGGGGCATCGGAGGGATCGACATGGAGTTATTGAGCGTCATCCGACGCTGGCGCTATCGGGATCATTATTCGATCCGGGACATAGCGCGGCGCGCCGGGCTTTCGAGGAACACGGTCCGCCAATCCCTGCGCTCTGACAGCGTCGAGCCGAAGTTCAATATTGCCGACCGCGCGGGCAAGCTCGACGCCTACGGGGGGCTTGCGCGGATCCGCCGGGCTATGATGCGGGCAAGAAGATCAGAGGGCAAGAAGCGCCATGTTCTGGTCGACACCCAAGGCTTGCTGATGCACGCGATCGTGCATTCCGCCGACGTGCAGGATCGCGACGGCGGCGCGCTGCTGATGGCCAGCCTGTTCGGCGCCTTCCCCTTCCTGGTCAAGCTCTACGCCGACGCAGGCTATCAGGGGCCGGAATTCCAGGGCGCGCTGAAGCGTGTTCTCGCGCGCGTCAACCTCACGATCGTCAAACGAGCCGATCAAGCCAAAGCCTTCGTCGTCCTGCCCAAGCGCTGGATCGTCGAACGCACCCTCGCCTGGCTCGGCCGCTGCCGCAGGCTGGCCAAGGATTGGGAATGCCTTAACCGCAAGGCGCTCGCCTTCCTCCGCCTCGCCTCCCTCCGCCTCACGCTGCGAAAGCTACGCAATCCTCCATAATCTTTCCGGACTAAACTTCCGGCGATTCGGGAGACCTCGCAGCAACCCGATCGATGCGCCGTGGTGCCGCTGATCGGATCGCGAGCGGACGGATCGACGATGAGATTGTAGTTTGACCCCAAAGGGCTGAACGGATCGTAGCCCGGCGCATTGGCCTCGGGGGCCGCTTGCCACCAGCCATGCTCGCCCACGACCACGCGCTCGTCGATATCGGCGTTGATGAGCGCCCGCGCCCGCATCGCGCCCGCCCGCGTCTCGACGCTGACCCAGTCGCCGGCCGCGATGCCGCGCCGCGCCGCCGCCTCAGGATGGAGCATCACCTCCGGATCCATCGCGCGCCGGCGCAGAGATGGCAGCGTGCGATGCTGAGTCTGGCAGAACAGCGTGGGCTTGGCGCAGGTAAGCACGAGTGGGAAGCGCTCCGCCTGCGGCTCAGGGGGCGGCGCAAACTCCGGCATCGGCGCATAGCCCTTCGCCTGCATAGTCTCGGACCAGAACTCGACCTTGCGCGAGGGCGTGGCGAAGCCGCGTGGATTGCCTTTTGCGTCCGGCTCGGCGTGCTTGGCGTAGTGGGTCGTAAGCGGGGCGCGAATGCCCCTCGGCTCGGCCCGCAAAGCTTCGAGGCTCAGGCCGCTCTGAGCGAGCTGGAAACGGTAGGCCGCCTCGACGTCGCCGTTCCAGAAATGCTCGCCAAGACCGAGCCTCACCGCGAGATCGAAGATGATATCAGTGTCGGACCGGGCCACGCCGGGCGGGGGCACGATCGGCTGGCGGAACTGCACGAGCGATTGCGCCTCGGCGCTGATCTCGAAACCGAAGCGCAGCGCCTCGCGCTCGAAGCACGACGCGACCGGCAACACGATGTCCGCGAGTTCCGCGGTCGGGTTCATGAACAGGTCGGCGTGAGCGAAGAAATCCAGCGCCGCTAGAGCGCGCCGCCCTTTAAGCGGGTCGGAAAATGCGAGTAGCAGGTTCGAGCCGAAGCCGATCAGCCCGCGGATGGCGTAGGGTTCGTGCTCTAACGCTGCGACGTAAAAATCCTGCGCGGAAACATTGTTCCACTTCGCCGGACCGAGCGGACGTTGCTCGAGCCCGACGGCTGGCGCCAAGCGCTGCGCCGCGGCCAAGTCCTCGCCGGTGACCGTTGGGTTGGGAACGGACGCAAACACCACGTTGCCGCCGCGCTGATCGAAGGAGCCGGTCAGCGCATAAAGCAGCGCCATCGCGCGCGCCGTTTCGGTCGTGTTGGCGTGATGCTCGTGCCCGCTCCAGGCGTAGTATGAAACCGGCCGCGAACGCCAGATGAGCTCAGCCGCAGCCTCCAACTGGTCGGGCACAATCCATGAGATTTCCGCGACGCGCTCGGGCGCATAGCGGGCGCAAAGCTCGGCATAGTGCGCAAACGCGGGGCGGCAGGGCAGCAAGCCCTCCTTCGTTGCGACCGCAACCTCGCCTTCGAGGGCGAGATGCTCGACGGGCGCGCCGTAGCGGCCGGCCGCCGGGTCGTAGGAAACGGGCTTCCTTCCCAATCGGTCCCAGGCGACAAAATGATCTGGATGCCCCGCTTCGGCGAGATCGCCGGCGCGCAAGAGCCGGCCGTTATCGGATCGGACGAGATGCGGCGCGTTGGTCCACGCCCGAACGAACTCGCGGTCGTACCAGCCGCGGCTTATCATGACATGGGCAAGGCCGAGCGCTAGCGCCCCGTCGGCGCCAGGACGAATGCGCAGCCAGAGGTCGGCCTTGCTCGCAAGCCCGACATGGCGCGGATCGATGACGATGAGCTTCATCCCGCGCTTGAGCGCCGCGACCGTGGCCGTCGCGTGCGTGAGACGCGTGTAGGAGGGGTTGTAACCCCATAGGATCAGGCACCCGCTATTCTCGATGTCCGCCATCGCTCCGCCGCCACCGCCGGTGGCGACGGACCCGAACTCCGAACGCATAGCGGGTCGCGAAGCCGCGTCCCCAGCCGCACAGGTCCAGCGCCCAGACCAGGTTTGGGGTGCCGAAAGCGTTCATTAGCCGACGCATGAAGGGCGCAGAATCGCCAATCGCCGTGGTGGACGGGGAAGACTGGCTGAACGCCACGCTTTCCGGCCCGTGCGTCGCCGCGAGCCTTCGCATCGCCGCCGCAATCGCCTCCAGGGCCTCGTCCCAGGAAATCTCCACCCAGCCCGGATCGGAATCGCCCTTCGGCCGGGTGCGGCGCAAAGGCGTGGTCAACCGCGCCTTGCTGTAGACGAGTTCCGGCGCAGCCCGACCCTTGGCGCAAAGCGCCTGGCCGGTCGGATGAGTTGGATCTGGATCGAGCCGCGTGAACCGGGCGTCCTCGACTGTGGCGATGCTGCCGCAGCGGGCGATGCATAGGCCGCAAAAGCCGTGGACCTTAACGGGCGTTGCTGAGCTCACTAGTTCGCGTCTCCGCCCCGACGTCGCGCGCCGCCCTTCGGGACGCGACCCAGCGCGTAGTTCTTATAGCCGTTTTCGTCGGCTTTGGAGCTATCGCTTCTGTGGCGAGAGAATAAAGCGGGATTACGGGAGTTACGGGGATTACGGTGACAGTTCACTCAATCCCTAATTGAATGCCGACGCCTGACTTCCGACGATAAGAACGCGGCGATCGCGGCCCCAGCGCTGTCGAGCCATCCGACCAGCGGCGCGACAATTTCTTGCCAAGCTGGCGGGGAGATGATATTGTTTTTCAGAAATGTTGAGAAACTCGGCTGGCGTTTTCTCATGGGCGAGGCGCGATGGCGCCTGCGAAGCCGGGACGCAAGCGCCCGCGAGAGCGGCGAAACGAAAAGGGGAGCTAAGTCATTGAAAACAAACAACCCGTGAAAACGGCGAAACGAAAACCGAGTTAAGCCACTGAAAACAAACAATCCCGCGAAATGCCTGATTCGGCGCCCATAATGATTTCAATGGCTTACGTGGCGCCCTGCGAAACGGTTCGTTTCGCTTGGCGAAATGGGAACACTCCGTCGGAGCTTGATCATGGCGCCGAACCCCACGGACCTCATCCTGAGGCGCCAAGCGGAGCTTCGCGTCTCGAAGGATGATCCAGTTCGTCACCGCGTCTGCGCCTCCTGAAGCGTCCTTCGAGGCCGCTTCGCGGCGCCTTGAGGCACGAGGTGTTTGGGCGTTGCAAGAGTTGCACAAAAGCGCACCTAAGTGCATGAAATCGTTGGCGTCGCGTAACTTTGTGCGCGGGGGACGCGTCCGGCCGCCGGCGCTCTTCGCACGCGCGTTCGTTCGCCGTCCTCATCCCACGGGGTTGCCGCAGGCCGCTCGCCTCACTATAGCTGCGCCGCTCAATTTTACCCCAACCGAAAGGCGCCAGTCCCGTGGCCTTCCTCGCCGACGTCCTCTCTCGCGTTAAGCCATCCGCGACCATCGCGATGACGCAGAAGGCGCGCGACCTCAAAGCCAAAGGACGTGAGGTCATTTCGCTTTCGGTCGGCGAGCCCGATTTCGACACGCCCGACAACATCAAGCAGGCGGCGATCAAGGCGATCGAGCGCGGCGAGACCAAGTATCCGCCGGTGCTCGGCATTCCGCCCTTGCGCGAGGCGATCGCGGCCAAGTTCAAGCGTGAGAACGGCCTCGACTACAAGGCGACCGACACGATCGTCGCGACCGGGGGAAAACAGATCCTCTACAACGCCTTCCTCGTCACCATGAACGAGGGCGACGAGGTCATCATCCCCGCGCCCTATTGGGTGAGCTATCCGGAAATGGTGGCGATCAACCGCGGAACGCCGGTCGCCGTGCCGACCACGATCGAGAACGGCTTCAAGCTCAAGGCGGCGGATCTCGAGCGCGCGATCAATCCGCGCACCAAGTGGCTGGTGCTCAACTCGCCGTCGAACCCGTCGGGCGCGGCCTACACCGAGAGCGAGCTGAAAGAACTCACCGACGTGCTGATGCGCCATCCCCATGTCTGGGTGCTGACCGACGACATGTATGAGCATCTGGTCTATGGCGACTTCAGGTTCACGACGCCGGCCCAGGTCGAGCCGGGACTGAAAGGCGCGCACGCTCACCATGAACGGCGTGTCGAAATCCTACGCCATGACCGGCTGGCGCATCGGCTACGCCGCGGGCCCGACCGAACTCATCAAGGCCATGGACATGGTGCAGGGGCAGCAGACCTCCGGCGCCTGCACGATCGCGCAATGGGCCTCGGTCGAGGCGCTGAACGGGCCGCAGGACTTCATGCCGGTGCGCCGCAAGGCGTTCGAGGAGCGGCGCGATCTCGTCGTGTCGATGCTCGGCCAGGCGAAGCATCTGCAATGCCCGAAGCCGGAAGGCGCGTTCTATGTCTATCCGTCCTGCGCCGGCGCGATCGGCCGAAAAGCGCCGTCGGGGAAGGTGATCGAGACCGACGTCGACTTCGTCACCGAACTTCTGGAAGAGGAAGGGGTCGCGACCGTGCAGGGCAGCGCGTTCGGCCAGGGCCCGAACTTCCGCGTCTCCTATGCGACCTCGCTCGAGCAGCTCGAGAAGGCGTGCAAGAAGATCCAGAAGTTCACCGCCGAGCTGAGGTAACGCCTTCTCCCTGCCTTGTGGGTGAAGGGGCAGGCGAACGTCAATTGCCGGCGCCGCCCCTCATTCCAACCCTCCTCCGAAGGGACGAGAGGTCGCTGCTCCGCGGCGCCAATTGACCGAGCCTTGTGCGCTAACGCGCAACCGGCCGACGCGTGGTTTTCCCGCGCGGCGCTATTGGTGGGCTGCTTTTCGTGGCCCACAGCGCCGTGGTAAGCGTGATACGAAGATCGGCAAGGGGCGCAGCCGTGCCATCCGAACCACGCGCCGAGCGGAAGCTCGCGGCAATTCTGGTTTCTGACGTCATCGGCTTTTCGCGACTCGCCGGCGTCGATGAGGAACGGATTCTCGCAAGGCTGAGGGCGCTTCGCAGCGATCTCATAGACCCGACGATCGCTGTTCATCACGGACGAGTCGTGAAGCGCACCGGGGACGGCAGCATCGTCGAGTTCCGCAGCGTCGTTGACGCGGTGCGCTGCGCCATCGAGGTGCAGAACGCGATGATTGAGCGAAACGCTGGACTGCCAGCGGATCGGCGCATCGAGTTTCGGATTGGGATCCACCTCGGCGACGTCGTCGAGGAAGCCGACGGGGACCTGATGGGCGACGGCGTCAACATCGCCGCGCGGCTCGAAGGCTTCTGCGAACCCGGCGGGCTCTGTCTCTCAGGCGCAGCCTACGAGCAGGTGCGGGATCGGGTGAAAGAGCCTTTTGTCGATCTCGGGGAGAAGGTTCTAAAGAATATTACCCGGCCAGTTCGCACTTACGGCCTCTCTGGAACGCGGCTGGTTCGGTTGTCGACGCGCCGGTTCGGAACAGGCCGACGTTGTCGCTGCCGGACAAACCATCCATCGCCATTCTGCCATTCCAGAACATGAGCGGCGATCCAGAGCAGGACTATTTCGCGGACGGGATGGTCGAGGACATCACAAGCGGCCTTTCCCACATCAAGTGGCTGTTCGTGATCGCGCGCAATTCAAGCTTCGTCTACAAAGGCAAAGCCGTCGACGTGCGCCAAGTCGGGCGCGAACTCGGCGTTCGCTACGTCCTTGAAGGAGGCGTGAGAAAGTCCGGCAACCGTCTGCGCGTCACCGCGCAGCTCGTCGAAGCTGAGACCGGCGCGCATCTCTGGGCGAACCGATACGACGGAGACACCGAGGACGTTTTCAACTTCCAGGATCGGATCACCGATAGCGTGGTCGGAATTGTCGAACCGAGCCTGCAACGCAGCGAAATTGAGCGGGCGCGACGAAAGCGCCCGGACAATCTGAATGCCTACGACCTCTATCTTCGCGCTTTGCCTCACACCGCGACGAGCATGCCGGACGGCGGTGCGATTGCGATCAAGCTTTTGGAAGAGGCATTGGCGATTGACCCGGACTATGTGGCGGCTCACGCGCTGCTCGCCTGGTGCCACGAGTGGCGTTTCGCTCGGGTCGGGTTCAAGGAAAGCGACAAGGCTCAAGGGCTGAGTCACGCGCGTTGGGTGATCGGCAGCAGCACTGACGATGCGACTGCGCTAGCGACCGCTGGATTTGTCACCATTCTCTTAGGCGGCGATCCTGAAGCGGCGTTGAACGCCATCGACCGTGCGCTGGCGTCCAACCCTTCTTGCGCCACGGCGCTGTATTTGGCGGCGCAAGTGCACGCGATTCGTGGGCCATTCCGACCAGGCGACGGCTTACGCCAACCGTGCGCTTCGGCAAAGTCCATTCGATTTCCTGGTGCACGAAGCTTATGTGGCGCTGGGGAACGCCGCGATTCATGAGGCGCGATACGACGAAGCTGCGTCGTTTTACGCGAGGGCAGTGCAAAGCAGCCCCAAGACCGGCACCTACTATCTGATGCAAGCGATGGCGCTGGCGCTAGCGGGACGCCTCGAGGAAGCCCGCTCCCTGGTCGAGCCTGGGCTTTACCGCGAGCCGGAATTCCGTGTCAGCTGGTATCGCGGATTCTTCACGCGGGAACTCGCGGAGAAGATGATAAGAGCCGGACGCTTGCTCGCGCTTCCGGAATGAACCTATCTCGCTTCTGGACGCGGAGGGCATCGCCGTCGTGCACGGAACCGCGTTCGGCCAGGGCCCGAACTTCCGCGTCTCCTATGCGACGTCGCTCGAGCAGCTCGAGAAGGCGTGCAAGAAGATCCAGAAGTTCACCGCCGAGCTGAGGTAAACGGGCCTCCCCGCGGCGCGGGGCGAGGATCTCACACTGCCGATCGAGCGATCGTCCGTCTCGCCAGCAGGGCGAAGCGGCGGCGATCGTCAGGGATTCGAGCAGGCGAAGGATGCCGCCAACTCGGGATCGCCGCCGGTGAATCTCGCATATTTCGGCCAGGGGCAGAGCGGCCGGGTGCGCCCCGGGCTCCACGAGGCCGGGATCTCCTTGTTCGCCGGATTGATCGAGGCGATGATCGAGCCTGGCGCCTTGCCGTGCTCGACCCAATCAACCAGGGCGCCGAGGGCGTCGAACTTTTCCAGGGCGACTCCGCCGCTGCAATGCGTGAGGCCGGGGACCGCGAACAGGCGAACAAAGGAATTGGCGTCGCCGTCCGCATTTGCGTTCAGCTTGTCGAACCAGCGAATCGTGTCGTTGATGGAAAAGACCGGGTCGGCCTGGCCGTGATAGATGATCATCTTGCGTCCGGCTTTCCGGAACGCGGCGAGCTTGGGATCATCGACGCCGGGCGGGGTCATGAATTCCATCGCCGAGTCCGGGTAGGCGTCGCTGGCGGCGAAGATTTTCGGCGCGTCCCGGTCGAAATTGAAGTCGAGGAGGCCTTTCATCAGCGCATCGATCGCGCCCGGCTCAGGGGTCGGCGGCGTGGTGAAAATATACGCGAGCGAGGCCGCGCCCATGGTGGCGATAATCGGATAATGGTCCCAGGCCGCGATCGGGCTTTCGACCTTCCACATTCGCCAGTTGCCCGAGCCTACACCGCCGTCGACCGGCCAATCGGAATAGAGCGGCTCGCCTTTTGAGTTTCTCGGCCCGGCGAAACTCGTCTTGAGCGCCCTGACCTTGGCCTCCGGCAGACAATCCGCGCTCGCTCCCGCCGCGCAGATCAGGCTGTCGAAGTCGAACGCCTTCTGGCACGCGGCGAGATTGGCGGTGAGGCCGTCTTCGAGGCCGTCGCTCTTATCGCATGCCTCAGTGATCTTGCGCGAAAGGAGGGCGGCGTCCGCCTGGCTGATCGATTTGCGGATGTCCGGGTCGGCCCTGACGAAGGCCTGCACGTCCCATGCGTGCTGAATGGCGGCTCGCGGCAGGTCGAAGCCGGGATCGCCGGCCAGGAAACCGTCGTAGGCTTCAGGCATTCGCGCCGCCGCCACCATCGTGTGGCGCCCGCCGTTCGAACAGCCGAACATGTAGGAAAAGTCCGGCTTGCGGCCATAATGGGCGGCGATGATCGCCTTGGCGATCGGGGCCAGAATCGATGTCCGCGGAATACCCGTAGTCGCGCCGGGCCTGCGGATCGAGGCCGAAGGCGGCTCCCGCGGCAAGGCCGAGCGTCTTGTTGGCCGGGTCCGAGCCGGAGTGGCCGCTATCCGAGGAGAGAACCGCGAACCCGCGCGCGAGAGCGGGAACGCCTCCAGAGGCGAGCGCCTCCGGCTGGTCGCCGGTCGCGGGCAGGACGGCGCCGTCATTGCCTCCGTTGACCTGATGCAGAAACCGCCCATTCCATTCGACCGGAAGGCGCATCTCGAATCGAATCGCATAGTGCTTGCCGTCGGCGCCGGTCCGATCGTTGACATGACCAGTCAGGATGCAATGTTTCGGCAGGCGGTCCGCGGCTTCTTGCATCTTCGAGCCGTCGATAACGAGGCCCGGAATGGCGAGCGACTTCGTCGTGACTGGGCTGCAAGCCTCGCCCTGAGCGAGGCCAGCGCCGGGCGCCGCCACGCCCATGAGAGCCATGGCGGCGAACGCCAGACAGAGCGAAACTCGGTGCGGCGCGATCATCTGCCTCATCCCATCCTCCCCTCGAGGCCATCCAGCACGCGATAGCACGGAAGCACCTGCGCGACGCTGGCGTTGGGCTCGCGGCCCTCGCGGATCGCGGCGAAGAACTCGCGGTCCTGGAGTTCGATGCCGTTCATGCTGACCGCGACCTTGCTCACGTCGATCTTTTCGTCCTTGCCATTATAGAGATCGTCGTAGCGGGCGATGTAGGTCGCCGTGTCGCCGATGTAGCGGAAGAAGGTGCCGAGCGGCCCCTCGTTGTTGAACGACAGCGCGAGCGTGCAGATCGCGCCGTTCTCGGCCTTGAGCTGGATGCTCATGTCCATGGCGATGCCGAGCGTCGGATGGATCGGTCCCTGCAGCGCATTGGCTTTGACGATTGGCGAGCGGCATTGATAGGCGAAGAGGTCGACCGTGTGGGCGGCGTGATGCCAGAGCAGATGATCGGTCCACGAGCGCGGCGCCCCAAGCGCGTTCATGTTGGTGCGGCGGAAGAAGAAGGTCTGCACGTCCATCTGCTGGATATGGAACTCGTCCTTGAGAATGCGCTTGTGCACGAACTGATGGCTCGGGTTGAAGCGGCGGGTGTGGCCGACCATGGCGACGAGCCCGCTTCTCTGCTGCTCGGCGACCACCGCTTCCGCGTCCTTGAGGCTGTCGGCGAGCGGGATTTCGACCTGCACATGCTTGCCGGCTTTCAGGCACTGAAGCGCCTGCGCCGCGTGCATCTGGGTCGGCGTCGCGAGAATGACCGCGTCGAGCCCTGGAAGCTTCAGGGCCTCCGCGAGATCGGTCGTGACATGGCCAATCCCATATTTCGCCGCCGCCTCCTTGGTCTTGTCGAGCTCGCGCCCGACCAGCGCGACCGCCTCGACCCCGTCGATCGCCTTGATCGCGTCGAGATGCTTGAGGCCGAAGGCCCCGGCGCCGGCGAGGGCGACTTTGAGTGTCTTGGTCACGAGGGCTCCCGGCGACGATACTGCAAGATAGTCTTGGCTTCGGTCACCACCTCATCCTGAGGCGCCCGCGAAGCGGGCCTCGAAGGATGATCCAGCCTACGCGCGCTGGAGCGTCCTTCGACAAGCTCAGGACGAGGTTTGAGTTTCAGCCCGCGTTCTCCAGAATGAGATGGCCGACCGCGGTGTTCGAGGCCGGCACGTGATAGAACCGGTGCGCGACTTTCGGCTTCGGCCCATGGGCGACGACATCCGCCATGGCGCCGCGCGCAACCAGCCACATCACAAGCTCGATGCCTTCCGATCCCGCCTCGCGCACATATTCGATGTTGGGCGTCTTGGACAGGCCGATCGGGTCATCGATCAGCCGGTCGAGGAAGGCGTTGTCCCATTGCTTGTTGATGAGCCCGGCGCGCGGCCCCTGCAACTGATGGCTCATGCCGCCGGTGCCCCAGATGTGGACGTTGATATCCTCGGGGTAGCTCATGATCGCCTTGCCGATCGCGCGGCCGAGCGCGAGGCATCGCGCGCCCGAGGGCACGGGATGCTGCACGACATTGACCGCGAAGGGGATGATCCTGCACGGCCATTCCTTGACCTCACCGAAGACGCAGCTCGAGCGGCACCGTCAGACCGTGGTCGACGTCGATCTCGTTGACCATGGTCAGGTCGAAATCCTGCTGGATCACTTCCGAGGCGATATGCGAGGCAAGCTCCGGGTCGCCGATGACCTTCGGCACGGGGCGCGCGCCGTAGCCTTCGTCGGCGGGATTGAATTCCGGCCCGGTCATGATGGCGAAGGTCGGGATCATGGCGAGAGAGAAGGCGGTCGCGTGATCGTTATAGACGGCGACGATCACGTCGGGCTTGTGCGCCTTCATCCATTGCTTGTCGAAATCATACCCGGCGAAGACAGGCTTCCAGTAATCCTCCTTCGTCTTGCCGAGGTCGAAGGCGGCGCCGACGGCGGGGATGTGCGAGGTATAGAGGGAGGCGGTGATGCGGGCCATGGTCAAACGTCCTTCGTCCGAGACATCATAAGGACCGTCACGCCTTCCGCGGGCGTTGGGCGTCGCCGTCCTCGCCGACCCTGCGGTTGCCCTCGATCTTGCGGCCGCCCCTGATCATCATGTCGCGATATTCCTGCTCGGTCATGCCGGTCATGCAGCCGGCCATCTGCTGGAAGCTTTTGCCGTCGGTCGCGCCGATCTTGGCGAGGAAATAGATGTTGCCGCCGAGTTCGATGCAGCGGTTGAGGTCGCGCGCAAGGACGGCTTGCTTCTGCTCCTCGGTCATCTTCCATTCGTCGAGATAGGCGCGCTCGTTGGCTTTGAAGCGGGCGCGGTTCTCGGCCTTCATCAGCGACATGCAGAACTGATTGAGCCAATAGCCCTTGCGCGATTGATCGGCGTCGAAGACGGTCGTGCCGGGAATGTCGAGATAAGGCTTTTCGGGGGCCATGATTCAGCGTCTCCTATCCTCAGGCCAGTAGAGCCGCATCGGATTGTCGACCAGGAGCAGGTCCTGCAGGTCGGGCGCGGTTGCGATATGGGGAATGATGTCGACCATGAGCCCGTCGTCCGGCATGTGGTCCTTGAGATTCGGATGCGGCCAGTCGGTGCCCCACAGCACCCGGTCCGGAAATTCCTCGACCACCTTGCGCGCGAATGGGACAACGTCGCGGTACGGATTCCGTTCGCCGTTCAGCGCTGGCGGACCCGAAACCGACAGGCGCTCGGCGCCGGTCACCTTGCACCATACGTTCTCGTGGTCTTCCATGAATTTGAGAAAGCGCTTAAATTCCGGGCCGTCGACGGGCTTCGTCACGTCCGGCCGGCCCATGTGATCGACGACGATGATCGTCGGAAGTCCGGAGAGGAAATCCGTGAGCTCCGCCAGGTCCGCCGCCTCGAAATAGACGACGATATGCCAGTCGTGCTCGATGATGCGCTCAGTTATCTCTTTGAGCTCGTCCTGCGGCGTGACGTCGACCAGCCGCTTGACGAAATTGAACCGCACGCCCCGCACGCCCGCCTCGTGCAAGCGCTTCAATTCCGCGTCGGTCACGTCGCGCCGGACGGTCGCGATGCCGCGCGCCCTGCCGTCGCTCGCGAGCAACGCGTCGACCATCGCGCTGTTGTCGGCGCCGTGACAAGTCGCCTGCACGATGACGTTGCGATCGAAGCCGAGACGGTCGCGCAAAGCGAACAATTGCGCCTTGCTGGCGTCGCAGGGGGTGTATTTGCGCTCGGCCGCGTAAGGGAACTCGGCCCCAGGTCCAAACACATGGCAATGGGCGTCGACACTGCCGCGCGGAAGCGTGAAGCCGGGCTTGCTCGGCCCCTCGAACCAGTCGAGCCAGCCCTTGGTCTTCTCGAACGGCCCGGTGACGGGCTTAGGCATGGCGTTCACGTTTCAGGCGCCTTCAGTCGACATATTTGAGCCCCGCCTTTTCGAGCGGCTCGCGCATCTTGTACATGTCGAGACCGAGCACTCCGGCGGCGAGCTTTGCGCGCTTGTCGCCCTCGTTGGCTTCGCGCGCTTTGCGCCGCCTCGGCGGTCTTGCCCGCCCATTCGGCCGGCACGACCACCACCCCGTCATCGTCGGCGACGATCGCGTCGCCCGGGTTCACCGCCGCGCCGGCGCACACGACCGGAATATTGACCGAGCCCAGCGTCGACTTCACCGTGCCCTTGGCGCTGACGCATTTGCTCCACACGGGAAAGCCCATCTCGGTCAGCGTCTTCACGTCGCGCACCCCGGCGTCGATGATGAGCGCCCTGGCGCCCCGCGCCATGAAGCTCGTGGCCAGAAGATCGCCGAAATAGCCGTCGGTGCAGTCGGCGGTGATCGCCGCGACGACAATGTCGCCCGGCTCGATCTGCTCGGCGACGACATGCATCATCCAATTGTCGCCCGGGTGCAGGAGAACGGTCACCGCCGTTCCGGAGACGAGCGCGCCCGGATAGATCGGCCGCATGTAGGGCTTCATCAGTCCGACGCGCCCCATCGCCTCGTGCACGGTCGCGACGCCATAACGCCCGAGCGCCTCGACGGCGGCTCGTTCGGCGCGCTTGACCTTCCGTCTGACGACGCCGAGTTCGGTCATCGTTCCCTCCTTTCGGCTTGCACGCGCGCTGCGCCTTCGTGAAGACGCGGATCGGCCCCGTGGACTTCATAGTCCTGATGCCGAGTGAGGCGCAACGCCAACGGCCGGGACGGGTGAAAACCGGGCGAAACAGAGATGCAGGAGGGCGAAAATTCAATCGTATTCGGTCTTTCGCGCGCATTCCGGCACCGGTTTGGCGCCGCTTGCGCCGATCTCCACGACCGGAGCCGTGGGGCCTGGGCGGCGCCGACCGATCCCAAGCACAAGCGCCAGCTGACGGGCTCAAAACCCAGTCGCCTCCGACTTGGGTTCGGGCGGACATGGGCGCCTTTGGCGGAAACCGCGCCGAGGGACGTCGGCTCGGGAAGGACCGGAGCGGCTGCCAAAGCCGCCATGTCATGGCGAGCGGGAATTAGGCTTCGCCGCTCTTTCGCGACATTCCGACCCTCGATGGGAGGCGCCTGGCCCCGATGCCTACCTGCGCCGCATCAGCTGATCATCGGACTGCGTGCATGGCGCGCTCGTCGTCGCAGATTTTCAGGTGCTGGAGCTTCGGGAAGTCGGCAAGCTTCTCGCCGGGAACGCACATCGGCGCGCCTGCCTTTTGCAGGGAGGCGACGAGCTGGTCGGGCTCCTGCTGGCGAGAATAGACGGTGTAGAAACTCAGGAACGCCTCGACAGGGACCTCGGGATATTCTTGCTTCCATTCCGCAATGGTCGCTGCGGCTTCAGCGGCCGCGCCAGCCTCGATTTGCGCGGCCGCGCGGAAGACGACAGCGGTCAAGTCCTCTTTCTGGGGCCGCACCCATGCGTAATGACGCTTCGTCGCCTCGGCCAACTCTCGGTACCGCTTGGTAAAAAAATAGTTCTCGTAGCAAAACGCTGGATAGAATGGCGGCGGCGCGGAATTGAGACGGTAAGCCTTGTCGCATTGCGCCGCGCCTTGTTCAGGCTTGCCCAAATGGGGACATGGCCCCGGCGGAAAGCGCCATGATGTCGGCCGAACTCGGATTCAGCTCCAGCGCCCGCTCCACTTCGACCGCGCCCTGCGCGAGGTCGCCCCACCAAACCAACTTGTCGCCGAGAGCGACGTGGCCCTCCGCATCGTAAGGATCGATCTCGATCGCCTTCCGGCTCAGCCGTTCAAACTCGTTCGCCGCCTCGTCAAGGTCCCCGTTCGCAGATAAAGCGTAGTTGAATATCGCCCAACCCTTTTTCACATAAGCGAAACCGAATTGGGGGTCTTTGGCGATCGCCGCGTCAAAGAACTTGATTGATTCGGCGAAACCCTCCTCGCCTCCTTTATAGAAATCGGCCATGCCGAGCGCGAAGAGGTCATAGCCCTCGAGATCAGACGGCCCTTTGCGTCTCGCCGCCGCCGCCGCGAGGTTCGTCAGCAGGCCTCGGCCCCCAAGCGTGGAGATCACGCCGTCGGAAACTTCGTTCTGCACCGCGAAGATATCGCCGCTGGGGCGATCCCATCGGTTCGACCAAAGGCTCGCGCCGGTGTCGCCATCTTGGAGCAGCGCGCTGACGCGAAATTGATCGCCCTCGCGCTGGATCGCGCCCGTCAGGACATAACGAACGTTCAAATCCCTGGCGATCCGCCGCACGTCGGCGCCTCTGTTTCCGTAAGCCTCAGTCGTGGAACTGCCGATGACATCGAGGTTGTGTATGCGCGAAAAGTCGATCGAAATGTCGTTGGCGATGCCCCGAGCGAGGCGATCGGTCGCCGCGTCGCCTCCCGCGACCTCGAACGGCATGACGGCGATGGACGGGACCGACGAGAGCGCCGCGCGGTGCACATACCACCAGCTTCCGGCGACGACCGATCAGTGCAGCCAGTGCGGCCGCGATCGCTGGACGGGCGCGCTTGACATAGCGGGGAAGCGCGCGACGCCAGCCCGGAGCGGACCCGTCGAGCCGCACCGCGTAGGTTCGCACCGAACGGCTGATGTTCTTCACCTGCTGCTCGCCGGTGAAGTCGAGCGGCAATCCGAGCTTGCCCTGCAATTGGTCGAAGGCTGTGCCGGAAATCAGGATTCCCCCCGGCTTGCATAGCTGCTCCAGCCGCGCCGCAACGTTGACGCCGTCGCCGAGCAGGTCGTCGCCCTCGACCACCACGTCGCCGAGGTTGATCCCGATACGGTAGACGAGGCGTTTTTCCGGCGCGGTTCCCAGCTGGCGTTCCGACGCGCTCTTCTGCATCGCGACCGCGAACGTCACAGCGTCGACGACCGAGCCGAACTCGGCGATGAAGCCGTCGCCCATCGTCTTGACGATCCGTCCGCTATTCTCGGCAAGAAGCGGATCGATGGTCGTGGCTTGAAGGTCCCTCAGAGCCGCGAGGGTGGAACTTTCGTCGGCCTCGATCTTGCCCGAATACCCCACCACGTCGGCGGCGAGTACGGCGGCCAGCCTCCGCACCGTACGTTCCATGGCCCTCTCCCGTGTCAACACGCCTTTCCTTGCGGAGACTCGCTCGAACCCGTTCTCAAAGGACGCCGCGCTGCGCTGGCCTCAGAAGACCACCCAAGGGCGGCGGATGACGGCAAGCTCCTTTTTTCATTAGAAGCCTGGAAGAACGCGTTGCGCTGCTACCGAAAGGCGTGTGGCCGCCGTCGGTTCCTGAACCGCTCCGATGGTCACAGCGTCGCGTGACGCGCTTTCACTTCGGCGTTGCGGCGCGCAATAAGGCGGGGCGTGTGCCACCGGCGATACGCGACAGGACGCGAACGTCTTGTCAATGCGTATTTCTACCCATTCGCATCCCATGGGTTGCGGCGGGCCGATGGAGCTGCTGGAGGGCGCGCCTTCACCAACCGAATTCGTGAGCCCTCGCGCTGGAACGAATTACCTGCGCCACGAGTTGTTGGCTGGCGAACCAGCAGCCGGACGCTCCAATACGACAACCAACCGCACGCGGGCGCGCGACCTGCGCATTCGAGATGCTGCTTTCGGCGTGACTGAAGAAGGAACAGGTTGCCCATGCCGACTCCCCAGCCAAACCAACCGATACCGGTGACAGAGCCCGACGTGGTTCGTCCGCCGACACCGTTGGAAGAGCCGCAACAACCCGCCAAGGGTCCCGACCTGCCGCAACCAGGCCCGGATGTCGTCGTTCCTCCGGGCCCCGAGGTGATTACCCCGCCGCAACCGCAGGAAATCCCGCCGTTGGGGCCGGGTTAGCATCGCGGGCGGGTCGGGTATCATCGGCGGGCGGGACCGGCTTTCGGTTTCGGCCGCCGCTGTCGCCCCGACGCTCCTTCGACTTCGTTCGCCGGAGATGCTGCTCGTTCTCTTTAGGCGTCTGCTGATTGAGGCGCCGGCTTCGCTGAGAGCGCTGGAAAGCGCAGGCTCAGTCGTGGTGGGCCTATTTCGTCCGTCGCCAAGGAGCCCATCGAGTCGTTCGCGCCCCCGCTTGACCGCATCTGCGTCCGTTGCATGCGTCGCGCCTATTAGGTTTGGGCGGCTCCGCCGAAGGCTGCTTTTAGCCGGCCAAGCCGGTATCGTATCGCTCCCGGTCACCAACCCAGCGCACTCATGCCAAATCTGGGATTGGGAGCTATAGAGGCCTTGTCGCCCATAGCTTCCCGCGGAGAGACTCCTATGCCGCTTCGAATTGAGGATTACGCCGTCATCGGAAACTGTGAGACCGCTGCGCTGGTTGGACGCGACGGCTCGATCGACTGGCTGTGCGCCCCTCGCTTCGACAGCGCCGCGTGTTTTTGTGCGCTTCTTGGCGGCCCGGAGCACGGAAGGTGGTTGATCGCGCCTGCGCAGAAAGACGTGAAGATCACACGACGGTATCTGAGCGACACTCTGATCCTTGAAACGGTTTTCACAACCGCCGACGGTTCGGTCTCGCTCACCGATTTCATGTACAGGCGCAACGGCTCGTCCGAGTTGGTGCGCATCGTCACGGGCCTTCAGGGCCAGGTCGCCTTGCGGACCGAGCTCATCGTGCGGTTCGATTATGGCGCCGTTGTGCCGTGGGTGTCGCAGCAGGACGACGGGCGGCTCCTCTTCATTGCTGGCCCGGACAGATTGCTGCTCGACACGGCCGTGGAAACGCACGGTGAGGATCTTCGCACCGTCGGCGATTTCACCATCCGAGAGGGCGAAGAGACAAGCTTCGTTCTCAACTGGTCGCCCTCATTTCGCGCCGTTCCTCCGCCCCTCTCAGGCGAAGAACTCGCGGAGGCGCGCAAGCAGGTCCATTCGTTCTGGGCCGGGTGGGCGCAGACTTTCAAGCCGCTGGAGCGCTGGGGTGACGAGGTTCTTCGCTCGCTTCTGACTTTGAAGGCGCTCGCGCACTGGGAGACCGGCGGCATTGTCGCGGCCGCGACGACATCCTTGCCCGAGCAACTGGGCGGCCCTCGCAATTGGGACTACCGATATTGCTGGCTCCGGGACGCGACCTTCACCCTTTATGCGCTGATCGGCGCCGGCTTCCTTGACGAAGCGAAGGCCTGGCACGAATGGCTTCTGCGCGCGGTGGCCGGGTCGCCGGACAACCTGCAGATCGTCTATGGCGTGGCGGGCGACCGACGGCTTGAGGAATATGAAATCCCGTGGCTTCCGGGCTATGAAGGCGCGACTCCCGTCCGAATCGGCAACGGCGCGGTCGGTCAACTCCAACTCGATGTCTTTGGCGAAGTGCTCGACGCTTTTTACGTCGCGCGTCGCGCGGGTCTCTCCACCAGCGCGGCGACCTGGTCATTGGAATGCGGGCTCATTTTGCATCTCGAAAAAATCTGGCGCGAGCCTGACGAGGGCATCTGGGAAGTGCGGGGCGGGCCACGCCACTTCACGCATTCGAAGGTGATGGCGTGGGTCGCGTTCGATCGCGCGGTTCGATCGATCGAGGAGTTCGGGCTCGACGGACCTTTGGAGCGCTGGCAGGAAATCCGGTCTGAGATTCATGACGAGGTATGCGAGCGCGGGTTTGATCCCAAGCAAAACGCGTTCGTCCAATCTTTCGGCGATACGACCCTGGACGCCAGTCTGCTGCTCGTTCCCGTCGTCGGCTTTCTGCCGCCTGACGATCCCCGGGTCGCAGGCACCGTCGCCGCCATCGAACGCACGCTCCTTCACGACGGATTCGTGATGCGCTATGACACTGGCGCCCAGGTCGACGGTTTGCCGCCCGGCGAAGGCGCGTTCCTTGCTTGCAGCTTCTGGCTCGTCGACAACTATGTGCTGCTCGGGCGCTACGACGAGGCGTGCGCGCTCTTCGAACGCCTGCTGACGTTGCGCAACGACGTCGGGTTGCTGGCGGAGGAATATGATCCTCATACCCGCCGTCAGCTTGGCAACTTCCCTCAGGCATTCTCGCATCTGGCGCTCATCAATTCGGCGCACAGCCTCAGCACGACCCAGGGAGCGGCCCACCTGCGCTCACAAAAATCTGAGCCCGTTCAGCTCGAGCCAACGGCGAGCGCGCCTCAATGACGCGCCGACGAACGGCGGGAGAGCCCGCTAAGCCTTTTCGGCGCTTTTCCCAAGAAATCGCGTGTGCGGCTGACCTCTTCGGTCTATTCTACCGGCAACGATGGGCCGGGGCGGCCGATAGGTTCATCGGAGGAAGGGTCTTATGGATGACCTCGCCTATGGCGCGCGGAACAAGCGCGGCGACTGGACGCCGAGCGCTTATCTGACCGTTGCCCCGGTCTTCGTCCTTCCGCCTCGGCCGCTCGCTTTCCTGAAATGGCTTCCGGGTTATTTTCTCCCCTGGAACCTTCTCTTTGCCGCCTCCGCGGTCGCTTACGCGTTCTTCGTGCTTCCGGATGTCGAAGTCATGAAGGCCTTGGCGTGGGGCTGGGTCCTCAGGCTTTTCATCGTCAACTGCATCGCGGTGTTTCTGTTCTACAGCGCCTTCGAATACCGGCTCTATATGTCGCGGGCTCAAGGGACCCGCTTCAAGTACCACGGCAAATTTCCCAACGACCAGAAGAACAGCGCCTTCCTGTTCCGCAGCCAGAATCATCGAGGGGATCATCCGGGGATTTGGAACGGGCGTGCCGATCTGGACGGCGTACGAGGTCGGGATACTCTTCGCCTTCGCCAACGGCTACGCGCCCTGGCTCGCCTTCGCGCAGCATCCGCTCTATCTCGGGTTCCTCGCGCTGATCGTGCCGATCTTCCACGAGTTCCACTTCTTCTGCATTCACCGGCTCATCCATTGGCCGCCGCTTTACCGCTCAGTGCACAGCGTCCATCACCACTCGGTCAATCCGTCGCCCTGGTCGTCGCTCTCGATGCATCCGGTCGAGCAACTGCTCTATTTCTCATCCTCGCTCATCCATGTGATCATTCCTTCAAACCCGGTGCTCGCCATCTATCAGCTGCATTATGCCGGGTTCGGCGCGGTTGTCGGCCATATCGGCTTCGACAAGATCGAAACGGGCAGGGAGAGCGCCTTCGACAGCCATGCCTACGGCCATTATCTCCACCATAAACATTTCGAGGTGAACTACGGCGACGGCCTCGTGCCTTTGGACAAGCTGTTCGGCACCTGGCACGACGGCTCGCCCGAAGCGGAAGCGCGGATGAACGCGCGCTACGAGAAGAAGAAGGCGCGCCTCAACGCGATCAAGCGGCAAGCTGACGCCGCTTAAAACGGTGTGCAGCTAAGCCCCCGTCACGCGCCAAATCACATTGCCGACGTCGTCGGCCACCAGCAGCGCGTTGTCCGGGCCCAACGCCACCCCCACGGGCCGCCCGAATGAGGACCGCTCGTCCGGGGCCAGAAACCCGCTCAGAATCTCGCGCGACGGCCCGGCCGGACGTCCATTCGCGAAGGGCACGAAGATAACTTTGTAGCCGCTCAGCGTGCTACGGTTCCAGGAGCCGTGTTGCCCGATCACCATGCCCTCGGGAAAGCCTGGGAGAACGCCGGCGGGCAGCCAACAGAGCCCGAGCGAGGCGGTATGCCCGCCCAGCGCATAGTCTGGCTGGATTGCGCTCGCGACCAAAGCCGCATCTTGAGGCACGCGGTCATCCACCGTCTTGCCCCAGTAGCAATAGGGCCAGCCGTAGAAGCCGCCGTCGCGAACGGAAGTGAGGTAATCGGGAGGGGTCTCATCGCCGAGGCCATCGCGCTCGTTGACCACAGTCCAGAGCGCGCCGGTCTCAGGCTCCCACGCCAGGCCCACCGGATTGCGCAGGCCGGAAGCAAAGATGCGGCTCTTGCCGCTCGCCAGATCGAGTTCATGTATGGCGGCCCGGCCCTGTTCGACCGCCATGCCCTTGTCGGCGATGTTGGTCAGCGAGCCGACCCCGATGAAGAGCTTCGTTTTATCTGGAGACAACAGCAGGCTGCGAGTCCAATGCCCGCCGCTGTTGTGTTTGGTCAGTCTGCGGCCCGGTTCGGTGATGCGGTTCGCGCCCGCTGTGTAAGGAAAGGCGACGACGCCGTCGGTATTGCCGACGTAGAACGTGTCGCTGACGAGCGCCATTCCGAACGGCTGGTTAAGGCCCTCGAGGAACGTGTTCTTCGTCTCGGCGGCGCCATCGCCATTGGCGTCGCGCAAAAGCGTGATTCGGTTTGGGCTCTCTCCCATGGCCGCGGCCCGCCGCATCGTGCTGGCCATGGCGTAGTCGAAGAGAGACGTGACCGGGTCCGGCGTGGTCAGCGCCTCGGCGACGAGGACGTCGCCGTTCGGCAGCACATGGATCCACCGGGGATGCTTGAGATCGGCCGCGAACGCGTTGACCTTGAGCCCAGGGGCGGGGTTCGGCGCCTGTCCCCGGCTCCAGCCCTTGGCGGTCGGCATCTTGAGCGTCGGGAGGCTGCCCTGCGCCTTGGCGGGCGGGATGGTCGGATTGCCGCCGGTGGCCGGTGTGAGCTTTCGGCCGTCCTGCCCTCGCAACACGATCGTTGCGGCGCCAATCTGCTCGACCACTCGAGAGAAAACATCAGAGAAGGTCATCGTTGCTGTTCCTCGAACATCGCGCACAACCTTAGTGCAAGCTTGTAGCGTTTGCGCGCGGAAAGCGGCGCTCCTTTTCGGCTCCCATGGGCGCCGGTCGCGACTTTCAGCGCAGATTATAGCGCTCGCGCAGGTCGCTCACCTCAGCCGTCGTCAATGGCCTCATCGCCTGGCCGCGCAGCATGAGGAACAGCTTCGCCGTCTCCTCGAGTTCCTCGGTCGCATATTGGGCGTTCTCCAGCGACGTGCCGGCGACGACGGGACCGTGATTGGCGAGCAGCACCGCGTGATGCTCGCCGGCCAGCGCCCCGACCGCCTTGGCCAGACTTCTCGTCGCCCGGCGGGAAATAGGGCGCAAGCGGCAACCGTCCGACGCGCATCACGAAATAGGCTGTCAGCGGCGGCAGCGCGTCATTTGGGTCGATATCGGCCAGCAGGCTGACAGCGACCGAGTGAGTCGAATGAAGATGCACCACCGCGCGGGCGTCCGGTCGCTGCCCGTACATGCAGAAGTGAAGGAACGCTTCCTTGGTCGGCTTGCCGCCCGAAACCAGGCGGCCGTCGCTGTCAAACTTGGACAAGTTCGCCGGATCGAGCTTACCCAGCGAGGCGTTGGTCGGCGTCATCAGCCAGCCTCCGTCGGGAAGGCGAACGCTGATGTTTCCCGTCGATCCGAAAGTCAGGCCCCGGGAGAACAGCGAAAGGCCGACCTCGCAGATCTCGTCGCGCGCCTGCGTCTCGTCGCCCACAATCGCCTTCCTTACCGAGTCATGGCCAGCGCGCGGGCGAAGAAATCCCGTCCGCCAAAATTGCCCGACTTGAGCGCCATCTGCAATTCGCCGCCCTTTCGCCCGACCGTGCGCATGAGCGGCACGCCCGGCGCGATTTCCGGTCCCAGTCGAAACGCCGAAACGCCAAGCCGATCGACGGCGGCGCCCGACGTCTCGCCTCCCGCGACGACCAGCCGGCGCACGCCGAAGCCCACAAGTCCGGAGGCGATCTCGGCGAGCGCGCCTTCGATGGCATGGCCGGACTTGTCTCGGCCGTAGCGCGCCTGCAGAGCGGCGACCTGTTCAGGCTCCTCGCTGGAGGCGATAACAATGGGACCCGCGTCCACGCGCTCCTTCGCCCAGCCAAGCGCCCTATCGATCTCGCCTCGATCCCCGATCAGCGCTTGCGTGGAAAGGCGGAGCACCGGAATCTCCTTCTCAACCGCCTTGACCTGTTCGAGCGTCGCCTGTGAACAGGACCCCGCCAGAATCGCGGCGCTCCCGCCTACGGCTTCGAGCGTGGCTGCGTGCGCCATCCCGCTACGGCCGCGTGCGAGTGCGCGAGCGAGGCCGAGCCCGAGGCCAGAAGCGCCGACAGAGAAGGCGCTCCCTGCCGCGGCGCCGCCAAGGGCTTCGAGATCGCGCTCGAACACAGCGTCGACAATCGCCGTCGCATAGCCTTGCGCCGTGAGCTCGGCGCGCGCGCGGGAGACCGCCTCGCTTCCCTGTTCGACGGTCATGAGGTCGATCAAGCCGACCGAACCCTTCGACTGCCGCTGCAAGACCCGCACGAGGTTGGAATCATGCATCGGATTGAGCGGATGATCCTTGAGCGGGCTCTCATTCAGGGGGGCGGACCCGACGAACAGATGCCCGAGATAGACCGTCCGTCCGGTCTCAGGAAAGGCCGGCGTCACCAACGCGCAACCGCCGCGGGCCTTCGCGCCCAAGGCGTCCGCCACAGGCCCGATGTTGCCGGCGTCGGTCGAGTCGAAAGTGGAGCAGACCTTGTACATCACATGCCGCGCGCCGCGCGAAGACAGCCAGTCATAGGCGGCTGTGGCAGCCTTTACCGCTTGCGTGGCCTCGATCGACCTGATCTTCAGCGCCACGACGATCGCTTCCGCGTCGTCGACTTCCAAGCCAGGGGCAGGCACGCCGATGGTTTGAATGGTCGAGAGTCCGTTGCGATTGAGCGTGTTCGCGAGGTCGGAAGCGCCGGTATAGTCGTCGGCGACAGCGCCCAAGAGCAGCGGCACTCAAACTCTCCTGTAGGGCTTGAACCACGCGAGCCCCTCGAGCGTCTTGCCGCGGGGATTGTACTCGCAGCCGATAAAGCCATCGTAGCCGAGGCGGTCGAACTCGGCGAACAGGAACGGAAAGTTCAGCTCCTCGCCGTCCGGCTCGTTGCGCGACGGGACGGAGGCGACCTGGACGTGGCCGACGATCGGCTGCATGGCGCGGAAGGCCATCGTCACGTCGCCGTGCAGGATCTGCCGGTGGTAGACATCGAACTGCAGCTTCAGGTTGGGCAGGCCGAGCTCATCGATCAGCGCCGCCGTATAGGCGAAATCGTTGAGGAAATAGGCCGGCATGTTGCGCGTGTTGATCGGCTCGAGAACGAGATCGACGCCGCGCTCTGCGAGGATCGGCGCTGCGTAGCGTAATGGCGCGCTTGTAGCTCGCCTCAGCTTGCGTGTCCTTGCGCGAGGCGTTGCCGGCCATCATGTGCACGCGCTTGACCTTGGTCGCCGCGACATAGTCGAGGGCGCGCGCAAGGCCGGATTTGAATTCGTCGAACCGTCCAGGCAGCGCCGCCAGTCCGCGTTCGCCTTCCTCCCAGCGTCCAGGCGGCAGGTTGAACAAGGCCTGAGTGAGTCGATTGCGATCGAGCCGCTCGCCGATCGCCTCCGGCGGATGATCGTAAGGAAAGAGAAATTCGACCGAAGCGAAGCCCGCGTCCGCCGCCGCGTCGAAACGGTCGAGGAATGCGTGCTCGGTGAACATCATCGACAGGTTGGCGGCGAACTTGGGCACGGGCTTGGCTCCTCAAAGACTAGCGCCGCGTCCGCGGGCTCAACAGCCGCTCCGCCAGAACAGCCGCGATGATGATCCCCCCGATGGCGGAGCCTTGCCAGAATGGCGACACGCCAAGGAGATTGAGGCCGTTGCGGATCATCACCATGATGAACACGCCGATCAGTGTGCCGATGATCGTGCCCCGGCCGCCATAGAGGCTCGCGCCGCCGATCACCACAGCGGCGATCGCGTCGAGTTCGAGCCCGGTGCCGGCGAGCGGATCGATCGACAGGATCTGCGACGACATGAGCGTCGCAGCAATCGCGGAAAGCGCGCCTGAGACCACGTAGGGCAGGACGCTATAGAAGAGGACATTGAGGCCCGCGGTGCGCGCCGCTTCGCGGTTGGAGCCGACCGCGTAAATCGTGCGCCCGCCCTTGGTGTAGGTGAGGTAGGCCCAGGCCAGCGCATAAAGCGCGAGCAAGGTGAGGACGTTGGTCTGGATGCCGAACACCTCGGTATAGACGAGATCGTTCAGCGCGGGTGGAATGTCGCTGATCGACGTTTGGCCCGAGAATATGTAGGCGAGGCTCCTTCCGATCGCCATCACGCCGAGGGTGATCACAAAGGCGGCCAGATCGAAATAGGCGATCAGCAGTCCTGAGAAGAGGCCGATTCCGGCGCCCGAAAGCGTCGCGAGCGCAATCGCGACGGGAATCGAAAAGTGATGCAAAGCCAGGCCGAGAATGACGCCGGTGAGGCCGACCACGGAGCCGACGGAAAGGTCGATGCCGCCGGTCAGAATGACGAAGGTCATGCCGATCGACACGATGCCGACGGAGACGGATTGGTCGAGCAGATTGAGAAGGTTGTTGGTTTTGAGGAAATAGGGCGAGAGCAGCGACAGCGCGACGGCGATGATGATCGCCAGCGCCAGCATCCTGAGTTCGAGCGGCGCCGTACGGAGACTGAAGCCCCGCGCGCGGGAGCGCTCGGCGGCGGGCTCAGGCGCGATCGCGCCTATCGGCTTCGAGGATTCGCGGGTCATAGCGCTGCGCGGAAACGCTCCTGAATCGCCGACCGCATCGCCTCGGCCGGCGGGGCGGCGCCGTCGGGCCGGATCACGACGCCGATCGATCCCAGCTCATGGCCGCGGTGGCTGCGGACATCGACCAGCAGGCTCTTGAGGCCGCTTGTCGGATCGAGCATGAAATCGGAACCGCGGGCCGTTAAAGCGGCCGAGATCGGCGTTTCGTCGAATCGCGGCGCAGCCCCTGCGCTGAGCGAGGGATCGGCCTTTGGGTTCGCGGTCGCGGCATTGAGGCAGAATATCCGCTCGTCGTCGAGAATGGCCCAGAACGCCGCGCCGTCGCACTCGTTGGCGAGCTCCTGCAAGAGGCGCCGGTAACGCTCCATGGAGGCGCGCGGCGCGGCCAGAAGCGTCAGCTTCTCCTCGTCGAGATAAGCGCTCGGGACGTCGGCGATCGAAGCCCCATCGCTGACCACGATCACCCGATCGGCGAGCCCCAGCAGTTCCTCGAATTCCGAGGAAACAATCAGGATCCCGGCGCCAGTCGCCGCGATGTCGCGCAGGATCGCATAGATCGAGGCCCTCGTGCCGATGTCCACGCCCTTGGTAGGCTCGTCCAGGATCAACACCTTCGGTTCCAGCAGCAGCCATCGCGCGATGATGATCTTCTGCTGCATGCCGCCGGAGAAGTTCAGGAGGTTCGGCTCGGACAGCCGGTCGGGCGGCAATTCGAGACGCGCCATCAGTTCGTCGATTTTGTGCTCCCGTTTGCCATAGCCGAGGCCGAACCCGCGATGCGCCCCGAGGTGGGCGAGCAGCAGATTTTCGCGCACGGAAAGGTCGGGCACGATGGACTGGCGGCGCCGATCCTCAGCGACGAATCCGATGCCGGCGCGGATCGCCTCGGAAGGGGAGCGGGGAGCGAACGGCTTTCCTTCGTAACGCACCTCGCCGCCGGCGCGGGGACGCAGGCCAAAGAGCGTCTCAACCGTCTCGGAGCGCCCGGCGCCGACCAGGCCGCCTAGGCCGAGAATCTCGCCGCGATGCAAATCGAATGAGATGTCGCGCACCATCGGGGGCGCGCGCAGCGCGCGAACGGACAAGATGGGCTCGACGCGCTTGTCGATTGCAACGGAGGAGGGCGCATAGATCGAGCCGAGATCGCGGCCGACCATCAGGCGCACGAGCTCGGTCTGGTTCAGGCTCGACGTGGGCCGCGAGGCCGCGACGGTGCGCCCTTCACGCATCACCGTGATCTCGTCCGAGATCGCGAACACTTCTTCCAGACGATGCGAGACGAAGACGATCGCGCATTGCGCAGCTTCGAGGCGGCCGATGACGTCGAACAGGCGTTCGACCTCGCTCGGGCTCAAGGACGCCGTCGGCTCGTCGAAAATGATGAGGTTCGCTTTCAGCGCAAGCGCCTTCGCAATCTCGACCAGCTGGCGCTGCGCGGCGGAAAGGTCGCGCGCCTCGGCGTCGAGCGGGACGGCCTGCTCCTGACCGAGATCGGCGAGGATCTCGCTCGCCCGCCGGCGCATCGTCGGGCGCGACAGGCGGCCTGGCCGGCCGAGGTCGGGGAGGAAAATGTTCTCCGAGCACCGACAGGTCCGGCGCGAGGCTGGTTTCCTGCATCACCATGGCGATGCCAGCGTCGAGCGCCTCACGCGGGCTGCGCACATCCCGCATTTGGCCGCGATAGAGGATCTCCCCCCCGTCGCGACGGACATGACCGGAAATGACGCGGGAGAGCGTCGACTTGCCCGCGCCATTGGCGCCGAGGAGCGCATGGGTGACGCCTGGCCGCAAGGTGAGATTTGCGCCGACGAGCGCGCGCGTCTGCGCGAAGCTCTTCGAGATCGCGCGCGCCTCCAAAAGCGGAGCTGCCGGGTCTGTCATCGTTGGGCTCGGGATGAGGCCGGCGCTGACGCGCCGGCCACCATCTTTGTCACTTCAGTTCGTTTCCGAACACAGTCTCCTTGATGGTCGGCAGGATCTGATCGATGTTCTTACTGGTGGCGACGACGATCGGCACCAGGATTTGCTTCTCCGGCGTGCCGCCTTTGATAGCGCTGATTAGCGCTTCGCCCGATTTGACGCCCATGAGATAGGGCTGCTGCATGCCGGAAGCTACGATGTCGCCCTTCTTGAGCAGATCGACGAATTCCGGGATGCCGTCGAACGCCGCGACCAGCAACGTGCCGTCGCGGTGGGCCGCCTTGATCGCACGCAGCGCGCCCATGGTCGGCTGATCAGTCTGGATGAACATGCCGCGCATCTCGGGGTTGGCGGTCAGCATGTCCTGGGTGAACTTGAACGTCTCGTCGGCCGTATAGGCCTGCATCTGCTGCAGCCCGGCTTCCTTGGTGATGCCGGCGTTCTTCATGGCTTCACGGAAACCCGCGGTGCGCGCTTGGCCGTTCTTGCGCGCTTGCGAAATCGTGATGAGGCCGACCGACCCGTCCTGCCATCCCTTTTCCTTCATGGCCGCAGCAAGCGCTTCGCCGACTCCGAACGCGCCTTGCTTGTTGTCAGAGATGATGAACGAGGCATAGTCGCCGCTGTTTGTCCCGATATCGGCGACGACGACTGGAATCTTCGCGCGCGCCGCGGCGGCTAGAACGCTCGGCGCGGTCGAACTGTCCGTCGGCGAGATCGCGATGCCGGCGACGCCGCGGGCGATTGCGTCCTGCGCATTCTTGAGCTGGGTCTCTGCGCTATTGTTCGAGTCGAGCGCCGTGTAGGAATAGCCGGCCTTCTTGGCTTCCGACTCGATGCCGTTCGAGAGATATCGCCAGAATGGCAGGTTGAGCCCTGGCGTCAGGTAGACGATCTCCTTATTGTCGGCGGCGCGCGCGGGCGCGGCGAACGGAAACGTTGTCGCGGCGAGCGCCGACGCGGCGGATATAAGATCTCGACGGCTGATTCTCATTTGCTTTCCTCCCAATTTGCCGGATGACCCAGCGTTGACGATTGCCGCTCTGCTTTTAGCGGCGCTGTCGAAGTCAAGCCGTCTTCTTCGGCTTCGGTTTGTCCGCGAGGATTTCGACAGTTGTCGCGTAGATTCGGTCGATGTGCCGCCCGATCGCCTCAGTCGCCGCCTGCGGATCGTGGGCGCGGAGCGTCTTGAAGATCGCGACATGATCGAGATAGCTCTTCTCGATCGCACCCGGCTGCGAGACAGCGATTCTGCGGTGATCAAGCATGAACGTATAGAGATCGGTGACGAAGTCCGCGAGCAACGGGTTGCCGCAGCTGCGATAGATCGTGAGATGAAACTCCCGGTCGCAGATCAGGAAGTGGACGGGATCGCGCATCGTCTGTTTCTGGATGGCCAGCGACTGTTCGAGGCGGGCAAGCGTCGAATCGTCGACGCGGACGGCCGCCTCGGCGGCGACAGCGCGCTCGATCAAGAGGCGCGACTTATGCACCGAATCGAGCTCATAGGAATTGATCGCGCTCGGGCTGGCGACGCCGATCTTCATCGTATCCATCTTCCGGCTGACGACGCGCGTGCGCGAGCCCTGGCTCACCGCCACGACGCCAATCGCCGCAAGTGTTTGGATCGCGCCGCGCACGGTCTCCCGGCTGACCGCCATGAGCGCGGCGAGGTCTCGCTCGCTCGGCAGTTCTTCGCCGACCTGAAGGATGCCCGACGCGATGAGCGAGGCAAGCTTGTCGCTGATCCGTTCGCGCACTGTGCGCCGGCCGATCTCGGCCCTCAAATGCGGAGCTCCCGCGAAGATGCTTGTCGGCGCTGCCCGCAAACTCATGCCTCTGCTTGTCCAACTGCATTGCTGGTCTGGCTACCAGACCAGCACACCGTCGTGCTGTCAAGCTGAGGCTGCGGGAGTCCGGACCGTGGCTGTCGGATCGGCTGGTCTAGTGAAGGCAGCAGGCTGACGTATCGCGCGCGCTATTCCAGCCGCTTGCCGGTTTCGGCGTCGAACAGGTGGACCGCGTCCAAGTTTGGCGACAGGGGCAGGGTTTCGCCCGGCTGAGCCGACAGGCGGTCACGGAAGACGGTGACGATCGGATGGCCTCCGACCTTGGCGAACACCTGGGTTTCCGAGCCGGTCGGCTCGACCACCGAAACCTCGGCTTTGAAGTCCGAGCCAATCGCCAGATGCTCGGGCCGAATTCCGTAGATGCACGCGCGTCCGTCAGTGTTCGGCGGCGCCAATTTGAGAGGCAAGTCAACACCGCCTTCAGTCACGAAAACAGGCTTGCCTTTGACGGCGACCTTTCCTTTGAGCAAGTTCATCGACGGGCGATCCGATGAAGCCCGCGACGAAAAGAGTCGCTGGCCGGTCGTAGAGATCAAGCGGAGCGCCTATCTGCTCCACGACGCCGTCGCGCATGACCACGATTCGATCGGCCATCGTCATGGCCTCGATCTGGTCGTGCGTGACATAGACCGTCGTGGTCTTCAGGCGCTGATGCAGCTCTTTGATTTCGGCGCGCATTTGCACGCGCAACTGAGCGTCCAGGTTCGAAAGCGGCTCGTCGAATAGAAAAACCTGCGGATCGCGCACGATCGCCCGTCCCATCACGACACGCTGGCGCTGTCCGCCGGACAATTGTCGTGGGTAACGGGTGAGGTAAGGCGTGACGTGAAGGATGTCGGCGGCCCGCTCGACGCGCGCCTGAATGTCGACCTTCGGCGTATTGCGCAGCTTTAGCCCGAAACTCATATTCTGTTCGACCGTTTTGTGCGGGTAGAGGGCGTAGTTCTGAAAGACCATCGCAATGTCGCGATCCCTCGGCGGCAGGTTGTTGACCACCCGCGGGCCAATTTTGATCTTTCCCTCCGTGATCGACTCAAGACCGGCGATCGTGCGCAGAAGCGTGGATTTGCCGCAGCCGGACGGTCCGACGAGCGTGACGAATTCCCCATCGGCGATCGAAAGCGAGACGCCATGAATGACTTCGACGCCACCATAGGCCTTGCGTGCATTGACAACGTCGACAGACGCCATTCTTCTTCCCCAACGCGATGTCCATGCGATGTCAGGCCTTGAGCGTAGTTCATTGCCGAATAAGCGTCGAGCGCGGAGACGACAAAGATAGGGCAATCGGCGAGGGCGACTTGCGAGCTGGAAGCGTACACTAGAAAACGCCAAGGCGACTTATGCCAACAACGAGCGGGGCGAGCTTGCCGCCGGCGCAAACCTCGAAAGACAAGGACAATGACCGAGACACGCAAGCCGCGCATCGCCGTCGTCGGAAGCAACATGGTGGACCTCGTCACCTATGTGGATCGGATGCCGGTCAAGGGGGAGACGGTCGAGGCGCCAAGCTTCGAGATGGGACATGGCGGCAAGGGCGCCAATCAGGCTGCGGCTGCAGCCAAGCTCGGCGCCTCCGTGGTGATGATCACCGCCGTCGGCGATGACATGTTCGCCGACGCCACCATCAGCAATCTCGACCGCCTTGGGGTCGATACGAGCCTTGTCAGGCGGGTCAAGGGGAAGCCCAGCGGGGTTGCGCCAATCATGGTCGAGCCGTCGGGAGAGAACTCGATCCTCATCGTGAAAGGAGCGAACGCCGATCTTTCGCCAGCCGACATCGATCGCGCCGCGGACGTCTTGAAGACCTGCGATCTCATCCTGATGCAGCTCGAGGTTCCGCTCGAAACTGTCTACGCGGCCATTGCCTTCGGCAAGCGTCACGGCGTGAAGACGGTCCTCAACCCCGCTCCGGCGACGGCGGCGCTCGACGTCGATCGTATTCGCGATGTGACGTTCTTCATCCCCAACGAAACCGAGCTTGCGATCCTGACCGGCATGCCGGTCGATACGGAATCGAGCATCGTGGCCGCCGCGCGAAGTCTGCTCGACAAAGGTTTTGGGACCGTCATTGTCACGCTCGGCTCGCGCGGCGCGCTTCTCACAACTCCGACTGACGCGCGAAGAATTGAGCCGGTCCCGGTGAAGGCTGTCGATACGACGGGCGCCGGCGACGCCTTCGTGGGGAGCTTTGCGCGCTTCTTTGCGGACGGCGTCCCCCTGGAGGCTGCTTTGAAGCAAGCGGCGCGTTATGCCGCGGACTCGGTGACTCGGCGCGGCACCCAGAAAGCCTACGCGTCCGCGGAAGAATTCAAGAGATTTTGCGACACCCTGCTTCGCGAAGGGTAGGCGAGCGACTGTTGTTGGTTTCAGATCCAATCGTCGTCGCTGCCTGCCGTTTCCATCCCTGGTCGGTCCCGACGCCGCTTGACGAAGCTTTTGCGGCAGCGTGAAATGTTCGCCGCGGCTTCATGGGAGACGACGATTTAAAGAGATCCCCGCTTGTCATGAGTTCCTCCTCCCGTCGATCGAACCGCATCTTCCGGCGCGCCGCTTGTCCGCGTTCAAGGAATGACGAAGAGCTTCGGCGGCGTTCGGGCGCTCCGCGGAGTGAGCCTGGAAGTGCGGCCGGGCGAGGTCCATGCGCTGCTCGGGGAGAACGGCGCCGGCAAGTCGACGCTCATCAAGATCCTCAGCGGCGTCCACAGCTTCGACAGCGGCGCGATCGAGATCGACGGCAGGTCCGGTCGCTTTCGGTAGCCCCGCGGAGTCGCGCGAGGCCGGCATCGCGGTCGTCTACCAGGACCTGAGCCTGGTCGAATCGCTCTCGGTCGGCGCCAATCTGATGCTGGCCGCGAGCCCACACCCGCTTCGGCTTTCTCAAGAAGCGCCAGCTGATGGCGGAAGCCGAGGACGTTTCTCAAGCGGCACAACATCCCGCTCGATCCGCGGGCGACAGTCGGCTCGCTGCCCTTCGCCTACCGGCAGATGACGGAGATCTGCAAGGCGCTGATGGGGCGGGTGCGCGTGCTTAGTTCTCGACGAGCCGACCTCTGCGCTGACCAGCGACGAGGAGCAGATCCTGTTCGACGCGGTCGGGACGGTGATCGCGCAGGGGGTCGGCGTCATCTATGTGACGCATCGGCTCAACGAGGTGTTCCGCATTTCGCACCGCGTCACGGTTCTGCGCGACGGCGCGAATGTCGGCACGTTCAACACCGCCGAAACCGACATGAAGACGCTGGTCGCGGCCATCGTTGGGCCGAAACATGCCGCTGACGGAAGCGCGCGCCGCGGCGAGAGCCGCGCCCGCTCGCCAAGCCGGAACGGACCGCGTCGGCGACGCCGACTTCTCTCCTCGCCGGCGCTCTTCAACGACCGCCTGCGTGGCGTCGACCTCACGCTGATGGATGGGGAGATCCACGGCCTTGCCGGACTGATCGGCAGCGGGCGCACGGAGATTCTCGAGACGCATGTTCGGCCTCCGTCCGCTCGACGCGCGGCGAGCTCCGGATTCGCGGCGAGGCTCGCAGTTTGCGCGGCCCGGCCGAGGCGATCGAAGAAGGCATCGCGCTCGTGCCGGAAGATCGGCAGGTGCAAGGCCTTGTCCTCGACCATTCGATCGAGCGCAATTTCAGCCTGCCCCGGCTTGCCGCATTTCTCTTGGGCGAGCTGGGTGCGCCGCGGCGCGGAGACGGCAGGAGACGGAGGAGGCGATCGCACGGCTCTCGATCAAGGCGCCCGGGCCGTCGATCCGCGTCCGAAACCTTTCCGGCGGCAACCAGCAGAAGGTCGTCTTCGCCAAATGGAACAATGCGCGCACGCGCATCCTGCTGCTCGACGAGCCGACCGTCGGCGTCGACGTCGGCGCGCGCGAGGAGATCTACGGCCTCATCCGCGGCGCCGGTCGGAAGCGGCGCCGGCGCGCTGATCGCCTCGTCCGATCTCAACGAGTTGATCCTGCTCTGCGACCGCATCTCGATCGTCGTCGACGGTCGCGTGAAGGCGACGCTCGGCCGCGACGGAATTCGGCGACGCTGAAGAGTCTGCACCAGCTCATCCAGATCAGCCAGCCGAACAGGGACAAGCGGCATGACGGATCGCCTCGCGCCGCAACAAGTCGAGACGGCCGCGTCCAGGAGCCGGGCCGCGCCTCGACGCTGGCGCAGACGCTGTTGCGCAGCGAATGGCCGTGGATGCTCTATCTCGCCTTCGTCGTCCTGCTCGTCGTCTTCAGCCTCGCTTCGCCATGGTTCCTGTCGGTCGACAATTTTCTCAACATCGGCCGGCAAACGACGCTCGTGTCGATCGTCGCGGTCGGCATGACGTTCGTCATCATCGCGGGCCAGATCGACCTTGTCCGTCGCCTCGACGCTCGCGCTTTCGGGCATGGCGGCGGCGCTCGCGATGTCGCATCTCGCCAACTTCTGGTTTGTCGGCGCGCTCGCGGGCCTCGGCACGGGCGCGTTGGTCGGCCTCATCAACGGGGCGCTCACCACGCGGCTCGCCATCCCTTCGTTCCTCGTCACGCTCGGCACGCTCAGCGCCGCGCGCGGCCTGGCCATGATGGTGACCGACACCAAGCCGGTCATCATCACCAACGAGCGCTATTTCCGGATCTTCGGCGAGGGCAGCCTGTTCGGCCTGCCGGCGCCGATCGCCTGGACGCTTGGCTGCGACGATCGGCGGCGTGCTGCTGCTGCACTACAACATCTTCGGCCGCCGGATTTACGCGGCCGGCGGCAATCCGACCGCCGCGCTCTATTCCGGCATCCAGATCAAGCGCGTGACGACCTGGGCCTTCGTGCTGACCGGCGCGCTCGCGGGCGTCGCGGCGCTCATCCTCTCCGCTCGCTCGCACGCCGCGCGGCCCGACGTCGTGCAGGGCATGGAGCTGGACGTCATCGCTTCCGTCATCCTCGGAGGATGCAGCCTGTTCGGCGGGCCGCGGCTTTATCCTAGGCACGCTGCTCGGCAGCCTTATCATCGGCACGCTCAACAACGGACTGGTGTTGCTGGGCGTCAGCTCGCCGATGCAGCTCGTCATCAAGGGCGCGATCATCGTCGCCGCAGTCGCCTTCACGAAACGCTAGCCTGCGGTGCGCAGGCATGGCGCGAGGCCATGTCGTCGGCCTCACATACAAAGACGATGACTTCGGAGGAAAGCCAAGGAGAATGACCATGAGAGTATCCCTGGCCATCAAGTCTGCGCTCACGTGCAGCGTCGCCGTGGGCGCGCTTGCGCTTCTGTCATCCGTCCGCTTTCGCCGAGACGCCGGCAAGCTGCGTCAAGGGCGTCGATCTCGCGACGCTCGGGCCGACGTCGATCGTCGGACAAGGCCCGCACGGCGAGAAGGCCGCCTCGCCGGAAGTGCTCAAGCTCAGCGACGCCGACGCCGAGAAGGTGAAGGCCGGCCATTTCAAGGTCGGCATCTCGATGCAGACCGTCAATCTCGACTGGTCGCAATTGCAGGTGCAGGGCATCACCGACACGCTGAAGAAATACGGCGTCTCGGTCACCGGCGTCGCATCCGCGGAATATCAGGTCGACAAGCAAATCGCGGACATCGAGAACACGATCCAGCAGCATCCGGACGGCATCATCTCGATCCCCGTCGACTTCACCGCGACCGCGCCGACCTACAAGAAGGTGTCGCAGGCCGGCATCAAGCTGGTGTTCATGGACAGCATTCCGACCGGCCTCAAGCATCCGAAGGAATACGCCGCGATGATCTCGGCCGACAGCCAGGGCAACGGCCAGATCGCGGCGCAGATCCTCGCGTCCTGCGTCGACAAGGGCGGCACGATCGGGCTCGTCAATTTCGGCGTCGACTATTTCAGCACCAACGAGCGCACCAAGGGCGTGCGCGAATGGATGCAGAAGAACCGGCCCGACATCAAGATGAAGCAGGTCGACTTCACCGACCCGGCGAAAGTGTCGCAGATCGCGGGCGACTTCCTCACCGCCAATCCCGACGTCAAGGGCGTGTTCGCGGTGTGGGACCAGCCGGCGCTCGACACGCTCTCCGTCGATGCGCGCGCAGAACATCGACATCCCGGTGACGACCGTCGATCTCGGCTTGCAATCGGCGATCGAGATCGCCAAGGGCGGACCGCTGAAGGCGACCGGCTCGCAGCGCCCGTATGACCAGGGCGCGGCCGAAGCGATGGCGATGATGAATGCGCTGATCGGCAAGGAGACGCCGGCCTGGGTCGGCGTGCAGTCGTTGCCGGTGGTGCAGTCGAACGTGCTTGAATCCTACAAGACCGTGTTCAAGAAGGATCCGCCAAAGGAACTCACGGACGCTTGCAACGCGGCCAAGCCGGCGTGCAATTGAGAGTTCGCACACAGGCGCAGGCAGAGTGAGAGTTTTGTGGGCGTCGAAATGGCGCCCACGTCAACCTGCAATAACCCCGGCGGCGCGCTAGCTCCTAAGCGCCGCCGGCTAATCCTCGCTCATTGACCGCCCGCTTGCACCTTCTTCACATACTCATCGACCGCGTCGACGACCTTCTCGTCCGGGTGATCTTTGCAAAAGACGATGATTTCATGGATCCCCTGTTTGGCGCGCGGGATGTTCACCACGTGTCGCTTCATGTGGCCGTTCCACCAGCCGCTGTACCAGGCGCCGAGAAAGTCAGCGTCCTCCTGGAAGGTGCCGGCGAGCTGCGAGCAAGTCAGCGCCCGCACGTTCAGATAGCCTTTGTCGTCCATGTAGGTCTTCAATTCGACCTGGGCCTGAGACGCTGAAACGGACGCGATCAGCCCCGCCGCCGCGATGAGCGCGACACGCAAATCGACCCGGCCAAGAATTGCTGAGAGCCTTGTGCTTGAGGCAACCATTGTCTTCCCTCTTTCCCATTTCATGAGTTCAACGAGGCGCGCCTTTGGCCGTCCGCGGAGCGGCGAGCGCGCGTGGCCAAGCTATTTCTCGTCGTTGACCTTGATGCCCAGTTCCTTGCGCATCTTCTTGATGTTGATGTCCATCGCCGTGATGACCTTCGTCTTCGGATTGGCCTTGCAATAGACGATCACGCGATGCTCGAGCTCCTTGGCGCGATCGACTTTCAATTTGCTGTAGCCAGCGAGGCCGTTGTACCAACCGCTGTACCAGACGGTCATGAAGTCGGCGTCTTCCTGGAAGGTGTTGGCGAGCTGCGCGCAGGTCAGCTTCTGGACGTCCAGGTTGCCCTTGGCGTCGGCATAGGTGTTCAGCTCGACCTGAGCTTGGGCCGCGCTGGCGCCAAACAGCGCCATTGCACAAAGCGATATCATGACTTTCATTTGTTCCTCCCAACCCAGGCGCGGTCGCGCCTCGAAGGTTCCTGAGCCGATAGACTTCGCGAGGGCGGAGCGCCAGACCCTTCAACCCCCCATCCCTGTCAAGCGCCTCACGCCCATCGCGGCGGCGGGAATCTGGCGCGCAGTGCTGCGTCTTCCAGGAGGACACGGGTTCGTGGAAATGCAGGGAAGACCTGAATGGCGACGTCAGCGCGCACTGACCTTAAGGCCGCGCTTGCGGAACAGCGCCCCAGGCGTCGGCGGGCGGCCGCGAAAGCCTTGATAGGCCTCCTCATAGTCGCGCGTGGCGCCGGCTGCGTAGACGAAATCGTGCAGCCTTTGGGCCACCGCTGGATCGAAGATGTCGCCGCTCTCTTCGAACGCCTCGAAGCCGTCGGCGTCGAGAACCTCCGACCACAGATAGCTGTAATAGGCGGCCGAATAGCCGCCCGAGAAAATATGCTGGAAATGGGGAGTGCGGTGACGCATGGCGATTCCCTCGGGCATGCCGATCCGCTTGAGTTCCTGCCTCTCGAACGCAACCACATCCACATCCGCCGGCGACGGATCGAGATGGAGTTTCAGATCGACCAGCGCCGACGCCGTATACTCGACCGTGGCCCACCCCTGATTGAATTGGCGCGCGCTGAGAAGCTTGCCGAGCAGCCGCTCAGGCATGGGCTCGCCCGTCTTGTAATGCAGCGCGAAGCGCCGCAGCATTTCCGGCTGAATCATCCAATGCTCATAGAGCTGCGAGGGAAACTCGACGAAATCGCCCGCGACATGGGTGCCGGAAATCATCGGATAGGTGACGTCCGACAGCATGCCGTGGAGAGCGTGGCCGAATTCGTGGAACAGCGTCCGCGCATCGTCGACGCTCATGAGAACTCGGCTCCCCCTCGCCGCCTTTGGCGAAATTCATCACATTGACGACGATCGGCGCCTGCCGTCCGTCGAGCTTCTGCTGGCCGCGGAAATTGCTCATCCACGCCCCGCTTCGCTTTGCGGGCCTGGCGAAATAGTCGCCGATGAACAGCGCGACAGGCGCGCCGTCGCGGCCGATCACTTCCCATGCCCGAACGTCGGGATCGTAGAGCTTGAGGTCGGAGCGCTCGACAAACTTGAGGCCGAACAGGCGGCCGGCGGCGTAGAACGCCGCCTCGATCATGCGGTCGAGCTGCAGATAGGGCTTGAGTTCGGCCTCATCCAAGTCGAACTCGGCCTTGCGCCGCTTCTCGGCGAAATAGCGCCAATCCCAGGGCGCGACCTTGAAATTGCCGCCCTCGCTGGTCGCGATCGCTTGCAGCGCCTCTTCATCTTTCCGCGCGCTGGCGACGCCCGACGCCCATACCAACTCGAGCAGATCGAGCGCGGCTTGCGGCGTCTTCGCCATCGTGTCTGCGAGGCGATAATGGGCGAAGGACTCATAGCCGAGCAGGCGCGCCCGCTCTGCTCTCAGGCTCACCATTTCGGCGGCGATCGCGCGATTGTCGGTCGCGCCGCCGCTTTCGCCGCGGGCGGACCAGGCGCGATAGGCGTTCTCGCGGAGATCGCGCCTGGCCGAGAACTGCAGGAACGGCTCGATGCTGGAGCGAGCGAGCGTCACCGCGAAATGTTCCGGATGGCCGCGTTCGGCCGCGATGCGCGATGCGCTCGCGACATAAAAGTCCGGCAGGCCAGCGAGATCCTCCTCGTCCAGCAGCATGAGCCAGCCCTTTTCGTCCGCCAGAACGTTCTGGCCGAATTGCGCGGCAAGCGTCGCCAGCCGCTCGGCGATCGCGGCCAGTCTCGCCTTCGCCTCTCCCGGCGCGCCGGCGCCGGCGCGGGTGAAATCGAGATGATAGCGCTCGAGCACGCGCGCCTGCTCGGCCGAAAGCCCGAGCTTGTCCTGCCTGGCCTTGAGCGCGTCGATGCGCTTGAACAGCGCCTCGTTCAAAGAGATTTCGCTGCGGTGCCGCGCGAGCACGGGCGCGATCTCCCGCTCGATCGCCTGAAGTTCGTCATTGGTCGCCGCGCCCGCGAGATTGAAGAACACTTTCGCCACGCGATCGAGGCTGCGCCCGCTGCGTTCCAGCGCGTCAATCGTATTGGCGAAGGTCGGCTATTCCGGGTTTGCCGCGATCGCGTCGATCTCGGCGCGATGGTTCCTTCAGCGCGACGTCGAAAGCGGGCCGGAAATGCCTGGGCTCGATGCGGTCGAACGGCGGCGCCTCGAACGGCCCGGTCCAAGGCTGGAGAAGCGGGTTCTGGTCAACCTTGGACTGGGTCATCATGTCTCCGACTGGCGTTCCGCAAATTCTGCCGCCGGCAGCCTCTTGGGCCGCCGCCGTCCGATCGTCGCCGACGTCAGAATAGCGATCGTCGGCCAGCGCGTCCGCCGCAGTCACGCGCGAGCCAGCAATCGTCCGGCCGCAAGCCAGAAGGGCGGAAGGCATAAGGGGGTCGATGACAGCGGCAGGATCGAGTCTCTGATCTGGATTCCGAGCTCGTCGCGAACGAACTTTCGGCGCGCTTCGATCCGTTCGACCACGGCGGGATGGCGGGCCTTAAGCTCTGCGCGCAAAGCGGTGTCGGCAAAAACCACGCCGTCCTCGCAATTGAGCGCCCAGCCTGCCCGCATCGGGGTCGGAATGATGTCGACCTGAAACGGCATGCCGGACGCGATGCGCTCGGGCGAGCCCGGCCGAATCGGCGTATGAATCCATTCGTCGTGCCCGGTGAGGTGGCCCGGATTGAGGGCCGGCCGCAGACCGCCGCGCGCGAGCGCTCGGTGACCGCCGCAAACACAGCCTCCCCGGCGACGCCGATGTCGGCGGCCTCATACCAGGCGATAAGGCCGTCGAAATAGGCGGCCGCGGTCTTGAGAAACGCCTCATCATGGTCGGCGATCAATCCAGCGCGGGCGGAAAGGCCGCCCCAAAAGCCAACTCCGGCCGTGACGCCGTCACCGCGATTTGCGATCCGGCCGCCTGGCGAGCGCAGGCCGATCACCGGGTGACTTGAATCGCCGGTTGCGTACATGACATGGGCGGAAAGAACCTCGCCGGAATAGCCCATGACGCTCGCCGCTTCGTGTTCGGTGACGCCGATCCGCGTTCCGGTCAGTATGCGCCACACTGCGGCAGAGGCGCGCGCGGCGCCCCATTCATGCAAGGCGATCTGATCGACGTCGATGATCGAACGCAGCCCACTCGTCGGATGCATGAGCACGGGCGTGGCGTCCTTCAAGGCCTCCGACCCGCCCGCAATTCGGCCCAGCATCGCGACGAGATAGTGGGGAATGAACAGGCCCGGCGAGGAATCGTCCCATTCCGCCGGCTCGAAATATTTCCAACCCACGAGCCCGATCGTCTGGCCACGGCTCATGCCCGCTTCTCTCAACACGGCCGCAAGATCGGGCTTGAGCGAGCGATCCTGGCCCATGAGGCTCAGGCTCTGCGCAAGCGCAATCTCAAGCCCGGGAAGACCGGCCAAGGGCGCGTAAGCTTCGCCCTCGTTGCCAACGAGGAGCACACGCCGATCCCGCGGGCCGAGCATGAGCAGCGCCTCCTCGAAGCGGGGATCGTAGCCTGAGAGGAAGGCGATATTGGCGAGGTGCTCGCGGTCGGCGTAGACGACCAGCCAATCGCATTGCCGCTCGCGCATAGGCGTCGCGGCAGCGCTTTTCATAAGTCGCGGCGGGAATGCTCGGCGCCTCGCGCGGCACGCCGAAGGAGGGAATTTCGACGTCGCGCAGCGCAGTTGGCATCAAACCCCTCCATGGATGATCGCTGGCGCGCCGGACCCGCTTTGCGCTAGCCGCCGCCTTCTGGTAGCCCCGACGTCGGAGACGCGTCGCCTCCCTAAACGGGCGACGCCTCAAGGACAGAAATCGGAGCTTTGGTGGGCAGCGCCCGATCAAGCCGGAGTCCCGCTTTTGCGAGCAATCGGCCGTACTCCTCCTCGGTTCGCTCTTTTCCGCCCGTGATCGCAAGCATGGTGACGTCGATGAACTT
This sequence comes from uncultured Alphaproteobacteria bacterium, assembly GCA_963802615.1. Taxonomy (GTDB): domain Bacteria; phylum Pseudomonadota; class Alphaproteobacteria; order Rhizobiales; family Beijerinckiaceae; genus Roseiarcus. The sequence continues at coordinate 53,200 of CAWDKC010000028.1, forward strand.
GATTGCGTCAGGATTGTCGCCCGGAGGCACGAGCGTTTCCGCGATGAGCACCTTGCCATTCGGGCTCATCGCGTCCCGGCAATTCTTGAGGATTCGTGCGGCGCGATCGTCGTCCCAATCGTGAATGACCTTCTTCAGGACATAGACGTCGGCCCCTGCGGGAACGCTGTCGAAGAAGTTTCCCGCGATCAGTTTGGTTCGTGCAGCTTCGTCGCTCGCCCCCACGGTGGCTGACGCGATCCCGGCCTCGCGATCGAACAGCGCTCCCGTCAGATTTGGATGGCGGGTTAGGATAGCCGACAGCAGCTGGCCGTGTCCGCCGCCGACATCGACCACGTGCGAATGCCGGCCGAAGTCATACGCCTCCGCTACCGCCTCGTTGGCGCCCGCGCCGAGCGAGACCATCGCCTGCTGGAAGAGCGCGGCCTCGTCCGGATGATCCGCCAGCCAATCGAAATGGGGTTTGCCGAACGCAGCCTCGAATACGGGTTCCCCGGTGCGAACGCTATCCTGGAGCCGCCCGAACGCGAGATACGTCTCACTGTTGATCATTCTGATGAAATTACGGGGGCCTGACGGTTTGTCGGAGCGCAGGGCGCCGCCGACATCGGTCAGGGCGAAGCGGCCGACAGACACTTCGCTGAAGACCCCCTCCGCGGACAGGAGCCGCATGACTCGGTAGAGCGCGCCGGCATGTGATCCGGTGGCGGCGGCGAGGTCATCGATCGTGCGCTCGCCGTTTGACATGAGGTCGGGAATCTTCGAGTTCGGCTACGACGCGGATGGCCTGGGACACCGCAAAACCAAAGCCAAGCCTCATTAATCTTTGCGATGGGCTTTGCATTGGCTTCCTTTTTCGATCTGAAGGCGGAGCACAAGATAGCGCCGCCGCCTTCGTGTCTCTTCAGGGTGAATTGCTTTACCACAAAAGGAGACGAAGGGGCGTGCTCAAGCATATGGCGAAATAATTTTGAGCTGTCGCCGTGGTTACGCCGCAGGTCGCGCGGCTGAGCCATTAGACTTTATCCGACGCGAAAAGAGCACTAAGGCGCCAAGGGCGTACGCAGAATGCGAGCCGGCTGCCGATCGCCGGTTTCCGGCTTAGGCCGCCGCCTTCTGGTAGTCCTTGACGTCGGTGAAGGCGATCTTCGGCCAGCGCTCCTGCTCGTAGCGCAGGTTGAAGGCGCTGGACGCCATGAACACCGGCGCGCCGTCGAGATCGGCGGCGATCGAGGACGGGTAGGCGTCGAGGAACTTCCCCATCTCCGCCTTGTCGGACGACGAGACCCAGCGGCAGATCTCGAAGCGACTGGGCTCGAAAGTCACCGGCAGGCCGTATTCGGCGTTGAGCCGCTCGGTGAGCACGTCGAGCTGCAGCGCCCCGACGACGCCGACGATCGCCGCCGCGCCGTCCTGCGGCAGGAACACCTGCACGACGCCTTCTTCCGCCATCTGCTGCAACGCCTCGCGCAGCTTCTTGGCCTTCATCGCGTCGGCGAGCTTGACCCGGCGCAGGATTTCCGGGGCGAAGCTCGGCACGCCGCGAAAGACGATCTCCTCGCCCTCGGAGAGCGTGTCGCCGATGCGCAGAAGCCCGTGGTTGGGAATGCCGACCACGTCGCCGGCGAACGCTTCCTCCGCCAGCGAGCGATCCTGGGCGAAGAAGAATTGCGGCGCCGACAGCGTGACCGGCTTGCCGGTGCGCACGAGCTTCGCCCGCATGCCGCGCTGGAGCTTGCCCGAGCAGACGCGCATGAAGGCGATGCGGTCGCGGTGGTTGGGGTCCATGTTCGCCTGGATCTTGAACACGAAGCCGGTCATCTTCGGCTCATCCGCCTTCACCGTGCGGCTCGCGGCTTCCTGCGCGCGTGGGCTCGGCGCGAATTCGGCCAAAGCGTCGATGAGGTCTTTGACGCCGAAATCCTTGAGCGCGCTGCCCCATAGGACTGGGGTCATATGGCCTTCGAGGAACGCTTTCTTGTCGAAGGCCTTGAGGCCCTCGACTGCGAGGTTGAGCTCTTCGATCGCCGCGGCGCGCTCGTGTTCGGGCAGAAGCTCGGCGACGCGCGGATCGTCGGGGCCGTTGACGGCATACGCCTGCGCGTCCTTGCCGAGCGGCGTCAGACGGCTGCGCCGGATGTCATAGGCGCCGGCGAGCGAGCGTCCGCGGCCGATCGTCCAGGTGAGCGGCGCAGAGTCGAGCGCGAGGGTCTTCTCGATCTCGTCGAGGAGATCGAACGGATCGCGGGTTTCGCGGTCCATCTTGTTGATGAAGGTGACGATCGGGATGTCGCGCAGGCGGCAGACCTCGAACAGTTTGCGCGTCCGCGCTTCGATCCCCTTCGCCGCGTCGATGACCATGACCGCCGAATCGACGGCGGTGAGGGTGCGGTAGGTGTCCTCGGAAAAGTCCTCGTGACCGGGCGTGTCGAGCAGGTTGAAGACGCAATCGCCGTATTCGAACGTCATCACCGAGGTCACGACCGAAATGCCGCGGTCGCGCTCGATGCCCATCCAGTCGGAGCGGGTCTGGCGACGATTGGCCTTGGCGCGCACTTCACCGGCGAGCTGAATGGCGCCGCCAAACAGGAGCAGCTTTTCCGTCAGCGTCGTCTTGCCGGCGTCCGGGTGCGAGATGATCGCGAAGGTGCGTCGGCGCGCGACGGGGTTCGGGTCTGGCATAGGTCACGGGTTTGGGGATTTCGGGACGCTTATCTAATGCGCGGGCGGCTTGAGGGGAAGGGCGGACGCCGGGCCAGGGCCGATTCCCGACGCGACCGTAAAGGCAAGCCGACGTCACCGAGGTAGATCGCGCAGATTTTCCAAGATTTTTAACGAAGAAAATCGTTTTCGAGTGTCGGGCGGGTCACGCCCCTTGAACGAGGCCGCGGCTTCGTTCAATAACACATTGTGTTTACGTAGAAACTTGAACTTCGCTTGATTTGCGAAACGCATAGGGGATTTCGATGAAAAGAGCGCTTCTTGGGGCCGCAGGCCTGATCGCGGCGGTGACGGTCGGTACGGCGGCGAAAGCGGACACTTTCGCCCTCAACTATGAGGCGCCGGGCGTCCAGAACACAACCGCGACCTTCAGCGTCTCCGGCGTCGAGACCTTCAACTCCCAGCCTACGGGCATCGGCCCCGGCTTCACGACGGACTATGGCACGGGCGGCGCCATCACAGGCACGTACACTGGCGCCAACGGCGTTCAGATCAACCCAGCCGACGTTTACGGCGGCGCTGGAGGAACAGGCAATTACATCGTCGCCTTCGGCAATACGCCCTACACGCTGACCCTCACTGCCGATCCGATCAAGGACCCCCAGGGCATTAACTATTTTGGCTACTGGCTGTCGGCGCTCGACGCCGGCAACCAGGTGGCCTTTTACAAAGAGGGCGTCGAGGTCGGCGCCCTGACCCCGGCCGACGTGATCGCCAAACTCGGCACGAGCGGTCCCTATTATGGAAATTCCAACCCGCCGTTTCAGGGAGGCGATAGCGGCGAGCCCTACGCGTTTATCAATTTCTACGACATGAGCGGAACGTTTGATCAAGTCGTCTTCACCGAGAATCCGGCGGGCGGCGGCTATGAATCCGACAACCATACTGTCGGCTTCTTCACGCATATCGGCGGGGTGCCTGAACCTTCGACCTGGGCGATGCTGCTTCTTGGCTTCGCCGGCCTCAGCTTCGCTGGCCATCGTTCGTCGCGCAGGCGCGCGTCCGCGGCCGCGTAAAGTCCATCGTTATCCTCTGAGCCAAGGCTGTCCGCCGATCGCGGACGGCCTTTCTCTTTGTGGCGGCGGCGGCCGCAGCGGCTGTTCTGCGAAGCGCATCGCGCGTTCGTCCGCAGCGCAGGGTTTCGGGGCGCGCGCCTGCGCGCCTTCGTCGGCCCGATCGCCGAACTGTTGAAAGCGAAGTCCGTCGCCTGGATCGTATTGTCCGACCGCGTGAGGTATGGGCTATGAACCTGATATTGACGCGCTCGCAAAAGCAGCTGTGAAACAAATGCGCCGCGCGCGGAGGAGGAATGGATCGCAAGTGGCTGCCGCTCAACGCGCTCAGAGCGTTCGAAGCGGCCGGACAACATCTCAGTTTCACCGCGGCCGCCAATAGCCTGACGGTCGCGCAGAGCGCGGTCAGCCGTCACGTGATCGTGCTCGAGAATTTTCTCGGCGTGGCGCTGTTCGAGCGGCGCCCCCAACAGCTGGTGCTGACCGAGGCGGGGCGGCACATCCTGCCGGTCGTTTCGAAGTCCTTCGACCGAATCGACCAGGCGCTCGGCGAGGTGATCAAGGAAAAGGGGCGGCCGAAGCGGGTGCTCAAGGTCGCGCTGCCGACCTCGTTCGCCCACCGACTCGCCATCCCGATCTTACGCGATTTCCGCTCTGAAAATGCCGGCATCTCGCTCGAGATCGTCTCCAAGCCGACGACCGGACCGGAAGTGGACGGCGACATTGACATCGCCATCGTCTATTCCGAGCCCCGCGTCACCGACGCGATCCACGACCTCCTGTGGATGGTGCGCTCGACGCTTCTGTGCAGCCCGAAGCTCATCGAAGAGACCGACGCCAGCGATCCGGCGCGGCTCATTGCCGCGAGCGACCTTCTGCATCTCAAGATCGATGGCCGGCCGCGCCACTTCTTCTGGGAAATGTTGGTGCGCTCGATCGGACGGCCCGATATCGCCGTCGATCGGGGCCTGGTGTTCGACACTCAGCAACTCGCGGCGCAATATGCGATGATGGGCGACGGGCTGGCGCTGCTGGATCCGCTGCTGTTCCACGAGGAGATCAAGGCCGGCCGGCTGGTGCGCCCCTTCGACCTCTGGCTCGACGAAGGCTACGGCTATTATCTCACCACCCATCCCGAGGACCTGAGCAACGAGGCGGTGGCGTTGTTCCGCTCCTGGCTCATCGCGCGCTTCTCGGCTGGAGCGGCGGCGCGCCCGCCGGAGCCGGATCCCGCCGCCGCCGAGCCGCCAAAGCTGCGCGCGGCGAAATAGGGCGGCCGAGAAGCTCGACGTGAATTTCGTATGGCGTGACGCCATTTTGTCGCGCGCATGGTCGGGTCGACTCCGCTAGAAGAGGTCGAGCGACGAATCGCGACTGGCGACGTCTCAGGCGGTGGCGAAGAGGAATCCGGGGAACCCAATGACGACGGATTCGCCGCCGCAGGATACGGGGCGCCGCCGCCGGCGCGCGGCCGAGCGCGGCGGCGGCTCCGTCGCGCCCCGGCTCCAAGGCCAACCACAATCGCCGTTCGCGCCGGTCGAACTGGTCTCGCGCGACGAACTCGAATCGATCCATCAGGCGGCGCTCACCGTGCTCAAGGAGATCGGAATCGACTTCCTGCACGATGAAGCGCGCGCGATGCTGAAGGACGCCGGCGCCGACGTCGATCCGGCCTCGCGCCGCGTTCGCTTCGAGCCAGCTTTGGTCGAGGCGCACATCGGCCTCGCGCCCCACGAGTTCAAGCTGCACGCGCGCGCTTCGGTGCGCGATCTCTGGATTGGCGGACGCCACGTCGCCTTCGGCACGGTGGCGAGCGCCCCCAATTCGTTCGACCGCGCGGGAGGGCGGCGGCCTGGCGCCAGGCGCGACTATCAGAACTTTATCCGCCTCGGGCAGGCTTTCGATTCGATTCATTTCATCAGCGGCTATCCGGTCGAGCCGATCGACATTCCCGCCTCGATCCGCCATCTCGATGCGCTGTTCGACATGCTGACCCTGTCCGACAAGCCGGTCCACGCCTACAGCCTCGGGCGCGAGCGCAACCTCGACGCCATCGAGATGGTCAAAATTGCGCGGGGGCTCGACGATGAGACGCTGGAGCGCGAGCCCTCGCTGTTCACGGTCATCAACTCGTCATCGCCGCTGAGGCTCGACACGCCAATGCTCGAGGGCATCATCCAAATGGCGCGCCGCAACCAGGTGGTGGTGATGACGCCGTTCACCCTGGCCGGCGCGATGGCGCCGGTGACGCTTGCCGGCGCGCTGGCGCAGCAGCACGCCGAAGCGCTGGCGGGCCTCGTCCTTACCCAGGCGGTGAGGAGGGGAGCGCCCTTCATCTATGGCGGATTCACGTCGAACGTGGACATGAAGTCGGGAGCGCCAGCCTTCGGCACCCCCGAATATATGAAAACGGCGATCGTCGGCGGGCAGCTGGCGCGCCGCCTCGGCCTGCCCTATCGCTCGTCGAACGCCAACGCCGCCAATTCGCTCGACGCCCAGGCGGCCTATGAGAGCGTGTTCTCGCTTTGGGGCGCGATCATGGGCGGCGCCAACTTTCTCATGCATGGCGCGGGCTGGATGGAGGGCGGGTTGCAAGCTTCGTTCGAGAAGATGGCGCTTGACGCCGATCTCTTGGCGATGGTCGCCGACTTTTTGCGTCCGCTCCGTGTCGACGAGGCGGAGCTGGCGCTCGAGGCGATACGAGAAGTCGGCCCCGGCGGACATTTCTTCGGCGCCGAGCACACCCAGTCGCGCTATCGCACCGCTTTTTTCCCGCCGGCCATCTCCGACTGGCGCAACTATGAGACTTGGCGCGAAGCTGGTTCGCCGACCGCGGTCGACGCGGCCGAACGAATTGTCGCCGACCGCTTGCGCGACTTCGTCGCGCCGCCGCTCGAAGCCGAACGCCTCGAGGCGCTGATCGCCTTCGTCGCCCGCCGCAAGGCGGAAGGCGGCGCGCCGACCGACTTTTGAGCGCGGTCCCGCAGTTCGCCGAGTTCGCGCGGGCGCCTGCACGTCGCGGTCGCCGCGATGTTCTTCGCCTTCGGCGTCGGGATCGGCCTCTGGGGCGGCGCCTCGGGCGCGATTTTGATCCGCGCCGGCGTCGACGCAGCGACGTTCGGCGTTCTCTTGACCGTCTACACCGGCGCCTATCTCATCGCCATGTCGGCGGGCGGGGCGGTCGCGCATCGTTTTGGCGTCGATCACGCGCTCTCCGTCTCGGCGATCCTCTTTGGCGCGGCTTTGTGCGCGCTGCTCAACGCATCGAGCGAAGCCTGGGTCGCAACCGCTCTGATTGTCTCGGGATTCGTAGGCGGCGTTGTCGACCTCCTGATGAACGCCGAGGGCGCGCGGATCGAGCGCCGGCTCGGCCGCCCGATCCTGGCGCGGCTGCACGCCGCGGCGTCCGCCGGCATGGCGGTCGGCGCGATCCTCGGCAGTTTGATCCTCGTCGGGCCAGCGCCGTGGGTGGCCGGCATTGTCGCTGCGCTGGGGCTCGCTGGCGCGGGCGTCGCCTACCATCGCTCGGCGAGGGCCGATCGTCCCCCTTGGGCGGCGGTCGGGTCGATAGGGCGAAGCGGATTGTCCTTCGCGCCGGCTCTGATTGGGCTTGGCGTCGTGGTTGGCGTCTCGATCGCGGCGGAACTGGCGGCGTCGGTGTGGTCGTCGCTCCTGTTGCGCGAGGAAGCGCCGAGGCTGGCGGCGATTTCTGGCCTCGGCGCGGCGTTCTTTTCCGCCTGCCAGGCTGCGCTGCGGTTCAACGTCGACACGATTCGCCTTCGCGTGAGCGACCTTCGCATCATCATCGCTTCGTTCGCGATCGCGGCGGCCGGCTTCGCTCTGGTCAGCCTTCAGGCCGGGTTCGCGGCGAGCGTCGCGGGCTTCGCGTTGATCGGAATCGGCACCGGTCCCATCGTCCCGTGCGGTTTTGCGCTGGCCGCGCGCCAATCGGCCGCCGGACCCGCGGTCGGGCTCGCCTCCGCCTCGCTGTTCAGCGCGCTGACCCGCCTGCCGGCGCCGCTGGCGACCGGCGCGATTGCGCAAGCTTTGTCGTTGCCGATTGCGTTCGCCGCCTTCGCGCTGGCGCTGATCACGACAGCCGCCCTCACCGGCGTCTTCGCCGTCATGAGCGGCGCCGCGGTTTCGCCGCGCAAAGTCTAAATGGCGCTTGCCTGACGCTAGAGGTCCGGGCATTGCGTTGGCGCGGCCGATATTGCAGAGGAAGCACGGCTGGCGATTTGCGAACGCGCCCGCCAAATCGGGGAATGAATGCCCAAAATCATGCCAGTGATCATGTGCGGCGGGTCCGGCGCCCGCATCTGGCCGGAATCACGCGAAAGCCTGCCCAAGCAGTTCATTTCCTTGATCGGCCAGCGCTCGACCTTTCAATCGATCGTCAGCCTGGTCGGCGACCCTGCCATATTCGACCCGGCAGTCGTGATCACGAATATCGAGTATCGCTTTCGCGCCGCCGAGCAATTGAGAGAGATCGGCGCTGAGGCGGTGATCCTGCTCGAGCCGGACCGGCGCGATAGCGCCGCCGCTGTCGGGGCCGCGGCCGCATGGGCGGCGGCGCATGATCCGAAGACGGTCGTGGCGGTCCTCGCCGCCGACCATGTGTTTGAGGACGGAGAACAATTCGCCAGGCTTTGCGCGCAAACCTACGCAGTGGCCGACGCGGGCGAAATCGTCACCTTCGGCGTTACCCCCGACCATCCCGCGACCGGCTACGGTTACATTCATCCGGGCGGCCCGCTCGCGTCCGACCCACAAGTCCGGCGGATCGAGCGATTCGTGGAGAAGCCCGACGAAGCTCACGCGCGCGCATTCATTGCAGACGGTTATCTCTGGAACTCGGGCAATTTCGTTTTCCGTGCCGACGTCATGCTGGAGGAGCTTCAGCGTTTCGAGCCGGAAATCGCGGCGGCGACTACGGCTGCGGTGTCGGCTGCAAAAAAAGATCTCGGCTTCGTCGTTCTCGACCACGAGTTCCTTCGCCAAGGCGCCGAAGACCTCGATCGATTATGCGGTGATGGAGCGAACCGACAGAGCGGTGGTGCTGACGGCTGATGTCGGATGGTCGGATGTCGGCGAGTGGTCGGCGGTCTGGCGGCTAAGCCCACGCGACGCCAACGGCAACAGCCTGCGCGGACGCGCAGTGGCGATCGAGTCATCGAACGTGCTGGTCCGTTCGGAAGAGCAATTGGTCGCTGTGATCGGCCTGAAGGACGTGATCGTCATCGCCACCGGCGACGCGGTCCTGGTCGCTGACCGGTCACAGACTGCGAAGGTCAAGAAGCTCGTCGAGCGCCTCAAGGCGCAGGGCCATCCGGAAGCGACCGAGCATCGACGCAATTACCGCCCATGGGGCTATTATCAGAGCATCGACCAGGGCTCTCGCTACCAGGTCAAACGCATTGTCGTTCGGCCGGGCGGCAGTCTCTCCTTACAAAAGCATCACCACCGCGCCGAGCACTGGGTGGTCGTGCGCGGCGCCGCGGAGGTCACGCTCAACGGCAAGATCGAGCACGTGCACGAGAACGAATTAATCTACCTGCCGATCGGCGCGACGCACCGGCTGGCCAACCCCGGCAAGATCGACCTGGAGCTGATCGAGGTTCAGACCGGGAGCTATTTCGGCGAGGATGACATCGTCCGACTTGAGGATGTCTATAACCGGAAATGAGGCAATGGCGACGCCGTCCTGCGGCGTCGCCATTTGAGGTTAGGCCCCTTCCCGCGAAGCCAAGCGGGCGATTTGGTGAATGTCGGCGCGATCGATGCCGATGTCGTGCAGCTCGCGGTCGGTATACCGGGAGAGCTCCTGCAATACGTTCCAATAGACGCGACGAGTGCGCAGGAATCTTGCGAACGTCTTCATGGCGGTGTCCTTTTGGTTGACCGCCCTCCTGAATTTTCGGCCTCTACCAACGAGGCCTGAGGAAATCGCTTCCTCTCCCAGACCACGCCTAGTTAGATTGCTGCGTCGCAAAAGTCAATGATGCAGCGCACAATTAAATGTGAAAATCGCATGGCGACGACCGTTTCGTAACGTGATCAAGGCCATAATAGGCATTCGAGTGCCGAAATAGTTAACAATTTCTTACGAGTTGCAATTATATCATGCGTTATTCACATAGCTTGCCTGCGCAGCGTGCTATCCTGCGGCTCAAAGAGGCGATTGAGTCTCAATCGCCGCCCGGCGATCACGGCGAGGCGGTGGCGGTCAGAGATTTGACAGCCGCGGTGGACCATTCTAGGGAAGCCGCACTTCAGGCGCGCTCTCGGCTTCACGAGAGCGCGTTTGTCGTTTGACGCACCCGTGGTTTCCACGCCTTGCTCGGCTGGAGGCCTGTCGGCGCTTTTTCAAGCGCAGAGGAGGGCGCGTTCCTCGTTGAATTTGAACCGAACTGAAGAGGAACCGCGATGACGAAGCGCGCACAAGCGAAATATAAGATCGATCGCCGAATGGGCGAGAACATCTGGGGCCGCCCTCGCAGCCCCTTCAACAAGCGTGAATATGGGCCGGGCCAGCATGGCCAGCGGCGCAAGGGCAAGGCGACCGACTTCGGCACCCAGCTCAAGGCCAAGCAGAAGGTCAAGGGCTATTACGGCAACGTCTCCGAGCGCCAGTTCCACTCTTATTATGTCGAGGCCCGGCGCCTCAAGGGCGACTCCAGCGCCAATCTCATCGGCCTGCTCGAGCGCCGGCTCGACGCGCTCATCTATCGGGCCAAATTCGTGCCGACCGTGTTTGCCGCGCGACAGTTCGTCAATCACGGCCACATCAAGGTGAACGGCCGGCGGGTCAACATCGCCTCCTATCAGGTCAAGGTCGGCGACCTGGTCGAGATCAAGGAATCCTCGCGTCAAATGAACTTGGTGCTTGAAGCCGCGGCTCTCGCCGAGCGGGACGTGCCCGACTATATCGAAGTCGATCACGCCAAGGGCACGGCCAAGCTCACCCGCGTTCCCGGGCTCTCCGAGGTGCCCTATCCGACGCACATGGAGCCGAACCTGGTCATCGAGTTCTATTCGCGCTGACCTTGGCTCGGGGCTCGTTTCAGGCGAGCCCCCGCTCTCGATCTTTCCTCCCGCCTTTACGGCCAATAGGTTTTTCGGCCGTTCCGCCTGCGCGAGGGGTGACGCGTCGGGCGGACGCATAACCGCCAAACCTCCCGGGTCCCATGCCGATGCCTCGCTCCGGAACCGCGGGCCTCGGAATCGTCCTCTATCTCGCCGGCGTCGCTATGTTCGCGCTCAACGACGCGCTCGGCAAATGGCTGGTCGCGGACTATGGCGTGGGCCAGTTGATGGCGCTGCGTTCGATCGGCGCGGGCGTCGTGCTGGCGCCAATGATCCTGTCGCTGCGCGTCAACGTCATCGATCCGCGCCGGCCTTGGTTGCAAGGGCTCCGCGTTCTGTGCGCGGCGGTGGACACGTTCGCGTTCTATTACGCGACCCGCGCCATGCCGCTCGCCGACGTGATGACCTTCTATATGGCGACGCCGCTCATCACGACCGCGCTCTCGGCGCTGCTGCTCGGCGAAAAGGTCGAGCGCTTCCGCTGGATTGCCGTCCTGATCGGCTTTGTCGGCGTCCTCATTGCGCTGAGGCCCTCGCCGCACATGTTTTCATGGGGGGCGCCCATCGCGCTGTTCGGCGCGACAAGCTTTGCGCTCAGCCAGACGCTCACCCGCGAGCTCCGGGGGGTCCACTGGCTGCCGCTTGTCTTTTGGCAATTCGTTGGCGGCGGCTTGATCGGAGCGGCGACCGCGCCCTGGGTATGGACGACGCCTGGCCTGTTCGATCTCGGCCTCATGTTCGTGGTCGGCGTCGTCGCGATGAGCTGCTTCATCTGCATCGTCCGGGCGCTGGCGCTGGCCCCCGCTTCGGTGCTCGCGCCGCTGCAATATTCCGCGATCCTGTGGGCGGCGATCCTGGGCTGGCTGATCTGGCGTGACGCCCCGACCCCGCCGATCATCATCGGCAACGCCATCATCATCGGCAGCGGGCTTTACGTGGCCGCGAGGGGCAAGATGGTCGGGGAGGCGGTGGAGTGACCCCGAGGCCCCGGCGATCCGAACTGGCCCGAGAGGCCGAAAATGCAACCCGAAGGCGAGCTCCCTCCAAACAAATCCAAATAAAACCAAGCGAAATTGCTTGGATTTGCTTGGTTTTATTTGGCCGAATCGGGGCTTTTCAATGCGTTACGGCCGAAAAAAATAAAACAATTCCCGCACCCCGCACTCGCGTCTTAGGTTGCGCACAAAACGCTCTCACACCGGTCCCTCGCTCCTTCATGGGCTCTCTCGTCGCCGCAAGCGCTCTGCCGCGACCCAACGGGTTTAGCCCAACCGAAAGTATGCGGGGAATTCCGGGTTTAGACAAGCATTTGTCGCCCGCAACCGAAGCGGCGCGGCGAAAGACCAAGCCTCGCCAGCGGCTTGCCAGCGATTCAGCGCTGCGGAGACCAATGGGACACGCCGCGGCGCTCGCGGATTCGGGCGAGCGATAACGCCGGGGCGCGCGACGGCTTCCGGCCGCGCTATTCGTCCTTTGCTTCAACGGTATATTGCGACGCCGGGCCGACGCACTTTGCCGTCCAGGTATAACCCTTGCCGGCCAATTTGGCCCAATCGCCGGTCGCCAAGGTGTTGAACACCTCGTCCCGACCCCGTGCAGCCCGTCACCTTGCCGTCGGTGATCGTCAGCATAAGTTTTCCCTCGGTTCCCTTCCACGTCAGGGTCGAGCCCGGCTTCCGGACGACGCCTACGTTAGAGAGCTCAACGGCTTTCGCGCCGTCCCACTCCCAGATGATCGTATCGGTCGAGACGCCGCCGGCGTAGGCGCCTTCAACGCGGCAACTATGTTGTCCGACCGAGATCGCATGGCCGTCGCGATCGCCAAGCGGCTCCGGCGGGCTCCCGCCAACCTCCTGGCAGGAAAAAACCCTCGTGTTCTCTTGGGCGAGGGCGTTCGGCGCCAAGGCGGCGAGCCCGAGCGGCGGCGGCGACTGCGCCGCCGCTGAAACGCAGGAAGGTTTGCATGCAGACAGGTCTCCCTTTGAGATCGAACGTCCTCCGCGACTTTGCAAGCGGCGCTTACAGTCGCGCAGGGTCGGCGGAAGCTACGCCAGGGGCGTAAGCGGGAGATGTTCCGGCGGTAACCGTCTTGTAATCGGGGCCGTCCGCTGTAAACAGACATCCTGGATTTGGACGAACGCCCATGCGTGACGCTCCGGTATCTGGCCGACTGGAAGAGCCCCGCGAGGCGCCGTCACTCTTCCGCTTCGCGGGCTTCATCCTTGATCTCGACGCCCTCACGCTTGTGCGCGAAACGGGAGAGGCGGTGGCGCTGACCCGAGGCGAATTCGCGCTCTTGCGCATTTTCGTCACCCGGCCAGGTCGAGTCCTCAGCCGGGACGCCTTGCTGGACGCCTTAGCCAACCGGCGCTTCGAGCCGTTCGATCGCAGCATCGATGTGATGGTCGGGAAGCTGCGTCGCAAGATCGAGCCCGATTCGAAACAGCCGCGGCTCATCGTAACTGCGCCGGGCGAGGGCTATCGCTTCGACGGTGTCTGGCGAAGAGCCCGTTGTCCGGCCAAGGCCTCAGGACGGCCGTTCCGTCGCCCGGGAACGACGAGGCGCCACGTGAGGATCCGCTGAGCGACGCGCCGCCTGAGCGACGTGCGGAACACGAATTCGCGGGAGGCCGAGGCCAAACAGGCGCCGCAGGCGACAATCGATCAAACGAAATCGCCGGCCTCCAAGCCGGGCGGCTTGGTCCTGCTGGGGCCAGTTGTCGCCGCCCTTCTCTTTCTGGCGGCGGCGAGCGGTTTGTTTGTCCTCGCGGGCAAAGGCGCAAAGACGACCGAGCCCGCGCGGCTTTCCATCGTCGTGCTGCCCTTCGCCAACCTCTCTGGCGATCCGGGCGCGACTACCTCGTCGACGCCCTGACCGATGAACTGACCACCAGTCTGGCGCGAATGCGCGACACCTTCGTCATCGCGCGCAACACGGCCATGACCTTCAAGGGCAAGCCGACCGACGCGAAGGCGATCGGCAAGGGTTTGGGCGTGCGCTATATCCTCGAAGGCTCGGTGCAGCCGAGCGGCGATCGGATGAGGGTCAACGCCCAGCTTATCGACACCGGCAGCGGCGCTCACCTCTGGGCACAGCAATTCGACACGCCCCGCGCCGATCTGATGCAGACGCAGGACGCGATCATCGCGCATCTGGCGAACACACTCGACCTTCAGCTCCAGCAGGCCTACGCCGCAAGCGCCAAACGGACGCCCGCGGCCAATAGCGACGCCGAGGACTTGGCTCTCCAATGCTCCGAGGGCCAATGGAAGGCGGGATTTATCGGCAAGGAGGCGGATGCGGCATACGCGCTCTGCGAACGGGCTCTTGCCATCGATCCCAACAATGTCCGCGCCCTGATGGCATTAGGGATCAAGCCCTTCGTGCAGGCGTTAGTTGGCATTTCCGGCGACCCCAAAAGCGGTTTCGAGCGAGCCGACGAATTGGAGTTCAAGGCGATCGCCCTCGATCCAGATTGGACTTGGCCTCACGACATGAAGGGCGACATCCTTCGAGAGCAAGGGCGCGTCGAGGACGCCGTCGCGGAGCACGAGCCGAGCGCGCGCTCGACCTGGACCCATCCAACGTGGACGCCGTCGCCCAACTGGGCATCGACTACCGATTCCTCGGGCGATTCGACAAAAGCCTTGAATATTTGGACAGGGCGATTTTGGCGAGCCCGTCCGATCCGGCGCTCGTCTATTGGTACGACAGCAAGGCGTGGGCCAATTTTGGGCTGAAGAATTATGACCAGGCGATCGAACTGGCTCGCCGGTCGATCGCGATCAATCCTGTTTCCGACCCGTTTGCGCATGTGGTCCTCGTGGCGGCGCTCGGCTTGACCGATCGTGATGCGGAAGCGCGCGAGGCGCTGCGGCGCTACCTCGCCCTGCCCTCCACCGCGCGGTTCAAGACGATCGCGGCATGGAAGGCGTACGAGATGTCGATTGTCCCCAAACAGGGCGGCGATCCACGCTTCATCGAGATGAGCGAACGGTCGTACGACGGCCTGCGCAAGGCGGGGACGCCGGAGGAGTGAGCGGCGGTCGCGATCCGCTCGAAGGCGGCCTCGATGCGCGGCAGGGGTCTTCCGCTTCGAGCGGTGAAGTCTATTTCGCGCTCGCCATGAAGCAACAGCTACCGCCCAGACTCGGTCCTCCAGGGTGACCCCTGTAAGCGCGCTCTCCGCCCCGAAGCGTTCGTCTGCGCGTCAAATCGACTTTTTAAGCCTTGATTCACGCCCCGTCGCGGGTCGCGGGCCACGCGCCAGAAAATGTCTTGCCGGCCGTGTCCTCGGCCTCGACGCGAAACATCTTGGCGCCGTTGGGCTTGTAGGTGAAGCGGAAGTTCGGGTCTTCCGAGATCGATATGCCGGCCGCCATCGAGAAAACGAGATCCTGTCCCTGATAGACCTCGAGCGCGTTGATGTAGCGCGACGGCGTGTAGAGCCGGGTCACCTGATCCATCTGCAGACCGGAATTGTTGGGATGGCGGATCATGAGGAGCGCCTCGTTCGGCGCCTCGGGAGTTGGCGGCAGGATGCGGAACTTCATCTGGCCAAGCGTCGCCAGCGCTTCTTCCATGCTCTTGGCCATCGGCGCGCGAGCAGCCGCCTGACGCCTTGATGAAGCGCGTCGCCATATGCAGCGAGCCGTCGCTGAGCTCCGCCACGACGCGGGCGTTGGTGTAGGAATTGACCCTGACCCGGGTCGAGATGCGCGTGTCCCCGGCCTTTTCGCCAAGGGTGAAGGCGGCCGCCAGCGGCACCGGATTCTGATCGATGACGAGGGTGAGCTTGACGACGCGGCGCGCGTCGCCTTGGGCCAATTTGGCCGAGAACGACACCGGCACAAGCGCCGCATCCTCGGCCCGCGGGGGCGCCTCGAACATGACCAGGCTTTTGTCTTCCACGATCGACGCATCGTTGAAAAACATCCGCTTGAGGTCGGGCCAGGGATCAGGATCCTCCGCGGCTTGAGCGAAAGCGCGCTCACCGGTCGCGCAGAGAAGCGCGAGGCTGGCCAGGGTCTGTCGTCGGTTCAGTATCAGCGCCATGGAAGCGCCTCCATCCCAATAGGGTTTGGTCTACTCGTCCCACTCGTATTCCGAATAGGCCGCGGTTGCGTTGCGCGCATTATAGTCGTCAAACAGGCGCCAGTCATCCCGCTGCGATTGTCCGGCCGTTTTGTCGGCTGCTTCGACGGGTTCGCCTTTGGCGATCGACGCCTTCACGTCCTTCGCCAGCCGGTCGAAATACGTCCGCTCGCTGTCGAGCGCCTGCGGCCAGGGCAAGCCGACGGGGCCATGGCCGGGAATGACGCGGACGGCTGGAACCTGCGCCAGTGCGGGGAGATCCTGAAGCCAGCCCTTCAACGAGCCGTCGATGATCGGCAGATGCTTCACAAAGACGAGGTCGCCGGCGAACAGCGTCTTTGTCGTCGTGTCCAGGACAGTCAGGTCGCAGTCCGTATGCGCGGGCGGCCAGGCCTGCAAGTCGAGAGTCCGCCCGCCGAGATCGAGCGTCATGCGATCGGCCACGGTCAGGGTCGGGGAATGAGTTCCACCTGGTCGACGAGTTTGTCGCCGATGATCCTGCGAAACGCCTTGAGGTAGAATGGGCCGCGCGTCGCCAAGGCCCGCGGCAGATTGTGGTGGCCGACGAAGGTCGCGCCGATTCCGTCAAAGGCGGCGTCGCCAAAGACGTGATCGGGATGCTCGTGCGTGTTGATCACATAGAGGATGGGCTTGTTCGTGCGGGCGCGGATGGCGGCGAGCAAACGCTCGCCGATCGGCACGCTGCCGCCGGTGTCGACGACGGCCACGCCCTTGTAGCCGATCACGAAGCCGATATTGGCGATGTCGCCCAGGTTCTCTTCGCTCATCAAGGCGATTTCGCCCTGGTGGACGAACACGCCCGGCGCCACTTCCTGGACTGGCAGGGGAGCGGGGGCCTCGCCGCAGAACGCGCTTGGCGCCGAGAAGGCGAGGGTGGCGATGAAGGCGCCGATCAGCCAGCGCATGTTGCAACTCGACATTTCGATCTGAGCATACCAGCCAGTTGGCGCCGGGCAATGTCAATCGAGTGCTCGCGGTGGCCGGCTCGTCATCGCGAGGAGCCATAGGGCGTCGAAAGACGCCCGTCTTTCGACGGGCTATCGCGACGCGGCGATCCAGTGGCCATCGCCGCAGTCCGACGTTCCCCTGGATTGCTTCCCCCCGGGTCCCAAAGCCCGGGGGTCGCAATGACGGGTCTTATCCCCCCTTAGCACTCGGTGACCTACGACAAACCGCCCGTAGGCCCCGATTGCGGCGGGCGCAAACGTCGGGCAATGTGCCGGACAGGCTTGGATGAGCGAAGCCCGGGAACACTTAAGCCATGTTCGCCTTGACTGCAGACCATCTCGCCGTCCGCGACATGGCGAAATCGTTCGCCGACGAGCGCCTCGCCCCCAACGCGCTTCGCTGGGACGAGACCGAGCATTTTCCGGCCGACGTTCTGCGCGAGGCGGCGGCGTTGGGCATGGCCGCGATTTACGTCGGCGAGCAGCATGGCGGCAGCGGCATGACCCGCCTCGACGCGGCGCTGATCTTCGAGGCTTTGTCGACCGGCGACCCGTGCATCGCATCGTTCCTGTCGATCCACAACATGGTCGCCTGGGTCATCGACGGCTTTGGCTCGCCGGAGCTTAAAGGTCGCTATCTGCCCCGCCTCGCCAGCATGGAGCTGATCGCCAGCTATTGCCTGACCGAGCCCGGAGCGGGCTCCGACGCCGCCGCGCTGACCACCCGCGCCCGGCGCGACGGCGACGACTATGTGATCGACGGCGTCAAGCAGTTCATCTCCGGCGCAGGCGTCAGCGATCTCTATCTCGTCATGGCGCGCACCGGCGAGGGGGGGCCAAGCGGGATTTCCGCCTTCCTGGTCGAGAACGGCGCCTCCGGGCCTAAGCTTCGGGGCGAAAGAGAAAAAGATGGGATGGCGGGCGCAGCCGACCCGTCAGGTGATCCTGGAGGGCGTGCGCGTTCCGGCGGCCAATCGGGTCGGGCCGGAAGGCGTCGGCTTCAGAATTGCGATGGCCGGGCTCGACGGCGGGCGGCTCAACATCGGCGCCTGCTCGATCGGCGGCGGCCAATCGGCGCTCGACAAGGCGATTCGCTACATGCGCGAGCGCAAGGCGTTCGGCCGCCGCATCGCCGACTTCCAGGCGCTGCAATTCCGCGTCGCCGACATCGCGACTTCGCTCGAGACGGCGCGCTCGATGCTGTGGCGCGCGGCGAGCGCGCTCGACGAGAAGTCGCCCGAAGCGACGCGCCTCTGCGCCATGGCCAAGCAGATTGCGACCGACACAGGATTCAACGCCGCCAATGACGCGCTGCAATTGTTCGGCGGCTACGGCTATCTCGCCGACTATGGCGTCGAGAAGATCGTGCGTGACCTGCGCGTCCACCAGATCCTCGAGGGCACGAACGAGATCATGCGGGTGATCGTGGCGCGGGGGCTGATGGAGAATTAGGCGTAGCGGGCGCATTCGTCCCTTACAATTTCTGTCCGCAGCACACGATATGTCCGGTTTAGGTAGCGCACGATCTGTCCGGTAAGTCGCGGCCCTTTGGGAGGGTTGGATGCGCCGGACAGCAGCCCGAGAGGGGGTGCGCATGGCGATGTTTTTGAACATTCCGCTTGCGAATTGGCCGAGCTCAACCAGGCGGAGGCGGCGGCGTTGCTGGGGGTGAGCGAGCGGACGTTCCGGCGCTGGACGCGGGCTTGACGTGGGAGGCCGGCGAGGCCGGCCTCGTCGACCGCAGGCTCGGCAGGGCCTCGGGCCGGCGGGTCCCGGCGGACCGGGCCGAGGAAGTGGAGCGGCTCTACCGCGAGCGCCACCCGGGCTTCACGGTCAAGCCTTTCCACGAGCATCTCATCAAGGACCACGGCTTCGGCTGGGGCTACGCCTGGCTCAAGCTGCATCTGCAGTGGTCGGGCGTCGTGCCCAAGGCGCCGCGCAAGGGGGCGCATCGGCGCAAGCGCGAGCGGCGGCCGCTGCCGGGCATGATGCTGCACCAGAGCCTGCCCCCGCGAAGGCGGGGGACGGCGCGCGCCACGCATGGCTCGAAGGCCAACCGGCGCTTGATCTCAGTGTCACGCTGGATGACGCGACGGGGGCGATCCATTCGGCGTTTCTCATCGAGGAGGAGGGCACGGCCTCGACCTTCCGGGCGCTCAAGGAGGTCTTTGTCGAGCACGGCCTGCCGATGAGCCTCTTCACCGACCGCGGGGCGCATGACTTCCGCACAACCAAGGGCGAGATCGACCGCGGCTGTCCGACCCCAGGTCGGCCGGGCGCTCGAACAACTGGGGGTCGAGCCCATCGGAGCCTATTCGCCGCATAGCCCGTCGAAAGACGGGCGTTCTTCCGAACGCCCTTTAGCCCGTCGAAAGACGGGCGTTCCTCCCGAACGCCCTTTGCGCGGGGGCGTTCGGAGCGGGCGTTCGCGACGCTGCAGGACCGGCTGGTCAAAGAACTGAGGCTTGCGGGCATCAGCTCAGTCGAGGCGGCCAACGCCTTCATCCGCGACCGCTATCTGCCCGCCCACAACGCCCGCTTTGGGGTTCAGCCGGCCGGCGAGGGCTCGGCCTTCACGCCGATTCCGGGCGTCGCTCTCGACGAGATCCTGTGCGTCGAGGAGGAGCGGCAGGTCGGCCGGGACACTTGCGTGTCCTACCGGACGCTGAACCCCCGGACTGCGATCCGGGGGCCGATGCGGCCCCATTTCGTGCACGCGCGGGTCAAGGTGCACGTCTATCCCGACGGCTCGCACGCCGTCTTTCACGGACCCCGCCGCATCGGCCGCTACGACCGGAACGGAGCGCTCAAGACAACGGATGACGCCAGATGCGCCGCTCAACTCCGCTCAGCGGCGCCCTCGTGGACGGCATGGACAAGCCCCCGGCTCGCCCACCCCGCCCACGCGGCAGAACAAAACCAGAAGAAGCGGACAAACGACGCGCTGCCAAAACCGGACAAGTTCATTCGCTATCGACAGTCATCGTTCGCTCCCTCTATCAAACGGAGCGGCCGTTCTCCAACTTAACCCCCCGGTCCCAAAAACGGGTCCATTCACCTGGCGGGTGGACGAAACCTATGTCCGGGTGAAGGGATGTTGGATGTATCTCCGTCGGGCGGTGTACAGCCGCGGGCAGACGATCGACTTCCTGTTGGCTGCACGGCGCGATACGGCTGCGGCGAAGCGGTTCTTCCGCAAGGCGTTCGCGCAGCCGCACACCATCAATCCGCGCACGCTCACGGTCGACAAGAACCCCGCCTATCCGAGGGCGGCCGCGGAGATGAAGAGAGACGGCGAACTCTGGCGCCGTTCTCGTCTCCGGCAATGAAAGTATCTGAATAAGATTGTCGAGCAGGATCATCGGCGCATCAAGCGTCTGGTCCGCCCAGGCTGCTGAGCGGGGCAAGCCTCCGGCGCGGAGACTCAAGCGGGCGCAGATTCTTCTGGCCGCGGATGCGGGGGTCGGCGACGAGGACATCGCAGCGAACATCGGGGTCGGCGGGTCTACGGTCTACCGGACCAAGCGGCGTTTCGTCGAAAGCAGCCTTGACCTCGCCCTGAGCGAAGATCCTCGTCCCGGAGCGGAACGCAAGCTCGCCGGCAAGGAGGAAGCTCTGTTGGCGGCGGCCGCCTGCTCGAGCCCTCCGGCGGGCCGCGCCCGCTGGACGCTGGAACTGCTGGCGGACGCGCTGGTCAAGGTGACGACCCACGAGAGCCTGTCGCGCGAGACGGCGCCTCGGCGTCTGGCCGAGAACAAACTCAAGCCGTGGCGCAAGGACATGGGGTGCATCCCCCCCTCGACGCGGATTGCGTCGCCCGCATGGAGGACGTGCTCGATCTCTACGCCCAAGCGCCCGACCCGAAGCGGCCCGTGGTTTGCTTCGACGAGAGCCCATTTCAACTCATCGGCGAGACCCGCCTGCCGATCCCGGCCAAGCCGGGACAGATCGAGCGCTACGACTGCGAGCACCGGCGCAACGGCACGGCGAACCTGTTCGTCTTCCTCGACGTGAACCGCCCCGGGCGCAAGGTGAAGGTCACCGAGCGGCGCGCCGCAGAAGACTTCGCGACCTGCATGGCGAGAACTCGCCGAGGTTCACTATCCCGAGGCGGAGCGCATCCTCGTGGCGCTCGACAATCTGTCGACCCATTCGCTCGGCGCCCTCCACCAGACCTTTCCGGCCAACGAAGCCCGACGGGTGCTGCGTCGACGGGAGTTCCACTATGTCCCCAAGCACGCAAGTTGGCTGAACAGGGTGGAGATCGAGATCGGCGTCCTGGCTTCCCAATGCCTCGACCGGCGCATCGAAAGCTACGCGCGCCTCGTCGCCGAAACCGCCGCTTGGGAGAAGCGACGCAACGCCGAGCGCGCCCGCATCAAGTGGATGGTCACAACCCGAAAAAGCGCGCGCCAAAATGGGCCGCGCTTATCCGAAGCCTGCATGCGCATCAGGCTGACGTCAAAGAAGTCAAAACCTCCGTGCCGAGGTACGAGTTGCTGGATCGCGCCCGAGATGCCGACCGCGATATAAAGGTCCGGCGCCACCGCCTTGCCGGTCTGGCCGACTTGCCAGTCGTTGGGCGCGTAGGCGGCGGCGACCGCGACCGCTGCGCGGGACGCGCCCATCGTCGCGCCGAGCTTGTCGGCGACCGGCTCGATATAGGTCTTGAAATTTTCCGCGTTCTGCATCGCCCGGCCCCGCGACCTGGGCGGGACAGCCGCGCGGCTCTCGCGGAGTGGGGCGTCGCCTCCCGAGAAATCGCCTCGCTTGAGGCAAAGGCGATGGCCCAGACCTGATCCATGCGCATCATTCTCGTGAGGCACCGGCGACCCGACGAAGACGATTTTCTGGCTCTCCCAACGATCCGCCTCTCAACGTTGACGGCTGGCGGCCGGCTCGCGCAGCGGCGAGGTTGCTTGAGAGGGAAGGAATCACGCACATTGTGGCTAGCCACCTCCTGCCCGCGCGCCAGACCGCGGAGCCGCTCACGCAACGGCTAGGGCTTGGGCTCGAAACGATTGACGGCTGGGCCGAGGCCGACCGCGCCACAACCCGGTACCGTTCGACCGAGACGCTCCGTGCCGAGTGCGACGACGCTTGGACGCGATTTCTCGCCGACCCGATTCTTACCTGGGAAGCGACCCTGACGTATTTAAAAAACGGTTCTCGCCGCTCTCCGCGCCACGGCTGAGGGAGAACGCCCATCGTCCCGCGTCGTCGTGTTTACGCACGGCCTCCCGATCAGCATCGTGCTCTCGCATGCGCTCGGACCTCGATAGCATCACCCGATTTCTCGTTGGCTACGGCTCCGTGACGCGCCTGAAGCTCCTCAACGACGGGCGATACGGTGTCGCAAGTGTCAACGAGACTGGTCACCACGCATGGAATAACTGAGCGAAAAAATGGTCCTGGGGTCGTGAGATCGCAGACCTTCTCGGTCTGGCGCCGATTGGCGACAACAGGTTTCGATCCCGCCGCGCAGAGCGGAACGAGCACGGCCGTATCTACGGGGGACAGATGCTCGGCCAAGCGTTGGCCACTGCCTCGCAGACCGTTCCAGCGGATCGATCGCCCTCTTGCCTGCAGTTCTTATTCGCCGCCGGAGGGATTCCGAAGCACCCTATCGACTACGGTCACTGTCTTACAGGAGGGTAAGCGCTTCTCCTCGCGAAACGTGCGTGGTTCGCAGCGCAACGCCCGCATCGTTTGCGACGCCAGCATCACTTTCGCCAAGACGATCGAGTTCAAGCCCAGGCGCCGGCGCCCCCCGATTGGACCGTGACCCCGACAGTTTGCCGGCGCTTGAAGATATCGATACCGCGGAGGCGCAGGACGTGGAACGCACGCCCGACTATGGCTATCGATCTCACATGGCGATCGATCTACGAACGCCTTTCGTCGGAGATCTGTTACCGAGCGATCCCGGAGTGCCGCGAATGCGCTTCTGGATCCGCATGCGCCAGCCGATGCACGACGATCCTGCCCTGCATGCTGCCGCCTTCGCCTATCTTTCGGACTATTGGATCAATTTTGCCGCCTGCATCGCACATGTGCAAGCCATGGCCCGAGTTGCTACCAAACTCTACGTCTCGAGCCTCAATCACGCCATTTGGTTCCACCGGCCCCTTCGAGCCGATCACTGGCTTTTGTTCGATTGCCTGAGCCCTAGCGGGGCCGCCGGACGCGGGCTGGCGATCGCACGAGCTATTCCCGCGCCGGTGATCTGGTCGCCAGCGCGACGCAGGAATGTCTTTCGGCCCCGGTCGCTTGAAGGTCCCAACACCTTCTTGATTGAACTCCGCCGATTCCCAGCGATTTAGAATGTTCAAACACATCGCCATGCGCACCCCCTGAAAGGCCTCGGTCCGGCGCATCCAATCCCTCCCGAAAGGGCCGGACTTACCGGACAGATCGCGCGCTACCTAAACCGGACATATCGTGTGCTGCGGACAGGCGGGAAAAAGAAACTTGCCAACGCGCTCGGCGGCGCATATTTATGGTGTGTTACGAATTCGGACCGAGTTTTCGCGGCCGGCTTGCTCATTGGTTGAGCGAGGTGTTTGCCGGGACCATCATGGGATGGCCTGCGGGTTGCGCGAATAGGCCTGTGCGGTTTTTGCGGTTTTCGCCTCATCGGATCGCTTGCCACTTTCGATGCCTCGGCAAGGCTCCGTGCGGGAAACTGAAAGCGGAAGCCGGAAATCGACCTGCCGGACAAAGGCGGGCGCTGCGGCTCGGATCGAAATCGTGACGTCGGAACCACGCGGTGCTGCTTGAACGGCGGCGGGCCGAGTGACGGCTTGTTTTCCAGGTTGACGATGTCCCGATGGCAAATCGACCCTTCGCCTGCCGCAACAGAGGCGGCGCGACAGTGTCACCGTAACGCGGTGGCGTCCGACCCGTTCTTCGATGTGGCGCCTCCTGCCGCCGCATTTCCCTACTTTCCCACCTCCAGCATAGACGCCCGGCGCGGCGCAATCGGGCGGCCCAGTCGGCCCTCGCAGCGTATTTTCGCGGGCGGCGAGAGAGTTTCTCATGGCCAACAAAATGATCATCGACGCCTCACACCCGGAAGAGACCCGGGTCGTGGTCCTGCGAGGCAATCGAGTTCGAGGAATTTGACTTCGAGTCAGCGAGCAAGAGACCGCTGCGCGGGAATATCTATCTCGCCAAGGTCACCCGGGTAGAGCCGTCGCTTCAGGCCGCTTTCATCGATTATGGCGGCAATCGCCACGGCTTTCTGGCCTTCTCCGAAATTCATCCGGACTACTACCAAATTCCGGTCGCTGACCGACAAGCTCTTCTCGAGGAGGAAGCCTTGTCGCAACGGGAGGAGGACGAAGAGGCCAGTGTCGAAAGGCGCAGCCGACGCCATCGCCAACCGCGACGCGCGGATGCCCGCGTTGAGAATGGCGAGACCGTTTCGGAACGAGCGTCAACCGATGAGTTCGACGCGGAAGAAAGATTTCTGACGCCTCCCGGGAGCCTCGAAGGGGGCTCTGCCGATACCGAAGCCGAGGGGGCCGAGCGCTCGCTGACCGGGATGAACCCGGTCGTGACCGTCGCGCCGGGGGACGAAACGGCGGAGGACTTGGATGCTGATCCGCGGGCTGAAGCCGCAATGCCTTCGGATCTCGACCTGGCGGAACTCCGAATCGATATCCGCCGAGGCTCCGGCCGTTGCGCCGACCGACGAATACGCCGGCGCCGCCCTCCCAAAGGGCGGCTCTGGGCTCGAGGAGCGCCCGCTTGAGGAAGACGTTCACGAAGTAACGACGCTCGAAGGCGGCTCTGAGGAGCAGGTAGCGAGCGGCAAGGAGCGGACTGACGACGAAGGCGAGCCGGTCGAGCAGGTCGGCGGCGACGCATTGGAGGAGGTTCCGCGGCGTCCTCAGCGCTTGCGCCGCCAGTACAAGATTCAGGAGGTCATCAAGCGCCGGCAGGTTCTGCTGGTGCAGGTCGTCAAGGAAGAGCGCGGCAATAAGGGGGCGGCGCTCACGACTTACCTCTCGCTCGCCGGGCGCTATTCGGTTTTGATGCCCAACACCGCGCGGGGCGGCGGCATTTCGCGCAAAATCACCAATCCCCAGGATCGCAGTCGACTGAAGGGAATCGCCGAAGAGCTCGACGTTCCAGAGGGCATGGGCGTTATTCTCCGCACTGCCGGCGCCTCGCGCACCAAGGCCGAGGTCAAGCGCGACTTCGAGTATTTGTTGCGGATGTGGGAAACTGTGCGAGAGACGACGCTCTCATCCAGCGCGCCGACGCTCGTTTACGAAGAAGGCTCGCTCATCAAACGGGCGATCCGCGATCTTTACAATAAAGAGGTCGAAGAGATCACTGTTGCGGGAGAGGCCGGCTATCAAGAGGCCAGGCAGTTTATGCGCCTCCTGATGCCGAGCCAGGTCCACAGCGTGCAGCTCTATCGGGATCCTGCGCCGGTCTTCGCCAAGGCGGGCGTTGAATTGCAACTCGACGCGATGTTCTCCAACCAGGTGACGCTGAAGTCGGGCGGCTACATCGTTATCAACCAGACCGAAGCGCTGGTCGCGATCGATGTCAACTCTGGCCGGTCCACTCGCGAGCATAATATCGAAGACACTGCGCTGCGCACCAATCTCGAGGCGGCCGACGAGATCGCCCGTCAGCTGCGTCTGCGCGACCTCGCCGGGCTCATCGTGGTCGACTTCATCGACATGGAGGAATCGCGGAACAATCGTGCGGTTGAGAGACGAATCAAGGACGCGTTGAAGAACGACCGGGCTCGCATCCAGGTCGGCCGCATTTCGCACTTCGGCCTGCTTGAAATGTCGCGTCAGCGCATCCGCACAGGCGTTCTCGAGGGTTCGACTGTGGTTTGCCCTCATTGTCAGGGCGCTGGCGTCGTGCGATCGACCGCTTCGATCGCCCTGCATGTCCTGCGCGTGCTCGAGGACGCGCTGATCAAGAGCTCGACCCATGATCTCGCGGTGAGAACGCGCACCCCTGTGGCGCTCTACATACTCAACCAAAAGCGCGTCAATCTGGCCGACCTTGAGCACCGGTTCGGCGTCGCGATCGTCGTAGAGGCGGACGATACGCTGACCGGCGCCAACTACCACGCAATCGAGCGCGGAGAGCCGGCGGCCGGCGTCAAGAGTGAAAGGGAGCCGGCGAAAGTGTTGGCCGACGACATCGCGCCGATGATCGAGGAACCGCCGCCGATCGAGGAGGATGAAGAGCCTGGGCGCGTGAGCGAACTCCGAGGCAGTCCGTCGCTGGAGGACGGCGAGATCGGCCGTCGCCGTCGTCGTCGCCGCCGTCGCCGCGGAGAGCGCTCATTCGGAGACAGCCTTCCACAGGACGAACTGCAGCCAACAGACGACGGCTTGGCCATCGTCGCCGAGATCGGCGGCGACCTCGTTGCACAGAGCGGAGAGGCTGACGCGTTCGCCCGCGGAGGTCCGCGCAGTGGAGAGGAGCGTCACCGTCGGTCGCGAGGCTCGCGCGGCGAGCGAAACCGGCTTCGGCGCACTGAGGCAAAAGTTACGCCCGAGTCGGGCGTGTCGAGCTTTGAAACGCCTCCCTCGGTCGCGCTTGAGGAGGAATTCACCACCCCCCAATGGAACTATTCCCCTCCACCGTCGCCCACAGACACGGTCTCTCACAAAGATACGATGGCCGAGCCGGCGCGGGTCGCTGCGGCGCAGGAGGTTGATGTCGGAGAGCGGAGGCCGAGCGCCACGAGCTCGGAGCCAATCGTCGAGTCTTCCGCCCCTGCACAAGCCGACGGGGCCGCTGAGGCCGCTCCGGCAGCCGCCGAACCGCCACGACCGCGACGTAGCGGCTGGTGGCAGCGGGCGCGGGCGACCGTCATCGGAAAATAGATCCACCCGAGGCGCACGCGAAGTCGGGTTCGGGCCTGGCGCCAGAGCCCATTCGCTACAGCGTATCGAGCCAAGCTCCGAGCGTCGAAGACAGCGCGCTGCGCCCTTGCCTGCAAATAAAAGCAAGTAAACGCAACTAAACGAAAATAAAAGAAAGTAAAAGTGCTTTCTTTTGCTTACGTTTATTTTTTCGAATCGGGACTTTTCAAGGGGTTAGCGCCGATTCAAATAAAAAATTTCCTCACGGGCTCAGGCCCTGCTCGAAACCTCTCTCACGGGGCCTCCTTTCGTCGCCCCGCGCGGGGCAAGGCGCGCGGGCTCCGATCCAGCCGACAGGCAATGGTATAGCATGAATTTCTCCCTTTCAAAAGCATTTGTTGCAAAATCTGCTTTTCGTTTGCCGCAGGCGGCGCTTCCCTTGAGGCGCATCACGCTCCAGACTGACGAACCCTGGCCGGCGCGAACGATCCCGTCGTTTGCGCTTCGTACGGACCAGCCTCGGGCGTAAGGGGGGTCCCCATGAATGACCGGCTCTTTCCCGCGCGCCCGATCCTCGCGGTGTCGGCGGCGGTGTTTCGACACGGCCGGGCGCTGATCATCCGCCGGGCCCGGGCGCCGCTGATCGGCCATTTCAGCCTGCCCGGCGGGGGCGTCGAGGTCGGGGAGACGCTCGCCGCCGCGCTCGCCAGGGAGCTCATGGAAGAGGTCGGAATCGAAGCCGAAATCCTCGCCTTCAACCGACACGTCGAGGCGATCATCCGCGAGGGCGAACGGGTGCGGACGCATTTCGTCATCGCTTCGTTCGTCGCCCGATGGGTAAGCGGCGAGCCGCGCTTGAGCGAAGAAGTCGACGCCGTCGACTGGATCGATCCCGCCGGCCCGCTGCCCTCGCCGGCGACGCCCGAGCTTGGCGAAATTCTTACGCGCGCGGCGCGGATCGAAAGTCAGACCGCGAGCGTTGAAAGGTGACGATGGGCGTCCAGCCGGATGTCGCGAAAGGGCAAGAGATTCGGGCCCTTAACACGCACCCCCTTTATAGGATGGACACCCTAAAGTCCCTGAGCCTAAACTCTCCAACCTGCCGCGGCTGCCAAGGACGCCGAAATGTCGAGAGAGCGGGTCGAACGTCGACTTGCTGCGATTCTTGCGGCCGACGTCGCTGGATATAGCCGCCTGATGGGGGCCGATGAGGAGGGCACGCTTTCGGCCCTCCTGGCCTGCAGGCGGGACATTCTCGATCCCAAGATCGCCGAACATCGGGGGCGTGTCGTCAAGACGACCGGCGACGGGTTCCTGGTCGAGTTCGCCAGCGTCGTCGACGCCTCTCTTTGCGCGCTGGATATTCAGCGTAGCGTCAAGGCGCGCAACGTCTCCGTCCCGGCGGATAAGCGGCTCGAGTTTCGAATTGGCATCAATGTCGGCGACGTCATAATTGAAGACAGCGACATCTTTGGCGACGGCGTGAATGTCGCGAGCCGGCTTGAGGGGATCGCCGAGCCAGGCGGCGTCGTCGTTTCCGCAATCGCTCGCGACGCTCTGATCAGTCGGTTGGATGCGGAGTTCCGAGACCTCGGCGAGCTCTCTCTGAAGAACATTGCGCGTCCGGTGCGCGCATTTCAGCTTGTGTTCGACTCCGACACTCATGCAGACGGGGCTCCCGCCATTCAGGAGACGATTGGCGCGTCCGATTCCCCCGCGCGGCCGTCAATCGCGGTTCGACCTTTCGTGGTTCTGGCTGAAGATCGTGGGCTTGACTATCTCGCCAATGGGCTCGCGGAAGACGTCGCCACGCTGCTTGCGCGCGTGCCAGGTTTTTTCGTGATTTCGCGGGCGTCGTCATTTGCCTTCCGTAACCCAGAGACGCGGACCTCCGTTTTCGCCCAGCAGCTGGGGGTCCGCTACGTGTTGGAGGGAAGCGTACGCGGCGCGGGCGACCTGGTGCGCGTTTCAACCCAGCTTGTCGAAGCCGCGACCGGCCGCATTCTGTGGTCCGGCAAGCACGAGGCTGCGCGGGCCGAGACTCTGGAGTTGCAGGACGACATTGCCCGCGGAATCATCATCGAACTGGAGCCTGCGCTGACCCGGGCGGAGGTCGCGGTGATTCGGCGCCAGCGCCCGACCAACGTCGACGCCTGGGGGTGCTACCATCAGGCCATTGGCGCGCTCGCCGGTCATGGGTGGAATGAGCAGGCCGTTGCGGCCGCGCAAGACTTTCTGCGACGGGGGCTCGAGCTCGACGGCGCCTTCGCCCTGGCGCGCGCTCACCTGGCCCTCCTCTTGGCGCTCGAGCAAACCACTGGCCTTGTCGAACATTCAGCGGAGCGTGCCCAGGAGGCGGCGACGGCCGCCGAAATGGCGATCATGGACGATCCCGGCAGCTCGGACGTTTTGGGCTTTGCGGGTTGCGCGCTTTCCGATCTCGGACAGTCCGAGCGGGGGGCGGAGATTCTGCAGCAAGCTTGCGAGATGGATCCAAGCAATGCGCAATCCCAGGTGGCTCTTGGGGCTGCGCTCGCGAAGATAGGCGATCTCGACATGGGAATAGCGCGTATGCGCCACGGGATCAGGCTCAGCCCCCGCGACAGGCGGTTGGGATTCTGGGGCTGGGGATTGGGAAGTTTTCTCCTGCGGGCCAACCGAGTGGAAGAGGCGCTCGAAGAGGCGCGTATCGCGGCCCGGCGCGATCCGCGCCTTCACCTCCCGCCGATCCTCGAAGCGGCGATCCAGGCGACGCTCGGGCAAACCGTCCTTGCTCGCGCGGCCCTTACGTCTGCACGGCGTATTCGGCCCAAACTCACTCTGCGAGAGGTCGAAATTTCCCACGGCCGGCGCGCCGCCGGAATTCTGACGGATGCCTGGACCTCGATGGAGCAAAGCCCGACATCCGATGCAGGCGACGCCGCTTCCAAAATCCTTGACGAGCGACCGGCCACGGGCAGGACGGCATGAACGCGAGATATCGCGCGCAGTCCATGCTCACGAAGCCGTTCGATTTCGCGACCGTCCGCCGCACAAGGGATGAGAGCTTTTGCAGCAAACCCGCCAGAAGCGCGATTCGCCTGTCGCGTTCTACCTCAGGGACGCATTGATCGCGCCGAGCGCTTTCGACCCTGGGCACAGTTCGCGCTCCGACAGCTCGTTGAGCGGCCGGTCGGTCGTTCCCAGAATCTCGTGCAGTTCATTGGCGTCATCATCGATATAGATGAGGCCGGTGGCGATCTCGCCCGCGATCCGGGCGCGCTCCAGCGTGGCGAGCGCCGCTGACCGGTCGCGGCAATCGTGACCGGCGTCGAGCTTGCGCAACACGACGGTCGAGCCGTCGTGCATCATGACGGCCTGGCTTGCGCCTTCGGCATAGTCCACTTCGATCGGCTCGCGTCCCAGGATGACGTCGAGCGCGTTGACCGCGATGTTGTGCTCGCGCACGTAGTCGAAGCTCTTGGTCGATCCGGCGTGATTGTTGAACGTGACGCAAGGCGAAAGGACGTCGATGAACGCCGCGCCCTTATGCTCGAACGCCGCCTTGATCAGCGGCACGAGTTGGGCTCGATCGCCGGAGAAGCTGCGCCCGACGAACGAGGCGCCGAGCCCGATCGCCATGCCGACGAGATCAATCGGTTGATCGAGCGCGCTCGCGCCCTTCTTGCTCTTTGAACCGAGATCGGCGGTGGCGGAGAACTGTCCTTTGGTCAGGCCGTACACGCCGTTGTTCTCGACGATATAGACCATGTTGACGCCCCGCCGCATGGAATGGGCGAACTGGCCGAGCCCGATCGAAGCGGTGTCGCCGTCGCCGGAGACGCCGAGATAGACGAGGTCCCGGTTGGCGAGATTGGCCCCGGTGAGCACCGAGGGCATGCGCCCGTGCACCGAGTTGAAGCCGTGGCTTTGGCCCAGCATGTAGGTCGGCGTCTTGGAGGAGCAGCCGATGCCGCTCAATTTGGCGATCCGGTGCGGCGGCAGGCTCAATTCGAAGCAGGCATGGATGATCGCCGCGCTGATCGCGTCGTGTCCGCAGCCGGCGCAGAGCGTCGACATCGAGCCTTCGTAGTCGCGGCGCGTGTAGCCAAGCTCGTTGACGGCGGTCGAGGGGTGATGAAACTTCGGCTTGCCGAGATAGGTCACGAAACGCGCTCCAACGGTTGCGCCGAGGCCGGGCGCCGCAATCGGCTGGCGATTTCCCGGACAATGAAACGGGCGGTGATCGACATTCCGCCGAAATGAAGGATCGAAATGAGCTGCGCTGGCGCGAGCTCGAGATCGGTGGTCATGAGGGTGCGCATCTGGGCGTCGCGGTTCTGCTCGACGACGAACACCTGCTCATGCTCGCGGACGAACTCGGCGATTTCGAGCGCAAGCGGGAAGGCGCGAATGCGCAGCGTGTCGACATGAAGGCCGTCGCGCGCGAGCAGCGCCTGAGCCTCGTCCATCGCAGGCGCGGTCGATCCATAGTGAATGACGCCGACGCGGGTCGGCCTGGCCGCCGGCTTGAGCACCGGACGCGGCAGGAGGCTGCGCGCGGTTTCAAACTTGCGAATGAGGCGCTCCATATTGTCGATGTAGGGAGTCGATTCCTCAGTGTAGCGGGCGAAGCGGTCGCGGCTGGTGCCGCGGGTGAAATAGGCGCCCCTCGTCGGATGCGTGCCGGGCAGGGTGCGGTAAGGAACGCCGTCGCCGTCGACGTCATTGTAGCGGCCGAATTCGCGCGCCGTTTCGAGCTCCTCGCCGCTGAGCACCTTGCCGCGGTCGTAGGCGCGCGTATCGTCCCAGCGGAATGGCGCGGTGAGCTGCGCATTCATGCCGATATCGAGATCGAGCATGACAAACACCAGCGTCTGCAGCCGCTCGGCGAAATCGAACGCGCTCGCGCCGAATTCAAACGCCTCGCTTGGGTCCTTGGGGATCAGCAGCACATGCTTGGTGTCGCCGTGCGAGGCGAAGGCGGCGACGAGAAGGTCCGACTGCTGGGTGCGCGTCGGCATGCCGGTCGAGGGGCCGCCGCGCTGAACGTCGAACACCACCACCGGAACTTCAGCGAAATAGGCGAGGCCGAAGAACTCCTGCATCAACGAAACGCCAGGACCCGAGGTCGTCGTGAAGGCGCGCGCGCCATTCCAGCCGGCGCCGATCGCCACGCCGATCGCGGCGATCTCATCCTCGGCCTGGACGATGGCGTAATTCTTCTTTCCCGTCGCCGGATCGACGCGGTAGCGCGCGCAATTGCTTTCGAACGCTTCGGCGAGCGAAGTGGAGGGGGTGATCGGATACCACGCGCAGACCGTGGCCCCGCCATAGACCGCGCCCAGGCCCGCGGCGAAATTGCCCTCGACCAGAATGCGGTCGCCGGCGGCGTCGCTGCGCCGGACGCGAATGCTGAGCGGACATTGGAAGCGCGACTGCGCGTCGTCGTGGCCGATCTTGAGCGCCTTCAAGTTGGCGGCGATCAGCTTGTCCTTGCCTTTGAACCGCTCGCGCAGCAGCGTCTCGATGACGCCAAGCTCGATGTCGAGCAAAGCCGCGAGCGCGCCGACATAGACGATGTTCTTGTAGAGCTGGCGCTGCTTGGGGTCGGAATATTCCGCGGTGCAGATCTCGGTCAGCGGCATGCCGAGGATTGCGATGTCGTCGCGGGTCAAGAGATGCGCGATCGGCCGGGTCGAATTGTAGAAGAGATAGCCGCCCGGTTCGATCGCGGCCAGATCCTGCGCAAAGGTCTGCGGGTTCATGGCGACCAGGATGTCGGCGCCGCCGCGCGCGCCCAGGAAACCGGCTTCGCTCACGCGCACTTCATACCAGGTCGGCAGGCCCTGGATGTTCGAGGGGAAGATGTTGCGCGGCGCGATCGGCACGCCCATGCGCAGGATCGAACGCGCGAACAGGAGATTGGCGCTTGCCGATCCCGAGCCGTTGACGTTGGCGAAGCGAATGACGAAGTCGTTTACAGCTGCGATCGGCATGTGTGTCCGGCTTGCGTCAACTCGATTGTGAACTTCATCATGTCCCAGGCGCCAGTTGGGCAGCGTTCGGCGCACAGGCTGCAATGCAGGCAGAGATCCTCGTCCTTGACCATCACCCGCCGGGTCTTGACCGGCTCCGAGACATAAATCGCCTGGGAAAGGTTGAGCGCAGGCGCGATCAGCGAACGGCGCAGCTCATCTTCAGGCGCGTTGCGCACGAACGAGATGCAATCGATCGGGCATACGTCGACGCAGGCGTCGCACTCGATGCACAGAGGGGCTGAAAAGACGGTCTGCACATCGCAGTTGAGGCAACGCTGCGCTTCGCCCAAAGCCTGCTTCAAGTCGAACCCGAGCTCGACCTCGGTCTGAATGTTCTTCAGCGCCAGCTTGTTCTCGACATGGGGGACCTGAAACCGCCGATCGAGCGTGATCGCGTTGTCGTATGACCATTCGTGGATGCCCATCTTCTGGCTTACGAGATTGGTCAAAGGGTCGGGTCGCGCACGCGGGTCTTCGTCACGGCAGAAGGCGTCGATCGAGATCGCGGCCTCATGGCCATGCGCGACCGCGGTTATGATGTTCTTGGGGCCAAACGCGGAATCGCCGCCGAAGAAGACGTTGGGCAGGCTTGCCTGGAACGTCACCGGGTCGACGGCGGGCAGGCCGTCGCGGCCGAAGGTCAGGCCCGCGTCGCTTTCGATCCAGGGAAATGCGTTTTCCTGGCCAACCGCAATCAGCACGTCGTCGCATTCGATGATGACATCCGGCTCGCCCGTGGGCGCGAGCACGCGACGCCCGCGCTCGTCTTTTTTCGCCGCCATTGGCTCGAAGATGACGCCGGTCAGGCGGCCCTTTTCATGCGTGAACGCCTTGGGCGCAAGGAAATTGAGGATCTCGACGCCTTCGCGCAAGGCGTCCTCTTTCTCCCACGGCGAGGCCTTCATCTCGGCGAAGCCGGAGCGCACGACCACTTTGACCTCTGCGCCGCCGAGGCGCCGCGCCGTCCGGCAGCAGTCCATCGCCGTGTTGCCGCCGCCGAGCACGATTACGCGCCGGCCGATCGACGAGACATGGCCAAACGAGACGCTGGAGAGCCAGTCGATGCCGATATGGATGGCGCCCATCGCTTCGCGGCGGCCGGGAATATCGAGGTTGCGCCCGCGCGGCGCCCCGCAGCCGACGAAGATCGCATCGTACCCTTCGCTCATCAGCGCCTTGAGGCTGTCGATGCGTCGTTCGGCGACGAATTGCCCGCCAGTCGACAATGCGTAGCCGACCTCCTCGTCGATCACTTCGTCCGGCAGCCGAAATTTCGGAATCTGACTGCGCATCATGCCGCCGGCGCGCGCGTCGGAATCGAACACCACGACCTCGTAGCCGACCGCGGCCAGATCACGCGCGACGGTCAGTGATGCTGGACCGGCGCCGACGCAGGCGACGCGCTTGCCGTTTCGCTTGGCCGGAGCGCCCGGCAGGAGCGCGGCAATGTCCTGCTTGTGATCGGCGGCGACGCGCTTCAGCCGGCAAATCGCGACCGGCTGCTCCTCAAGCCGCCCCCTGCGGCAGGCGGGCTCGCAAGGACGGTCGCATGTGCGTCCCAGAATGCCTGGGAACACATTCGACTTCCAATTGATCATGTAAGCGTCGTTATAGTCCCCCTCGGCGATCTTGCGGATGTATTCGGGGACCGGGGTATGCGCCGGACACGCCCACTGACAATCGACGACTTTGTGAAAGTAGTTCGGATCCGAGACGTCCGTCGGCTTCACGCCCACTTGTCCTTCCGCCCGTTCCCGATCGACCAACGTGTCCGCATTCATGGTTACGCCAGCTTTCGGGCAAATTTTTTAAAATTGAGTGTGGGAGACGACAAAAGGTCGTGAGGAGCGCGCCTGATGGCCATTTTTTTCGTTAATCGAGCCGCGCAAAACGCGCAAAACGCTCAATTTGCCTCCCTAATGCTCCACCAGGTGTCTGCGAGTCGGGCGCCTGACGGCCACGGTTCGGACGGACCCACCATATACTGGCTCGCGCCGGTAATCCAGCCCCGGGGACGAAATGATTGGCGCAATGGCCGGCCGGTCGCCGATCGTGGCGGGGCGGGCGATCGGGCGGACGAACCCCGAGCCGCGCTGAAAACCGCCATGCGGGCGCTGCAGCCGGTCCCGGTCGGCGAGCGGTCGATCCCGCCAGGGCGAGCAGTCCGACCTTGTCAGATCGTCGCATCGGGACGTCACCACAGCATCGTCCAGGACAGGGCGGCGGCTTCGGGGGAACCGGCGGACGGCTGGCACTCCAGAAGCATGGCGCGGAACCCGCGCCCCTCCGGGTTCGCGGACTCGAGCAATTCGTTCATCTTGCGCAGACGCCGCACCAGCGTCTTCATGAATCCGACGGCCCGTTCCGGATTCTCCTCGATTGCGGCGATGAAGTCCTGATAGGAGGCGGCGAGGCATTCCGTTTCACAGGCCGCGGTGACGGTCGCGGACCGTGGCCCCGGCTCGATCAGCGACATCTCGCCGAACACTTCGCCGGTCTGGAGCCTGCCGACGATCCTCGGATTGGCGCGGCCGACCGCGATGTCCACCGCCCCGCTCACGATAAAGAACGCCGTGTCGCCCTCGTCGCCCTCGCGGATGATCGTCTCTCCGGCCTTGAACGCAACCTTTTGCATGGAACCTCCACAGGCGCTTCGAGCCCGGCGACGTCGGTTATATGGCGACTTGGGTTATATCAGGTCTTAGCGCGGCAGGCGGCGCAAAGGACAGCCCCCTCCCGCCCTGGCCTCTATTCCTCGAACCGTTCGCTCGTTCCGGTCGCCTTCGGCGGCGCGATCGAAGCATCCGGCATTTGCGCCGCGGCGCCCTGATCGCGGAAGCGATTGACGATCGGATAGCGCCGGTCGCGCCCGAAATTCTTCGGTCCCACCTTGACGCCCGGCGCCGACTGGCGGCGCTTGTATTCGGCGAGATAGAGCAGGCGCTCGACTCTGCGCACGGTTTCCAGGTCGTAGCCGTCCGCCACAATGTCGGCGACGCGCATCTCCTTTTCGACGAGGCCCCGCAGAATCCCGTCGAGCACCGGGTAAGGGGGCAGCGAATCCTCGTCCTTCTGGTTCTCGCGCAGTTCCGCGCTCGGCGGCTTGACGATGATGTTCTCAGGGATCACCTCGCCATCCGGCCCGAGCGCGCCCGCCGGCTTCCAGCGGTTGCGTAAGCGCGACAGGCGAAAGACCTCCATCTTGTAGAGGTCCTTGATCGGATTGAAGCCGCCGTTCATGTCGCCGTAGAGCGTGGCGTAGCCGACCGACATTTCCGACTTGTTGCCGGTCGTCACCACCATCGCGCCCGTCTTGTTGGAGATCGCCATGAGGATCAGACCGCGCGCGCGGCTCTGAATGTTCTCCTCGGTGATGTCGCGCGGTTTGCCGGCGAACATGGTCTTGAGCGCGCGCTCGACCCCCTCGACCGGCTCGGCGATCGGCACGATGTCGTAGCGGAGGCCGAGCGCTTTCGCGCAGGCGGCCGCATCCGAGAGCGATTCGTTCGAGGTGAAGCGATAGGGCAGCATCACCGCATGCACACGCTCCGCGCCCAGCGCGTCGACCGCCATCGCGGCGCAGAGCGCCGAATTGACGCCGCCGGAAAGGCCGAGCACGACACCCGGAAAGCGGTTGTTCTCGACATAGTCGCGCAGACCCATGACACAGGCCGCATAGTCGGCTTCGTCGCCCTCCTCGACGATCTCGCGCGGGCCTTCGACGCAAGCCCAGCCGGCCGCGCCCCGTTCCCAGACCGTGCGCGCCACCATCGGGCGGAAGGCGGGCAATTGCGCGCCAAGGCTGCGGTCGGCGTTGAGCGCGAACGAGCCGCCGTCGAACGCGAGCTCGTCCTGCCCGCCGACCATGTTGAGATAGATGAGCGGCAGCCCGCTCTCGACGACGCGCGCGACCGCCACGTTCTGGCGGATGGCGAGCTTGTCGCGCTCGTAGGGCGAGGCGTTGGGCACGAGCAGGATTTCGCCGCCGGTTTCGAGAATGCACTCGACCGGATCGGGGCCCCAGATGTCCTCGCAGATCGGAACGCCGACGCGCACGCCGCGAAAGACGATCGGTCCCGGCGACGGTCCGGCCGCGAAGACGCGCTTCTCGTCGAACACGCCGTAATTGGGCAGGTCGACCTTGAACCGCACCGCCTCGATCCGCCCCCCATCGAGGAGCGCCATGGCGTTGTAGAGCTTGCCGTCCTCGACCCAGGGCAGGCCGACCAGCGTCGCCGGTCCTCCGTCCGCTGTGTCGCGCGCCAGTTCCTCGCAGGCCGCCCGGCAGGCTTCCTGGAAAGCGGGCTTCAGCACCAGATCCTCGGGCGGATAGCCGGAGAGATAGAGCTCCGGCGCCATCACGATATCGGCGCCGAAGGCCGCGGCCTCCTGGCGCGCTTTGCGCAACCGGTCGCGGTTGCCCGCGATGTCGCCGACGATCGCCGGGATTTGCGCGAGCGCGATCGTGAGGCGGTTGCTAACGGGGGGCATGAGGGGGACTTAGCGCGATGGGCGAGGGCGGGGCAAACGTCTCATCTATCTGCGATCCGGGGAGAGATGGGGAGGCGAGGGCTTGCAACAGCGTCGCCGCGAGCTAGGCAGAAGCCGATTGTGAATAAATTCATTCCATGACTGACGACGTTCAGGATTTGCTTTAACATCCGCTTCCAGCCACGGACCAAAGGCCAGAACCCCATGTCGTGGGGTTGCCGTGCACGGAGGTATTGAGGCACAGCGGCAGCATGTTCACGTTGATGTTTTGGGACAATCGGTTCCCGTTGGCATCATAAGCATCGTAACTAAACGTATTAGTATCGTCACTTATGGACGCTATGTGGCCCCAGCGCATCGTAAGTATAGATAACTAAGTCATTCGCGGCGAGGACTCTTGTTGAAGCTCCGGCCATCGCCAATACAGACACGGTCGACTAATGTATACCATAGAGATCGTAATTCTAATCTCACTTCTTTAACCTAACGATGCTGCAAATGGATAAACACACTACACCATCACTCGCTGTCACAAAAATCCCCACATATTTGGGGAACCTGAATTCTACCCCAGACTACAAGATAGCTTCAGTGTTGATTTCATTGCTCGGACGAGAACTGAAGCAACCGCGCTTGCCGCCACCTAACCGTAAATTACACCTTATTCTGTTTCTGAAGCCGCTAGCAGATTTCGAGCTGAGGGCAGAACCAACAGCCTCGCAGGTCAGAAATGTGCTCAAACCCTCCATTCCCATACCCCCAGTAGTGCTGCAAAAAAGAACTTGCGCACGAGAACAAACCATGTACATAGTCGCTTCAGCAGGGGGCCGCAAAAAACCGCGATTGCGGATCGGACGCTGCCTGTGAGAGAAGGACGATGGTTATGACGCAACCGAATCTTCGCCTCGTGGAAGGGACCAACGTGGACAAGACCAAGGCGCTCGACGCCGCCCTGTCACAGATCGAACGGGCGTTCGGCAAGGGCTCGATCATGCGCCTGGGCAAGAACCAGAAGGCGGTCGAGATCGAGACGGTGCCGACGGGGTCGCTTGGGCTTGACATCGCGCTTGGCGTCGGCGGCCTGCCGCGGGGCCGGGTAATTGAGATTTATGGGCCCGAATCCTCGGGCAAGACGACGATGACGCTGCATGTAATCGCGGAAGCGCAGAAGAAGGGCGGTGTTTGCGCCTTTGTCGACGCCGAACATGCGCTCGATCCCGTCTATGCGCGCAAACTCGGCGTCAATCTCAACGACCTCCTGATTTCCCAGCCCGACACCGGCGAGCAGGCGCTCGAAATCACAGACACCCTCGTGCGTTCAGGCGCGGTGGATGTGCTTGTCATCAACTCGGTCGCGGCGCTGACGCCGAGGGCCGAGATCGAGGGCGAAATGGGCGATTCGCAGCCAGGATTGCAGGCGCGGCTGATGAGCCAGGCGCTGCGCAAGCTGACGGCCTCGATCTCACGCTCCAATACAATGGTGATCTTCATCAATCAGATCCGCATGAAGATTGGCGTCATGTACGGCTCACCCGAGACAACGTCGGGCGGCAATGCCCTGAAGTTTTACGCTTCCGTCCGCCTCGACATTCGTCGCATCGGCGCGATCAAGGAGCGCGAGCAGGTGGTCGGCAACCAGACGCGGGTGAAGGTGGTCAAGAACAAGGTCGCGCCGCCGTTCAAGCAGGTTGAGTTCGATATCATGTATGGAGAAGGCGTGTCCAAGGCGGGCGAACTGATCGACCTCGGCGTCAAGGCCGGCGTGGTGGAGAAGTCGGGCGCCTGGTTTTCTTTCGACAGCGTGCGGCTGGGCCAGGGCCGGGAAAACTCCAAAGCGTTCTTGAAGACCAATCCGGAGATGGCTGACAAGATCGAGCGCGCCATTCGAGAGAATGCGGGACTGATCGCCGAGCGTATCCTCGAACAGGATGGCCAAGCCGAAGACGACGACGCCGAAGAAGCCTGATCTGCTCCCTTTTGGGCGCGTCTCGCGACCCACCGCGAAAAAGCGCGTCCATCCGCTAAGGGAGTCCTTCTGGTCTTCGCGCGTTCGGGGCGGGCGCGAGTGCGGTTCACCTCCGCTGCTCTCGCGCCCGCCCGTTGTTGGGCGACAGCTGGCAAATGGCAAAACGGCTTTGATCTGCTGCGGGCTTCGAACGAGGCGATCAAACTTTTGTCGTTTGCAAATTCGGACGTAAGCCCTTCTCGTTCCGGTTGCGCTTCATGATTTCGGTCTCGACCAATCATGGTCCAGTAAATCGCCAATCTTATCGATCGTCCTGTCGACAGACGCGGGATCGCGCGGCGGCTCCTCAATCGCGTAATGCCCTTGCTTGGGAAAGATGGTCGTGACGCGGTCGCCCCAGGCGAGTTTGGCCGCGGCCAGAATGCGGGCCTTGTCATCGATAAGTGTATAATGGGCGGCGGGCAGGCGGCGCTCCACGTCCTTGAGCTCTTTCTCCTTGTGCACGTAGATCAGTACGTTGCCGTCGAACGCCTCCCACAGGCCTGAGCGCAAGATCTTGCGCGGCTGAAAGATGGCGTCGCCGTCCGACAAGATGGCGGCTGATCCCCACTGCCGGACATGTTTCACGGCATCGAACGCGTGCGGATAGAGGCGATCGGCGAACGGATAGTCCAGAAGCCAGTTGGCGGTGCGAAAGATCGCGAGATCGTGCGGGTCTTCGACCCTCAGGCGCTCCAGCGCGCCGAGATAGTCCATATAGCCCAGTTTGCCCCACAGCTCGTCCATGATTTCCCAGTAACGCGCGCAAGCGCGATCGCCGTGGGCGGCTTGCAGCCGTTCTCGAAGGTCCTCGCGGAATCGGTCGTTATCGAGGAGCGTATTGTCCACGTCGAACAGAAAGACAGTGCCAACCGCTGCATTCATTCCAGTTCCCCGTTGGCGAACGAACCGGTTCGCCAGCCATCCGCTCGCGTCAACGATCGGGGCGCGCCGCGCGGGTCAAGCCGGAACGGCTCGCTTCCAGTGCGGCGGCCATGTGCGTTGAACGATGGGAAGCGTCTGCACGCGATCGATCCAGACGGCAAGACGCGGTCCGATGACATCATCCTTGACGAAATCCGACCTGCGGCCCGAGAGCCGCAGGAAGAGCGCCAGGAACGGATACATCGTGAGGTCGACCGCCGAGAGTTCGCCGCTCAGATACTCGACGGTCGCGGCGCTTTCCCAGTGGGCCAACTCCTTCAGCGGGTCCTTCAGCGTCTCCTCCCCCGTCGCGCGCGAGCCGAGACGCCCGCCAAAATCCCGAAAATATTGGTCGGCTTCGCGCACCATGCGCCGCCGGACCGCGCGCTAGCGCGGCCTCGCGGGCGAAGAGCGCCGGGCCGTTTGGCCACCGGTCCTCGATATATTCGACGATCGCCGCGAATTCGTAGAGCGCAAAATCATCGTCGACCAGCGCGGGCACGCGGCGGCGCGGATTGAGCGCGCCGAATTCCGCTGTGATCAAGTCGTCGGCGTCGAACGACAGGGCCTTGCGATGATAGGGAATTCCCTTGTGTTCAAGCGCGAGCCAGACACGCCACGCGTAGGGCGAGCCCCGATCCACAAAAGAAGCGGACGGACAAATCGCTCAGCACCTTGACGGTCGAGGCCTGATAAATCTCGTCGACGGCTTTGGTCAGCTCTTCGTCGAACTCGGCGTCGGACATCGAACGCTTGAGGCCCTCCGCGAGCGCGCGCGAGAAGCTCGCGATCATGCCGTGATTCTTGGCGAGACGCACGCAGGCGTCGTCCCGCGTATACCCGCCCGAGAGCGCGACCACGCGCACGACCCGCTTGTCCTTGATCAGCGGCATGTAGAAATCGGGAATCTCGGGCAGCGTCACTTTGAACATCACCTTGCGGCCAGCCGGCAGGGCGTCGAGCCCTTTGGTCAATTCGTCGAGCAGGATCCGCTCGGCGCCTGCCTTGTCGGGGCTTTTGATCGAGATCTCCGGCTCGAGGATTGGCGTCAGTCCGTGGCTTGCGATCTGTTCGCCGAACTCGAACTGCTGCCTGGCGATCGCGGCGATCCCGGTCTTCGACGCCAGGTTGATGACCGAGCGCATCTTGGTGCCGAACACGCCGAGCTTGACCGCGCGCGCGAGGAGCGTGTCGAGGTCCGGCATCGGCTTCATCAGGCTGACGCCGTCCTTCTCCGCCTCGAGCCCCTTGTCGACCTTGACGATCGGAACGACGCCGCGATCCTCCCACAGGTAGGTCGGGACCGGCTTTCCCTTCGCTTCGCCGTCCATCGTGCGCTCGAAGAGAATGGCGGCGATGACCTGGTCGCCCTTAAATGAGGGCGCGGTGATGATGCGCACCCGCATTTCATGCACGAGCTCGAACATCTTGGCGTCGTCGCCTTTGTACTCGCTCTCCGGAATTCCATAGAGGCGCAGGGCGCCGGGGGTCGATCCGCCGCTCTGGTCGAGCGCGGCGATGAAGCCGGGCTTGGTCGACATCTGCGCCATCATCTGGTCGTTGGCCATGGGTGTGGTCCTCGCCTTAGAAATTGTCGCGCTTTCATCGCGCGGGCTCGTGCAAAGTGCCGGACGGAACGCGGGCGCCAGCGGCGTAAAGGCCGCGCATCACCGGTTCGCCGCAACCGAAGCCATCCCCCGCCAGTCTATCACCGAACCGCCGGGGCCAGAAGCGGTTCGGGCGGGAGCAAATCGTCTCCGCTCATCCGTCCTTCACCAGCACACCTTCGGGCAGGCGCGCCGCCAAGGTCGCGCCCGGCCTCGCGCCCGAGACGCTCGGCGTCGGCAGGCGCGCCATCGACGGCGATGTCGAAGCGCTCGGAGCCGTCGAGACGCAGCACTTCGCCCATGAGCGTGAGCTTCCCCGCCTCAAGGCGGGCGAGGCCCGCGATCGGCGTGCGGCACGAGCCCTCGAGTTCGGCCAGGAAGGCGCGCTCGGCGGTAAGGGCGGCCATCGTCTCGCTGTCCGAGATGGCGTTCAGCGCCTCGAGCGCGCGCGCGTCGGCGCTGCGCGCGGTGATCGCGATTGCGCCCGACCGGGCGCGGGCAGGAACTTATCGACGTCGAGCACGGCGCGAGCGCGATGGGCGAGGCCGAGCCGCTTCAAGCCGGCGAGCGCGAGCAGCGTCGCGTCGACCGCGCCCGAACTCGGCCTTGGCTAAGTCTCGTCTCGACATTGCCGCGTAGGAGCGCGGGCTTGAGGTCCGGACGCAGGCGCAGCGCCTGGGCTTGACGGCGCACCGAAGCGGCCCCGAACGTCGCCCCGTGCGGCAGGCCCTCGATCGTGTCGGCCAACGCCGAGATAAGCGCGTCGCGCACGTCCTCACGCGGCAGATAGGCGGCGATTGCGACGCCGTCAGGCATGATCGAAGGCAGGTCCTTGGCCGAGTGCACTGCGGCGTCGATCGCGCCCGCGAGGAGCGCAGCGTCGATTTCCTTGGTGAACAGGCCCTTGCCCCCGACATCGGCGAGCGGCCGATCCTGGATCTTATCGCCAGTGGTCCGTATGACCTGAAGCGCGATCCGCTCGTCTCCCAGCCATTCGCCTTGGCCAGCCGGCGGCGCGCCTCGTTCGCCTGCGCCAAGGCCAACGGCGAACCGCGCGCGCCAAGCGTGAAGATAGCGGGTGAGGTCATCGGAGCGACCTGAGCTTCGAGCAAGGTCGTGTCAAGCTCAGCAAGTTTTGAAAATCAGCCTTGCGAAAGCGCCGCCCGCGCGATCGGCGGCTTCTCGCCTTGGAATGGCCGGAAGCGCCGCCAATATGTTGCGCCCCTGTTGCTCTCTGCGCAGCGCAATGCCATGTGTCA
This sequence comes from uncultured Alphaproteobacteria bacterium, assembly GCA_963802615.1. Lineage (GTDB taxonomy): Bacteria > Pseudomonadota > Alphaproteobacteria > Rhizobiales > Beijerinckiaceae > Roseiarcus. Next base: position 96,237 of record CAWDKC010000028.1, read on the forward strand.
CCGGCCATGAAGAGCTTAATCCTCGTGTTTATTGCGGTGCTGCCGGCGAGCCCCACGCTTGCGGCGCAAGACGGATATCCGCCCGGCCTGTTCGAGCATTCGCCAGTCGTTCCGGGACCAAACGACTCCTCCGATTCTCAGGACCCGCCACGGGACGCCAGCGGTCCGCCTGACGGAAATGGGTCGCTGGACGACTATTGCGCCAGCATCGCCTCCCGGACCTTCCACAGTCTCGCGGAAGTCAAGCGCGCGCACGCCCGGTGCGACCCAGGGCAGGACGGCGGCCCACCGCCCGATCAGTGATCGGGGATTGCGGGACGACCTCGGCGGAGCAAGAACAGGTCGCCGATAAGGACACTCGTGGCACCTGGATTTGAGAAGGGCCAAGCGCTTTGGCGCCTTGAAGTCGCCTTTCCAGCACCGAGCGCAGCATATTCTCATCCAGCTAGCAGCCATGGGTATCGGGTGAAGAAATCATGGGGCGGCTAGGTTGGCGAGAAAGTCGTCGTCCGATGCGGCGCTTTTGAGAGCGAGGCGAGGGAGTCTTTGGCCTTTTGTCTTCGGGCGAGATTGACGGCCATGTGTTGGAGGGTGACGACGTTTTCGGGGGCGTTTTCGGTTCGGATGCGGCATTCGTCGTCACGGAACGTCATGGCCATGAGCAGCGCGGGAATGGCGACGATCTCGTTCGACTTCTCGCTCACCTTGGCCTGCGAAAGGAACTGGGCGCTGGCGCGCCGCGAAGGCCGACACCGTGTGGATCGTCGCTTTGCCGCCCTTGCGCGCCCCGAGCGCCGCCAGGTCTTGCCGTCGATGGCGATGACCTCAAGCGGGGCTTGGTCAGGGCGCCGACCCACGCGACGAAGCGCTCCCGGAAGGCCTGGGGGCCGCGCGAAGCAAAGATATCGCCCAAGCGGTCGTGGCTCGGCGCACCGTTCGCGAAGGGCGGAAAGCGTTGCAAAAGCCGGAGCTTCTTCTGCCCGAGCCGAGCCATGTCGGTGAACCCCTCAGCGCCCGCCAAGATCGGCAGCAGAGCCAGCAACAGAATCTCGTCGAGCCTATAAGCCACCTCGCCCGGCCGCCGATGGTCCGGCATGTCCTTGAAATAATCGAGAAAAATCTTTGAAATAATCGAGAAAAACAGTCGTCTCGAAATCCGCCGCCGACGCCGCTGTCAAAATACCCATCGCCCCGCTCCGCTCACGAATCAGCGGATGCCGAGAGATCCAGCGCTTCAGCCCTCTGTCACGAACTTCCTTCACCCGATTGCCCTGGGGGGAGAGACCCACGGCAACGAGTCCAGGTTAATTCGGGTTTGGGGCGACGATGGCTTTGAGGGCGTCGGTGCTCCATGCTGCGGTTTTTCGGGCGGTTTTGATGGAGTGTCGTCCCTTTCCGGCTCGGACCATGTTGAAGGCGAGACGGCGGACGAGGGCCATGTTCTGAGCGCCGTATCCCCGGCGCAGGCGGGACTGGTCTTGTCTGAAGACGACGTCGAGGACCCAGTGCAGGCTCTCAACGCCCCAATGGCTTCGGATCGCCTCCGCGGCGCGCTCAGGGGCAAGGAGGCGGAGGCGATGAAGTACCGGGTGTCGCTGGTGACCTTGCCCTTGCGTTCGACCTGCGTTGTCGAGCGGATGAGGCTTTTCAGGGCGACAAAGCGAGGTTCTTCTGGGTGGCGGCGGTCGCCGGTGAGCCAGCCCACGTCCTGGCTGACCGTGGTGGTGCGGGTTTCGATGCGGCCATGATCCTTGTCGATGGTCTGGAGGGTGGCCAACCCGGTCGTGGCGGGATCGGAAAAGTAGGCGTCGACCTCGCTATGCAGGGTCGGCTGGAGGGCGAGGATATAGTCGCCGCCCTTGTCGGTGATGGCCTTGGCGACGGCGGGATTGGTCGCGATGGCGTCGATTGTCACCAGCGCGCCCTTGATCGTGAGACGATCGAGAATCGAAAGGATCGCCGCGCACTCGTTGTCCTTGGCGTCGACCGCTTCCTGCGCCAGAACCAGGCGCTGGGTCGAGGCCCAGGCCGACACGAGGCGGATCGGCTTGAGGGACGCCGCCTCGTCGCCGCTGCGGCGCACTGTCTTGCCGTCGAGGGCGATGAGATCGGGAGCGTCGGGCCGCAGGCTCAGGGCCCAGGTCGTGAAACAGGGCCCCAGGTCGTGAAACAGGGCCCAGGTCGTGAAACAGGCTTCGAACAGCGCCGGATCGATGCGGTTGAGGACCACCCGGAGCCAGTCCTCCTTCGGGGTTCCGAAGAAATATTCGCCATAGCCTTTCAGGAACAAATGGTGATGAGCGCCCCAGGCCGCGATCTCGTCGTAGTCATCGCAACCCGCAATCGAGGCGCAGGTCGCCAGAAACAGCACCTCGCGCAGCGGAGACTGGACCTTGCAAGCCTGCCGTGGATCGCCAACCGCTGCAAAATGATCGAGCAGCAAGCGCAGGCGATCCCGGGCGAAAATCTGATCCATGACAAGGGCTCCAAATTCCAAGCCCTTGAATCAGATCCCCCCAAACCCCGCCATCCTCCCTTCCTCCGCCGTTAACCTGACCAAGCTGCCGTGGGGTCGCAGCAACATACTTGACCTCAGAGAGCTTTACGGCATCTCGTCGGTGCTCAGAGGTGGCTTCGAGAATCTGGACAGTCGGTTGAGTGGATTTTCTGCCTGACGGCGGCGAGGGTTCTCGTCGTGAGTCAGGAGCAAAGATGACGAAGCGAACCCGCAGGAACCACACGCCGGGCTTCAAGGCGAAGGTGGCGTTGGCTGCCATGAAGGGCGACAAGACGCTGACCGAACTGGCTCAGCTTTTCGATGTGCACCCGAACCAGATCACGCAATGGCGAAGCCAGGTGCTGGAAGGGGCGGCTGGCCTGTCCGGCGCGGACAGGGGCGAGACGAAGGCGGCGCCGAGCGTCGACTTGAAGGCGCTTCACGCCAGGATCGGCGAGCTGACCCTGGAGAACGATTTTTTAGAAGGGGCGCTCACCAAGGCGGGATTGGCTCGAGCGCAAGGCGATGATCGACCGTGAGCACGACTTGCCGATCTCCCGGCAGGCCGAGGCGCTCGGCGTCAGCCGGGGCGCCGTCTATTACAAACCCCGGCCAACTTCGGCCGAGGATTTGCGGATCATGCGCCACCTCGACGAACTGCAGCTCGACTACCCGTTTGCCGGCAGCCGGATGCTGCGCGACTTCCTGCTGGGCGACTTCCTGAACCGGGAGGGCGTCTCGATCGGCCGGCGCCACGCGGCGAGCCTGATGAAGCGCATCGGGATCGCAGCCATCTATCGCCGCCCGAACACCAGCAAACCCGCGCCCGGCCACAAGATCTACCCGTATCTGCTGGGCGGGGTGAAGATCGAACGGGCCGATCAAGTGTGGGCGATGGACATCACCTACATCCCAATGGCGCGTGGCTTCGTCTACCTGGCGGCGGTCGTCGACGTGTTCAGCCGGCGGGTTCTCGCGCATCGGGTGTCGATCACGATGGAAGCCGACTTCTGCATCGAGGCGCTGGAGGAGGCCCTGGCCAGGCATGGCGACCCGGACATCTTCAACAGCGACCAGGGCAGCCAGTTCACCGGCGTCGACTTTACCGGCGTGCTGCTGCAGCATGGCGTCGCGATCAGCATGGACGGCAGAGGCGCCTGGCGAGACAACGTGTTCGTCGAGCGCCTGTGGCGAAGCGTCAAATACGAGGAAGTTACCTGAGAGCCTACGATAGCGTCAGCGAGGCGCGCAACTCGATCGGTCGCTATCTGGCTTTTTACAATCATCGGCGCCCGCATTCGAGCCTTGACCGGCGCACGCCGGACGAGGCCTACTTCACACCATCGCCCCTCGCGGCGGCGGCATGAATTTTCCGCCGCGCGCAGGACGTGTCTCCGGTCGGGCTACGCCCTCCCTCCGTCACGCCCCGCGCGCGAAATTGCAAAGGACCAACCCCGGCAGCAGTCCACTTAGCCTTCGCGGAATCCCGTTCAGACGATCGGGACCAGCTCTAGGATCGCCGCGGGATCAGGAGAGATTATGAGCAGACGACCGCGCCGGAACCACACACCGGCCTTCAAGGCGAAGGTGGCCTTGGCGGCGTTGAAGGGCGAGAAGACGCTGGCGGAGCTGGCGCAGCTGTACGACGTGCACCCGAACCAGATCACCGCCTGGAAGAGCGCAGTTGCTCGAAGGGCGCGGCCGGTCGTTTTCGGCAGCTGAGGCGACGAGCGCTCCGCCGCCGGTGGATTTGAAGGCGCTGCACGCCAAGATCGGAGAGCTGGCGCTGGAGAACGATTTTTTGGAAGGCGCGCTCATCAAGGCCGGCATGCTGAGCGCAAAGCGATGATCGACCGCACCCACGACCTTCCCATCGTTCGTCAGGCCAAGGTCCTGAACATCAGCCGCGGCTGCGTCTATTACAAACCCACGTCCGATGTCCGCGGCGGATCTCACCCTCATGCGTCGCATCGATGAACTGCATCTGGAATATCCGTTCGCGGGCAGCCGGATGCTGCGCGACTTTCTGAACCGCGAGGGCGTCGAAGTCGGCCGCCGCCATGTCGGCACGCTGATGAAGCGCATGGGGATCGAAGCGCTCTACCGCAAGCCGAACACGTCGAAGCCGACGCCGGCGAGCAAGATTTATCCCTATCTTTTGCGCGGGTTGAAGATCGAGCGGCCGAACCAAGTCTGGGCGATGGACATCACCTACATCCCGATGGCGCGCGGTTTCGTCTATCTAACCGCTGTTGTGGACTGGCGCAGCCGGCGCGTCCTCAACCATCGCGTGTCGATCACGATGGAATCGGCTTTCTGCATCGAGGCGCTGGAGGAGGCCTTGGCGAAGCATGGGGCGCTGGAGATTTTCAACACCGACCAGGGCAGCCAGTTCACGAGTGAAGCCTTCACGAGCGTTCTGGTGGGCAACAAAATCGCTGTCAGCATGGACGGCAAAGGCACCTGGCGCGACAATGTCTTCGTCGAGCGCATCTGGAAGTCGGTCAAATACGAGGAGGTCTACCTTCACGCCTACGACAGCGTGGGCGTCGCGCGGGCTTCGGTCGGCCGCTATTTGGATTTCTATAATGGCCGGCGCCCACATTCGAGCCTTGATCGAGTGACGCCCGACGAGGCCTATTTCCACCCCTCGTCCATCAAGGCGGCAGCATGAGATTTTCCGCCGGCGATCCCTAACGACCAACCCCGGCGGAGCGCCACTATCATTCGCGGGAAGCTGTTCAGACAACCGGAGCCAGCTCTCGATTTGACACTCATCGACGGCGGAGCTGTAAATCCGTCGCCACTTTGGCTCTATGTTCGGTGCCGCTCACATTATGCAAGGAGCGATCACCGCTCAAAAAATCAAACTGCGCGCCCCGCAGATCCCCGTGCGGCCAAAACTCAAGCATTTCACAGCCCTCGTTTTTTTCTTGCCAGTCAAATCTTGCGAGCGGCCGAAGGCAGCAAGGAGGAGCTTAATACCAAAGCTCAGAGACCGTGACTTCTGACGTGGTGGGTGGCGAACGAAGGAGGTTCGCCATGGCTATTGCGCTCCGGGGCGATTTTGATGCTGCTGCGGTTCGTTCTTGGGCGAAGACGAGCAAAGACGGACCCCAGGCGCGGCGGCTTCTGGTGCTCGCGGCGATCTATGAGGGCGCCAGCCGGACGGAGCCAAGATTGGCGGTGTGACGCTTCAGATCGTTCGCGATTGGGTGGTCAAGTTCAACGCGCATGGCCCGGCGGGTCTGATCGATCGCAAGGCTCCGGGACAGCCGCCGCGTCTCAACGACGCACACCGGGCAGGCCTCGCGGCGATCATCGAGAGCGGCCCGATCCCGGCCGTTCATGGGGTCGTGCGCTGGCGGATCGTCGATCTTTGCCAATGGATCTTCGAGGAGTTCCGCGTCGTCGTCTCCCGCCAGACGCTCAGCCGCGAACTGCGCGCCATGGGCTATCGCAAGCTGTCGGCTCGTCCCCGGCATCACGCGCAGGCTGCCGGCGCGATTGAGGATCTTAAAAAAGTCTGCCCGCTCGGCTGGACGAGATCGCGCGCGAGAACGGCGTCGCTCCCGAGGCCATAGAGGTCTGGTTCGCCGACGAGGCGCGCGTCGGCCAGAAGAACAAGATCACCCGCCGTTGGGCCAGGCGCGGCGCGCGTCCGAGCGCTCCCAAGGACCAGCGAACCGCTTCCGCCTATATCTTTGGCGCGATCTGCCCCAAGGACAGCAAGGGCGCAGCCCTCGTCATGCCCAGATGCGACACCGAGGCGATGACCCTGCACCTCGCCGAAATCGCCACCCAAATCGCCCCGGGCGCGCACGCCGCGCTGCTCGTCGATCAGGCCGGCTGGCATCTCGCGCGCCGGCTCGTCGTTCCGCCCAACATCACCCTGATCCCGTTGCCGGCCAAATGCCCGGAACTCAACCCGCAGGAAAACGTCTGGCAGTTCATGCGCGAGAACTGGCTCTCAAACCGGCTCTTCAAATCGTTCAATGACATCGTCGACCACTGCTGCGATGCATGGAACAAACTCATCAACCAGCCTTGGCGGATCATGTCCCTTGGCTTGCGCGATTGGGCCTATCGGTCATGATCAGAGAGTCTTGGTATGCCGCAATTCGTC
>CAWDKC010000029.1:0-53593 GCA_963802615.1 uncultured Alphaproteobacteria bacterium
CTGCTCACCAGCGCACCATGCCGCCGTCGACGTTCAGGGTCTGGCCGGTGATGAAGCGGGCGTCGTCCGAGGCAAGGAAGGCGACCGCCGCGGCAATGTCCTCCGGCTGGCCTCTGCCGGGGATCGCCTGAAGCGTCTCCACGAAGCCGAAGCTGTCGTTGTGCGGGCTTGCCTTGACGCCGTCGGATTCGGTGAGGCCGGGTGTCACCGCATTGACGTTGATGCCGTACTTGCCAAGTTCGGTGGCGAGCGCCCGCGTGAAGGCGAAGACACCGCCCTTCGCAGCCACATAGGCGGCCATATTGGGCGTGCCGGCGAAGATGACGTTCGAGCAGATGTTGATGATGCGCCCCTTGCGGCCCCGCTTGCGCATCAGGTCCGAGGCGGCGCGCGACATCAGGAAGACACCCGTCAGATTGACCTCGATGAGCCGGCGCCAATGGACCGCGTCGACGTCATCCCACGCAATAAAGGGCACGATCGCGGCATTGTTGACAAGGATGTCGACGCCTCCAGCCTGCTCCATCACGGCCTCGTGCAGGGCGGCGACGGCGGCCTCGTCCGACACGTCGCAGGTGACGGCGAAGGCGCCGCCGCCGATCGCCTGCGCGACAGCTTTGGCGCCTGCCGCGTTCACGTCGGCGACCGCGACGCGCGCGCCCTCGCTCGCCAGGCGAAGCGCGATGGCTTTGCCGATGCCCTGGGCCGCGCCGGTGACAATCGCGACCTTGCCGCTAAAACGTTCTGACATCGCGAATGCTCCGTCGCTGGATGGTTGCGCCGCGCGTCATTGCGAGGCGTCGATGACCCTCATTGCCGCCGCCGCGCCCGCGCCGACGTCGCCTGGATGGCCGAGTGATGCGAGCGCGCCGCCGAGCGCGGTGACGGCCAACACGGCATAAAGCGGCCGGGCCGTCGGCCCCATATGGCCGATACGCACGAGCTTGCCGAGCGTCTCGCCGCGGCCCGAAGAGATGGCGACGCCGTAGCGAGCGCGCACGGCGGCGCGCAGCGCCGCATCGTCGATGCCCTGCGGCACGCGCACCGCCGTCGTCGTCGGCGAGGCGATCGCCTCGCGGGCTGGCCAGAGCGACAGGCCCATTGCGGTCATGCCCGCCCGGCAGGCCGCCGCGGTCAGGGCGTGGCGGGCCCACACCTTCTCCGGCCCTTCCGCCAGGTAGAGATCGAGCGCCGCCTCAAATCCGTTGATCTCGGCGACCGACGGGGTGAACGGAAACGGTTGGTCATGGCGCCAGGCATGCTCCCAGTCGAGGATGCTGAGGATCGACGCCCGCGGCGCATCGGGATTGGCCTTCATCTTCTCCCAGGCGCGGGCGCTCACGCCCATCAGGGTGAGACCGGGAGGGCAGCCGAGGCACTTGTTGGGGCCGGTCACGAAAATATCGGCCTGGCACGCGTCAGGATGCACGTCCATGCCTCCGAACGACGATACGGCATCGACAATCAGATAGCCGCCGCGCGCGGCGACGATGCGGCCGATCTCATCGACGGGGTTGATCGTGCCCGAGGGCGTGTCGTGATGGCAGACCGAGACGATCTTGATGTCGGGGCGCTTGTCGAAGGCGGCTGCGACCTGCTGCCGGGTCGATCGCCTCGTTGTAGGGCGTCTCGATCTCGACAAGCTCGGCGCAATAGCGCTTCGCCCAATAGCCGAAGCCCTTGCCGTAGACGCCCGACGCGAGGTTCAAGACCACGTCCTCGCGGGCGATGAGCGAGGCGGCGGCCGCTTCGAGGCCGAGCACAGGCTCGCCGTGCAGGATCACCGGCGGCGTCGCCGTGCGGAGCGCCTTGCGCGCCTTTTCGTTGACGCGCTCGTAGCAGGCGAGGAAAGCTGGGTCGTAGTCGTAGAGCACGGTGCGCGACAACGCCCGCAGCACCGCCGGATAGGCGTCGACCGGTCCGGACGTCAGCGTGAAGACGGGATCGGAGACTGATGTTTCCTGCATCGAAGCCCTCGCGAGATCTGTTCGATCACATCCGTTAGCCGTAAAAATTCACACCCGTCCGATACGTCGCGAAGTTCTTCGCGTCGTGTGAGAACATGAGATCGGCGTCGCGGTCCTTGGCGAGCGCCGCCACACGCCGCATCGAGGCGACGCCCTTCACCGGGTCGATGTGGAACGAGGCCTGACACAGGGTTTCGAGATTCTGCTGTGTGTAGGCCGCGTCGATGGTGAACAGAATCGGCCGGCGCGCGTCGAACTCGACGAGCAGGCTGTAATGGCCGATGGCGTGGCCGGGGGTGAAGATCAGATGCACGCCCTTGGCGAGTTCGACGTCGCCCTCGATCGTCTCGAACTTCGAATTGGCGCGCGTCGCGCCCGCCAGAAGCTGCTCGGACTTGCCGCGCGCCTCAGCCGCCTCGGCCGAGAAGCTGAGGTCTGAATAGCCCAGGACCTCGAAGGGCTGAGGCGCGGCGGCCTGACTGATCTCGTCACGGTGGCAGATTTTCTTGGCGTGCGGGAAGTATTTGTTGCCCCCAACATGGTCAAAGTGGAAATGCGAATTCACGACGACGCCGACGTCCTTCGGCTCCAGCCCAAGAAGCTTGAGGGCGCCCGGAACGGTCTGCTCGGGCGTCTGCATCGGCTTCTCGAAGGGCAGGACCTTCATGACATGGTCGTAGTCGTAGCCCGTGTCGATGAGGAAGCGACCCTCGGCGTGCTCGACCAGGATCGAGTAAACCGGGAAGCGAATGTCGCCGCCTGGCCCCCTGTTCCAGAAGACGTGATAACCGTCGAGGACGAGGGAGCCGCCGTCGAGCAGGAAGACTTTGGTTTGCGACATGATTGAATCCTCCGATAGTCCTCGGTCTGCGGGTCAGCGCGCCCCGCGCACGTAAGCAACGCCGAGCGCCGGCGGCAAGCTGGCGCCGCGTCCGAACGCGACGAGGACCGCCATCACGGCGGCGAAAGGCAGCATCTGGATGACGTCGGTAGGCATGTTGACGCCGGCGACCTGCAGGGCCGTGGTCATCGACAGGCAGCCGCCGAAGAGAAGGGCGCCGTAAAGAACCCAGACGGGCCGGCCGCGCGCCAGCATGGCGAGCACGATGCCGATGAAGCCGGCGCCGTTGGTCATGAACGGAATGAAGATCCCAGCTCCGACGTCGGCGAGGAAAGCGCCGCCGATGCCCGCGAGAGCCCCGGTCGCCAGCACGGCGAAACTGCGGGTGCGGATCACGCTGACGCCGGCGGCGTCGAGCGCCGCTGGCTTGTCGCCGGCGGCCTGCAGATCGAGGCCGAGATTGGTGTGGCGATAGACGAAGCCCAAGACGAAGACCAGCGCGACAGCCAGATAGACCATCGGCGGGCGATCGAACAGAGCGGATCCGACGACCGGAATGCGGGAGAGAAGCGGGATCGCCAGCGTTTCGACGCCGGGCAGTCGCGGATAGGTCGTGCTGAACTGGAAATGATGGAGGATCGCCGTCAGGCCCTCGGCGCCGAGGGTCAGCGCAATGCCGATGACGATCTGGCTGAGGCCGAGCAGGACGCATAACAGCGCCATGAGGCTGGCCACCAGAACGCCGCCCAAAGCGCCCCCCGCGAAGCCGAGCCAAATCGAGCCGGTCTTGAAAGCGATGAGGAAGCCCAGATAAGCGCCAGCGAGCATCATGCCCTCAATGCCGATGTTGAGGACGCCTGCCTTCTCGGAAATCTGCTCGCCGAGGCCCGCCAGAAGCAGCGGCACGCCCGCCGTCAAGGCGCCGAGAACGAGCGAGGTGAGGAAGGCGCTCGTGAGGAGGCTCTCCATCGCTCACGCCCTCCGTTCGCGGTAGCGGTGATCGAAATATTCGGCGACCGCCAGCAGGACTAGGAGAATCGAGGCCACCACGAGCGTGAAGAAATTGGGGACGTCGAGAAGGCGCGCCGCGCTCTCCCCACCGATCGAGAGCACCGAGAATAGAAAGACGAAGGCGATCGCCGCGAAGCCGTTGAAGCGGGCGAGGAACACGAGGGGCACCACGGTCAGCCCGAAGGCCGGGTTCCAATCGGCCCGTACATTGCCCTCGACGCCAAGGATTTCGACCGCCCCGCAAGTCCCGCGAGCGCCGCCGATAACGCGAACACCGCGATAATCAGGGGCGGCACCGGCAGGCCGGCGTGGATCGCGGCGCGCGTGTTGGCGCCGACCACTCGCAGCTTCAGGCCAAAGGCCGTGCGGGTCATCACAAGGTGGACGGCGATGACCGCGACGAGGCCGATAAGGAGGCCGCCGCTTATCCGCGTGCCGAACACTTTCGGCAGCCGGTCGGCGACGGCAAGCGTGCGGGTCTGCGGAACGGTCGTCGCAGGGTCGAGGAAGACGAGCTTGACGAGGACATTGGCGAGCGAGACGCCGAGAAAGGTCATCATGAGCGTGGTGATGATCTCGTTGACGCCCTGATAGGCGCGCAGCAGCGCCGGCAGCACCGACCACGCCGCGCCGACCAGGGCGCCGAGAAGCAGGCACAGGGTCAACGCCGCCCAGGCTGGCATGATGGCGGACAAGCGCTCGGCGCCGCGGCTGCCACGATCACGGCCGCCAGCAGGAACTGGCCGTCGCCGCCGAGATTCCAGACGCCCGCTCGGAATGCGACGATCAAGCTCGCAGCGAGGAGAAGCAGCGGCGCCATCCGTGTGAACGTCTCTTGGACGCCGGACGGCGAATAGAGCCCACGGCGCAGCACCGCTTGGTAGTATTCGAGGGGATTGACCCCAAAGACAAGCAGGATGGCGCCGGAGACCGCCAACGCCGCAAGGACCGGGCCTAGCGTTATCGCCAACGTACGCACGAGTCCCATTCGCCCCGTCGGACTCGGCTGCGCCTCGGCCGGGGTTTCGAGCGTATCCGCCATCATGAGATAGACCGGTCATAAGCGCGCCGACGCGTTGGCGCGCATCCCTGTCGTTCGGCAATGTGCCAGCCAGTCGCCCGCGCGACATGACGGCGATCCTATCCGACAACTCGAGCAATTCCTCGAGGTCGGTGGAGATCAGGATCGTTGCGATGCCAGTCCGCGCCGCTTCCCGGATGCGCCGTCGCGTCGCCAGATGTTCTGCACGTCGAGCCCGTAGGTGGGCTTCGCGAAGATCACCGCTTTCGCCGGGCCCGAAAGCTCGCGCGCCAATATGGCCTTCTGAATGTTGCCCCCCGATAATCTGGCGATCGGCGTCTCGACGCTCGGCGTCCTGACGTCGAACTGGCCACCAGGGTCCGCGCGTGCGCCAAAATGGCTTCGCGTCTCTCGACGCCGCGCGACCAGAACGGCGCCTCGCCGATTTGCTTGAGCAGCAAGGTTTATCGCTACCGAGAAGCCCCCCACGGTGCCCTCGGCGAGACGGTCGTCGGTGACGTAGCGAAGCCCTAGATCGTCGGCGTGCGCCAACATCCAGACGTTGCAGCGCCACGCCGTCAAGCCGGATCTGGCCGCCGGCAGCGGTCCGTTGTCCCGCGACCGCCTCGGCAAGTTGCTTTTGGCCATTGCCGTCGATCCCTGCGACGCCGAGAATTTCACCTTCGTCGACGTCGAGGTCGATGCCGACAACGTTGACGGCGGGATCGTCGACAGCGAGATCGCGCACTTCCAATACGCGGCGTCCGGTTGCGCGCAAGGGTGGGGGCGTGTGCTCGGCTGCCGCGATCATCGGCGCGTTAGAGCCGAACATCAGCGCGCACGACCTCGGCTGTCAGTGCGTCCTTGATCCGTCGCCGCAAGACGTTCTGGCCCGATCTCGCCGACCTTGCGGCCGAGCCGCAGGATCGAGATGCGGTCGCCAAATGCGAAGGCTTCTTTGAGCTTGTGGGTGATGAAGACGATCGCCAGGCCGCGTCGCGCAAGGCGGCGCATCAGCGCGCCAAGTTCTTCCACGCCCTTCGGCGTCAGCATTGCGGTTGCCTCGTCGAGGACGAGGACGCGGCTGCCGCGCAGCAGCGCCCTGACGATCTCGGCCTGTTGCTGCTCGCCGAGCGAGAGGGCGCCGGTGACGGCGTCCGGATCGATCGACACGCCGATGCTGGCGTTCATGTCGCGCAGCCGGCGCGCGAGCCCCGCGCGGTCTGGCCGCCGCCACCAAGGACCGCCGAGGGCGACGTTGTCGAGGACGCTGAGGCTAGGCGCCAGCATGACGTGTTGGAACACCGTGCCGATGCCGAGGTTGAGGGCTCGGCGCGGCGAGCTGATCCGTTGCGGCCGCCCGTCGACCCGGATCGCGCCCTCGTCGGGCTGCTGCAAGCCGGACAGCATGCCGATCAGAGTGGATTTCCCGGCGCCGTTCTCGCCGAGCAGGACGTGGACCTCGCCGGGCCGGATGGCGAGATCGACGCCATCGTTCGCGACGACGCCCGGATACCGCTTGGTCACGCCGACGAATTCGATGATCGGCGCGCCGGAAGGCGCGCCGGCCACATTCATCGGCGCATCGCCGGTTGGGTCGGCCGTGTTATCATGTCGCCATTCTCCGGCGCCGTCCAGCTCGGCCGGCTAACCGGCGCCGTGGTCGGCGCCGGTGTCCGGATGCGGCGCCTGGGCGGCTATTTCGTGACGGCCACCTCGGTGACGAGCGCGTGCACGGCGGCGGCGTCGAAGGCGGGTTCAACCTTGATCTTGCCGCTGATGACGTCCCCGCGGATCGCCTGCAATTCGCCCCACACCTTGTCTGGAATGTGACTCGTCTTGAGAAGATGGACCGAATTGTCGGCGAGGCTGATCTTGTACTCGGAGGCGCCGAATTTGTCGTTCTTCAGGTCCTCGATCATCGCGGTGTAGACGGGCGTCATGTCCCAGACGACGGAGCTGAGAAGGTTGCCCTTGTCGAGGCTGCTCTTGTCGCCGATGACGTCGATGAAATAGACCTTGCCGCCATCGGTCGCCTTGGACGTCTCCGCCGCCTCGATCATGCCGAAGCTCGATCCGTTGCCCTGGCCGAAGATGATGTCGGCGCCCGCCGCGATCACCGCGTCTGTCACCCGCTTGCCGCCAGCGGCGTCGCTGTAGGCGGCCGGTCCGATGACGGCGTAGCGGACGTTCACTTTCGGGTTCTCGGCCTTGGCGCCTTGCGCGAAAGCGGCAGACTGGGAGTTCCACGATGGCGGCTCGCCTGAAACGACGATTCCAACCGTCCCGGTGCGGGTCATCTTTGCGGCCAGACGGCCGGCGAGATAGGCGCCTTCGTGGCCGCTCAGCGTGTAATCGGCGAGAACGCCGAGCTTGCCGGCGCCGGGACGGTCGACGACGGCGACCGGCACGTGGGTTTCCGCGCCGATCTCGGGAGCGGCGGTGTTGTAGCCGCTCGCATGGGCGATGAGCAGGTTGGCGCCGTTCTCGGCAAGCTCGCGCAAGGTCGGCCGCACGTCGCCGTAGCCAAGGTTCTGCGCGACGAGCACCTTGACGCCCTCCTTAGCGCCAGCCGCCTTCGCGGCGTCGATGCCCTGTTGGTTCCAACCGAAGTCGGTTCCCTGCTCGGGCGTGAGAATGGCGATGGTCTTGACTTCAGCCGCACCGCTTGCGCTCGATAGCATCCACGTCAGCGCCAGCGCGCCGACGCTCACCCCAATCCACTTGTTCGACATTTGTGTTACTCCCTCTGACATTATGCCCTGACAGCGTCCGGTCGTCTTCCGTTCCGGTCTACGCAGCAAAAACCTGGAGCGGTTGGTTGAAAGTCATTCTTTATGGAGGTGAACTCCTTTCCCTGGGGAGTTGGTGCTGCGCATGCTAAAGCGACTGCTGATTTCCCTTGCTAGCCATCGGTATCGCAGTGGTGAGCGCCGCGGCGGCGGAAGAGGCCGAGCCCATCGCGCGCGGCGCCGCGGGCCTCATCGCCCTGCCGTTCGCCGCCAAGAACAGCGCTCTCGGCCCCATCGTCTGCTCGGCCGCGCTCGCGCATTGGTATTCGATCGAGTTCGGGACAGCCGAGCGCGGTGAGAGCGTTCAGGCGACGCTCTGGTATGATCCCCGGAGCGGCGCGACATTCGTCCTCAACGCTCTCAAGGACCGCATGCCGATCCAGGCTTTGTGGTGCGGGTTTGCCGGAGATGCATGGGCGACTCGCGCGGTGGTCGCTTTGCCGCAGCGGGCGGGCGCCGCGCCGCCGCCGCTGCGGCTCACTTGCGCGCCAGACGGAGGGGGCTCGCCTGCCGCTAGGAGCAGGCAAGGGGAGGGGGCGGCCATCAGCCGCGCCCTTCCAGCGCTAGACGAACAGCGATGAAACGCGCAGCGCGCTCGGCCTGCAGCGCCTTAATGCGTTCGGGGGTGTAATCGTAGACACCACCGCCGGTTTTGATGCCGAGCCGGCCGGCGCGCGTGCGCTCGCTGACAAAGGGCGCGACGTCGCCGCGCGTGGCGAGATCGGCGTTAAGGAAGCTAGAAACCGATTCGTAGATGTCCAAGCCCGCCATGTCGAGGAGGGCCATCGGTCCGACGACGCCGAGCTTGTAGCCAATGCCCCAGGACACGCAGGTGTCGAGATCCTCAGGGTCGATCACGCCGTTCTCGACGAGTGCGACCGCCTCCCGCAACAGTGCGTAGAGAACGCGATTCTCGACGAAGCCCGGAACGTCCTTCTTCACCACCACAGGCAGCAGGTTGAGGCTTCGGATGGTGTCGACGATGAACTGAACGGTCGCCTGGCTCGTGCGCTGGCCCGCGATCACTTCGATCATCGGAATGATGTGAGGCGGGTTCGACCAGTGCATGCCGACGACGCGCTCGGGATGCGACATGCAGTCCTGCAATTTCGTGATCGGAATTCCCGACGTGTCGGAGGCGACGATCGTGTCGGCCGCTACCAGGCCATCAAGGGCCCGGTACACCTCGGCCTTGATCTCGATCTTCTCCGGGACGTTCTCGATGACGAGCGTCGCGCCGCGGACGACGTCGGCGAGGTCGCTGCAATAGGTCACGCGCGCTTCCGTCGGCAGGCGCCGCGGCGACGCCGAGCCTGTCGAGGACGCCCATCGCCAGCGCGATCTGCGCCGGCGCTCGCTCCATGGCGGCGATCGATGTGTCGTAGACGCGCACCCCGATTCCACCACGCGCCAGCCTCGCGGCGATGCCTGGTCCCATCGTGCCCAGGCCGATGACGGCGGTCTCGAACATCAGCGATCCTTTCCTTAGCGGCGGCGCGTGGAGACGGAGATGCCGACGGCGCGCCGATCAGTCTCCAGTCTTCAGGAAAGCGTCGGTGAAGATCCCGTCGACCGGCGGAGCGGACTTCAGGACGCCCTGGTCGGTCATCACCTGCAGCGTCTGCTGCCATCGTTCCTTGGTCATCCAGCCGAGGCCGTGGGCCTTGGTGTCGTCGCTGGTGAAGGTTGAGGCGATGTCCGCCTTGAGCTGCGCCAGCAGGACGTCCTGCTTGCCCTCATAGCCGGGCGTCGCCTTCGCCGTGATGGCGGCGGCCTCATCGGGATGGGCGATGACGTAGTCGAACGCCTCGGCATAGGCCTTTACGAAGCGTTTCACGAGGTCGGGCTTGTCCTTGATCATCGCCTCCGACGTGAACAGGCCGGAGCCGTAGACTTTCCAGCCATAGTCGGCGCCGAGCAGGATGCTGAGCGCCCCCGGGCCGCCGGCCTTCGCTTCCAGTTCCGGCACCTCGGCGTCAATATAGCCCACGACCGCATCGACGCGGCCGAGCAACAGGTAGCTTTCGTAGGGCGGCGCGACGCTGCTGATCTTCATGTCGGCCTCGGTGAGGCCGTTGGCGGCGAGCAGCGCCTTGAAGAAGATATAGGTGGAGCCCGCGGGATGGATGCCGATGTTGAGGCCCTTGAGGTCGGCGGGCGATTTGAGCACCTTTGTCTTGGCGAGCGTCACCATCGCTAGCGGCGAATGCTGGTTGACGGCGGCGAGCGCCACCACCGGCACGTTCTGCGCGCGGGCGACCGCGAGCGTCGGCAGATCGCCGAAGCCGAAATCGGCATTGCCGTTGCCGACGAGCCGCATGGCGTCGGGCGAACCGGTCCCTTTGCGGATGTCGGTGAGGTCGATGCCATTCTGCGCGAAGAAGCCCTTCTCCTTCCCCACAAA
Organism: uncultured Alphaproteobacteria bacterium; assembly: GCA_963802615.1. Taxonomy (GTDB): domain Bacteria; phylum Pseudomonadota; class Alphaproteobacteria; order Rhizobiales; family Beijerinckiaceae; genus Roseiarcus. The sequence goes on from CAWDKC010000029.1 coordinate 10,037, forward strand.
GAACATGGCGTGGTTGCCGCGCACCACCCAGTCAAGCTGGACGCTTACTGGGTCGGCCGCCGCGGCCGGGTGCGCGGTGTAGCCGATGGCGGCGAATGTCAGGACTGCGACAGCTTTGACGATTTTGCGCTGCGAACATGTGCTTCTCTCCTCCGGAGGGGCCTCCGCCGCGATTCATGACTGCGTGAATTTCGGCGCCCAAGGAACAACAAGTTTTTCGAGATATTCGACGAGGTAGTAGAAGCCGACGCCGACAACGGAGACGACGACAAGCGCGGCAAACACCAGGGCGGTGTCGAGCTGGGTCGAGGCGAACTGGATCATGTAGCCGAGCCCCGCCGAGGCGCCGGCGAACTCCCCGACAATTGCGCCGATCACGCTGAAGGTCGCGGCGATCTTCAGGCCGGCCATCAGGTTGGGCAGGGCGTGCGGTATCTGGATTCTGGCGAGAATCTCATTCGGCCGGGCGCCGACCGAGTGCATCAGAGAGATCAGCGAGGGCTCGACAGCCTCGATGCCGGTCAGAATCGAAAGGGTCACCGGGAAGAAGGCGATCACCACGATCAACCCCACCTTGGGCGCAAGATCGTAGCCGAACCAAAGGATGAAGATCGGCGCGAGCGCCACCTTGGGAACGTTCTGGAACAGGACGACGAGGGGATAGAGCGCGCGCCCGAAGAGTCGAAACCGTGCGATGATCAAAGCCAGCACAATGCCGACGGCGGCGGCGGCCACGAAGCCGACGAGGATCTCCTCGGCGGTGACGACCGCCGCAGCTCGCGAGCGGCCGAGCTTCGCGGATCATCGCGGCCACGATGGCCGAAGGCGCCGGCACGATGAACGACGAAACATGGAAGAGGCGGATCGTCGCCTCCCACAGCGCCACGACCAAGAGGGCGAGAGCAAGCGTCGGCAGCCAGCTTTCGGGGCCCGCCCAGCGGCTCGGCTCAGCCACGTTGGCGCCGTAGCGAGCGGGCGCGCTCATTGCGGCTCGTTCCGCAGGTGGCCGCGCCGCAGAAGCGCCCGCAGCCGGCGCTCCATGTCGGCAAACCGCGGATGGTTGTAGATCGCCTCGTCGCGCGGATAGGGCAGGGCGACGGTGAGCGTGTCGATGATCCGTCCGGGACCGACGCCAAGAGCGTGGACCTCGCTCGACAGATAGATCGCCTCGTCGATCGAATGGGTTACGAAGACGATCGTCTTGCGCGTGCGCTCCCATATTTCCAGCAGCGATTGGCTCATCGCCTCGCGGGTGATGGCGTCAAGCGCGCCGAACGGCTCGTCCATGAGCAGAACCGCAGGGTCGAGCGTCAGCGCACGGGCGATCGCCACACGCTGCCGCATGCCGCCCGAAAGCTCGGCCGGCCGCTTCATCGCTGCGTCCTTGAGGCCGACGAGGTCGAGCATGGCCCTCGCATAGTCGCGCAGTTCGGCGCGCGGCATGGCTCTGTCGGCCACTTCCCGCAACATCGCGGCGTTTTCGAGCGCGTTCTTCCAGGGGAGGAGATTGGGATCCTGAAAGACGAGCCCGATCTGGCGCCGGCTTGCGGCGACGCGCGGCGGCAGACCGGCGACCCGAACGGCGCCCGATGTCGGTTCGACGAGGCCCGCCAGCGCCTTGAGCAAGGTGCTCTTGCCGCAGCCCGACGGACCGATCAGCGACACAAACGCCCCTTCCGGGACGTCGAGGGCGACGTTCTGCAGGACCACTTGGCGCTTCGCGCCCTGGCCGAGGACGACTGACACGTCTTCGGCCTGGACCATCGGCAGTGCAGCGGCGGCCACCGTCAAGTCGCGGACCTTTCTCATAAGGCTGAGAGACACGTGACCCATCGTCCTCACGGCAAGATCAGAAGCTCCGGTCAGGCTGCGGACGAGACTGCTGCGGGCTTGGCGCCGATCGCGACCTGGAAGGCCGGGCGGGAATCAAGATGGGCGATCCAGCGACCAAGATTGGAGAAGCTCGGAACGTCGATCGGAAACGCCACGCAGCGCTTGAGGATGGGGCCGAGCGCCATATCCGCGATGGTCAGCCTGTCGAGGGCGAAAAACTCGCGGCCGCTGAGATGGGCTTCGGCGATCGCCAGCATCGCGATCAACTCCTTCGCCTGCGCGTCAAAGTCCGACACGCGTTCCGCCGGCGGCTTTTTGGCCTCCTTGAACATCGTCAGGTAGAGCCCGTTCACCGAGGCCAGAAGCCAGTCCATCCAGCGCTCGACGGCGCTGCGCTCCGCCGCTGTCGCGCCCGTCAACCCGGGGGCGTGGCTCGCCGCCAGAAACCGCAGGATCGTGTGCGATTCCCAGATCACAACGTCGCCTTCGACGAGCGTGGGAACCTTGGCGTTGGGATTGAGAGCCAGATATTCGGCTGTCTGTGTATTACCAAATTGGCGGCCATAATCCTCGCGCGTGTAGGGGATCGAGGCCTCCTCCAGCATGAAAATCACTTTTTGCACGTTTCCGGAGGTTTGCCTTCCGAGAAGTCTGATCATCTGTCTGCTCCGTCTGTTCTGTTCGACGACCTGGCGCCGGCGCCCATCAGGCCTTCTTCGGGCTGTAGGCGATGGCGTCCATCTCGATCTTGGTGGCGATGACCGCGCGCGCCTCGACCGTGGTGCGCGCCAAGCCTGCCTCGGTGAAGTTCGCCGCGAAGACCTTGTTGTAGCGGCCGAAATCGCGCGTATCCTGGAGGTAGGTCGTGACGCGCACGACGTCGGCGAGGCTGACGCCATCCTCGGCCAGGATGCGGCGAATGGAATCGATCGTCGCCTGCGTTTCGACCTCGATCGTGCCCTCGATCATGTTGCCTTCGGCATCCTTGGCGACCTGTCCCGACACGAAGACGAAATCACCCGCTCGCACGGCCGGATAGAAGGGCAGGTTGGGATTCTTCTTGCCAATCGGATAGCGCAGCCGCGGCGCCGGCTCGTCGGTCTCAGACTTCGATTTTCCCGCCGTGCTCATCTGCCCCATATCCCTCACAGAACCTTGGTCTCGATAATGTCGACGCCGTTGATGCGATCGATCAGGTAGACGAGGCCGCGGTCATCGATGGTGACATCGTTGGAAGACGGCAGGTCGGCGCCGGGCGGAACGTCGGGCAGGTAATGGCCGACCTCGAGCGGCTTAGACGGGTCGGCGATGTCGACGAGACGCAGGCCTTGCGCGAACCAGGCGAAGGGAATCACCGTACCCTTGAAAGCGCTCGGACGGCTGATGGCAGCCGATCATCGGGGGTTGCGGCGAACCGTCGGGGTCGAGCCCGGCCACCTGATAGGTGGAGATCGGCATCGGGTTGCGCTCGTCGGTGATGTCGTAGATCCAGGCAAAGGCCGGCGGCGCGGGGCGCAGTTTTGCGACGTCCTCGTCGGCGACGACCATGATTTTGCGCTGCTTCAGGAGCTGCGGAATCGGCAGGCAGGTATGCGTCGGATGCGGAAACGAAGGACTCGAGTTCAGAATGAGAGACCAGCGTTGGCCGCGACAGGTCCGAGATGTCGAGAATGAACAAGCCGTGATGCCAGTAGCTGACGTAGAGGCGGTCGCCGAGCCGCAACGGATGATGGCAGCGCGGCGAGCGGCAGATCGCGGCCCACGGATAGGCTTCGCCGCCGGCCTGCCGTTGTCCCTCGATCCACCAGCGCCCGATCTCGACGGGGTGGCTCGGATCGACGAGGTCGAGGATCACGACGATATTGCCGATATAGCCTTCCGCTGTTGGCGAGATATAGGCATAGCGGCCGTCGAAATCGTAGCGATGCACGCCGCGGCCGGCCGTCTTCCATTTGCGAGATCGGCTTCGGCTCGCTCGGGCGGGAGACGTCGTAGATCGCAAGACCGCCGCCGAACTCGGCCGGTGCCGTTCTGGCCGAGCTTCTCGTGATTGACGATCATGATGCCGTTGGCGACCCGCACCTTGTGCGAATGCCAGCCTTCCGGCATGTCGATCCGCGCGATCAGCCGCGGCTGGCGCGGATCGGCGACGTCGTAGATGCGACGTGCCGCTCGGCCAGCGCATATGGCCGACGTAGAGAGTCGTCCCGTCGACCCAGACCTGGCCGCCGCCTGGGCAGTCGATATGCGAGAGAAGGGCTGTGTTGTGTGAACTTGGCAACTGGCCGACCCTGACGGGAATGTATGTGACGCGGCGGCGAGCAAACCGGACTTGCCGCCGCGATCGGCGGGATCAGACGAGGCGCACGACGTCGCCCGACGCGTCGCGGCCCCATTTCTTGTGCAGGTCGAACGCGCTCAGCGCCGGCTCGTCGCTGGCGACGAACAGGAACGCTGGATCGCGGTCCGAATCGTTGACGTGCTCGCACCAGGAGCCGCCCGGCACGGCGAGCGTGTCGAAAGCCTTCCAGTCAAAACGCTTGCCATCGACGATCGAATGTCCTTTGCCCTCGAACGGCGCGACGAGCAGGCTCGCCGTCTGCCGCAGCGGCTGCGTCTTCTCCCCCGGCCGCAGCATCTGAACGAAGAAGGTGATCGTCTTGAAGACCGGACGGCCCGTGGTCGGATCGACATATTCGACCATGAGCGCCTCATAGGGGTCGCCGTCCCAGTCCTTGTGGCGCTCCAGCAGGTCGCGCATCATCTCCCAGCGATAGACATACATGGGCGACGACAGGCCGGCGCCGCGATTGTGGCGGACGAAGCGGGGCATCAGCCCGCCGTGTCCGTAGATGCGCTGCGAATAATCCGAGGGGTAACGCGCCGTCTGCTGCTTCTTCAGGACGCGCTTGCCGTCCTCGATCTCGCTGTAATCGTGCTCGAAGTAGATGGCGTTGAGAGTCTCGACCAGCGGCAGATCGAGGACAGAGAGGTTGACCGCAGGCTCGTTGCCGATGGTGCCGTGGTTGTGCCAGGTGTCGATGGGGGTCAGCACCATGTCCCCGGGCCCAAAGGTAATGTCCTCGCCTTCGACGCCGGTGAAATTGCCCTTGCCTGTCAGGCCGAAGCGGATCGCATTCGGCGAATGGCGGTGCGGCGGCATGATCTCATTGGCGTCGTTGAGGCGATAGGCCGTGTACATCGTGCTGACGGTCGCGCGCTTCGGCGCAGGCCGGGATTGACCAGGATGAGCGAGCGGCGCTCGGAATCGTCCATAGTGACCAATTCGGCGGCGCGATTGAGAATTGGTTCGATATCCTCGATCGTAGGACCACAGGAAGGGCACGGCCTTCGTGCGTTCCCATCAACTGCTTGATCTCGTCGTGGGCCACATCGGTCGATGTCGCCCAGAACGGGAACATATGCTTGGTATGGATGTCGTCGTAGAGGGATTTCAGGGCGTTATCGCGATTGCTGCGGTCGCCGACGATGGTATCGGTCGCGCTCATACTCGTCTCCCTTCGTCGTCGTAACCAACGTGCCTTTGGTAGCCCAACCATATCGGAAATGGTTTCGGACCCATCAACTCAGCCTGACGGCCGGGGCGTTCAACCAATTCACACCGGCGCCGGCGTTAGCGGCGTCCGGCCGCGGATCAAATCGGCCGCCTTCTCTGCAATCATCACCACGGCGGCATTGATGTTCCCGGTCAGCGAGATCGGGCATGACAGACGCGTCGACCACACGCAGGCCCAGGACGCCTCGCACCTTCAGGTCGACGCCGACCACGGCGGCCTCGTCGTGGTCAGTTCCCATCTTGCAGGTGCCGAGCGGATGGTGGACCGTAATGGCGGTGGCGCGGACGTAGGCGTCGATCTCGCTATCCGTCGCTTTGGCGGCGCCCGGCGCGAGTTCGGCGGCGATATAAGGCCGCATCGACGGCTGGGCGGAAATGTCGCGGGCGAGGCGCACGCCGGCCCGCAATCGTCGCTCGATCCGCGTCGGTGCCGAGAAAGTTCTGGACGATGCGGGGGTGCGCCTGCGGATCGGCCGACCCGAGGGTGACGGAGCCGCGGCTTTCGGGCTGCAGCATGACGAGGCGCACAGCGAAGGCGTCGGGGAACGGCGCCTTGAAGGGCGGCAGATAGGGCCATGCCCCGAGGGAGGCGGCAGTGAGCAGGATCTGGATGTCAGGGAGCGCCAAGTCCGGCCGCGTCTTAAGGAATGCGGTCACCCCGCCAGGGACGTCGGCGGCGAACCCCTTGCCGAAGAAGTAAGCCTTCGGCAGCTCGAGGCCGATACGGTCGGCGCGCATCATCGCAAGGAACGGGCTCCGCTCGCCGCGCCGATACATCAGGATAACGGACGCGTGGTCCTGCAGGTTCTTGCCGACGCCGGGCAGCGCGACTTTCGCCTCTATGCCATGCTGCTTAAGCTCGTCCGGCGCGCCGATCCCGGAAAGCATCAGGAGTTGGGGCGAGTTGAAGACGCCGCCGCACAGGATCACCTCGCGCGCGGCGCGCGCGACGATCGTGCTGCCCGCCCTTGACATAGGCGACGCCGACCGCGCGATTTCCCTCGAAGACGATCCTCGTCGCCAGCGCGCCGACCTCGATTGACAGGTTCGAGCGGCCGAATGCCGGACGCAGATAGGCGGTGGCGGCGCTGCATCGCCGGCCATTGCGGATGGTCATCTGCAGGCGGGCGAATCCGTCCTGCCTCTCGCCGTTATAGTCGTCGGTCCAGCCATGGCCGGCTTTCTGCCCGGCTTCGATATAGGCCTCGAGCAGCGGATCCTGGTAACGGCAGAATTGCGTCGTTAAAGGTCCGTCGCCGCCCCGATAGACGCTGCCGCCGCCCTGCCAGCTTTCCTGCTTGCGGAAATAGGGAAGCGCGTCTGCATAGGACCATCCAGCGAGCCCCGCGGCGCTCCATCGGTCATAATCTCCGCGATTGCCGCGCACGAACGCCATGGCGTTGGTCGAAGAGGATCCGCCAACCACCTTGCCGCGCGCGCATTCAACCCGCCGTCCGTCGGCATAGGGTTCCGGCTCGGTGAAATACATCCAATCATGCAGACGTTTCTGCAGGATTTTCCCCCAGCCGAGCGGGATGTGTATCCACGGATCCCTGTCCCAGCCGCCTGCCTCGAGCACGAGGACTGTCGCGGCCGAATCTTCGCTTAGCCGCTCAGCAAGCGTGCAGCCGGCCGAGCCGGCTCCCACAATCACGTAGTCATAGGATTCGCGAACCATCGAACTCCGCGGGGCTGTTCCCGGTCACTCGACCACGCCGTAACCAATCTTGTCAACCAGGCCAACCTATTGCTATATTCTGTTGCAAAGCTGCTTTATTTTTGGTCGACTTGCGTGTGCGCGACATCCCTGGGCGTCGCGCCTTGCTACGAGGGATCGATGCCTTCATCGGGAGAAGCGAGATCGGCCGCCGCCGCGAACGATCGCGCGGTCCTCACGGCGGCCTCCGCAGAGGAGTCGGACGAACTGCGCCCCCTCGTCGAGGCCGTGCGCGGGATCATCGCGGAGACTGGCTCGATCCCGTCGGAACGCGCCGCCGCCGAGCGGCTGAACGTGAAGCGACACCGTTTGCGCCGCGCCCTGGAGGCCCTGCGGGCCAGCGGCGAGATCGAGCCGGCCCGAGCGGGCCGACGAGCCTCGCCGGATGCGCGCAGGGGGGACGCTCTGGTCCGCGGCACGAACCCTCTCGAGATCATTGAACTCAGGATGGTGCTCGAGCCGGCCCTGGCGCGGCTTGCCGCATTGCGGGCGTCTCCCTTCGAAATATCGCGGATCCAGCGAGCGGCCACGACGCCTGCCGGCGCCGACCCTGGCGCGGCCGATCTCGCCTTTCACAAAGCGGTGGCGGCCGGATCACGCAATTCGCTTGCAGCGGAACTCTACGCGCTGCTGCGTCGCGTCGCGACCGACGCCCGACTGCGGCTCGGGGATAACGACGCCAATACGCGCTGCCCCAACCGCATTCGTGGACGCGACGCCGAGCACGCCGCGATCGGCGAGGCCATCGCGGCGCGCGACCCCGAGGGCGCTGAACGTGCGATGCGGGCGCATCTTGGCGCCGTGCAGCGCCAGATCCTTAGTCGCCTCGCGCCCGATGCCGGCGCCGCGTGACCCTCCGCGACGGCGCCGACGACGACAGGCGCGAAGACCGCGAGGATCAGTATGACGCGTGGCTTCGATGTCCTGATTGTCGGCGCCGGCTCCGCGGGTTGCGTCCTCGCCGCGCGGCTCTCCGAGGATCCCGACGTCTCGGTCTGTCTCGTCGAGGCGGGCGTCGAGGCCACGGACCCCGACATCGCCGATCCCATGCAGTGGCCGTTTCTCGGCGGCCGGACTTATGACTGGGGCTACCGCACCGCGGCGCAGCCTTGGACAGGAGGCCGCGTTCACGATTGGCCGCGCGGCCGTCTCCTTGGCGGCTCAAGCTGCCTCAACGCGATGGCCCATGTCCGAGGCCATCCGGATGATTTCGACGCCTGGGCGGCCGCCGCCGGACCGCAATGGTCCTACCAATCGCTGTTGCCGGCGTTCCGTCGCAGCGAAAGTTTTTCCGAAGGCGGCTCCGCCGTCCATGGGGCCGACGGCCCGCTGCCGGTCATGCTGCCCTCAACCCAGATCCATCCGCTGGTCGCAGCCTATATCGAGGCCGGCGTGTCGATCGGCGCGCCGCGTCTTGCCGAGCATAATGGCGGGCCGCTTGCGGGCGCCGCGCCCAACCAGCTCACGATCCGCAACGGCCGTCGCGTCAGCGCCGCCGACGCCTATCTGACCCCACATCTCGGGCGCGCCAACCTGACGGTGGTGGCCGGCGGGCTCGTCGAGGCGCTGGCGATCGAACGGGGCCGGGTCGCAGCGGCGCGCGTTCGGCGCGGCGGCCACGAAGAGCTCCTGCGCGCCGACATCGTCGTGCTCTCGGCCGGGGCTGTCGGCTCGCCTCTTCTGCTGATGCGCTCCGGCGTCGGCGACCCCGAGGAACTGAAAGCGGCCGACGTCGATTGCCGTCTGGCGTTGCGTGGCGTCGGCCACAACCTGCACGACCATCTGCTTGCAGCGGGCCTGATCTTTTCGGCGCGCCAGCCGGTAGCGCCCTCGCGCCTTCAGCATTCCGAATCGCTGATGTATCTTCACCGCGACCGGCCAAGCCGCGCCGACGGGGCGCCGGACTCGGTTATCGCCTGCGTCGTCCTGCCCGTCGTCACCGAACGCTTCGCCCGACCGGAGGTCGGCCGCGCCTATACGCTGATGTGCGGCGTCACTCATCCGCGAAGCCGCGGATCGGTGCGCCTCAGCGGTCCCCACAGCGCCGACCCGCCGATCATCGATCCCTCTTATCTGTCCGACGAGCGCGATCGCAGCGCCTTCCGGGACAGCCTGCGTCTCGCCCGCGAGATCGGCCATGCGCCGCCGCTCGACGCCTGGCGGGACAGGGAGATCCTGCCCGGTCCGTCCGTTCGATCCGACGCGGCGGTCGACGCCTTCCTGGCCGACGCCGCCATGACGCACCACCATCCCGTCGGCGCCTGCCAGATGGGCGCCGGCGATCACGCCGTCGTCGACGGCGACCTGCGCGTCCACGGCCTCGACAACCTTTACGTCGTCGATGCTTCCGTCATCCCAACGATCACGACAGGACCGGTGAACGCCGCAGTCACGGCGATTGCCGAGCAATGGCGCCATGTATGCGCACCGATCCCGCTGCGTGAAGTGGGACCCTCGCCGCAGGAGTGACGGCGCCGGAGTCGCCGGAGCCTGACTGATCCGCCCTTGGTGATCGAGTTCTTCCATGAGCCGACAGCCGTAGAGGCGGCTATCCATCTGCTCGACGATTTTCGTTCCGGAGGGCACATGGTCGCCTGGCCCGCGAAATGGCATAGCGACGCTTGCGCGCCTCCGAAGCCAGGCTGAAACCGCCGTACGGTCTGGCGCCTAGCTCTCAAGCTCGGCGACCCACACCTGCATTGAGCCGGGTGTTCGATTGGCCCATAAATGATAGGGTAGGGCAATAAGCGAGGCGTCGCGCGCCCCGGGCGGTTCGGTTGTATAGAGCGCGCTGTTGTCCTCGTCGGGAACGAGACGCTTCGCACTGGCTTTCAGCGTCATGGCGCCGCCAAACAGGTCCGTCCTCCATGCGGCGTCGAGCTGTGCTGAGCGAGGCAGCGACAGGGTCTGGACCGGTCCGCCGGGATTGTCGGCCTCCTCGACGCAATAGATCAATGGGCCACGCCTGAGCGCTGCCCTCCCGACATCCATGCGCACGTTCGGATGCGCATAGAGTCGCTCTGCAGACATCTTGAGATCGAGCGTCACCGCGTCGCCCTTTCGCCAGACCCGGTGGATGGTCGCATAGCCCTTCGTCGGCCTCAGCGCGACAGGCTCGCCATTCACGGCCGCGCTCGCATCCTTCGCCCAGCCGGGAATGCGCAGCTTGAGATCGAAAGGGGCCGGCGCCTCGGGATCGATGTCGATCCGGACCTCGCCGGACCATGGATAGTCACTCGTCTCACGCAAGGCGACTTTCCCGCCGGCCAATGTCGCCGTTGTCTCGAACCCGCCATAGAGGTGGAAGGCGACGCCGTCCCCGTGGCTGGAGATCGCATAGCCAGCCACGGACGCGACCAGGCGCGACACATTCATCGTGCAGCACGGGCAGAGGTGCCATGCCCACCTTTTGTGCTGGCCGCGGCTCTCGAGCGGATTGGAATAGAAGTAGTGTATCCCATCGCGCCCAAGCCCCGTCAGCGCGCCATTGAACAGCGCAAGCTCCATAACGTCGGCATAGCGCCCGTCGAGATCGAGATGGAGCATCCGGTGGGCCCAGAAGATCAGCGCGACCGACGCGCAGGTCTCGGCATAGGCCGTTTCGTTGGGGAGATCGTAAGGCTCGGTGAATCCCTCGTTGGTTTCTTTCGGCCCGAGCCCGGCCGTCACGTACATCTGCGCGGTGGTCACGTCACGCCACAGCGCCTCGCAAGCGCGTCTGAGTCCCTCGTCGCCGAGCTCCGACGCCAAGTCGGCCATCGCGGAGGCCATATACATGGCGCGCACAGCATGTCCCACAACCCGGGTCTGCTCCCGAACGGGGATGTGAGACTGGTTGTATTCGTAGGTTCCAGCCCAGAAGCTCGCCGGATCCTCGCCGCGCGCCAGAGCTTCCTCGGTGAAATAGTGCGGCTGGCTGCCCCTCTCGTCGATGAAATAAGATGCAAGATCGAGGCGGCGGCGATCGTCGGTCAGCCGGTAGAGCTTGACCAGCGCGAGTTCGATCTCCTGGTGGCCAGGATAACCGCGCTTCTGTCCCGGACCGCGGCCAAACGTTGCGGCGATATGATCGACATAGCGCTCCATAATGTCGAGCATCTTGCGCTTTCCAGTGGCGCGGAAGTAGGCGACGGCGCCTTCGAGCAGATGGCCGGCGTTGTAGAGCTCATGGTTATCGCGCAGGTTCGTCCAGCGCTTCTCAGGCTCGCGCCCATTGTACCAACAGTTGAGATAACCGTCGGGCGACTGGGCGCGCTCGAGATCATCGACGATGGCGTCGATCTTCGCCTCGATGTCGCCATCGCGCCGATGGGCAAGCGCGCAGCTCGCGGCCTCGATCCACTTGCCGACATCGGAATCCCAAAACACCTGCATGGTGAAGTTATGGCTGTTCCTCGGGATTGTAAGCGGCGGAATGGGCTTCGGCAGCTTGAGCGAATCGAGGATGCCCACCTCTTTGAGTTTCGCGTGCTGGCTCGGAATCGTATGCTTGAGCACGGTCTCAAGCCGCTCGCGCCAGAACGGTCCGGTGATGCGGACATCCGCAAACGGGACTGCCGAATAGGCGCGCTCGCTCATGATTGTTTTCCCTTCTCAGCGCCCCGCCGCGCCCCGCACGAATCGCGAATGACCAGAGAGCACGGCAAGCGGCGCACGCCTTTCAGCGCGCGCCCCCCCATCATCTCCATAAGCGATGCGCCGGCCTCGCGACCCAAAGCCTCAAGGTTCATGTCGACGCTGGTGAGCGCCGGCCGCGCCGCCTCCGCCATCACGTTCCAGTTGTCGAAGCCGACCACCGCCACTTCATCGGGTACGCCAAGCCCCATCTCGCGCAGGGCATCAACGGCGCCGCGCGCAATCTGATCGTTGCCGCAAAAGAGCGAGTCTGGCATGGTCCGGCGGCGCGAGAAGAGGGCCTGCACGGCCTCACGTCCCCAGGCCTCGGACCAGCGCCCGGGCCGACAATCGCTGGCGCTCGCTTTCAGCCCGGCCTCGGCCAGCGCCTTGCGCCAGCCCAATTCGCGTAAGCGAACCGCCTCGAACCGTTCCGGCCCGGTGATATGCGCGATCCTCCTGCGGCCGAGAGCGACGAGATGGCTGACCGCAAGCCTCGCGCCGCCCTCGTCGTCGGGCAAGAGGCAAAGCGCGTCGGGGTTCTCGACCTGCGAGAACACGTAGACCACCGGAAGGCCGCGCGCGGCCGGTTCGATCGGCGCGCGCTGGTCCGCTCGGCGCGCCGTGACGACAAGGCCATCGACTCTCTTGCCAAGAAGCTGGTCGATGTGGCGACGCTCGCGCGCGGGATCGTCGGTGGCGTTGCACATGAAGACGGCGATGCCGTGATCGGACAGGCGCCGCTCGAGCGCCTCGACGATCGGAAACGCGAAGCGGCCGAAGCTGTCGTTGGAGAGGATGCCAACCGTCATCGACCGCGCCCGATGCAGGCTCTGCGCGAGATCGTTCGGGCGGTAGCCGATCGCTTCCGCGGCGGTGACGATTCGTTCGCGTGTCTCCTGACGCAAGCTGCCATTATTGTTCAGCGCTTTGGAGACCGTGCCGATGCTGACATTGGAGGCTCGCGCTACGTCGCGGATGGTCGGGTTCGCGATCGAGCGCCGCGGACTCGCGCCGATTCGCGCTCCCAGCGGGTCCGGCTGATTTCTCAGTCATGCCGCGAGAATCCAGTGCTCATTTCACCGCGCCGCTCGTGAACCCCGAGACGTAATATTTTTGCAGCAGCAGATAAAAGAGCACGCAGGGAATGATCGAGATGGTGATTCCGGCCTGCAACATACCCCAATCCGTGCCCCCGATGCTCGTCTCCTGGCGCGCATTCGCGAGGATCAGCGGCAGGGTGAAGGTGGCGCCGCGGTTCATGATGACCAACGCGCCGAGGAACTCGTTCCACGAGGTGATGAAGGCAAACAACGCCACCGTCACGATTGCTGGTCGAATCGCCGGCAGGCAGATGAAAGTGAGAACCTGGAAGAGCGAGGCGCCGTCGATGACCGCGGCCTCTTCGATTTCCCGCGGCACCGCTTCGAAGCTGTTGCGAATGATGTAGAGGCTGAAAGGAATTTGGATTGTGGTGTGAACGACCGCGAGGCCGACGAGCGTGTTTGTCAAATGCAGCTGGGCGAACATGAAGAAGATGGGAGTCAACAGCGACTGATACGGAACAATCAGCGCCAGCAGCAGGAAGACAAAGATGAATTCCTTGCCGGGCACCGGGAAACGCGCCAATGCGTATCCGGCGGGAATCGTCAACAGAAGGCAAAAAGCGATCGTCAGGAACGCGGCGCCGCCACTGTTCTCAAGATAGGTGGGCAAGCCGGCCTGATAATTCCAAAGTCTTTGATAGCTTTCGAAACTTAGATGATGAGTGAAGTAGGTCGGAGGGATCGAAGCCGCCTCCGACGCTGTCTTCAACGATGCGGAAATCGACAGGACCAGGGGCGCCAACATGACGGTGCAAATCGCCACGCAAACAGCGCCCACGAGGAATTGACGGCCATCATGCCGACGGGGCGCAGGAGATTGCCTCGTCCCTGGCGCAGAGACCGCAAAACTCGCGCTGTCATCGTTCACTCGAAAGTCCCGATTTTGGCCATGCTGCCTGTCATGTGCGGCTGCGCTGAGTCAGGATCAGCTGGACGATTGTGAAAGCAAGAACGATGGCCGCGAGCATCAGCGACAGCGCGGCGCCGTAGCCGAGTTTCAAATAGGGAAACGAATTTAAGTAGATCCAGAACATCACCGAGGCCGTGCGATTGAACGGCTGCCCGGCGGTCATGAGGAAGAACTGATCAAACGCCAGCAGCGAGCCGATCACGCTCACCAACGTGACCAGGAGGATCGTTTTGTAGGTCAACGGCAGGGTGATCCTGGTCACGCGCTGCCAATAGGAGGCGCCGTCAACCATCGCGGCTTCGGTAAGGTCCTCGGGGATCGCCTGGATCGCCGAGACGAAAAGCAGCATGCCAAAGCCTACTACCTTCCACACAATCGAAACGATGACCGCCCAAAGCGCTCGATTGGCGTCCTCGCCGAACCAGATGATGGGGGCGGGGACAATGCCGAGATCGACGAGGAGACGGTTGATCGGACCAAAATTGTAGCTGAACAGCCAATACCACAGCAGACTTGAGACCCCGAGACCAATGACAACGGGAATAAATACGACTGCTCGGGTAAAGCGGCGCAATGGCGTGTTCTTCGCGACAAGCAGCGCGATCATGTATCCGGATATCATGAGGATAGGCGTGATGTACAAAGTGTATTTTAGCGTGAACCATAATGATAGCCAGAATTGAGGATCGCCGTACGCTCTAATAAAATTTGCCAAGCCAACCCATTTTTTTGTCTCTATCAAGGACCAATTGTGAAGAGACATCCATATCATCTGGCCGAACGGATAGGCCGTGAACACAGAGACAAACAACACGATTGGCGCCAGATATAACGTCCCGATTATCGCGCTGCCCCGAGTGTTGTACATCGCAGAACCTTCGAAGGCGCGGAGAGAGACGCCGCTAGATTGTGTTGCTGCGGCCTGCGTGGTCTAAGGGCCGCCTCAGACGCGGCCGCCTGACGATTGGCTCACGACTGCCTCGAAGAAGGCTACCCGAGCACCGTCGGCCGCCGCCCCAGAGACGGTGCTCTTTCTCGTCAGGGGATCGGCCCAATGGGTTGGCGGCCAGCGCTGGCGACGTCCCTTCACTGAGCGGCGATCGCCTTCATCTGCGCCTTCGCATCCTTGATGATCTGATCGATCGGGTCGTCGGTGTAGTACGCTCGCTGCAACATTTGCAGCCACGGACCCTGAGGTGAATTGATCTGCTCGAAGAAGGTCAGCGTGTAAGGCGTTCTGCCGACTGAGAGGGCTTTGGCGACGTCCTGGACGAGCGGCTCCGCTTTGAAGTATTTGTTATCGACCATATCCGCGCGAGTCGTCAGATTGAGAAGCTTGGCGTAACCTTCGACCTGAACTTCATCCGACAAGATGAATTTCATAAAGTCGACCGCGTCGTTGACCCGTTTCGATCCCTTCGGCACGACGACCAGATCACCGCCGATAAATGATGCTGTCGATCCCGGCTCCATTCCCGGGAGCAGGGAGATGCCGAATTTCATGTTCGGATTTTGGTCGCGCGCAAGCTTGATGTTGAAGTTGCCCGTTCCCATCATTCCAACTTTGCCCGACCCGAATTGAAGATGGAAAGTCTCGCCGTTTTCCGCCCGGTCGCTTGCGTGCACATTGCCTGACTTGACCATGTCGCGTTCGAATTGGAGGACCTTTGCGACGCCGTCCCCGACGAGGGGCTCGTCCGCAGCGTCCTTCGCTTCGATCTTGGCGCCTGACGCCCACATGAGCGGACCGACGGTGAAGATGTTGCAGCCGGCGCACGACCCTGGAAGGTAATAACCCTTGATGTCGCCGCCGAGAGCGGTGATCTTGTCGGCGTCCGCGCGGAGTTCCGGCAGACTCTTTGGCGGCTTGTTGGGGTCGAGGCCCGCTTTTTCGAACAAGTCCTTGTTATAGAACAGCGCGGAGACATCGGCGTAGAGCGGCACGCCGTAGATTCGTTTGTCGAACGTGGCGACCATCATGTGGCCGGGGCTCGCCGTTTTCAATTCTGGAAGATTGCCGATCAGGTCGGTGAGGTCGACGAGCTGCCCCGCCTTTTCGAATTGTGGGGCGTAGATTAGGTCCATCCCCATCAAGTCTGGAACATCGCCCGAAGCGATCGCCTGCGCGAGCTTGGCCACCATCTCCGCGTGCGGGATATAGGTGAGGTTGATATGCCGGTCCGGGAATTTGGCGTTCCACATCTCGACCAGCTTGTCGACCATGTCCTTGTTGCCGCCGCTGCGTTCCCACATGACCAGGTCGGCCGCGTAAGACGGCGAGGCCGCGGCCAGGAAGCCAAAGGCGGCCAAGCTGAGAGCCGAATTTTTCAAGATTTTGATAAGCGTCATCGATTCCTCCCATTTTGTCGCCTCTTCAGGGCAGTCGGCGGCTCGTGCCGACGGCCATCGGAAAAGCTTTTCCTAAATTTATACCGCCTCGCTCGCCGGGCTGCAAGACCGGTTCTTTGCCATATTGAGCAGCCGTCCGTCGCCGTGTGAGGCGAATGGCCTTGTTGCAACGATGCTGGGGAGGCTGAATTTAAGGGGTGCTGGCGGAAAACGCTTCCGATTTTCGTGTCGGTGGGCCGATCATGCCTTTCAAACTTCATTCGAAAGGCAGGCGGCATAGTTTCCGTCAGCGTCATCGGGTCGCGAATTGGCGCGAATATGACGCGACCTTCCTAATCGCGGGAGCCTGACCATCTGGTTTACGCCGGATGCGATCGCGTGTTGGGGCCCCCAACCTCGAACAACGCCGGGGCGCTAACTTTGCGAGCAGTGTTTCGATTGGCGCTGCGCCAGAGCGACGGCTTGATTGGCTCGATCATGGGGTTGCTGGAGATCGACCTGCCCGTTCCCGATCATACGACGCTGACCTGAGCGACAAGATGTCGACGACGCCTCCCACGTACCCACACTATTGGATCAACTGACGCAGGCTCCGGCGCATGATCCCGCGCGGGAAGGGGCAGATATCGCCTCTGTGCAGAGCGAACTTGCGCTGACCAACATCGCTCCCTACGCGGCCTCAAAAGGCGCCGTGAAAATGCTGACCAAGGGCATGGCGACAGATTGGGGCAAGCATGTGTTCCAAGCATAGGCCCATGATCGAGGCTCAAAGCCCGACGATCTCGCGCTTCACAATGATCAGGGTCATTGGCAGCACACGATCGCAACTGGCATCATCCCCGCAAGCGCAATTGAAATATTGGACGCCGTCAGGAAATGATCCGATGCCTGCGAGCCAAGGAGAAGACAACGAAACACCCCTAGCGTGGTGCCAGACTTCGTAGCCTCACGACGCGACCTTTTCCTCGAGTAGGCGATGGATTCGAGCAAGTCGGCGCACCTCCGCGATTCGCGAGGCGGCTGTAAAGGAGAACGGTTCCGAGAATAGTCACCCCCCAGATAGCAGGAATCCAGAACTGGTCGAATCCAAGGCGCGGCACGCCATTCCGCAGAACGGCGAAGATCACTGCGCCGTAAACGGAACCGCTGCCGCCGAAAATGCTCACTCCACCAACGACCGCGGCAGAGATGCTCTGCAGCTGCAGGTCGGGGGCGATCACTGCGTCCACCGTGCCAAACCGCGCACCCATAAAACGCCCGTGAGGCCAGAAAGCATCCCGGAAAGTATAAAAAGAAACGCTACATGCCGCCGGACTCCGATTTCCGCGAATTCAGCCCCCTCGGGATTGCTGCCGACGGCGTAGACGTTCCGTCCATTGCGCGTGCTGCGAGCGAGCCAGCCAAAAAAAGCGTTAGGGCGAGCGCGATTCATACCAGCGGGGATTGCCCGATGATATGGGTCTGCGCAACGGCGCCGTACTTGTCCGGCAGAATGGTCGCGGAAAGCTGACGGCCGCCAAGTAAACGATGATGCCGGCCCGGTAGATGGCGAGCGTCCCTAAGGTGACGACAGTCGCTGTGATGCGTAGACCCGCAGCGAGTAAGCATTGCCCGCACCCATCATTGTTCTCACCGCAATCCTGATGACAAACATCAAGGTTAGAGAGGAGTTGGGATGCTCCGAGAGCCAAAGCGCGGAAACGAAAGCGCTCGACGCGACGATGGCGCCGACGGAGAGATCGATTTCTCTACCTACAATAAGGAGCGACCGACCCAGAGCCACAATCCAGACCAGCGTTCCGACAGGGCGACTTGTTCAAGATTCGACGCTTGCAGGAATCGTGGCTCACGTAATGTGATCGCGAGGCATTTGCCAGCAGCGCCACGAACAACTTTGCTTCACGCGACGCCCAGGCCGATGCAAGAGCCTCTCTCAAGCCTTCTCTCCCAGGATAGGCCTGCATCGCGCATCTGCGGCTGCCGGTCACGCATCGTCGTTTCGCAAGGACGACGAACCTCCTCGAACGGCTGTTTGTCGAGGAATGGCGACGGCTGAAAATCATTCCCAATGGCTTCGGCGAAAAGCCGCTGCTCAAGCTCATGTTCGGCGCCCTCATCCGGGCCGCCGAGAGCTGGCGTGGTCTGCGCTTCACCGAATTCGAGCTGCGCCAGATCGCCGCCGTCAGAAAGGACCTCGACGACGAATATCACAAGTCAATCACGCCGCTGGCCAGGTCAGCCCAGCCCCGAGTTTCCAGCAAATCCAAGCCTTGACCGCTCAGAACTGACTGCGGTTCTGAACGTGGCGGCAAATACGCAGAAGGCGAGCACGGACTGACGTTCATCAATACCAAAGACGGTCAAATGGCGGTCGCGAGGTTTCCGATCGATCCGCTCGAGCTTGGCAAAATTCTAGATCAGCAGGCTCCGCGGTTGTCGCGGTCACGATTCCCGGAGAGAACTTCGGTGACAACATGACCGCGGAATGGTTGGATCCTTCGGGAACAAAGAACCCTATTGGCGCCGACGACGTCAATAAAACCACCGACAAGGTGGCGGTGGTGAATCTGACGCCCGGAACGACGAAAGGCCAGGGCACACTGACCTTAATAAGTGCAAACAAAGTGCGGGCGAGTTCTCCCGTTCAGGTGATTTGATGGCTACACATCAATAGGACGGATTGGTTCAGAGGGAGAGCGGTTCCACCACTTTTTCGACCCCAAACACCCCCGAAGGCTCGCGCGGCAAGTTCGTGCGCCGCCGGCCTCACGCTGCCGCGGCTTTGACCGCGACGATAAAGAGCCGCGGGTAGGCAAACAGGGTGCGGCCGTCGGGCTGAATAGGATAAGCCTCCTTGAGGCCGGCGCGGTAGCGAGCCAAAAACTCGCATCGCTCGTCGTCGCCGAGCCGCTCCAGGAACGGCTGCAGGGTCGAGCCGGCGAACCAATCGGCGATGCTGTGGGGCCCATCGAGCGGATGAACGTAAGTCGTCATCCAGATCTCAACTTGCGAAGCTGCCGGCCCCAGCCAATCGTAATAATCTTCGTAACCGGCGATGATTGGTTGCGTCTTGGCGATCGACACCAGGCGCGACGACCAGGTCCTTCGGCCTGCGCATCAGCGCATGCGAGGATTCGTTGGCGATGTTCGGCATTTGCGCCGCCAAGGCTCCGCCGGGCGCAAGGTAGGACATCAGGCGCGGGAAGAGCTGCTCGTGTTCCGGCAGGAATTGTAGCGCCGCATTGGCGAAGATGAGGTCCGGCTGATCCTCCGGGGTCCACTCCGCGATGTCCAGCTTGACAAACTCAGCTTGCGGCGCGCGCACCCTGGCATGCGCAAGCATGGCATCGGAGGTGTCGAGGCCGACGACTTTTGCATCCGTGAAGCGATTGAGCAGCAATCCCGCGCTGTTGGCGGGACCGCAACCCAGATCATAGATGAGGCGCGCCGAACCGAGCGGAATACGCGCAAGCAAATCGCGCGCGGCGCGCATCCGCTCGGTCTCGAATTTCGAATAAAGGGTCGGGTTCCGGTCGCTCATCAGCATGGGTTCGTCGCGCCTTGCAACGGCGCTCCTCATGTCGCGGTATGAAGGCGGAAAGCGGGCGCCGTCAGTTGAGCGGGACGAAATGATCGATGATGAGGAGAACGACGAGCAACGCCAGGCCGGTCCCAGGCTCCAGCTGATCAGTTTCTTCTCGATTGGCAGCAGCGGCTCACGGGCGCTCGTTGCTTCGCGCAAATCGGGTTTGGGCATCGCTAGCAGGCTGTTGAAGAAGTCGGTGGCTAGGGGAATCGCTTTGTGATTCTGTTTCGGCGCCAGGGTGCAGGGAGCGAATCATGCGAGGCGAGGACGAGCGATCGGGGTCGCTGTTCAGCTACGTGGATCTTGAAGCTCGCGTTGGGCAGGATCATCCGCTGCGGATGATCCGCGCGATTGTGAACGATGCGCTGGCGAGGCTCGCCGGCGATTTTTCTGCGCTGTACTCGCGGATGGGGCGGCCGTCGATTCCGCCTGAGAAGCTGCTGCGAGCGATGCTCTTGCAAGCGTTCTACTCGATCCGCTCGGAACGACAGTTGATGGATCGGCTGGAGTTCGACCTCTTGTTTCGCTGGTTTGTCGGCATTGGCGTCGAGGATGCGGCGTGGGATCACTCGACATTTTCCAAGAACCGCGAGCGCTTGTTGGAAGGCGACATCGCCGCCAAGCTGTTGAGCGCGGTTTTGGCGCAGCCGCGGGTGAAGCAACTGCTCAGCACGGATCATTTCTCGGTCGACGGCACGCTGATCGAAGCTTGGGCGTCGATGAAAAGCTTCAGGCCGAAGGATGGCGACCCGCCAGCCGATGCGGGCGGCCGGAACCGGGAGGCGGATTTCCACGGCCAGAGGCGATTGAACGACACGCACGCCTCAACCACCGATCCGGAGGCCAGGCTCTACCGCAAGGGGTCGGGCAAGGAGGCGAAGCTCTGCTTCATGGGGCACGCGCTGATGGAGAACCGCAACGGCCTTTTGGTCGACGCCTGCCTGACCTGGGCCGACGGCCATGCGGAGCGGATTGCGGCGCTGCACATGATCGAGCCGCGCGCCGACCGGCCGCAGGCGATCACAGTGGGCGCCGACAAAGCCTACGACGCCGAGGATTTCGTCAACGAACTGCGCTCGATGAACGCAACGCCGCATGTGGCGCAGAACACAAACGGCCGCTCGTCGGCGATCGACGGGCGCACCACACGACACGCCGGATACGCCGTCAGTCAGCGCATCCGCAAACGGATCGAGGAAGCTTTCGGCTGGATGAAGACGATCGCTGGGCAGGAGAAGACCAAGTTCCGGGGACGCGACCGCGTCGGTTGGACCTTCACCTTCACGGCCGCGGCCTACAACCTGGCGCGGTTACCCAAACTGCTGGCGACGCCAGCATGAGCGCGCCGGCGAGCTGCAAGCTTATCGGCCGATGGCGGATCGTTGGAGCCGACATCTGGGATCGCGATTATCTCGACCTCTGCGGACCCGCGACGATCACGATCACCGACCATGGCCGAGGCGAAATCGCCTTCGGCGCGCTCCAGGCCGGCCTCGACATCGAATACAGCCGCTCATCGGTCGGGTTTACGTGGGAGGGGTTCGACGAAATGGACGAAGTCTCTGGCGACGGATCCGCCGAACTCAACGATGACGGCTCAATCGAGATCGAATTCGCCTATCACAACGGCGACGAAGCCGTCCTCAAAGCCAAACGCGATACTTCTTCAACAGCCTGCTAGAGGCTCGCTTCATCGAGTTCGAAGGGATTTAGCGATTGTTGTCGATCGGGATTGGAGCGAAGGATGCGCTGATGGCGGCAAGATCGCCTTCGGTGAAGCGGTACGTGGAGCGGCACAACGCGGAGGCGCGCCGTCGGCTGGAAGCGATGCTAGGCAAGGGCAAGAGCTCAGCGAGCGGCTTCTGAAGGCGCGCATCTTGTTGAAGGCCGACGCGTCGGAAGAGGGCGAAGGTTGGAGCGACAGCCGGATCATCGATGCGCTCAACACCAGCGTTTCCATGGTCTATCGGGTGCGCAAGCAATGGGTGGAGGAAGGGCCCGAGGCGGTCCTGAGCCGCAAGGCGCAAGCCCGGCCGTCCGTGCCGCGGATTTTCGACGGCGAGAAGGAAGCGCGGCTGATCGCTCTGGCCTGCTCCAAACCGCCTGAAGGGTGCGCACGCTGGAGCTTGCGGCTTTTGGAGAGCAAGGTGGTCGAACTTGGCATTGTCGAGGCGGCCAGCGACTCGACGATCCAGCGCACGCTCAAAAAAACGCTCTTCAGCCGCACCGCCGCAAATACTGGGTCATCCCGCCCAAGGCGAGCGGCGCGTTCGTAGCCGCGATGGAGGATGTGCTGTCGGTCTATACACGGCCGCGCGAGCCCGATCGTACGCTGGTTCGTCTGGACGAGACCTCCAAGCAGCTTGTCGCCGAAACCCGCCTCCCGGTCGCGATGCAGCCGGGGCGCCCAGCCCGGATCGATCGCGAATACGAGCGCAACGGCACGGCCAATCTGTTCATGATGTTTGCGCCGATCGAAGGCTGGCGCCACGTCAAGGTCACCGACCGGCGCACCGCCATCGACTATGCGCAGGTTCTGAAGGACCTGGCCGATGTCCACCTCGACATCGCCGAGACGATCGAACTCGTCAAGGAAAATCTCAACACTCACGTCGCCGCGTCGCTCTACCGAACCTTTCCCGCCGCCGAGGCCAGGCGCTTCGTCGAACGCTTCGAATGGCATTACACGCCCAAACACGGCTCCTGGCGCAACCTGGCCGCATCCGAACTCGGCGTCCTTGCCGCGCAGCGTCTCGATCGCCGCATTCCCTACAAGCCGACGATACCGGCGAGGTCGCCGCCTGGGTCGAGAAGCGAAACACTCATCGCGCCGTCGCCGATTGGCGCTTCACAACCAAGGACGCTCGCGTCAAACTCAAGAGCCTGTATCCCTTCACGCTGGATGAATTTGGGCGCACGCCTTCGAATACGCCTGCGCCCAGAACGACGTCGATCATCGGCTGACCAAGCCCAGGCATCCATGGACCAATGGGCAAGTCGAACGCATGAACCGCACCATCAAGGACGCGGAGCTAAGCGGGAAACTGGGTGACGGTGTGAGGAAGGCGGCGTAACGGGGTTGGTGATCAAGCCACCCGAACCTCCAAGTAGGAGCGTTACGCCATGACCGAGAATAGAGTTGTTGCCCTTCGACAGAAAGGGGCAATCGATGATCCACTCACCGAAATTCTGCGAACCGGTGCGCGTCGGCTGATTGCCCAGGCGGTCGAGGCGGAGTTCGAGACATTTCTGGCCTCGACCGCGGAACTCGTGCTTCCGGATGGCCGCCGACGGGTGGTTCGCCACGGCCATGATCCGGTTCGCGCGATCCAGACCGGAATCGGCTCGGTCGAAGTGCAAAAACCGAAGGCTCGTGATCGAGGCGCGACGCCGGGCGCGCGGATACGGTTCACGTCGAACATCCTGCCCAAATGGGCGCGGCGCACCAAGAGCCTCGACGCCCTTCTGCCCGTTCTCTATCTGCGCGGGATTTCCGCCGGCGACTTCCAGGAGGCCCTCGCCGCCCTGCTCGGCAAGGACGCGCCCAACCTTTCCTCGGCTGTTATCGCGCGCCTCAAGAGCGAATGGGAGGACGAATACCGACGATGGCAGAAGCGCGATTTGTCGGCGCGCCATTACGTCTACGTCTGGGCGGACGGCGTCTATTTGCAGGCGCGCATGGAGCCGCAGGCCGAATGCATGCTGGTGCTGATGGGCGCGACGCCCGAGGGCAATCCTTCGACAAGCTCAGGAGGAGCTGATCGGCTTTCAGACCGGCATGCGGGAAAGCGGGCAAAGCTGGAAGGAGCTGCTCGTCGATTTGAAGGCGCGCGGCTTGGTCGTCGCGCCGCAAGCAGCCATTGGCGATGGCGCGCTCGGGTTCTGGAAGGCCCTCGACGAGGCGTTCCCGACGACGCGTCATCAGCGATGCTGGCTGCACAAGACATTGAACGTGCTCGACAAGCTCCCGAAGTCGATGCAACCCAGCGCGCACAAGGATCTGCGCGAGATCTGGTTGTCTCCGAACCGGGGCGCGGCGGAAGCGGCGATGACGACCTTCGCCGAGAAATACGCGCCCAAATATGACAAGGCCGTCGAATGCCTAATCAAGGATCGTCAGACGCTGCTGATGTTCTTCGACCTTCCCGCCGATCATTGGGACCACTTGCGAACTTCGAACCCGATCGAGAGCGTGTTCGCGACAGTGAGGCATCGCACCGTCCGCATGAAGGGTGCGCTGTCGCAGGACACCGCGCGTCTCATGGTGTTCAAACTGGTGATGGCGGCGTCAAGGACCTGGCGGCGATTGCAAGGTCAAAACCAGTTGCCGAAAGTCGTCAACGGTATAAAGTTCAAAGACGGAATCGAAGCTGTCGCCGAAATCAAATCCGCCGCTTGATTCACGCCGTCACCGACTTTCCCGCGTAGCTCCCGCCGACCTCAGCAAATCGCTGGATCGGGTCGACGCGCTTCGAGAAGGACGACCGCTCTGGCAGCGTGTCAGCATGTCTGATTCTTCGATCCCAGATCCGGCGCAGCGGCTCTCGAGGATATCCTCGGGCAGCCATCACGGCTGCAAGCGCGGCTTTCGACCACTATTCCGGCGGGTCGCCGCTCAGAGTTCCAGAAGCCAGGCAACGAGGAGGGGCAACAAGTCATCCGTCAGGCGGAGTAAGATAACCTCTGCTTCAGGATCCCCAAATCGGACATTCAATTCGATGACCTGCGGCCCACGTTTGTCAACCATCAAGCCTGCAAATAATACCCCTCGAAAAGGCGATCCTCTTTCATTCATTCCCCGTAACGTCGGCAAAACAATTTCACGCATTATGCGTTCACGGCTGAGGAAATAACCGAGCGATCGGCCGTAGGACGGAGAAATCGCGTGCGACGACGCTGACCGGTCGACGCCGCAGCTTGGCCAGCTCAAGCTTAACATCGCCGGCAGTGGGCCCAAAGAAACTCGGAAGTTCGCGACCTGCAACCGATGCCAGAGTTTCGGAGGCCGAAATCGTCGAGCCATCTCCAAGAAGAAGTCGGTGCGTTTGCCGCGCTGGCCAATGTGGCGATCAACCGCACGCATGAATGCCGCGCCCGTTGCGCGCGCAGGGAGCCACATGTCAGTCGGCTGGCGACGGGTTCGCCCCAGCCTAAGCCACACGACTTGGGACTGCAAATATCATGTTGTCTTCATTCCGAAATGTCGGCGAAAGACGTTGTATCAGGAGCTGCGCCGGCATCTGGGCGAAGTGTTCCGGAGGCTTGCGCTTCAGAAGGAATCGAAGGTCGAAGAAGGGCATTTGATGCCCGATCATGTTCACATGCTGCTGTCGATCCCGCCGAAATACGCGGTGTCGCAGGTGGTAGGTTTCATCAAGGGCAAGAGCGCGATCCACATGGCTCGGGTTTATGGCGAGCGCAAACGCAATTTCGTGGGGCAGCATTTCTGGGCCCGGGGATTCTTCGTCAACACGGTCGGGCGCGACGAGGAAGCCATCCGCGCCTACATCCGCAATCAAGAGAAGGAAGATCAGAGGCTGGAGCAGATGAACCTCTGGCGCTGACACGCCGCCTTGGGCGGCTCCAAATTCAAGGGGCCGCGTCAGCGACCCCTTCTGCCGCTTCGAGCGGCTCAAATCCTAAAGCCCCCGGTTTGCCGGGGGCGTTGATGACTAAGCAGAGATTTGCAGCTTGGCCAACGAAAGCGGGGTGCGCTCGAGATTGAGGGCGTCAACGGCCTGATGGATTGCGGTATTGAGTGCATCGGCGTCGGCGAAGGTCTGATGGGCGAGATGATGCGCCTTGAGGTCGCGCCAGACGGCTTCGATGTCGTTTAGCTCCGGTGCATATTTGGGCAGCCACTCGACGGTGAGCCAGTGAGCACGGGAGGCAAGCGCTGCGAGCGAGAGTTTGCTGGTGTGAATGGGACCATTGTCCAGAACCAGCACCACCGGCTTGGTAAACTGACCGAGCTTGGGACCATAGAGTTGGTCCAGTTGTTCGAGATGGGCTACGAAGTCGCCGCTGCGCTTGGTCGGGCTGGTCTGCACGATGAGCCGACGCGTGACGGGATCGAACGAACCCAGCATCGCGACCTTCTTCGCCTGTCCCGGTGCGGGAACACGCAGATCCGCCCCTGCCTTGGCCCAGACGCGGGCGAGATAGGGATGCGTCAGCGCCTCGCTCTCGTCACCATAGAGCAGAACAATGTCGCCAGCCCCGGCCTGTTGTTGGCGCAGGTGCAGACGCAGGCCGACCCGTTCGACCTCGGCCGCGACCTGTCGTTCCTTCAGCGTGTGCCGCGGCCGCCGCCAGCGGAACTTTTTTTGCGCAGGGCCTTGGATAATTGCGAGCGGCTGATGCGCACGCCCGCACGGGTTTCGATCTCTGCGCGCAGTCGGGGGATCGTCCAGTTGCGCCGGTCAGCGACAGGTTCCCCCAGCAGGGGCAGCGCCACACGCAAGGCCGCCGCGCTCTTCACCGGCGCCGGGCCCGGCGCCACGGTGGCCTTCAGCGCCTCGACGCCGCCGCTCATGAAGTCACTCCGCCACAGCCGAACCGTGTCTTCGCGCACGCCGAACGCCTCGGCGATCCGCGCGCTGGTCCAGCCAGCCAGCGTCAGCAGCACGGCACGGGCGCGGTCCGCCTCGCCGCGATCGCGCGAGCCGGCCAGAACCATCAGCGCCCCTTGTTGCGCCTCGCTCGCCATGAGAGGCGATTTTCCCGTCATGTCCTGCACCTCCGAAATCGAGGCCGACAGGGAATCAACCCTCCAAGCGTTGGTCAACCACGCGGAGTTCTGCTTAAATGAACACGAAAGCAATAGCTTGCTACCGCACAAGCTCCGCCGCCAATGTCCGCGAGGGCAAGGACGCGCGTCGTACGGCGCTCAGAGTTGCCCCTCAGTTTCGGTGAGCACGAGCCGGTCGGTTCGCTCAGCGCGGCAGAGCGCGGCGCGAGCGATCGCGATCACGGCGGCGGTCCTGGGCGGGCTGGTAGGCGAGGCCGCCATGGTAGCCGCAATAGGGCCCGGACGCCGAGGGGGAGCCGCAATAGCGGAATTCGGCAGTCGCCGGGTCGCCGAGCGGCCAGCGGCACATCGACTCTTTCAGTTCGATGATCGTCACCCTGAGCGACATCGGCACGACGACGCTCTCGAATTCCTCCTGCGGCTCAAGCTCGGAGAGCGCCTGCGGGGCATAGGCGAGCGCCGTCGCGCCGCGCATCATCCGAGGGGCATGGGACAGGCGCGGCCCGGCGACCCGGTGCGCGGGCGGCGGCGCCATACGGCGGGGCGGGCGCGAGGCGGCCGAGCTGGGCGATTTGGCCCGGCCCGCCAGGCCCAGCCGATGCACCTTTCCGATCACCGCGTTGCGGGTGACGCCATTGCCAAGCAAACCCGCGATCTGGCTCGCGCTCTTGCCGTCAATCCAATGTTGCTTGAGCTGTTCGACCACCTCGTCTGTCCAAGCCATTTGTCGCCTCGTTCGTCCATGCTCGCCAAAGGCGGCGCAATACGCAGAATCCTGCTCCGTCGCCTGGCGAGGAGCCCGCCGGGCCTAACGCTGACCAACACTCGATTTGAAACCCTCCCCACGACATCTCGTGGGCCTTGAGGTGAAAACTACACTACTCGTTGAATCACGCAAGAGTCCCCGTGGCCCGTCGGACCCGCTTTTCCCCAACTCTTAACGATCGGGTTCTTGGTCCGGGCTTGACCCGTTCGACGGCGCGAGTCGGATCAAGGCGTTAGCGCAACGATTGGCTTTTGGGTGGGCTCACCCGATCAGCACGAGGCGGAGGCGGCGCCCGACGACGTCCAGGCTGGCGACGCGCGCTTACGCGATTTGACCACATCGCGCG
This sequence comes from uncultured Alphaproteobacteria bacterium, assembly GCA_963802615.1. Lineage (GTDB taxonomy): Bacteria > Pseudomonadota > Alphaproteobacteria > Rhizobiales > Beijerinckiaceae > Roseiarcus. The sequence goes on from CAWDKC010000029.1 coordinate 37,592, forward strand.
CCTTCCGCTATAGATAACGCGCACTCGGCGGCCGCCCTAGCGGGGCGGCGTTTTTATTTGGCCGCCCGCATGGCCGATCTCGAGAGGCAGGTTTCTCGAGAGATCACAAGGAGTTGACGGTGAGCCTCGCCGACGCGACTTCCGCTATGGTTCCGACCTACGCCCGGGCCAAGGTCGCTTTCGAGCGAGGCGAGGGCTGCTGGCTCGTGTCGACGACCGGGGAGCGCTATCTCGATTTCGGCGCCGGCATAGCCGTGACCTCGGTCGGCCACGCCCATCCCCATCTCGTCGAAGCGCTGACGACCCAAGGCTCGAAGCTGTGGCACGTTTCGAACCTCTATCAGAACCCCGAGGGCGAGCGCTTTGCCCAGCGCCTCGTCGACGCCACCTTCGCCGATCTGGTTTTCTTCGCCAATTCAGGCGCCGAAGCGAATGAGGCGGCGATCAAGATGGCCCGCCGGCGCCAGTCGATCGACGGCCATCCCGAGCGCTTTCGCACCCTCACCTTCGAAGGCGCGTTCCATGGCCGGACGCTGGCGATGATCGCAGCCGGCGGCCAGGCCAAATATCTCGACGGCTTCGGGCCCAAGGTCGATGGCTTCGACCAGATTGCGCTCACCGACCTCAAGGCGGTCGAGGCGGCGATCGGGCCCGAGACCGGCTCGATCATGATCGAGCCGATCCAGGGCGAGGGCGGGGTGCGGGTCGTTCCGCCGGCGTTCCTGCGGGGCTTGCGCGAGATCTGCGACCGGCTCGACCTCATTTTGATCTTCGATGAAGTGCAGACCGGCGTCGGCCGCACCGGGCGGCTCTACGCCTATGAGCATTGCGGAATCCATCCCGATATTCTCACCTCCGCCAAGGGCATCGGCGCAGGCTTTCCGATGTCGGCCTGCCTTGCGACCGCCGACGCCGCTCGCGGCCTCACCGCCGGCGTCCACGGGACCACGTTCGGCGGCAATCCGCTGGCGATGGCGGTCGGCAACGCCACGCTCGACATCATCCTCGCTCCCGGCTTTCTCGAGCGGGTCGCGCGGCACGGTCTGGACATGCGCCAGCGGCTGGCGGAGCTCAAGGATCGGCACGACGAGGTGATCGAGGAGGTGCGCGGCGAGGGCCTGCTGATCGGCCTCAAGCTGAAGGTTCCTCCGGCCAAGTTCGCCGAGGCGGCTTTGGAGCAGAAGCTTCTTCTCATTCCCGCCGGCGACAATGTCGTGCGCGTTTTGCCGCCGCTCGTGGTCACCGACGAGGAATTGGCCGAAGGCGTGCGGCGACTGGACGCGGCTTGCGTGGCGGTCGAGGAGCGCCTGGCGGTGGCGATCAACTGAAAGAGCCATGAACGCGTCCGTTCACGCCCAGCCACGGCATTTCCTCGATCTGCTCGACCTTTCGAGCGGAGAGCTTCGCGGCATCCTTGATTCAGCGGAGGCGATGAAGAGCGCGCGCGTCAAGGGCGCCGAGGCCGCGTCGCGTCCGCTCGCCGGCAAGACGTTGGCGATGATCTTCGACCGGCCCTCGACCCGCACCCGCGTCTCGTTCGACGTCGGCATGCGGGAACTCGGCGGCGAGTCGATCATGCTCACGGGCGCCGAGATGCAACTGGGCCGCGGCGAGACCATCGCCGACACCGCGCGCGTGCTGTCGCGCTATGTGGACGCGATCGTCATTCGCATCCTCGCTCATGACGACATGCAGGACATGGCGGCGCACGCCACGATTCCGGTCATCAACGCCCTCACCAAGCAGTCGCACCCTTGCCAGGTGCTGGCCGACGTCATGACGTTCGAGGAAAAGCGCGGCTCGATCCGCGGCCGCAAGGTCGCCTGGTCGGGCGACTACAACAACGTGCTGTCGTCCTGGATGGACGCGTCGGCGCGGTTCGACTTTCGGCTCGAGATCGCCTGTCCGCCGGAATTGCAGCCGGGCAAGCAGCGGCTCGAAGCCGCGCGGAAGGCGGGGGCGAATATCGCGATCGGCGTCGATCCTGTAGCGGCGGCGCGCGATGCTGCGGTGGTCATCTCGGATTGCTGGGTGTCGATGGGCGACGAAGACGAGGGCCGGCGCCACAACCTGCTCGCGCCCTATCAGGTCAATTCCAAGCTCATGAGCCACGCCGCGGCGGACGCCATCTTCATGCATTGCCTGCCCGCCCATCGGGGCGAAGAGGTGACGGACGAGGTGATCGACGGGCCGCAATCGGTCGTGTTCGATGAAGCGGAAAACCGTCTGCACGCACAGAAGGGCGTGCTTGCGTGGTGTCTTGGAGCCACGCCATGAGTGTGCTCGAGCGCGCGGCCTCGGCCGAGGTCGTCGACGACATCGTGCTGCCGTTCGCCGTCGAATCCTTGTCGACCCGCGGCCGTCTCGTCCGCCTTGGGCCGGCGATCGATCTCTTGCTTAAGCGCCATGACTATCCGGAAGCGGTGTCGAAGCTGGTGGCGGAGGCGACGACGCTGGCCGCGCTGCTCGGTTCGACCTTGAAGACGACCGGCCGCTTTCAGTTGCAGACCAAGAGCGACGGACCGGTCAGCATGCTGCTGGTCGACTTCGACGCACCGTCGCATTTGCGGGCGCTGGCTCGGTTCGACAAGGCGCGCCTCGAGCGCGCCGAGACTGGCGACTTGCTCGGCCATGGCCATCTGGCCTTCACCATCGATCCCGGCGCCGACATGAACCGCTATCAGGGCGTGATCGCGCTCGAGGGCCAGGGACTCGAAGCCGCGGCGCATGATTATTTCGAGCGATCGGAGCAGATCCCGACGCTGGTGCGCCTTGCGGTCGGCGAGATCGTCACGGCGAGCGGCGCCGCATGGCGGGCCGGCGGCCTTGTCGTCCAATATCTGCCGGACGCGGGCGGGCGGCGACTGCGGGCGGATTTCCCTCCGGGCGACGCGCCCGAGGGCGTCGAGCCGCATCGGGTCGCCGAAGACGACGCGTGGACCGAGGCCAAAACACGCGCCGCGACGACCGAAGCCCATGAACTGATCGACCCGACGCTGTCGGGCGAGCGGCTCCTGTTTCGCCTGTTCAACGAGCGCGGCGTGCGCGTCTATGCGCCCACGCCCCTTGCCGCTGTCTGCCGCTGTTCCGCCGAGGGCGTCGATGCGATGCTGCGCTCGTTTCCGCCGGAGGAGGTCAAGGAGATGGTGGGCGACGACGGCATGATCGGCGTCACCTGCGAATTCTGCTCGATCAAGCGCACCTTCAACCCAGCCGATTACGGCGCGTAAGGATATAAAGCCGCGCCAATGGACGACAGCGCCTTTGCGGCGAGGCTCGCCGAATGCCAGGCTGGAATCGAGCGCGAGCTCGAAATCCTGCTCGAGCTTGAGCCGAGGCCCGGCGAGCCGGCGCGGCCCAAGCGCCTCATCGAGGCGATGCGCTATGCGACGCTTGGCGGGGGAAAGCGGCTAAGACCGTTTCTCACCGTGGAGACGGCGCGGGCGCTGGGGCGCGCCGACAACGGTCCGAGGCGCGCGGGCGCGGCGATCGAATGCATCCACGCCTATTCGCTGATCCACGACGATCTGCCGTCGATGGACGACGACGATTTGAGACGCGGGCGCCCGACCACGCATCGCGCCTTCGACGAGGCGACGGCGATCCTCGCCGGCGACGCCCTGCAGGCGCTGGCGTTCGAGATTCTCGCCGATCCTGCGACCGATCCAATTGCGGAAGTGCGGGTCGCGCTGTGTCTCGGCCTGGCGCGAGCCGCTGGCCTTGCCGGCATGGTCGGCGGGCAGATGCTGGACATCGACGCCGAGCAGTCGACCGCGCCGTTGTCGGTCGAGGAGATCAGGCGCCTGCAGGCGATGAAGACCGGCGCGCTTCTCAAGTTCAGCGTCGAGGCGGGTGCGAGGCTCGCGGGAGCGGGCGCGACGGCGCGGACGGCGCTCGGAATTTATGGGCGGGCAATCGGCGCCGCGTTTCAGATCGCCGACGACATTCTCGATGTGGAGAGCGACGCGGCGACGCTGGGAAAACGCGCCGGCAAGGACGCGGCCCAGAACAAGGCCACGCTGGTCGGCGCGCTCGGGCTTGAGGGCGCGCGCCGCGAGCTCGACCGCCTGGTCGATGAGGCGATCTCCGCGGTCGACGCGGCCGGCGTGGGCGCCAAGGGCGACACGCTGCGCGCGACCGCGCGCTTCGTGGCGATGCGGAAGAACTGAGGGTGAGTGCGCTTTCGGGCATGTTGTCGAGCAGGGCATCCAAATTCGCCCAACTTATCCGGCGCATAACGAAGCGTCACAGGCCTTGTTGAAGACACAGACTGAGGATGTCTCCAATGAATGATCAAGATATTACGAGAAGATTGGACGAGATCTCGAATAAGATTTCAAAGGGTGCAGCGAGCTGGTTTTTTCCTGCGCTAATTGGGGCTTTAGTGTCTATTTTGAAACTTACTTCCAGTCAGATATTTATCACGCCAAAAGATCGACATTTACTATAATGAAAGGTCCTATCGGGTCAATCTCTATATATTGCTTACTTTAGCTAGAGCGTTAAACAAATTTCATGATGACGCCCGCGGACTTTCTCAGGTGAGAAACCGCGTTGTCCACGATCGGTGGGTTGGCGATGCAGCGTCAGGCATTCCTCATAGGTTACAAGCGACTGCGGAAAAGACGGTTATTCATGCTTACAGACCAGTACCTACGCACGAGCTTAAATGATTTGGCGAAGAAAATAGCCAAGCTGGTGGATAGGTTTCAGGAGATCATTCGACCAGCAATCGTAAGGTATCCGCCACTGCCACTGCCCAAAAAATAGCCTCGACCATTGTTGACGAACTTTAACCAGTCTCCATGTGTTTTGGAATGATCAAAATATGCGCGTTATAAATCCCAAGTGTTGAGTTCTCCCTCCGAACGCCTACTCCGGCAGCTTCGCGACGTTGCGCAAAATCTTGAGCAGCGTCGCGGTGAAGGCGCGGTATTCTTCCTCCTCGACGCCGTCGAACAGCGTCTGGAATCGCGCGTGCATCATCGGCCACACGCGCTCGAACGCCGCTCGTCCGTCCTCGGTGATCGAGACGTCGCGGATGCGCATGTCCTCGGGCCGCCGCTGGCGCCGCACGAGCCCTTGCGCCTCGAGGATGTCGAGCGTGCGGCTCATCGTCGACTGCTCGGTCACCGCATAGGCCGAGAGCTCGTTGATCGTCACCGGCGAGGAGATGCTGAGCACGGCCAGCGCCCGCATCATCGTCGTCGACATGGCGTGGAGCTTCAAGGCCTCGGCGAGATTGCCGTTCCAGCGCTCCATGATGCGGTTCATGAGATAGGGCGCGAACTGGTTGATGCCGATCTCGCCAAGCGTCGCCTGACGCGCCGCCGGATCGACGTCGCGCTGCATGATCTGGCCGGAAAACCGCTGCGTCCATGCTCATCCCATGCGGCCAGACATCAGTTAAAGCGACGACGCGAGCAGGAAGCCGGAGACGCCGCCCAGGCCCGGGCCCGGATGGGTCGAAGCGCCGATGTGATAGACGTTCGGAACGTAGGTGCGGTGATTGACGCTCGACTTGAACGGGCGCCAGAGGAAGAACTGGTCGAGCGCGCAGGCGCCGCCGTAAGGATCGCCGCCGACGAGATTGATGTTCATGGCCTCGAGGTCGGCCGGCGAGTAGGCGCGGCGCGCGAGCTTGATCTCGGCCCAATTCTCGATATGCGCGGCGAGCCGCCGCTCGATCCGGTCGGCGTAAGCTTCGCGCATCGCCTCCGTCCAGCGCCCGTCGGCGGGGGCTGCGATCTCGCCAGCGGCGTCGCCTTTCACGAAGCGCGGCGCCTCCGGCAGCTGCAGCCAGAGGATCGCCGCGCCGGGCGGCGCGCGGCTCGGATCGAGCGCCGTCGGCTGGCCGACGCAGATCGTCGGCTCAGCCGGCAGGAGGCCGCGTTCGGCCTCGTTCGCGGCGCGCGACACGCCGTCCAGTCCGCTTGTCAGATGGATGAGCGCGACCCTGGCGAGATCCGGATCGCCGCGCCAGCGTGGCGGCTCTTTGAGCGCATAATGGATCTGCATGTCGCCCTTGCCGTGCCGAAAGGCCTTCAGGCCTCGCTTGACCTCCGGGGGCGCCGGTGTGGGCCAGTCCTTGAGCAATCCATCGTAAAGCTGCTCGGGCGCAGTCGAGCAGATCACGCCCTTGGCCGCCATGATCGTCTCGCCGCTGGCAAGCGCGACGCCGCTCGCGCGTGAGCCGGGGCCGGGGATAATGCGCACGACGTCCGCGTTCGGCCGCACCGCGCCGCCCTGATCGACGATCAGCCGCTCGAAGGCCTGAAGCAGCGTCTTGGCGCCGCCGACCGCGATCGGACAGCCCGCCGCCTCGATCGCGAAAGCGATCACCTTCGCCATCGCCGCCGAATAGGCGCTCTCGGGTCCGAGCCCGGTGTGCAACACCCACGGCGCCCAGAGGTCGCGGACCGCGTCCGAGCGGTAGGTCGCCTCGAGATAGCCGCGCGCCGGCGCGAGCGCCTCGCCGAACCAGGCCGCAAGATTGCGCGGGCCTCGGCGCCAAAGCTCGCGCGTGAGCGTCTTGGCGATTCCCGACGACCACAGCGAGCCGCCCAACAGGGCGAAGAGAAACGGCGCGTCGGCGCCGAGCGCGTCCATTTCGGCCGCGAAGGCGCGCGCCGTCGCCTTCAGCGAGCGCGTCGAACGTCTTCACGTTGCGCGCGCGATCCATCGAGAGGATGACGCTCGATCCGTCCGGCCGAAGCACGCCGGTCGGCAGGTTCGTGTCGGCGAAGGCGAAGCCGCGCGCCTCGAGATCCTTGCCGAGCGCCTGATAGGCGGGCGAGGTCCGGAAGAGGACCAGCGTCGTCGCCATGACGTCATGGAGAAAGCCCGGCGCGGTCGACTTCTTCCGTGCGCAGGCAGCCGCCGATCGCGGCGTTGCGCTCGAGCACGAGCGTCGTCCGCCCCTTCTTGCCGAGCATGGCGGCGGCGACGAGCGCGTTGATGCCGCCGCCGACGAACACATAGTCGTATTCGCTCATGCCTCGTTCTCGCGAGCGAGTTTCATGGCTTGCGTTCGCCCGTTGTCTCCAAGCGTCAGGGGACGATGGCGAGCGCGCGCACCGGCGAGCCGGTGCCGTTCACGAATTTGAGCGGCGCGGCGATCAGGATCGCGCCTTTGGGCGGCAATTGGTCGAGATTGCAGAGGCTCGCAAGGCCGTAGCGATTGGCCTTGTGGACGAGATTGTGCGCCGGGAACGGCGGGTTCATGCCGCCGGCCGAGCCCGCATCCGTGCCGACGGTCTCCGATCCCCAGCCGACGATGTTCTTCGTCAGGAGATATTCGATCGCTTCCGCGGTCGGCCCCGGGGAATGGGGACCTTTGTCGTCGGCGTTGAGGAAGGTCTCAGCCGACTCGTTGCGCTTGTACCAGTCGGTGCGCAGCACCACCCAGCTGCCGGCCTCGATGCCGCCATGCTCGCGCTCCCATTCCTTTACGCTGTCGGGCGGTGAGCAGATAGTCCGGATCCTTCGCCGTCTCCTTGGAGCGATCGATGACGCAGACGGGCGCGACAAAATTCTTGACCGGGATTCGGTCGGTCGTGCCGTCCTTGTAGTCCTTGCCGGTGATCCAGTGCACGGGCGCGTCGAAATGCGTGCCGGTGTGCTCGCCGAGCTCGAGCCAGTTCCACGCCCAGAACGGTCCGTTCTGGTCATAATGCGAGAGCTCGTGCACCTTGACCGCCGGCGTGTTCTTGCCGATCTGCGGCGGCAGATAGATCACCGGCGTCTCCGGCCCGAGGGGAGCGGTGAGGTCGACAATCTTGATCGACCCCGACAACAGGGCCGAGGCGAAGTCCGAAAGGACCGTTGTTCGTGCTCATCTGCATCGCTCCTCGAAAGTTCCCTCGCGCGTTCGCATGTCCCGGACTTGTCTGCGCGCGAACGCGCAGACCACCATAGCCCAGGAATATGCGGATGCAAGCAATCGGCGCCAGCGGACCAGCACAGTCGCCGAGCGGATAGCGATTCAAAGCACGCTGGTTTCGCACTGAACCGTCATTGCGAGGAATGAAATGACGAAGCAATCCAGAGAACGTGGAGCGCCCTACGAGCCTTGGATTGCTTCGCTTCGCTCGCAATGACGACGGCAGGTTCCGGCGGATCACGGCCCTCTCTCTATAAGACCAACCGTTGCGCGGGGCAGGCATTGGACGTAGCTTTGCGCCGCCGCCCGCCGGATATATGCATCTGGCGGCTAATCGGCGGAGAGAGCAACGCGAGATGGACGCTTTCGACGCAATCGTCGTCGGCGCGGGACATAACGGCCTCGCCGCCGCGATCCATCTTTTGAGCCGCGGCTGGTCGGTCGCGGTGATCGAGCAGGCGGGCGAGCCCGGCGGCGCGGTCAAGACCCGCGAGGTCACCTTGCCCGGCTTCCGCCACGACCTCTGCGCGATGAACCTCTCGATGTTCGCCGGATCGCCATTCTTCGCCGCCCATAAGGACGAGCTCACCGCGCAGGGCCTCGCCTTCGCGCCGGCCGCCGACTGTTTCGCCAGCGTCTTTCGCGACCACACTTATCTCGGCGTCAGCAAGGATCTCGAGAAGACCGCGACTGCGATCGCGGCGCTGTCGGCGAAGGACGCCGTGGCCTGGCGGGCGATGGTCGCCCGCTTCGGCGAGGAAGCGCCGCATATCTTCGGCCTGCTGGGATCGCCGATGCCGTCGTTCGCCGCCGTGCGCGCGTTATGGTCCGCCTGGCGAGCCAGAGGCGCGCAGTCGCTTGTCGATCTCGGCCGCCTCCTGCTCGCGAGCCCACGCGATTTCCTGGACGCGCATTTCGAATCGCCGAAGGTCAAGGCGATGATGGCCGCCTGGGGCATGCATCTCGATTTTCCGCCCGAGGCCGCGGGCGGCGCGCTCTTCCCCTATCTCGAGTTCATGGGAACCCAAGCCTTCGGCATGGTCATCGGCGCCGGCGGAGCGGACGTCATCATTCGCGCGATGACCGGCCTCATCAAGGCGAAGGGCGGCGAGATCAGGCTGAATTCGCCGGTCGCAAGGATCGAGAGCGACGCAAGCGGCGCGACTGGCGTGACGGCTCGCCGACGGGACGCGGATCGCCGCGAAGAAGGCGGTGATCGCAAACCTTCATCCGCAGATCGTGTTCGGCCGGCTCATGGATCCCGACCCGAAGCGCAAGGCCTTCGACGAGAAGGTCGCGCGCATTCGGGCCGGCCCCGGCACGATGATGATTCATCTGGCGCTCGACTCGCTGCCCGACTGGCGCGCCGGCCCTGAGCTGCAACGCTTCGCCTATGTTCATGTCGCGCCCGATCTCGCGATGATGAGCCGCGCCTTCGCCGAGGCCGCGGCGGGTCTCCTTCCGGCCGAGCCGGTGCTGGTGGTCGGTCAGCCGACTGCGATTGATCCGACGCCGCGCGCCGCCGGGCAAGCATGTGTTGTGGGTCCAGGTGCGGGTGCTTCCCGCGACGATCGCCGGCGATGCGCTCGGCCGCATTGACGCGACCGCCTGGGACGCGGCCAAGGAGGCCTATGCCGAGCGCGTGCTCGATATTCTCGAGACTTATGCGCCGGGCCTGCGGGGCAAGATCCTTGGCGCGCTCCGTCTGGTCGCCGCTCGACCTCGAGCGCGAGAACCCTTGCCTGATCGGCGGCGACAATCTGACCGGAAGCCACCATCTCGATCAGAATTTCGTCTTCAGGCCGGTTGCCGGCTATTCGCGCTACGCAACGCCAACGCCGCGGCTTTATCTCTGCGGCGCCGGGACCTGGCCGGGGGCCGGGACCGGCGCCGCGTCGGGCTTTATGCTGGCGAAAATGCTGGCGCGATAAAACGCTAAAGACGAGGAAGCATGCGCATCGTCTGTATCGGCGGCGGCCCGGCCGGCCTCTATTTCGGGCTTCTCATGAAGAAGCTCCGGCCAGAGCACGCCGTCACCGTGATCGAGCGCAACAAGCCCTACGACACGTTCGGCTGGGGCGTCGTCTTTTCCGACGCGATGATGAGCGCGATGCGCGCCGCAGATCCCGAAAGCGCGGCGGAGATCGCCGACGCCTTCAATCATTGGGACGACATCGAGCTCGTCTTCAAGGGTTCGCGACAGCGCACGACCGGTCACGGCTTCATCGGCATCGGCCGCAAGCAGCTCTTGAACATCCTGCAGCGGCGTTGCGAGGCGCTCGGCGTGGAGCTCGCATTCGAGCACGACGTCGATTCCGACCTCGAGTTCCCGGACGCCGACCTCATCGTGGCCGCTGACGGTTTCAATTCGAAGATCCGTCACCGATACGCCGATCAGTTCCGGCCCGATCTTCTCGTCCGGCCCAATCGCTACATCTGGCTCGGCGTCGCCAAGGCGTTCGACGCGTTCACCTTCGACTTCCGCAAGACCGAGCACGGCTGGTTCCAGGCCCATATCTACAAGTTCGACCGCAGCACATCGACCTTCATCGTCGAAACCACCCAGGCCGCCTTCGAGGCGCATGGGCTCGGCGAACTCGACCAGGACGGCTCGATCGCCTTCTGCGAGAAGGTTTTCGCCGAGACCCTCGATGGCGCGAAGCTCATGACCAATGCGCGCCATTTGCGCGGTTCGCCCTGGCTTAATTTCAACCGGCTGATCTGCGGCCAGTGGAGCTGCTTCAACGGCCGCTCGCATGTCGTGCTGGTGGGGGACGCCGCCCACACGGCTCATTTCGCCATCGGCTCGGGCACCAAGCTCGCCTTCGACGACGCCATCGAGCTTGCGCGACAGTTCGACGCGCGCGGCCACGCAGTCGAGCGCATTCCGGAGACGCTCGCCGCTTACGAGGAGGTTCGCCGCGTCGATGTCGCGCGCATCCAGAATGCGGCGCGCAACGCCATGGAATGGTTCGAGGTGGTCGGCCGGCGCTACGCCGACTCGCTCGAGCCGCCGCAGTTCTTCTATTCGATGCTGACGCGCTCACAGCGCATCAGCCACGAGAATTTGCGGCTGCGCGACAAGGTCTGGCTGGAAGGCTACGAGCGCTGGTTCGCCCGCAAGACCGGCGTTCCCCTCAATGACAACGAACGCGCGCCCCCGCCCATGCTGACGCCCTATCGCGTGCGGGGCCTCACGCTCAAGAACCGGGTCGTCGTCTCGCCGATGGCGATGTATTCGGCGACCGATGGCCTTATCGATGATTTCCACCTCGCGCATTTAGGCGCGCGCGCGCTCGGCGGCGCGGGCCTCGTCTTTGCCGAGATGACCTGCGTCTCGCCGGACGCGCGCATCACGCCGGGCTGCCTCGGTCTATGGAACGACGAGCAGGAGGCGCAGTGGAGGCGCCTTGTCGATCTCATTCACGGCGCCGGAGCGAAAGCCGGCATTCAGCTCGGCCATTCGGGCCGCAAGGGCTCGACCAAGGTCGCCTGGGAAGGCATCGACCAGCCGCTCGAAACGGGCGGTTGGGAGCTGATCTCGGCGTCGGCTGTGTCCTACCTGCCGACTGGCTTGATCCCGAGGGCCATGACGCGAGACGATATGGACCGGGTGCGCGACGACTTTATCGCCGCGACCCGACGCGCGGCGGCGGCTGGATGTGACTGGCTCGAGCTCCATTGCGCGCACGGTTACCTTCTCTCGAGCTTTCTTTCGCCTCTCACGAACTGGCGCAGTGACGAATACGGGGGAGAACGCCTGAACCGGGCGCGCTATCCGCTCGAAGTGTTCCGCGCGATGCGCGCCGCCTGGCCCGCGGATCGACCGATGTCGGTGCGCCTCTCGTGCCATGATTGGACGCCGGGGGGAAACACTCCGGTCGACGCGACAGTCTTCGCCGAACTGTTCAAGGAAGCCGGCGCTGATCTTGTCGATTGTTCGTCGGGTCAGGTTTCGAAGGCCGAGCGGCCGGTCTATGGCCGCATGTTCCAGACGCCGTTCTCCGACAAGATCCGCAACGAGGCGCATGTCGACACCATCGCGGTCGGCGCCATTTCCGAGGCCGACCACGTCAATTCGATCGTCGCGGCGGGACGAGCCGATCTTTGCGCGATCGCCAGGCCCCATCTCGCCGATCCCGCCTGGACGCTGCACGAAGCCGCCAAGATCGGCGTGGCCGACATCGCCTGGCCGAAGCAATATCATTCCGCCAAGGCGCAATACGAGGCGAACCTCGCACGGGCCGCGGCGGCGCAGGCTGCGGCGACATGACGGACAAGTCGCTCGACGGCCATCATGCGCTGGTGACGGGCGCGGGAAGCGGCATCGGCGCAGCGACGGCGCTCGCTCTCGCTCGGGCCGGGGCGCGCGTCAGCCTTGCGGGGCGCCGCCTCGCGCCGCTCCAGGACATCGCGCGCGGCATGCCGCAGGGTTCGGCCATGGTCGTCGATTCGTTCGATGTGACCTCCGAAGCCGCAGTCGCGGGCGGGCTGGAAAGAGCACGCGCGCGCGTCGGGCCCGGTAACGATCCTCGTCAACAATGCTGGCGAAGCGCCGAGCGCGCCGTTCGACAAGACCGATCCTGACCTCTGGTCGCGCACGCTCGCCGTCAATCTGACCGGCGCCTATCTCGTCTCTCGCGCCGTCCTTTCCGATTTGAAAGCGCGAGGAGCGGGCGCGCGGCTCATCAACATCGCGTCGACCGCGGGCCTCGTCGGCTACGCTTATGTCGCCGCCTATTGCGCCGCCAAGCACGGCCTCATTGGCCTCACGCGAGCGCTGGCGCTCGAATTCGCCAAGACCGGAATCACGGTCAACGCCGTCTGCCCCGGCTTCACCGAGACGCCTCTCGTTCGGCGCGCCGTCGAAACCATCGTCGCGAAGACCGGCCGATCGGAAGAACTGGCCAGGGCTGAGCTGGTGAAGTCCAATCCGCAAGGGCGTCTGGTCAAGCCCGAGGAAGTCGCCGACGCGGTGCTTTGGCTGGCATCGCCTGCGGCTCAGTCGATAAACGGGCAGGCGATCGTCGTCGCCGGCGGGGAGGTGATGGTCGGATGAATACGCCGAATGCGATGCAGGCCTTGCGCCGGCCGCTGCGCGATTATGCCGCGCGGCACTTTCGCTTCACCGCGAGCGAGGACGGGCGGGTCGGAACAATCGCGCTCAACCGGCCCGAGCGCAAGAATCCGCTGACCTTCGACAGCTATGCCGAGCTTCGCGACCTCTTTCGCGAGCTGGCCAACGGCTCGGACGTTCGCGCGATCGTGCTCACCGGCGCGGGCGGCAACTTCTCCTCGGGCGGCGATGTGTTCGAGATCATCGAGCCGCTGACGCGCATGACGACGCCCGACCTGCTCGCCTTCACCCGGATGACCGGCGATGTCGTCAAGGCGATGCGCAAATGCCCGCAACCGATCATCGCCGCGGTCGACGGAATCTGCGCCGGCGCGGGGGCCATTCTCGCCATGGCCTCCGACTTGCGCCTCGCAACGCCGGAAGCGAAGACCGCGTTTCTCTTCACCCGCGTCGGCCTCGCCGGCGCGGACATGGGCGCGTGTGGAATTCTGCCGCGGATCATAGGCCAGGGCCGCGCCGCCGAGCTTCTCTATACCGGCCGGACGATGAGCGCCGCTGAAGGATCGGCGTGGGGCTTCTACAATGCGCTCCATCCAGGCGCCGACCTCGAGGGGCAAGCGCTCGCGCTCGCCCGCTCGCTCGCGGACGGTCCATATTTTGCGCATGGAATGACCAAGACCATGCTCAACCAGGAATGGGCGATGGGGCTGGACGAGCTTATCGAAGCCGAAGCCCAGGCGCAGGCCATCTGCATGACGACGCAGGACTTCCGGCGCGCGTTCGAAGCCTTCGCCGCCAAGCGCAAACCCGTGTTCGAGGGCGATTGATGAACGTCGCGTCGCGCGCGCCGCCGATGAAGCGCGATTGGCTCGACTGGCCGTTCTTCGGCGAGTTCCACCGCGCCTTTGCAGGCGCGCTCGATCGCTTCGTCGCTTCGGGCGCGATTGCCGCGATCGATCATGAGGACGTCGACAAATCCTGCCGCGATCTGGCGCGCGCGCTTGGCGAAGCGGGCCTGCTCGACATGGCGGTCGCGTCTCCTGATGGCGACGCCTCCGCGATCGACTCGCGCAGCGTCTGTCTCGCCCGCGAGACGCTCGCTTATCACGACGGGCTCGCCGATTTCGCCTTCGCCATGCAAGGCTTAGGCTCCGGCGCGGTCGCAATCGCGGGTTCCGACGAGCAGCGCAGGCTCGTCTTGCCAAAGGTCCGGCGCGGCGAGTGGCTCGCCGCCTTCGCGCTCTCGGAAAAGGAGGCTGGCTCCGATGTGGCGGCGATGGCTTGCTCGGCGCGCGAGGACGGAAACGGATATCGCCTCGACGGCGAGAAAACCTGGATCTCGAACGGCGGCATCGCCGACGTCTATACTGTGTTCGCCCGCACCGGCGAAGCGCCGGGCGCGCGGGGCATTTCCGCTTTCCTCGTCTTCCCCGACGATCCCGGTTTCTCAATCGCCGAGCGTATCGACGTCATGGCGCCGCATCCGCTGGCGACGCTGCAAGTTCGAAGGCTGCCGTCTTCCGGCGGACCGGCGGCTCGGGCGTCCCGGAGAGGGCTTCAAGATCGCCATGCGCACGCTCGACATCTTCCGCGCCTCCGTCGCCGCCGCGGCGCTCGGCTTCGCGCGGCGCGCGTTCGATGAGGCGCTTGCGCATGCGAGGAGCCGAAAAATGTTTGGCGCGACGCTTGCCGACCTCCAGCTCACTCAGGCGGCGCTTGGCGATATGGCGACGGATATCGATGCAGCGGCGCTTCTGACCTATCGCGCCGCATGGCGCCGCGACGTCCAGAAGCTGCCGACGACCGTCGAGGCGGCGATGGCGAAAATGACCGCGACCGAGACGGCGCAGCGCGTCATCGACCGGGCTCTGCAGATGTTCGGCGGCCGTGGCGTCAGGCGGGGCGAGATTGTCGAGCGCCTCTATCGCGAGATCCGCGCCTTGCGCATCTACGAAGGCGCGACCGAGGTGCAGAAGCTCATCGTCGCGCGCGAGCTCATCAAGGGGCGGCCGTCGTGACAGCGGCTTGAATTCGGAGGGCGCCATGCTGAAAACGCTGCAACCGGACGGATGGGCGAAGCCAGCCGGTTACGCCAATGGCGTCTCGGCGCGCGGACGAATCATCCACGTCGCCGGCCAGATCGGCTGGAACAAGGATTCGAGGTTCGAGACCGACGATTTCGTGCGCCAGGTCAGGCAGAGCTTGCAGAACGTCGTCGCCGTGCTCGCCTGCGACGACGCGCGCCCCGAGCACATCGTCTCGATGACCTGGTACTTCACGAGCAAGCGCGAGTATCTCGACAATCTCAAGGCCGTTGGCGAGGCCTATCGCGAGACGATTGGCCGTCATTTCCCGGCGATGACCGCGCTCGAGGTCGCAGCCCTCATGGAGGACCGCGCCAGGGTCGAGATCCAGGCCGTCGCGGTCGTGCCCGACCCCTAAGTAGGCAAGTGGCTTCTGGATTTAGGCGACCGAAAGGCAAGGGCTTGGACGACAATCGCTTGCAGAAAATCAGAAACCAGGTTAAGCTTGCCCCATGAACAATCCTGCGCTTCCGTACGCCAAGACGGCAAGCTCCCGTCCCGCCATCCTCTCAGCGCCCCGGAAGGCGCGCGAAAAATTCTCCACGGTAAAATCCGCGTAACCCATTGAAAAGTCTCGATTTCGGACGAGAGAATCCAAGGAAATCCAAGGAAATCCAACACGTTTGGGCGGGGTTTTTCGCCGCGAAACAGCGACGGGCCAAGACAATCCAAATCGACCCAATGAGCGTCCGGTCCGCCGCCGGGAAGGCGGGTGAAACGGGTGTCCCAATGCAAACCGGCCTAATAGTGTCGGAAGCGTCGGAAGAATAGGCCGCCGCTCGAGCCGGTCCAAAACCCCGGCGGCCGCCCGCCTAAGCCGGGAGCCGTCGGTAGTTCGGGCATCCTGCTCTCCTCCGCCACTCGGGGCTCCCGCCAGGATCGGCGCGGCGGCGGGGGCGCCGCCTCATCCGCGGTTTCAGTTCCCTTCGGGTTTGACCGCCTGACGGTGCGTCGATGGA
>CAWDKC010000030.1:0-150759 GCA_963802615.1 uncultured Alphaproteobacteria bacterium
ATCGACGTCGCCATGCCGACCACGATGCCCTGCGACCAATTGGCGAGCAGGTCCGGAACCGCCGACGGCATGACGATCGGCTCTTTCGTGTCGCCTGAGTATCGTCCCGCCAATCGACGAAGTTTTCGTCGACGCCTCCATGATGAGGCGCGCGACATCGGTCGTCCGCGCTTCGGTGTAGCGATAAGCCGCGGCGTTATCGCCGTCGATGTTGCCGAAATTGCCTGCCCCTCGACGAGCGGATAGCGGGAGACGAATCTGCGCGAGCACGCACCAGCGCCTCGTAGATCGCCTCGTCGCCATGCGGATCGAACGAGCCCATCACGTCGCCGACGATCTTCGCGCAGTTCTTGAAGGCCGTGCCGGGGTCGGGCCGAGAATGTGCATGCCGTATAGAATGCGGCAGTGCACCGGTTTCAGCCCGTCGCGAGCGTCCGGAAGCGCCCGGCCCATGATGGTGGAAAGGGCGTAGGCGAGATAGGCTCCTCGAGCGCATCGCGCAGGTTGATGTCGATCGGGACCGAAGGGGGGGGCCAGCGGCGGCGGGACAGGTTTGGCCATGGGTTGCGGGTTACCCCGAGGCTTGAGTTCGCGGCAAGGCCGGGGCGAGCCTCAGACCGCTCCCTGCGATAGGGAACATTCCTGAACGTAGGAAGTCCTTAGGCGCGACTTTGGAGGCGACAGGCTTGCGCATTGCGCCGGCAAAGGGTTGCCAGTTTTGCGCCATGACATTCTGGACGAACCCTCATATTTGTTGTGAAGTCTCGCTTGCCAATGGACGGCCGCGGCAGCAGCATTACATGAGTCGAGTTGGGCCAGCGGCACGGGACTTGCTGCGGCCCAGTAGTCGCGTGTGGACTTGAGTTGAGAGGAGGAAGCCTCCCAGGATCTCGGCATCATTCCAACTTGGAAACCCGCAAAGGGGACTGAGATGATCGCTCGATTGCCGTACTCTTGTTTGCTTTGTCCGCTGGCGGCGCGGACGCGCATGACTACTGGTCGGACGGGAAAGCTGTTCCCGGTTGGGTGAAGGCTTCTTGCTGCGGGCCAGCAGACGCCCATCATCTTCGGCCGGAGCAGGTGCACCGGATCTCCGACGACTATTACTCGGTCGACGGCTACGTTCGTCACATCCCCGTCGGGCAGGCCCTGCCGAGCCAGGATGGAGACTACTGGATCTTCTACCGGGATGATGGAGCCAGCGGGCAATCCGGCGTCTACTGCTTCTTCGTGCCGATGGCCTTCTGACTTTCGTCGGCGGGTTTGGTGGATCCCGGACCGTTGGCGCCCGGACGAAGGTTGGCGGCCGATTCGCTCGCTGAGAGCGCTTTCTTGAGGGCTGCGCACGCCAGGGGATGACGCGCGGCCTTGAGGCGCCTACATAGCGGGCTCGCGGCCGGCTGAGGTTCGCGGGGCCTAAGCCCGCGCGCGAGCGCCGTCGCCGCCCTGCTAGCCGCGCCTTTTGACGCGCGCCTACGGGGAGAACGGCGATGCCGCCGATGATATCGATCGCCGGGGTGACCAAACGTTACAAGTCGGGCCTCGTCGCGCTCGACGCGGTCGATCTGGAAATCGCCAAAGGTGAGATTTTCGCCCTGCTGGGTCCGAACGGCGCCGGCAAGACGACGCTGATCGAAGTCAGTGTGCGGCTCCGTGTCGATGACGTCAGGCAAAGTCGTGATCGACGGCCATGACGTCGTCCGGGACTATCGCGCTGCGCGGTCGATCGTCGGGCTGGTGCCGCAAGAGATCGCGCTCGACATCTTCTCGACCGTGCACAGAGCCGCGACCTTCAGCCGCGGGTTGTTCGGGCGGCCGCCCGACCCGGCCTATATCGAGCAACTGCTGCGCGAGCTTTCGCTGTGGGACAAGCGGGACACGCGGATCGTCGAATTGTCCGGCGGGATGAAACGCCGGGTGATGATCGCCAAGGCGCTCAGCCACCAGCCCGACGTGCTGTTCCTCGACGAGCCAACCGCGGGCGTCGACGTCAATCTCCGACGCGACATGTGGACGCTGGTTCGACGCCTGCGCGGCCAGGGCGTCACCGTCATTCTGACCACCCACTACATCGAGGAGGCCGAGGAGATGGCGGACCGGGTCGGCGTCATCAACAATGGCCGGATCGTGCTGGTGGACGAGAAGGCGGCGCTCGATTCGCAAACTCGGCAAGCGGCGCCTGACTCTGGCGTTGCAGAAGCCGTTGCCGGCGCTGCCGAGCGAGCTGGCCGGCTGGCCGCTCGAACTCGAGGACGACGGCCATCGGCTCTCTTATCGCTTCGACGCCGGGGCTGAAGACACCGGCGTGCCGACGCTTTTGCGCCGGCTCAGCGAGATTGGCGTCGACTTCAAGGATCTCGACACCAGCGCGACCTCGCTCGAAGACATCTTTGTCGACCTGGTGGGACGCGCGGCGTGACCGTCCCGGCAATCAACCTCAGCGGCGTCTGGGCGATCTACCGCTCCGAAATGCAGCGCACACAGCGCACGATTCTGCAGAGCGTCGCCACTCCCGTGATCACCACCGCGCTCTATTTCGTCGTGTTCGGGGCTGCGATCGGCGGCCGCATCCGGGAAGTGAGCGGGGTGAGCTACGGCTCGTTCATCGTGCCGGGCCTGATGATGCTTTCGCTTCTGACGCAGAGCATCTCCAACGCCTCGATCGGCATCTACTTTCCCAAATTCACTGGCCAGATCTACGAGCTCCTCTCTGCGCCGCTCTCCTCGATGGAGGCGGTTTGCGCCTATGTCGGCGCGGCGGCGACCAAGTCGATCGCCATCGGCCTGGTCATTCTTCTAACCGCCGCGCTGTTGGTGCCAGTGCGGATCGAGCACCCGTTCTGGATGATCGCCTTCCTGGCGCTGACCTCGATCGCGTTCAGCCTGTTCGGCTTCATCATCGGCATCTGGGCCAAGAACTTCGAGCAGCTGGCGGTCATCCCCTCGCTCGTGGTGACGCCGCTCACTTTCCTCGGCGGCGCCTTCTATTCGATCGACATGCTGCCGCCATTCTGGCGCGCGGTCAGCCTGTTCAACCCCGTGGTCTATCTCATCAGCGGTTTCCGTTGGAGCTTCTATGGCCAGGGCGACGTCAGCGTCGCCGCGAGCCTGGGATTTACGGCGCTGTTCATCGCAATATGCCTCGCGGTTCTGACCTGGATCTTCCGCACCGGGTGGCGGCTGAAACCGTGACTGTCACATGCAGGTGAATTGACCGAGGCGAGGCTCGCCTTCAGTATCGGTTCACACATCCCAGCGGCGTTGGCAGTCATCGCCATGCCTTCAGGTCTGATCATCGTCACCGGAGGCTCGCGCGGCATTGGCGCGGCCATCTGCCGCCGTCTCGCTGCTGACGGATATGCGCTCGGCGTCAATTACGCCGCCGACGCCAAGGCGGCTGAGGCGACGGTCGCGGAAATCAAGAAATCGGGCGGACGGGCCCAGGCCTTCCAGGCCGATATCGCGGATGCGGCTCAACTTCCCCGGCTGTTCGAGGAGGCGACGAAAGCCCTGGGTCCGCTTGCCGGCCTCGTCAATAACGCGCGGCGTCACGCGGACGCTTCGCCACGACCGACCAGCGGGAGGACTGCGGAGCTGACCCAGCTCTTTGCGGTCAATGTGATTGGAACCATCCTCGCCTGCAAAGAGGCGGTGCTGCGGCTCTCGACCAGGCGCGGGGGGAGCGGCGGATCGATCGTCAACATCTCATCGATCGCCGCGCGGCTTGGCGGGCTGCCGGGACTGGCTGCCTATGCGGCGACCAAGGGGGCGGTCGAGAGCTTCACCAAGGGCCTGGCGACCGAGGTCGGGCCCGAGGGCGTCCGGGTCAATGCGGTCGCGCCCGGATTCACCGCAACCGACATGACCCGCGACCAGCTTGCCCAGGCCTCCTTCCGCGAGCGGATCGAGGGGATGACTCCCTTGCGCCGCGTCGGCGCGCCCGAGGAGATCGCCGAGGCTGCAGCCTGGCTGATTTCGCCCGCGGCCGCCTTTGTCACCGGCAGCGTGGTGACCGTGTCCGGCGGCCGGTAGAGCGGCCGGCCTTTGGCTTTGCGGCGTCCGAACCCGGACAGACCCGACGACAATCGCTGTCGATAGCGAATGAACTTGTCCGGTTTTGGCAGCGCGTCGTTTGTCCGCTTCTTCTGGTTTTGTTCTGCTGTGGGCGGGGTGGGCGAGCCGGGGGCTTGTCCATGCCGTCCACGAGGGGCGCCGCCGAGCGGAGTTGAGCGGCGCATCTGGCGTCATCCGTTGTCTTGAGCGCTCCGTTCCGGTCGTAGCGGCCGATGCGGCGGGGTCCGTGAAAGACGGCGTGCGAGCCGTCGGGATAGACGTGCACCTTGACCCGCGCGTGCACGAAATGGGGCCGCATCGGCCCCCGGATCGCAGTCCGGGGGTTCAGCGTGCGGTCGGAGACGCAATTGTCCTGGCCGACCTGCCGCTCCTCCTCGACGCACAGGATCTCGTCGAGAGCGACGCCCGGAATGGGCGTGAAGGCCGAGCCCTCGCCGGCCGGCTGAACCCCAAAGCGGGCGTTGTGGGCGGGCAGATAGCGGTCGCGGATGAAGGCGTTGGCCGCCTCGAAAAGGGCCGGATCTACCGGACATGTGCTCGCGACATTCCTTTGCGCATTGTCTTGCTAAAAACCAGAACCTATGCTATGTATTTCTATTCACTGGACTGATCGTCCGGAGGCGTTCCGATCGGGAAATGGAGAAGAGGATGGGATCGACTTGATCGCTTGACGAGGCGCCCCCGCCGGGACAGATTTTTTTATTCCAAACGGCTGTAACCCATTGAAAAGTCTCGATTCCAAAAAATAAACGCTAGTAAACGCTAGCATTTTTACTAGCGTTTATGCGCGTCTACTGGCGTTTACTGGCGTTTATTTGAACGGGGTTCCGCCGTCGGCTGGCGCTTGCGCGGTCGCTGATCGGGGCCATTATATGGACTTGGCGCGTTCAATCCCAGGGACGCGATGCGGGTTCAAACGAGAGGATCGACGAAGTCAGCGGATGACCGAATGCGCCAGCCTGCAAGACTTCGTCGACCGGCATCGGCGTCTGTTCGTCCTGACCGGCGCCGGCTGCAGCACACGATCGGGAATACCGGACTATCGCGACGCCGAGGGCAAATGGAAACGCGCCCAGCCGGTGACCTATCAGGCCTTTATGGGCGAGGAAAAGACCCGCCGGCGCTATTGGGCGCGCAGTCTCATCGGCTGGCGGCTCATTCGCCAGGCCCAACCCAACAACGCGCATCGCGCTCTGGCTCGGCTCGAAGCGATGGGCGGAACCGAGCTGCTTCTCACCCAAAACGTCGACCGGCTGCACCAGAGGGCCGGCAGCATGCAGGTGATCGACCTGCACGGGCGGATCGATCGCGTGCGCTGCATGGATTGCGAGCTGAGGTCGCCGCGCGATGAGCTGCAGGACGAACTCGGCCGATTGAACGCCGACTGGCTCGATCTTGACGCAACGGAAGCCCCCGACGGCGACGCCGACCTCGAGGGCATGGACTTTTCAACCTTCGCCATCCCGTCGTGCGAGCGCTGCGGCGGCGTGCTCAAGCCTGATGTGGTGTTCTTCGGCGAGAATGTTCCGCGCGACCGGGTCGACACGGCCTCCCGCCATCTGGATAGAGCCGACGCCATGCTGATCGTCGGCTCCTCGCTGATGGTCTATTCGGGCTTCCGCTTCGTCCAACGCGCGGCGAGCCTTGGAAAACCGGTGGCAGCGGTCAATCTTGGCCGGACGCGGGCCGACGGGCTTCTTACCCTGAAGGCGGAGGAGGCGTGCAAATCGGCGCTGGCCTTTCTCTTGTGACAGTCGAGCGCCGCGTCAGGCTCGATCCAGCCCCCCGGCCTAGGATCGGATTGGTCGAGCGTCTATCGGCCGAGCGACTGCGCGATCGTCGTCGCTCGAGCGAGAATGGGAGAACCATACCAATGCGCATTATCTTGGCCGCGATTGTCCTGCCCTGGCTTGTCGGCTTCGCCGCCGCTCAACCGCTGGCGCCTGCGGTTGAGATCGATCTCCCCTACTCGGCTTGCGGCAGCATGGCCCCGCTCAGAGCCAATTTGACCGGGTCGCCTGATCGCTCGCCCAGAAGCGACGCAATCCTCCACAGGCTCGGGGTCCGCTGCATCGGCCTCGCCGAGCCGCGGGTTCGCTCGCGCTATTGAGCGCACGTCCGGTGGCCGTTCACGATAAAAGAACGGCCGCCCGGAGGCGGCCGTACAGGAGCGTCGATCGAAAGCGGCGACCCAGCGCCGGTCAACGCAGGATTGCCGAGGTCACCGGCCAGGTCAGGGAAAGGCTGACAATCAATCCGACCGCCGTCAGGCTGGCCAATCGCACTTTCTGCCGGGCGCCCTCGGGCATCGCAGCGATCATCAGAACTGCGAAGACAAGGACGAGGAACCCCGCGGGGAGGTTGGCGACCGAGGGATGCATCACCGCGTCGATGAAGTCGCCGATGGTCGAGCTGATCTGATCCAAACCGTACATCACTTTGCTCCTTTTAAGAGCCGTCAACAGTTTATGGCACGAATTGGCAGTCTCGCAAAGAACGCCTTAAGATTAACCTTTACTGGCGATCCGTAATACTTAACATAACATTGACGCGCCATGGATAAAACGATCAAAGCCTGCACTGGCCAGGCGTGACGCGTGAAACCCGAATTGCGATTGACAACGAGGCCGCGCGCTGGCGCATTGCCTCTCCCGCTTCACCCCGCCGCTCGAGGAGCCCGACCGATGCGCATCGAGCCCGTGTTTCTGTTCGATCTCGATGGGACGCTCGTGGACAGCGTCTACCAGCACGTTTTAGCCTGGAAGGAGGCCCTGGACGCGGAAGGCGTCAACCTCTCTGTCTGGCGCATCCATCGCAAGATCGGCATGAGCGGCGGCCTGTTCACCAATCAGCTCAAACGCGAAACCGGAGTCGATCTCAGCGACGAACGCCTCGAGCGCCTGCGTCATCTGCATGCCCAAGCCTATCGGCGGATGTCCGGTTCAATTCGGCCCCTGCCTGGCGCGCGCGAACTCCTGGCCTGGCTCACCAACGCCGGCCTTCCATGGGCGATCGCCACCAGCGGGCGCATGGAGACGGCGTCGGTCAACCTCGCCGCGCTCGGCGTCGATCCTGCCCAAACCCCGGTCGTGACCCGCGATCAGGTCAAATACGCCAAGCCCGATCCCGACCTGTTCCTGGCCGCCGCCGCCCGCTTGAACGCGCCGATCGAAAGAGCCGTCGTGGTCGGGGACAGCATCTGGGACATGCTGGCGGCGGCGCGCTGTCGCGCGCTCGGGGTCGGCCTCCTATGCGGCGGCTACGGCGCGAGCGAACTGCAGCAGGCAACCGCCTTCCGCGTCTACGAAGACCCAGCCGACCTGCTCGTCCACATCGATGAACTTGGTGGGCGCCGGTGAGCGGCTGCCCACCCTGAAGCCGCGGGCTACTGGCGAAGGTTGACCATCGTCTTTGCGAATTGCGCCGCGATCTCATCCCTGAACACGTGGCGGCCGCCGGTCACCACTTTCAGTCCGCCGCTCCAGACGCAGTCGATGAGAGGGTCGCCGACCGAGAAGACCCATGCGTCGAGGATCTGATCGTCAGCCTTGCCGACGAGCGTGGGATGGTCGGCGCGTAAGGTCAGAATGTTGGCCCGCGCGCCGGGCGCGAGCTTACCCAAGTTCCGCTTCAAGGCCTGGGCGCCGCCGGCCCAAATGGCCTCGAGCATCGCGCGCCCGCATGACCCGCCCGGCGAGGCGCACACATTGCGCGCGCGCTCGCGCAATCTTTGCGCATATTCAAGTTGGCGCAGTTCCGCAGCCAGGCCAATCGAGACATTGGAGTCGGTGCCGACGCCGTAGCGCCCGCCATCGCTGATGTAACGCGCGGCGTTGAAGATTTCGTCGCCAAGGTTGGCCTCGGTCACTGGACAAAGCCCGGCGACGGCGCCCGAGCGCGCAAGGTCCCGTGTCTCGCCAGCGTCCATGTGGGTCGCGTGGACGAGGCACCATTTTTCGTCGACGCCGGCATGATCGAGCAGCCAGCGGACCGGACGGGCTCCCAACGAAGCGACGCAGTCCTCGACCTCCTTGGTCTGCTCGGCGGCGTGGATGTGAATGGGGCCGTCGCCGGCCAGCGAGATCAGTTCGGACAATTCGCTTGGAGTCACGGCGCGAAGGCTGTGCGGCGCAATGCCAATCGTCGCTCCCCCGGTTTCCTTGATCACCCGCCGACAATCGTCGACGAGACGCGCGAACGACGAGATATCGCTAACGAATCGCCGCTGCTCCGGTTTGGGCGGAGCGCCGTCGAACGTCGAATGGGCGTAGAACACCGGAAGCAACACGATTCCGATGCCAGCTCGTCCGGCGGCGGACAGGATGTGGCTGGCCATTTCCGCTGGTTGCTCGTAAGGCGAACCGTCGGGCGCGTGATGGAGGTAGTGGAACTCGGCGACGGCGGCGAACCCCGCCTCCAGCATCTCGACATAGAGCTGCGCCGCGACCGCCTCCACATCCTCCGGCGACATCCTGAGCGCGAAGCGATACATGGTCTCGCGCCAGGTCCAGAACGTGTCGGTGTCCTTGCCCCTGACTTCGGCAAGTCCCGCCATCGCCCGCTGAAAGGCGTGGCTGTGCAGGTTCGCCGCCGCCGGCGCCATGATCGCATGGCGCTCGTCCCCCTCCTGTGCTGGCGCTTTCGTTTGCGACGGCAGCGATCGCGCCGTCCTCGATCGTCACCCGCACGTCGGCTTTCCAGCCGTCGGGGGTCAGCGCTCTTGCGGCGTGAAGGACGGGCACCGGTCGCCTCCGCTTCTCGCGATCCGCCTCGGCTCAAAGCTTGCCTTTCGGACGATTACGACTAAGCATGAAATCGGTCCGCGGCGGGAAGCCGTTGAGCGCAATGGTGCAAGCAAACGACGACGACCGTCTCGACACGGTTTGGCTTAATGCTCGTCTGGCGACCCTTATCGAAGGGCGCCCGGGGCTCGGGATCGTCGAATCCGGCGCAATCGGCGCGCGCGAAGGACGCATCGCATTCGTTGGCTCGGAGGACGAGCTTCCACCAGCGTGGCGCGTGAACGCGCCCGCGTGGTCGATTGCGAAGGTCGCTGGATTACACCTGCCCTCATCGATTGCCACACTCACCTCGTTTACGGCGGCGATCGGGCGCATGAATTCGAGCTCAGGCTCGCGGGCGCAACGTATGAAGAGATTGCTCGCGAAGGCGGCGGTATTCTCTCCACCGTTCGGGCGACTCGCGCCGCGAGCGAGGACGAGCTAACGCACTCGGCATTGCGGCGATTGGACGCTTTGATCGCCGAGGGCGTCGGCACCGTCGAAGTCAAATCCGGCTACGGGCTCGACCTTGACGTTGAGCGCAAATCACTCCGCGTCGCGCGCCAACTTGCCGAGCAACGCAATGTCGCGATCAGGGCGACGTTCCTGGGCGCGCACGCGCTCCCTCCCGAGTTCGCTGACAACCGCGCGGCCTATGTCGCTTATGTCGCCGACACAATGATTCCGACGCTGGCGGGCGAAGGCCTGATCGACGCCGTCGACGGGTTTTGTGAGCGGATTGCGTTCACGCGCCGCGAGATCGCCCGCGTGTTCGCCGCCGCGCGGCGCGCTGGGCTTCGGGTCAAGCTGCATGCCGATCAGTTGTCGAATTCCGGCGGCGCGGCGCTCGCCGCCGAGTTCGGTGGGCTCTCGGCCGATCATCTCGAATACGCCGACGAGGACGGCCTGGTGGCGATGGCGAAAATGGGCGTCGTCGCGGTGTTGCTCCCCGGCGCGTATTATGTGCTGCGAGGAACGACAGGCGCCTCCGGTCGACCTCATGCGCAAGCATCGCATGGCCGATGGCGGTCGCCACCGATTCCAATCCAGGCACGTCGCCGATGACCTCACTGCTCCTCGCGCTCAACATGGCGGCGACCTTGTTCGGGCTCACTGTCGACGAATGCATCGCCGGCGCGACCCGCAACGCGGCGCGCGCGCTTGGCGTTGCGGGCGACACAGGAACCCTCGAAGTCGGCAAGTGGGCTGATCTCGCGATTTGGGACATCGAGCGACCGGCCGAACTTGTCTATCGGCTTGGGCTCAACCCGCTGCATGCACGCGTCTGGAGGGGACGATGACCGTCATGATCCATCCCGGCGAGGCGTCGCTTGACGACTGGCGAGCGATCTGGCGCGGCGAGGCGCTGGCCGTCGACCCCTCCAGTCACACCGACAGTGGCCGCGAGCGCCGCCGCGGTCGAGCGGATTCTCGCCCGCGGCGAACCGGTCTACGGAATCAATACCGGCTTCGGCAAATTAGCGGGCGTGCGGATCAAAGCCCGCAGACCTCGCTGAACTCCAGCGCAACATCGTGCTCTCGCACGCCGCCGGGGTCGGCGAAACGGCCTCCGTCGCGACAACGCGACTCATGATGGCGCTGAAGCTCGGCAGTCTCGCGCAAGGCGCCTCGGGCGTCCAACCGCAGACGATTGCCCTCATCGAGGCGATGCTGGCGCGCGGCGTCACGCCGGTGGTCCCGTCGCAAGGATCGGTGGGCGCATCGGGCGATCTCGCGCCGCTCGCGCATATGGCCGCTGCAATGATCGGCGTTGGCGAGGCTCGGCTAGGCGATCGTGTCGCGCCCGCAGCGACCGCGCTCGCCGAAGTCGGGCTCGAGCCAATCACACCTCGCCCCAAGGAAGGGCTCGCGCTGCTCAACGGCACGCAATTCTCGACCGCGAACGCGCTCGTCGGCCTGTTCAAGGCCGAGACGCTGTTTGGCTCCGCCTTGGCGACCGGCGCTCTGTCGACTGACGGGGCGCGCGGATCGGATACGCCATTCGATGCGCGCATCCATGCGCTCAGACGCCATGCCGGACAGATCGAAGTAGCGGCCGCCTTGCGCGCGCTGCTGGCCGGGAGCGCCATTCGCGCTTCGCACTTGACCGGCGACGAACGGGTCCAGGATCCCTATTGCCTGCGCTGCCAGCCACAGGTCATGGGCGCTTGCCTCGATCTCCTACGCCAGGCGGCTGCGACCCTCCTCATCGAGGCCAATGGGGTATCCGACAACCCGCTCATCTTTGCCGATACTGATGAAGCACTGTCGGGCGGCAATTTTCACGCGGAGCCGGTCGCTTTCGCGGCCGATATGATAGCGCTCGCGATTTGCGAAATCGGGTCGCTGGCGGAGCGCAGGATCGCGCTTCTGGTCGATCCGGCGCTTTCCGGCCTGCCGGCGTTTCTGACCCCGAAACCCGGGCTCAATTCCGGGTTCATGATTGCGCAGGTGACCGCAGCGGCGCTGGTCGCCGAGAACAAGACGCTAGCCCATCCAGCCAGCGTCAATTCCATTCCGACCTCGGCCAACCAGGAGGATCACGTCTCGATGGCGGCGCATGGCGCGAGGCGGCTGTCGGCGATGGCCGACAACGCCCTGTCGATCATCGGCATTGAATTGCTCGCCGCCGCCCAGGCCTGCGACTTTCACGCGCCCCTCGCCTCAAGCGGGAAGCTCGAAGCTGTGCGGACCCTGCTGCGGCGCGAGGTTCCGCGCCTGGAAGACGACCGCTACTTTCATCCCGACATCGCGGCTGCGACCAGCCTCGTGAGCAGCGGCGCCGTCATCGATGCGATTGGCGCCGTGGCGCTGCCCGGACTTGAGAAGCCTGCTCCATGACCGGCGAGCGCCCCGATTGGCTCGTCGTCGAGCGCCGCGATGCGCCGCTCATCGTCAGCATTCCGCATGCGGGAACGGATCTCATCGGGTTCGAGCTAGCCTTCGTCGATCCTTGGCGCGCGCGTAAGGACGCGGACTGGCGGCTTGACGAAGTCTACGATTTCGTCACGCCGCTCGGAGCGACGTTGGTGCGCACGAGACTTTCGCGCTCGATCATCGACGTCAATCGCGATCCAAGCGGGGCTTCGCTCTATCCCGGTCAGGCGACGACGGAACTATGCCCGACCACGACCTTTGATGGCGAGCCCCTGTATCGCTCGGGCCGAGCGCCAGACGCGGCAGAAATCGCCGAGCGGCGGCGCCTTTACTTCGACCCCTATCACGCGGCGCTTGTCGGCGAGATCGCTCGCCTGCGGCAGAAGCATAAACGCGTTGCTTTGTTCGACGCGCATTCCATTCGCTCGCTGATCCCGCGTCTGTTCGACGGCGAGCTGCCGGTGTTTAATCTCGGGACGAATTCCGGCAAAAGCTGTTCCTTTAGGCTGCGCCGAACCGTCAGCGAAGCTCTCAAGGCGTCAAGCCAAAGCATGATCGTCGACGGGCGCTTCAAGGGCGGTTGGATCACACGCGCCTGTGGGAAGCCCGCCGAGGGCGTCGAGGCTTTGCAGCTCGAACTCGCCTGCCGGGCCTATATGCATGAGCCCGAGCGCCCGGCGCCAAACAACTGGCCGACGCCAATCGACAACGAGCGCGCCACAGCGACGCGAGCGACGCTCAAGCGCGTTCTCAAGGGGATCCTTTCGGAGGTCGGCGGCTCATGAAGACGACCACGCATTGTCATTCCCGACGGAAGCGAAGCGCGCGATCGGGAATCCAGCATCTTGTTCTCGGATGGTCGCAAGTCTGGTTGCCCAGGAACTCTCGATCCGCCGAGGATGACACGATTCTAAAGGACTGAACCCATGACCGCGCCAGCCCGTATCGACAATATGCGCGTGATCCGCGCGCCTCACGGAACGGAGCTCAGCGCCAAGAGCTGGCTGACCGAAGCGCCCTTGCGCATGCTCATGAACAATCTCGATCCCGATGTCGCCGAGCGGCCGGGCGAGCTCGTGGTCTATGGCGGCATAGGGCGGGCGGCGCGCGATTGGCCGGCGTTCGACCGCATCGTCGCGACCTTGCGCCGCCTTGAGGGCGATCAGACGCTGCTTGTTCAATCAGGCAAGCCGGTCGGCGTGTTCCGCACTCATGCGGATGCTCCCCGCGTGCTGATCGCCAATTCCAATCTTGTGCCGCACTGGGCGACCTGGGACTGCTTCAATGCGCTCGATCGCAAGGGGCTGATGATGTACGGGCAGATGACCGCCGGCTCCTGGATCTATATCGGCTCGCAGGGCATTGTGCAGGGCACTTACGAGACCTTTGTCGAGATGGGGCGCCGGCACTATGGCGGCGATCTCAAGCGGAAGATGGATCCTGACCGCCGGCCTCGGCGGCATGGGCGGCGCTCAGCCGCTCGCCGCCTCGATGGCGGGCGCCTCGCTGCTGGCGATCGAATGCCGCCCGTCGAGCATCGAATTCCGGCTGCGCACCGGCTATGTCGACGTCCAGGCGAAGGACCTCGACGACGCGCTCGCCATCATCGAAAGGTCGACAAAGGAGCGCAAGGCCACTTCCGTCGCGCTGCTTGGCAATGCGGGCGAGGTTTTGCCTGAACTTCTGCGCCGCGGCGTCAAGCCTGACATCGTCACCGACCAGACTTCGGCGCACGATCCGATCAACGGCTATCTGCCGAAAGGTTGGAGCCTACAGCAATGGGAGGAGCGGCGCGCCAGCGATCCCAAGGGGGTCGAGCGCGCCGCCAAAGCGTCGATGGGCGAACATGTGCGCGCAATGCTGACTTACGCGCACGCCGGCGTGCCGACTGTCGACTACGGCAACAACATCCGCCAGATGGCGCTGGAGGAAGGCGTCAAGGACGCGTTCGATTTTCCTGGCTTCGTGCCGGCCTATATCCGCCCGCTGTTCTGTCGCGGAATCGGACCGTTTCGCTGGGCGGCGCTATCGGGCGATCCTGAGGACATTTTCAGGACCGACGCTAAGGTCAAGGAACTCATGCCCGACAGCCCGCATCTGCACAACTGGCTCGACATGGCGCGCGCGCGGATCAAGTTCCAGGGCCTGCCCGCCCGCATCTGCTGGGTGGGCCTCGGCGACCGCCATCGGCTCGGCCTCGCGTTTAACGAAATGGTGGCGTCAGGCGAACTCAAGGCGCCGATCGTCATCGGCCGCGACCACCTCGATTCCGGCTCGGTCGCCTCGCCCAATCGCGAGACCGAGGCGATGCAGGACGGCTCGGACGCGATCTCCGACTGGCCGCTTCTCAACGCGCTGCTCAATTGCGCGTCTGGCGCGACCTGGGTGTCAATCCATCACGGCGGCGGCGTCGGCATGGGCTTTTCGCAACATGCCGGCATGGTCGTCGTCTGCGACGGCACGCCGGACGCGGCGCGGCGCATCGAGCGCGTGTTGTGGAACGATCCGGCGAGCGGGCGTCATGCGCCATGCCGACGCGGGCTACGAGGCAGCCATCGCCTGCGCGAAAGAGAAAGGGCTAGACCTGCCAAGTCTGGGCGAACGGTAGACGGACATGCGTCGGTCTATCGTCGGTCTTTTGTCTCAAATGAATGATCGCTCGAACTCAGCTTCTTTCTCGCATTGCGCGTTCGCTCTCCCGGCGCCATTTGCTTCCCGCCTGATGGCAATCGCTCCACGATGCTTGGCAAACTCGACCGCGCCGCCAACGGCTTCAACTTCGCCGCTCCGCCGCCTATGCAGTTTTGCGTTTTTTCTAAATCTTGGTGATCACGGCGCAATCGCCCTGACCGCGGCCTGTGGCAGGGCGCGGCCGTTTGTGTCACAATCCCAAGCCCGACGGCTGGTCAAAGGAGGAAACCCATGGCGAAGGGACAGATGCGAAACAACAAGGAAGCCAAGAAGCCGAAGGCGGACAAGCCCAAGAGCTCGGTGTCCGACTACAAGAAGTCGCAGGGCCCAACCGGCCAGGCGCTGCAGGCGCCTCGGAAGAAATCCTAAGCGGATACTCAATAGGCGGTGTGTCCCGCAAAATTCACGCCGTGGCGGGCCTCGCGCGCTTAGGAGGCCGCATCGCGCCTCAAAGCGGGATGTTGTCGTGCTTCTTCCACGGGTTCTCGAGCTTCTTGTTGCGCAGCATGGCGAGCACTCGGGATAAACGCCTGCGGGTCGCGCGCGGCATGATGACTTCATCGATATAGCCGCGCTCCGCTGCAACGAAGGGTGACAGGAAAGCGTCCTCGTATTCCTTGGTTCTTTCAGCGATCTTCGCCGGATTGTTGATGTCAGACCTGAAGATAATTTCGACCGCCCCCTTGGCCCCCATGACCGCGATCTGCGCTGTCGGCCAAGCGAGATTGATGTCGCCGCGCAAGTGCTTCGACGCCATCACGTCATAGGCGCCGCCGAACGCCTTTCGGGTGATGACTGTGACCTTGGGAACGGTCGCCTCGGCATAGGCGAAGAGGAGCTTAGCGCCGTGCTTGATGAGGCCTCCATATTCCTGCGCCGTGCCGGGCAGAAAGCCCGGCACGTCGACGAAGGTGATGATCGGAATGTTGAAGCCGTCGCAGAAGCGCACGAAGCGCGCAGCCTTCCGCGACGCGTCGGAATCGAGGACGCCGGCGAGCGCGAGCGGCTGGTTGGCGACCATGCCCACCGTCGCGCCGCCGATGCGCGCGAAGCCGGTGACGATGTTCTTGGCGTGCGCCTCCTGGATCTCGAAGAAATCGCCCTCGTCCGCAACTTTGAGGATCAACTCCTTGATGTCGTAGGGTTTGTTGGGGTTGTCAGGGATCAGCGTGTCGAGCGACGCGTCGATCCGGTCGGGATCGTCGAAGCTCGGCAGGGTGGGCGGCCGCTCGAGGTTGGAGGCCGGCAGGAAATCGATCAACCGGCGCATCTGCAACAAGCGCCTCGACGTCGTTGTCGTAAGCCCGGTCGGCGATGGAGGAACGGGTGGTGTGAACCTGCGCCCCGCCCAGTTCCTCGGCGGTCACGGTTTCGTTGGTCACCGTCTTCACCACTTCCGGGCCGGTGACGAACATGTAGCTCGTGTCGCGCACCATGAAGATGAAATCGGTCATCGCCGGCGAATAGACGTCGCCGCCGGCGCAGGGACCCATGATCACCGAAATCTGCGGAATGACGCCGGAGGCCAGCACATTGCGCTGAAACACTTCGCCATAGCCGCCGAGCGCCGCGACGCCCTCCTGGATGCGGGCGCCGCCGGCGTCGAACAGGCCGATGATGGGCGCGCGGTTCTTGAGCGCCATGTCCTGGAGTCTTGGTGATTTTCCGCTGCATGCGCCTCGCTAAGCGAGCCGCCGAACACGGTGAAATCCTTGGCGAACACGTAGACAGTGCGGCCGTTGACCGTGCCCCAGCCGGTCACCACGCCGTCGCCCGGAATCTTGCTCTCCGCCATGCCGAAGTCGTCACAGCGATGCTCGACGAACATGTCGAACTCCTCGAACGAGTCGTGATCGAGCAGGAGTTCGATGCGCTCGCGCGCGGTCAGCTTGCCCTTGGCGTGCTGCGCGGCGATGCGCTCCTTGCCGCCGCCGAGACGGGCGCGCTCGCGGCGAGCGTCGAGGCGGGCGAGCATGGGCTTCATCGGTGGCTCCGGAACGTAAAGCTGCTGTCGGCGTAGCGTAGCACGACGAGCCGGACGCTCGAATGGGATTGCTCGTGGGTCGCGGCCTCGCGCTCAGGCGCGCTGCTCTTGTTCCCGGGTAAGGTCTGCGCGCCCTTCCGGATCTTGCAGCTGGATCGGAGACCGTTCGCCCGCGCCGGACGATGGCAGGAACGGATGGAACATTTGGCCAAGCACGCTCTGGGGCAAAGGCTGGTCGATCCCGTAATCCTTGGGCAATTCGTTCGGAAGGTAGCTTGTCCCGAACAGCCAGTCCCAGCACGGCAGCATCGAGGCGAAGTTTCGGTCCCGGGGTCCCGAAAGCGTGTGGTGCCACAGGTGGAACGCGGGCGTCGCAATCAGCCACTCCAACGGGCCGAAGCGCCAGCGCACGTTGGCGTGGATGAAAAAGCCCCAGAACGTCACCAGCAGCATCAGCAGGGTGGCGATCATCGTTCCCTGCACGCTTTGTGGTGCGCCGAATCCGAGAATGTAAATCGGGATCAGCCCGCACAGCCGGATGAAGGCGTTGTCTATGGGATGGGCGCGCGCGCTGATCAGAAAATAGACGTGCTTCGGGTCATGGTGGACCGAGTGGAAACGCCAGAGCAGGGGGAATTGGTGGGCCCAACGATGGCCCCAGTAGAAGCCAAGATCGGCCACCACGAATGCCGCCAGGCCGCGAACCCAGATCGGCCAGGATGCGACCTCGGCCCGCCAACCGCCGGGAACGATTTTGAAGGCAAGATAAGCGGCGACCGTGAGCGGGATGAGCAGCACGAA
Organism: uncultured Alphaproteobacteria bacterium; assembly: GCA_963802615.1. Taxonomy (GTDB): domain Bacteria; phylum Pseudomonadota; class Alphaproteobacteria; order Rhizobiales; family Beijerinckiaceae; genus Roseiarcus. Next base: position 17,209 of record CAWDKC010000030.1, read on the forward strand.
CGGCGGAAGGAACGTGCTGACGAAATAGAACCCGAGGTCGCTCATCGTCGTCGCGCGAAGCGTCCGCTCCTTGTGCAGCGGGAACAGCATCTCGAGCGGAATGAAGACGAGCGACAGGATCAGCAGCCAGACGCACGCCCTGACGAGGTCGAGAAAATAGGCGTAAAGGTGCGGATTAGCGGAGAGCGACGTCACTGCGGCTTCCTAGCACAGAAGTCCAGCGGTAAAAATAGCAACGCCCGGGAAGAGACGCAAGGCTTCTCCCGGGCGTTGATTAATTTAAGCGAAGCTTAGGCGGCTGCAACCGCCCGCTTCTTCAGGACTGGCGGCGGCCAACGAAGGCCATGCCAAGGAAGCCCATGATCATCATCGCCCACGTCGACGGCTCTGGGATCAGACGATGGCGAATTGACACCAGCAAGGAAGACCGTCGGCGGAAGGTTGGTCGTGTTGCCGTCGTCGCCCCAGGCCAGGAAGCTCAGAGGTTTCGCTGTGCTCGCGGGTCGGCGTAAAGCTCCATATTCAGCCAGTTCCAACATGAACGCCTGTGCCGGAGGGGGTGTTCATCAGTGTCGAGTCTGTTCTCAGTCATATCAGCCGTGCCGGTGCTACCGTGCACGGGTTGCCGCCGCAATTGACCGAGAAGGCCACCAGTGCCAAGAAACACCTTCCACTGCTCGGTGGTGTCGCCGCTGAAACCCTGCCTGCTGTCCGGCGGCTTGCTAGAAGCTCAGGGTGTAAGTCGTGCCCGACCGTCAGGCCGTCAGATGATGGTTGAATGAGTTCTCAAAATCCGGATTGCCGTCCACCTGGATGAAGTTTCCGCCGGGACCGGATCAGCTGAACCGGGGCGGCATAAACGGGATAAGCATTGGACCGCACCGCCAACTGAAAGGTCGCTGTGCCAGGGGCACTGATGATGACAAGATCATTGGAGCCCGGGGCCGTCCATCCAATCGCGTTCGCATCACCGTAAAATCGTCCTTTGGCGGAGTGCGCCCGGTGACTGAAGTCGAGATGAACGTCAGGTTCTGGACCGGAAGAACGTCTGCCGCCGCTTGCCCACCGTAGGCGGCGAGCGAGAGTGCAAAAACGGATATGCCAAGAGCCTTGAGCCGACTGGTGTGAATTCGCATTGAGTGTGTCATTACCTTTTTCCCCCTTCAAACGTCTGACGACGAATGGGATTGCCGCAACGCAAGTTTGGATTTGGAAATACCCTACGCGCCGGAACCCCAAACCCGTTCCGCAAAACCGATTGTTACGTAAAGTTAATACGCGGGTCAAGCGCTTTTCAACGCGCCGGTTGCAAGGGATGCGACAACACCTCACGGTATAGGGGCGTCTCCGCGAGCCATTTGACGAGCGCTTCGTGACCTCCCTCATTTTTGACGACCCTGCGATCGCAAACCGAGGCAACGCAGACCGCTGCGACGCCCCTGAGCGCGAAAGATCGAAGGCTCCGCGACGGGCTGCCGTTACGCAGCGCCAGCCGACCTTGGGCAGGCTTTCTCGCCAAGGGATTCGCCCAGGAAACAAGGTAAACTTTTCGCTGACTTTTGCGCCCGGTTAACGCGGAACAATCTCATTCGGTCGCGGTTTGTCGAATGTGGCGAAACCCGCGCAGTCCCGCCGTCAATGGGTCATCGTATGTCCTCGATCTTGCCGATCTCCTTTGTGGCGACGCTGCTCTGTGTATTGGTCGCCATCGACTGGGCGTTGTACCAGCAGATCCTGTTCGTCGGCGCAGCCCTGTCGGCGACAGTGTGGGTTTGCGCGCTCGAAGCCTGGAGCTGCCAGGAAGCGCCGGTCAGAAGCGAGGACGAGCGCCACACCTATTCGGCGGGCGAATAGCGCGGCTTAGAAGGCTTCCCCACCGTCGACAGTCAGGACCTGGCCGAGGATGTGGCGCGCGCGGTCGCTGCACAGAAAAAGGACGGCTGCGGCGATGTCGTCGCCGTCGGCGATGCGGCCCGCGGGAATGCGCTGAAGCACGGCTTTCTCATCGAGCCGGCCCGTCCGTAAGTCCTCCAGCACCCCTTCGGTCGCGACATGGCCGGGGGAGACCGCATTGACCCGCAGCCCCTTCCCGGCCCACTCGACCGCCATCGACCGGGTGAGGCTGTCGAGCGCCGCCTTCGACGCGGAATAAAGCCCGAGGCCAGGCGCAGGCCGTCCGGCGGCGATGCTGCTGACGTTGACGATGGCGCCGCGACGTTTGTGATCGATCGCCCAGCGCGCGAACGCCCGCGCCGCATTGAGCGGGCCGATGGCGTTGACGGCGAAAAATCGCGCCGCCTCGGCCGCGTCCGCTTCAATCAGCGGCAGAACGGCGAACAGCGCCGCGTTGTTGACCAGGATGTCGACCGCGCCAAGCCGATCGACGGTCGTCGCGATCAAAAGCTCGCAGTCGGCCGCCTTGGCGACGTCGGCTGGGATCGGGAGAACGGGCTGGCCGCATTCCTTTTCGATCGCCGCGGCCGAACGCGTCAGCGTGTCCTTGCGTGCGCCCGGCGATCACGACCGCGCGCGCCCTCACGGGCGAAGGCGCGGGCGATCGCAAAGCCTATTCCCGCGCCGCCGCCGGTCACGATTGCGACCTTTCCGTCGAACTCACGCGACTCGTGGACGGTCGTCGCCGACACTCGTCGTCCCTGGGGCGTCAGGCCATCGACTGGAAGCGGCGCGCGAGCGCGCTGATGTGCTTCGCCGTCTCGATGTCGAGATCGGTGATCTTCATGCCGGCGTCATGGGTGCAGAACGAGAAGGTCAGGATGTTATAGGAATTGTGGAACTCGGGATGATGGTTCATCACCTCCGCCTGAATCGCGACTTCGACGATGAAGGCGATCGCATCGCGAAAGGTCTTGAGCTCGAACTTGGCCTCGATATTTGGCGCCTTGAGCGACCAGTCGGGCAGTTCGGCCAGCGCGGCCCGGATCTCGGCGTCGCTCAGAATTTTGTAATTCGCCATGAGTTTTGCTCCTTAACTCACTTAGCGCGCGCCGCCGGTCGGATTCGCGACGCCCGGCTGGTCAAGCTGAAGGATCGCCTGTTCGAGCGGCGCCGGCGAGAGGCGGATCCAGCCGGTGTAGGGCTGGCTGAACTCGAGGATCAGAAAGATTGCAAGCCCGATCGACGCGCTGCCCAGGATGAGCATCGCAACCGACATCGGGCTCAATTTCGACAAAAGCCCCATGCTGGCAAACATGAGGGACGACCAGAACGTCACGGCGTAGACCAGAGGCCAGGGGATCGGGGTCGCCGCCTGCAGCGACATGAGGAGCCGCTGCTCGCCGATGAACGCGTAGTTCGCGCGCGCGGCGGAGAGCAGGTTTGTCTGCGCGGGCGTCTTGGGCTCGAGGCCATCGAGAAACTTGTTCATGTCGGCCATGGCCTTGTAAGAGGCCTCATAGGCCGCGGCGCGCGAGGTGTCGTCGCCCCAAAACTGTTCGTGCGCCCAGACGAGATCGGTCCTCAGGACGCTGCGGGCCTCATCCGCCGCAGGCCCGAACTGGCGCATTTCGAGATCGAACTCGAGGGCGCGCGCGGTGATGCGTCTGCAGCTCCGTCTGCTGGGTGCTGTAGACGCCGTAGGCCGTCCAGATGAGGAGACCGTTGACCAGCACGAGCAGGAGCGTCAGCTGCCCGACGACGCCGCCGATCATGTCGCGGGCCTTGTCCGTCGTGTAGCGCTCCGGGAGGACGCGCTGAAGCACGAGGCCGAGGACGCCGCCCCCGGTGATCAGGCCGGTGACAACGAGCGAGATGGCGAGCGAACTCATTTCCGGCAACCCCGCCTCCCTCGGAGGCGCTTTCGTGACATGTCCGCGAAGCTCCGTCCAGCGAGAGGCTTGCGAAAGGTCGTAACGATCCCGGATGAGCGGGCGGATCGGCGGCCGAGCGCGCGACATCAGGAATGGAGAGCGTCCTTGTAGATCTTGCCGTCCTTCATGATGATCAGGAAGTTCTTCTCCGGCGCGGCGACCAGCGCGATGTTGTGCGATCGGATCGCCGTCGACGACGATGAGATCGGCATAGAGCGCCTTCTTCGATGACTCCGAGCTTCCCCGGATAGGGATTGCGCGGCCCGGACAGGGCGAGCAACTCGCCGTTGGTCGCGGTCGCCATCGTCAGGATTTCGGCATTGTCGTACCAACGCGTCAGATGGGTCAGCATGACGCCCTGGCGCGCCGCCTACTCGGCGGAAAACAGCAGGTCCGAGCCGAAGGCGGTCTTGATCTTGTGCGCCTTCGCCAGCGGTAGGCTGTGTTCGTGCCGGCGATGACCTGAAGCAGGTTGATCCGGCTTTGGCCGCGTCAGCGGGAACGGTGTCCTCCTCGCTGACGAACGGCTGAATGCTCAGCCAGACGCCCTTCTCCGCCATCAGCTTCGCCGTCGCCTCGTCCATGAGGTGCGCGTGCTCGATGCACTGCGACGCCCGCGGCGATCGCCCGCCGGATGGCGGCGGGCGGATAGGCGTGCACCGCGACGTAGGTGTTCCGGTCGCGCGCGGCCTCGACGCCGGCGCGCAACTCCGGGCTCGCTGAAGGTCGTCATGTCGAGCGTCGTGCGCGGCGACGACACGCCGCCGCCGCCGACGAGCTTGATCTGCGACGCGCCCTGCAGGAGCTGCTCGCGCACGCGCAGGCGCACCTCGTCGGCGCTGTCGGCGATCATCGCGCCGCCGGTCTCCTCCATGTGGCTCACCGGTCCGCCGGGCGCTGCGCGGCATGTCCGTGCAGCGGACGCAGATCGCCATGGCCGCCGGTCGTGGTGATCATCGCGCCGCACGGATAGATGCGCGGCCCCGGCACAAGGCCCTCGTCGATCGCCTGCTTGAGCGCGAAACGAGGGGCCGCCGAGGTCGCGGACCGTGGTGAAGCCGCGCATCAGCGTGCGCTCGGCCTCGGCGCTGGCGGCGAGAAAGATGTAGCCGATGTCGGCCGCAAAGCAGGCTCGAGATCGGCAGCGCGGCGAAACATGGAGTGCCAGTGCGCGTCGATCAGTCCCGGCATGACGACGCGGCCGCCGCAATCGATCGTGCGCGCGCCCTTCCGGCGCGACCTGTGTCTCCCGTCGCGACCGCCTTGATCCGCCCGCCCTCGACGATCGAGGCGAAGCCCCTCGCGCAAGGCGTTGGACTTCCCGTCGAACAGGAGAAAATTGGTGAAGACGATCGGCTGCGTCGGATCGGACGCGCTTCGGCGCTTGCGCCGCTCGCGGAAGACCGAGCGCCGCGATCGAGGCGCCGATCCCAGCCACAAACCCTCGACGCGAAAGGTCGGCGTTGATGCGACGCGTCAGGGACTGGAGTTCCCCTCGGCAACACGAGCAGCCCTGCGAAGCGGGGGCTGTCCGAAGGATCGCCCGACGAGCAAGAGAACATGCGACGCTCCGGTAGGAGACGCCGGTAAGCTACCCCATGCGTCCCGCGACCGAAAGCGCGAGAGCGTCTAGGCCTTCGCGAATTTGGCGAAGGCCTCCTTGTAGTCGGGATGCCAGCGGGAGAGCGGCGGCCGGTTCTCGACGATGTCGCCCGCGGCCCACAGAATGCGGCGTTCGTCCAGTCTCGCGCGGCACGTCGTTGTCGGGGCAGAGGATGTAGAAGTCGCCCGTCCCCATCGCGGCGAGCATGAAGTCGACGATCTGCTCCGGCGTCCAGGCGGCGGCCGGCTTCTCAGTTCTTGAGCCCTTTGTCATGCTCGTGAAAACGAAGCCCGGAATGAGCAGGTGCGCGCTCACGCGACAGCCTTCGGTGTTGCGCAATTCATGCGCCAGCGCCTCGGTCACGACCTTCACGCCCGCCTTCGAGACATTGTAGGCCGTGTCTCCGGGCGGACAGGTGATGCCCTGCTTCGAGCCGGTGTTGACGATCGCCGCCGGCGTCCCCTGCTTGATCATGTCGGGCGCGAAGGCCTGCACTCCGTTGATCACGCCCCAGAGATTGACGTCGATGATGCGCCGCCAGCGCGCCGGATCGCCGAACAATTCGCCGCCGCCGCCGGTCCCCGCGTTGTTCATCAGCACGGCGACCTCGCCGAACGCGTCGAAGACCGAGGTCTTTCAGGCGTTGGACGTCGGCGAGGTTGCTGACGTCGATAGCGAAGGATCGCACGAAGTCCGGCTGCGCCGCGGTTGCGCGGACCTTCGCGGCGGCGGCCTCGAGCGCGTCGCCGCCCAAGTCCGCCATGCACACTTTCAGCCCAAGCGCGGCGAATTTCGCTGAAGCGGCCAAGCCAATGCCGCTCGCCGCTCCGGTAACGACAGCGACCCGGTTCGCGGCCAGCGCGGGATGATTGGGCACTGAGTTCCTCCGATTTTGGCAGTCGGAGATGCTTTGATCACGCAGACCGGGCGTCTGCAATCGCCTGTTGCTCGCTTGCGGATGGCGGATCGCCGCAAGCCGGGGCGGAGTCCCGCCGCGCGATAGCGATTTGATTACACTTTAGCACAACCCGGATTCAATCGTCTGTAACTAACTCGACAACCTTAACTTGTATCTGACCGATATGCCAGCGTATTTTATCAAATAGAGCCACCCAATGTCGGGTGTTGGCAGTCTCTAGCGGGTCGTAAACGGAACATGACTAGCGATCGAGACGGGAGATGCATGATGCATAAGAGTCTGATTACCACGATTGCCGCGCTGGCGACTGCAGCGTTGTTTAGCGTTACTACCGCAAACGCGGCGACCTACAAATTCACCTTCCAGTCGAGCGACGCCGAACTGACGGCGACGGGCGAAATCACGGTCAATGCCGCTGAGCAAGTGACCGGTGTTTCCGGGGTCATCTCCGGCCTGGTCGATCAGACCATCACCGCGGTCACCGCCAATCCGGGCTTCCCGAGCCCGTCTTACAGCCCCGACGGTCTCGTTCATCTACAACGACGTGTATTATCCGACCGGCATGCCCTTCGATGTTAACGGCCTCCTGTTCGTCACGGCGCAGAACCCCGGCGGCTATTGGAACCTTTGGGGGAACTCGCCCGGCAACTTTTCACTCTATGAGTCGGCTGGCGGCAATTATCCGATCCAGGAAAGCGGAACTCTGAGCCTGACCCCCATACCGGAACCGTCAACTTGGGCGATGCTGGCTTTGGGCTTCGCAGGGCTCGGCTTCGTCGGCCGCCGCCGCCGAACTGCCCGCCTGGCGCCCGCTCTCGGGTAAAAGCCGCGCGACTTCAAACACTTTAGGGCCGCCATCGGGGCGGCCCTTCTTGCGTCGGCGCACCCCGTCGAAAGAGCAGCGTCAGAAAATTAAGCCAGTTTAAAACCGTACGGTTGTGGCGCTTGACTCTTGAGCTTATTGGCATTTTAAAACACAACCGATCGCGAGAGTTCAAACCGGTCCATTTGAGTTGTAACGCGATCGTAAGAGATTCGGAGCCGCGTCCGATCCCAAATGTTGGTTCGAAGGGTCCAGAGATGCCCATTGGCGGAAGACGGTCTCATTCGCACATCCGCCGGGCTATGGCGCCGCTGAAGGCGCGCGCGGCGGCCGATGTCGAAGTCGCCGAAACACCCCTGGCCGACGCCAATCAATTGATCGCTTCCTTCCGAGTCCGCGCCTATTCCGAGGCGCGCCGACGCCAACGACAGGCCGCCGGGCCGGAAGCTGCTGGCCATTGGGGACAGGTGGCGAGCGTCATCGCCCGGCGGCGTGGCGATGAATCGTCGATGCGGACAGGGCTGGACTCCAACGTCGCTTCTGGCGGCCGGGTTTCGGGCGTGCGCGCGCCGGTCCGATTTTTCGAGGCTGACCCGTTGGACGAGCTCGAACGCATTCTCGCCGCCCGACCGCAATGCTTCCGGCTGCAGTTCTTTGGCGTCGGCGCCGATCACGGGCCGGCCGTTCTCACCGAAACCGAAATTCAGGCCACGGACGCCTCCGGCGCGATCCGCGAGGCGGTGGTAACGAGCTGGCCGCCCCGAGCGGTCGGCCTGCGCCTGCTCGATCGCGAGGGACGCGAGATCTTCGAGCGGCTCAAGGCCGATCTGCGATAATCCGCTTTCCGGCGCGAGAGCTGTCAATCGCCCCCCTGCCCTCTGAAGACGATCGCGTAAGGCCGGCGAACTCTTGAGCAATGCCTTGGATCACGGCGTTTGCAGCAGGCTCACGTGGGCCGCCACAACCCGCCAACCCTCGTCGGTCCTTACCCAGGTCTGGCTCTGCCGTCCGATCGTCGTCGAGCTTGAGCGCTTGAATTCGACGTTGGCGGTGGCGAAGTCCCGTCCATAGGTGGTGATCACCGTCTTCACGAGATCGCGGGCCAGATTGGAGGCGGGCCGGCCGGCGCGAAAGGCGGCGATCGCGTCGTAGCCGTAGAGATTCTCGGTCGCGCCGTAGCGCAGCGTGTGCGGGCTCTTCCAGAACAGCGCGTCGAGTTCGGCGATGTCGTTGGAAACGAGCGCACGCTCGTAGCGGGCGAACGCCTTCTCGACCTCGGCGACCACTTCGGGAATGTTGATGTCCATCATTGACACTTCAACCCTGGCTGATGGCCGGAGCGGCCGCCCTCGATTGACGCACCGGTCCCTGATACAACCAGAGCGCGATTTTTGAGCAAGGAAAAGCAAGCCCAAGCAAGGCAATGCAAGAAAATTTGCTTGTATTTCCTTGCATTAATTTTGCCGAATCTGGGCCTTTTCAAAGGCTTACGCGCGAAAAAAATAAAAAAAACCGCTCTGCGCCGGACTCGCCTTCGAGGTTGCAGGCGGAGCCTGATCCGCCGCGACGGCGGCGTTCCTGCCCCGGCGGCGGCAGTCGCAAGTTTTGCTGGCTCGGTCATCGGGACCATCATAGCCGATCTTTCGGATTTTGCCAAGAGAAAATTGCGCTCTTCGCCTTTCGCTGCGGGCCCGGCGGGGCCGGAGCGGCGCCGAATGCCGCGTCTGGCGCGCACGGCCCAGTTCGCAGAAGCCGACCCTGCTTGTCCTCCGTCTCGCGGCTCGCACGCGTGAGGCTCTCGGTATGGCCGAGCGGGACTTAGCCGTTTTCCGTCAATGACTTGCGCCGCGGTGAAGATTTGCAGCTTGAGGAATTGTCCGCCCGCCCGTCTCACAGAATCGGGCGGAGGCGGCCTCCTTCTCCATCTCGCGGGTCGGATCGTTGAGGGTGAGGAAGAGTTCGAGCGCCGCGCCCTCGCGCTCGGCTCCTTCCGCGTTTGGCCCTTCACCGGCCAGTCGATAAACTGGCGTCATGTCCGATCGCAGCTTAGCCTTTCTGCTCGCGCCCGGCGCCGGCGCGCCCTCCTCGCACCCGCGCATGCGGACTTTTGCGCGGCTTTTGGGCGCGATCGGACCGGTCCAGCCCTTCGATTACCCTTATGCGCTGGAAGGCCGAAAGCGGCCGGACCCGCTGCCCAAGCTCATCGCCGCGCATCGAGCGGCCCTCGCCGCGCTTCGCGCCAGGCATGACGGGCCGATCGTGCTCGCCGGCAAAAGCATGGGCGGGCGCGTCGGCTGCCATGTCGCCCTGGTCGACGCCGTTCAGGCCGTGATCTGCTTCGGCTATCCGCTATGCGGCGCCGGCGACCGATCGAAACTTCGCGATCAGGTTCTCCTCGAGCTCAAGACGCCAATCCTGTTCGTGCAGGGAACGCGCGACCCGCTCTGTCCGCTCGACCTTCTCGAAGGCGTCCGCAAGCGAATGGCCGCGCCCTCGAGGCTGCACATCCTGGAGGGAGGCGACCATTCCCTCATGGTCGCGAAGGCGGCGCTGAAGGCGCTGGGATCGAGCCAGGAGGAAGTGGACGATGCCATGCTGACCGCGATCGCCCGCTTCCTCAAAGACGAGCTGAGGGGATAATCCTAGCCGACGTGCGCGAGGATCTTCGTCATCTCCTCCGCTGTGAAGGCGCGCATGGTGTGGGTGTGAACGTTGCCCTGTTTAAGGACGTTGATATTGAAGGCGGTCAATGCATATTCGTCCGCCGCCTCGCCGATCGCGAGGAAGTCGTATTCGCCCTGCAGCCAGAGGGTTTCCTTGATCGTGATCCCGGCTTTTGCCGCAGCCGTCTTCGCGGCTTCGACACGTTTGGGCGCATCCTTGATATTCTGGATGCCCTGTTCGGTATATTTGTAGAGAATGACAAATGTCGCCATGGCGTTTCCTTCCCTGACAGGCCGGATTATTCGTTAATTATGACCGCCAACTGGCCACCGCGCCGGCGGCCCGGATGAGCTTAGCCTCCAATTTGCAGCCCGGCAATGGGTTTAAAACCAGCCGCTGGGCGTCGTGAATGCGCTCCTCGCATTGACAAGTCCTTCGTTTTTTCCGCTTATGATCGCCAAGCAGCAGCCGTAATTTTTGGGGTTCAGCGTGCGGCGTGACGCGCGATCAGCGCTTCGTATTGGCCTGGCGTTGTCCGCGATAGCGGTGGGCGGCGCGCGCGCGGACGTCCGTTCCATCAATCTCGACGAATGCTCCGGAAGCTGCGTTGCCCCCGACGATCGATGACCTGGTCGCCGCTGAGGACGAATCGGCCGCCGGCGTCACCCTGTCTCTGTTTGGCGGCGGCCGGGCCGACGACCCGAGCGAAGCCCATTCCGATCTGATCTTTGACCCGAAGGTCATGCCGTCGGTTCTGGTCGACGGATTGCCGTCCCCGATCGCCTCCGTCGGCGCGCAGACCCCGGAGAGTCCCGGCGTCTCGCCTTACGCCTTCTTCGAGGACATCGTCGACATTCCCCACTCCGCTGACGCGCGGGCGTTCGAGGCGGCCTCCTTTTTCTCTTTCAACCCCTCGGTCCCCAGCCGGAGCGCGCTCGCCAGCGTTGTGTGGGCCGGCCGGGCCCTTTTTGAACCGCGGTCCAGTGGCGGCGCCTCCAGTCTCGCCCTGCCCCTCCCCACCGACGCGCGGCAGGCGGCCGACCGCGATGCGAAGGCCCGCGCCAAGCCTTTCAGAGACATCGGAGCCGCCGCCTTCGGTCCCCGGAGTTTGGGACCAGTGGAGTTGCGTGTGGACGCAACCCCTCTCAGATCCCTGGAAACAACCGTCGTCAGGTCCTTGCTGACAGCACGCTTCGCTATCCACTATCCGAGAGGAGCGGCTCGCCGCCAGCTTCCTTCGCCGTTCGGCGGAACGGCATCCAGCCGCGAACGGCCTATTCACAAATTTGCAGACGTCTGCCGCGGCTGGAACTGGCCCATTCCAGGGGCGCCAACCACCCGGCCGTCGTCGACGATGACCGCGCCTCTCAGCAGCGTCTTGACCGGCCATCCGGTCACCTCGACGCCCTCGTATGGAGTGTAGTCGCTGCCATGCTGCATGATGTCCTGGGTCAGCGTCACCGTCCTGTCGGGGTCCCAGATGACGATGTCGGCGTCGGCGCCGACCATGATGGAGCCCTTGCGCGGATAGAGCCCGTACATCTTGGCGTGGTTGGTCGCGGTCAGCGCGACAAACTCCGAGAGCGAAATGCGCCCCTTCTTGACGCCTTCGGAAAACAGGATCGGCAGCCGCGCGGCGACGCCCGGAATGCCGTTCGGCACCCAACGGAAAGAGGTCCGCCCTTTGGGAATCATCTTGCCGGCTTCGTCGTCAAACCGAAACGGGCAATGGTCGGAAGAGAAAGTCTGGAAGACGCCGCCCTCGAGCCCGCGCCAGATCGCATCTTGCGAGGCGCGGTCGCGCGGCGGGGGCGAGCAGACGTATTTCGCCCCGCTCGGGTCCATGTTGAGGCCTTTGAGGTCCTCGGCGGTCAGCATCAGATATTGCGGGCAGGTCTCGGCGTAGATCTTCAGGCCGCGCCCGCGCGCCCATTCGATCTGCTCCATCGCCTCGCGCCCGGACACATGCACGATCATGATCGGAATGCCGATCAGTTCGGCATGCGAGATCGCGCGGTGCGTCGCCTCGCGCTCGACCAGCTCGGGACGGGATTCGGCGTGATAATAGGAATGCGTCTTGCCTTCGCGCTCGAGACGATCGGTCATGTATTTGATCTGGTCGTAGCCCTCCGCGTGGACCATCACGAGCGCGCCAAGTTCGCGCGCGACCGTGAACACTTCGAGCAATTGCCGGTCGGTCAGGACCATGTTGTCGTAGGTCATGAACACTTTGAACGACGGATAGCCGGAGCTGACCAGCGCCGGCAGCTCCTGGCCCAGCACCGCGGGCGTCGGATCGGTGACGATGAGGTGGAAACCGTAGTCGACGTAACTCTTCCCCTCCGCCTTCCGGTGGTAGTCTTCGACGCTCTGGCGCAACGATTCTCCCCGCGGCTGAAGAGCGAACGCGAGAAGCGTGGTGTTGCCGCCCGCCGCGGCGCTGCGGCTGCCGCTTTCAAAGCCGTCGGCCATGACAATCCCCGGGCCCATCGGCTGGTCGAGATGGACGTGGCTGTCGATTCCGCCCGGCAACACCAAGAAGGCCTGAAGCGTCGATCTCGGAGGCGGCGCGCGGCAGGTCTTCCCCCAGCGCGACGATGCGGCCGCCCTTGACGCCAACGTCGCTTTTGCCGACGTCGGCGGCGGTGACGACCGTGCCGCCCCGGATGACCAGATCAAACTCCATGCCCTCTGCTTCCTTTCACCGGATTGATTTCGGCCGCTGACGCAAGATCCATGCAAATTGCGCCATGGCGAAACGGATTGCAAAATGACGCCCGAGCCGGCTTAAACCTGTACGGGAACCGATCTCGGCTTGACTGGCCGGCAGCCCGAAAGGACGCGCCATTGCGGGACTTCCATCAAAGCGGACGCAGCCCGGTCTATTCCGTGAACGGAATGGCGGCGACCTCCATGCCGATCGCCTCGCTGACCGCGATCGATGTCTTGCGCGCCGGCGGCAACGCCGTCGACGCGGCCGTCGCCGCCTGCGCGGTGCTCGCGGTGGTCGAGCCCCAGTCGACCGGGATCGGCGGCGATTGCTTCTGCCTCTACGCGCCGGCCGGCGGCGGCAAAGTCGTGGCCGTCAACGGCTCCGGCCGGTCCGGTGCGGGAGCTTCGCTCGACGCGATCGCGGCCCTGGGTTCCGTCCCGCCTGACAATGTCTCGCCGCACGCTGTCACGATTCCAGGCGCTGTTTCCGGCTGGCAATTGCTGCTCGACGCCCATGGGACCAAGGGCTTCGACGAACTGCTCAAGCCCGCCATCCGCTGCGCAGAGGAGGGCTTTCCGGTGCATTCCCGCGTGGCGTGGGATTGGTCGATGGAGGAAGACAGGTTGCGCCGGGCAGGCAACCGGCTCTTCCTGCCCGGCGGCCGAGCGCCTCGGGAAGGCGACCGGTTCTTTCAGCCAGGACTCGCCGCGACGCTGAGCGCCATCGCCAAGGGCGGCGCGGACGCCTTCTACACTGGGCCGGTCGCCGCCGACATGGCGGCGGCGCTGAAAGCGGCTGGCGGCGTGCAAACGGAAGAGGACTTCGCCGACGGGCGCAATGCGGGTGAGTTCGTCGAGCCGATCTCGCTCCGATGGCGCGGGCTCGACGTCTGGCAATGCCCGCCCAACGGGCCGGGTTTGGTCGCGCTCATGATGCTGGGCAAACTCGAAGCGCTCGGCGCTGCTCCGGACGGACCGGGCGGGGCGACCCGTTTCCACCGGCACATCGAGGCCGCGCGCCTCGCTCACCGCGATCGGCACGCCTTCCTCGCCGACCCCTCTCAGAAGGAGACCCCGGTAAGCCGGCTGATCGCTCCCGACTACCTCGCGGCTCTGGCGCGGCATATCGACGACAAGCGGGCGCTTCGCGAATTGCCTGCCCCTGGCCACAGCGCGCTTGTCACGAAGGGCGACACGGTTACGCTGTCGGTCGTCGACCGGGACGGCAACGCCTGCAGCCTGATCAACTCCCTCTATGATCCCTTCGGCAGTTGCATTGTCGGCGAAGCCTCCGGCGTCCTCATGCAGAGCCGAGGATTGTGCTTCGCCTTCGAGCCCGGCCATCCGAATGCTCTCGCGCCGAAGACGCGCCCTGCGCACACCATCATGCCCGGCATGGCGACGCGGGACGGCCGGCCCTGGATGTGCTTTGGCGTGATGGGCGAGTACTTTCAGCCAATGCATCAGGCCTGGGTTCTGAGCAATGTGATCGAATACGGAATGGACATTCAGGAGGCGCTCGATTTTCCTCGTGTCGGCGCGCAATTGGGGAAAGTCCAGATCGAACGGGGCGTTTCGCCAGCGACGCGTAAAGCGCTTTCCGAGCTCGGGCACACGCTGACTGACGTCGTCCGCCCTCTCGGCGGCGGACAGGCGATCATGATCGACCACGAGCGCGGAATCCTGATCGGCGGTTCGGACCCGCGCAAGGACGGCGCGGCGCTCGGATATTGACTGGCGCCGACTCTCGCCCGCCGCATAACAGCATGTCACGCGCTTCCATTGGAATCGCGGCGTTCTCGACTGTCGTGGAATGGTACGATTTCACGCTCTACCTTTATCTCGCCACGGTGCTCTCGCGGGTCTTTTTTGGCGTCGGCGGGGCAGCGCTCAACACAACTCTGGCGGCGTTCGCAATCGCCTATCTGCTGCGCCCCCTCGGCGGCATTGTCTTTGGCCATATCGGGGACCGGTTCGGGCGGCGGCGAACGATGCTCCTCTCCGTCGCGCTCATGACGCTGACCATGCTCGGGACCGCCGCGCTGCCGACTCATGCTCAGGCAGGCGCGTGGGCAGGCTCGCTTCTTTTCACCCTCCGCTGCGTGATGGGGTTCTCAGTCGGAGGCGAGTACAACGCGGTCGTCGCGTATCTCCTGGAAGGCGCGCCTCGCACCAGGCGCGGCCTGGTCGCGTCGATGGCCTCTGCGTCGAGCGAGATCGGCGGACTCTTCGCGGTCGGCGTCTGCCTCATGACGGTGAGTTCGATGAGCGCCGCAAGTTTAGACTCGTGGGGATGGCGGATCCCGTTCCTGGTCGGCGCCGCTCTGGCCGCAAGCGTGGGGATCGCGCGCACGACAATGGAAGAATCGCCGGACTTCGAACGGCAGAAGGCGGAGGGCACAGTGCCGACCCGTCCGTTGCTGGACGCGCTCACCAAAAATCGCGCCGGCATCCTGCGAGCCTTCGCCATTTCAGGCTTGGGATCGATCACCTATTATGTCGGAATCACCTATGTTCCGGCCTTTCTGGTTTCCGCTGGAAGGCTTGGCGAGGACGCCTCGCTTCGGCTGTCCACCGCCGCCGCAGTCGCGGTCATCGTTGTCTCGCCATTCGCGGGCGTTTTGTCCGATCGCCTCGGCCGCAAGCCCGTTCTGATCGTTCTCGCCGCATGCAGCGCGATCCTGCCTGTCACGCTCTTTTCTCTCATGGCCAGGGGTACGACCTCATACGCCCTTTTGGGCGCTCTCGCTCTCGCTTGCATCGCTGGCGCGATCAGCGCGGTCGGGGCCATCGCGACCGCCGAACAATTCCCGGGCGAAGGCCGCATCAGCGGGCTCGCCCTGGGGGCGACGACGGCCACCGCCATCTTTGGCGGCCTCACGCCCTATGTCGCCCAGGTCCTGACGGATCGCACCGGTTGGCCGCCGATCCCCGGCGCCATGATCGCCGTGGTGGCCGTCTTCGTCCTTCCGATCCTGATCACTCTGCCGGAGACCGCGCCCGCAAAGTAATGGACTGAGAAGGGCGCCCGGCGTCGGCGGAATCGGTCGCGCCCGTCACGTCATATAGACGCCGCCGGTCACATTGACGCCCTGCCCTGTCATGAACCGCGCCTTGTCCGAGCACAGGAACACCACGACGTCGGCGACGTCCTCCGGCTCTTCGAGGCGCCCGAGCGGCGTCTGCGCCACATAATCATCGACGACCTGCTGCGCCGATATGTTGCGCAGGCGCGACTCCCATTCGATCTCGCGCGCCTGCATGCCGGTCTTCACAAAGCCCGGGCACACGGCGTTCACGCGAATGCCGTTCGGCGCGAGTTCCCGCGCGAGCGCCTGGGTCCAGCCGAGCACCGCGAATTTCGACGCCGAGTAATGGGCGAGAAGCGGCGCGCCGACCTTGGCGGCGAGCGAGGCGGTGTTGACGATGCAGCCCGTCCCTTGAGCGACGAAATGCCGAGCCGCGATCTGGTTGGTGAGGAAGATGCCGCGCGCGTTGACGGCGAAATTGAAGTCCCAGTCCGCGTCCGTCAGGTCAAGCGCGCGCTGCATCGTCGAGACGCCGGCGTTGGCGATGCAGATGTCGCAGCCGCCCGAGATGCTTCAGCGCTTCGGCGAAGGCGCGCTCGACCGAGGCGCGCTCGCGCACGTCGATCTCGACCGCGACCGAGCCTGCGCCGATCTCCTGCGCTGTTCGCTCAGCCGTCTCGACGTCGAGATCGGCAATGGCCACTTTCACGCCGCTTTGCGCAAGCGCACGGGCAATGGCGCGGCCGATGCCATTCGCGCCGCCGGTTATCAACGCGCGCCTGCCATTGAGCTCTGCATAGGGCGAACTGGACGCAGGCATTTCTCTCTTCCCCCCGCAATGCGGGGTGAGCCATATCAACAAAAGCGAAAGCCGCGAAGACGGTTTTTCTTTGATAATGTCGCCCTCGGCGCTAGGTTGAGCAGCCTTCCGACGCCGAATCCCTTCCCACCCCGCGCGATCGACCAAGCGTCCTTCGCGCCCGAGGACTCTCCGCATGATCTTCGACTTCCTGGGCGACAAGACGAAAGTCGTGATCGCCATGGCGCATATCGGCGCCCTTCCCGGCGCGCCGCTTTACGACTCTGCCGGCGGCGTCTTGAAGCTGGTCGAAGGGGTGCTCAAGGACATCGAAGCTCTGCAAGCAGGCGGCGTCGATGCGATCATGTTCGGCAACGAGAACGACCGCCCCTATGTCCTCAAGGCGCCGCCGGAAGGCCTGGCCGCGATGACGGCGGTCATCCAGGCCGTCAAGCCGCATCTGACCGTCCCGTTCGGCGTCAATTATCTCTGGGATCCGCTCGCCAGCGTCGCCATTGCGGCTGCGACCGGCGCAAGTTTCGTGCGCGAGATCTTCACCGGGCTGTTCGCGTCCGACATGGGGCTCTGGCAGGCGGACTGCGCGGGCGCCCTCCGCTTGCGTCGCAGTCTCGGCCGCGACGACATGAAGCTCCTGTTCAACATCAACGCCGAATTCGCCCATTCGCTCGACGAGCGGCCGATCGCGTTACGCGCGAAAAGCGCCGTCTTCTCCTCGCTCGCCGACGCGATCCTGGTCTCTGGCCCCTTGACCGGCGAGCCGGTCGACCGCTCGAACCTCAAAACCGTCCGCGAGGCTGTCCCGGACGTTCCCGTCCTCGCCAACACCGGCGTCACCATCGACAACGTGCGCGACATCCTCGCGATCTCGGACGGCGTGGTGATCGGCACGCATTTCAAGGTCGACGGGAACACCTGGAACCCGGTCGACGGCGCACGCGTCAAGCGCTTCATGGACGCCGTGGCGAAGCTGAGGTGATGGCGGTCAACGTGTCATTCCCGCGAAAGCGGGAATCCAATTAGCTTCGCGATCGAACGCGAACTCTGGATACCCGCTTGCGCGGGTATGACAAAGCGAGAGAACCGCAACTCCATGCCCTGCGTTCTCGGCCTCGACATCGGCACGACCTCGACCATCGGCATCCTCATCCGGCCGCCTGACGAAACGCTCGCTCTCGCCTCGCGCCCCGTCGCCCTGCGCTCCGATCATGTCGGCTGGGCGGAGGAGGATCCAGAGCAATGGTGGAGCAATGTGTGCGAAATCGTGCGCGAGCTTTTGCGCGCGACCGGCGTGCCTGCAACGGACATCGCCGCCGTCGGCGTGACCGGCATGCTGCCGGCCGTCGTGCTGCTCGATTCATCCGGGCGCTTGCTCCGGCCCAGCATCCAGCAGAGCGACGCGCGCTGCGGCGCTGAAGTCGAGGAGCTTCGCGCCGAGATCGACGAAGGCGTGTTTCTCGCCAAGGCCGGCAACGGAATCAATCAGCAGCTTGTCGCGGCGAAGCTCCGATGGATCGAGCGGCATGAACCCGAAATCTTCGCGCGCATTGGCACGGTGTTTGGCTCGTACGACTATATCAACTGGCGCCTCACCGGCGAGCGCGCCATCGAGCAGAACTGGGCGCTCGAGGCTGGGTTCGTCGACCTTAAGACGCACGCGATCGACGATGCGCTGGTCGCGCTTGCCCATATCCCGCGAGGAGCGCTGCCGCGCAAAATCGCCTCGCACGAAATCCTTGGCGTCGTCTCCGATCAGGGGGCGGCGGAGAGTGGTTTGAAGGCCGGAACGCCGGTCATCGGCGGGGCCGCTGACCACATCGCCTCCGCGCTTGGGGCGGGAATCGTCAACGCCGGCGACGTGCTGCTGAAATTTGGCGGCTCAGTCGACATTCTCACAGCGACCGATCATGCGCGCCCCGACCCGCGCCTGTTCCTCGACTATCATCTGAAGCCCGGGCTGTTCGTGCCCAACGGATGCATGGCGACCGGAGGCTCGGCGCTCAATTGGTTCGTGCGCCAGTTCGCTGGCGGAGAAGCGCTGGCGGCGGAACAGGCTGGGCTCTCCATCCACCAATGGCTGGACCGGCTCGCCGAGGCGCGTCCAGCCGGCAGCGAGGGGCTTCTCATCACGCCGTATTTTCTTGGCGAAAAGACGCCGATCCACGACGCAGGCGCGCGGGCGACCTTCGATGGCCTGACCCTCTCGCACGACATTGGCCACGTCTGGCGAGCCTTGCTCGAGGCCTACGCTTACGCGATCGCGCATCATGTCGAGGTCATGAACGAGATCGGCTACAGGACCGAGCGCTTTATCGTCTCCGACGGCGGATCGACGAGCCGCGTGTGGATGCAGATTGTCGCCGACGTCCTTGAGCGTCCGGTCCAGCGGCTGGCCGGCCATCCAGGCTCCTGCGTCGGCGCCGCCTGGACCGCCGCGATCGGCGCAGGACTCGCGTCCGACTGGTCGGGGATCTCCGCCTTCGTGCGCCCCGCCGATCGGATCGAGCCTCGGCCCGAGACTGCTCACCGTCTACCGCCTCGGCTATCGGCGCTATCGCGACCTCTATCGCCGCCTGGCTGAGCGCTCGGGGCTGCCCGCATCATGAGCCCCTTTCGCGCAGTCGCCTGGGATATCGACGGCACGCTGATCGACAGCGAACCCCTTCATCAGCGCGCGCTTGTCGCCGCGAGCGCGGCCCTCGGCGCGGATCTCAGCGATCTTGATCCGGAGGCGTTTCGTGGCGTCCATGCGCTCGACATATGGAAGGCGCTCGAGCCGCGCTTTCCTTCGGATTTGTTGTTCGCTGCATGGATCGCGGCGATCGAGGCTTACTATGTGGCGCATGCGGGAGAGCTCAAGCCTATTCCGGGCGCCCTCGAGGCGATGCAGGAGCTCGCCGCGCGCGGCGTGGCGCAGGCCTGCGTGTCGAATTCGGGGCGCAGGATCGTCGACGCCAACATCGAAGCCCTGTGCATCGGCAAGATCATCGCGTTTTCGCTGAGCCTCGGTGACGTCTCGGCGGGCAAGCCCGATCCCGAACCCTATCGCGAAGCCGCGCGCCGCTTGGCCCTGCCAGCCGCAGAGGTCGTCGCGGTCGAGGACAGCGGCGCGGGGGCGCGTTCCGCGCGCGCGGCGGGGCTCTATGTGGTCGGCTATTCCGCGTCAGGCGAACCCTTCGTCGGCGCCGATCGATCGATCATGAAGCTCATGGAAATCATGGCTTTGTTCGAGGCTTGATCGCTTCGGCCTTTCGCCTCACCTGCCCTTCAGCGCCGCGATCACAGCGTCCGCCTTGGTGATCTGAGCGACGTTCTGCATCGCGTAACCGATCGAAGCCTTGTGCCACTCGGCGTTCATCGTCGCGCAGCAATCCTCGGGCGTGATCACGACATAGCCCTTGTCGGCGCCGGTGCGGGCGGTGTGCTCGACCGACATGTTGGTCCAGGCGCCGGTGTTGATGATCGTGTCGCGATGGAGCGCTTTGAGAATCGTCTCGAGCCGGGTGCCCTCCCAGGCGCTCATGCGCATTTTCTCGACGACGAAATCGCCGAGGTCAGGCTCGAGCCCTTCGACAGGCGCGGCGCCCCAGGTCCCTCGCACCATCGCCTTCAGCTCGACCAGTCCCGTGAACAGCGGCGCATTCAGCGTGACGCCGGGCGCGCCCGGCTCGACGACGAACCAGACGTGAATGACCGGAACGCCATGCGCCCGCGCCACGGCTGCGACCCGGCGAATGTTTTCGACCACGTTCTGCGCCTTCGCGTGCTCCGGCGCTCCGGAGGAAGCGAAGGCCCCGCCCTCGCTCACCACGTCGTTCTGCATGTCCTGAATGATGAGGACGGCGCGGCGCGGGTCGAAATCCAGCCCCTGCTCCGCCGTGGGCGAAGACAAGTCGTTGGCGGCGGCGTGGGCGCGCATGTAGGGCTCGATCCGCGGGCCGACTTTCGTCGTGACCCGATAGACCGAGTGGGTCGCAGTGAGAAATAGGGTGCGCAATTCTGGACCGCCCCAGGCGAGATTCGCCACGCTTTCCGGGATGTGCAGCTTGCCGATCAGCTCGCCCGAAGGGGCATAGACCCAGACCCCGCCCGGACCGGTGACCCAGACATTGCCGCGTTCATCGCATTTCATTCCGTCCGGACCGCCGTTCTCGGTCGACGACCGGATTTCGCTTGCGAACAGACGCTCTCCGGACAGCGAGCCGTCGGGCGCGACGTTGAATACGCGGATCAGCTTTTTTGCGCTGTCGTTGACGTAGAGCAGCCTCTCGTCCGGTGAAAGGCAAAGGCCGTTCGGCTGTTCGAACAGATCGCGATCGACCACAAGTTGCAGGCCGCCGCCATCGGGAGGAAGGCGGTAGACACCCTGAAACCCGAGTTCGCGCGGCCGCTCGACGCCAAAGACGGGGACGCGCCCGTAATAGGGATCGGTGAAATAGATCGAGCCGTCGGCGCGCACGCAAACATCGTTCGGGCTGTTGAGCTCCTTGCCCTCGAAATGGCTCGCGAGAACCTCACGCGCGCCGTCCGGCTTCTCGCGGATGAGCAGGGACGTCGCATGCTCGCAGACGATGAGGTTGAGGTCGGCGTCGTACGTCATGCCGTTGCATTTGTTCGACGGACGCTTGACCTCGACCACGCCCCCCTGCGGGTCCCATCGGCGCCGCACGTCGCCTGGCATGTCGGAGAACAGCAGGAAATGATCGACCGGATGCCACACCGGCCCCTCGGTGAACACGCAGTCCGTCGCCAGCTGGATGGCCGGCGCGTCGAGCTCCACCAACTCCTCGAACTCCGGCCGCAGAGACGTATGGCTCATGGCTTCGTGTTTCCTCCCGACGACATCGACGCAATCCTCGACCCGTCGAAGCGCGCGGGCCCGAGACGCGGACGGCGCTCTGCGTTTGTCTCTCCGAGGGGTACCGAGAATCCTCGCATGCTAGACCAAGTCGCGTGGCCGGGAAAGCGCGCAACGCGCAATGAGGATTGCAGCCGCCACGGCTCCCTTGTCATTCCCGCGCAAGCGGGAATCCAGAGGCGCCGGGAAAGTCTGGATGCCCGCTTTCGCGGGCATGACAGTCAGATGCGCCTCAGTGCACGCCCTGGGTCAGACCCTGAACGAAATAGCGGTTGAGCAGGATCATCATGGCGACAATGGGCAGCGTCGAGAAATGCGCCAGCGCCCCGAGCGTCCCCCAGGAAATGTCCTTTGTCCCATAGGCGGAGAGAAGCGCGACCGAGATCGTCTTGGTGTCGGCCTTGGTGAGGAACATGGCGTAGAGGAAATCATTCCAGGAGAACATGACGCAGAAAATGGCGCTTGCGATCAGGCCCGGAACGACGGTCGGCAGGGCGATCCGGACGAAGGCGCCGAAGTCCGTGCAGCCATCCGTGCGCGCCGCCTCCTCGATCGAAACCGGCGCGGCGCGAAAGAAGGAAAACATCATCCAGACGACGAAAGCGCTGTTGAGAGCGGTGTTGAGGATGATCACCGCCCACCAGGTGCCCAAAAGCCCGATGTCGCGCATCAGAAGGTAGAACGGGATCAGCGTCGCGATCGGCGGCACGGTGCGGATGATAAGAAAGAAATAGGCGAGCCAGATTGCGCGCGGACTTTCCGATCGCGCCAGGGCATAGCCTGCTGGCGCGCCGAGAAGAAGCGACAGCGCCGTCGACCCGATCGCGATGATGAGGCTCGAACTCGAGCAGCGCGCCAAGATTGAAGTAGCGGAACACGCTTTGGAAATTGTCGAAAGTCGGGGAGAACAAGAACGTCGGCGGGGAAGCGAAGATGTCGCGGGTCGGCTTGTAGGCGATCGAGAACAGCCACACGACCGGCGCGAGCGCGACCACGAGGATCGCGCAGATCGCCAGGCGGCGTACGATCAAAAGCAAGCGATCGCGATCAAGCATGCCGGTTCCTCCCCGGCTTGAGGACCACGATGAACGCCGCCGCCATGAGGAGGATGCACACGACAATCAATGTGCTGACAGCGGAAGCGGCGCCGATGTTGAAGAATTCAAGTCCCTGTTTGACGCCATAAATCATGAGCGTGTTCGTCGCATCGGCCGGGCCGCCGCTGGTGGTGACGAAGATGATGTCGAACACCCTGAAGGCGTCCATCATTCGCAGGATCAGCGCGAGAAACGCCGCGGGGAGCAGAAGCGGCAGGACGATGAGCCAGAATCGCTGCGGCCCGTTTGCGCCATCGACCGCGGCGGCCTCGAGAATGTCGGTCGGCAGCGACTTGAGACCGGCGAGCAGGATCAGCGCCATCAGCGGCGTCCATTCCCAGGCGTCGATCGCGACCAAGGTCGCCAGCGCGCTCTGAGGATCCGCCAGCAGCCCGCGCGGACTGCTGAGGCCAAGTTCAGCGAGCGGATAGCCGAGCATCCCGTATTCCGGACTGAGCAGCGCCTTGAACACGAGCCCGACCACCAGGGGGGTGACCGTCGCAGGGACAAGCAGGAGCCCGAGCGCGACGCGGTTGAACCAATCGTCGCGCCAGAGGAGAAGCGCGACGCCCAGACCGAGGACAAATTCGAGCGTGACCGCGCCGAAAGTGAAGGCGAAGGTGTTGATCAATGCGCGCCGCGCGGTCGGGTCGCGCCACAGAGCGAGATAATTGTCGAGGCCGACGAAATGGCGCGAAGCCGGGCGGATCAGGTTGTAAGTGTCGAACGAGTAGAGAAACCCCTGGACCATCGGCCCGACCGCGACGGCGAGCACGTAGAGGAGCGCCGGCGCAGCCATCGCTGCCGAGAAATATCTGGCGCTTGCGGGTATAGGACCAGCCGGCTGCAAGGGCCGCGTCATCGTCGGTCGCGGCGCCAGCGTTATCATCAGAGAGAATGGTCATGACCACGCAAAGGTATCGGCGCCTATGGCGTTCCGGCTTCTCTGGCCGACAACGCGCACCCCTTCTCCCTCCGGGAGAAGGTGGCCCGAAGGGCCGGATGAGGGCTCGGCACGAAGCACGATCATCCGCTTGCGCGCAACGCCTTCACATCGCATATTGGACAAACTCATAAGCCCTACGGCCGAAACCCTCATCCGTCGGGCTTCGCCCGACACCTTCTCCCCGAGGGAGAAGGGGGTTTGCCATTTGTCTCGGCGCCTCTCGTAATTCGTGGATCCGACGCTTCCGTCAGGCGCTTCGTCCTAAAATCACTTGAACAAGGCCTCCGCCTTGCCCTGAATGTCGTCCATCGCGGTCTTCGGATCGGCCTGCCCGACCAGCACCGCGTTGATGGCGCCGCCGATCAGATCCTGCAATTCAGGATATTGCGGGATGCGAGGACGGAAGTCGCCGTCGCCATGCTCGAAGGAGGTCGCGATCACCGGCAGAAACGGATACTTTGCGAGCAGCTCCGGATCGGTCATCTCGCTCTTGCGCAGATAGCTGCCCGCCCCGCGCAGGTTGAGATCCTTGTGGACAGCAGGGCTCGTCACCCATTTGATGAACGCCCAGGCGGCCTCCTGTTTCTTCGGGTCGATGTCCTTGTTGATGCCCAGCGCCCAGCCGCCGATGCCGTATTCCTGCGGCTGGCCCTTCGCCGACGGCGTCAGCATGATCCCCGCCTTGCCGGCGATCTTCGACACCTTCGGATTGTCGTAATCGGCAGCGCCGATCGACCAGGTCTGCATGTTGGCGACCGAGCCCTGGCGGAAGCTCTCCTCGCGTCCGCCCCAATCGTAGTCGGCGGCGCCGGGAGGGGCGGCGTCGTCGAACAGTTTCTTATAGGCGACGACGCTCGCGATATTGGCGGGCGAATTCAGCGCCGGCTTGCCGTCCTTGTCGAGGATCGAGCCGCCGAACTGACGATTGTATTGCATCCAGTCCTGCGCCACCGCCGGGCCCTTCTGGCCGTTGGCGACGAAACCGTAGATCTTCTTGCTCTTGTCGGTCAGCTTCAGAGCGTCGGCGACAAAGTCCTCCATCGTCGCCGGGGGTTTGAGGCCGGCGGCTTCGTAGAGGTCCTTGCGGTAGGCCAGCACGTTGGCGTAGCCGGCGAACGGAAACGCGACCTGCTTGCCCTTGTAGCCGCCGAGCGAGGACATCAGCGACGGATAGATGTCGTCGACCTTGATCTCGGCCGCGTCGCGCTTGATCCAATCGGTGAGATCGACGGTATAGCCGGCCTCCGCGAATTGACCGGACCAGACGATGTCGACGGTGGCGAGATCGTAACCCTTGGTATGGCCGACATAGTCCGCGGTGATCTTGGTCAGAAGCTCGGGGTAACTCAGGATGTCGACATTGACCTTGGCGCCGGTCTTGGCCTCGAACTCAGGCGCGACAGCCGCAAGCACCGCGGCGAACTGATCGTTCTGCGAGGCGAGGTTGAGCGTCACGCCCTCGTAGGGCTTGTCGGCGGCTCTGGCGCCGGAAGCGCTGAGCGAAGCCAAAACGCCGAGCGCAAGCGCTGTCGCCTGACCGATGAACGGTTTCATGCCGGCTTCTCCCTGATGACGATAAGGCAGGCTAACACTTCGATTTTCGCAAGACCAATCAAATTGTGAAGCGCTTCAGTCAAACCGAACTCGGGCATGATCGGTTTTGACCGCTTTCCAAGCCGCGGCGGATGCGATAGCAACACAGGGCACGCATTGGAGAAGCTCAATGAGCGTGGCGTCCGCGCGCGCCATCTCGCATCCAGACTCCGCGACGCGAGAGGGACTCAAACAGGCTGTCGCCTGGTCGCGGCAGTGGAGCGCGGAATTCCCAATCTGCCTGGCCAATCATCTGCCGATGGTCCTGGTCGCGTTGCATCGCATGGGCGCGAGCGACGAACGCCTGGAAGCCTATTGCCACCTCTATCATAAGCAGAATGGGCTCATTCCCGTTCCGGAACCGATCAACACGATTACGCGCGACAATTGGCGCGCGTTCTTGGGCCAGCGCGAGCGCGAAGGCGACTATCGCGCCTTCTTCGCCGCCGAGGTTGCGCGTCTCGGGGCGACGCCAGCCGCCCGCCTCTATCTGCCGGAGCTGACGCCCGGCATGGCCGCGAGCGCCACGCATGCCTTCATGCGCATGGCCTATGCGACGATGACCGACAGCGATGAGGAAACCGGAGTGGCTCTCGCCTATTGGGCCGCGACCTATTTTCTACTCGGCGCCTCACGAGGCGAAGCGCCATCGACCGACGATCCGGCCGAGGTTCTCGCCTTCATGTCCGGGCCGGCGGCGTTCCGGCATGTCGAGACCGAGCGCGATCTCCTATGGCACTTCATGCGCGCGGTCGCCCGCAAGCCGGAATTCGCGCCCGTCGTCGACATGCTCGCGATCGGGCCGGAGACCCACGATCGGATCGCCCGCTGTTCGTTAGCGCTCTATGCCGGAACCCTCGACTTTTGCGCGTTGCATGCGGTCACGGGAACGCACTGGCTGCGCCTGATGGCGCCGCGCACGCCCGACGCTGCGACGCCGCTCCGCTATTTCTGGCAAGCGATCGCTTCGCTCGTCCCGAAGATCGGCTTCCCCAGTCTGCCGAGCGCAGATGAGCTGGAGGCCTGGCGGCGCGCCCGCCTGCCCGACTGGCCCGAGATCTATCGCGAGGCGGTCGCGCGCGACGACGAACATGATCTGAGCCTTACTTTCTCAGCCGGGGAAGAGTTCAAGCACACCGGCGACCGGCTTTATCAATATGCGGCGGCGAAGCGATTGAGCCTCGTCTGATGTTCCTGGCCAACGCTCGACTGCCCCAGGGCGGCCTGGCCGATGTCGAGATCGCAGACGGCGTCATCGCGACGCTGCATGCGCCGGGAAGCGCCGATCGAGCCAGGCGAGCGCATCGATCTTAAGGGCGCGCTCCTCCTGCCGGCGTTCGTCGACGGCCACATCCATCTCGACAAGACCCACTGGGGCGCGCCGCGCCTGCCCCATGTCGAGGGACACAGCGTGCGCGAGCGGATCGCCGCCGAGCGCGTCGAGCGCCATCGCGTCGCGCTGCCGATCGAGGCGCGCGCCTCGGCGCTCATCCGGACTTTGATCGCCAACGGCACGACGCGGACGCGCAGCCACGTCGACATCGACAACGACGTCGGCCTCGCCAATCTCGAAGCGGTGCTTCGGGTGCGCGAGGCTTATCGGGACTGGATCGACATTGAGCTGGTGGCCTTCCCGCAAAGCGGCGTGACGACGGAGAAGGGCGCGCCCGACCTCATGGCCGCGGCGCTCAGCGCCGGCGCGGATCTCGTCGGCGGGCTGGATCCGGCTGGTTTCGACGGCGACGCCAAGGGCCAGCTCGACATCGTCTTCGGCCTCGCAGAGAAGTTCGGCAAGGGAATCGACATTCATCTCCATGACAGCGGCAAGACCGGGGCTGCCGAGTTGCGCGACATCGCGGATCGAACGATCGCCGCTGGCATGCAAGGGCGCGTCGTGGTCAGCCACGCGTTTGCGCTCGGATCCATCGGACCCGACCTGTTCGCAGAGACCGCCGACGCGCTCGCCCGCGCCGAAGTCGCGATCATGACCTCATGCCCGCCATCCGCGCCCGTGCCGCCGGTCGGCAGGCTGCGCGCGCGGGGCGTGACTTTGTTCGCCGGCTCCGACAACATTCGCGACTGCTGGTCGCCTTACGGCAATGGCGACATGCTCGACCGAGCCGCGATCATCGCCGAGCGCCACGCCTTGTTCACCGACCGCGAGCTTGAGGAGGCTTTCGCGCTGACGACGAGCGAAGCCGACAAGGCGCTCGGCGCTCCGCGCCGCGAGCTCCGCCCGGGCGTGGCCGCCGATCTCGTCGTCGTCGAGGCGGCGAGCGTCGCAGACGCGGTCGTCGATCGGCCGCCCCGCACGCTCGTCCTGCGCGGGGGGCGAATCGCGGCCGAGCAAGGCGTCGCCTCCGCGGCGCTCAAGGACATCGTGATCGCCTGATCGACCCGATCGCGACCGCTTGCGTCTATGGACTGTGTCGCAGTCGACCGATAAAATGACCTTGTGGGACGTCAGGCGCTGGTGCGCCTGCAAGAAACGAAGCGGAGGACACGTCATGAGAGGTCAACGCAAGATATTTGCGGCCGCCGCAGCGGTCGCGTTGCTGAGCGGCGCGGCGCCGGCCGCGTGGGCGGACGGCTGGATCGCAAGTTGGGGAGCGAGCGACGTCTTCCCTGTCGGTCAGGACATCAACTATCAGACGTTGCGTCAGGTTGTCCGGCTGAGCGCCGGCGGCAAGCAGGTGCGCGTACGCTTCTCCAACGAGACCGGCCACTATCCGCTGGTCATCGGCGCCGCCCATATCGCGAAGCCGGCCTCCGGCGCGGCCGCACAGACGATCGACGCCGCGAGCGACCATGTGCTCACCTTCGGAGGCTCGGGCGGGATCACCATTCTGCCGGGCGCGGCGGCGCTGTCCGACCCAGTGGACATGGACCTCGCGCCGTTGTCGAATCTGGCGGTCAGCCTGTTCGTGCCGCGCTGGACCGGCCCCTCGGTCATTCATCTGGACGGGGTAGCGACTACCCAGATCTCGGGCGATGGAGATTTCACCGCAGCGGCGGCGATCCCTTCGCCCAAAACTTCAACATCGCGATTCTTCCTCAACGAGGTTGATGTCAATGCGGCCGGCCAGCCCGCGGTCGTCGTTGCGCTGGGCGACTCGATCACCGACGGCTATCGCTCTGAAGTTGACGCCAATCACCGCTGGCCCGACCGGCTGGCGGAGCGGCTGGCGGCCCGCTCGGGCGCCGAGCCAGTTGGCGTCGTCAACGCCGGGGTCAGCGGCAACCGGATCCTCCATGACCACCCGGAGGATCTGTTCGGTCCCAGCGCTTTGGCGAGGCTCGATCGCGACGTTCTGTCGGTGCCTGGACTGCGCTGGGTAGTGCTAATGGAGGGAATCAACGACATCGGTCATTCCACCAGCGCGGACCTCCCTGAACAAGACGTATCCGCGGATGAGATCATTGCCGGCATGAAGCAGATCATCGCGCGCGTGCATAACCACGGTGCAAAGATCTACGGCGCGACCCTCACTCCATACGAAGACACGGTGTTCCACGGCTACTACCAACCTGCCGGAGAGGCGAAGCGCGAGGCAGTGAACGCCTGGATTCGCGGCAGCGGCTCTTTCGACGCGGTGATCGATTTCGACGCGGCGGTGCGCGATCCCGACCATCCGACCCGGATCCGCGCCGACTACGACGTTGGCGACCACCTCCACCCGAACGACGCCGGCTATCGCGCCATGGGCGACGCGGTCGACTTGAAGCTGTTCGAGTAGCGTCGCGCGATACGGATGGAGCGCGTCACAGCCGACTGCCGGTTGTGCCGTTGCCCGGACGCGCTTCACGCTGAGAAAAGCGGGCTGCCATCACCGTCGTTGTGGGTCCGCCCACCCTCTTGGGAGTCAGTGGACGACAGGTTGGGAGACGAGCACGGCCGCAGCGCGCGCCTGCTTCTGGGCGAAGTGCGGATGTTGCTCCGCGCTGACCAGGTAGAGGCTGAGCCACAGCGCGACGACGGCTCCAAGCGCGACGGCCACTGGGACGAGGCTGCGATCATGGGGCAGATAGGCGCGGTAGAACTCCGCATGTTTGCCGATGCCATCCATCATAGCCTCCATAACTCACCTTTCCCCGTGTCCCCGCCGATGCAGCCTCCTTCTGAAGACGCCTGTCAGGCGGGATAGGCTTTAACCATGTCGACGGGGGCTTCGCTGTGACGCGCGTCACAGTGTGATCTGTACGGTGCGCGAACGACGCCTATCCCCGCTGAGCGAAGGTTTTATCGATGTGATCGAGAGGTGAGTTGGCGCGGTTTGGGCTCTGGCCTGGGCTATCGGCCGGAGTCAGGCGGCCCACGCTTGAACCAGCCGCGCGGGAGCTCAGCGGCGAGCCTCTTTTCGGCATCCACCCGCTGCGCCTGTTCGACCGCAAGGTCGGCGGTCATCTGATCGACCCTGGCCGACATCCGGTCGGCCAAAGTCCGTTCGACCGCGAGATCCGCGGCATGACGCGTCTCGCGCGCAGCGAACTCGGCCGCCTGCTTTTCGGCGCGCTGCTCGGCGGCGGCAAGCTGCGCCTTGAGCGTTTCGACATGGGCTTCGAGCGCTCGGATGACCCGATTGGCGAGCGCTCGTTCGTCCACAACGCGGGCGCGTAGAGCGCGATCGTCGGAAACGCGAACGACATCGTTCCAACCTTCGGGCGGCCGAATCCGCGTTCGCTTGTCGTTTCCAAGCGTCTTTTGCCATTGGCCGCGCTTAGCCCGCTGCCGGACGGCCTCGGTCGACACGCTCAACAGTTCGGCGGCCTGCCTGTAGGTGAACCACTCGCCCGTCAAATTGTCCCCCGTCGTAAGACGTCGGACCCCCTCGCGCCATCATGCCGCGGCGCAGCGAGGACTTTAGTTCACAGTGGCCTCACCGCTCAAGACCAAGCGAACGGATATGTGACCTCCTGAAGCGACAACCATTTCAATAATCACGGTCGTACTGGTGTTCTATTTCACTCAACTCGAAAGCGCGTGGGCAATGCCGGCGCTGATGCGGGAGAAGATTTGTTAGTCTGATGAATTGACAGAATTAGCGGCCCGCGTCGCAACGCAATCCGACGGCGGGAACTTTTAGCGACCGCGGCAGTTGAGGACGCAGCGTGAATCTTGTGCGGCCCTTTGACAGATCATAGGAGCACTTACTATATCACGAGCGCCTCTCGTTCTTTCGGCGGCAGCGATCTTCTGCGCTTCCTCCTTTCTCGCCCTGGCTGACGAAAGGGGCGCGATCGGCAGGGCGATGGAGAGCGGCGGAAACGTTGGGATCCAAAAATCAGCCGCGAAGCAGCGGCAACAGGATTACCGTTCGTATCGACATTATCGCGGCTACGATGAAGCGCCATCAGCGATGGTCCTTCCGTCGCACCCCGCCTGACATTCTTTCACACTCCCGCCTGCCTGCACGCCGCGGCGAGCCGCCAGTTCAGCAGAGCGATAGGAGCGATGCGGTCGGATCGTCCGCTTCAACGATGTTGATCAATGGCGCACGCCGGGCTGATTTGCTGAGCGCGCCAACGCGCGCCTTTCTCTTCGCGGCATTGGCGATAGTCTTCGGCGGGACCGCCGCGGCGCAAGACCTGCCGTGGAAGGACGCCTCCCTTCCTCCCTTCCAGCGCGCGCAGATGGCGCTTGCCCAAATGACCGAGCAGGAGAAGCTGTCGCTTGTCCACGGCGTGATCGCAGCGCCTTGGGGCGACAAGCCCAAGCCGGCCGGATCGATCGGGTCGGCGGGCTACGTGCCCGGCATACCGCGCCTCGGCATTCCCGCGCTTCAGGAGACGGACGCAGAGCTTGGCGTCGCGAATCCTGGCGACGTGCGTCCCGGCGACACAGCGACCGCGATGCCTTCCGATCTCGCCCTCGCCTCGACCTGGGACACGGGCCTTGCGCGGCGTCAGGGCCAGGCGGTGGCCACGGAAGCGCGGGCAAAGGGCTTCAATGTGCTTCTTGGCGGCGCTGCGAATCTCATTCGCGACCCGCGCGGCGGGCGCAATTTTGAATATTTCTCCGAAGACCCGCTACTCACCGGGCTGATGGCGGGCGAGCATGATCGAAGGCGTGCAAAGCCGCCACATCATTTCGACGATCAAGCACTTCGCGCTCAATGCACAAGAAACCGACCGGGTCGTTCTCGACGCGCGCATCGACGAGGCCGCGGCCCGCGAATCGGACCTGCTCGCCTTTGAGATCGCCATCGAGCGCGGGCGGCCGGGCAGCGTGATGTGCGCCTACAACCAGGTGAACGGAAGCTATTGCTGCGAAAACGATTGGCTCCTCAACGAGGTGCTGAAGACGGACTGGGGCTATCCCTATTTCGTCATGTCGGACTGGGGCGCAGTCCATTCGACGGTTCGCTCGGCGATGGCGGGACTCGATCAGGAATCCGGCGAGCAGCTCGATACGCAAAACTTCTTCGAGGACCCTCTCGCTGAAGCCGTTTCCCGCGGGGAAGTCCCCAAGGCTCGGCTCGACGACATGGTGCGACGAATTCTGACTTCGATCTTCGCGCATGGACTCGCCGACGAAGGAGAAGCCCCCGAACCTGTCGACTTCGCTGCGAGCGATCGGACCGCGCTCGCCATTGCGCGCGAAGGGACTGTCCTGTTGAGGAACCAGGGCCTCCTGCCGCTCCCGGCCGACACGCGCAGGCTCCTGGTTATCGGAGCCCACGCCGACCGCGGCGCGCCCTCGGGCGGCGGCTCTTCGCAGGTCGTTCCGCGCGGAGGAATCGCGGCCAAGGAGCAGATTGGCGCGAACCGAGCCATGCTGTTTGACCCAGGCTCGCCGCTTGAGGCGATTCGTCTTCAGTTTCCCCACGCCCGCGTGGACTTCGATGACGGGTCGTCGCCAGCGCGAGCGGCGCAGGCGGCGGCTGAGGCCGATGCGGTCATCCTGTTCGTCGATCAGTGGATGACCGAAAGCGCCGACGCCGAAAACCTCGATCTGCCGGGCCATCAAGACCGTCTCGTCGAAGCGGTCGCCCGGGCCAATCCGCGCACCGCAGTCGTGCTCGAAACGGGCGGACCGGTGCTCATGCCCTGGCTCCAACAGACAGCGGCCGTGCTCGAAGCCTGGTACCCGGGGCAGAAGGGCGGCGCGGCGATCGCCGAAATTCTCTCCGGCGCCACCAACCCTTCAGGACGCCTCCCGGTCACCTTCCCGGTCAGCGAAGATCAATTGCCTCATCCGAAGATTCAAGGAGACCCGAACGGCGCGCCGATCGGACCCGTCGGGCGGGGCGGACACTATGGCGCGATGTTCACCGCTCTCTACAATGAAGGGGCTGCAGTCGGCTATAAATGGTTCTCCGAGCGGGGCGAGCAGCCCTTGTTTCCGTTCGGCTTCGGCCTCTCGTACACGCGGTTCGTGTTGAGCGAACTCGCCGTTCGCGTTAGCGGCCATACGGTGACGGCCAGCGCGATCGTGCGGAATTCCGGCCCGCGCGCCGGCGCGGCGATTCCTCAATTCTATCTGTCTGGGCCGCAGCGCGCCGACATTCCGCTGCGCCTCGTCGGCTGGGATCGAATCGACCTCCTGCCGGGCGAACAGCGACGCGTGACCGTGTCGATCGACCCGCGCCTGCTCGCGAGCTTCGACGAGGGCGGACGAAACTGGCGAATCCGGCCGGGCGCCTATCAGCTGAGTGCGGGATTCGATTCGCGGCGCCGACGCCTCGCCATGAGCTTCGACCTTCAATCGGCGAGCCTGCCGCCCTGAGGAAACTCCAGAATTTTTTCGTTGCCGCCGAGATTCATCCGCTCGCCCGAAGCGATGGCCGCGGCCAGTTTCACCGCGGTGACGATGGTCCCCGACCCTTCCCAAAACTCCGCCATCTCCGGCGTCACACGCAGCACTCTGATGCTCGGATCGTTTTCGTCGGGCCAGAAGGCTTTGTCATAGATCGACCAGAGTTTCTTTACCCGCTCTCTGTCGTCGATCATTTCCGCGTGGCCGGAAATCGACACATATTTATGGGTCTTGTTGTCCGAAAGGGCGAGGCAAATCGCCTGATTGCGGCGAATTTCCCCAGCCTTCGGAGCGTCGGCGTCGGTCAGGAAATAGATTGCGCCCTCGTCTCGAGCCGGACGAGCAGCCATCGGGCGGGCCCGCATATTCTGGCCCTGACCTTCATGCGTGACGACCATCGCGATGGCAATGTCGTCGATCAGCTTCCAGACATGATCGATATCCGCTGCTCTGTCCGTCATGGTCGCTCTTTTTGCTCGATTTGAGAGGACGGACCGGGGCAAGCGAGCCCCGTTCCGCTGGACCGCCGCCAGGCTTAGCTTCTGCTGGCTGTCCACTGGCCGCCGTATTTGAATTCCGGCGCCGACTTGAGCTCATCCTTGGTGGCGTTCATGGTCGCCTTCCAGACCTTGTTCTGAGCGTCGTAAGCCACCATGACCGAGCCTGGATTGACGGCGACATAGTGCGTGCCCATTCCAAGGAAGCCGCCGACGGACAAGATATAGCCGGTCACCTGCTTCGACGAATCGAAGGCGATGTCCTGAATCTTGCCGATGTCATTGTTCTGGCTGTTGTAGATATTCAGCCCAACGAGATTCGAGCTCAACATGTCGGAGTTCTGAACCTGAATGAAATTCGGTCCTGACGCCGGCACAGGCTGAGCCGCAGTCTGAGGCGCATTTGCCGGCGTCATGGGAGCCGGCGTGATGGGCGTTGGCTGGGCGACGGCGCCAGGGGACGCGGTCATCTTGTCATTGGCGGTTCCGGCGCCCGTCGTTGTTCTGTATTCTGCGCCGTCGCGCCGGCGGTTGCGAGTGCGGTGAGAGCCGCCGCTGCGAGTAGAACTTTACGCATGAGTTTCCTCCGAGGACGTTCGAGATGGTGTCAAGGAAACTCGAACGCTCCCCGGATTGTTCCCATTTTGACCTGGCCGTTACTCGAAAGGTTCACGCGTCTTACTAGGGACGCCGCCGAATGAGTGCGATCAGCTGCGACGAACCAAAGCAGGTCCGCCGTGTCGCCAACCAGAATTGTGTCCTCAGCTGGGAACGGGCCCGACCGTGCTCGTCAACGCGCCCACGAGCCAGAGAACGACCAGAACCACGATCACCAGGCCGAGCACCCCGCCCAGGCCCGGCGCGCCATAGCGTCCATGCGCATAGTACCCGCCTCCGCCGCCCAACAGCACGATAATCAGTATGATCAGCAAAATCGTCGTCATGAGCGGTCTTCCTCTTTTCTCGGACGCTTCGATCAGGCCGCGATGGATACGCGCTCCTGGATCTCTTCCGTGACGACCGTGAAGCGCGCCAGTCTGTGGGAGCCGAACGTCGCGATCATCGGGATATCGGCGGCGTCGCGTCCACGCGCGATCAGGATACGACCGATGCGAGGCTGATTGTGCCGCGCGTCAAAGGTAAACCATCGATCGCCGAGGAAGACTTCGAACCAGGCGTTGAAATCCATCGGAGCCGGATCCGCCGGTACGCCGATGTCGCCAAGGTAGCCGTTGCAATAACGCGCCGGAATGTTGAGACAACGGCATAACGCGACCGCCAAATGCGTGAAGTCGCGGCAGACGCCAACACCTTCAGCCAGCGCCTCGCTTGCCGTCCGGGTCGGGCGCGCCTCGGGATAACTGAATCGGAGACGCTGATGGACCAAGTCGCAAATCGCCTGCACTTTCGCCCAGCCGCCAGATATCGCGCCGAAATTCGCCCAGGCGAAGTCGGACAGAAGCTCAGTCTCGCAATATCGGCTGGGCCGAAGGAACGGCAGCGTATCAGGCGGCAGGTCGGCCACCGCCGCAGCTTCCGCAGCTGGATCGACCTTGTCTGCACGTCCGTCGGTTCTAAAGACGCCCTGCAGGCGCAGCGTCACCTTGCCAGCCGGGGCAGACAGTCGCCTCACCACGTTTCCGCAGTCATCGAGAAACCGTTCAGCAGGAATGACGGGCTCGAGCTCGAGCTCGGTCTCCTCGGTGACGCCACACCGAAAATCGGAGTGAACGTCCATCATGGTGAGAAATGTCGTCGGCTGTGCGAAATCGACCGCGATGTCGAAGCCGTAGCGAATATCCATAAGAACTCTCCCAGCGCAAGCGCTCGCAGGAAACGAAACGAGTTGAGTCCGCCCTTTGTTCCCGCCGCTCGACGCCTTCGCGGATGGGCTATGAATGCTGATCGTTCACGCGAACAGCCGCGAGAACGGATCCGGCGTCGGCGGTCATCGGCTCGCTCAGTAATCCTCGGAGCTAAGCTGAAACCAGATGATGGCGATCGCGAACAGGGCGAGCGCGACGATCAGCGAGGCGAGCGCGTGCGTGAGATGCACGTGATCGGATGCGGCTTGAAAGCCAGGCAGGAAACTGGGGAGGCCTTCGGCGGGCGTGAGCCAATAGACCAGCGCGAGGCCGATGAACACGACCCCGATCATGCCCAGAATCCATGGCACCGGCTTGGTCATGACGCGGGTCTAACCGAGGCCCAAGCCGACGGCAAGAGGCAATCGATTTCTGTGTGGAACTGATCGTCAGCACTGGGTTCAGCCGAAGCCGACCCCGAGCGCGCCAGGCGCGATACGGACGAGCCGCGAATCCTCGACCGCCGCCTGCCGATGCTTGACCGCCTCGCGGTAGACGGGGTCGCGGATCATGGCGACGAAGGCGGCGACGGTCGGATACTGCGCGATAAAGCAGAGATCCCAGCGCTCCTCCGGAGGGCCGATCAGCATCTGCTCGAACCGACCGCGCCAGACGATCGATCCCCCGAGGCGCGAGAAAACCGGCCCGCTCTCACGCCCGTAAGCCGCATAGGCCTCAGCCCCGGTCGCCTTGCGCCCGTCCGGATAGGCCGCGTGTGGGCGCAATTTGACCAGGTTGAGCATATGGATTGGACCCGGCCGGTCGTCGGCGCGAAAGGCGGCGAACGCCTCTTTGGTCGGATCGACGTAGCCGGTCATGCGACCTTCCTGCTTGGCGAGCGATCCGCTCAAGCGGCGCGCCCAGCCCCGAGGTTCTACAACACCTCGCGCGAACGCCAAACCCAAACGCGCCTTTAGCTCAGCGAGCGATCGTTGGCCGGAAATCGGCGACCCGGGTGAGCGAGGTCGACGAAGCGTCGACGCTGACCTCGTCATAGCCGAAAGCGGAGCCGAAGTTGCTGGGCGCAAGGCCTGCATACCCGACTGTCGCCGTCACAGCCGTGGCGTGGCTCTTCACAGCGACCGTGGGTGAGCCGGCTCCGCGCGGAGCCTGCTCAGTGAAGACGAAATCGGTAATCTCACCTGCGAGACTATCGCTGTCTTTGGCGATGTCCGTCTGCCGCGCAATCCTCTCCGCCGTGGCGACTGACGCCGCGTTGGCCGCGAGTTGAACGCGGCTTCTGAAGTGAGACACGTTTGCGTAGTCAACGCCGATCGACAGCGCTAACACTGCGAGCGGCATTGCAACCGCGCATGCGACTGTCGCGCCGCCCTCGGAACCCCGGCGGCCCAGTAGGCGCGAAAGCCTCTCGCCCCGTCCGAACATCATTCCTCTCCTCAACCAATCCTGGTGGAAGGTCTCCCTGCGGCCCACGCCATTCAACGGGGAGCGAGCCCAACTTGTTCCGCCTTGGAGTGTAGACCCGGAGTTTATCCAATTGATTGAGGAAGATGGTAAAGTAGAGCACGAGAAAAATGGGAGATAAGATTAGATGTTTGGCAA
Organism: uncultured Alphaproteobacteria bacterium; assembly: GCA_963802615.1. GTDB lineage: Bacteria > Pseudomonadota > Alphaproteobacteria > Rhizobiales > Beijerinckiaceae > Roseiarcus. The sequence goes on from CAWDKC010000030.1 coordinate 53,778, forward strand.
CGATGCTTTGCGGCCTCGCGAACGGCGCTAAAGGCGTTGAAAAAGTCCACCGAGCACGGTCGTAACCGGGAACACAACGGAATCCAAAGGAGTCCGGACGAATGCACTGCGGCGGAAATGAGTTTTTCACAGCCTGCTCAGCACCCAATGGATTTGCGCGCCCCTACGGTCTTGGCGAAATCCCTTAAAGCCATATAGCAATCGTGCTTTATCACTCCCCAGGTTGGTCGCGTGGGTCAATTGACCTTTTCCCAAAAGTCTATAGAATGAATCAACTAATGAGTCCCCTGCGTTGAGAGACCGAAAATGTCCGAAGCAACCCTTCCCGTCCAGGCGGCGGCGGCGCCTGGGTTTAGCGAAGACCTCATCGCCGTCGGTCTCGGCCTCGCCGTCTTCCTGCTGGCAAGCCCCCGGCTCGCCCACCCCGCCCACAGCAGAACAAAACCAGAAGAAGCGGACAAACGACGCGCTGCCAAAACCGGACAACTTCGCTATCGACAGAAAATGTCACCGAAAAAAATGCGCGGCCGCCGTCCTCGCGTCTCGCTCTTGGGGAATCTGGCGACGACCGCATCGTGCAACGCGCGGATCCGCTGTCGCCTTACGCCCTCGACAGGTTTAAGACAAAAAGGCGGGGCTTCAGCTCCTCGCCGAGCCGCTCCGGATAGAAGCCTCTCGCATCCCCCATGGCCATCACCCACAGCTCGCCCGCCGCCGCCCAAACAGCGAGCTTTGACCGCCGCACCGTTCGCTTTTGGCTCGTGGCGGTGGCGGGCCTCGTCTTTCTCATGGTGCTGGTTGGCGGCGCGACGCGGCTCACCGAATCCGGCCTCTCCATCACCCAATGGAAGCCGGTCACCGGCGTGCTTCCCCCGCTGAGCGGGGCGGACGTGGCAGGCCGAGTTCGACCGCTACAAGCACATCCCGCAATTCGCCCAGCTCAACGCGGACATGACGCTGGATGGGTTCAAGGCCATCTTCTGGTGGGAGTGGGCCCACCGCCTGCTTGCGCGCGTGGTGGGCGCGGCGTTCATTCTGCCGGCCCTGTTCTTCTGGTGGAGAGGCCAGCTCAAGGGCGCGCTCGGCCGGCAGGTCGCCGTCGCGACGGGTCTGCTGGCTCTCGAGCCGATTGTCGGCTGGTGGATGGTCTCCTCGGGCTTGAGCGAACGCACCGAGGTGGCGCAGGAGCGCCTGGCGCTGCACCTCATGATCGCCGCAGCGACGTTCGGCGCGCTGATCTACGCCGCAATGGGCTTGAGCGAGCGGCCGCGGTCGAAAACGGCGTCGCGCGGCTTTGCGATTTCGGCGTGGATCTTCGCCGCGCTTATCTTCTGTCAGCTCGGCCTCGGCGCGCTCGTCGCGGGCTTGCGGGCCGGCCTCATCTACAACACCTGGCCGCTGATGGGATCGAGCCTTGTTCCGGGCGAGGCGTTCCGCCCGAGCCCGCTGCAAGCGATCTTCGGCGACGCGGCGACGGCGCAGTTCGACCACCGGATGATCGCCTACGCCGTCGTTGTCTTCGCCATTGTTCAGGCGATCGCCGCGCTGCGTTCGGCGCCGGGCTCGCCGCTCGCGAGCCGCGCTGTTGTCCTTGCAGCCGTCGCTCTGCTCCAGGTCGGGCTCGGCATAGCCACGCTGCTCGCCCTCGTTCCGATCGGGCTTGCGCTTAGCCATCAGGCGCTGGCGCTCGCTCTGTTCGGTCTTGCGGTGGTCCATCTGCGCGCGACCGAGATGGAGCGAGGCGCCTGACGAGCCTTCCGGCAGTCCGATCGCCGACGCCAACGGCGACCTTTTCGGCACGACTCACGTGAATGGCCGTGCGAACGGGCCGGCGTCTCCTGCGTGTGACCGGCCCTCACGCGGCGGATCGAAGCCGATCCCGCCGCCACAACGCCCGGATGGCGACGATCACAAAGGCCGCGCCGCCGAGGATGGTGAAGATCGAAGCGATCCCGTGCACGGCCATGCCCGCTGCGGCGCCGGCGTCGAGCGATCCGGCGCCAGCCGGGGTTTTGCGCAAGGCGCCGTAGCCCCCGGCGATGAACATGGCGATCGAGGCGACAAACTGGCCGCCGCCGTAGAAGCCGAGGAGAAGCCTGGTCGCGCGCGGCGGCGCAGGCGGCTTGCCCAGTTCCTTGAGGCCATAAGTGAGCAGCATGCCCGCGCTCGACACGCTGACCGCGGTGATGACCGCGTGATAATGCGCGGGCGTGCGGGTGTCGGAGCCGTCGATCAGGAACCCCATCGCGCCGCCGAGCGCGAATAACGCGAGCGACATCGCAAGGGCGAAGAAAGCCGGATCGCGCCATGGCCAGGGCCCGCGCCAGCGAAGCGCGCGGGTGGCGAGCGAGCCCGCGAAGATCAAGGTCGGCGCGGCGACGCCAAACTGCAGGAATCGGAACGCCTCGCGCTGAGGATCGGAGAAGGGCGCGAAAATCACATAGAACGCCGGCGCGGCGATGGCGATCAGCGCGATCAGACCGACCGAGGCGAGGAAGAGGCGGTTATCGACCGCCTCATCGCCCAGGCTCATGCGCGCAAGGAGCGACCAGTTCGTCACCATCAGCGCAGCATAGACGAATTGCAGCACGTGACCGCCGCCCCAGAACAATTCCTCGCGCGCCGCCAGCTCACCGCTGTGCGCAAGCAGCGTCGTGGCCACGCCAAAGCAGATCAACGCCAAAGCGTAGACGAAACCGCCAAGCGCCATCGCGACCCCAAGCGGCGGCGCGGATGCGAGCCGCCCAGGCAGATTGATCAGAAGGCGAACGACCGGAGCAAGCACGCCCAACGCCAGCGCCATGAGCCCGATGTCATAGGCCGGATGGCGAATGATCGGGATGTAATTGGTGAGCTCGGGCTGCGTCGCCTCGAGGAAGGCCGGCGCGAACAGGCAAGGAAAAGCCACGAGGACGGCGCCCTGCCCCAGCCGACCTAGCGGCGCCGCGCGCACGTCGTCGCCGGCGAGTTTCAGCGTCGCGACGCTGACCAGGAAGGCGAAAACGCCTTGCAGCCAGATCACCAGCGAGAACACGACGTGGATCACCAGACCCTTGTAGAAGAAGTCGATCGGCCAGAATGGCGTCTTCTCCATGCCGGGAATGCGCGACAGCGCCAGCAGGATCGCGAACACGCCGGCGACCGCGAGCGCGCCGACGGCGACCCATGCCCAGCCGATGAGCTCCCGCTGGACCGCGCTCTTCGCCCCCGAGACGGATCGCGCGCGATCGACGGGGGTTAGTGTTTGCGCCGTTTGGGTCATGGAACGGCCGGGGCGGTCAACTGGCGTTCATCGGATAAAGGTGCACCGCCATCACGTAGACGACGAGGCCGGAGACCGCGACAAAGAGCCATGCCGGGAACGTGAACCGCGCCAGCCGCTTGTGCGTGGCGAACCGCTGTCTGAGCGCGTTGTAGAAAGTCAACGGCACGAAGACCGCGACCACGAAGGCCATGAACACGTGGATCGCGAGCAGCGTGAAGTAGATCGGCCGTATCGCGCCATAGCCGCCAAACTTCGCCAGGCCCGCGAACGCGTGATACACGAGATAGACCGCGAGAAATGCGACGCCGAGGCCAATGGCGACGAACATGGTTCGCCGGTGTCCCTCGCGGTCGCGCGCGCGGATGAGGCTGTAGGCGCGCAAGAGAACGACGATGGTCGCCGCATTGATGATTGCGAGCACATGCGGCAGTTCGCGAATGACGTTCATGTCGGCGTCAACCGTGGCTCAAATCTTCAGCATGAAGCTGACATACACTGCCAGCGCCACAGCGACGAGGACGATCAGCACGATCCAGTTGCGTCGTCTCACATTGGGGTCAAGCTTTGGCATCTTGGCAAGGTTCGGCATCTTGGACGGGGTTGAGGCGGCGCGGAGGCCGGTTCGCGCTCCGGGTGCGGGCGCGTGGAAGCCGCCAAGGTTAAACGCGTCCCCGCAGCATGACCTCGGCGAGCATCGCTGCGAACAGGAGGAACAAGTAGAGAATTGAGAAGCCGAACAGACCCATCGCCGCCTTGCGGCGGGCCGATTCATCGCCATCCCGCAGGCGATAGAGCGCGAGCGCTCGCCAAAGGAACACCGCGCCGGCCACAATAGCGACAGCGCCGTAGAGGAGGCCGACGCCCGGGATCAACATCGGCCCAAGCGACGCTAGAACAAGCAGAACGGAATAGGCCACGATCTGCCGACAGGTCTTAACCGGGCCGACGACATTGGGCAGCATCGGCACCCCGACCCGCTCGTAGTCGCCGCTGCGGCACAAGGCGAGCGCCCAAAAATGCGGCGGCGTCCATAGGAACGTGATGAGGAACATCGCGATCGGGCCTGCCGAGACGCTATTCATCGCGGCGGCCCACCCGATGACGGGCGGCAGCGCCCCGGCGGCGCCGCCGATGACGATGTTGAGCGGCGTCGAGCGCTTAAGCACCATGGTGTAGAGCGGAATGTAAATGGCGATGGTCAGCGCCAGCAGCGCCGCCGCCAGCACGTTGACCTTGATCGCCAAGGCGGCCACCGACACGACCGAAAGCAGAATCCCAATCGCCAGCGCCTGCAAGGGAGGCACCACGCCGCGTGGGATCGGGCGCATCGCCGTCCGCGCCATATTGGCGTCGATGTCCGCGTCCCACCACATGTTGAGCGCGCCACATGCGCCCGCGCCCCCTGCCATCGCCGAGAGCGTGGCGAGGAGTTCTCATCCAATCGATTGGCGCTGGCGCAAGGGCGAAGCCGACTGCGCCGGTGAAGACGACGAGTGACATGACCCGGGGCTTCAGCAGAACAAGATGATCGAGCACCCCGTCCCATGCTCGCGCAGGGGGCTGATTGAAGACGCGGCCCTCGCGCGCAACTGTTGTCGATCGAACCGTCACTCTGCTTCGCCTAAAGTAGCGCGCCACATTGCGCCGCCGCCGAACGCCATCGCGGCAATCTGCGCGGGCGCCGACCTCTACCATAATTGCAACGGCCGTCGACCGCAAAAGTGAAGGCCGTGTGCTAGCTCGCCGCATTCGCCTCGCTGAGCGCGGCTGCTCCGGATTCGAATTGCAGCCGCGCAAGGCGCGCATAGACGCCGTTACGCGCGACGAGCGAAGCGTGATCGCCCTCCTCGACAATGCGGCCCGCCTCCATTACCAGAATTCGGTCGGCCTTCAGCACGGTCGCAAGCCGATGCGCGATCACCAGCGTCGTACGTCCGCTCATCACGTCGTCGAGCGCGCTCTGCACCAGCGCCTCATTCTCCGCGTCCAGGGCCGACGTCGCCTCGTCGAGCAGAAGGATTGGCGAGTCCTTGAGGATAGCGCGCGCGATCGCGAGCCTTTGTCGCTGACCCCCGGACAGCGTCACCCCGCGCTCGCCAAGCTTTGTGGCGTAACCCAGCCCAAGCTCCCGGACAAATCCGTCCGCCTCCGCGCGCCGCGCCGCTTCTTCGATTGCGAACTCGCTTGCTTTTGAGCGCCCGTAGGCGATGTTCTCGGCGACCGTCGCCCCGAAGATCGCGGCCTCCTGCGGGACCGGGGCGATGCGCGCTCTCAGATCCTTTGGATCGACGGTCTTGACGTCGACGCCATCGACAAGGATTTGGCCCTCGACGGCGTCATAAAAGCGCATGATGAGCTGGAATATGGTCGATTTGCCGGCCCCGGAGGGGCCGACGATAGCGACCCGCTCGCCCGGCGCGATCGAGAAATCGAGGTCTTCCAGGACACGAATTTCGGGGGCGCTCGGATATGAGAAGGCGACGCGCCTGAATTCGATCGCGCCGCGCGGCGGCGAAGGCATAAGCGCGGGCTTCGCCGGCGCGACGATGCGTGGGCGAACGGCGAGAAGCTCGGCGATCCGCCCCGCCGAACCGGCGGCGGCGGACACTTCGTTCCACACCTGCGATAATTCGCCGAGCGAAGTTGCGCCAAGCACGGCGAAAAGCACGAACTGCGACAGCAGTCCCCCGCTCATGCGCCCCGCCAGCACGTCGCGGGCGCCGAGCCACAGCACGAACACGACGCTGCAGAAAGCGAGCGAAACCGCAATCGCGATGAGGAGGGAACGGGTGGCGGCGGCGTCGCGCGCCGCGCGATAGGCGCTTTCGATTTCTTCGCCGAAACGGGCTTGACTGACGCCCTCGGCGCCAAAGGCTTGCATGGTGCGCGCCGCGCCCAGACTCTCCGAGGCGAACGCGGTCGCTTCGGCAAGCGTATCCTGAGCGCGCCGCGACCGGCGGCGCACCACCCGACCGGAAGCGATCAGCGGCGCGGCGATGAGCGGAATGGCGACCAGCACCAGCGCCGACAGTTTGGGGCTCGTGTAGACCATCAGCGCCGTGGCGCCTACGAACATGAACAGATTGCGCAAGGCGATCGAGGCCGACGAGCCGAAGGCCGCCTTGATCTGGGTGGTGTCGGCGGTGAGACGCGAAACCAATTCGCCCGTCCGCGCGCTGTCGTAGAACGAGGCGTCGAGACGCGACAAATGCGCGAACACATCGCGGCGCAAATCGGCGACCACGCGCTCGCCCAGCGTTGTCACGAGATAGTACCGCGTGGCCGCGGACAGGGCGATGACGACCACCAAGGCAGCCATGGCGAGAAAATAGACATTGATCGCGCCGCCGCTCTCTTTCGAGAAGCCAAAATCGATCATCGAACGCAGCGCGAACGGCACCGCGAGCGTCGCGGCGGAGGAGATTGTCAGCGCCGCCAGCGCCGCGCTCGCACGGCCGAGATAGCGCCGGCCATAGCGAACAAGCGGAAGCAGCGCCGCCGTGGACGCCGCCCGGTTTGCCGGCTCAGTCGTCATCCGCTCATCCATTGACGCATCGCTTTCGGGAAGCCCTCGCAGACGTACGGCTGGAAGCGCCAGACGCGCTTGGCTGCAGCCTTAAGCCGCGTCCCTATCGACAAATGTGGGCGAGTTGAAGGGGGAAGGCGATGATCGCCAATTCGACGGAACCGCCCAGGTCTCGCCCGAGGCCTCGTCCTGAGCCGGCGGCGCCGCCGCAGCGCCGAAGCGCCCTCCAGAGGCCGCCAACGCTCTGGATCATCCTTCGATACGCCCCCTTCCTGGGCGCCTCAGGATGAGGCCCCGCCCGAACTTGCCAAAACCTCGGCCCAGCTTGGAGCGTTCTTCGATCGGGGGGCTTTCCGCTTGGCGGATCTAAGGGGTCCATTTGACCAGCGACACCTCATGATCGAGCCATCGGCTTTCCGCCGGCTTCAAACCTGCGTCTTGAAGAACGTCCTCAGGCGACTGGCCGAACCGACCCTGGCAGAATACGGGCACGCCGCCGGGCAGGCGCACCTGCTCGGCGCGCGCGAGGTAGAAGATGTCATAGCCGATCTTCAGAAAGAGGCTGAACACCTCAGTTCCTCCCGCGATCGCCAGTGTGCCCGCCTCGCAGCCGGCCGCAGCGCAGGCCTCTTCCAATGTCGCGCCGGCGGGGTTCCAAAGCCAGGTGTTCGGATTGCCGGGATCGGGGGCCAGATCGGCGACTCGCCTGGTGAGGAGCAGGCGGCGCCGGGCGTGCGATTCGGGGTGGCCCTCATGGGACAGCCGGCCATGAGCAACAAGCTGCACCCGATCGAGCGCCTCGGCAAGAAAACGCTGGTCGGAGTCGAATTTGAGCGAGTTGGGCATGAAGCCGGTCGCGTCCGCGATCATCCCATCGACCGACGCAATCGCATAGCCCTCAATTCGCAGATTTCCTATCACTCAGCCCGCCCCGCTCGCTCGAAGCGCCCAACGGTTGCGAGCCGAGCGCATGCACCCAATTATGCTGGAGGATGCAAAATAAGTGCCGAATAGGGATTGCTGAGGTCGAGAGTCAAGAGGGCGGCGCTGGCGGCGGGTCGAGCGACGGAGGCGAGGGCGGCGACCGCCGTTCCATTGACCGGCAAAACCATGCCATAGCCAGCGAGCGACGCGCGACAATCGCTGCTATGGGCGAGAAAAGGGGCTTCCAGACCATGAACGGCCGCAGGCTTCTTCCGGGGAAGCCTATCCCTCCAACGGAAATTCCAGACTATTCGGTACAGCGCGATACGCTTGAGGAGGTCTTCGCTGAGCCGTTCCTGCGGCGCCTCAAGCGCATCGCCGAACTCGTCAAGCAGTCCGGCGAGCCCTTGGAAGGCAATATATTCTACGCCGACAACGCCAATCGCTACGCAGACCAGCCTCCGGACAGCGAACTCGCTCCGGCTCGCCGCAACGTGTGGCGCGCGGTGCGGTTCAAGGAGCGGCTGCTCGAAGTCGGCGTTAACGCTGGCCATAGCGCGCTGCTGGCGCTGTCATCGAACCCGCGGCTCGCATATTACGGCGTCGACATCATGTCGCACGCCTATACGGCCGAATGCGTCGATTTCCTCAAAGGGGAGTTTCCAGGACGCGTGCACCTGTTCACCGGCGATTCGCGCGAAGTCCTCCCCCGGCTCGTCAGCCGCCGCGCCGAGCTTGCGCTCGATATTTTTCATGTCGACGGCGGCCACACCGACGAAGTCTGCCGCGCCGACATGGGCAATTGCATTCGTATCGCCGGGGGCCAGCGCGGCCGGCATGTTCTGTTGGACGATGTCCATGCGAGCTGGATCTTCGACGTCTATTGCGAATTCGTCTCGCGGGGCGATTTGACGACCGAGACTTTCTTCGACGACTGGGAGGAGGCCGGCCGCAACGTCCTGGCCAGGATCGAGTGAGACTTGGATAGGCGGAAGGGACAGGCTCCACATGACCGCAGGCCTCCTCGCCGACGGCAGCTTCGAATTCGGCTCCTTCTGGCGCGGGCCGCTCAATCCATTTGTTTACTCGTGCCTCGCCTCGTTTCCTCAGGCTGGCGCGAGCTTGCGCGTCTTCAGCTACGACCAGCGCCTCGAGCTGCCCGCTGGGGTGCGTCTCGCGGACGCGCGGACGATCTGTCCCGACGAATCGCTGACCGGCAGATTCATCGCCAACGGCAAGCCGTCGATCGCCACTTTTGCGGACATGTTTCGCTACCGGATGATGCGAGAGACGGGCTGCTGTTGGATCGATACCGACATGCTTTGCCTGAGCAAGCCGGCTTTCGAGAATGACGGCTTCGTGTTTTGCCGCCAGGCCGATGCGGTCGGGACAAGCCTCGTCAACAATGCGGTGCTGAGGCTTCCCCCGACGCACCCGGCGCTGGCCGAGCTCGAAGCGACCGCGCAGGCCGCGATCGATGTCGACCAGAGATGGGGCGCGATCGGCCCATTCCTGCTGACGCCGATCCTCTCCAAGTACAACCTCACCCAGCATGCGCTCGAGTTCGCATGTCTGCTATCCGATCGAGCCCGAGCAATTCTGGAAGCTGTTCTTGCCTAGCTACAGTGAGTGGGTCGCGAACGCCGCGCGCAGCGCGAGCTTCGTGCACCTCTGGAGCGAGGCGATCGCGTGGAGCGGCTATGATTTCTGGACTTGCCCGCCCCTTGGGTCTTACCTGCACGAAGCGTTCGGACGCGTCGGCGCGCTCGGTCGCTTTCGCCGCGTCGCGACTGAGGACGAGGTTCTTCGTTTGATGGCGAAGCCGATCGCCGACTCGAAGCGTTCTGCGCGACCAGGCGCAATTGCCTCCGATTGACTGACCAATCCTATTTGCGCCCCTATCCGACCGGAGCCGCCTCGCGACCCTCCTGCGGCGCATGCCGCTTCGACCCTTTCCGCCTCTTCTGACGGTGGCGCTTCGGCGCGACAAGAAATGTCACCTTCGGCGGCTGCTTCACAAAGGCGCGCGCCTGTTCCTCAATCATGCGGTCAGCCATCGTCACACGCGTGCGCAGATGCCTGAGTTCGAGCAGCGACTGAATGAGAAATGTCTCGACGATCCGGCCGCTGACCTGCGTGTCCTCGAAAACGCCCCACGCGTAAGCGCCGTCGCGCTTTCGCTCGAGGCCAATTTCATGGATCAGCGTCAGGAACGGCTTAAGGTCTTCCGGGTCGATCACGTATTCGACAGTCAGCAGGATCGGCCCTTGGTCGTCCTCAATCGGGTGTACAAACACCGGCGTCCGCCAGTGCATCGAAGGCGTGAGATCGAGCGCGGCGGCGGTTTGCAGTCTCCACCGCGCCGTCAAGGCCATACCGATGGCCGCGCCCCCGGCAGCGAGGAAAAGGGCGGTGGGCACTCCCTCGAGGCTGGCGACCTTGCCCCAAACCGCGCTGCCGAGCGTCATTGCGCCGAAAAACGCGGTCAGAAAAATCGCCAGGCCCCGGCCGCGCACCCACTCCGGCAACGCCACCTGCGCCGAGACGAACAGGGTCGTCATCATCGTGATCCAGGACGCGCCCGGCAATCAGGCTCGCGAGCGCCGCGACGACCGGCTCGCGCGCAGCGCCATACAGCCCGAGAGCGAGTATCGTGCCGACAGTCCCAAGCGTCGCCAGCCGGTCTGGACCGAGGCGCGCTTTGAGACTCTTGAGCGCGAACGATCCAAGAAGCGAGCCCGCGCCGACCATGCCGAGCAGGATGCCGTAGACTTCGGGCCCGTTGTGCATTTGCGTGCGCGCGACCAGAGGCAGAAGCGCCCAATAGGCGCTCGCGAACGGGAAAAAGGCGACGGCGCGGATGAGCGTCGCGTCGATATCGCGATTGTTTCTGGCGTAGCGCAGGCCGGTGCGCAGCGCGCTCACAAGGCGCTCGGCGGGAAGGGTCTCCCTCGTCCGGCGCGGCGCACGCCACCAAATCAGCACGCCGAGGACGGCGATATTGCCGGCGCAAAAACACCAGAACGGAAGGGCGATGCTGAAAGCCGCGATCCCCAAGCCGCCAAGGGCCGGTCCGATCGCGCGACTGACGTTATAGCTTGCGTTGTTGATGGCGATGGCGCTGTCGAGATCGCGCTTCGGCACCAGCATCGGCGTGATGACCAGCCACGCCGGCGCGGCAAGCGCGCCGCTGCCCCCCAAAAGAAATGTCGTCGCCAGCAGCACAGTCGGCGTCGCCCAATGCATTGTGACCACAGCCGCGAAGACGATCGATATTGCGGTCACAGCGATTTGAGCGCCGATCAGCATCCGGCGCGCGTCAATGATGTCGGTCAGCGCGCCGGCAGGCAGGGTCAGGAGAAACATCGGCAGCGTAGTGGCGACCTGGACCGCAGACACCATCATCGGATCTGGATTGAGGCTGGTCATGAGCCAGTTCGACGAGGTGTCGAACATCGCGAATCCGACGTTCGACGCGGAGCTCGCGATCAGCATGACCGTGAACGCCAGATTGCCGAAAACACCCCAGCCGCCGGCTGCGCGCGTATCCAACTTGGCGGTGGTCTCGCTGGACAAAAAGATCCCCATTGGAAGAGCGAGAAATCGGACGGCCGACACGGGCCAAATCCAAGATCAAATGGCGAACAACGCGCAGAGTTTCAAGGCGCCGCAGTGCGAAAAGCAGGCCGGCATAACAGGAGACGGGCGCCCAAAAAATGGCCTGCAGCGAAATTCCTGCAGATCCAGCCCCATTTAGGATCCGACGCGGGCCGTCGCGCCGCGCACAAGAGCCTCGCCCGCTGCGGAAAACTTTCGAATTGACAGCTATGTGATTATGTTTCGGGCAGATCCAGCGCCGGGGCGAAGTCGACGCTGGGTTACGTCCAATCCTTATCTCGATGGGCCGGCCAGTTTGCACGAGTGGGGGTTCGGCGGCGAGACGCGCGATCTTCTCGCGAGGGGCGAGCGCGGCAGGTTCGTTTCGCAATAGGCGTCCGGGTCCGGCGAGGAGCGAATTGAAGATGAACTTACGCTTCTCTCAAGAGCCGCCCTCCAACCCGTCGCCGATGCTTGGCGCGTTCGCCCATCCGACGTTCGCGATCGTCTGGACGGCGAGCACCTGCGCCCTGATCGGCATCGCGATGTACGACACCGCGTCCGGCTGGTTGATGACGACATTCAACCTCAACCCGTTCGACGTCTCGCTGCTGCACACTGCGACCACGCTGCCGATTTTCCTGTTCACCCTTCCCGCTGGCGCGATCGCCGACGTCGTCGATCCACGTCGGATGATCATCGCCGTCTCTTACGCCATCGCCGCGTTGATGGTGATCTTCGCCGCTGTGGTGACGCTCGATTTCGTGTCGCCGATATTGTTGCTCTTGACGACGTTCGTTCTCAGCGCGGCTTGGTCCCTCAACGCGCCCGCATGGTTGTCGATCGTGCCGCAACTTGTGCCGAAGCCCGTGATTCCAGGAGCAATCGCCGCGCACAGCGTTGGCTACAATCTCAGCCGCACGCTCGGTCCTGCGCTCGGGGGATTCATCATCGTCCGCTACGGCGCCGCAGTTCCGCTTTGGATTTTTGTCGGCGCCAATCTGGCGGTGATCGCGGCGCTCACCTGGTGGCGCTCGCCCGGCCGGCAAAGGGCGTCCCTGCCCGCCGAAAGATTGAGCAGCGCGCTCCGCACGGGGCTTAGGCACACCGTCAACAATCGCCTCTTATGGGCGACGCTCGTGCGGACCCTTGCGATCTATCCGTTCGGCGCGGCGTACTGGGGCCTCTTGCCGTTGATCGCTCGGCGAACCGGCCAAGGCGCGGAGCACTACGGGATTCTGCTGAGTGCGATCAGCGTCGGAGCGATTCTCGGCTCGCTTGGACATGAGAAATTACGCCGCAAGTTCGGCGCCGACTGGCTGGTCGCCGTTGGGACGATCCTGACGGTGTTTGCGTTGACGCTGTTCGCCATCGCGCAAGACCTCCCGCTTTCGCTTTGCGCCTGCCTGCTGGCCGGAATGGCGTGGGTCAACAACCTGACCTGCCTTTACACCTCCGCACAGAACGTCTTGCCGGATTGGGTGCGCGGCCGCGGCCTCGCCGTGTTTCTGACCGTCATCTATGGGACGATGACTTTGTGCAGCGCGGCCTGGGGCGAGATCGCCGCGATATCCGGACTTTCGACCGCGCTTCTCATTGCCGCGGGAGGCGCGCTCGCCGCTATCCCCCTCACCTGGCGATGGAAGCTGCAACAAGGGGTCGCGCCTGACCTTTCGCCCTCCCAGCATTGGAGCCTGCCGCAGACCCGCGAGGAGATCGATCACGATCGTGGCCCGGTCCTGGTCAAGATTGAGTACCGGATCGACCCAAAAGATGGCCCGGCGTTCGTGCGGGCTTTGGATGAGCTCGGATTTGAGCGTCGGCGCGACGGCGCGTTCGCGTGGGGGATCTTTGAGGACGCGGGCGACCTCGGCCGCTATGAAGAAGCCTATCTGATCGAATCCTGGCTCGAGCTCATGCATTTGCGCGAGAGAGTCACCAACGCCGATCGGGTCCTCGAGGACGGAATCCGGGAGATGCTGATCGCCCCCCCGCGCATCGAGTTTCTCATTGCGGCTGAGCGCGGTGATGAGCCACGGAGTCGACGCGTGGAGCCAGCCGGAGCATAGCTTTGCGAATTCTTGTCGTCTTCGCGCACCCGCTGGAAACAAGTTTGGTTTCCGCGTTGCACGCGCGCGTCGTCGAGATCCTGCGGGCCGGCGGACATATGGTCGATGATCTCGACCTCCATGCGGAGAAGTTCGACCCGGTGATGTCGCGCGAGCAGTTCGCCCACTATGTCGACACCAGGGTCAATACTCGCGAAGTCGAACCTTACGTTACGCGCCTGCGGGCCGCCGATGCGCTGGTGCTCGTGTTTCCGGTGTGGTTCGACGGCCTGCCTGCGATCATGCAGGGCTATTTCCAGCGCGTGTTTCTGCCCGGCGTCGCGTTGCGCATCGACGATGCGGGCCTCTTTCACCCCAACCTAAGGCGCCTCAGGCGCTTGGCGGCGGTGTGCACCTATGGCGAGAGCCTTAGCGACGTCGCTGCGAAGAACAATCCCGCGCGCCGCTTTGTCCATGACAACATCGGCGCGCTGATCGATCCGAAGGGCCGGTTCGAATATCTGGCCCTCTACAACATGAATTTTACCGCCGCCCACCGGCGCGCCGCATTTATGAAACGCGTGACCCGCGCGTTTGAGGCCTGGTGAGAGAGGACTGCGGCTCAGAAGCTGTATTTGAACCCGGCAAACGGCCCATACATCCACTGCTGGTAGCGGAAGCTTCTTGGCTCCAAGGTGATGGCGTTGGCGCCGGTGTCCTGGTTGGTGTAGGTGTACATGACGCGATAGCCGACGGTCGTAGCAATGTTCTGCGTCCAGTTGTAGCCGACCGAGGCGAGCGCTTGTCCGGTGGCGCTGTCGGACCAGCCGCCGAGGTCGGCCAGCATATTCATGAACCAGCGGTCGTCGTAGCGATACTGCGCGGCGAAGCCTGCGACCGGCATGACCCAGTCCTTGTTCACGGTTTTTGTGCCGTTGAACAATCCGAATGGGCCGGAGACGGTGAGCTTGGTCCCGCTGTAGAAGTTGCGGGCGCCGACCGTGCCGTAGAGAGAAAGGTTCGGAATGCCGAGCGGCACACGAACTCCCCCAAAGGCGGTGATGAACCCCTCGTTGAGGGTGAGGCTCGTCTTTCCGCCGTAGAGCACGCTGTCCGGATTTTGTAAGACTCCGGACCCACCTATCCGCGCCCAGACGAAATCGATTCCGCCGATGAACGTGTCGTTGCGGGCGACCACGCTCCCCATGAACGAGCCTTGAAAATGTTCGAGCACTTTTTTAAAGCTTGCGTAGTACGGCAGCGTCGGCAGGGATCCGAAGCCGGTGCTGCCCGCGATGCTAGACCCCCATCCGTAGCCGGTGATCTCGTAATGCCAACTAGACGGTAGCGCCGGGGCGACTTCTTCCGGCGCGGGCTTCTTTGTTGGCAGATCTGCGGCAGCCGCAGGCGTTCCGCAAAGACCGACCACGACAACAAGCGCCGCCGCCAAATACGTCCGCATTTCTTCGCCCCGATCCCCGCGATCGGTCGCTACATTAGCGTCGCGGCGCGTGCGCCCCGAACTCGACCGCCTTCGATTGCATAGAAGGGAAAGGCGGCGCCGGCAATAGCGGGAAAGCGTGGCCGGCTTAAGCGTGCGGCGTCATTCAAGATATACTTGCAGGACAGAGACAACCTCAGATCGGATCGCCGGCCGCTTCAGTCTCGCCTTTGCCAACCTCGGTCAGCATCGACAAAACGAAATCGGGCGCAAGGAATCGAGCGCACGCCTCTCCACCCGAGACCAGCGCAATCATCGATCGGCCGTTTGCGCTCGCGATTACGGCGCTATCGCCCGGAGGAAGCGCCCTCGAAATCGGAGGGATGGCGACGTAAAGCGCTCGTACGAATTGGAACTGCTCATGAGTGAGCTTCGTCAAGCGGGACACCGAACCAATTTTGGAGACTGCTACGCACTGAGGCGCCTGAGGATCGAGCCACTGAGAGAACACGCCTGCCTCTTGGCTATAGTCCGGCGCCGTAGTCACCACTTGCGCGGTCCGGACTGGAGAGGTTTGAGCGTTGATGCCGAAGCCGCCAACACCCGTCAATCCTGCGGCTGTCAGGGCCAAAAATGCGTTGTTCATGACGTCCTCCGGTTTCCCGCCTCGCGCCGGCGGAGAAGGAGCACAACCGACTGGTGACCCTCGGTCGACCGGCCGGCCTTCCGGGCGTTGCACGGGGCCAAGTCGACAAGCTAAACGCACGCGAACGGGATTGGTTCCGCTCCCCTCTGCTCGCGCTGACAGCAGAGTTCGGACGGAACGACTCGCACCCTGACACCTCCGCCCGCTTGAGAGCGGCCCACGCATCGCATATCCAAATCGGCGCTGGACGGGTTACGATAATCGCCATCCTCAGCGCCGCTGGCGGCGAAGTCGCGGATTGGAGTGGCCCATGCTTCCTTGCGTCTATCTCGTTCGCCATGGCGAAACCGAATGGAGCGCAAGCGGCCAGCATACCGGGCGCACCGACATTCCCCTTACCGCGGAGGGCGAACGCAAGGCGCGTGGCCTGCGCGAGCGTCTCAAGGGACTGACGTTTGACAGGGTTTTCACGAGCCCGCTTCAGCGCGCGGCCCGCACGTGCGCGCTCGCTGGGTTCGGCGACACCGCCACGGTCGATCCCGACCTGCTCGAATGGAACTACGGCGACTACGAAGGGCGAAAGTCCAGCGAGATCCTCGCGGACCGCCCCGGCTGGCTCCTGTTCCGCGACGGGTGCCCGAACGGCGAACAGCCAGCCGATGTGGCCATGCGCGCCGATCGCGTCATCAGCCGCATCCGCGCCGTGGATGACCGGGCGATCGTGTTTTCCAGCGGCCATATCCTGAGGGTGCTGGCGGCGCGGTGGCTCGGCCTCCCGCCCTCGGAGGGACGTCTATTGCTCCTCACCACCGCGAGCTTAAGCATCCTTGGCTACGAACATGACAAAGACGAACCCGCGGTCGCATTGTGGAACTCAGTCTAATAGGGGCGGCGCCCACAGTGTTTGATGCAAATAAGACACGAATGCCGGGAATTCGCCCGGACGAGCCGAACAATTTCCGATGTCCCGCGTTCCCGGCTTGATGGCGACCGGTGTCCTAATCGTCGAGGACGAATTTCTGCTTCGGGCGGATGCTGCCGAGTTTATGGAGACGTCTGGGTTCACCGTGTACGAAGCGAGCAACGCGGACGAGGCCATAGCGTTGCTCGAACGGCACGCCGACATCCGCGCGGTGTTCACCGACATCCATATGCCGGGATCGATGGACGGCTTAAAGCTGGCCCACTACGTCCGAGGCCGTTGGCCGCCCGTCAAGTTGATCATGACCTCGGGCCATGCGCGGCCCCCGGCGGAAGACATGCCAATGGGAAGCGCGTTCGTCGGCAAGCCTTATCAGCTCGAAAAGGTCGCGCACGATTTAAGGACGATGGTCGGGTAGGCGCCGCGCCTACATGAAGCAGGTCGGCGCCGTTCAAGGCGCGGGCCATCACATCAGGGATCGCTGGTGCAAGGAGCTGCGCGTGGTGCAGGATCCGGGCCTGCATATCCTGCAGGACCAGCCGGAGAACCGCTGGACGATCCATCCCGATATCGACGGCTGCGACCCGGCGGGCGCGCCGCCCCCGCTGCACTGAAGACGCGCCGATTGTCATCCGGAGAGCGACGAGCTTGGAAGCGATCATTGCTGAGTGGGAGCGATCACCAGCTTTCCCTTGGGGGAGCCTGTCCTCTCGAGTTCGACGAGGGCCGGGATCGCCTCGGACAGCGGCGCGATGCGGCCGATCGCCGGGGCGAGTTGGCCCCGCGCGAAGGCCTCGGCGACGCCCGCCAGGGATTGCGGAGTGGGATCGCCGAACACCACGTGATGTCGCGACGGGAGCAGGGAGCCGATCATCTTGGCGAAGGTGGGGACGATATGCAGCGACATGCCATTGCGTTTCAGCATCGCGCCGCATTGGCTCAGCGACAGCGCGCCTGCCGTATCGAAGACCACGTCGAAGCGATGTCGAAACGGAGCGATGTCGAAGGCGCGATAATCGACCACCTCCCCCACGCCTAACGCAAGCGCTTCCTCACGCCCGGACGCGCTGCAACTGCCGACGATGTTTGCGCCGCGCAGGCGCGCAATCTGCACGGCCGAACGTCCAACCCCGCCCAGACACCCAGTGATGAAGACCGACTGGCCAGCGCTCAGCTTCGCCTTCTCCACCAGAGCGTTCCACGCGGTCAGGCTCACTATGGTCAAGGCGGCCGCGTGTTCGAATGAGATGAAGGACGGCTTGATCCAAACGTTTTTTTCGTCCGCGACGACATAGTCGGCGAACGCGCCGGCTTGCCGGATGGAGGTGACGCCGAAGACTTCATCGCCCACCTTCAGCCGCTCGACCCGCGGCCCGACCGCTTCGACCACACCGGCGAAATCATGGCCGAGGCCGCGCGGAAACCGGAAGCCGGAGAGCGCCTTTATCTCGCCCCGGCGAATTTTCCCGTCCATAGGGTTCGCGGATGCAGCCCTGACTTGGACGCGAATTTGGCCCCGCCCCGCTTCAGGCAGCGTCACCTCGTCCAGCCGCAGTTCCTCCGGGCCGCCATAGTGAAGATATTGAACGCGCTTCATAAGCAGTTCCCTCGATCCCGTTCGGCCTCGACATGACCGCTTTCCAATACGAGTCGGTCCGCGCCTCTAGGCGCCCCACCACACCCAGACGAAGCCTGCCGCGAGCACCGCCTCCGCGACGACCGAGCGGAAGACGCCAGCGCCGACCCGTCGAGCCAGGAATTCGAAGAGCCCCAGACACGCGAGCAGCGCGATCGCTCCGCTCATGACCAGACACACCGCCGAGCGGAGATCCGAGGGGGCGGCCGCGCGTCCGAGGAAGAACATGAGCGCGAGGCCGAGATAAATCGCGCCGATCCGGCGAGAGAGGACAAGCGAGCCAGCGGTCTCCTCGACGCCCCACTCCCGGAGCACGGAACCCCCGGCGACGATGAAGCGGACGCCGAGAAGGCCGCCGGCGCATGTCATGATGAGCGCCATGACCTGAAAGGTCATTTTCGGTCTCCTTTGATCAAGTAACCCTGGAAGCATGCTTGTATTTTGACGTGTGGAATAGCTTGATCCGGAGTTACAACTGCTTGCATCAAGCCAAAGCCATGAAGAAGAACCACCTGCAGGCTCGATCGCGCCCTCGCCAATCCGTTGAATGGTTTGCGATTGCGTCGAAAGAGATCATGGGCGCTTCCGTTCGGACGATCTATGCGCTATCGTCTATAGTTTGTTGGAGATCGTCCAAAGATGGATCCGCTGTCCGATGTCATCTCGCTTCTGGAGCCGAGAAGCTATCGCGTCGGCGGCTTCGAGGCGGGCGGAGACTGGTCGATCCGCTTCGATCCATTCGACGGGATCAAGTGCTACGCCGTGACCGCGGGCGCGTGCTGGCTCGCGGTCGAGGGCGCGGGCGAGCCGGTGCGTCTCGAGCGAGGCGACTGCTTCCTGTTGCCGCGCGGCTGGCCATTCCGGGTCGCCAGCGATCTCGCCCTGCCCAGCGAGGATTGGAAGCGCCATTTTCTAAGCTCCCCCGACGGCGAGCTGGTCAAACTGAATGACCTCCGCGGGGTCACGGTGCTCGGCGGCCATTTCCAGCTCGCCGGGCCGCAGCTGGAGATGCTGCTCGGCAAGCTGCCGCCGATCGTCCATCTGCAGCGGGAGAGCGAGCGCGAGACGTTGCGCTGGGCCTTCGACCGGATGGGGCAAGAGCTGATCGATTCCAAGCCAGGGAGCTTTTTGATCCTTCAGCAGCTCGTCTACATGATCTTCGTTCAGGCGCTCCGCCTCCATCTCGACGAGCGCAACGGCGTCGGTTGGCTGTTCGCGCTCTCGGACAAGCAAGTGGGCGCGGCGATCGCGGCCATCCATCGCGAGCCGGCGCGGCGGTGGACGGTGGCCGCGCTGGCCGCCGAAGTCGGCATGTCGCGATCCGGTTTCGCGGCGCGATTTCGCCAGTTGGTCGGCGACGGGCCGATCGAATATCTCACGCGCTGGCGGATGCTGCTCGCTCGCCGCAGCCTGTCGCGCGGCGAACCCGTCGGCGTCATCGCCCGCTCGCTCGGTTACGAATCTGAAAGCGCGTTCAGCACCGCCTTCAAGCGCGTAATGGGCGGCGCGCCTCGTCGTCACGCGCGCCTGGCGGCCGTTGAATAGGAGGCGAATGAGGGCCCGCTCGCACTCGGCAATGAAAGGGAACACGGGTCAGCGCCATCGTGACTGCCGGTTGCATCGGCCCAAGGCTCGCCCGGAGCGAAGCGACGCGGCAATCGTCGGATCGGGACTGCATGAGAAAATTGCGTAAATGTTTGCGATAAGCTGAAGACTGTGTTATACGTCTTCCTACTGGCTGGACTGAGCCGGCGCCGTTCGGACGCAAGGATGATGGAGATTGGACGAGGGCTGAGACGATTTGCATGGGGTTCGGGGGCCGCGGATTTTTTTACTCCAAACGCTCGTAACCCATTGAAAAGTCTCGTTTCGAAAAAATAAACGCTAGTAAACGCTAGCAAATTTACTAGCGTTTATTATCGTTTACTGGCGTTTATTGACGTTTATTGGCAAGCGTCTCGCAGGGCGGCGAACGCGCTCGAGTCGCGCGCTACCCCTTCGGGAAGTCGAGCCCCATCGCCCGGTAGCGCTCGGGATCGTCGAGCCAGCGCTCGCGCACCTTGACGTGCAGGAAGAGATGCACAGTCGCGCCATGGGCTTCCGCGATGTCCTTGCGCGCCGCCGTGCCGATCGCCTTGATCGTGCGTCCGCCCTCGCCGAGCACGATCTTGCGATGGCTCTCGCGGGTGACGAAGATCGTCTGCTCGATGCGGGCCGTCCCGTCGGGCAGGTCCTTCCACTCATCGGTCTCGACGGTCGCCTGATAGGGCAGTTCGTCGTGCAGCCGCTCGATCAGCTTCTCGCGGGTGATCTCGGCGGCGAGCGAACGGATCGGCGCTTCCGCAATCTGGTCCTCCGGGTAGAGCCAGGGACCGGCGGGGATCATCGAGGCGAGACGCTCGAGCAGCCGATCGAGCCCGTCGCGGGTCGTGGCGCTGACCATGAACGTCTCGTCAAAGGCGAGCGCCGCGTTGAGCTCGCCCGCAAGCGCGAGCAGCTTCGGCCGCTCGACGAGGTCGATCTTGTTGAGCACGGCGAGCCTGGGCTTCCGCGCGCTCGCCAAGCGCGGCGAGGATCGATTGCGTCTCCTCGGTCAGGCTCGCTTCTCGGCCTCCTTGCGGGCGTCGATCAGGAGCAGGAGCACGTCGGCGTCGGCCGCGGCGCCCCAGGCGGAGGCGACCATCGCCCGGTCGAGGCGGCGCTTGGGCGCGAACAGGCCGGGCGTGTCGACGAACACGATCTGCGCCTCGCCCCTTGTCAGGACCCCGCGCACGGTCGAGCGGGTGGTCTGCGCCTTGCGGGTGACGATCGAGACTTTCTCGCCGACCAGCGCATTGATGAGGGTCGACTTGCCGGCGTTGGGCGCGCCGATGATGGCGACGAAGCCGCATCGGGTCTCGCTCAACTTCCGCCCCAGCGGTCGAGGAACGCCTGCGCTGCGGCCTGTTCCGCGGCGCGCTTCGAGCTCGCGGCGCCGACTTCCGGCTCGAAGCCGTCGAGCGTCACCCGCATGACGAAATGGGGGGCGTGGGCAGGGCCGCTGCGCTCGACCTCCTCGTAACGGGGCGGAGCCAGCGCGCGCGACTGGGCCCATTCCTGCACCGCGGTCTTGGCGTCGCGGGCGGGCTCTTCATCGGCGGTGATGCGATCGCCCCAGCCGCCGAGGATGAGCGCCTCGGCCGCGGCGAAGCCGCCGTCGACGAACACCGCCCCGATCAGGGATTCGCACACATCGGCGAGGATCGCCTGCTTCTTGCGGCCGCCCCCGCGCGCTTCGCCCAGACCCAGCGCGACATGCGGGCCGACGTCCCAAAGGGCGGCGATCTCGGCGCAGGTTTCGCGGCGCACGAGCTTGGCGAACCGCATCGAGAGTTCCCCCTCGCTCGCCTTCGGAAAGGCCTGGTAGAGCCTGCCTGCGATCACCACGCCCAGCACCCGGTCCCCTAGGAATTCGAGCCGCTGATAGGATTGCGCCCTGCCCTGCCCGGCCGCGCTTTGCGCCGACAGGTGGGTCAGCGCAAGGACCGCCAGCCCGGAATCGCGGAAGCGATAACCGAGCCGGGTCTCCAACGCGGACAATTCGGCGCGCGGCTGTTTATTCATTGTCCAATCGATCGAGGAAGAGCCACGTCATGGCGCACTCATGCCGGGCGGCCAAAGGGAAGGCTGACGCACGACCATACCGTTTTCGGGTCGCTCTCGGGGCCTGTTTGCCGGCGGCTAATGAACGCGCTGGAAGATGCGATCCCAGCGCACGTCCCATGGCCAGCGCCATACCTGCCAAGCCGGCGTCCCCTCGTCGATCGAGAAGAAGATGATTTCGGCCCTGCCGATCAGGTTCTCGAACGGCACATAGCCGACCCCGCCCTGATCCCCCGAAAGCCTGGAATCGCTCGAATTGTCCCGATTGTCGCCCATCATGAAATAGTGGCCGGGGGGGACTTCATAGACCTTCGTGTTGTCGAAAGTTCCGTCGTCGCCGTCGATCTGGATGATCTTGTGCTGAACCCCGCCCGGAAGCGTTTCGAGATATTGCGGGGCCTCCTCAGGCTTGTTGAAGTGATTAACGGTCTGAAAAGGCTGGATCGGCTCGCGCGGGACCATCTGGCCGTTGATGATGAGCCGACCGTGGACGACCTGGATCTTGTCGCCGGGCAGGCCGATCAGCCGCTTGATGTAGTCAGTCTGACCATCGCTCGGCAGCTTGAACACGATGACGTCGCCGCGCTTGGGCTGGGAGGCGAAAATGCGGCCAGGCATCGCCGACGGGTCAAGGTCGAGAAAGCCGGGCAGCGAGAAATGCGAATAGCCGTACGCGTATTTGGAAACGAACAGATAGTCGCCCACCAGCAGCGTCGGCACCAGCGAGCCTGAGGGAATATTGAACGGCTGGAACAAGACCGTGCGCACCACGAGCGCGATCAACAGCGCCTCGATGATGACCTTGACGGTTTCCCACCAGCCCTCCTCCTTCTTGGCGGGCGTGACGGCGGCGTCGGCGGATTTCACGGTCGGTTCGATCATTCGGGTCAGTAAGCCCTTCCTAGTGTCATCCACGCAGCGCTCGGCGCTGGCCGCCCGCGCCTCCTATACAAAGGCGGGCAGCTTGCGCCAAGCTCCGGCTGGTGACGCGTAAACTTGGCGCAAGAAAGGCCATGGCCTTTCTTTACGGTACGAGAATCAGGGAGCCGGTCGTTTCGCGCTTCTCGAGCGCCATGTGGGCCTGCGACGCCTCCGCCAGCGGCCAGCGCTGGCCGATCCGGATCTTGACGTCGCCACTCGACACCACGCGAAATAGATCGCGCGCCATTTTCTGAGCCAGCGCTCGATCCGCCATGAACGTTGTCAACGTCGGCCGGGTCGCGAACAGCGAGCCTTTTTGCGCCAAGAGGCTGATGTTGAACGCTTCAACGGCCCCCGAAGCCGAGCCGAAGCTGGCAAATACGCCAAACGGCCTCAGGCAGTCGAGCGACGCCGGAAAGGTCGCCTTGCCGACCCCGTCATAGACCACATGGCACTTCGCGCCTTTGGTGATCTCGCCGACCCGCTTGGCGAAATCCTCGTCACGATAGAGGATTGTGTGCTTTGCGCCGGACCTTTTGGCGAGCGCGGCCTTTTCGGCTGTGCCGACGCAGCCGATCACGGTTGCGCCGAGCGCCTTTCCCCATTGGCATAAGATAAGCCCGACCCCGCCCGCGGCCGCGTGGACGAGGATCGTGTCGCCCTTTTTGACGCGATAGGTCTGGCGCACGAGATATTGCGCGGTGAGGCCCTTGAGCATCATCGCCGCGGCAGTGTCATAGGAAATCGAGCGCGGCAGCTTGAACAGGAACCTCGCTTCGATATTGCGCTCCTGCGCGTAGGCGCCTGGGGAGCCGGCGTAAGCGACGCGGTCGCCGGGCTTCAATCCCTCAACCGACGGACCCACCTCGACCACTTCGCCAGCGCCCTCGGAACCCGGGGTGAACGGCGTGTGGGCGGGGGGATAGAAGCCGCTGCGGTGATAGATGTCGATGAAGTTGATCCCGATCGCATGCTGGCGCAGTCTGACCTCGCCCTTGGCCAGCGGCGGCAACTCGACCTCCTCGAGGCGCATGACGTCCGGACCGCCGGGCTGAGCTATGCGGATGGCGCGCATTGGTTTCCTCTGAGTTTCCTGCTGTCTTCTGATACGCCGGCGGAGGCTTGCCAGCGCGAACAGCCGACCTTATAGCATCGCGCCGGTCCGGCAGAACCGGATTCCTCTACGAGCCCGCGCCCATCGTCTAGCGGTCCAGGACGTCGCCCTTTCACGGCGAAAACACGGGTTCGATTCCCGTTGGGCGCGCCAACGAATCCGGTTTGTTCTAGTGTCCTGATCGACAAATATATGCAATTCTCTGCGAGCGTTGGCGCGGAGGATTTTGGCGATGGGCAAGAGGGCTGTTGCGATTGATCTGACGCCGAGCGAGCGGCGCGAACTTGAGAGCCTGGCGTCGCGGCGCAAGACCGCGCAGGGGCTGGCCCAACGGGCGCGCATCGTTCTCCTGGCCGCCGAAGGCGGAGAGAACAAGGCCATCAGCCTGCGGGTGGGCGCGGCCCCCAACACGGTCGGAAAATGGCGGCGGCGGTTCGCCGAACATCGGATGGCGGGTCTCTTTGACGAGCCCCGTCCCGGCGCGCCGCGCCAGATCGGCGATGATGAGGTCGCCGAGGTCGTTCGCCAGACCCTTGAGGCGACGCCGCGGGATGCGACGCATTGGAGCCTGCGCTCGATGGCCAAGGCTGCAGGCTTCGCGCCCTCGACGATCCATCGGATCTGGAGAGCCTTCAACCTCCAGCCTCATCGCACCGAGGCCTTCAAGCTCTCAACCGATCCTCTGTTCGTCGAGAAGGTGCGCGACATTGTCGGGCTGTACCTGTCGCCGCCGGAGCGCGCGTTGGTTCTTTGCGTCGACGAAAAGAGCCAAATCCAGGCGCTGGATCGAACGCAGCCGCTTTTGCCCATGCGCCCGGGCCAAATCGAGCGGCGCACCCACGACTATACGCGCCACGGAACTCTCAGCTTGTTCGCTGCTCTCGACGCCGCCACCGGCAAGGTCATCGGCCGCTGCTATCCCCGTCATCGCGGACGCGAGTTCCTGAGCTTCCTGCGCGAGATCGAGCGCAATGTTGCGGCCAATCTCGATGTTCACCTCATCATGGACAATTACGCCACCCACAAGACGGAGCCGATCCGAAAGTGGCTCGGCGCACGGCCAAGATGGCATGTTCACTTCACCCCGACCGCCAGCTCCTGGGTCAATCAGGTCGAGCGCTTTTTCGCCGACGTCACCGAAAAGCAAATCCGCCGCGGCGTCCACCGCTCGACGGCCGAATTGGAAATCGCCATCCGAGCCTACCTCGATGCCGTCAACGCCGACCCCAAGCCCTTCCGCTGGACCAAATCCGCCGACGACATCCTCGCCGCCGTCAAGCGCTTCTGTCTCAAAACCCTCGACATCGACGCAGCCCAAAACCAAATCGCACAAAACTCAGAATCAGGACACTAGCGTCGATATACCGCGTTCTTGAGGGCGCCCGGGAGCCCATGGGCGTATTCCGGGGCGGCGATGACAAGCGCATCGCTCGCATCGACGAGCGCGCGAAGCGTGTCGACCGGCTCGGGCTTCGGCTTGTCCTCAAGGTCATCGTCGGGGTTGAATGGCGGCAGCTTGGCGAGATCGCCGTAGAGGAGCACTTTGACGCCTTTGGGCGCGAGCCGGACCAAGGCCTCCAACGCCGCCGTGTTCGTTGACGCGCGGCGCAGGCTTCCAGAGATGGCGAGGATGCGCACAGGCTTCATCGGGGACGGGGAACCGCGCATTCCTCACGGACCGCGTTCCTGGCCATCGCGTCGTTTTCCTAAGAGCCCTCAGCTCAGGGCGATGTTCAGCGCGCTCTCCGGCAGTTCCTGTCCAAAGCAACGCTGGTAGAATTCGGCGACCAGGGTCCGCTCGAGTTCGTCGCACTTATTGAGGAAGGTCAGTCGGAAAGCAAAACCGATGTCCTTGAAGATTTCCGCGTTCTCCGCCCAGGTGATGACGGTGCGCGGGCTCATCACCGTCGACAGGTCGCCATTGATGAAGGCGTTACGCGTCAGATCGGCGACGCGAACCATCTTGTTGACAATGTCGCGCCCATCCTTGCGCGCCCGGTGCGCAGGCGACTTGGCGAGCACGATGTCGACTTCCTTGTCGTGCGGAAGATAGTTGAGGGTCGCGACGATCGACCAGCGGTCCATCTGGCCCTGATTGATCTGCTGTGTGCCATGATAGAGGCCGGATGTGTCGCCGAGCCCGACCGTGTTGGCGGTCGCGAAGAGACGGAACCCCGGGTGTGGCCGGATAACGCGGCGTTGATCGAGCAGGGTCAGGCGGCCCGAAATCTCCAGCACCCGCTGAATGACAAACATCACGTCGGGACGGCCCGCGTCATACTCATCGAAGCACAACGCGATATTGTTCTGGATCGCCCAGGGCAACATTCCGTCACGAAATTCCGTAATCTGCTTGCCGTCCTTGAGCACGATCGCGTCCTTCCCGACGAGATCAATGCGGGAGACATGGCTGTCGAGGTTGATGCGCACGCAAGGCCAGTTAAGGCGCGCGGCGATCTGCTCGACATGTGTCGACTTCCCCGTGCCGTGATAACCCGTAATCATCACTCGGCGGTTGAAAGCGAAGCCCGCCAGGATCGCGAGCGTCGTGTCCCGGTCGAACAGATAGTCCGGATCGAGATCGGGAACGTGTTCGTCGCTCTGCGAATAGCCCGGGGCCTCCATATCGGAATCGATGCCGAAGACCTCTCGCACGGATATGCGCGTGTCCGGGAGACCGGGCGCAGGTTCTGATCCCACTATGGCTTGGACTGAGTTCATAGATCCTCCACGCTCTTCCGCAGCCGGAAGAGAGCGTCCTTCTCATACTCGAATTCCGGGCGCGCGCAAAAAAGCGAGCGCTCACAGCGACATCTTAACCATCGGAATGACGCACCGTTCCAAGGGGCGCCAACCTTGCAGTCAGACGAGCTTATTGGCGCGCAGAAAATTGTACGCCTGAATGATCTCGCGCAATCTCTCTTCCGACGAACGGTCGCCCCCGTTCGCGTCCGGATGATGGCGTTTGACCAATTCTTTGTATCGCGCCTTGATTTTCGCCGGAGTCGCCTCGCCGCCGAGTTCGAGCGTCAATAAGGCCTTGATCGCCAGAGCGTTGTAACGCGGCGGCGGCTCGGTCTGCGGCGGCTTGCCTTTAGCGCCGCGTCGCCGCGCCGCGCGGGCCTCGGCAAACACGGATTCATCGACCGGTTGGGCGCCCGGCGCCGCCCGCGCGCCCATCTTCCATGTTGGACGGTGGCCGACCGCGTCGGCTTGACGAAACTTCGCCATCGAGGCGTCGTCCATCCCGCGAAAGTAGTCGTAAGACGCGTTGTATTCCCGCACGTGATCGCGGCAAAAGCTGAAATACTCGCCCTCGCGCTCACGGCCCTTCGGCGCGCGGAACACCCCTTCGGCCGCGCAGCCGGGAAAAGAACAAGGGGTCGTCGGCGCCTTCTCCGGCGCGCGCTCGGCCGGCTTGACCCGGATTCGGTCGAACAGACGAGAGTTCAAATCCATGCCATGACCTTTATGACCGCCGACGCCATCGGGCAAGCCCGAAACGCCCGACGCCAGCAAAAGCCAGCAAATCGTGTGTCGATCGCGAATTCAGCGCCCGGTCTAGCGTAAGATATGTAAGGTCGCGATCTGCTTAACGGGAGTGCTCAAACCGTGATCATGCAAGAGAGAATTGTCGCGCGTTTGACGGCGCTCGATCCCATTCTTCTCGACGTCGTCGACGAGTCGGATCATCACGCGGGACATGCGGGCGCGCGCGAAGGGGGAGGCACGCATTATCGCGTCCGGGTGGTGTCCGCCAAGTTCGACCGTCGTAGCCGAGTCGAGCGGCACCGTATCGTGTATGACCTTTTGACGGCGGAATTCGCCGATGGGCTGCACGCGCTCGCATTGGTCGCCAAGGCGCCCGGCGAGTCATGACGGCGGATCGGCTCTCCGATTCGTTCGGGCCCTATGCTTTCACGCTTGCGCCCGCCGAAGCCGAGGCCGCTGCGGCTCGCTTGGCCCTGCGCACGGCGCTCAAGGGCGGATTGCTCGCCAGCCACGTGGCGCCGCTGACCGCCTTCGCGCTGATCCTTGCCTTTGCGTCCGTGCTGGCGCTGACCGGTCTCATCAGCCGCCGCGCCGGCGAGGCGACGATTATCCTGGCCGCCGCCGCGTTCATGATCCAGCGACTGGTCAATCACTGGCGGATTCGCGGAGCCCGCGGCGAAGGGCGGGCCGCGATCGAGCGCCTTCAATCGGCGGGCGGCGTGACGGCCACGTTCGGCGATGAAGCCCTTTCGTTTGACATGGACGGCCGAACATTGAACCTGCGCTACGCCGATTGCGAACAAGCGGAAGACGCCGGCGGTCTTATCTACGTATGGCCACGGAACGGCGCGCCCGATCGTCGTGCCAACTCGGGCGGTCGCTGACGCCGAGGAAGCGGCGCGCCTCCTGTCCCGCCTCTCGGCTCGGATCGGGAATGGGCGGCGAGCGGCGCTCGCGAGCTAACGCGTCGCTATTGCTGCGGCGCCGCTGTCGAGGGCGCGGAATCGGGCGCGTCCGCCTGAGTTTCGGCGGAATTCCGTCGCGTCGGCGGGGTGGGCGGCGTATGCAGCGACGCCAAATGCACGTCGTCGCGGCGCGGCGGCAGCGGCGATGGGGGAACCTGTTGATCTGGATCGTTCGCCGCGGCGGCGACTGGCGGAGGCGCGGGCTCCTGGCCGCCAAGATGCAGCCACTTCTGCACGTCCTTGGCGCCGCCGGCGAAACCGCCGAGCATCCCGCCGGATTGCTTGGCCGGCGCCGAGATGGCGGCGAGCGTCGTCGGAGCAGCCTGCGCCGCCTGAGCCTCGAGGGGCGCTGGCGCTACGCTCGCGGCGGGCTTTTTGTCCGCGTCCGCCACTGCAATCTTCACCGCTGCGGACACTGGCTTCGCTCGGTCGCCAAGGACGATCTCTTGCGGTCCGCTGGCGAGCGCGTCCGGGTCGCTTACGTCCTTGTAGCCGGTGAAAACCGGATTTTGGCCACCGTCGGCGTAGACCAGACGAATAGGCTTGACGCCAGCCGCCACCAGTTCGGCGACCTTGGTCTCGTCCTTATTCTCCTTCTCGGCGACTTGCGCCTCGACATCCTGATCGCGCTTGAGCGCCGGGCACGGTTCACTGCCAGAAACTTCGCCGCTCGCGGTCGCATCGAAGACATAGTGCTTGCCGCAGACCAGGACGGACGGCTCATTCTTGGTGACCTCGAAATGGTCTGAGCCATCTTTGAGGTTTTTCCAGAAACCGATGTTGGGGTCGAGCCGGAACTTGGCCATGTTCTCGGCCGTCATGTGGAACGGATAGGACTGAAGCTGAATCTCGCGTTGGCCGCCTGCGAACGAATCGCGGGCGATCGCGTAAATGTCGGCGACCTGCTCGTCGGTCATCGAGAAGCAGCCGGCGGAAGAACAGACTCCGTGCACCATCACATTGCCGCCGGTGCGCCCATAGGCCCGGTCGTAAGCGTTCGGGTATCCGACGTTGAACGCCAGATAATAGTGGGAGTTCGGGTTCATTTGTCCCGGTGCAATCGAGTAGAAGCCTTCCGGCACCTGCATGTCGCCTTCGCGCTTCTTCGGACCGAGCTGCCCCGACCATCGGCACATCGGATAGGTCTTGAGCAGCGCGTATTCGCCGTTCGACTTCATTTTCCAGATTTCGAGCTCAGCCTCCTTCTTGTAGGTCCGGATGACCGTCGGCGAGGAGGGCGTGGTGTCGAGTTTCTCCATCGCCGCGAGCGTGGCGCTCGAAATCGGCTGCTGGGATCGCGCAGAGCTCTGATCGAGATAGGAATCGTCGCAGCCGGCCATCAAGGCGCACGCTGCAACGGTCAGTCCAACGGCGGTCCCGCGCCGGATGATGGAGTTCATCGATCTCCCCGCATTCGACCCGACTCTTAAGCGCGCGGGCGCCAAAAGTCCACCCGGCCATCAAAAGCAGCCGTCCTTACCGACCCGTTAACGGATTGTCTTCCCAACCGAAATTGTGGGTCGGAATCAAAGCAATAGGGTTAAATTGCCGGCTCCCGGCGGTCACCAGCGGTCGGAAATCGGCGCCGAATCGAAGATCTCGGCGAGCCTCGCCCGAGTCGCCCTCGTCGTTCCTTCCGGCAGCGCCTGGCGCGGGAAAAAGCGCGCTTCGGCGATTTCCCAATTGGGCGCGCGTTCGCCCAAGACCCGGAAGTTTCGAACCACGTAAGCGGCCACGTGGTCGCGCCGCGACGTTTGGGTGTTGAAGAAAAGCCCATGCAGGACCGGCGGCCCTTCCAACGCGATACGCGCCTCCTCCTCGAGTTCGCGCGCAAGCGACTCGACGCAGGTCTCTCCGACCTCCACTCCGCCGCCTGGAAAGTGCCAGCCGGAAACGTAGCCGTGTCTCACCAGCATGACTTCGTCGTCGGCGCTGATCACAATTGCGCGAACGCCAAGCGACATCGGCCGCGTGACGAGGAAGCTCCAGTGCAATAAGCGGATCCTCAGCCTCTCTCCAACCGACGCAGCCATATTGCGGATTACTCCCGACCCCATCCAGGATTGTCTTTCCGTTCAAGCAATCCTATTTCCACTCGGTCAATGGCTCGAGGCCCCCTCGCCTTGGCGGATCGCCGAGAAGGGCGCCTCAGCATGAGCTTCATCATTGCGCATATCACCGACCCGCACCTGAGCCCGGCGCCCATGCCCGGCTTCGCCGATTTGCGGCTCAAGCGCGTCATGGGCTTCATCAACTGGAAGCGCGGGCGCGAACGGCTCAACGATATGGGCCTCTTGAAGCGTCTGGTCGAGGATTTGCGCGCCCAGCGTCCCGATCATGTCGCGGTCACCGGAGATCTGGTCAACATCGGCATGCCGGTCGAGTTCCAGCGCGCCGCATTATGGATGGAGACGTTGGGCGAGCCGCACGACGTCAGCTTCGTGCCCGGGAATCACGACGCCTATGTGCGCGCGTCCATGCCGTTGCTTGGGACCACGTTCGCGCCCTGGGCCACAAGCGACAATGCCCCGAAGAGCAAGGCGACCTACCCTTACCTCCGCGTCCGCGGCGAGATCGCGATCATCGGCTTGAGCTCCGCCGTACCGACAGCTCCCCTGATGGCGACGGGCAGGCTCGGCAAAAAGCAGATCGAGGCCTTCGCCGAACTTTTGCGCCAAACCGGCGCCAAAGACCTCGCGCGGGTCGTGCTCATCCATCACCCGCCTTTGGCCGGAGTGACGCCCCCCTTACGCGGACTGTCGGACGCCGTCGCATTCGAACGCGTCGTGCGCGACTTTGGCGCCGAGGCGATCCTGCATGGCCATATTCATCGGCAGGCCGTCCGCTCGCTGCCGTCGCGCGCCGCGCGCACGGTCGGGGGCGCGGTTCCGGTCCTCAGCGCGCCGTCGGCCGCCGCGGCCGCGAGTCACCCGCGCTATCGCGCCGCCTATCATCTCGTTCGGCTTGCTCGAGAGGGCGAGCGTTGGCGGGTCGGCGCGCGCGTCCGGGGGCTGACCCCGGAGAGCGCGGCGATCGGCGAACGCGAGGCCCTCGGCGTCTGAAGCCGTCTCTTCGCCTACGCCACAGCGACTTGCGCCCTACGCCACAGCGACTTGCGAGGCGTCGAGCATCTTGGTCGCGGCGGTCTGGATTTGAGCGACCCGCGTCGCCCAGCCCTGTTCGAACTCGGGCATATTGAGGCTCTGGTAGAACGCCAACCTCGCCTGAGCAAAGCGCCCTATCAAGTCCCCCACATTGAACTGTCCGACAGCCGCGAGGGTTATCGGGCCGATCGAGCCGTCCTGCGTCACACCAACCAGCCTTTGCAGCGTCTTCACGGATTCGGCCGGACCGGAGTTCACGCCGAAGTCGAACACCTCGAGGTCAAGGCCCGCCGGCAGGGCGCCGCACTGCATCCTGTTCCAGTACGCGGTCCGGTAGATCTCCTTGGCGATAGCGGGCGTGAGCGTCTTGACGTCGTCGGCGGTCAGATTCGGGTCGCCTTCATAGGCCTTCAAGGTTGCGAGCGTGATGCCGAAATTGGTCGGGCCTCCGGGGTCGGCCGGATTGTCGGAATAGCCGCCCTCCGCCTTGAAGATGAACGGCATACAGGCGTCGAAATCTTGACGAACTTTGATCGATTGGCCTGGCGGCCGCAGGCGTCGGCGCCGGCTTGGCAGGCGGGCGCTTCAGCCAGCGCCTGACGCGGTGCGGCGATCTTGTCCTGCAGCGCCTTGATGTTCGCGCTGGCGTGGTCTGCCTGCGCCTGTTGCAACGTAAGGTTCGCGTCGTCTTTCTTTTGCGATCCCGCGGATGACCCGAGCCAGAAATTGACGACCGTCGCGAAGGCCGCGGTCAAAGCGCCGACGGCGATATTGATGATCTGAACGATGAAATTGTTCTGATTGTCGGCCGGCTTGCCCCAGTACAGCCAGACAAGCACAAACAGGAAGGCGAAGAAGCCGCCGATCACGAGGTAGGAGATGGTCGGCGCGGTCCAGGCGATCGTGCTGTTGGTCGTCGCCAACGCCTGAAGCCCGCTGCGCGCGCTTTGCGTATCGTTGAGCGCCTCCTGAGCCCGCTGCGCCAACGTCCGCGTTCTGAGCCTTCGTCGCATCGAGGGCAAGTTCAGCCAGCTTCTGCCGAAGCGCGGCTTCAGCGGCGGGATTCGCAGCGAGCTTGGTTTGCGCTTCACCGGCGTTCGTCGTTCCGACCGCATCCGCGACAGCCTTGCCGACCTGGTCGGCGAGGTGACCGGTCGCGTCGCCGGCAACCAGCTTGATGATATCCGGCACGAGGCCCGCGGCAATGCCAATCAACGGATTCATTCGCCCCTCCCTTGCGCTCGCCCGTTCATTGCGGCGATCCCTGCACGCAATAATCCGCCGGCGAGCGTCGTTGGCGAGCTATGCCACAACGGGGTCGGAAAGCCAGTGCCGGTTGACGCGGTTGGGGGGCCGCCGGCCGGCGGGCGCGCCAGGGGGCTGACCCCGGAGAGCGAGGCAATCGGCGTAAAAGCCCCGCCGGCCCAGGTCGTCGCCGCATGCGCCCCACGCATGGACGCCGATGCGTGCGTTTCTGCACGCGACCAGGCCTTTTCAATGGCTTAGGCTCATTTTTCTGTCCCTGGCGATGTGGTGACGGCCGACGGGGACCGCCGGCGCGAAATAGGGAGCTGGGATGAACCCCTGCACCGAGCTCAGGTTAACAATTCTGCCCTTCCCTTGACGTCGCATTGTCGGCAACACCGCGTTGGTCATGCGGAGAACACCGAAGACGTTCGCATCGAAGAGCGCCTGAGCCTGTGCAGTCGAGGACTCTTCCGCGCCGCCGAGTAGGCCAATGCCGGCATTGTTGACAAGTAGGTCAATGCGCGCCGCCTTGGCCAGCACCTCATCGATCAGTTTCGCCACGGACTTATCATCGGTCACGTCGCAAGACAGCATGGTGACGCCATCGGATTGTTCGGCGGCAGCGCGACGGTTGGTTCCGAAGACGCGGAAGCCCGCGATCTGCATCGCTTTGGCCGTTGCATGCCCGATGCCGGAGGACGCCCCCGTCACTAGGCTCAGGACTCATTGCTTACAGCCAGAAAGCGACGGCTGCGGCGATGCAGATTGCCGAGAAGTAGGTATGGGCGCAACGGTCGTATCGGGTGTGGATGCGCCGCCAATCTTTGAGGCGGCCGAACATGTTTTCGATCTTGTGGCGCTGCTCGTAGAGGACGGCGTCGTAGGGGATTGCGGCTTTCCGGTGGATTTCGAAGGAATGCAGGGGATGATGCGGCGCTTGGCGAGGGCGGCGCGGAACCAATCGGCGTCGTAACCCTTGTCGGCGAGGAGCTGCTTGGCTTTTGGCATGGCCGCCAGCATCAGCGCCGCGCCCTTGTGGTCGCTCATCTGCCCCTCGCTCAAAAGCATGACGAGCGGGCGTCCGTGACCGTCGCAAACCGCGGTGCAGCTTGGAGTTCAGACCGCCTCAGGTCACGCCCGATACGTCGGGGAACAGGCCCTTTTTTAAAAGGCTTGCGGCGGTGCGATGCGCCTTCAGATGTGTGGCGTCGATCAGGATCCGCTCCGGCTTGCCGCCCTTGTGCGCCAATGTGGCGAAAATCTTGTTGAACACGCCAAGGCGGCTCCAGCGAATGAACCGATTGTCGATCGTCTTGTGCGGGCCATAGTCGCGCGGCGCGTCGCGCCAGCGAAGTCCGTTCTTGATCACAAACACAATCGCGCTGACGATCCGCCGGTCGTCCACCCGCGCAATCCCCATGCGAAAGCGGAAAATAGCGCTCGATCCAGCGCATTTGCGCCTCAGAAAGCAGAAACAAATCAGCCATGGCGAAGCCTCCCCGCCTCGCCTATAAAATCAGCCAATCCCCCGCCCCGCAAGGAATTTAATAGGTCCTGAGCCTAGATTGACGGGCGTCGAGCCGACCTCATCGCCCACCAGGCACAACGTCGGCGCCTCGATCCGCCCAACGTCGAGTTGAATTCCACTCGAAACCGCGATCCGTTGGGTACGAAGAGAATCTCTGCTTAGCGCCCGCGAATAGCGAATGCACAAATGTGCTTTTCGTTTGGAACAAATTGAGGCGCCTCAAAGTTCATCGACGGCTCACGATTCGGGCCAAAGCAGCATGAGGAGGGTAATGTGGGCCGCGGAATTTTACTCTGGCTTCTCGGGGTTCCGATCCCGATCATCATCCTGATCGCACTTCTTTACCATTAGGAAAGTCCGGCACTGGGACGACCCTTACCGGGGCAACAACCCCGGTTTCCTTGAATTGCCCGAACACGAGGTTTGAGAAATGGCACAGGCGACAATTGCAAGCCGTGGGCCCGTGACGGCTGTCGATACCGCCATCGACGCGGCCTCCTGCGTATCGTGGGCCGCGGTAATCGCGGGCGCCTTCGTCGCCGCGGCGTTTTCCCTGGCGTTGGTGGCGCTGGGGGCGGGCATTGGACTCGTCTCGGTTTCCCCATGGTCCAGCAACAATCCCTCGGTGACGACGTTCACTGTGCTTGCCGCAGCGTGGTTTATCGCCGTGCAGCTCTTCGCTTCTGGTTTTGGAGGCTATATTGCCGGGCGATTGCGGACCCGTTGGGCGCGCGTGCACACCGATGAGGTCTTTTTTCGCGATACGGCGCATGGGCTCCTGGTTTGGGCGGTGGGAGCGGTGATTGCCGCAACCCTGCTGGCTTGGGCCGCAAGCTCGGCCGTGAGCGGAGCCGCCCATGTCGCGGGCGCGGCGACGGAAGCGGTGGGTTCGGCCACCGGGCAAGCCGCCGGCCAAGTGGCTTCAACGATGGGCGATCCGACGGGCTATTTCTCCGATCTGCTTCTGCGCACCGATCACCCCGCTCAAGGCGATCAGGGCGCGCAGGCGGAGGCTGGCCGGATTATGACGCGCGCTTTGTACAACGGCGACCTCCCAGGAGCGGATAAAACCTACCTTGCACAACTCGTGGCGAGCCGGACGGGAATGAGCCAGCCGGACGCCGAGAAGCGCGTCGCCGACGTGTTTGACCAGGCGAAGAAGGCAAAGGACCAGGCGGCGCAGAAGGCCAAGGAAGCCGCCGACGCCGCTCGCAAAACCGGAGTCGGCGTCGCCCTTTGGGCCTTCATCTCACTTCTGGTGGGCGCTTTCTCAGCCAGCTACATGGCGACCGTCGGCGGACAGCAGCGGGACAAATCGCCGCTCTTTGACTAGAGCGTGGGTTGATTTGAAGCACTCTCGATTGCCAAAGTGATGAGGTTCTGATTCAAGGTCTGCGCCCGGGGGAGGGCGGCGCAGGTGACGCGACTTATTTGAAGATTCGCGTGAGCGTGACGTGGCCCACAGCGTTGGACGCTTGCTCCTCGAGAATATCGGTGGAATTACGCCGACGCGCACGGTAAGCCATGGTTCGGCCTAAGCTGACGGTCGGATACCTGAAGTTGAAAGCTCTATTCTTCCGTTCGCTTGATATTCCCTTTTTTGGCGGACTTCCGCGCGGCGCCGAGCGCGTGCCTTTGTCCGCCGGCAGGCGCGACCCGCCGGCGGACGCCCTCTTATTCCGCAGCAGCCGCCTGAACGCTCAGGTGGTCATGCTCCATCTCGAACGGCTCGCCCGGCGTAACATGGGCGAATTTGGCGAAGGCGTAGAGCATCACGGCGATCCCGAGATAGCTCACCGCAACCACAGGCGATTGGCCGATGCCGAGATCCTCGGCGTGGATCAGGCCGAAGAAGGTCAGGATGGCGCCCGCGAATGCAAACGCCGCGGCCTTCTCGAGTTGGCGTTCGATGATGAAGACGGTGACGGCGCCCAGAATGATGCCGGCAAGCGTTGCGCCGCCGCCGAGCGTCTCCAGTCCCTTGTACAAGACGCCCGTGGCCCCGAGCTTGTCGAAGCCGACCGTAGCGGCGTTGGTGCCGGCGGCGCCGAGCGCGCCGTCGATCATGGTTTTGCCCCAGGCGGCGATCTGCGGAATCATCGCCAGGATGATGGCCGGCGCATGACTCCGCGGCGATTCCTGGAAGGCCTGTGAGCCGATCAGCATGCCGATGTAGAGCAGGATCGGCAGGATCGCGACCACCGGGATCAGGCTCGAGACCAAGGCGACAATTCCGAGCCATGTGAGCACCAGCACCATCACGCCCGTCGCGGCGGAATAGCCGACCCGCCCGCCCATCGCTTTCCAGCCCGGATGGCCGATGTAGACGGCGTTGATAAACGGATTGCCGAGGAGGCAGCCGATCAGGCTGATCACGCCGTCGGCAGTCAGCACTTGGGTGGTCGGAAACGAATCGCCGGCCGCGGACGCGCTCTCGACATTGTCCATCGCCTCGACGAGGTCATAGATGCCGAACGGAATCGCGGTCACCAGGATGATCCCGATGAACTTGAAGCCGGCAAAGACGTGGCCGACAGCCGGTACGGGGAACGAGAAGCCGAAGTGCGAAAAGGCGTCGCCGACGCTGCTTACGCTCAAGCCTCCGTAGCCAAGACCGAAGAGGTCCGATCCCCAGGCGATGAGCGTGCCAGCCGCGATCGCGATCAGGCCGCCGGGCACGTCGCGGAAGTAGCGAACGCCGCCGAACCAGTTCGCGAGGATGATGGCGAAGCACACCATGCCGATGAGCGGCGTCTCGAACACGAGCAGGCCGGGCCGCATCGAAATGAAGGTGATCGAAATGCCGGCGAGCGAGCCAAGCAGCGCCGCGCGCGGCGTGATCTTGCGGATTACGGGTGCGATGAAGCCGCCCGCCATCAAGACGAAGCTCTGGACGAACACCCAGGTGAGGCCCGCTTCCCAGGCCTGAATCGGATCGTTGGTCCGAAGCAGGATCGGCAGCATGACGACGAAGGTGACGACGAACATGTGCGGCACGCTGGTGCCGGACGGAAGCGCGCAGACGTCGGTGCGGCCGGTCTTCTGCGCCAGCCGATAGGCGAGCCAGGCATAATACACCGTGCTGAGGAACAGCATCAGCCCGAGGGCGGGAAGGATTCTGCCGAACACCAGCGAATCCGGCATCTTGAGCACGAAGCGCAGGAGTCCGGTCAGGACGAGAACGTTGACCAGTATGTTGGTGCCGAAGCCGAAGAAGGCGTTCCAGTCGCCGGGAACCCAATAGCGCTCGCGCCCTGTCGCCGCCGCCGTCATTGACATTGCTGCCCTCCTTTTTGCCCTGCGCCTTGCCTAGTGAGCGCCCTTCCAGCCGGCCAAAGCCTTGATCACGTCCTCGGAACTCGACACCCAGCCGAAGATGCCGCCCTGCGCCTTGATCATCTTGAGGCCCATGGCGTGGAACTCCGGGTAGTAGGAGCCACAGCAATCCTCGAGCACGAGGCAGTCGTAGCCGCGGTCGTTGGCCTCCCGCACCGTGGTGTTGACGCAGACCTCCGTCGTCACGCCGGTGACGACGAGCTGCTTGACGTCTCGGTGCTGCAGGATGGCGTGCAGATCGGTGGCGTGGAACGCGCCTTTGCCCGGCTTGTCGATGACGGGCTCGCCGGGCTCGGGATAAAGCTCGGGAATGATGTCATGGCCGGCTTCGCCGCGCACCAGAATGCGGCCCATCGGGCCGGCGTCGCCAATGGACGTGGCGCTGCGGCCGCGGATTTTCTTGACGGGCGGCAAATCGGCGAGGTCGGGCCGATGGCCTTCCCTTGTATGGAGCACGGGAAGTCCGGCGGCGCGCCATGCCGCCAGGAGCTTTCGGTTCGGTTCGATCGCTGCATCGCAATTGCGAGACGTCGTTGCCGAGCATTTCGCCAAAGCCGCCAGGCTCGAGAAAATCGCGTTGCATGTCGATAATCAGGAGCGCGCAATGTTTGGGCGCGAGGGTGAACTCGTAGGGTTCGGCCGCAAGGTCGATGGTTGTGTTCATGCGCCGACCCGCGCGTTTGACGACATCTCAGCAATTCCCCGATCGACGCGATCAAATTTGCGCCGGAGCGCCTCGACCTCAACCTCTATCCGGGGAAAGCAAGGACTATGCCTGTCGGCCCCATCGCTGGATCACCGCCGGAACGGGATGGCGGCGGCGGTGGATTTGATGACATCCTGAACTGAAGGTCCGCCCACTTGCATTGGCAAGAGCGCCCGAAGAAAGGTTCGTTCAGTGCGGGACGGCGCTGGATGCCGTCTCTTGCGCAGACCGGCGCCGCTCTTTCGGCGGTCCGCCGGAGCATGCCGCCTGTCGTCGGTTCGGCGCCGTTGCAATAAGCTAGGGCGCCCAAGGATCGGGCTGTCGAGCGGATCTTGCGTTGAAGCGACCGACGGACGGCCGTCTATAGCGCGGCGTTGCCGCGCGCCGCCTCCCTTGTGAGAGCCAAGATTGTCGAGGTGAGCCTCTGCTGCCGTTTAAGTTGGCTGCGCCGTACCGGATCGCGGCGTCGCTCCCAGGGAAAAAGCGATCGATGGCGGCCACCGCGTTCGAGACCTGTGTGCTCGCAGTCTGCGAACGGGGCCACGATCTCGGCCTTCGTCTGAGGATCCTCGACGATCACGGCTTTCGGTTCGGGCCTTCCTCTGCGAAAGGCGCGACCGGCGCACTCACGACACTGTCCAATTCAAGGCCGCGCGCGACCCTCAGTGCAAGATCCTCGCGCCAGGGCGGAGCGATGACCTGCACCCCGACTGGCAGGCTCTCGCCCGCGGTCCAAACAGGGACCACGACGACTGGAAGGCCGATGAACGAGATCGGCTGGGTGAAGACACCGATATTCGGGCGGACCAGCATCTCCTTGCCGTCCAGGAGGAAGGTCTTCTGGCCGATCTTCGGGGCTCGGCAAGGGGTAGCGGGCGCTAGCAGAACATCGACGTCGCGGAAGAGCGCCAGGGCCTGTTCGCGAAACGAGCGCCGGAATTTTTGCGCCTGCGTGGTCCAGGCGCCGGGCAGCATCGCGCCGGCGATCAGCCGGTCTCGGACATCGGGATCGAAATCGCTCGCGCGCGTGCGCAGCCGTTCGAGATGAAGCGCCGCGCCTTCAACCATCGTGATCAGATAGGCGGCCGCACGCGCCTTGTCGGCTCCCGCGAGTTCGACGACCCGCTCCGCTTTCAGCGCCCGCGCGACGGCGTCGACCGCGGCGAAGGCGCTGGCGTCGGCCGCGCGGGCGAAATAGCCGCCCAGTCTTGCGATGCGCAGCCCAGCGACTCCGTCGTTGAGCGTTGGCGATACTGCGGCCGCAGGCATGTCGGCTTGCGCCGGGTCCCTGTCGTCGCGGCCAAGCATGGCGTCATAGGAGAGCGCAAGATCGCCGACAGAGCGCGCGAGCGGCCCCACATGATCGAGGCTGGCGACGAAAGGAAACGCGCCGGCGCGCGACAGCCGGCCGTAGGTCGGCTTGAGGCCGAACAATCCGCAGAACGAACTGGGCACACGAATGGACCCGTTGGTGTCGGATCCGAGCGCGATCGGAACCAGGCCGCCGGCCACGGCCGCCCCAGATCCGCCCGATGATCCGCCGGTCATATGCTCGAGATCGTGCGGATTGCGAGAAGGGCCGTCGTGTGCGTTCTCACCCGTGAAATCATAGGCGTATTCGCCCATGTTGAGCGCGCCAACCAGGATTGCGCCGGCTGCCTCGAGACGCGTCAAAAGCGTCGCGTCCTGCGTCGCCGGGGCGCGGTCGCGATTGATCTTGGAGCCGGCGCGCGTTGGCAGCCCTTGGATGTCGAACAGGTTCTTGACCGCGAACGGCGCGCCAGCGAGCGGTCCGAGGCCGATCCCGCGCGCCCGGGCGGCGTCGATAACGTCGGCTTTGGCAAGCGCGCGCGTCGCCGTCACATCGGTGAAGGCGCCGAGCGCGCTGTTGCGGGCCTCGATGCGGTTGAGGGTCTCTTGCGCAATCTCCCTTGCGCTTCTGGCGCCGGTCTTGACGGCTTCGGCGATGGCTTGAGCCGAGCCGTCGAGGAGCACGGTCGTCACGGCGTGAACACCGGCGCTGGCTCCTCTTGATCGTCGAACGAGAGCGAAAGAAGCTGCTGAGCCAACTCTGCCGCGATCCGGAGGTGCACGATCGTCTGGGCGCGCAATTCGTGTGTTACAGCGAGCCCAAGCAGCGGGAGCATCGCGTCCACCATGGCTTCTGGATCGAAAGAGTCCGAAGTCACAGCGCCGCCTGTTTGACCGCAGAGAGAGACGGCATTGGATCGATCATCGAATTTTGCGCGCGCATGCTGACGACCGTTGTCTCCTCGCAGCCTAGAAAGCCGTTCCCCAGTGCGGGCGCCCGATTAGCAGGGCTCATAGTGCCCTTTGACGTTGCTGTCGAGAAGAGGCCAGTGGACGCCGTCTCCGCTTCGTGGAGTTGAGGATGACCCGAAACAGATCGCCAAGATCGAAGCAATACCAACCCGACTCACGGTGACTGCGATCATGGATCAGTGGCCGGCCATGTGGCGGCCGATTGTCGTTCGGTCGGCGGTGGCTGCGTCGGTGATATAGGCTATCTTGCCGCCCGACATGACCGCGATGCGGTCGGAAAGTTCCAGGATCTCGTCGAGGTCCTCCGACACCAGGAGCACCGCCGCGCCACGGTTACGCTGCTCCATGATTTGCGCCCGAATGTCGGCGACCGAGGCGAAGTCGAGGCCGAAACAGGGATTGGCGACGATGAGCACGTCAACGTCGCCGGACAGCTCGCGCGCGAGTATGGCGCGCTGCACATTGCCGCCGGAGAGATCACGAATCGGCGTTTCGGTCGACGGCGTTTTGACGTTGTAGCGGCCGATCAGGTCGCGGGCGGTGGCGCGCATCGGTTCACGCGACAGCCAAAAGCCGAGGCGGGTCATCGGCGTTTTGTCGAACTGGCGAAACGCCATATTCTCGGCCACTGACATCGTGGGGACAGTGGCGTTCTTCAGCGGCTCCTCGGGCAGGCCAAAGACCTTGAAGCGGTCGAAATGGTCGCGTCTGGGCTCGAAGTCCTGGTCGCGGATGAGCACCTGGCCAAGCTTGATCGGACGCTGGCCCGAGAGCGCCTCCACAAGCTCGCTTTGGCCGTTGCCGGACACGCCCGCAATGCCGACGATCTCACCGGCCCGGATCTTAAGATCGAGACCGGCGACGGCCTCCCGACCCTCGTCGTTTTCGGCGAAGAGTCCAGCGATCTCAAGCGTCACACCGCTCTTAGGGGCAGTTGTGCGCGAGGCGGACGGGCGCACGACGGCGTCTCCGATCATCATCGCCGCCATCTCTCGCGTCGAGACGGCGCCGACCTTGCCGCCGCCGACCCTGGCGCCGCGTCTCAGCACCGTGAAGTCGTCGCAGAACGCCTCGACCTCGCGAAACTTGTGGCTGATCATCATGACGGTGATTGTATCCGCGTGCGCCATGTCACGCAGCAGGCCGAGGATCTCGTCCGCTTCGCCAGGGGTCAACACCGAGGTCGGCTCGTCCAGGATCAGGAATCGCTGATCAAGATAAAGGAGCTTCAGGATTTCGAGCTTCTGTTTCTCGCCGGCCGCCATCGCCGAGACCGGCTTGTCGAGCGGCACGCGAAACGGCATCCGGTCCAGAAAAGCTTCGAGCGCCTTCATCTCCTTGCGCCATTCGATGACCGCCGGCGCGTCCGCCCGACTGACGACGAGGTTCTCCGCCGCGGTTAAGGCGGGAACCAGCGTGAAGTGCTGGTACACCATGCCGATTCCAAGCGCCTGCGCGTCGCGCGGGTTGCGGACGACGACCTCCTCGCCGTTAAGCAGAAGTTGCCCGCGGTCGGCCGTGTAAAACCCCATGATGCACTTGACGAGCGTCGACTTGCCGGCGCCGTTCTCGCCCAGCAGCGCATGGAACGAACCCGCGGGGACCTTGATCGAAACGTCCTGCAGCGCCTTGAGCGCGCCGAACGACTTTGACATGCCGGTCGTTTCGAGCGACGGCGCGCGGGCGGGATGGTGCGTTTCGGTCACGGGAGCGCCTCAATGAAAGGCCTTCGAGGTCGCGACGGCGCCGAACACGCCGCCCTGCATCTTGACCATCTTGAGCGCCGCGAGGTGATTGCCGTAGTCCGTCGCGGCGCAGCAATCCTCGAGCAGCAGGCACTCGAAGCCCCGGTCGTTCGCCTCGCGCATCGTCGTGTGCACGCAGACGTCGGTGGTGATCCCGGTGAGGACGAGATTGTCGATGCCGCGCGTGCGCATCATGAGCTCGAGATCGGTCGCGCAGAACGACCCCTTGCCCGGCTTATCGATGATCGGCTCGCCGGCCAACGGCTTCAATTCGTCGATGATATCCCAGCCCGGCTCGCCACGCACGAGGATGCGTCCGCAAGGTCCCTTGTCGCCGATGCCGGCGCCGATCCGCTGCGAGCGCCAGCGCTTGTTGTCGGGAAGGTCCGCGAGATCGGGGCGATGGCCCTCGCGGGTGTGGAAGATGTGGTAGCCCTTCGCCCGCGCGGCTTCGAGCAGCGCCTTGATCGGCCGATCGGGGCCTGTGTCAGCGAGAGGTCGTAGCCCATGGAGTCGACATAGCCGCCCTTGCCGCAGAAGTCGGTTTGCATGTCGATGACAATTATCGCCGTGTTGTCCGGGCGCCAGTCGCCGTTATAGGGCCACGGATAGGGGTCGGCTTC
This sequence comes from uncultured Alphaproteobacteria bacterium, assembly GCA_963802615.1. Classification (GTDB taxonomy): domain Bacteria; phylum Pseudomonadota; class Alphaproteobacteria; order Rhizobiales; family Beijerinckiaceae; genus Roseiarcus. The sequence goes on from CAWDKC010000030.1 coordinate 96,490, forward strand.
GAAAGTGGGCATCGTCTATTCCGCGGCTTGCGACAGCGTGTCGCCGTAGCGACGAGACGGTTTCGGGAAGCCGTAGGCGGTTCCATCCTTGTGGACGACCTCGTCCTCCCAGGGCAGACGATAGCGACCGGCGACGAGGTCCTGCATGAAGGTGTAGGGACAATCGCCGGCGCCGCCCGCGACCGCGGTGAGGCCGCGATGGCCGAGCTGATAGATATTGTTCTCGACCGCCCAGTGCTTGCGCGCCTCGCGGATGAGGTCTGGCCTTAGCTCAGCGGTGATAATCTCGTCGGGCCGTCCGGTCGTCCCCTCGGCGAGGATCGAGCCGTCGAAATTGACGATCATGCCCTCGCCCATGGAGTCGAAGTCGCCATCCGAGCCGCACATGCAGACATTGGCGGTCGCCATCAGGTTCTGGAAGCTGTTCGCCTGGTTGGTGAAGCGCCAGGCGGCGCGGATCGGCGCTGTGTAACCCGCTGTGCGGATCATGATTTCGGCGCCCTTGTAGGCGCATTCGCGCGCCATCTCGGGGAACATGCCGTCGTGGCAGATGATGAGCGCGAGCTTCGCGCCCTTCGGACCGTCGCAGACGGGGATGCCGATATCGCCAGGCTCCCAGGGCTCGACCGGGGTCCAGGGATGCATCTTGCGGTAGTAGAGTTGGAGGGCCCCGGTGTCGTCGATGATCACGCCCGAATTGTAGGGATTCCCGTACGGGTTGAACTCCATGATGGAGAAGCAGCCCCATATGCGGTTGTCGCGGCACGCGTCTTTGAATGCCGCGATCTCCGGCCCTTCGAGCGAGCACATGATCTCCGGATTCATGTCCATCGACAGGCCGTGCAACGAATACTCAGGGAAAACGACGAGATCCATCGTCGACATGTTGCGGCGCGCCTTGGCCACCGTCGCCACGATCTTTTGCGTCTGCGCCGCAAGGTCCGCGCGCGTGACGACGACCGGCAACTGCAACTGCACGACGCCGACAACGACGCCGTTCGGAGATTTGTTGAGACCGCCGAGTCCGTTCATCGCTCTCGTCTCGTTCCCGGATCCGCCGGCCGCTTACTTCGCCATCGACAATTCGCCCGGCATGTCGCGCGCCGAGTGCTTGGCGCTCGAGGTCGCGATCATGATGCCGAGCGTGAGGATGTAGGGGGCGGCGTTGAAGAAGTAGTAGCCCTGGGTGATGCCGATCGATTGCAGCGAAGGGCCAAGTGCGCCTGCTGCGCCGAACAGAAGCGCAGCGGCGATGCAGCGCAGCGGATCCCAGCGGGCGAAGATGACGAGCGCCACCGCCATCAGCCCCTGGCCTGAGGAGAGGCCCTGGTTCCACGAGCCCGGATACGAGAGCGACAGGAACGCGCCGCCGACGCCCGCGAGAAACCCGCCAACCGTTGTCGTCAAGAGCCGGACCAGGTTCACGGAAATACCCATGGCGCGCGCGGCCGCCGCGCTGTCGCCCACCGTCCGCACGATCAGGCCCCAGCGGGTGTTGCGGAAGGACCAGGCCATCAGCAGTGCGAGCACGATGCCGATGAAGAAGAGCGGGTTGACCTGCAAGGCGCTCTTCAAGCTCGCGCTGTCGCTCCAGAAGCCGAGCGGGAGCGAGCTCAGCCGCGGCGCCGTCGGCTGGATGTAGGGCTTACCGAAAAAGAAGGCGACCCCGACGCCGAACAGCATCATGGCGATGCCGACGGCGACGTCGTTCACCCGCGGGAGGCCGCAGATCGAGCCGTGCATGGCGCCGAGCGCGGAGCCCGCTACGCCCGCGGCCAAGACGCCGACCCATGGATTGCCGGAATGATAGGAAGCCGCGTAGGCCACCATGGCGCCAAGCACCAGTGTGCCCTCGAGCCCGAGGTTGACCCGTCCCGATTTCTCCGTAAGGCACTCGCCGAGCGCAACGAACATGAATGGCGTCGAGACGCGAATCGCGCCCCCCAACATGGCGATCAGGACCGTTAGGATGTCGCCGCTCATGTTCGATCCTTCGCCGCGGACGGCTTGAAGATCGAGAACCGGCCGTACAGCGTCTCGGAGGTCAGCAGCACGACGAAAATCAGGCCCTCGAGGACCTGCACGGTCGCGTCGGGGAGACCCATGCGCCGCTGGATAAGACCGCCGGCGGCGACGATACCGCCAAACAGGATCGCCACGGGCGGGATGACGAGCGGATTGTGCCGCGCCAGGAACGAGACGAGAATGCCGGTGAAGCCATAGCCGGCCGCGAGCGACGCGTTGGCGCGTCCCTGGATCGCCGCCACTTCGAAGAAACCGGCAAGCCCGGCGCAGGCGCCCGCGATCGCGGAGCACGCGACGATGAGCCGCCCGACCGGCAAGCCTTGCGCGAGGGCCGCGCGGAAATTGCCGCCCGTCACCCGCGCCGCGAAGCCGAAGGTCGTCCGCTCGAGGAGGAAATAGAGCGCGATGCAGAGCGCGAGGCCGAACACGATTCCCCAATGCACTTCGGTGCCGGGAATCACTCCGACCATATAGGCCTTGCTGAGCGGCTTGGTTGACGGTTTGTTGGGGTCCGAGAGGTCGCGCAGCGCGCCCTCGACAAAAAAGTTCATGATGGCGATGCCGATATACGTCAGCAGCAATGAGGAGATCGTCTCGTTGACGCCCCGCGCGTAGCGCAGGAAGCCGGCGAGGCCGACCCAGAAGCCGCCGACGATCATCGCGAAAATCGCCATGATGATGAGCGTCGGAATCGGCGGCACGCGGCCAAGCATTGGAATCGCCAGCACCGCCGCAGCGAAGCCTCCGAGCACGAGCGCACCCTCGCCGCCAATCATGATGAGGCCGATCCGGGCCGGGATCGCGACCGCGAGCGCCGTCAGGATGAGCGGCGCCGAGCGCTGCAGGGTGTTCTGCAACGAGAACGAGGTTCCAAAGCCGCCTCGCCAGACATAGGAAACGAAGTCGACCGGCGACTTTCCGATCGCCAGCAGAAAGATGGCAAACAGCGCTGCCGCGATCAGAAGCGCAATGAGCGGAATGACGACATATTCGGAGTTGCTGCGAAGCCGCGCGGCAAAGTCCGACCCTGCCGCTGGCGTTGCGACCGGTCTGACGATGCCGTGCTGGGCGCCAGTTGCGAGAGGCGCGTTCGACACCGGCTCTTCCCCTTCGCTCTCAGGTCGTCGAGCCGACGACGCCCTCCAGCAGATAATCCATCTTATCGAGGTAGGGATCGAGATTGTCGTAGGTCTTGTCGATCACCACCTTGCCAGTCTTGTTGTCCTTCAGAGGACCGACGTAGATTGGAACTTTCTTTTTCATATCGGCGATCGCCGCCGTCGCCGCGGTTTTGGCCTCCTCGGTCGCGCCGGCGCCGAACGGGGTGTTCTGAACGAAATCGACCTCATAGCCGCCAGCCGTGAAGTTCGGCAGCGGCTTGCCTTCGGCGAGGTCGTCAGCATAGCCCTTGTAGATCGTGATCCACTTGTACTCCGCGCCAGTGATGAAGCCTTTGGGCGCGAGCGGCGCCTGGCTTGCATTGTGACCGCAGCTTTTGACGCCGCGCTTCTCGGCCGTCTCGATCACCACCTTTGGCCCATCGACGTGGCAAGTGATGACGTCGCACCCGGCGTCGACCAGGGCGTTGGCGGACTCCGCTTCGCGCACCGGCATCGACCAGTCACCTGTGAAGATGACCTGGACAATCGCTTTGGGGTTGACCTTCCTGGCGCCCAGCATGAACGAATTGATGTTGCTCAGCACGCTCGCAATCGGCTTGGCCGCGACAAAGCCGAGCTTGTTGGTCTTGGTCGACAGACCCGCCGCGACGCCGTCGACATAGTGCGCCTGGTTGAGATAGCCGAAATAGGAGCCGGCGTTCTTCGGGTCGGTGTCCTTGTTCCAGAGCGGCGCCGCATGGCGGAACTGGACGTCGGGATATCTCTTCGCCAGGTCAAGCACGAACGGTTTGTAATAGCCGAACGACGTCGCCAGGATGAGGCCGGCGCCGTCGAGATTGATCATCGATTCCATCGACTTCGAGACCGCGTCGGTCTCGGGCACGTTCTCTTCCTCGGCCACCTTCACGCCCGGCACCAGCTTCAGGGCTTCGACCGCAACCGCATGCGCCTGGTTCCAGCCGAAATCGTCGCGTGCGCCGACATAGACCACGCCAACTGTCAGGTCCTTAGCCGCAAACGCCCGACTGACGGAGCCCAGATTCAGCGAAGCGCCAGCCAGGCCGAAAGCGGTCGTCTTCAGGAGAGAACGTCTGGAAATGGTGGGTGCGGTCATCGTGATCCTCGGGCGGGCAGCGCTGCGCAGGCAGGGCCTGCGGCCACTCAAGTTAACGGCAGCAAAGACCGTGCCGCGCCGGGAAGCTAACGAGCGCGCGGGGCCACGACACACGGGGGCGCGACTCTCGCCTGAACTTTCGGCGGGGCGCCCGATTGTTGGGCGCCGGACGTCCCGCCGCTTCGAGGGGTTCGCGCGGCGCAGGAATCGCGGATGCGCCTGCCTCTTGCATGGGTTGAGGAAATCGGCAGCGTCGCGTAGCCCTCGCCGCCTGACGGAGTTCCTGCCCGATGACCGATACGATCGCGACACTCCTCGACGCCCACGCGAACGGCAAGCCTCTCACTGCGACGATCGAGGAGACCTATGACCGGATCGGTCGCCATGGCGATCCGGCGCTTTTCATTACGCTCCGGCCGAAAGCGGAGGCCTTGGCCGAGGCCGAAAGGCTGCAGGAGAAAGGATCCGCCGGCAGGACCCTGTTCGGCGTTCCCTTCGCCGTGAAGGACAACATCGACGTCTCCGGTCTGCCGACGACCGCCGCTTGCCCAGCCTTCGCCTACACGCCCAAGCGTTCAGCCTTCGTCGTCGAGCGCCTCGAGCGCGCCGGGGCCATTGTGATCGGCAAGACAAATCTCGACCAGTTTGCGACCGGTCTCGTCGGAACGCGCTCCCCCTACGGCGTTCCGCGCAACGCGCTGCGCGCGGATCTGATCCCCGGCGGGTCGAGCTCTGGCTCCGCGGTCGCGGTCGGGGCGGGGCTTATACCTTTTTCGCTTGGCACAGACACGGCAGGCTCCGGGCGCGTGCCAGCCGCGCTCAACGGAATCGTCGGGCTCAAGCCCTCCCTCGGCGCCCTGTCCGCCTCCGGAGTGGTTCCCGCCTGCCGGACCCTCGATACAATTTCCATCTTCGCGCTCGACGTCGCCGACGCGTTCAAGGTCTTCGAAGCAGCCGCAGCCTTCGATCGGGCAGACTCCTGGTCGCGGCCCTTTCCGGCGCCGGCGCGGTCGGGCTGGCCCAAAGGGCTGCGGCTCGGCGTCCCCCGTCGCGATCAGCTCGAATTCTTCGGCGACAGGGAGGCGGAAGCCGCCTTCGGACGCGACGTCGCCGCAGCGCAGGCGCTCGGCGCGAATGTGGTCGAATTCGATATCGAGCCCTTCGCCGAGGTGGCGCGCCTCCTCTACGAAGGCCCATGGGTCGCCGAGCGGTATGCCGCCACGAAGCCGCTGATCGAGAAGGATCCGGGCGCGCTCCATCCGGTGACGCGGGCGATCATCGAGGGGGCGCGGAAATTCGACGCGGTCGCGGCCTTCGAGGCGTCCTATAAGCTCGCTGGTCTCAGACGCCGGACGCAGGGGGCCTGGGCCGCGTTCGACGCAATGGCGGTTCCGACCATCCCGCGCCCTTATACGGTCGCCGAAGTCGAGGCCGACCCGATCCGCCTGAACTCGCGGCTCGGGACGTACACGAATTTCGTCAATCTGCTCGACCTTGCGGCCATCGCTTGCCCATCGGGCATGCGCGGCGACGGGCTGCCGTCGAGCCTGACGCTGATCGGCCCCGCGGGCGCTGATGGATACCTCGCCGGTTTGGCCGCGGCGATCCAGGCCCGCTCCGGCGCCCCGATGGGCGCGACCGGGCTCGCCGTTCCGCCGCCTGCGCCCATGCCGGCAGCGCCGCCTTCCGGCCGCATTGCGCTCGCGGTGGTCGGCGCGCATCTCGCCGGATTGCCGCTCAATCCCGAGCTCGTCGCGCTCGGCGGCGTATTCTTCCGCGAAGCGGAGACAACGAGCGACTACCGCCTTTACGCCTTGCCCGGCTCCACGCCGCCGAAGCCCGGCCTCCTGCGGGTCGCGGACGGGCAGGGCGCCGCGATTCGGCTTGAACTCTGGACGCTCGACAAGGCGGGCTTCGGCGCATTCGTCGCCGGGATTCCCGCTCCCCTCGGCATCGGGACGATCCGGCTTTCCGACGGATCGAGCGCCAAGGGCTTTCTGGTCGAGGCGGAGGCGGTCAAGGGCGCCGAGGACATCACGAAGTTCGGCGGATGGCGAGCCTACCTCAGCGCCCGCTGAGCGCGAATGGATTCACGCGGCGACAGCGTGGAATTGAGCGACGTCGAGCGGCGCCGGGCTCAGCCCGCGCGCAAGTTTACGCCCGTCAATGATTTCAGGCGAAGCGCAGCATGCGAGCGCGCCGGCGGCGCGTGCCGGTCGATCCGTTTGGATTTTCTTGGGCCAGTACGGCCTTTTGCTCCCGAAAACCCCGGTTAATGAGTGTTGGATTTCCTTGGATTTCCTTGGATTCTCCTCGTGCGAAACGAGACTTTTCAATGGGTTAGCGCGGGAATGAGACGGCGCACAGACGAGGGTCGGCATTAGGCCATGGACTCTGACTCCTGCTTGTCTACAAGAGGATGTTCCTTCAATTCTCTCGTGCGAAACGAGACTTTTCAATGGGTTACGCGGGAATAACGGCGAAAAAATTTTCCGGGCCGCAGCCCTACGGTGGCGCACACGCCATGCAGATGATCCGAATCGCGCTTTTCTCTTGCGTGGAGCCGCGCCGGCACGGAGAGCGCGCGGCTGAGGCCGTCGGACGGGCAGGATCGTTCATTGGGCCAGTGTGCTGGGCGAATTCTGTATCAAGATCAATTTTCTGCAAGAGAATGTCGGCTTATGTCAGACCAGCAGGAGGCTTCGATCGATGGAGGGCGCCGTTGTGGAGATTGACCCATCGCGCGCGAGGTGCGATCCAACGACTGCCGAAATAGCGATCTGTAGCGGGAAACTGCGCGGAAAGCCGAAGTAGACCAGGGTAAGCATCCTCAATCTCTTGAAGTGATTGATGAAAGGGCGGTTAGCTCAGTTGGTAGAGCATCTCGTTTACACCGAGAGGGTCGGCGGTTCGAGCCCGTCACCGCCCACCAGCTTCGGGTCGCTGAGGCTGTCGCCGTTGGTCGCGGCGTTCGCCCTCGTTGGGGTCGCGCTCACGCCGGCTGCGGCCCAGGATCACGGCCAGTCGATGAGTTTCCACGTCGCGCCGCTCAAAGCTCACGAATGCGGCCGACATTGTCCCGACGTCATCGTGGCCGACGGCGTGATCGAGGCTCAGACGCCAGAGGCCTTTGTCAAGTTTCTCAAGTCCGGCAGCTCGGACTCCAGGTTGCGGCGCATCGTATTTTTCAACTCCCGCGGCGGCAATGTCGTCGCTTCCATGGTCTTCGGTCATATTCTGCGAGGACTGCGCATCGCCGGCGTCGTCGGACGGTTCGAGGCGGACGGCGATCCGGGACCCTACATCGGCGAATGCCTGTCGGCCTGCGTCTACGCGCTCATGGGCGCCGTGCGCAGGATCGCTCCCCCCGGGAGCGAGGTCGGGCTGCATCGCATGTCGATTGTCGAGAGCGAGGGCGGCGGCCTTTTCGGGTCTCATGTGAAGCGCAGTTTCGCCGATCCGCCAATGGTCGCCGTGCTCGGGCGCTACGCGCGGCGAATGGGGGTCGACCCCGCGCTGGTGCGAAGGGCGGAATCGCTGCCGCCCGACACCGTCCACGTTCTCACGCGGGACGAAATGCGGCGCTGGTCATTGGCGACAAGTCAATTCTGACCTTAGCAGGCGCGGCGCGCGGGTTGGGCTGCGGTCGTGGTTTGCGGCCCGATGCGATCCTGTCCTGGCTCGGACAGATATAAGGGGCCCGCCGCCAGGCGAATCCCGATCATTTCGCGCCCCGCTCCGCCAAGCAATCAATGCATCCATCCGACCGATCGTCTCATATGTCCTGAGCCAGGACAGATCCTTGACTTGGAAACGCGCCTGGCTTATCCGGTCGCGCTCCCGCGGGGGGAGTAGCTCAGTTGGTTAGAGCGCCGGCCTGTCACGCCGGAGGTCGCGGGTTCAAGTCCCGTCTCTCTCGCCATCTTCCCGCCCTTATATCCATCGCTGAGCTTCGGATCGACGCGTTGCGCTCGTGCTGCGCCGCGCTTGAGGCCTCTGCAGGCTCAAATCCGCCTTTAAGCTCGCAGTCCTGCTGCTTACATACCGCCCAGGCGCGCAAGGCCGAAGCGCGCTGCGTTGCGCAGTCGTAAGATCTCGTACTGGCGAGTGAATCCTTTCGCCTTGCATGCTACGCTGCGCTGCGATACGCGTTAAATCCTGGGGATGTCCGCTGCGCGAGGCGTGGCGCGCAGTCGACAATCTGAGAAGCGAGGCCATGCCGAGCCTTATTTCCGACTACATGCCGCTGGTCGTGTTCGTCATTCTCGCCGCGCTCATCGGCGGCGCTCTGATGGTCGCTCCCTTTCTCGTCGCCTACAGGGCCCCGGATAGCGAGAAGCTTTCGCCCTACGAGTGCGGTTTTCCTCCCTTTGACGATGCTCGAATGCGCTTCGACGCGCGCTTCTACCTCGTCTCCCTCCTTTTTATTATTTTCGATCTTGAGGTCGCGTTCCTGTTTCCCTGGGCGATCGTGTTTCACGACCTCGGCGCGCTCGGATTCTGGTCGATGATGATCTTCCTTGGCGTATTGACGATCGGATTCGTATACGAGTGGAACAAGGGAGCCCTGGAATGGGACTAAGCTCCAGTCCGACGGTCGCGCTGGGCGCGACTGACCGTCTCGATCCGCTGGCGGGCAGGGTGCTCCGGCCCGAGGATCGGTACTTCGGCGCGATCAGCGACGAACTCGCCGACAAGGGCTTTCTCGTCACCACAACCGACGACCTCATCCAATGGGCGCGCACCGGCTCGCTGATGTGGATGAGCTTTGGTCTGGCGTGCTGCGCGGTCGAGATGATGCAAGTCTCGATGCCGCGTTATGATGTCGAGCGCTTCGGCGCCGCCCCGCGCGCAAGCCCACGCCAGTCGGATGTCATGATTGTCGCCGGCACGCTGACCAACAAGATGGCGCCGCCGCTGCGCAAGGTCTACGACCAGATGCCAGAGCCGCGCTATGTCATCTCGATGGGATCGTGCGCCAACGGCGGCGGCTACTACCACTATTCCTATTCGGTCGTGCGCGGGTGCGACCGCATCGTTCCTGTCGACATCTACGTGCCGGGTTGTCCGCCGACCGCCGAGGCGCTGCTCTACGGGGTGCTGATGTTGCAGAAGAAAATCCGCCGGACCGGGACGATCGAACGCTGAACACACGCGGGAGCGAAGGCGAGTCTTAAGCGAATGGACGACGAGCTTCAGATCATTGCGACGAAACTGACCGCCGGGGTCCCCGGCGCGGTGGTGGACTCCGTCTTCGCGTTTGGCGAGCTCACGCTCACTGTCGATCCGGCGCGCATTGTCGAGACGCTCCAGTTCCTTCGCGACGATGCCGCGTCTCAATTCATTTCAATCATCGATATTTCGGGGGCTGACTATCCGCAGCGCGAGAAACGCTTCGACGTCGTCTATCATCTGCTCTCGCCGAAGCTGAACCGTCGGATCCGGCTCAAGCTCGAGACCGACGAGGATACGCCGGTCATGAGCGCCACCGCCGTCTACCCAGGCGCCGACTGGTTCGAGCGCGAGATTTACGACCTGTTCGGCGTGATTTTCGACGGCCATCCGGATCTGCGCCGCATTCTGACCGACTACGGCTTCGATGGTCACCCGCTGCGCAAGGACTTCCCGATGACCGGTTTCGTCGAGGTGCGCTATGACGACGCCGAAAAGCGTGTGCGCTACGATCCGGTGCGGCTCAATCAGGAATTCCGCCAGTTCGATTTCCTGAGCCCGTGGGAGGGCCCGCCGCTGCCGGGGGATGAGAAGGCGAAAGGCGACGGTCGGGAATAGGCAGTCGAGTCATGAACGATCAGAACCTACGCAACTTCTCGATCAACTTCGGACCTCAGCATCCGGCGGCGCATGGCGTGCTGCGCCTCGTGCTCGAGCTTGACGGCGAGGTGGTCGAGCGGGTCGACCCGCATATCGGCCTCCTGCATCGCGGCACCGAAAAACTCATGGAGGCGCGCACCTACCTGCAGAATGTGCCCTATCTGGACCGGCTCGACTATGTCGCGCCGATGAATCAGGAGCACGCCTATGCGCTCGCGGTCGAGCGGCTGCTCGGCATCACGATTCCGCGGCGGGCCCAGCTTATCCGCGTCCTTTATTGCGAGATCGGCCGCTTGTTGTCGCATTTGCTCCAGATCACGACCCAGGCGATGGACGTTGGCGCGCTGACCCCGATTCTCTGGGGTTTCGAGGAGCGCGAGAAGCTGATGGTGTTCTATGAGCGCGCCAGCGGGTCGCGCATGCACGCGGCCTATTTCCGGCCCGGCGGCGTCCACCAGGATCTGCCGCGCAAACTCGTCGATGACATCGAGGCCTTCTGCGATCCGTTCCTCAAGGTCTGCGACGATATGGAGGTTCTGCTCACCGGCAACCGCATCTTCAAGCAGCGCAACGTCGACATCGGCGTGGTCAAGCTGGCGGACGCCTGGGCGTGGGGCTTCTCGGGCGTCATGGTGCGCGGCTCCGGCGCGCCATGGGACCTGCGCAAGGCGCAGCCCTACGAATGCTACGAGGAAATGGATTTCGATATTCCCGTCGGCAAGAACGGCGATTGCTACGATCGCTACGTGATCCGCATGGAGGAGATGCGCCAGTCGGTAAAGATCATGCGGCAGTGTTGCGAGAAGCTGAACTCGGCCGGCGGCGAAGGGCCGGTGGTGACCGACGACGGCAAGGTCGCGCCGCCCCGGCGCGCCGAGATGAAGCGGTCGATGGAGGCGCTGATCCACCATTTCAAGCTCTATACCGAGGGCTATAAGGTGCCGGCCGGCGAGGTTTACGCCGCGGTCGAAGCGCCCAAAGGCGAGTTCGGCGTTTATCTCGTGTCTGACGGCTCCAACAAGCCCTACCGCGTCAAACTTCGCGCGCCCGGCTTCGCGCATCTTCAGGCGATGGATTTTCTATGTCGCAAGCACATGCTCGCCGACATCAGCGCGATCCTCGGCTCGCTCGACATCGTGTTCGGGGAGGTCGACCGATGACCGACCCGCGCCGCGCGCTTCACTATGATTTCGCATTCGAGGAACTTTTGACCGATGTCCGTTCGCCGTCTCGCTGACGAGCAGCCGAGAAGCTTCGAGTTCACGCCGGACAACAAGGCGTGGGCGGAGCGGGAGCTGGCCAAATATCCTCCCGGCCGGCAAGCGTCGGCGGTGCTGGCGCTGTTGTGGCGCGCGCAGAAGCAAAACGGCTACTGGCTGCCCCGGGCCGCGATCGAGAAAGTCGCCGCGATGCTCGACATGCCCAACATCCGCGTGCTCGAGGTCGCCACCTTCTACACGATGTTCAATCTGGCGCCGGTCGGGCGCCACTACGTGCAAGTCTGCACCACGACGCCCTGCATGCTGGCTGGCTCAGACGACATCAGGGCCGTCTGCCGCGAACGCATGGGCGAGCAGGGCCATGTGACGTCCGACGGCCTGTTCTCCTGGATCGAGGTCGAATGCCTTGGCGCGTGTTGCAATGCGCCCATGGTCCAGATCAACGAAGACTATTACGAGGACCTGACGCCGGCGAATTTCGCCAAGCTTCTCGACGATCTCGCGATGGGGCGGCCGGTCAAGATCGGTTCGCAGATCGGACGCGTCTCGTCTGAGCCGGTTGGCGGCTTGACCGCATTGACCACGCTCTATGGCGCAGATGGGCGTGGCGCGTCGAGTAGGCCGTCCCGCGAACGATCGGCCGGCGCCCGGGAAGGCTCGGGAACTGAGCGATGCTGGAAGACAAGGATCGTATCTTCACCAATCTCTATGGGCTCGGCGACCGCGGTCTCAAGGGCGCGCGGGCGCGCGGCAATTGGGACGGGACCAAGGCGATCATCGACAAGGGACGCGACTGGATCATCGCCGAAATGAAGGCCTCGGGCCTGCGCGGTCGCGGGGGCGCCGGCTTCCCGACGGGCCTCAAATGGTCGTTCATGCCCAAGACGGTCGATCCCAAGCGTCCGCACTATCTGGTTATCAACGCCGACGAATCCGAGCCCGGCACCTGCAAGGACCGCGAGATCATGCGGAACGATCCGCACACGCTGGTCGAAGGCGCATTGCTCGCCTCATTCGCCATGGGCGCGCACGCATCCTACATTTACGTGCGCGGCGAATTCATCAAGGAGCGCACAAATCTCGAGGCCGCAGTCGAGGAGGCCTACGAGGCCAGTCTCATCGGCAAGGACAATATTCACGGCTGGCCGTTCGACCTCTACGTCCATCATGGCGCCGGGGCCTATATCTGCGGCGAAGAGACGGCGATGCTCGAATCGCTGGAGGGCAAGAAGGGCATGCCGCGCATGAAGCCGCCCTTTCCCGCCGGCATGGGGCTCTACGGTTCCCCCACCACGGTCAACAACGTCGAGTTCGATCGCGGTCGCGCCGACGATTTTGCGACGTGGCGCATCGTGGTTCACGAGTTTCGGCGCCCCCAACAATTTCGGCACCAAGGTCTTCAGCGTCTCGGGTCACGTCAACAGGCCGTGCAACGTCGAAGAGGCGATGTCGATCCCGTTCCGCGAACTGATCGACAAGCACTGCGGAGGCGTGCGCGGCGGCTGGGACAATCTGCTCGCGGTCATTCCCGGCGGAGCGTCGGTGCGGCTCGTTCCCGCCGCCCAGATCATCGACTGTCCGATGGATTTCGACTCGCTCGCCAAGCTCAAGTCCGGCCTTGGCACGGCGGCGGCGATTGTGATGGACAAGTCGACCGACATCATTCGCGCGATTGCCCGCCTGTCGTATTTCTACAAGCACGAGAGCTGCGGCCAGTGCACGCCCTGTCGCGAGGGCGCCGGATGGATGTGGCGCGTCATGGAGCGCATGGTTGAGGGTCGCGCGCAAAAACGCGAGATCGACATGCTGCTCGACGTCACCAAGCAGGTCGAAGGACATACGATCTGCGCGCTCGGCGACGCGGCCGCGTGGCCGATTCAGGGGCTCATCGCCCATTTCCGCCCCGAGATCGAGCGGCGCATCGACCAATATGCGGCCAATCCGCACAGCGAGCCGGTGCTCGCCGCGGCGGAGTAAGTCATGACAAGCCACATCGCCCAGCTCAACATCGGCCGGTTCCGTTATCCGACTGACGATCCGCGCATGGCGGGGTTCATGATGAACCTCGATCGCATCAACGCGCTCGCGGAGCGCAGCGAAGGATTCGTGTGGCGCCTCAAGGACGACAGCAACAACGCGACCGCCATCCGTCCTGCGAGCGACCCGACCATGGCGGTCAACCTGTCGGTGTGGGAGAGTGTCGAAGCGCTGGAGCGCTTTGTCTGGGCGACGGTCCACAAGCAGATCTACAACCGCAAGGGCGACTGGTTCGAAAAGCTTGGATCGCCGCATTTCGTCATGTGGTCGGTGCCGGCCGGGCATATTCCGGACCTGGAAGAGGCGACGGCGCGGCTCGATCATCTAACGCGGAACGGCGATAGCGACTTTGCCTTCGGCTGGAGCCATCTGGCGCATATCAAGCTGTGGATGAGCCGGAAATGCGGTTGAGAGCGAGCGACGGAATCTATTTCCCTGGAACGCTGATGGTGTCCGCGAATCTGGATGAGATGACAATTGACCGCGTGTCGGCCTTCCGTGGGGTGATCAGCGCGTGAGCAAGATCATCATCGACGGCAAGGAACTCGACGTTCCCGCCGAATACACGCTTCTTCAGGCTTGTGAGGCGGCTGGGGCCGAAATTCCACGCTTCTGCTTCCACGAGCGGCTGTCGATCGCCGGCAACTGCCGGATGTGTCTTGTCGAAGTGAAAGGCGGACCGCCCAAGCCGACAGCGTCCTGCGCCATGGCGGTTAAAGATTTGCGCCCAGGTCCGAACGGCGAGCCGCCGGTCGTCTTCACGAACTCGCCGATGGCGCGCAAGGCGCGCAAAGGGGTGATGGAGTTCCTGCTCATCAATCATCCGCTTGACTGCCCGATCTGCGACCAGGGCGGCGAATGCGACCTGCAGGATCAGGCGATGGCCTACGGCGCTGACTCCTCTCGTTTCGCCGAGAACAAGCGCGCCGTCGAGGACAAATATATCGGGGCCTTGGTCAAGACTTCGATGAACCGCTGCATCCAATGCACGCGGTGTGTGCGCTTCGTAACCGAAGTGGCCGGCGTTCCGGAGCTTGGCGCGATCGGCCGCGGCGAGGACATGGAGATCACCTCGTATCTTCAGGAAGCGCTGAGCTCGGAGCTGCAGGGAAATGTGGTCGACCTCTGTCCGGTCGGCGCTTTGACCTCGAAGCCGACCGCGTTCCACGCCCGCCCGTGGGAGTACGCCAAGACCGAATCGATTGACGTGATGGACGCGCTTGGCTCGGCTATCCGCGTGGATTCCCGTGGTCGCGAGGTGGTGCGCATCCTGCCTCGCGTCAACGATGCGATCAACGAGGAATGGATCTCCGACAAGACGCGGCACATCGTCGACGGCCTGAAGACGCAGCGCCTCGATCGTCCGTATGTGCGGGTCGACGGCCGGCTGCGGCCCGCAAGCTGGGCGGAGGCTTTCGCCGCGATCGCCGGCAAGGTTGCCGCTGCTCCTTCCTCCCGGATCGGAGCGATCGTCGGGGACCTGGCGACGGTCGAAGAAATGTTCGCGCTCAAGTCGCTTCGTCGCCAAGCTCGGATCCGCCAACATCGACTGCCGTCAGGACGGCTCGAAACTGCATCCAAAATTTGGCCGCGCGTCCTATCTTTTCAACTCGACAATCGCCGGCGTCGAGCAGGCTGACGCTATTCTTATCGTCGGCTCGAACCCACGCCACGAGGCGCCGGTCCTCAACGCGCGTATTCGCAAGCGGTGGCTCAAGGCCGGCGTGCCGATCAGCGTCATAGGGTCCAGGGCTGACCTCACCTACAGCCACGACCACTTGGGAGCCGGCCCCGAAACGCTCGCTCAGGCCTGGGACAAGCGGCCGGAGGGCGTGACGAAGCCGATGATGATCGTTGGCCCGGGCGCCTTCGCCAGGCCCGATGGCGTCGCCGTACTGGCGAGCCTCGCCAAGGCCGCCCTCGGGGCGGGCGTCGTGAAGGACGGGTGGAACGGTTTCAACGTGCTGCACGGGGCGGCGTCGCGCGTCGGCGGGCTTGATCTCGGCCTTGTGCCTGGCGAAGGGGGGCTCGACGCGCCAGCGATGGCGAAGGCGAACGCGCTCGACGTGCTCTTCAACCTCGGCGCGGATGAGATTGACATTGAGCCGGGCGCCTTCGTGGTCTATGTCGGCACTCATGGCGACCGCGGGGCCCATCGGGCGGACGTCATCCTGCCGGGCGCGGCCTACACCGAAAAAACCGGAATCTATGTCAACACTGAAGGGCGGCCCCAGTTCGCCGAGCGCGCCGTGTTCCCGCCCGGGGACGCGCGCGAGGATTGGTCGATCCTGCGAGCGCTGTCGGACCCCCTTGGGGCCAAGCTGCCATTCGATTCGCTCACCCAACTCCGGGCGACGCTGGCGGTCGCCTATCCCTCGCTGGTGCGCTTTGACGCCGTCGCGCCTGCGGATGCCGGCGTCTTCGGCTCGATCGCCGCCCTTGGCGGGGCGGTCGATAGGACGCCGTTCGTTTCCGGCTGTCGCTGACTTCTATTTCACCAATCCGATCGCGCGCGCCTCTCGCGTCATGGCCGAATGTTCGGCTCTGGCCCGTGGCGTTCAGCGCGAGGCGGCGGAATAGGGCGAGACTTCGATGACCAGCGCGACGCCCACCCGCACCGCTTCGCCGCCGCCTTGGGGCGCGATCCTCGGCGCGGCCGCGGTCGTCATTATCGTGCTCATCGCTGCGCTGTGGCTTCTGATTAGAAGCGGCGCCATGTCCGCATTCGGCGCGTGGATGCATGAGAGCGATGTCGGTTCATTGTTGCGGCACGTGCTGGAGAGCCTGCTGCTGCTCGTCTGCGTGCTCCTGTCGACGGCGGCGCTGATCTACATTCAACGAAAGATTTGGGGCGCGGTGCAACTTCGCCGGGGCCCGAATGTCGTGGGCCCGTGGGGCGTTCTCCAACCCTTCGCGGACTTCTTCAAGTTCATCCTCAAGGAACCGATCATTCCGGCGAGCGCCAACAAGGGCGTGTTCCTGCTCGCCCCGCTCGTGTCCGTCGTGCTCGCCTTCGCCGCGTGGGCGGTCATTCCGGTCTCGGACGGATGGGTGATTGCGGATATCAACGTCGGGCTTCTCTATCTTTTCGCCGTTTCCTCGCTTGGCGTGTATGGCGTCATCATGGCCGGGTGGGCGTCAAATTCAAAATATGCGCTGCTGTCGTCGCTGCGCGCAGCCGCTCAAATGGTGTCCTATGAGGTCTCGATCGGCTTCGTGATCGTGACGGTGGTGATGTGCGCGGGCTCGGTCAATCTTAGCGACATCGTCCGGGCTCAGGACACGCGGTTCGGCGTGTTCGGCTGGTACTGGCTGCCGCTCTTCCCGATGTTCATTATCTTCTTTATTTCGGCGCTTGCCGAGACGAATCGGCCGCCGTTCGACTTGACCGAGGCGGAGTCGGAGCTGGTCGCTGGCTATACGGTGGAATATTCCGCCTCGCTGTTCCTGCTGCAGTTCCTGACCGAACTCGTCGCGCTGCTCACGATGGGGGCGTTGGCTGCAATCCTGTTCCTCGGCGGATGGCTGTCGCCGCTGCCGTTTCCGCCGTTCACATGGATACCAGGGGTGATCTGGTTCCTGATCAAGGCCTGGGCGGTCGTGTTCTGCTTCTTGATGGTCACCGCCTTCGTCCCGCGCTATCGCTACGATCAGTTGATGCGCTTGGGCTGGAAGGTGTTCCTGCCGATTTCTCTGGCGATGGTGGTGGTCGTGGCCGGAGTGCTCGAATTTACCGGTCTCGGGGGAAACCCCTCGAGCCCGTTGCACTGAGGGGAGGGGAAGCCAGTGGCTCTCAGGCTCGCCCATTCGGCCAAGTCTCTGTTCCTGGCAGAGTTCCTTGCCGCGTTCGCATTGTCGATCCGCTATATGTTCAAGCCTCGGGCGACGCTCAACTACCCGCACGAGAAGTCGCCGCTGAGCCCGCGCTTTCGTGGAGAGCATGCGCTGCGCCGCTATCCGAATGGCGAGGAGCGATGCATCGCCTGCAAGCTGTGCGAGGCGATTTGTCCGGCTCAGGCGATCACGATCGAGGCGGGGCCCCGCCGCAACGACGGCACGCGCCGCACCACGCGCTACGACATCGACATGGTCAAGTGCATCTACTGCGGGATGTGCCAGGAAGCCTGTCCGGTCGACGCGATCGTCGAGGGGCCGAACTTCGAATTCGCGACCGAGACGCGTGAAGAGCTTTATTACGACAAGCAACGATTGCTGGCCAACGGCGATCGCTGGGAGCGGGAGTTGGCGCGCAACATCGCGCTCGACGCTCCGTATCGATAGCGCCTTCTCCTCTCTGGGGAGAGGGAGGTTGATCTTGACCCCGTCGAATGACGGGTTTGGTCAACGCGCGCCTTTGGTAGGCCGGACGAGGGCCGCGCTGGATGGCGCCAACGAACGCGGCGCTGACGCCGGCTGCGCGCGCTGCCTGTTTCCCGCGAAGGGATGGGCGGTCGGGGCAGGGGGCTATGACAAGAGGCGGATGATGCAGGCCGACGCTTTGTTCTTTTGGATTCTAGCCCCGCTTCTGGTTGTGTCGGCTTTCGCCGTCATCGTGGCCAAAAATCCGGTGCATTCGGTCCTCTTCCTCATTCTTTGCTTCGTCTGCGCGGCCGGGCTGTTCCTGCTGATGGGCGCTGAGTTCCTGGCGATGATCCTGGTCGTCGTCTATGTCGGCGCGGTCGCGGTGCTGTTCCTGTTCGTCGTCATGCTGCTCGACGTGGACTTCGCCCGGCTAAGGCAGGGCTTCGTCCAATACCTGCCGCAGGGATTGCTGATCGCGTTGGTCGTGGCGATCGAGCTCATCTACGTCGTGTCGGGTCTCGGCCGTTCCGAGCAGGCCGCCGCCGCCGCGACGCCTTCGGGCATGCTCAGCAACACGGCCGCGCTCGGCGAGGTGCTCTACACCCGCTATTTCTACTTCTTTCAGGCGGCGGGAATGATTCTGCTCACCGCGATGATCGGAGCGATCGTTCTCACCCTTCACCACAAACCAGGCGTCAAGCGGCAGGACATCGGCGCGCAGGTGGCTCGCAACCCCGAAACTGCGGTCGAGGTGCGCAAGGTCCCTTCGCGCGCCGGCATCTGAAGGATCACGCGGATGGCAATCGGCCTCGCCAACTACCTCACCCTCGCCGCGATCGTGTTCACGATCGGCATCGCCGGCATCATCCTGAACCACAAGAACATCATCATCATCCTGATGTCGGTCGAGCTCATCCTTCTTGCCGTGAACATCAACCTCGTCGCGTTTTCGAGCTATTCGGGCGATCTGACGGGGCAGGCCTTCGCGCTCTTCATCCTGACGGTCGCTGCGGCGGAGGCCGCAATCGGCCTCGCGATCCTGGTGGCTTACTACCGCAATCGCGGCTCGATCGCGGTTGAAGACATCAATTCGCTGAAGGGCTGAGACCGGTGTACCAGCTTATCGTCTTCCTGCCGCTTCTCGGTTTTCTGATCGCCGGTATTTTCGGGCGCTGGATCGGCGCGCGCGGCGCCGAATACGTCACCTGCAGCCTTCTCGGGATTTGCTGCGTCCTCTCCTGGATCGCTTTCGTCATGGTCGCGGGCGGATCGGACGCCCATGTCGCGATCGGCAATTGGTTCACCTCCGGCAAGCTCGTCGCCGCTTGGGCGTTGCGCATCGACACGTTGACCGCCGTGATGCTTGTCGTCGTGACGACGGTGTCATTCGTCGTCCACGTCTACTCGATCGGCTACATGTCGGACGACCCGTCGCGGCCGCGCTTCTTCGCTTACCTCTCGCTGTTCACCTTCGCGATGTTGATGCTGGTGACGGCGGACAATCTGGTGCAGCTGTTCTTCGGCTGGGAGGGCGTCGGTTTGATGTCCTACCTGTTGATCGGCTTCTGGTACGATCGACCCTCGGCCAACGCCGCGGCGATCAAGGCGTTCGTTGTCAACCGGGTCGGCGACTTCGGCTTTTCGCTCGGCATTTTCCTAACCTACTATCTGACCGGCTCAATCGCCTTCGATCAGGTGTTCGCCGCCGCGCCCGGACTTGCAGGCAAGACGGTGCATTTTATCGGCTTCGATTGGGATGCGGTGACGCTCGCCTGCCTGCTCCTGTTCATGGGGGCGATGGGCAAGTCGGCCCAGTTCCTGCTGCACACCTGGCTGCCCGACGCGATGGAAGGCCCGACTCCGGTCTCGGCCCTCATTCATGCGGCGACCATGGTGACGGCGGGCGTGTTCATGGTGGCGAGACTTTCGCCGCTGTTCGAAATGTCGCCGGTCGCGCTCAGCGTCGTCACCATTGTCGGCGGAACGACGGCGTTCTTCGCCGCGACGGTTGGCCTGGTTCAGAACGACATCAAGAAAGTGATCGCCTATTCGACCTGCTCGCAGCTCGGCTACATGTTCGTAGGCCTTGGGGTCGGCGGCTACAGCCTCGGCATTTTTCATCTTTTCACCCACGCCTTCTTCAAGGCTCTGTTGTTCCTTGGCGCTGGCTCGGTCATCACCGCGATGCATCACGAGCAGGACATGCGCGTGATGGGCGGATTGCGCAAGGAGATCCCCTTCACCTTCTGGATGATGATGATCGGAACGCTCTCGCTGACCGGCGTCGGCATTCCGCTGACGTCGCTCGGCTTTGCCGGCTTCGTGTCGAAGGACGCGATCATCGAGGCTGCGTTCGCCTCGCACCGCTATGGCGCGACTCTATGGGTTCTTGTGCACCGACATCGCCGCCGGCGCTGACCGCGTTCTATTCCTGGCGCCTGATGTTCATGACCTTCTTCGGCCAGCGCGGCGACTGGGCGGCGAGCCTGCCGGCCAGCGCATGACGATCATGGTCACGGCGATCATGGCCACGGCGAACATCCTGCGCATGAATCGCCGCTGGTGATGCTGGTTCCGCTCGCGGTGCTGGCGCTCGGCGCGACTTTCGCCGGCATGGCCTTCCGCTACCTCTTCATCGGCGGAGGTTACGAGTCGTTCTGGCGCCAGTCGCTGTTCCTCGGCCAGGAGAATCACATTCTCGAGGACATGGAGCATGTGTCTGGCGCTCGTCTCGTTGTCGCCGAGCGCTGTTCATGCTCGGCGGGCTCGCGGTCGCCTATTACATGTACATGGTCGACCGCACGGCGCCACAGCGGCTAGCCGACGCTTTTCCGGCGCTCTATCGCTTCCTGCTCAACAAGTGGTACTTCGACGAACTCTACGACTTCCTCTTCGTTCGTCCCGCTTTCGCCATCGGCCGCTTGTTCTGGAAGGGCGGCGACGGCGTGATCATCGACGGCTTCGGACCGGACGGCGTCTCGGCGCGCGTCCTCGACATCGCCCGTAGCGCGGTGCGCCTGCAAACCGGCTACGTCTACCATTACGCTTTCGCGATGCTGCTTGGCGCCGCCGCGCTGACGACCTGGTATCTGTTCGGGGGGGTCACGCGATGAACGGCTCTTGGATCCTCTCCGGCATTCTGGCGCTGCCGCTGATCGGCGCGTTGTTCATCCTGTTGCTGCCCGGGGATAGCGAGGCGACCAAGCGAAACGCGCGCTGGATCGCGTTGTTTGCGACCCTGATCACGTTCGTGCTGAGCCTCGTCGCCTGGGGCCGCTTCGATCCGGCGCAGCCCGGCTTTCAGCTTATCGAGGAGCACGACTGGTTCTCGCACGGGATCCTGTACAAGCTTGGCGTCGACGGCGTTTCGATGCCGTTCGTGCTGCTGACCACCTTCATCATGCCAATTTGCATCGTCGCGTCTTGGACCCCGATCC
Source organism: uncultured Alphaproteobacteria bacterium (assembly GCA_963802615.1). GTDB lineage: Bacteria > Pseudomonadota > Alphaproteobacteria > Rhizobiales > Beijerinckiaceae > Roseiarcus. Next base: position 117,578 of record CAWDKC010000030.1, read on the forward strand.
AGACCCGGGTGAAGGCGTACATGATCACCTTCCTGGTGATGGAGACGCTGATGGTCGGCGTCTTCGTCGCGCTCGACCTGGTGCTTTTCTATCTGTTCTTCGAGGGCGGCCTGATCCCGATGTTCATCATCATTGGGATCTGGGGCCACGGCAACCGCGTGTACGCGGCCTTCAAGTTCTTCCTCTACACGTTCACCGGCTCGGTGCTGATGCTGCTCGCGATCATGGCCATGTACTGGACCGCGGGAACGACCGACATCACGGTGCTGCTCAAGACCCCCTTTCCGGCCCATATGCAGACGTGGCTGTGGCTCGGGTTCTTCGCTTCGTTCGCGGTCAAGATGCCGATGTGGCCGGTTCATACCTGGTTGCCTGACGCGCATGTCGAAGCGCCGACGGCGGGATCGGTGGTGCTGGCCGCCATTCTCCTCAAGATGGGCGGCTACGGATTCATCCGGTTTTCGCTATCGATGTTCCCGGACGCCTCGCATTATTTCACGCCCCTGGTCTTCGCCCTGTCGGTGATCGCAATCGTCTACGGCTCCTTGGTGGCGCTCGCGCAAGAGAGCATGAAGAAGCTGATCGCCTATTCGTCGGTCGCCCACATGGGGTTCGTGACGATGGGGATTTTCGCCGGCAACACCCAAGGGATTCAGGGCGCTGTTTACCAGATGATCAGCCATGGCCTCGTCTCGGGGGCTCTGTTTCTTTGTGTTGGCGTTGTCTACGACCGCATGCACACTTACGAAATTAATGCTTACGGCGGCCTCGTGCAGCGCATGCCGCTCTATGCGGTCGCCTTCATGGTGTTCACCTTCGCCAATATCGGGTTGCCGGGCACCACGGGTTTCATCGGCGAATTCTTGACCCTGCTCGGCACGTTCCAGATCAACAACTGGGTCGCGTTCCTCGCCACCATCGGGACAATCCTGTCGGCGTGCTACGCGCTCTACCTTTATCGCCGCATCATCTTTGGCGTTATCGAGAAGCCAAACCTGATGGGCATCGCCGATCTCACCAGTCGCGAGGTGGTGACGCTTTTGCCGCTTGGCCTGCTCACGATCTTTTACGGCGTGCACCCTCAGCCGATCATCGACGCGAGCGCTGCTTCAATCGAACAGATCATCAGCGGCTTCCAGCACGCTGTCACGGCGACGAAGTCGGCGGGGCTGTGACTCCCATGCATGAGACGGCCATTTCTCTTCCCGTGATCCTGCCGCAGGCGGTGCTGGCTGCGGGAGCGTTGGGACTCGTGCTTTACGGCGCCCTGCGCGGCGAGCGGGGGTCGGCTCTGGTCAACGAAATCGCAGTCGGACTGCTCGGCCTCGTCTTCATTCTGATGGTGGCCAGGAATCGCCCGATGGGCGTCACCTTCTACGGCTCCTTCGTCGACGACGCGTTCACCCGCTTCATGAGCGCGCTTGCGCTGATCGGCTCGCTGGTGACGCTTCTGTTGTCTGTCGAGTTCATGCGCCAGGAGCGGATCGGCGGGTTCGAATTCCCGGTCCTCATCCTGATTTCCACGCTCGGCATGCTGATGCTGATTTCGGCCGACGATTTCATCGCGCTCTATCTCGGCCTCGAACTGATGAGCTTGGCGCTCTACGTGATCGCCGCCTATCGGCGCCACGATCTGCGCGCCACCGAAGCCGGCCTCAAATATTTTGTCCTCGGCGCGCTATCCTCCGGCATGCTGCTCTATGGCGTCTCGCTCATTTACGGCTATTCCGGCTCGGTCGCCTTCAGCGCGGTGGCGAACGCGGTGCACGATCACGCCAGCATCGGCGTGCTGTTCGGGCTGGTGTTCGTTCTGGCGGGACTGTCGTTCAAGATTTCCGTCGTTCCGTTTCACATGTGGACGCCCGACGTCTATGAGGGCGCGCCAACTCCAGTGACGACGTTTTTCGCCTCTGCGCCCAAGATCGCCGCGATGGCGGTCCTCGTCCGGGTTGTGATCACCGCGTTTCCCGGCATCGCCCACGACTGGCGCCAGATCCTCACCTTCGTTTCGATCGCCTCGATGGTGCTCGGCGCGTTCGCCGCCATTGGCCAGCATAACTTCAAGCGGCTGATGGCCTATTCCTCGATCGGCCATATGGGATATGCATTGGTCGGCCTCGCGGCCGGCACAGTCGAGGGCGCGCAGAGCGTCATCATCTACATGGCGATCTACGTGGTGATGACGCTGGGAACCTTCGCCGCCATTCTGTCGATGCGCCGCGCGGGTCGCGCGGTCGAGACGATCGCCGATCTCGCCGGATTGGCGCGGACAGATCCGGCGATGGCTTTCTTTCTCGCGGCGATGATGTTCTCACTTGCCGGTGTTCCGCCGCTCGCTGGCTTCTTCGCCAAGTTCTATGTCTTCGCCGCCGCTATGAAGGCTGGTCTCTACGGCCTCTCGGTCATCGGCGTTCTGGCGAGCTGCGTCGCCGCTTATTATTATCTGAGGATCGTCAAGCTGATGTATTTCGACGAGCCTGCTCCTGCGTTCGACCGTCCCAGCCCCGTCGCGCGCATCGTGCTTGCGCTTTCGGCGCTCTTGATCATTCTGTTCATGTTCGCGCCCTCGCCGATCACCAACGCCGCGATGGCGGCCGCGCAGTCGCTCTTTTGACCGCGGCTTCGAGGCTGGACAGCGCGGATCGAGGCTGGCGCATCGTTCGGTTCGGCGCCATTGATTCGACCAACGAGGAGGCGCGCCGCCGGGCGCAGGCCGGCGAGGCCGACCGCCAGTGGATCGTCGCCGACGAACAGAGCGCGGGCAGAGGCCGCCGTGGCCGGACCTGGATCTCGGTGAAGGGCAACCTGCATGCAAGCGCCCTCATCATCGATCCCTGTCCGCCCGCGCTCGCCGCGCAGCTTGGCTTCGTCGCCGGGGTGGCCCTGGTGCGCGCCGCCAAGGATCTCGGCGCGGCCGAAATCGGCCTCAAATGGCCGAATGATCTGATGTCTCACGGCGCGAAATGCGCCGGGATTCTCGTCGAAGGGGTTGGCCTTGCGGGCGGGCGGGCCGCCTGCGTGGTCGGGGTTGGTGTGAATTGCGCCGATGCGCCGAAGGGTCTTGGCTACGCTACCTCATGCCTGACACGGGCGGGCGGAGAAGCGGTGAGCCCTGGCGAATTGTTCGAGCGTCTCGTTGAGCGATTTGGCGAAGCGCTCGACGCCTGGCGCGCCGGACAGGCGTTTGATCGCATTCGCGCCGCTTGGCTCGATTGCGCCCTCGGTTTGGGCGAACGGATCGCGATCCAAAACGGGGCTGGCCCACGCGAGGGCGTGTTCGAGGGGATCGATCCGGCGGGCCGCCTGCTCATGCGCTCCGAGCGCGGGCTGGACACCATCGAGGCCGCCGACTTGTGGCTCTTGCCTCGCTCGGACGCCTTGCCGCGAACGGTTTTGCTGGCAAACCACCGGCCGGAAGACCGAGCGTAGATGACAGGCGGCAACGAGCTCGTGTTCGTCCCGCTAGGCGGGCTGGGCGAGATCGGCATGAATTGCGCCCTTTACGGCTATGGGCCGGCGAACGCTCGTCAATGGCTGATGGTTGACCTCGGTGTCGGCTTCGCGGGCGAGGACTTGCCCGGTGTCGATCTCCTCTTGCCGGATCTCGCCTTCATCGAGAAGGCGAAGAAGGATCTGGTTGGCGTCGTCATCACCCACGCGCATGAGGACCACATCGGAGCGCTTGCCGAGCTTTGGCCTGACCTGGGCGCCCCCGTCTATATGACGCGATTTGCGGCCGGACTGGCCGAGGCGCGCCGGCTCGGCGAGCCGGGCGCCCCGAAGATTCCTTTGAAGATCGTTGCGCCAGGCGACAAGATCGAGATTGGCCCGTTCCAGGTCGAGTTCATTTCCGTCGCGCATTCGATTCCCGAAAGCTCGGCGCTGGCGATCCGCACGCCTGCCGGGCTCGTCGTCCACACCGCCGACTGGAAGATTGAGCCGACCCCGATCATCGGCCTGCCGACAGATGAGGCGCGCTTCAGGGCGCTTGGCGACGAGGGCGTACTCGCGCTGATCAGTGATTCGACAAATGTTTTGCGCGAAGGGGAAAGCCCCTCCGAGCGTGACGTCGCCGCGACGCTGGCCTCACTCATCGTCAACGCGAAGGGCAGGGTGATCGTGACCACCTTCGCTTCCAACGTCGCCCGGCTGCGCTCGGCGGCGGAGGCCGGCCTCGCCGCCGGACGCCAGGTCTGCATTCTCGGGCGGGCGATCGAGCGGGTCGTTGCGGTCGCGCGCGAGTGTGGGCTGCTCGATGGCCTGCCGCCGCTCTTGGGCATGGACGCGTTCGAGCGCCTGCCGCGCAACCGGATTCTTGCGCTGGCGACTGGCAGCCAGGGCGAGCCGCGCGCGGCGCTCGCGCGCATCGCGGGGGACGACCATCCGACGGCGGAATTGACCGCTGGGGACACTGTCATCTTTTCCTCGCGCACCATTCCCGGCAACGAAAAGGCCGTCGGAAAGATCATCAACGCGTTCATGACCGCGGGCGTCGAGGTCGTAACCGACCGCTCCGGGCTGGTGCATGTCTCCGGCCATCCGCGCCGGGCGGAGATGGCGAAGATGTATGCCTGGGTGCGCCCAAGAATCGCGGTGCCTGCGCACGGCGAGCCGCTGCACCTGACCGAACATGCAGACTTCGCCAGGGCTCAGGGCGTTCCTCAGGTCTTGCGGGCTTTTAACGGAGATCTTGTCCGGCTTTCGCCCGGCAATGTCGCCACATTGGGCAAGGTGGCGAGCGGACGGCGGCTGAGGGACGGCGCTATTCTTTTGCCAAGGGATCAAGAGTGCGTCGGCCAGCGCCGCAGGCTCAGTTTCGCCGGCGTCGTCTCGATCGCGATCGCGCTCACGGCAAGGGGCGAGATGGCCGGGGACCCGGACGTGATGATCGCCGGCCTGCCGGAACGCACGCGCGAAGGCGCGGCGATTGACGCGCTGATCGACGATGCGATCTTCGAGGCCTTCGAGAGCTTGCCGCCAGGCAAGCGGCGCGACGCCGACGTGGTGTCGACCGCCGTCGAACGCGCCGTGCGCGGTTCGGTCAACGCCGTCTGGGGCAAGAAGCCGCAAGTGCATGTGCTGGTGGTTGAAGTGTGAGCCAAGCGTCTTCCGTCATGATCGGCAAGCTCAACCATGTCGCCATCGCAGTCCCCGATCTCGAGAAGGCGGCGCAGACCTATCGCGAAACGCTGGGCGCTCGGGTCTCCGCTCCGAAGCCTCAGCCCGATCATGGGGTGACGGTCATCTTCGTCGAATTGCCCAACACGAAAATCGAACTCTTGCATCCGTTGGGCGCGAACTCGCCGATCGCCAAGTTTCTCGAGCGCAATCCGGACGGGGGCATGCATCACCTTTGCTACGAGGTCGAGGACATCATCGCCGCCCGCGACCAGCTCAAGGCCAAGGGCGCGCGCGTTCTCGGGGACGGGAACCCGAAAATCGGCGCTCACGGCAAGCCGGTGCTGTTTTTGCACCCGAAAGACTTCGCCGGGACGCTGATCGAGATCGAGCAGGTCTGAGGGCATGCGGACTTCGGCTGTGGGAGGCGGCATGAGCCGCCTGAGCGCGGACGGCCTGCTTTTCTTCACCGCCTTTCTGTGGGGCGTCACCTTCGTGGCGCAGAAATACGCCACGGCGACCATGCCGGCGCTCGCCTTCGTCGCCGCGCGCTTTGCTGTTTCGGCCGCAGCGCTCGCGCCGTTTGCAATTTGGGAATTTCGGCGCATGCCGCATGCCCCGAACCGCGACGAATGGCGGTTAGCGCTCTTGATCGCCCTCGCGCTCTTCTTCGGCACGACCCTGCAGCAGGCTGGGATCGAGACGACGAGCGCCACCAACGCCGGTTTCCTGACTGCCTGCTATGTCGTGCTGACCCCTTTTGTCGTCTGGGCGGTGACCGGAGCGCGTCCGCGCGTGATCATTGTCGCGGCGGGCTTCGTATCGCTCGTCGGCGCGTGGCTGCTTGCCTCAGGCGGGGCGCTCGGTCCTCCGAATATCGGCGACGCGCTCGTGCTCCTTGCCGATTTCGCCTGGGCGACGGTCATCGCGCTGACGCCGATCTTCCTTGCCCGCTCCGGCCGGCCGCTGCTGCTCGCCTTCGTGCAATATACGGTCTGCGCCGGCCTCGCGGCTTTATGTTCGGCTCTTTTCGAATCCACTCCGCCGGGTGCAATCGTCGCGACCATGCCGACGATCCTGTTTTCCGGCATTGTTTCGGGCGCACTCGCCTATACCATCCAGATCTTCGCGCAGGCGCACACACCGCCGGCTGAGGCGGCGCTCATTCTTGCTCTTGAAGGTGTGTTCGCCGCGCTCGCGGGCGCGCTCCTCCTCAGCGAGCGTTTGACGGTTGTCGGGCTTCTTGGCTGCGTGCTGATCATGGCCGGCGCGGTGGCGGTGGAGATTGGACCGCTGTTCGGGCGGAAGGCCGCGAGCGGAGCGACGTGACGAAAGCAGAAAAGCTCTCCCTCCCCGAGGCGCGGCGGATCGCCCTTGCTGCTCAGGGATTCGGCGGCCCGCGCCCGGAAAGGGTCACGGCCGCACGCTGGCTGAAAACCGTCGACCGGCTCTCCCTGCATCAGATCGACAGCGTCAATGTGCTGGTCCGCGCCCATTACTTGCCGGCCTTCTCCCGACTTGGACCTTATGACCGTTCGTTGATCGACGCCGCCGCCTGGGGGAAGCCGAAGAAGCGGCGGCTGTTTGAATACTGGGCGCATGAGGCCTCGCTCGTACCGCTCTCGTTGCATCCCCTGCTGCGCTGGCGGATGGCCCGCGCGGATCGCGGCGAGGTTGGCTGGAAGGGCCTGCGGCTCTTCGCGCGCGAGCGGCGGGCCGAGGCGGACGCGTTGCTCGATCGCATCCGCAACGAGGGTCCGCGCGCCGCCTCGGACCTGGAGGAAAAGCGCGGCCGGTCCGGCTGGTGGGAATGGAGCGACACCAAGCAGACCCTCGAGTGGCTCTTTTGGGCTGGCCACATCACCACGGCGACGCGGCGCGGCAGTTTCGAGCGTGTCTACGATCTGACCGAGCGCGTCATTCCGGCCGAGATCCTCGCTCTGCCGACGCCCGACGAAAGGCATGCGCAGCGCGCCCTCGTCGAGCGCGCGGCTCAGGCGCTCGGCGTCGCCACGGGGCAGGACCTGCGCGACTATTTCCGCCTCGGACCCCACGATGCGCGACAGGCGATCGAGTCGCTGGTCGAGGCGGGCGTTCTTGCCCCGGTCGAGGTTCCTGGCTGGACCCATCTCGCCTATCTCCACCGCGACGCGCGCAGGCCGCGCCGCGTCTCCGCGCGGGCGCTGCTGGCGCCGTTCGATCCGCTCGTCTGGGAGCGCTCCCGCGCGATGCGGCTGTTCGACTTCCACTACCGGATCGAGATTTACACGCCGGTAGACAAGCGCCAGCACGGCTATTACGTCCTTCCGTTCCTGCTGGGCGACAAGCTCGTCGCCCGGCTCGACCTGAAGGCCGATCGCCAGGCGGGACGTTTACTCGTCCATGCGGTGCATCTCGAACCGCACGCGCCGTCGGACGCCATGGACGCGATCTCCGAGGAACTTCGAGCGCTCGCGCACTGGCTTGGTCTCGCCGACATCGTCTTGCCGTCGAAGCCGCTGCGGCGGCGTTCGGACTGACCGGCGTCGACGGCGCTGACAGGCGCATCTGCGTCCGCTATAAGCGCGCGGCGCAAAGCCCAAAGCCGCTATGGCCAGGCTTGTTCCGGCATCCAGGTTCCCCAGCAACGTTCGTCTTTGAAAGGACCAGGTTCCTTTCCGTCGAGCGCCGTGCAGGGGAATCGCATGGATGGTGGATCAAGCCCGGCCGTGACGACGTTGGGCCGAACGTCGTTGCGAAGGCTACTTCATGTCCGGGTCCACCCTCACCAGCGCTGAGCTCGACGAGCGCCGGCGAAAAATTCTGTTTCGCGCCTGGCGCCGGGGCCTCCGGGAAATGGACCTCGTGATGGGCCAGTTCGCGGACATGAATTTGCCCGCCATGAGTGACGCGGAGGTCGATGAATTCGAGCGCCTGCTCGAAATCCCGGATCCGCAGATCCTTGACTGGATCACCGGGTCCGAAGCGATTCCCGCCGAACACGACACGCCGCTTTTCGCCCGCCTCTGCGCCGCGCCGCGCGAGGCGCTCAAGCGCGCGGAGCGTGGCGCATGAATTTCGTCGATCCCATCGCGCGGCGTCTTGGACAGGGCGACGCCGTCACGCTCGCGCGCGCGCCTGAGGGTTACGATTCCTTCGTCATCGCCGATCTCACGCGCGCGCTGGCCGCAGCGGGCGAAACGCGTGCGGTGACCCTCGTCGTCGTGGCGCGAGACGGCATGCGGGCGCAGAACATCATCGACGCGCTTGCCTTCGCCGCCCCCGAAATCGAAGCCCTGCATCTTCCTTCGTGGGACTGCCAGCCCTATGACCGCGTCTCTCCGAACGCCGCGGTTTCGGCCGAGCGCATGACCGTTCTGGCGCGGCTCGCCAAGAGCCGTGGCGCCATCGAGCGGCCGCGCATCCTCGTGGGCTCGGTCAGCGCGCTGACGCAGCGCGCGCCACCGCTCGCCTATCTGAAATCCGCAGCCTTCTCGGCCGCGCCCGGCAACAGCGTGAGAATGGAAGATCTCGCGCGCTGGCTCGAGGCGAATGGCTATGCGCGCGCCAGCACGGTGCGCGACGTCGGCGATTACGCGACGCGCGGCGGCATCCTCGACCTCTTCCCGCCGGGAGCCACGGCGCCGGTTCGCCTCGACTTTTTCGGCGACACGCTGGAATCGATCCGCGCCTTCGATCCGGAGACGCAGCGCTCGACCACGCAATTGCGCTCCCTCGACCTCGTGCCGATGAGCGAGGCGCGGCTCACGACCGACACCATCAAGCGCTTCCGCCAGGCCTACGCCGCCGAATTCGGCGCACCGGCGCCGAGCGACGACCTCTACGCCGCGGTGAGCGAAGGCCGCCGCGCCATCGGCCTCGAGCACTGGCTGCCGCTCCTTTACGATCATCTCGACACGATCTTCGACTATGTCGGCGACGCGCCGTTCGTCCTCGACGCCCGCGCGGAGGAGGCGGCGCATGAGCGCATCGCGCTGATCGCGGACAACTACGCCGCCCGGCGATCGGCTTACGCGGAGGCTCCGGGAAAGGCGGACTATAAGCCGCTGCCCCCAACACGGCTCTATCTGAGCGAAGATCAGTGGAAGGAGCGGCTGGCCGGTCAGCCGCTGGCGCGTCTCACTCCATTCGAAGCGAGTCCAGACGCCAGGAACGTCATTGATTGCGGCGGCCGGACGGGGCGCAATTTCGCTCCCGAGCGCCAGAACGAGAACGCCAACGTGTTCGACGCTGCGGTCGCGCATGTGCGGGCGCTGCGCGAGCGTGGCTTAAACGTCATCGTCGCGGGCTGGAGCGACGGCTCGCGCGAGCGAATGAGCCACGTGCTGGCGGAGCACGGGCTCAAATCGCTCGAGTTCGTCTCGTCCTATCATCAGGCGAGGACGGCGCGCGCAGGCACGCTGCCGCTCGCCGTCATTGCGCTCGAACAGGGATTTGAGGCGCCAGGATTCGCCATCATCGGCGAACAGGACATTCTCGGCGACCGCCTTGTCCGCCGATCGAAGCGCAAGCGCCGCGCCCAGGACGTTCTGGCCGAAGCGAGTGCGCTCACCGCTGGCGACCTCGTGGTTCATATCGATCATGGCGTCGGGCGTTTCGTCGGCCTGAAGACGATCGAGGCGGCCGGCGCGCCGCACGACTGCCTCGAGATCCACTATGCGGGCGGCGACCGGCTGTTCCTTCCGGTCGAAAACCTCGAACTTCTGTCGCGCTTCGGCTCGGAGACCGGCGAACTCGACAAACTTGGCGGCGCGGGCTGGCAGTCGCGCAAAGCGCGCCTGAAGAAGCGCGTGCGCGAGATGGCGGGCGAACTCATCCGCGTCGCGGCCCAGCGCATGATGCATGCGGCGCCGCGACTGACTGTCCCCGAAGGCCTGTACGACGAATTCTGCGCGCGCTTTCCTTACGACGAGACGCCGGACCAGGAGGCTGCCATTCAGGCGACCCTCGATGATCTCGGCGCTGGCCGGCCGATGGACCGGCTGGTGTGCGGCGACGTCGGCTTTGGCAAGACGGAGGTGGCGCTGCGCGCCGCTTTCGCGACCGCAATGAACGGCAAGCAGACCGCGATCGTCGCGCCGACCACGCTGCTGGCTCGCCAGCATACGCAGAACTTCCGCCAACGCTTCGCGGGCCTGCCGGTTCATGTTGGCCAGCTTTCGCGCATGGTCGGCGCGGCCGAGAGCCGCGAGGTGAAGAAGGGTCTCGCCGAAGGCGGGATCGACATTGTCGTCGGCACCCACGCGGTCTTGGGCAAGACTGTGAGCTTCAAGGATCTGGGCCTCGTCGTCGTCGACGAGGAGCAGCATTTCGGCGTTGGGCACAAGGAGCGACTGAAGGAGCTGCGCTCGGAAGTGCATGTGCTGACGCTTTCCGCCACGCCGATTCCCCGCACGCTGCAACTGGCGATGACCGGGGTGCGCGATATGTCGATCATCGCCACGCCGCCAATCGATCGGCTCGCGGTGCGGACCTTCGTTTCGCCCTTCGACACGCTGATTATTCGTGAGGCGCTGCTGCGCGAGCGCTATCGCGGCGGACAATCGTTCTATGTCTGCCCGCGCATCGAGGACCTGGATGAGGCCGCGGCGTTCCTGCGCCAGAATGCGCCGGAGTGTAAATTCGTCATCGCCCACGGGCAGATGGCGCCGCGCGAGCTCGAGGACAAGATCGGCGCGTTCTACGAAGGCAAATACGACATCCTGTTGTCGACCGCGATCGTCGAATCCGGCCTCGACATTCCGCGCGCCAACACGATGATCGTGCATCGCGCCGACATGTTCGGGCTCGCGCAGCTCTACCAGTTGCGTGGCCGCGTCGGCCGGTCGAAGATTCGCGCCTACGCCTATTTCACGACGCCTCCCAAGGCCAAGATCACGCCGCAAGCCGAGAAGCGGCTCGCCGTGCTGCAATCGCTCGACATTTTGGGAGCCGGGTTCCAGCTGGCGAGCCACGACCTCGACCTGCGCGGCGGCGGCAATCTCCTGGGCGAGGAGCAGTCCGGCCACATCAAGGAAGTCGGCTACGAGCTCTATCAGCAGATGGTGCGCGAGGCGGTTGAGCGCATCAAGTCGGGCGAGGACGCGCCGGCCGAGGACATGTGGTCGCCGACCATTCAGCTCGGCGCGCCGGTGACGATCCCCGAAGCCTATATTCCCGATCTGCCGACGCGGCTTGCTCTTTATCGCCGCCTCTCGGCGCTCGAGGATGAGGGCGAGATCGACGCGATGGGCGCTGAAATCATCGACCGCTTCGGGCCGCCGCCGCCCGAAGTTGGCCTGCTCATGAGCCTGGTGCAGATCAAGGCTTTGTGCCGCCGCGCCAATGTCGAGAAGCTCGACGCCGGCGCGAAGGGCCTGACGCTCGCTTTCCGCAACAAGTCATTCGCCAACCCGACCGCGCTGGTCAAATGGGTGGCCGACCACGACCGGGCCTACGTGCGCCCCGACATGCGGATCGTCGTCACGGACGATTTTGAAAAGCTTGCGGACCGGCTGGAGGGGACGCTCAAGGTTATGCGGGAGATCGCCAAGATCGCAGGGAAGAAGGGGTAGGGATCGTAGGGTGCGTGCATCAATGTGCATGGTCAGCGACCCCGGCAACTGCCAGACCCTTCGCAAATGCACGAAGCTGGAATGGGACGAAACGGCGCGCTGCCAGCGGTCATGCCGAGCACATGGGAGAAGCTGTTTGCGGCCTCCGCCAACTGAAATACGCAAGTTGATCGGGTATCTTTGTGTCATCGCGATCGCCGCCTACGCGATACATGGCGCTCGTCACCAATGACCTGGTCATGCCCTACCGTTCGGGAATCTCGGCGCCAGAAACATTTTGGCCGACTCTCCATTTGCGCGGCATGTGGGCAATTGGAGGTTCGGCCTGCCTCCTGCTTGGCGCCGCCGGTCTCGGGCGTTCTGGCTGTACGGCGTCATCGGCACGAAACCAGGGACAGATCCGCAGAGCAAGATTGTTGCAGGTAAATCTGGCTACCGCCATCGATCGGGATCGGTCGCATGTGTTCTTCGCTCGGAGACTATCATGGTTCGCCGAACCGTTCGTCCGATGACGATCGTCGACTCGTGGCCGCACCGATCGGTGGGATAAGCAGGTCTCCGTCGGCCAAGAAGAGGCAGAAGTGCGGTGCGGATAGCGGCTGCGATTCTTTTCGACGATGCGAGCTATGCCGGAAAGCGGGTGACATGACGGTGTGATGGCTCGCCGCCCGCGCGGAACCTTCGCTCCGGGACGAGGATCGGAGTCTCGGCGAGGCGCTGGTCGCCATCCAACCGCCTCTGCCGGGGATCGACAAGAACATGTAACGTCAGTTTCTGTTCTATCCTTTGTTCCCAGGGGGATTGGAAACAAGAGATCCGTCGGGGGCGAGCGTTCGACAGATTTTCGAGTTGCAGAAAAATGAGGTTAAGGCCTTGAAAAGCTTGAGTCGCGCGCAGAATTGCACACCTGATGAGCACCGTGAATTGAGCCGCGGCTCCGGAGGCGCTCGCGCTGCAGCCTCCCGTCTCCGGAATCCCTGACTGATAGTAAGGCAGGCCCCCTCTCCGACTGGAGCCGACCGGATGAAAGAGCCACGAAAGTCACCGCCAAGCAAGCCACGGTCAAAGCCTGAGGAGAAGCTTGACGAGGAGCTGGAAGAATCCTTTCCCGCCAGCGATCCCCCGTCCAATACGCCGACATCCGCCGGCGGGCCCGAACGGTCGCAGACGAAGCCTCCCAAGCCCGACAAGTCGCCGCGACGGGGCTGATCGGCAGCACGCCCGCTCACGCCTCAGAGCGCCCTGTAGGCCGAATGACGAACGCGCCGCTATCGTCGCCATCGCCGTCGCGCTCGGCAACGCTGAGATTGTCGACCACGGCTGAGCGTGGCCCGTTGCGCATTTCGGCGATCAGCGCCTCGACCGCGGCGCGCGGGCCGCAGATCAGCGCCTCGACCGCGCCGTCGGAGCGGTTGCGCACCCAGCCGGTGACGCCCAGCCTCAGCGCCGCTCGGCGGGTGAATTCGCGATAGCCGACGCCCTGGACGGCGCCGCCCACCAGGACACGCCGGACAATGGCGCCGGTTTCGGTCATGGCGCGTTATCATCTCCCCTGAACCATGCGGCCCCATGGTGGGAGCCGCGAGAAGCGGAGGCGCTCGTGACACTGGAAGAGATTTTCGACATCGCCAGGCGGAAGCGGTTTCTCGTCGTATCGACCGTCAATGAATCCGGCGCGCCCGAGGCGGCGCTCATGGGCTTCGCATTGACGGAGGCGAACGAGATCGTGTTCGACACTCTGTCGACGAGCCGCAAGGCCGTCAACCTGACCCGCAACGCCAAGGCTGCGCTGGTCGTCGGGTGGGACGACAGCGTTTCCCTTCAGATCGAGGGCCCTGCCCGCCGGCCGGTCGGCGACGACCTGGCGAGCGCGAAGGCGGCCTATTTCCGGGAATGGCCGGACGGCCGCGCCCGTGAGAGCTGGCCGAATATCGCCTATGTCGTGGTGAAGCCGAAATGGATCCGATACTCGAACTTCGCGGCTGCGCCGCCCGACGTTCAGGAGTTCACCCTTTAGGGCGCTGGGCGTCTCTGACCGCCCCGCGGTCAGCGACCTGTCCGGTGTCTTGCGCTGCGCGCATCGCGCCCTTAATAGCTTGGCGGGCTTACGCCGATTTGTGTCGGCGAGTGAGCTTGAGGAGCCTCGATGATCCACGTCACGTTTCCCGATGGCGCCGAGCGCGCCTATGAGCCCGGCGTCTCCGGCCTCGACATCGCCAAATCCATTTCTCCCTCTCTTGCCAAGCGGACTGTGGCCATGGTCCGCGACGGCGAGCTTGCCGATCTCGCCGATCCGATCGACCGCGATGCGACGCTCGAGTTCATCAGCCGCGACGATCCCCGCGCGCTCGAACTGATCCGCCACGATGCGGCGCATGTTCTCGCGGAAGCCGTGCAGTCGCTCTGGCCAGGAACGCAGGTCACCATTGGCCCGGTGATCGAGAACGGCTTCTACTACGATTTCTTCCGCAACCAGCCGTTCACGCCGGAGGATTTCCCGGCCATCGAAAAGCGCATGCGCGAGATCATCGCCCGCGACGAGCGGTTCAAGAAGACGCGTCGTCTCGCGCGAGGAGGCGAAGAGCCTGTTCGAAAAGAAGGGCGAAGCGTTCAAGATCGAGTTGATCGACGCCATTCCCTCCGACCAGGAGTTGAAGCTCTATAGCCAGGGCGAGTGGACCGACCTCTGCCGCGGGCCGCACATGACCTCGACCGGCAAGGTCGGCGACGCCTTCAAGCTGATGAAAGTCGCGGGCGCCTATTGGCGGGGCGATTCGATGCAAGCCGATGCTGTCTCGCATCTACGCGACCGCGTTCGCGAGACGCGAGGAGCTCGACGCCTATCTGAAGCAGCTCGAGGAGGCCGAGAAGCGCGACCACCGCAAGCTCGCCCGCGAGATGGATCTGTTCCACGCCCAGGAGGAGGGGCCAGGTTCGATCTTCTGGCATCCGAAGGGCTGGGCCTTGTTCCAGACGCTGGTCGCCTATATGCGCCGGCGTCTCGCCGCCGACTATCAGGAGGTCAACGCGCCGCAGGTGCTCGACAAGCATCTGTGGGAGATCTCCGGCCATTGGGGCTGGTATCGCGAGAGCATGTTCATGTGCCGCCCGGCGGGCGACGAGGCCGAGACCGAGGATTTGCGCGTCTACGCCCTGAAGCCCATGAACTGTCCGGGGCATGTGCAGATCTTCAAGCACGGGCTCCGCTCCTATCGCGAGCTGCCGCTGCGCTTTGCGGAGTTCGGCGCGGTCAATCGCTACGAGCCGTCGGGAGCGCTGCACGGCCTCATGCGCGTCCGATCGTTCACCCAGGACGATGCGCATATCTTCTGCACCGAAGAGCAGATGGCCGAGGAATGCCACAAGATCAATGAACTGATCCTGTCGGTCTACGGCCATTTCGGGTTCGACAAGATCTTGGTGAAACTCTCGACCCGGCCGGAAAAGCGGGTCGGAACCGACGCCATGTGGGATCACGCGGAGGCGGTGATGACCCGGGTGCTGGACGAAATCCGGCTGCGCCACGGCAACGTGGTCACGACCGCGCTCAACCCGGGCGAGGGCGCCTTCTACGGGCCGAAGTTCGAATATGTGCTGCGCGATGCGATCGGCCGCGATTGGCAATGCGGGACGACGCAGGTCGATTTCAACCTGCCGGAGCGCTTCGGCGCGTTCTATATCGGGGGCGACAGCCAGAAAACGACGCCGGTGATGATCCATCGCGCCATCTGCGGCTCGATGGAGCGCTTCATCGGCATTCTGCTCGAACATCACGCCGGCCACTTGCCGCTGTGGCTCGCGCCAGTGCAGATCGTGGTCTGCACCATCACCAGCGACGCGGACGAAGCGGCGCTTGCCTTCGCCGCGGCGGCCAAGAAGCGGGGCCTGCAGAGTTCGAAACCGATCTGCGCAACGAGAAGATCAACTACAAGGTGCGCGAACATTCCTTGGCGAAGGTTCCCGTCCTCATCGCGCTCGGGCGCAAGGAAGCGAGCGAAAACACCGTGTCCGTGCGCCGCCTCGGCTCGAACGCCCAATCCGCAATGGGCGTCGACGAGGCGCTCGAGGCCCTGACCGACGAGGCGACGCCCCCCGATCTTCGGGGATAGCCCCGCCAGGGACTGGATCGCGCCCTGCGCACAAGTTTACGCGCGCAAATCATTTCAATGACTTGGGTGCGCTTTCATGCGCGCCGCGCGACGGTAACGTGGCCAGGCCGCCTCGAGACGCGGCCGATCTGGCGAGGATCCGCGACCCGCCCGCGCCGGCGCCCTTCTGGTCGGCGCGCAAACGAGCCTGTCGTTTCGCCCTGCGAAACGAAACGTTTCGCGGGGCTCGTCCTAAGTCGTTGAAATCATTAAGGGCCGCGAATCAGCGATTTCGCCGGATTGTTTGTTTTCAAGGACTTGAGCCCGTTTTCATTTCGCCGTTTTCTTAAGGTCTGTATTTTCAATGACTTAGCTCCCATCCCGGTTTCGCGTCCGCGTTTGCCGGGGTGGGACCCTCGGAATGGAGCCGGCGGCGCAATTGCGAGTTTTCCCTCGTCCTCAATCTCCGAGCCATGGGTCCCGCCTCGCCCATCGGAAGCGCCACCCAGGCTCAGGGGGATTTCGGAAAACCATACTATGCCTTCGCCGGCTTGGCAAGAAATTGTCGGCTCTGTGCTCGCTGTGAGCGGCCGCCGCCAGGCGAAACCTCGATCATTGAGCGCTTGGAGGCGATTTTGCGCGAAAGACAACTCTCAACTCAAGCGACGGCCTGAAGGCCGCCGCCGGAGGCGGTGCGCGCTAGGCGCGCATCCTTGACTTGAGATTTCTTTCGCGCCCCGCTCCGCCAAGCAATCAATGCATCCATCCTGACGCTCGGAATCTCCGCTCAGGGCTGTCCGCTCTGGCCGTCAGCAGGCTCGCGCGCGCGCCGAAACGGCGGCGCGGCTTCGGGCACGGACTTTGCCTCCTTCCGTTTTGCCCACAAAAGCTCCATCTTAGAGGGGTCAGGAGCGATCATGTCATTTGACGCCATGCCGACCTGCGCGCGATGCGCTGCGTTTTCGTTTTCGGGGCGGCGAGGTTGGTCTCCGACGCTTCTCCCCGCGCGCGACCGTGCTCGACTGGCTGCGGGAGGACATGGGAGCGAAGGGAACGAAGGAAGGCTGCGCCGAGGGCGATTGCGGCGCATGCACGGTGGTGCTGGCGCGGCTTAAGGACGGGCGGCTCACTTACGAGCCGTTCAACGCCTGCATTCTGCTCCTGGGCCAGCTCGACGGCGCCGAGCTGATCACGGTCGAGGATCTCGCTCCAGGCGCCGAACTCCATCCGGTGCAGCGGGCGATGGTCGACACGCACGCCTCGCAATGCGGCTTCTGCACGCCCGGGATCGTGATGAGCCTGTTCGCCGCCTACCATTCGGGCGCGCCGCAGACCTATGCGGAGCTTTGTGACCAGCTCGCGGGGAATCTCTGCCGATGCACCGGTTATCGTCCGATCCTCGCGGCGGCGCTGGAGACGTGCAACGGCGCGCCGGCCGACCGGTTCGCCGCGACGTCTCAAGAGCGCGCCGCGGCGCTCGCCGCGCTCGCCGACCATAGGGACGTGTTCGTCGGCGACGATGCGGCCTTCTTCGCCGCCCCGGCGAGCCTCGATTCGCTTGCTGCGCTCTATGCGCGCTTTCCCGACGCGACGCTCGTCGGCGGGGCGACGGATGTCGGGCTTTGGGTCACCAAGCAATTGCGCGATCTGAAGCGCGTGATTTGGCTCGGCAGGGTCGCTGGGCTCGACGATGTCGGCGAGAGCGCCGTGACGGCGCGCTCTCGCTCGGAGCGAGCGTCACACTTGGAGGACGCGATGCCGCTGCTTGGCGCGATCCATCGCCGACTTGGGCGAGTTGCTGCGCCGCTTCGGATCGAAGCAGGTGCGGGTGAGCGGAACGGTCGGCGGAAACATCGCCAACGGGTCGCCGATCGGCGATCTCGCGCCAGCCCTGATCGCGCTCGGCGGCAGGGTCGTGCTGCGCAAGGGAGACAAGACGCGCGTCCTGCCGCTCGAAGACTTCTTCATCGCCTATGGCAAGCAGGATCGCGAGCCGGGCGAGTTCGTCCTGGCGGTCGAGGCGCCGCGGCTCGCGGCCCATCAGCGCTATCGCGCCTTCAAGGTGTCGAAGCGCTTCGACGAGGACATTTCCGCCGTCATGCTGGCGGCGCGCTTCGACCTCGATGGACGGAAAATCGTCAGCGCGCGCGTCGCCTGCGGCGGCATGGCGGCGACGCCGAAGCGCGCCGGCGAAAGCTGAACGCGCGCTCGCCGGCGCAAGCCTCGACGAGCCCGCGACTTGGCGCTCATGCGCGTGAGGCGATCGGCGAGGACTTCACCCCGCTCACCGACATGCGCGCGACCGCCGCCTATCGGAAGACGGTCGCCGCCAATCTGCTGGAGAAGACGCTGATCGAGATCTCCGGCGCGAGCGCGCCGACCCGGATTGGAATGCTCCATGCCGCCGAGTGATGACTTAATCGTCCTCGACGCGCCCACGACCGCGGTGGTTCACAAGCCGCTGCCGCACGATTCCGCCCGTCTGCACGTCCAGGGCGCGGCGACTTATGTCGACGACATCGGCGAGCCCGCGGGCACGCTGCATATCGCGATCGGCATGGCCAGCAAGGCCGCCGGCAAATTGAAAAGCCTGGATCTCGACGCGGTTCGCGCCGCGCCCTGGCGTCGTCGCCGTTCTGACGGCCGCCGATATTCCCGGCAAGAACGACGTCGCGCCGGTTTTCGCCGACGAGCCCTTGTTCGCGTTCGACGAGATCCTGTTCCACGGCCAGGCCTTGTTCGCGGTCGTCGCGCGCAATCGCGACCAGGCGCGCCGGGCGGCGCGGCTCGCGAAGATCGACATCGAGGCCGGAGCGCCGGCGGTCACCATCGCGGATGCGCTGGTCAGCGGCGGACGGGTTCAGGACGATTATTCCTTCGGCCGCGGGGACGCGACGGCCGCGATCGGCAAGGCCGCGCATCGACTTGAGGGCGAGCTCGCGATCGGCGGGCAGGAGCATTTCTATCTCGAAGGCCAGGCCTCGTTCGCCTTTCCCGGCGAAGCGGACGAGATGACGGTGCATGCTTCGACCCAGGATCCGACCGAGACCCAGCACATCGTCGCGCGCATTCTCGGAATACCGGACGCTTTCGTCACCGTGGAGACCCGCCGCATGGGCGGCGGCTTCGGCGGCAAGGAAAGCCAGGCCTGCGCCTGGGCGGCGATCGCGGCGCTCGCCGCGCGCGTGACGGGACAGCCGTGCAAAATTCGCCTCGATCGCGACGACGACTTCGCGCTGACCGGCAAGCGCCACGATTTCCGCGCCGATTGGCGCGTGGGTTACGACGACAAGGGCGTGGTCGCCGGTTACGAGGTGGCGCTCAACGCGCGCTGCGGCTGTTCCGCGGACCTGTCGCCGGGCGTCTGTGACCGCGCGATGTTTCACGCCGGCAACGGCTATTGGCTGCCCGAGGTCTCGATCCTCACCCGCCGCCTCAAGACCAACACCGTCTCCAACACCGCGTTTCGCGGCTTCGGCGGCCCGCAGGGCATGATCGCGATCGAGCGGGTGATGGACGCGATCGCGCGCGATCGGGGCCTCGATCCGCTCGACGTGCGCAAGGCCAACCTGTTGCGCGCGGGCTTCGATCGGACGCCTTACGATCAGACGGTCGAGGACTTCCGGACGCAGCTGGAGATCATCGAGGACCTCGAGGTCTCGAGCGACTATCGCGCCCGGCGCGAGCGGATCGCCGCCTTCAACGCGAAGAGCCCGATCATCAAGCGGGGCATCGCGCTGACGCCGGTGATGTTCGGCATCTCGTTCACGCTGATCCCGCTCAATCAGGCGACCGCGCTGGTGCATGTCTATTCCGACGGCTCGATCCATCTCAACCACGGCGGCACGGAGATGGGGCAGGGGCTGTTCACCAAGGTCGCGCAGATCGTGGCGGAAGAGTTCGGCGTGCCGCTGCATTTCGTGCGCATAACCGCGACCAACACCGCCAAGGTCCCCAACGCCTCGCCGACCGCCGCGTCCTCCGGGACCGATCTCAACGGCATGGCGGCGAAAATCGCCGCCGGCACGATCCGGGAGCGGATGACGGCCTTTGCCGCCGAGGCATGGAACGTCGCGCCGGAGGCGGTCGAGTTCCGCGACGGGCGCGTGTTCGCCGGCAACGTCTCCATGAGCTTTGGCGAACTCGCCAAAGCGTGCCGGCTGGCGCGCGTGCAGCTGTCGCATGCCGGCTATTACAGGACGCCGGAGATCCACTGGGATCGTCTCAGGGCGAAGGGACGTCCGTTCCTCTACTTCGCCTATGGCGCGGCCTGCTCGGAGGTCGCGATCGACACGCTGACCGGCGAGATGCGGGTCCTGCGCGCCGACCTCTTGCATGATGTCGGCTCGTCGATCAATCCGGCGATCGACATGGGGCAGGTCGAAGGCGCTTTCATCCAGGGCATGGGCTGGCTGACCACCGAGGAGCTGGTGTACGACGCCGACGGAAGGCTGCTCACCCACGCGCCGGCGACCTACAAGATCCCCGTCGCCTCCGACACGCCGCCGATCTTCAACACCCGGCTTTACACGCGCCCCAATCCGACGCCGAGCATCTACCGCTCGAAGGCGGTCGGCGAGCCGCCGTTGATGCACGGAATTTCCGTCTATTCCGCGATCCTCGACGCGGTTCATGCGACCAACGCGAAAGGTCAGCCGAAGCTCGATCCGCCTTGCACGCCGGAATCGATCCTGAACGCGATCGCTTCGCTGAACGGGACGGGTTGAGAGGTCGCCATGAGAGCTTTCCGCCGTCTCATCGATGCGATCGAAGCCGAAGGCTCGGCGGCGCTGGTGACGCTCGCGCGCGTGGAGGGTTCGAGCCCGCGCGAAGCGGGCGTGCGCATGGTGGTGCGGCCGTCGGGCGGCTTTCACGGCACGATTGGCGGCGGCACGCTCGAATTTGCCGCGCTCGAAGCGGCGAACGAGGCTCTGAGAAAAGGCCGCGGGCCTGCGCGGCGCCGTTCGCTCGCGCTGGGACCCGAGCTTGGCCAGTGCTGCGGCGGCCGCGTCGAATGGCGGGTCGAGACGTTCGATAAGCGCGATCTCGACGATCTTTCGGCGTTGGCGATCGCCGAAGGCGGCGGTTCTTCGACGCTTAGCGCGCGGCTGGGGCCTGACGGGCGCGTTCAGCGCACGCTCAGGTTCGAGCGCCGGCGAGCGCAGGCTGGCGCGTCTCGCCGATGAGAGCTGGACCGAGCCGCTCGGCGTGCTCGCGCGTGCGGTCTATCTGTTCGGCGCCGGCCATGTCGGTCGCGCCTTGGCGCTCGCGCTCGCGCCGCTGCCTTTCGCGGTGCGCTGGATCGATCCCAGGCGCGACGCTTTTCCGACGCATGCGCCCGCGAACGTGACGCTCATTCATGCGCCCGAACCTGCGGCCGAGCTCGCGAGCGCGCCCGACAGCGCGCTCGTCGTCGTGTTCACGCATTCGCACGCGCTCGATCTCGAAATCGTCGCCGAGGCGCTGAGGGTCGAGCGCTTCGGCTATGTCGGCCTGATCGGCTCGGCGACGAAACGGGCGCGGTTCCTGAGCCAGATGCGTGCGGCGGGCCTCACGGAGGTTCAGCTCGCCCGCCTTGTCTGCCCGATTGGGGTTCCCGGCCTCGAATCCAAGGACCCGGCGGTGATCGCCGCCTCGACCGCCGCGCAGCTTCTGATCGTCAGCGAGAAGCTGGCGTCGGAGGAGGAGAACGCGCGGCTCAGCGCTCTGCGGAAGCCCGGCCGGCGACTTCCTCTAAGCAATCGCGCGCGTCGCTTATGACCGGCGCTTGCGCGCGACGCGCTTGATCTTGGCAGGCGCCTTGCGTTTCGATTTGGTTTCAACAAGCGCGGCAAGGCGCGCCTGAACATCGCCGCCGTTTGACTTCAAGCGCTCGCCGATCCGACCGACTTCCTCATCCGAAAGTATCGCCGGACGACCGAGTGAAAGGGCGATTGCGTAGAGCCGGGCGAACGTTTCGAGCTCTCGCGCCCGCACCAGCGCCGCCTCCAGCGTTGGGCCGGTGGTCAATGCGCAATAGTTGCTGAGCAGAACAGCGTGGCTTTGGTCCAGCGCCTCGAGCGCCAGGCCCGCCAGTTCCTTGGTGCCGGCGGGCGCATATCTGGCGCACCGGACGATCGGCGCGCCGAACAGCGCGATCATCGAGTGGGCGGCGGGGATCGGTTTGCCCGCCATGGCGAGCGCTGTTGCGTAAGGCGACTGGAAACGCACAATTCCGCCGATATCGGGACGGGCTCGCACGATATCGAGATGAATGCGCCATTCGCCGGTTGGCTTCCTCGGACCCTTCCAGGCGCCGTATTCGCCGACCAAGGGCATGCGCGCGATCATCGCCGGCCGGAGGTCGGCAGTGTTCGCCGCGCTCGGCGTGATGAGCAGGGAATCTTTGAAGCGCGCCGAAATATCGCCCACAAGGGCGCCGCCCAGTCCAGCGGCGCCGACGGTTGCGCAATGGGCGACGATCGATTCGCGCAGCGCCTTCTCCGTCGTCGCCATGTCCCCCGCTTTCGTCCGCGCCAACCCGCTTTTGAGAGAAGATTGCTCAGGAAATCAAGTTGCAAGCTGCTGGCCGAGGCCGCGAAGCCGGTCCCGGACCGGCGGCGCGATCAGTCCTATCGCGTTTACGCGGCTCGCCAGCCTATAATGTGTCCGCCGTCTCGATCGCGCCGGCTCGCGCCCTTCAATCTGGAGACCAAGTGTCGCGACATCCATCCGCAAATTTGTTTGACCTCATCGCGGCGCGAGCGCCCCATCCGGACAAGCTCGCTCTCGAGACCCAGGACGCCACCGCGCTGACCTATGGCGAGTTGTTCAAGCGCTCAGCGCAGGCGGCCAATGCGCTGGTCGCGCTCGGGGTCAAGCCCGGCGACCGCGTCGCGGCGCAGATCGAGAAATCAACCGACGTGATCGTTGTCACCCTCGCTTGCCTTCGGGCGGGCGCGGTGCTGCTGCCGCTGAACACCGCCTATACGCTTGCCGAGCTCGAGTATTTCCTTGGCGACGCCGAGCCTGCGCTCACCCTCTGCCGTCCCGACCGGCTCGAGGCGGTTCGGGCGCTCGCGCAGGGCCTCAACTTGCGTTCGGTCGAAAGTCTCGGCGTCAAGGGCGATGGAACTTTCGCCGCAGCGATCGCCGCCGCGCCGACGGACTTCGAAACAACGCCACGAGCGAGCGATGATCTGGCCGCGATCCTCTATACCTCGGGCACAACCGGCCGCTCGAAAGGCGCGATGCTGACGCACGAGAATTCTATCCTCGAACGCGCTGACCCTGATCGACTGTTGGCGGTTCGGCTCCGCCGACAGACTCATTCACGCGCTGCCCGTTTTTCATACGCATGGGCTGTTCGTGGCGGTCAATGTCGCGCTGCTGTCGGGAGCGACGATGATCTTCATGCCGAAGTTCGATGCCGGACGCGGTGATCGCGGCGCTGCCGGAAGCGACGGCGATGATGGGGGTGCCGACCTTCTATACCCGTCTGCTCGACCATTCCGGCCTCGATCGCGCTCGCTGTGCGAATATGCGTCTCTTCGTCTCGGGCTCCGCGCCGCTGCTCGCCGAGACGCATGCCGCCTGGCGGGAGCGGACCGGCTTCGCCATTCTCGAGCGCTACGGCATGACCGAAACCAACATGATCACGTCCAACCCATACGAGGGCGACCGCCGGCCGGGCGCAGTGGGTTTTGCTCTTCCGGGAGTGAGCGTGCGCATCGCCGACCTCGAGAGTGGCGCGCCGGTTCAGGCCGGCGAGATCGGCGTCATCGAGGTCAAGGGGCCGAACGTCTTCGCCGGCTATTGGCGGATGCCGGAGAAGACGGCCCAGGAGTTTCGCGCTGACGGCTATTTCATCACCGGCGACCTGGCCAATGTTGACGACGATGGCTACATCCACATCGTCGGGCGGGCCAAGGATCTGGTGATTTCAGGCGGCTTCAATGTGTATCCGAAGGAGGTCGAGACCGAGATCGACGCGATCGAGGGCGTGCTGGAAAGCGCTGTTTTCGGCTTGCCCGCATGCCGATTTCGGCGAAGCGGTGACAGCCGCGGTCGTCGCACGTCCGGGCGCGACGCTGAGCGAATCGGCGATTCTCTCGGCGCTCGGCCGCCGCCTGGCCAAGTTCAAGGCGCCCAAGCAGATCATTCTCGTCGAATTTCTGCCGCGCAACGCGATGGGCAAGGTGCAGAAGGCGGCGCTGCGGGAGGCTTACAAGGACATCTATCGCAGCCGCTGAGCGCTGCGGGCAGGCGCGGGTGCAATCGGGTGCTGCAAGCGCGCATCGCTGACCGCGCCAGGCGCGCTCATCGAGCGCGCCTACAATGACCGCGTCGCCCGAATGCAGTTTTGCTCTCAGCGAGAGTTGGGCTCTCCAATCCCGCGAAAGAAGGCGCTGTCAATGCCCACCTCCGCGGGCGTGACAGCGAGGCTCCCTATCGGACGCTGCTCTAGCCTAGCTTCCCCGATGCGTGCGCGAGGATCGTGTAGACCTTGCCGGTGTTCGACAACAGATAGGCCCGCCATTGTGAGCCGTCGCGGTCGTTCTGGCCGATCTTCGACAAGAGGCGCTCGAACTCCTGCATATAGCGGGTTGTCGTTTCGCGGAACTGCGGGTCAGCGCGAAAGCGTCGCCGAAGTTCGTCGAACGCCTGTTGGCCGGCCTCCGTGTAGAGGCGACGCGACACCGCGCCCGTATCGCCGCGCCGCCATCGATCCCACATTTCCACCGCAGCCGCGTTGTCGATCAGGCTGGAGATTTCCCGGCTCAGCGCCTCGAGCGTTTCCGCGCCTTTGGATGCGGTCTCCTCCGGCTCGTCGCGGGACGCGGCCGCAAGCAGGTTCGAAAGCCATCCGGGCTGCCCACGATCGGCCGCCGACGCCGGAGCCGACGTCGTCGGCGCCGCAGCCGAGCGGGGCGCGGGAGTGGACGGCGACGCGGTTGCGGTTGCGCCCGCCCGAAGGGCAGGGCCCGTTCCGACATGGCCATCCGCTCGGACGCGGGGCTCTCGGTCGCCGGCGCGGCGACCGATTCTGCGAGGCGCGTGAGGGCTTCGGACTGCGACGAGGTCCTCGACCTCACGCGTCTCCTCGACGGCGCGCAGCAGCGGCTTCTCAAGCCGTACGCCTGCGAGTGTGGTCGTCGCGGCGGCCGCCGCGTTCGGTTCGACGACGTCGTAAGTCGCCCCCGAGTCTGACACCAGGGCGGCAAGCTCCTTCAGCGCGCGGATCTGGTCGGAAACGACGCGCCGCATCGCTTCGGTGGTCTCGCTCGTCTCCTGCGGCAGATCGAGCACCCCGCGGCGCAGCTCCTGCCGGGTCTGGTCAAGTTCGCGCTGAACCTGGCTCGCCATGTCCTTCACTTCGGCGACCGACTGACGGAAGCGGTCGGCGGCGTGATCAAGCGCGCCGGTCAGCTGCGCGTTGGTCTGCTCCACGGTCGCCTGCAGCGTCTGGGTCGTTCGCTCGCGCTCCTTCGCCGCCGTGTCGCGAATGGTTTCAAATTGGCCTGCGACCGCAATCGACGCTCCCCTTGTGGCGGCGGCGAGCGCGGCGCTTATCTCCTGGGCCCGAGCTTGCGACCGGGTGAAGCTGTCTTCGACGTTGGCCGCGAAGCGCCCGAGCGTGGTCTCAAAGGCTTCACTGCGGCCCGAGATATCGCCGATGAGCGCCTGGAGGCTGTTGCGGCGGCGTTCGAGAGCGGAATCGAGCGACTGCTGCTGTTGTGCGAGATCCCGTCCGACAAGCGCGAGCGCTTCCGCATGCTGGGCGAGCTGCGCGGCGAGCGTGCTCGCGTCGGACTGGGTCGTGGTCGAAAGGCGCCCCAGAGCGGCGACCTGCGACGAAATGCCGCCGAGCGCATGCTGGAATTCCTCGACCCGCGTCGCCAGTCCGCTTTGAACGGCCGTGAGCCGATCTCCGGCCGATCCAATCGCCTGGTCGATGACGGCGCTGGTTTGACCGAGGTTGTCGATCACGGATGTCAATTCGTTGCGCAACCGGTCGCCGGTCCCGGAGAGGGAATTCGACCGAGCTCTCAGCGCTGCGGGTTACGGTTTCGCGCAACGAAACGCTGGACGCCTCCACCTGCTCGGTCAATCGCTTGAGCAAGGCTTCGATCGTCTCGGCCGATCGCTGGGTGACGTCGGCGGCGACGTTGCGCAGCGCCTCGCTGGAATCGGCGACCTCGGAACGCAATTGCCCCGTCAGCGCGCTCAACGCGCGCACCGGGTCCGCCGCGCTGCCATTGACGGCGGCGATAAGCTCGTCCGTGCGCCGGGTCAGAAGGGTGGCGAGGCCGGCCATCTGCTGGTCGAGCGTATGCATGGCGCGCTCGCCGACCCCGGCGAACCTCGCCGACACATCGTCGCCGCGTTCGCCGAGGGCGGTCACCAGGTCGGCGCCCTTGCCCTCGATGACCTCGCGCAAGTCATCGACCTTGGCTCTGATCGCGTTGGCGACGCTGGCGCCTCGCGCCGACCAGAGCGATTCGGCTTCGGACGCTGCTCTCGTCAGAACTTCGCTCATCACCTGAATGCGAGCGACAAGGCGTTCATCGATGGTCTCGGCGTTGCGATTCGCCGCCTCCACCATGTCGGCCAGCCGCACGTCAATGATGCGCGTGCTTTGGTCCGCGGCCTCGGCCAGGGCGGCCAGACGCGCGTCAAAGATCTGCACGCTCTGCTGTGTGGCGTCGGCGACCACGACTTTGTGGGAGTCGAATGCGGCGCCCATCGAGGCCTTGTGCAAGTCGAGCATCGCAGTGACGTGCTGAGTGTGCTCGCCAACCTTGCCCTCCAGCTCGGCCCGGCTCGAGTCGAAGCGGCGGCTCAGGTCCTGCATCGGCGTGACGACTTGTTCCTTGAATTGATCAGCGCTCACGCCGAGCGACCGCGAGACGTCTTCGACGCGACCGGTCAAGGTCGCATTGATGTCCCGGGCGACAGACGACAGCGTCTGGGTCAGCTCTTCGGCCCGCCGTTGCAGCGCCTCGCTGATTTCCGCCGATTTGGCGCTCATGCCTTGCGTGATCTCGCGTCCGCCGTCTCCGAGCGCCTTGGCGGTTTCGAGCGTGCTGCGCACGAGGGTCTCGGACAGCGCCCGGCTGCGCTGGGCGAGGGCGTCTTCGATCCGCGTCAGAAGGCCTTCGAGCGTCGAAGACACGTCGCGAAGTTTTGTCCCGGCCCGTTCCTCGACGGCTTCCAGACGACGGTCGAACAGCGCCGCCGCCTCTTCGTTTCGCTGGCCGAGCTTCTCATCGATCGCGCCGCCGCGGTTGACGAGAGTCTCCTCAAGAGCGGCCAGCTTGGCGCCGAGATCGGCCGCAAGAGCCGAGGACCGATCGCCGATTCGCTCGATGATTTCGCGGCCGCGCCCGTCCATTGCGCCCTCGAAGCGCTGCAAGCCCGTCGCCGAGCGAAGTCTCGACGCGGCGCGAATGCGACGCCAGGGCGAAATCGACCGCATTGTGATGCGCTGCCGAAGCGATCTCAAATTGCTCCAGCCGCTCTGCGGACTTCGTCGCCAACTGCTCCCTGTAATCGACGAAGCGCTTCTCGAAGTCATCGCGCCGGGCCTGCATCATCACGTCGATCGCATCGAGATGTCCCGCGATGCGCGCGTTGAGCTCCTCGGAATGGGACCCCAAGCGATCGATGACGCTATGCCCGCTTTCGCCGACGAGACCATCCAGGGCCTGGAGATGGTCGCCCATGCGCTCGGTCTGTTGCGACACCGCTTCCACGAGGCTGACGCCGCGCTGGTTGACGATATGGGCGAAGGCCGCGATCCGCTCGCTCAGCGCGTCGTGCACGCTGCCGGCGCCGCTCGCCGCCGCGGCCGCCGCGTCGCTGGCGAGCGACGCCAGGCGCTCGTTGATCTGCGCCAATTCAGAGTTCAGCGTCGCCATGGATTGAGCCGCTGAGGCTTCGATCTGCGCCTGGGCGAGGGCGCCCTCGGCCGAGATCGCGCCGACAAGGCGGCGCGTCGATTCGTCGAACAGGGTCTCGAGCGCGTCGTTCTGGTTGTTGACCGCGCCGCGCAACTGGCTCTCGCGGGCGTCGAAGTGTTCGCCCCATCGCGCGGCCGCCGAGTCGAGGATCGCGGCTGCGTCTTCCGCGCGATCCCGGATCAGGGCGCTCAGCCGTTCGCTCGACCCGGTGAGCCCGTCTTCAAGGGCCTGGCCACGCACGACGACGGTGTCGTGCAGACGGTCCGCGGCGTCGCTCAGACGCGTGACGAGACTGTCGCCGTGTACGACGATCGTCTCGGAGAGCCGCTCGCCGCCGCTTTGGAGCCGATCGACCAGCGAATTCGACCGTTCGCTGAAGTCGCGGGCGACCGCGTCGCCGGCGAGGCCGAGCTGATCGGCGACAAACTCGCCCTGGCCGCGGATCGCGGCGACAGCTTGCGCGCTGCTCGAGCTGATCCGGCTGACGATGTCGTCTGAATACGCGTCAACGGCGCTGCGCGCCGCCGCCGAGGTCTCGGCGAGTCGATTGGCGATCGAGTCGCCATGAAGCGGATCGCTTCGACGGCCTGTTCGCCGCTCGCGCTGATGCGAGCGGCCATCGCGTCCGAGTGCTCGTCTGCGGCGCGCGCGTCGTCGCGGAAGTCTCGGCGAGCCGATTGGCGATCGAGTCGCCATGGAAGCGGATCGCTCCGACGGCCTGTTCGCCGCTTGCGCTGATGCGAGCCACGATCTCGTCGGAGTGCTCGGCTGCGGCGGTGCGCGTCGCCGCCGACGTCTCAGCGAGTCGATCGGCGACAAGGTCGCCATGGAAGCGGATCGCCGCGGCCGCCTGTTCGCCGCTTGCGCTGACGCGGGTGACGACGTCGTCTGCGTATTCGCCGACCGCGCTGCGCGCCGCCGTTGAGGCGTGGGAGAGACGCTCTGCAATGGAGTCGCCGTGGAAGCGGATCCCCTCGACGGCCTGTTCGCCGCTTGCGCTGACGCGCGCGACGACGTCATCAGCATATTGATTGGCGGCGCTTCGCGCCGCCTCCGAGGCTTGGGAAAGTCGATCAGCGATGGAGTCCCCATGGAAGCGGATCCCCTCGACGGCCTGTTCGCCGCTTGCGCTGACGCGCGCAACGACGTCGTCAGCGTATTCGCCGACGGCGCTGCGCGCCGCCTCCGAGGCGTGGGAGAGCCGATCGGCGATGGATTCGCCATGGTAACGGATGGCGGCGACAGCCTGCTCGCCGCTATCGCTGACGCGGGCGACGACGTCGTCCGTGTACTCGCTGACGGCGCTGCGCGTCGCCGCCGAGGCCTGGGCGAGTTGCTCGGCGACCGAGTCGCCCTGGGCGCGGATCGCTTCAACGGTTTCCGCGCCGCTCGCGGTCGCGCGGCTGACGACCTCGCTTGAGTAGGCGGCGATGGCGCTGCGCGTCGCGGCCGAAGCCTGGGCGAGTTGGTCGGCGACAGAGTTCGCCCTGGGCGCGGATCGCGTCCACGGTTTGCGCCCCGCTTGCGCTGACGCGGTCGACAAGCTCGTCCGCGTAAGCGCCGACAGCTCCGCTCATTGCGCCTGACGCCCCAGCAAGTTGGGCCGCGACCGATACGCCGTGCGCGTTGACCGTCTCGGCGGCCTCGGATAGGCGCGCGGCGATCATGTCGGCATGGATTCGCAGCGTCTCTGCGGCTTCGGCGCTGCTGTCGGAAACGCGGCTCACGACGGCGTCCGCATGGGCTGGTGACGGCGTCGCTCGCTGAAGCGGCGGCGTCAGTGAGGCGAACGGCGACCGAGTCGCCGTGGGAGCGAATGGCTGCGAGGACCTCTGCGCTGCTGGCGTTGATGCGGCCGACGACTTCGTCGCTGTGGGCGCCAAAGGCGCCGGAGAGCGCCAGCGAGGCCTCGGCAAGTTGATCCGTGATCGAAGTTCCGTGTCCCCTGATCGCTTCGACGGCTCGCGCGCTGCTGCCGCTGATGCGCCCGACCACATCGTCGGCATGGGCCCCCACAGCGCTCCGCGCGAATTCAGCCGCGTCCGCCAGACGCGTCGCCACTCGGTCGCCGTGCGACTCGATCGCCTCGACCACGGAATCCTGCGAAGTCTGGATGCGTTCGATCAGACCGTCACTCCGTTCCCCTAAGCGGGACAGCAGGCTGTCGCCGACCGCCTTCATGCGGCTGTCGACTTCTCCGACTCGCGACAGGATGTCGCCGGCCGCCTTATGGCTCGTGTTGGCGAGACGGTCGGCCAGGCTTTCGCCGACGGCGGCGATCGATACGCTCATTCGCGCGCCTTCCGCGACAATGCGCTCGAGCGTCGCGGAGCCGGTGCGGTCCATCGCAACGTTGATCTCATCCGACGCCGCGCCGAGCGAGGCGGTCAGTTTTTGGCCGGTCTCGGCGAGGCGCTCGGTCAAATTGCCGCCAGCGGTGTCGAGGTCTTGGGTGATGTTGTCGTGAGCTGTTGCAATGGCGTCGCGAACCCGCGTTCCGCTGGTCACGATCGACTCGCGCTGATCGGCCATTTCGGCGATAAGCAGGCGGATCTTGCGCTCGTTGTCGGAATAGGAGCGCTCAAGCGTGGACACCTCGGATCGTACGCGGGTCTCGAGCTCGGCGGCGCGCGCCAGCGCGCGTTCCACCCCATCGCCCATCGAGGTGAGTTCGCGACGGATGGCCTGGGACAGGTTCGCGACATGCTCGCCGGCCATCGTCTCGGGTTCGGCCAGGCGCACGGCGACCTGGGAGATCGCTCGCGCCGATTGTCGCAACTCCAGCAGCCGCCGGGATAGCGCGGCAAAGGCGAACATGAAGATGATTGGCGCCAGCGCCGCTAACAACAATAACGGGGTCTCGGGTCGCAGCAGCATCTCGACGGGCCGCTTCGGGGCCGAGGGCCAAACAGAGACATAGCCGTAGAGCCCGCAGATCGCCGCCCACACGAGCGAAGCAACCAAGGCGAGTATGAATGGCGTCCGGCTCGCTGGACGCGCGTTCATCGCCTGCAGGACGGCGCCGACGTTCTCGCGATCGTCATTTGCCGGTGTCGCCGTGGGGATTGCCGGTTTCGGTTCGTTCTCGGGCGCGGACGGCGAAGACAGGCCCGCGCGAAGGAGCGTCGGCGCGTCGCCGGCGGGTTGGCTCGGCTTGAGGACGGCGTTGCGGCCGTCGGCTTCGCTGGAGCGAGCTGGGGCGGGGAGACATTGGACGTCCGCCAGGGCGGCCTCGTCGTCGGTCAGATTCTAAGGCGCTTTCGATCGCCGACATAGCCGCCGAAACCGGATCCGTCGCCGGATTTTGCTTTACCATTGCGTCCGCCTCACTCCATCGACGCCGATCGTCGAACGACCGTCATGCGCGCCAAACGTTTCCCCGGGCTCGCCGCGGCCGAACCAAACGCTTCGAATTAACCACGTTGCAGTCTACTGCCGAGCCCCATAGATGAAAACCACGCCATCCACGGAACTTGCAAACGTCGTTAACGCTTCAGTTACCATGTTTTTCATAGTGTTCAGCGATTAACGGCGGCGCCCACAGGCGGCGGGCTTCCGGGTGGACGGACCAGCGCGCGATGCTTGAGAGCTCGACCAGCGATTTCGATCCTCCCCTTGACCTCGTTCATTTGGCCCGCCAATGCCTTGGCGATCACGAGCTCGAGGTGGAGTTGCTTGGACTATTCCGGCTGCAAGCGCCGGCATTGACGGCGCAGCTGTCAGGCTCGCCTCCTGTTTCCTTACAATCAAAGGCAAGGATTGCTCACACGCTGCGCGGCTCGGCGCTTGCCCTCGGCGCCGGGCGCGTCGCAAGCGCGGCGTGGCGCATCGAGGAATTGGCCTTAGCCGCCGGCGACCAGCGTCGGCCGAGGCGCTCGCCATCGCCGCGCTCCAGGCCGCGGTCGACGAGGCCGTCACGGAAATCGATCGCATTCGGGGTTGATCGGGGAGACCGTCGAAGGCGCGGCGGCCCTTCTTCGGCTCCGGTCGGCGAATCACGCCGACCGCAGTCGAGTCTGCCAAATCCCTTTCGGCGCCGCCCTGCTTGCTCTATGTAGGCGCGCTCTGTATAGGCGGCGCTCGCCGACCGAATTCACGCGCTTCTGAGGCGTGACGCGGTATTCCAAGGAATCACTCTGTTCAATGGCGAAGATCACTTTCATTGACGCGACGGACAGTCGCGGACGGTCGAGGGGCAGGTCGGCGCGACGGTCATGGAGACGGCTCTGCGCAACTCCGTCCCGGGCATCGAGGCCGAATGCGGAGGCGCCTGCGCTTGCGCGACCTGCCATGTCTATGTCGCCCCGGAATGGACCGAAGCGACGGGCAAGGCCTCCCAGATGGAGGAGGACATGCTCGATTTCGCCTTCGAGGTGCGTCCCAACTCCAGGCTCTCCTGTCAGATCAAGGTCAGCGAAGCGCTGGACGGCCTCACCGTCACCACACCCCCCAAGCAAGGATAAGAACAGGAATCTGAATGAGCGAAGTGCACTCCACCGACGTCGCGATCATCGGCGCTGGGCCCATCGGCTTGTTTGCGGTGTTCGAACTCGGCCTGCTCGACATCAAGGCGCATCTCATCGACATTCTGCCGAAAGCGGGCGGCCAATGCGCCGAACTCTATCCTGAGAAGCCGATTTACGACATTCCGGGCTTTCCGGTGATCAACGGACAGGAGCTTGTCGACAATCTGACGAAGCAGATCGAGCCGTTCGGGCCGCAGTTTCACCTTGGCGAGATGGTCGAAGGGATGGAGGTTCTCGGCACGCCCGAGCGGCCCCTGTTTCGCATCCGCACCGACAACGACAAGGCGATTGAAGCGAAGTCCGTATTTATCGCGGCGGGCGGGGGATCGTTCCAGCCGAAGAGGCCGCCGAATCCCGGGGCTCGACGCCTACGAAAACACCAGCGTCTTCTATTCCGTGCGCAAAATGGACCATTTCAGGGGCAGGCGCGTGGTGATCGTCGGCGGAGGCGATTCGGCGCTCGACTGGGCGCTCAACCTGCATCCCGTCGCCGAGCACATCACTCTGGTGCACCGCCGCGACGCCTTCCGGGCTGCGCCGCACTCGGTCAACGCGATGCGCGAACTGGTCAATTCCGGCGACATGGAATTCATTCTGGGGCAGGTGACCGGGGTCAAGGGGGAGAACGGCCAGCTCTCGGCGCTGACGATCCGGCGCGAAAACGGCGAGACTTACGATCATCCGTGCGACGATATGATGCCCTTCTTCGGGCTCACCATGAAGCTCGGGCCGATCGCCAGCTGGGGAATCAATCTCGGATGAGAATCTGATTTCCCGTCGACACGGCGAAATTCGAAACGAGCGTCCCGGGCATTTTCGCCATCGGCGACATCAATACCTATCCGGGCAAGCTCAAGCTGATCCTGTCGGGTTTTCATGAGGCGACCCTCGCAGCGCAGCGCGCGCATCATTATGTCTATCCGGACAAGAAACTGACGTTCCAGTACACGACGT